>NZ_CP076132.1:2177500-3377500 GCF_018736045.1 Flammeovirga yaeyamensis | reverse complement strand
GAGAATTATAACTAAGTGAATCGAAATTGATAGAATACATGCCATTACTTAAGTTGATAGAGTTTTTTCCAACTTGGGCAACTGCACTTTTTAAACCAACATAATATTCTTTTTGTAGTAATTCTTGGTTGATATCGAATTCTTTAAGAGTGACATGTATATTCTTTAAAGAGTTTTCTGAAGATCGAGCAAGTAAAGATTCTTTATGTGTTTTTACCACTGCAGTATCTAGTACCGTAGGAATCAAAGGGTAAATTTCAACAGTTTGACCTATAGTATCTTTTAGTATTTGATTAATTAGATCAAGTTTTTCATCTTTTGAAAGCTTGGTTTTCCTTCTAATTCTTTCTGATTTTCGTTTTACTTTAGCTTGTGTGATGTTGGATTGTTTTAGAACAACAGTAGATTTTTCTCTTTCCATCAATCGAGAGTAAGTATTGGTCTGTTTTGGCGACCTAAAACTTATTTGACTGCTGTCAATATCTATATAACCAACATGAATTGATGTAAACTTAGTAAGAAGGTCTTCTATTTTTTCTTTAGGGAAATTCTTTTCAGCAAAAGTTCCCTCTTTCACTTCTTTCTTCTTTCGTTTTGCAGGAGTGATGTAATAGATGTTTTTACCCAAAACAGAATCTACATCAATTTTCTTCTCAAAAAGTAAAGGTTTAATTCCTGCACCCTTCAATTTTAAATCACCGATAGCTAATGACATTACTGAATCTAAATTAGCTACATTTTGAAAGGCCATTTTAGGAGTAAAATTCGTATTTTTTAAATATAAACTATCGCCTTTACTATCAGCAACAAAAAGTGAGGAGGTGATTTTCATAGGGTTTTCATCACTTTCTAATTGCAACCCTTTAAAAGTGACATAAAAGTCTTCTGGACGTATATCCCCAATATGATTTACACTATCAGGATAAGATTTGATCTTGCTTAGTTGAAATTCACCACCATAAAATGTGACAAAATTATTTTTTTGAGGTCCGTTATTTACCAATAATGCAATATCATCTGCGGTTAAATTAATTTTCCCAACATTAATGTATTGAAGAGGTAATGGTTTCTTTTCTTTTACTTTAGGTTTCTTTTCTACTTTAGTACTATCTTTTTGAGGTAAATTGATTGAAATAATTCCTCTTAAGCCATCAATATTTATCTCATCTGCAACTACTTGTTTTAAATTAGTAAGTAGATGATAGTCAATTCCTTTTACATTGATTTCATTGATACCACAAAGAAGGTGATAGTTTTTATTTAATTTTTCATTTGTTGGCGTGATGGTTAAACCATCTATTATTAAATCTTGCGTAGAAGATTTTAATTTAACTTCAGAAACTCGGGCTTGATGATGAATTTTTTCAAAAGGAAAGTAAAGATCATGTAATTGGAAAGTCAACTCATCCCAGTTGATAGAGTCCTTATCCAGCCTAAAATTATCCATAGTAATGCCAGAAGAATTACTCTGAACCAATAGTGATTGATCAGGATTGTATACAGATAGAGGTCCTTTTAAGAAGATAAATTGATTGATTTGAAGATGCTTAAAAGGCGTCTTCTTTGGCTTATTCTCTACAAATGTTTCTTTTATCTTCGTAGCGTCTGCCTCTTCTTGTAATTGTTTTAGAGGTAGATTAATATCAGCACTTGGTATGTCAATAAAAATTCGCTCAACACTTAAAGAATCAGTCGCTAAAAACTTTCTCCATGAGATTTGTTCGATAAAAACCACATCTACAAATGTGTTTATTTTTACTTTGTTGTTCTCGGTATGTTGACTTGAAATATTTACACCATGTACTTCAAAAGATGAATCTGCTAATGTAAATGCGGCTTTATCAAGAATAATATCATAATCGACAACATCTTCAACTTGTACATCATAGAGTTTAACATCACCATTACTTACTTTAAAATTTAAAGGATCATGAATAGGCAATAGTAAAGTATCAAGATGAAGTTTGAAGTTTTGTACTGCTACTTTCTTATCGTTATATAAAGAGTCTTCAGGAAGGTGTAAGGTAACTTTTGCCTTATTAATTGAAGTACTGTTTATTTTAATAAATTGATACTTTCTTGGGGTTTGTGTTTTCTTACTTTTTTCTTTCTTCTTAGGTAACCAAACTTCTACATTTGGTTGATTTAGCTCCATGGTATTCAATGCCAAAAGACTATCAAGTGGTTGTTGTAAAAAAGTGCGATAGTCCACTTTAGCCATTTTCAAGCTTTTGGCCGATGCTTTTATTTTTGCATTTTCACCAACTTCATTTGAAATACGATAGGGAGCATAATATGGTCGATATACCCTTAAATTTTGATACTTTGAGTGATAATGAACACTTCCAACGCTAACATAATGTCCATTATTTAAACTCCAAGATTGATTCTTTAATACAAAATCAAATTGAGAAAAAAGTAAAGGAATTTTATTTTTTAAAGTCGAGTTATTAACTGTAATATCATTAATATGAGTGGAGAAGTCTTTGATTTCTCTTTTGCCTAGTGACGGACTCTCTAAAGGCACATTAGCATTGTTTAAGCTAAACTCTTGAACATGAATATATTTGATAAAAGGAGGTAGAGGTTCTGATTTCTTTTTCTTTAGCTTCTTTTTATTTCCAGTTGATCCTAAGTTTAATTCAACCCTAGGCTGCGATACTTCTATTCTTCTTATATCTACAATACTATCATAAAGGAAACTCTTTATATCGATGCCTTCCAAAGATAAAAGGGGAATTGTAGCACCTGATATAGGAGTTTTCTTGTCTGAAATTTTATATAATGAGGTATTATAAACTGTAAGTGAACTATCATAAGATGAAAAATAGAATTTCCTTAATGATATTCCGATAGGGGACTTTTCTAATTCTAATTTTAAGTCTTGAGACTCAAACTCTAAAGCACCTACATGGAACGGAACCAATTCTTGATAAAGAGTCGAAGAATCTAGATACACATCATTTATTTTTGTATCTAATTTTCCAATATTAACTTGTTGTTCAGTGCTCTTAGTGTGATCTATGAAATCAATTTTAGAATCAATGATCTCAATATTTCCAATGCGATAACGATTGAAATTCTTTTTCTGTTTAACAAAAAACTTTTTTAGCCCTTCAAACTTTTCTTTATCTGTATCCTTTAATTTGGTTTCTTCAACTTTACCGAACTTATATTTATGTATTTCAGCTTCAATACCATTAAAGACAATATTGCCGACATAAATTTCTTTTTGAAATACAGCTCTTAGTAATGAAATATTTTGAAGATTGATGTTTTGGGCATGAATATCAATTAGATTTTCTTTTTGATTCCATGGAAGACTATCATTTTTTGCAACAAATACACTGTCAGGAATAAACCGTACATTGTTTAATGTAATAGACCCACTAGATAAAAAATCATGTATTGACCAACCAGCAATAAGCTTAACATCAAGATCATCATATTGTACAGAATATTTATTTTTTGTAGCTGTTGCAACTCCTTTTTTCAGTACAATTTCACCAACAATTTCTTCTGCATAATTATTTAAGGCAACATGAACCACCCCAAAAATGATAAAAAGAAGAACAATTAAGCCAATAAAAGAGTATAAGACTGCATTGGCCACTCTTCTTCCTAAAGATTTGGCTTTCTTTGGTAAATCATTCTTAGATTTCTGTTGATCGTTATGTACGGGATTTTCTTTATCCATTCAAAAAATACATACCTAAAAGAGCAATAGCATGTATATTATGTCCTATGTTAATGTGGTATGATGATCTAATATAATGATGATTAAGCTTATTCAGTAACCATATTTTCGATAATACCATCTCTCATCCAAAGCTGTCTATCTGCTTTCTTTGCCAATTCTTTATTATGTGTTACAATCACAAATGTCTGATTGAAATTATCTCTTAATTCAAGAAATAATTGATGTAATCCCTCAGCATTTTCAGAGTCTAAATTACCACTTGGCTCATCTGCAAAAATGATCAAAGGATCGTTGATTAAAGCTCGAGCAATAGCACATCTTTGTTGTTCGCCACCCGACATTTCAGATGGTTTGTGGTCTGTTCTATGACCAATGTTCAGCATTTTCATCAGTTGAACACCTTTGTCTTTTACCTCCTCAAGTTCTTTTCCAGCAATGAGTGCAGGCATGCAAACATTTTCAAGAGCAGAAAACTCAGGTAATAAGTTATGAAATTGAAAGACAAATCCAATCTTTTCATTTCTAAATTGAGCCAATTTATCACCATTTAATTTAGTAACATCTTCATTGTCAATCCAAACACTGCCTTCCTTTGGCGTGTCCAATGTTCCTAAAATTTGGAGTAGTGTACTTTTTCCGGCTCCCGAAGCACCCATAATTGAAACAATTTCATTGGCATGAATCTCTAAATCGATGCCTTTAAGAACGTTCAACTTCCCGTATGATTTTGTGATCCCTTTCGCTTTCAGCATAGTTTGTATCATATTTGAACCCAACAACCATCATGTCATCATCTTGCTCTACACCTTCTTTCCAATCATGGAAAATTTGATGTAGCTTTTTACATTGTTCAGCCATAGGTAAAGAAGATACTTCAATAAGTAACTTTTTGAATTGTACTTTTTTGAATTTTTCTCCTTCCGCATTAAACTGATTTGCAAATCCATCAGAAAATAAATAAATCGTTGCTTCCTCGTTTAATTCGAAATCAATGTTATCAAACTGAGGGGTAACATCATTAAAAACAATTCCAATACTACAAAAATTACTCTTGATTGTTCTTAATTCTCCATTTTCTATGATAATGAGCGGTCGTCTTGCTCCTGCAAAATTAATTTTTCTTGTGCCTTTTTCAAAACGACAGCAAGCGATATCCATTCCATCACTAATTAAGGTGTTGGCATCTATTTTAAGTGCCTCTTTTAGAGAGGAATCCAATTTTGTTAAAAGTTCTGCACCAGTGATATTTTCGTTATCATGAATGATTTGTTCAAGTAATTGATTTCCTACAATAGAGATCAATGCAGCAGGAACACCATGATTAGTACAGTCAATTAGTAATAGAAAAATATATTTATCATTTTCATGCATCCATACAAAATCACCGGTCACTTCACTTTTTGTAATAGTAAGGTTAAATGATCTTGGAAATAAGTCAACAAAATGATGATCACATCCAATAAGTGCTTTTTGTATAGTAGCTGCATATTGGATACTTTTTCGAACTTTAGTATTGATGACTTCTAATTCTTCACTTTTTTGCTCTATTTCATTTTTGGTCTTTTCTACTCTTTCTCTCGCTTTTACAATTTCTCGAGTTCGTTCATCAACTTTCTTCTGTAAGATTTCTTTTTGATCTCTTTCTTGTTTTAGGTAATAGTAAAAGAAATAAAAGATGATAAATAATAGTGAGAGAGTAAATAATGCTATCACACTTCTTTTTTGATAAAAAGGCTTGTCAATTTTAAAAGAAAATGACCTTTCGTCTTCTGAAGTTACCCCTCCAGCATTTACGGCTCTTAAAATGAAATTATAATCTCCTGGAGGAAGTTTAGTATAAACGGCTTGATTATTTGATGTAGGAGGACAGAAGTTATCGTCAAATCCTTCTAATTTCCACTGATACTTAATCTTATTGGGGACATTCATGGATATCCCAACAAAGTTGATAGTGAGGTGGTTGTATTCTGGTGGTAGAATAGCATTAATAGGTAAATGCGTATCAGGATCAATACCTTCAGAATAGTCTTCCCAAGGGATATTATCAGAAAATACTAAAACATTCTTATATAAAATCTTTGGTGTTTTTGTGCTGTAAACCTGATGGTTTGGGTTGATCTTTACTGCTCCATCCTCAGTGCCAAACCATAAGTTGCCTTCAGGGTCGATAGATCCACTTCCTCTTTCATAACCTAAAGCACTAAATCCTTCGTCTGCTCCATATCTTTCTATTCGAACAATGTCATTTTCCAATGAAATAAGATGGTTTATAGAGGTGTTACTACCTGCCCAAATATTACCTTTTTGGTCAATATTAATCGTTCGAATGTTTGTAGAAGATAAATTCTCTTCTTGAAAACTAATTGCTGGAGAATTAATGTCTCTAATCTTGCAAATTCCACTCTCAGAGGTAGCTATCCATAACTGACCTTCTTTATCAAATTTTAAATCGTTGATATAAAGACTTGGAATCGATTTATCTTTTTTCTGAAATATTTTTTTCACATTCCATGCAGTATCAAGATACACTAAACCTTTACCCATTGTTCCTAGCCAGATGCTATTGTCAATAGGAGAGACCACCCCTTTAGAAATTCTATAGTTTTGTAGATATTGATTTAAGTTGATAACTTCCTTTAAAGAATCCTCTTTTATTTCATAAATATGATTTAAAGCACATACATAAATAGAGTTGTTTTTCTCAAAGAAAGTAGAAGGGTATTCGTTAATATCATTTTTCTCTTTGGGGGTTAGGTTTTTCCAAAATCCATTTTCAAGACGATAAACACCGTGGTCAGAACCAATAATATATCTTCCTTTTTTGTCTTGAATGATGTCAAGAGATCTTGTACTAAGCGGTAAAGCAACTTTTCCAGAGAATTTATCATTTTTGATAAAGGTTAAAGCTCTTTCAGATCCAAGTACAGTAGTTGTATCAAAACTTTGATAAGTTTCTAAAATATCAGAAGCAATACTGTAATTTTTAGCATACAGTGTATAAATATCATTATTATATCGATAAAGTCCTTTTTTAGTTGCCAACCAAATTCCTCCATCATCATCCTCTTCGATATCATTTATTTGACGTGCTAATCCGTTCTCTTTAGAGATATTTCTTTTGATTTTTATCCCCTTAGTAATATATACCCCATTAAAAGTAGTACCGACCCATAAATTCTTTTGTGAATCTTCGGCCATACATCTTACTTTCTTAGATTTTAATATTTTGAAAGCACCTTTAGAAAAATTCTTCTTATTATATATTACCACACCATCGGTGGTACCTAAAGCAATTCTTTGGTTGGACAGGTGTTGAATAGTAGTGATGTTGTCACGAATATTATATTGTTGTACAATAGAATCCCCTTTGTATACAAAAAGGCCTTGTCTTTTGGTCCCTACCCAAATCAACCCATCTTCATCAGAAGCTATAGCAGTGTACGTTAATTTTGGATTGCCTTCAAATGCATCTAACTTATAATAGCTGGTCAGTCTAAATAATTTATGGTTTAGAGTGACTCCCCAAACAGTTTTAAGGTTTTTATCAAATGCGATTTGCTGTACTCTAAAAGATTGGGTGTCATTCTCAATATAACTTTTAATTTTTCGATTATATATATAGTTCAACCCATTATTGGTAGCAACCCAAATACCACCCCTTTCATCCAGCTCAAAATCATTGACGAAATTATTAGATAAACCATTGCGTACATCAAATACATTAAATGACTGCCCATTATTAATGTTGATTCCTGCATCTAATGTTCCAATAAGAATAGCACCATTATTGGCTTTAATTAAAGTATTGCAATTGTTCTGACTTAAACCGTCATGAATACCAAAAGAGGATATATTGTATTGTTGTCCAAAAATGCTTACAGAACAAAAAAGAAAAGAAAGGAAGCAAAAGAGTAATCGGTGCATATGAAAAGTGCAAAATAATTTTGCTAGATTATATCTCACTATATGATTAAAAAGTTTATTCTTTAATTTATGATACACATCAAATTCTAATGTCATAAAGTCAATGATGATGCATGTAAATAAATTATAATACAAGATAAGTGATTAATATTACTTAGCTGATATAGACGATTAATAATTTCAAAAAATGCTTGTTTATTCTAATTAATCTAAAGAAAACAGGGGGGAAGGGTTCAAAAGGGATAGTAGAATACTAAAAATTGTTTTTCAAAAACTCATTAAAAAAAGTAGTTCATAGGGTTTGTATGAATACATAGACCTATAAACTACTTAATTTATTAATAAGTATTGTCTTAACTATTGAATTACTTAAGACTTGATTTTCTCTCGATCAGATTGTTTTGAACCACTTTTGTAACAGGAGTGAATTCAATGTCGTTTTCTTCAGACTTTATTTGTTTAAATAAAATCTTAGCGGATTGTACACCAATATCAAATCCTGATTGTTCGATAGAAGATAATGGTGGATCTAATAATTGAGATAAACGCCAATCACCAAAGCCAACAATAGAAATATCTTCTGGTACTTTTTTGCCTAGTTCTTTAAGGGCATTCATTGCACCAATAGCTGTAACATCATTATTAGCAAAAATTCCATCGAAGTCTAAATTCTTTTCAATAATGTCTTTAACAGTATCTTTTGCTTCTGAAAGAGTTCCTTCAGGGCATGGGATGATAAGATTTTCATCTAGTGGGATGTTATTTTTAGCTAAAGCATCTTTATATCCATTTAGCCTTAAAGAACTAATTGATAAATTATCTGGTCCACTGAGATGGACAATTTTTTTACATCCTTGTTTCACTAAATGATCAGTGGCAACAAAAGCTCCTTGAAAATCGTCAGTAATCACTTTACTAACATTTAGATTATCTGATACCCTATCAAACATCACTAAAGGAACACCTTTGTTAACAATACTTTCTAAGTGTTTTAATTTCTTGGTTTCTTTGCAAAGAGAAATAAGTAACCCATCGACTCTACTCGAATACATTGCTTTCACATCAACCTCTTCTTGTTCCGGAGATTCATTAGAAATACAGATCATTACATTGTATCCTTCTTCATATGCTACTGATTGTACACCAGAAATGACATTGGCAAAAAAGTCGTGAACAATTTCTGGAACAATAATACCAATAACAAAAGATTTCTTATGTCTTAAGCTTAATGCGAGAGAGTTTGGTTGATAGTCCATTTCCTCAGCAAGTTTGTTTACTGCATCCTTAGTTTCTTGGCTAATATCGGGATGGTTTTTTAAAGCTCTAGAAACTGTAGACTTTGATATTCCAAGCTGATTCGCGATGTCTTGCATCGTGTATTGTGCTTTTCTCATGCTGAATTTTCCTATAAGTAGAGTAAAAATTGTACTGATATGTGAAAATATATGCAATTGATGGGAAATCACCTACTCATTTTTAATTTTTTGTAAAAAATTGCGCAACCGATTGAGGAGATTTAATAAATTTAAATGTTGTGTTTTTTCGTGTTGAGTTGAAAAAAAAAATCAACTTTTTTTTAAAAAATGAATGGTTGGGATTGTTTAGTTTTTTTTAAATATTTAAGTTTTGTTTATAAGTGACTAATTTACAATTAAACCATATAAAAATTTAAAAAAATTAAAAAATACAGTATAAAAATTTCGATTATGATATAAATATGGAATAATAGAGCGTACGAGGTTTTATTGTTGAAATCGGTTTCGGAAGATAATTTTAATTTAATTAGTCAAAAAAAAACTTAAAATGTCAATAAATATTTCTTTGTAGTATAAATAATAGTCGCTATTTTGCATTATCAAACGGACGCAAAGTTTGTTTGAAAATTGTATTATATGAAGATGAAATTTTAATTACTGTATATTTAAATAAAGATCTATTAGAAAAAATTAACCTATATATAGTTATAAAATGATAATCTAAATTTAATACTTGTCTATTTGTCTAACTGTTTAAGTATGAAAATGAGCATTAACTCTACAAAGCAATTTGCTGCGACGATGCTACTTCTTTTATTCTCTTTAGTTGCTTTTGCACAAGAGAGATCTGTAAGTGGTACTGTAGTAGATGAGAATGGCGACCCACTACCTGGTGTGGCTGTTTTGGTAAAAGGTACAACTAAAGGTGGTACAACTGATTTTGATGGTAAATTCAAAATTACTTTGGCCGACGGTGAGGATGTACTAGTTGTCTCTTACATTGGTTACAAAGCACAAGAAATTTCAGTAGGTACTTCTACTAATCTTGATGTGGCAATGGAAGTGGACGCGGAACAACTTGAAGAAGTTGTAGTTATTGGTTATGGTAGTGTAAAGAAAGAAGATGCTACTGGTTCGGTTCAAGCAATTAACGCATCAGATTTTAATCAAGGTGCAATTACTTCCCCACAAGAACAATTACAAGGTAAAGTTGCTGGTGTAGCAATTACAACAGCAGGTGGTGCTCCAGGTGCTGGTGCTGATATCCGTATTCGTGGTGGTTCATCTTTATCTGCTTCTAACGACCCACTAATTGTAATTGATGGTGTACCTGTTGATAACGACGGTATCCAAGGTATGCAAAACCCATTGTCAGCAATTAACCCTGCTGATATCGAGACATTTACAGTATTAAAAGATGCCTCTGCAACAGCAATTTATGGTTCAAGAGCTTCTAACGGTGTCGTTTTGATTACTACCAAGAAAGGTTCTTCAGGAAAAATGAAAATTGATTACACAGGTAACGTTTCAATTGCAACAGTACCAAAAACTGTTGATGTGTACAATGCAGATGGATTTAGAAACCTAATTAGAACTAGATGGGGTGAAAACTCCAAAGCGGAGTCTTTCATGGGTAATACAAATACTGATTGGCAAGATCAAATCTTTAGTTCAGCAGTAAGTACAGACCACAATGTTTCCGTTTCAGGTTCAGTAAAAGATAAGCTTCCATACCGTGTATCAGTTGGTTATACTTGGAATGACGGTATCTTGAACACTTCACACATGGATAGAACTACTGGTAACCTTAGTTTAACTCCGAAATTCTTCGATGATCACCTATCAGTGAACGTAAATGTGAAAGGGATGTATATCCAAAACAGATTTGCTGATACAGGTGCAATCGGTTCTGCAATCGCTATGGATCCTTCTCATCAACCTAAATATGATAGTGATGAGTTTAAGCCATATGGTGGATACTTTACATGGTTGGACGGTGATGGTAACCCAATTACTATTGCTCCTTCAAATCCATTAGCTTTATTAGAGCAAAAAAGAGATGAATCTACTGTAAAGCGAAGCATCGGTAACATGCAATTGGATTATAAATTCCACTTCTTACCAGAATTAAGAGCGAACTTAAACGTAGGTTATGACTATTCTGAGTCTGAAGGTACTGTAAAAGCAGGTACTGATGCAGCTTTTGTTGGTAATCAAGCAGGTTTAGATAACAGATATACGCAGAGTAAAAAGAATGAATTATTAGACTTCTATTTACAATATAACAAAGATCTACCTTCTATTGATTCAAAAATTGATGTGATGGCAGGTTATTCTTGGCAGCATTTCTGGAGAGAGGAGTACAATAGAGACGCAACAGCTGCAGGTTTTGTTAATAACGAAAAGCTATTTAGAACTGAAAACTATTTAGTTTCATTCTTTGGTCGTTTGAACTATACATTCAAAGATAGATACTTATTAACTGCTACTGTAAGAAGTGATGGTACTTCAAGATTCTCTCCTGATACAAGATGGGGTGTTTTCCCTTCATTAGCTGCAGCATGGAACATCAAGAAAGAAGGTTTCTTAGCAACGAATGATTTAGTAAGTACTTTAAAATTAAGAGCAGGTTACGGTATTACTGGTCAACAAAACATTAATACGAATGATTACCCTTATTTACCACAATATACTTTCTCTCAAAATGAAAGAGCGCAAGCTGAATTCTATGTGAAAGATGGAAATGGTAACTGGGTTCCTGAACATTTACCAACTTTAAGACCTGAAGGATACGATTCTAAAATTAAGTGGGAGGAAACAACTACTTATAACCTAGGTGTTGATTTTGGTTTCAAAGATGATAGAACTACAGGTTCAATCGATGTTTACAAGAGAACTACAGATGATCTATTGAATACTATTCCAGTACCTGCAGGTTCAAACCTAGTGGATCAGTTATTAACTAACGTTGGTAGCTTAGAAAACCAAGGTATTGAGATTGCTTTAAATCATAAAATTATCAATACAAGTGATTTATTCTGGGATTTTGGAGTAAACGTTACATATGCAACGTATAAGATCACAAAACTTACACAAGTTGAAGACGAAGATTACAGAGGTGTATTGACTGGTGGTATTGCGGGTGGTACTGGTAACACAGTTCAAATTCACTCAGTAGGTCATCCAAGACAAGCATTCTATGTTTGGGAACAAATTTATGGTTCAGACGGTAATCCTTTAGATGGTGCTTATGTTGATAGAAACAACGATGGTAGAGTAACAGAAGATGATAAATACCAATATAACAATCCAGATCCAAAATGGATGTTTGGTTTCACTACTAAAGCTTCTTATAAAAACTGGGACTTTAGTATGGCAGGTCGTATGAACTTGGGTAACTATGTGTATAACAACTTAGCATCAGGTGCTTCTTTAACAGGTACATTTACTGATGTTGGATACACTAACAACCAACCAACAGCGTTAGGTTCTACAATGTTCAATCAACCACAATATTTCTCAAATCACTTTGTTGAGAACGCTAGCTTCTTCCGTTTAGATAACATCTCTGTAGGTTACAACTTCAATAACTTAAAGAATGGTGCTGTCCACTTAAGAGTGAATGCAACAGTGAACAACGCATTTGTAATTACAAATTACAGTGGTTTAGATCCTGAAATCTTCGGCGGTATTGATAACAATGTTTATCCTCGTCCAAGAACATTCTTATTAGGTGTAAATGTTGGATTCTAATCAAAAGTTGAAAAAAATGAATTTTAAAAATATATCAAGAAAAGTTGCTGCTGTATTGGCAATTTCTTCTATCACATTGTCTTCATGTGTCAATGACCTAGACACGGAGCCAATTGATCCAAATGCAACTACTGCAAACAAAGTTTTTGCAGATCCTGCTAATTACATTAATGCATTAGCAAAACTGTATGCTGGTTTTACTTTATCTGGTCAGCAAGGACCGACAGGTAATCCAGATATCAAATTCCTAGATGAAGGTCATGGTCAATACCTTCGTGGATACTATGTGTTACAAGAATTACCAACAGATGAAGCAATCAACGGTTGGAATGATGGTAACCTTCCAAGAATTTCTCAAATGACATGGCAAGCAAATAACGAATTTATTCGTGCTTTCTATTACAGAGCAATTTACCAAGTGTCTTTAGCGAACGAGTTTTTGAGAAACGTTCCTGCAGATGGAGAAGTAAATGGCATTCAATTCTCAACAATGAGAGCAGAAGCAAGATTTATTAGAGCATTTGCTTACTGGCATGCACTTGATTTATTCGGTAATGGTGTTCCATTCGTAACAGAAGGTGACCCTGTAGGTGCTTTCTTGCCAAATCCAGCAGGTCTGCCAGGTTGGGGTTCTGATAGAAGAGAGTTATTTGATTTTATCGTTTCAGAAGTAAAAGAAATCGAAACAATGCTTCCAGAACCAAGAACTGGTGAGCTTGGTAGAGCGGACAAAGGAGCTGCGTATATGTTGTTGTCTAAGTTATACCTTAATGCTGAAACATATACTGGAACTGCAATGTGGTCAGAAGCTGAAGCTGAATTAAATAAATTGGTTGCTTCTGGTGCATATACTTTAAACCCTTCATACAAAGGAATGTTCTCTGCAGATAACCATACTTCTACAGAAACAATATTTTCTTTCAATTTTAATGCACTAAATACACAAACATTTGGTGGTATGACATACATGATTCACGCAGCAGTGGGTGGTTCAATGTCAGCTGCAGACTTTGGTATCAACTCAGGATGGGGTGGTAACCGTGCATTAAGAGAGTTAAACGCTAAGTTCGTTGACGGAGCTGACTTAAGAGGTCCAGGAGAATTATTAACTGTGGGTGATGATGGTGGAGACATCGATGATCAATTCAAATTTACGCAAGGGTATTTTGTACGTAAATTCACGAACAATAATGCTGATGGAACGGCTATTTCAAATCCAGATCCAAATGGTGATCACGTAGATACTGATTTCCCTACATTTAGATATTCAGATGCAGTACTTATGCTAGCAGAAGCTGAATTAAAAGGAAGTGGTTCTGTTTCTGGAGGAACTCTTGCTTTAATCAACCAAATTCGTACTAGAGCGGGTGTAGGTACAGTAACTCCAACAGAAGTAAACTCTGGACTTTGGATTCTAGACGAAAGAGCTAGAGAATTGTATTGGGAATGTCACCGTAGAACTGACTTGATCAGATGGGGACAATATACAAGTGGTGCTAACTGGCAATACAAAGGTGGTACTGTAAACGGTACTTCTGTTGCTGATTACCACAGATTAATGCCAATTCCTTCTTCGGATTTGAATGCTAACCCTAACTTAAAGCAAAATGAAGGGTATTAATCATACCCTTTATTAAACTTCATTTAGAATTTGATTATAGAAAATATGAAAAAGATATATTCAATCCTTTTACTCTTTGCATTCTTTGTTGGATGTAAAGAGGAGGATAAAGTTCAGATTGGTGGATCAGATACATATACTCCTCCTGTAATTTCAGAAGGACCAAGCACGGATAGTGTATATGTATTTGAAAAAGACTCTGCTGAAAATACATTTACGACAATGTCATGGTCAGCAGCTAACTTTGGTGTTTCTACTCAAGTGAATTACAATATTGCTGTCACTGTAGAAGGATATGAAGGTGTTGGTAATGCTGGTCAAGCAACTGGCCCTGCTACTTCAATTACATTGACACAAAAAGCAGTGAATGAACAAATCATTGCTGTAACAGGTATTGTCACTGAAGCTGCTTTGGATACTTTTAATGTAACACTTAGTGTGGTTGCATCAATGAGTAACGAAAGTGTTTTAGAAGCAAACACAACATCTGAAGGTAGAGTTGTTAAAATATTCCCTTATTTTGAGGCTCCTTTGCCTGCTAACAAAATGTATGTACGTGGTAACCACAATGGTTGGGCTGAAAATGATCCTACAACAATTTTAGGTTCAGCGGCAGCATCAGGTGGTCCATACGTTGGTTACATGTATTTAGACGGTGCTTTCAAAGTTTGTACTGAAGCAACATGGAGCGGTACTAATTATGGTGCAAGTGGTGATTGGACAGCAGTAGATGGTGGATTAGAATCAATGGCTTTAGATGCTGAAGGTGGAGATATTCCTAACCCAACTGGCTCTCCAGCAATGTTCTACTTAGATACTGATGGAGGTACAAAACTTACTGTAGAACCATTGTCATTTGTAATTACTGGTTCTGGTGTTGCTAGCGATGTAGTGATGGAATGGGACCCTCAAAACAGAGTATTATTTGCTAACACTACATTTAGTGATGGTACTATCACATTCAAAGGTAGTGATAATCATAACTTAGGTGCTGGTGAGAATGAAGGTATTGTAGTTAATGGTGGTGATCCAATTGAAGTTACTGCTGGTGAAAAGCAACTTTCATTAGATCTTAAAAACCCTGCTTCTTTGGTATATTACTTCTCTGCATCAATAGAAAGAACAGCACCTGTATTAGCAACTCCTGATTCAACAACTTTACGTTTTGCAAAAGATGATAAAGACAATGTAATTCAAGCATTCTCTTGGTCTGCTGCTGTTTTTGGTGAAGAATCTATTACAAGCTATGAATTATTCCTAGGTGGTCAATCAATCTACTCAGGAACAGATCTTACTGTTGCTACATTAACTACTGAAGCTGTAAATAGAGCAGCTTTAGATGATGGTGGAAGTGCTGATCAAGCTGGTACACATAATTTAAAAGTAGTTGCTAATTTTGCATCAGGTGCACAATTAGAGTCTGATGTTATTGAATTAACAATTACACCTTACCAAGCTTATCCAACTGAACTTTGGATGACTGGTGGTGCCTTAGGCGGATGGGATTGGAATACTGCATATGATGTACAACTAATTCCTGTTGCTAATCATCCTGAAAGATTCTGGGCAATAGTTTACCTGACAGCTGGTCAAGGTGGTGTTAAGATTTCACCTGATCGTGCATGGACTAATGATTTCGGAGGTTCTGATGAGAATGATACAACTTTACCAAGAGTTGAAACTATTGGCGGTTCTAATATTAATGTTCCAACTACAGGATACTATACTATTGTAGTTGATTACGTTAAAAACCAAATTTTGGTACAAGAGCCAGATGTGTATCTAATTGGTCAGGCTGTTGGAAGCTGGGATTCTGAGAATCCTGCAAACAAATTTACTATTGACAATGGCAATACTAAATTAACCATTACAAAAACTTTAGTTGATACACAACCTATCAGAATGTACACAGCTGCTTCATTCAATGGAGATGTATGGTTAGGAGGAGGAGATTGGTGGCAATCTGAATTCAATATCTTTAATGGAATGATTGAATACAGAGGAGCAGGTGGTGACCAAACTGCAGTTCCAGCTACTGGTGGAGAAAATGTTATTGATCTAAACTTTAGTGATAACACAGGTTCTATCTCACCAACTCCTTAATAATTAATTTTATTAAACATATAAATACAGCTACCTTAGAAATAAGGTGGCTGTATTTTTTTTATTTATTTTCGAAACCGATTGCGCTACCGTTTGAGGTTAACTTGCATAAAATCAGTGCGTTAAAAAATTTGAAACCTATAGTGTTATTTGTACCTTTATGAATATGAAAATGAATATTTTATAGAAATTCTTTGACTTTATGAAGAAAATAATACTACGAAATACTTACTTTATTCTGGCTCTAATCTTAACAACTCTGACTACTTCGAGAGCCCAGACAATTACAACTTCATCTGAACCTATTATTGTAAATCAGGAAGTGACATTTACGGCTGACGTAACAGGCAATGCACAATTAGAAGGATTAACTGAAGCTTGGGCTTGGGTATGGGTACCAAATACTGATTTTGGTGCACCTACAAACGTAAATCCTGCTACTTCGGCACAAGCAGCTGCTAAATGGACAAAGAAAAGTGGAAACATTTGGGAGATTTCTTTTATTCCAACCGAATTTATTGATGCACAACCCGATGAAATTACTAGTATCGGTATCATTTTTAAAGGTGCAGATTGGGGTGATGGTCAAACAAGTGACTTTACTTTTGAAGCGGCTCAAGATGGTGCATTAACTGTATCGGTTACAAATCCTGAGGATGGAGAGATTGTAGATCAATATACTACAACTCAAGTTGCTTTAACAACTAATATGAATTCAAATATAGTTTTAAAAGCTAATGGAAATACAGTTCAAACTGTAACTGACGGAACTAGTTTAACATATAATTATTATGCAGGTTCTAGTGGAGTAGTTGATTTTGAAATCATAGCGACTGCAGACGATCAAACAGTTACTCGTTCTTTACGATTGGTAATTAGACCAAGTTCAATACAAGAAGCAGCAAGACCAGCTGAAGCAACTCAATTAGGAGTAAACTATGGAGCTACATCTGTAACTCTTGTTTTACAAGACCCTGCTAAGAAAAAAGAATTTGTATATGTAATAGGTGATTTTAACGATTGGACACCAACGTCTTCTTCATTAATGAAGGTAGATAAACAAGATGATGCAAATTATTGGTGGATTACACTTGATAATTTGGATCCAGATACTGAATACATCTATCAATATTTAATCAATGGATCTTTAATTATTGCAGATCCTTATACTGAAAAAGTTTCTGACCCTGATGATCAATATATCGATGATACTCGTTATCCTGGATTAATTGACTATCCAACTGGGAAAACTAGATTCAGAGCTTCTACTTTCAAAATAAACGAAGAAGAGTATATTTGGAAAACATCCGATTTTACACCAACACCTATTGAGGATGCTGTAGTTTATGAACTATTATTTAGGGATTTTACGGAGGAAGCAACATATGAGGCAGCAATTGCTGAATTAGATTACATCAAAAATCTAGGAGCTAATGTGATACATGTGATGCCTGTAAACGAATTTGAAGGAAACCTATCTTGGGGTTATAACCCTAACTTTTACTTTGCACCAGATAAATACTACGGTCCAAAGAATAAGTTTAAAGAATTTGTAGACGAAGCACATGCTAGAGGTTTATCAGTAATTATTGACTTGGTGTTGAATCACTCTTATCATTCTTCACCAATGGTACGTATGTATAACAAAGGTGGAGATTACGATGATCCTAGTGCTGATAACCCTTGGTTTAATGAGACATCAAACTTCACAAATCCAGGCTTACAATGGGGGGCGGACTTCAATCACGAAAGTTCTTACACCAAGGCATTAGTAGATAGTGTGAATGCTCACTGGATGAAATATTACCATATTGATGGTTACCGTTTTGACTTCACAAAAGGTTTTGGTAATAATCCTAAGACTGATGGTGATGAATGGGGTAGTGCCTATGATCAGGATCGTATTGATTTATTATTAAGAATGAATACAGAGATCAAAAAGCGTAATCCTAATGCATTGGTAATTTTTGAACATTTGGCAGATAACTCAGAAGAAAAGGTACTAGCACAAGCTGGTATTTCGATGTGGGGTAATATCAACCATAATTTTAGAGATATTGTAAAAGGAAATAATTCAGATATCGCTTGGCAATCTCCTAAAGAAAGAGATATGCCTGTTCATGGTGTGATGTCTTATATGGAGTCACATGATGAAGAACGTTTAATTTATGATTCTGAAACATCAGGTAAAGTCTCTCAAACATATGATTTAAAGAAAATTGAAAATGGTATTGGTAGAGCAAAATTGGCATCTGCATTATTCTTCTTAGTACCTGGTCCTAAATTGATCTGGCAATTTGGTGAAAGAGGATACAATGTTTCTATCAATCAATCAGAATATCAAGGTGAGGTAAGTGATGGTAATAGAACTTCTGAAAAACCACTTATTAAAGAATTTGATACTCAAAATGATGAAGTTAGAGATGAACTGTATAAAGTATATGCTGCTTTATTAAAACTAAGAAATGATTATGACTTGGGTTCATTAGCTGATGATAAATACTCATATGATCTAAGAAGTGATATTAAAACTATATCCTTAGAAGGAGCTACAATGAAAGTAAAAGTAGTAGGTAACTTTACTTTAAATGAAGAGGATTACACTTATGATTATTCTTCTGATGATACGAATTGGTATAGTTACTTTGAAAACGGAGAATCTGTGCCAGCATCGGGAACTATGACATTAAACCCTTCTGAGTTTGTTGTTCTGACTAACGTTCAAGTAACAACTCCTGAGGCAGGATTAGCTACCGGATATCAAAGAATATTTGAAGTGACTCCTTATGGTTTTAGAGAACAAGATGAAATCAAAGTTTACTTTAATCCAGAAGGAACCGGAAAAACTTTTGATGGAACTGTAACTCTTGAAGCAGGGCTAGTGATGGATGAGTATGGTTCAGGTAACATTACAAATGTTCAGACAACTCCGATGACAAAAGAAGGGAATAAATATGTAGCGACCTTCACTCCAAAAGAGTTATTCGGCTTGTCTGATACTGATAAACCATTCGAAATGTCATTAAAAGCGGTTTCTGGAGATGTTTCCGAAGGTCCTCATTTCGTTTCTTTCGAACAAAACAACGCAAAACTTTATTTAGTAGGCGATGTAGCAGGTATTGCTTGGGATCCATCAAAATCTTTAGAAATGACAAAAGATGGTGAAGGAGGATTTTATTTAGATAATATAAATGTAGTGATCAATCAGTCATTCAAATTTATAGATCAACAAGACTGGAACGGCGGACAATGGGGAGATGCTGGAGACGGCAAATTACAACCTGCTTCTGGTGAAGGAGGAGATATTGTAGTACCTCAGTCCGGTGCATGTATCATTCGTGCCAATATTAACAATTTAACTTACTCAATTTCGTACGACATTACTTCAATTGAAGATAATGAATTGAGTAAAAGTGTAATTGCTTCTCCAAACCCTACTTCAAGTGAGGTGACTTTAACAAGTACTTCTTTGAAAGGTGATGTAGAGTGGATTGTAAGAGACCAATCAGGTCGAGTACTTCAGTTAGGTACTCAACTTCAAGTGAATGGTCAATTTAAAAAGGATCTGTCTATGTTCCCTGCAGGAATTTACTTTGTTGAATTATTTACTTCTGAAGGAAGAGTAGTGAAGAAAGTAATTAGAAGATAATTTATGTTTTCTGACTAATTTGAAAAGCCTATGACGAAAGTTGTAGGCTTTTTTTATTTTTATAGTTTATTAATGATGTTTCTTTATGATTCAGAAAATTGAACCCCCTTATTGGTGGAACTCCTTCGAGAATAAACAATTACAGTTGATGGTTTATGGTCAAAACATCAGCCAATATGATGTAAAAACTAAGGATGCAGATCATTTACTAAGATTGGATGGTACTGAGATAACCCATAACCCAAATTATCTGTTTATCAACTTTACCTTAAAAGAAAATATTTCAGCGGAGTTTTTTACCATTCAATTTTTTAAGGGCGAAGATATTGTTGAGGAAATTCTCTATGAATTAAAAGAAAGGAACATTCAAAATAAGTATAAGGATGACAACTTAACAATTCAACCTAAAGATGTTGTTTATCTCATTATGCCAGATCGTTTTTCAAAAGGAGGTCAGTTTAAATCAAAAAGATTGTTTGAGAGAGAAAATAGAGATAAACCTTTTGGAAGACATGGGGGAGATCTACAAGGGATTATTGACAATATAGATTATGTAAAAGATTTGGGTTGTTCTACACTTTGGTTAACTCCCGTTTTGGAAAATAATGCAAAGGAGTATTCTTATCATGGATATGGCATCACCGATTATTATCAAGTGGATGAGAGATTAGGTTCGAATGATTTATATCTTGAACTTTCTCAGAAATTACATCAGAATAAGATGAAATTGATCAAAGATGTTGTTTTTAATCATATAGGAATTCAACATAAGTGGCTATCTGATATCCCAGATGATAATTGGTTAAATAATCAGCTATATATTGATCGATATGAAGCTAAAAATTATTTGGGTACAAATTACCATGTGAATACTTCTTTTGATCCCTATGCGTCTTCTGAGGATAAAATAAGTACACAGGAGGGATGGTTTACGGATCAAATGCCTGATCTAAATCAAAATCATCCATTATTAGCCAAATATTTGATCCAAAATACGATTTGGTGGATAGAATATGCACAATTAGATGGATTAAGAGTAGATACGTTTGGTTATGTATTTAAAGAGTTTAATGACCAATGGTGTAAAGCAATTTTAAAAGAGTATCCATCACTTTACATTGTGGCTGAAGTGCTTGTTGGAGAAACAAGTTATGCTGCAAGATATAATACATATAATAAGCATAATACTTCAGCAGTGACAGATCTTCCGTTAGCTTTTACTGCTTGTAATTCATTTTCAAAATCGGATAAATCTAAATATTGGGAGAGTCAAATGCTTCAATTGTATAATCAGCTTTCACAAGACTTTTTACATAAAAATCCATATCAGTTATTGACATGTTTGGATAATCATGATATAACAAGAGTTTTTTCCAAGGTAAAAACAGTTGAAAGATTAAAACTAGCCATTGGTTTTTTATTAACTACAAGAGGGATACCTCAACTGTATTATGGCACTGAACTACTTTTCGAAGGGGAAGAAAGTGATCATTCCTCACTTAGAAATGATTTTCCTGGTGGTTGGGATAAAGATAAGGTCAATGCTTTTACTGCAGAAGGAAGGAGTGATGCTCAGAATGAGATTTGGAACTTCATTTCTAAATTACTGAAATGGAGGAAAAATGCTAAGGCAATAGCAGAGGGGAAGTTAGTTCATTTTATACCTCTAGATGAAGTCTATGTATATTTTAGAATCTCAAAAGCACAGAGTATTATTGTTCTTATTAATAATAATGATAAAGAAGAAGTAAAAATTGATTTCTCAAAATATAAAAGCTGTGTAAAAGGATATGAAGTAGGTAAAAATATTTTGAGTAATCTTGAATTTAAACTAAAAGAAAACATGTTCTTAAGTCCGTTATCAATTTCTATTTTAGAATTAAAATAAAAAAAAGATGGTATCATTAATTTATGACACCATCTCTTAAATGAATCAAATATTAAAAAGCATTTATTTCAAACGCCTTTTTCTATTAATATCTTTTCGTATCCATCAAATAGTTTTTGACATAGTCCTCAACACCTTCTTCTAAGGAAGTGAAAGGCTTGTCATATCCAATAGATCTCATTTTTTGCATTGTTGCTTCAGTAAAATACTGATATTTATCTCTGATGTCTTCTGGAGTAGGGATATAAGAAATATTCTCCTCAATGCCCATTGCTTTAAAAGTAGCTTTAGTTAAATCAAGGAAAGTTCTTGCCTCACCAGTACCAACATTGTAAATACCTGAATCTTCAGCTTTTCTATGATGCATTAAGAACATCATCATTTCTACAACATCTTTTACATAAACGAAATCACGTTGTTGTTCTCCGTCTTTATAATCTGGGTTGTGAGATTGGAACAATTTCATTGCATCTGTTTTTCCAATTTGATTAAACGCATGGAAAATAACAGAAGCCATTCTTTCTTTATGATATTCATTAGGACCATAAACATTGAAGAATTTCAATCCAGCCCAGAACATAGGTTGTCTTTCTTGTTGTAAAGCCCATTTATCGAACTCATTCTTTGACTCTCCATATGGGTTTAGAGGTTTCAAGTTTGGAATAATTTCCTCACTATCTTCATATCCTAATTCACCTAAGCCATAAGTTGCAGCTGAAGAGGCATATACTAAAGGGATTGCATATTGAATAGTTGCATTCCACATTTTCTTAGTGTATTCCGTATTCAAATGAGAAAGGATATCTCTATTGAACTCCGCTGTGCTTGTTCTTGCACCTAAATGAAAAATGAATTCAACCTCAAGGTGATTTTTATCTAACCAATCAAAAAACTCTTCCCTTTCTACACGTTCCAATATTTTTTTTCCTTCTAAATTTTTATTTTTCTCAGGAAAAGAGAAGTCATCTACAGCGATAATATGGTTAAAATTATCTTCATTTAATCTAGATATCATGCAACTACCAATAAAGCCAGCCGCACCCGTAACTACGATCATAATTTCTTAATTTTGAATATTTGATTGGTAAAGTCATTTTGAAACGTTTCTTTTCAAAAGACAAGTGCGAAGATACAATAAAATAATAAAGTTATTGAGCTTACTGTGTCTTAATGACCTTGAATTCCGTTCTTCTGTTTTTTGCTCGACCCTCTTCGTTTGTATTCTCTGAAATAGGTTGGGTATCACCAAACCCTTTTGCTTGAAGTCGATATTCAGGAATTCCATTTTGATTGAGGTACCTTAAAATTGCATCAGCTCTAGTATTGGATAAATTCTGATTGTATTCTTTATCTCCTACATTATCTGTATGACCCTCAATTAATATATTTACTTTATCGTTTAATAATAAGAAGTTGAGTAAGGCTCTTAACTCAGGAATAGATTTATCTTTGATGACACTCGAATTGGTATCAAAAAATATATTTTCAAGTGTGACTTTCTGATTTAATTGGATAGGAGGAAGTTCAATAATTATATTTGATGTATCTCTATCAATCTCAAAATTTCTTGAATAGAATTCATACCCCTTTTTTAGAATATTACCACCAAGATCCACTTCGCTAGGTAAGTCATTAAGGATGACATGTCCGTTTTGATCTGTAATTTGATTCCTTAAAAGAACATTTTCTTCAAGATTATATAATTGTATCTGTGTTGCTATAAGCGGCATTTTTGTTTCAGCATCTACTATCGTTAGCTCAATTCTATTGACATGAGGAGTAATGATTTTTTCAAGAACAATTTCATCCTTATCATTATTGCCATCTGATATCTCATAAATATCATAATTTCCTAGACCGCCCAAACGATTTGACGCAACATATTTAATGTTCCCATCTTTATTCGCTGAATAAGAGATTTCATCAAATGGACTGTTTATTCCTAATCCTAAATTGACTTTCTCACTCCAGTTGTTACCTTTTTTTACACTATAAAAAATATCATAACCTCCTATACTTTTCATGTCATTTGATGCAAAGAAAAGTGTATCTCCGTTAGTGGAGAAGTAAGGGTTTAGATGTTCCGAATCACCTTTAAAAATAGGGGTTGGCTTAGTCCACTTTTTTCCACTTCTTTTTGAAATGAAAATATTTGAGTGCATATCTTTTTTTCTTTTACCAGAGAAATAGAACTCTTTACCATCCGGAGTAAAGGAACCGCTTCCTTGGGTGAAGAAATAATTATTAATCTGTTTTGGGAGTTTAGTTTTTCCTTTTGGGATATTCTCTCCGTTTATATTTTCAAATCGACTGTAACTTACCACACCTTGTAATGCTCCTTGATACATGATTAAGGTTTTGCCTGATTTGGATATTCCAGTGACACTACTATTTCCTTCCGGATTGATTATATGATCTTTGATTAGCTTAACTTGGTTGGAATCAGAGTTAAAATAATAGATGTTGTCATAATACAATCCATCTAATTTTGGAGTTACACTATTTTGAGATGCTCTATTTGAAGTGAAAAATAGTTGATTGGTTTGAGGGTGTAAGTGTGCTTGGAAATCATCTGATGAAGAATTGAGCTCTTCGAGGTTTTTAATAGTAAGTGAGGAGTTGTCTAAAGTTTTGGCAAACTTGGTTTGAGAAAGTAAGAAGTCTACCTCACTTTTTGATGGCGAAACAATACCATCATGAAGAGAATTATATTTCTCATAAAGTTCTATAGCTTTATCCCATTTTTCTTCTAAATGAGCCACTCGAGCAGCTAGAAAAACTGTCTTTAAATTATTTTTATCAAGTGCTAATGAATTACATAGGCGAACATCTGCACTATCTAATTGATCTGATAAATAAAATGCCTGTCCAATTTTAAATTGTAATTGTGCACTCTCAGAATTTAATTGTTCTGCTTTTTTATAATAAATCAGTGCACTATCATACAAGTGATAGACATTCTTATAATTGTCACCGATTTCGATATTTCGAATGGCAACTTTTAATTCTTTTGTCTGATTTGGAAAATGAACCTTCTCAAATGATTTGTCACCTTGCCCATACATAATTTGAGGAGCAAGAATAGAAAGTAAGAAAGATGTGAAATATAAACAGTATGAAACAATTCTATTCATTGTTTAAAAAACAAAGGTGATGTGAAAATTCAACAAATTTAGAATAAAGGAGAAATCTGATGGAATTTCAAATTAGCTCTTTATATCAAGTTACCAATAAAAATTTGATAGGTATAAAAAAATCAAAAAAAATAGGAAGAAATCGAACTAAATTTGTATCAAAAATGTCACATAATTAGATGCTTTTTAAAGATTTTGTACTATTTAAAGAAATGCATTTCAATATTTAAATAAGATGTTAAATTTTGAAATATTTTTTGTCTAGGTCTCGTACATAATTGTAATAATTGTAGATAATCAACCACTCTTATGAAGACATTAGTAAAAATATTCACCATCATTTTTCTCATAGGATTATTCCTTATGTTCAACCGTGTAAGCCATACTGAGGAAGTGAATATTACTATTGAAAAAACTTCAAAACCAGCGATGCCGGAAGCAGCATCATTATCAAGATAAGATAATAACACAAATACTATATATATAATCCATTAGGAATAAAAAAAGAGGCTGATCATGAAAATGATTCAGCCTCTTTTCTATTTATGTGATGTACAGTCCTAAAATAACGATACACTAAAACAATCGTTATCATGGAAGAAAATAAAAATCAGTTCATTAAACGTACCCAAAAGGATTATCCAATGTCCTTAAAGCTTCAAATTGTCTCGGAAGTTGAAAACGGTCAACTAGGTCTTAAAGCAGCTCAACGTAAATATGGTATTCAAGGGAATCAAACTGTAAAGATTTGGTTACAAAAATATGGTAACTTTGACTGGAACCATAAAGTAAGTGCCATGAAGAAAAAAACACCTGAACAAGAGTTATTAGAGCTTAAACTTGAGTTGGAAACAGCAAAAAAGAAAATCAAACGATTAGAGGCTGAAGCAGAAAAAGCTGACCATAAATCAATTATTTTCGATATGATGATTGATTTGGCTGAAAAGGAATATAAAATTGATATAAGAAAAAACTCTTCACCCAAGTAGTAGACCATTTCAGAGGTGAGTATTCTAAAGGTGTAGAATATTCAAGTCAATTACTTGGGAAAGACCGTCAAGTGTATTACCGCTCTATTAAGCGAAAAGAAAAAGATCTGAAAATTTCTGAGCAAGTAGTATCACTCGTAGAAAACGTTAGAATAAAGTTACCCAACAGTGGTCATAGAATGTTGTACACTCTACTGTACTCTGATTTGAAATCTCTGGGTGTAGGACGAGATAAATTGCTGCAGATTTTGAAAGCCAATCACTTAGATATAAAACCTAAGAGAGCATATCATGTAACAACAGACTCAGATCATAGATTCAAAACTTATCCAGATTTGGTTGATGGCTTAGAAATTACTAGGCCTGAACAAGTCATGGTAGCTGATATTACATATGTTGGCACAAGAGATAACCCTTGGTATTTAGCTTTAATTACGGATGCTTATTCTAAAAAAATTATGGGATATGACTTATCTAGGTCGTTAGATAAGCAAGGTGCAATTAGGGCATTAAAAATGGCAATAAAACAACGTGAGTATAAGGGGGAAAAGTTAATTCATCACTCAGATAGAGGTGTACAGTATTGCAGCAAAGCTTATCAGAAATTGCTTAGAAAAGCAAAAATTATAACGAGTATGACTGAGACTTATGATCCATATAAAAATGCTATTGCAGAACGCATCAACAGAACCATAAAGCATGATTTTAATCTGAGTAAATATGTTAATTATGAAATAGTCTTTGAAGCATACTTAAAAGAATGTATAAAAACTTATAACTTAGTGCGACCTCATATGTCATGCTATATGAAAACACCAATTCAAATGCATAAAACAAGAGGAAAAAGAAGAAGAACTTACCAAAAGGTAAAGGTAAAAGCAACATAACAAATTTTAGAAACCTTTAATGGTGGAAATATGTTAGGCGAAAAAAAGACCCAATAACTTTTAAATTATTGAGTCTTATATTTAAAATAAATTTAGTAAAAACCTGTATCGTTATTTCAGGACTTTACATGAAATTGATTAATTCGAAATCAGAATTTTCTGATGAACTGTTTTACCATCATTAGTTTTAATATATAGGATATACATTCCATTTGTTAAAGATGATGTAGATATTCGGGCTTTACCTTGCTCATTACTGTATTGTAATGTGTGAGCCTGACCCGATACATCAAATGCATTTAATTGCTCTATTTGATATCCATAATTATCAATGAATAGGTAATCATCAGCTGGTTGAGGATAAATATGTAATTTAACTAACTCATCTTCCAGGTTAGTAACATCGTCTTCACCTAATGAATAATTAGGTGATAAAGCCGAACAACCATTCTCATTAATTGCTTCTACAGTATAACTTCCTAAACGTGTAGGTAACATACTACTAAACACTTGATCCAAAGGTTCTCCATCCAAATACCATTGGTATGTCATGTTATCATAAGTATTACTTACATTCAGAGAGTCACCATTAAATACGACAATTGGCGTTTCAATAATTTCAGATGTTGTTACATGAACTGTGTCCGATAAAGCTATACACCCATTAGCATTACGTATTCTTACCGAATAAGCACCTGCTTCATGAACAGTTAAATTAGCAGCATTCTGTAATTGAAGAGGAACATCACCTTTATACCAAGCATAAGTGACATTTTCATCAGAAACAGTTGTTGATATTGTAGCTGTGATTTCTTCATTGTAACAGAAGTCAGTAGAAGAAGTTGGTTCAATAGCAACAGAAAGGTTTTCTGAACAATCAAAGCCAACACCAATTTCTGCAATCTTGATATTCAAATCAGACCAGTAGGTATGAGAAATGAAACAAGAATAAATACCGACATCAAGGGCTGACATATTCTCCAATGTTATTTGGTTGTTTGTAAACGTACCTTGAATAACTCCATCTTTATACCATGTGAAAATGTATTCAGGTTTAATTTCAATAGGAATTTGTACCGAATAAGAACCGCCTTCAATTAAGGCAATATTTTCATAGTAAATAGGGTAGTTCTGTGGTATATATTTTACAATTGATGACTTATCAAACCCTTCGAAATCATCAAAGAATAAATAGTTGTCAGCAATATCAAGTAATATGGTGTTTGGAACATTAATTAACGATTCTAACTGATTACTGTATAAGATCAATTCTTCGAATCCCGCTGGTAAAGCGCTACTCCAAGAAGTAAGATTATTATTTGATAAATCAATCTTCTTTAAGTTGATCATATTAGAGAAATCGGCAGTTATAGAATTGATATTATTACCTGATAATGATAAATGAATCAAATTAGTTAAAGCTGATAAATCGAAATCTACATTAGAAATGTCATTGTCATCTGCAATTAAATATAGTAATTGATTCAAATTACTTAGATCAGGTAATGTAGTGAGATTGTTTTCACTTAACCAAAGAGTTCTTAGATTAAATAGATTATCTATTCCTACAATATCTTCATCATCAAAATCATTTTTAGATAAATCTAAGTAATTAAGCATTGGTAATGACCATAATTCGTTTGGAAGATCTGTAAGATTACTTTCGTATAATTTTAGTGATTCAAGATCATCGAATAAACCAATTGTTGAAGTCAATGCAGTAACACCTTCAAGTTCATTTAAGTCTAACCCTATGATTTTTCCTGTTTCAGGATCAAAAGAAAATCTTGGCCACTCAACTATTCTTTGAGTGTCGTCAAAATCAACATTCATTTCTGTGAATAATTGATGTAAGGCAAGTGAATCTTCTTCAGTAATAAGTGATCTATAAACTAGATTTAAAGTTGCTACTTGAATTTCTAAACCAGGCCAGTTATTCAAGGCTTCCGTAACTTTTAGAGTGTATTGACCTTCATCAGAGAAAGTGAAGTTATCTATACTGAAGTTCTCTCCATTAGAATAAGGTTCACCATCTAAATACCAAATGTAATCCAATGAGATACCAGGGATTTCTACACCCATTTCGGTATTTGAATAACTGTTATATTCTAGAACTTCTGCCGTTATCACCTTTTCTTGATATGACTGAGGAATTACTGTTGTAATTGCTTTAAGATCAGCTAATTTATTTAATTCATCATAGAAAAGAATGTTGTCGCTTAAATCTAAGGCTGATAGTGATGTGAAGCTTTCTAATCCAACAGGAAGAGATGTTAACCCTAAACTTGATAAATCTAAAGAAGTAATTTTACCGAAGTCATCAATTACTGTTTCGTTAGCTAACCAATTTCTGAATTCATCTTCTATATTAAATTCAATGGAATTATTTTCTAAGAAAGTTTGAAGAACAAGGGAATCAGCATCACCTAAAGCGTATTGTAAAGTAACTTTATCTGTAACGAATTGATAGCCGGGGTGTCCAGAAGATGTTACTGTTACATAAAATTCTCCAGCATCGTCTGGTGTCATGTTTACAATAGAGTAGGTATCACCAACATTTTCTATTAGGGTTAAAGTTAGGTCTGAGTACCAAATAGTACTAACAGTTCCATAAGTATTAGATCCTTTTAAATCTGCATTGTCACCATGTTTTACTTTAACTGTAGTTTCAATAGTCTCAAAAGACTGATTTCCTACTGTAGTGGATGTTCCCTCTAATACAAATAGATCATCAAAATCGTCAAAATATAATAAGTTATCGGATACATTAAGTGTTTCTATATGTCCCATTTCTAAAAGGAAACCAGGGATATCTTTAATTTTATTTTTCGCTAATGACAAATCTTTTAATTGCGTCAGGAACTGAATATCATTAGGTATAGATCTTAAAGATAAATCATCTAAGTTGATAGCAGTTATATACCCCATATCATCCACAGTAGCTTGTTGATACCATTCCCAGAAAGGAAGTTCAGCATCAAAGCTTATACCAGCTTCTGTTAAAATGTTTCTAAGGTATTCTTTGTCATTATCACCTCTTTCTATGGCTATTGTAAGTTTCATCTCAACCTCAAAATCATGTGAGACCATTTTGTCTTTGAGAATCACTTTATACTCACCTGCTTGAAGTACATTATCAATATCTATTGACGATGCAGATAGAGGAATAGATTCGTATATGTCATCGATATCATTATACTTAAACCACTCATAGGTTTCACCATAATATCCTTCTTCCTCAAAAGAGAATATAAATGAAGTGTTTAGAATATAAGATTTATCAAAAAGCTCGAATGGAACACCTGGAGTATAATTTAATTGAGGGGAAACTCCTGTAATGTAATCATAAAACTGATCGAAGAATAAGTAGTTTCCATCAGCGTTAATGATAACATGACTGTAGCCTGATGAAACAGGAGGTCCTTCAGGTATTTCTTCGACAAATAAAGGTTGGACATCACCTCCGTCAATACTTTGAGGTTCGATTGGAGGGCCAACTAAACCGTTAAGAGTGGCTATATTCCAACCGTTAATATCTTTGTTTTCAATATTAATTTTTGATAATCCACCCACTTCATCTAGCTCAATAATATTTTCAATTCCTGGGAAATCGCTCATTTTACCTGACCATGAATATAATTCAGATGGATCCCAAGTAACACTGAAGTTCGTTCTGAAATCTTCATTTCTGAAAGTAAGTGAGTTAAGGAAATCGACTACAGGAAGAAGGTCTTGTCCATCGATATAGCCTTCCGGAAGGAATTGGTAAAGAATACCTTGAGCTGGAGTTTTTAAGCTTGTATATGTTGTGTGATTTAAATAAACATCTAATCCAAATACACTAGGCTCAGTAGTTATAATACTAGAAAACTCAGACATTGGAATGCTCGCTACAGTAAAATCAACAGAGCCAAATTGATCTGTTAATGTTACTTCTTTTAACGTGAAATTAGTGATTGGATTACCACTAAGCTCAATAACAACATTCTCCTCTTTATCTAAGTTTCTTAAATTTCCTGTAATCGGATCATTTACTCCTAAGAAAACTTCTACAAACTCTGTTGAGTTGGTTACAATAGGTTGCTCTTCAATTAAATTAGAAGAATTGACAACCAATTGTGGAGAAGCCAAAAGGTTATTGACGATATGCTTTATTGCACCTGTATTGAATCCTCCTTCAGTACCTCGGATGACATATAAAGTATCACCAATAGAATTGATTTGGGAAATATTGGCATCAACTAAATAGGCTCTGTTTTGAGAGGCATCTACTGAAATATTAATTTTTGATGGGATAGAAGATGGTGATAAGCCAGCAAATTCTCCAACTTCCAATAGGAAAGGGGTAGTATTTGCAGTTTTTGATTTATCATCTTCTTCACCATTAATTGTAATAGAAGCATTTTCTTCTAGATATACACCTGTTGCTCCTTTTACATACATAGAGTCTTGGATAACAGCAGGAGTAATAAAAACAATGTCATTAGTACTGTAAGCTTCGAAGTTTCTAAATTCCGGTGAGTTGTCTCCAGAGAACGATAATTCGTAATCTCTTGGGATATTATCAATTCTGTTATCAATAATAAAATGACCACCTCTTCTGATTTTAGAATTTTCTAGTACGAAGTCATTGGTAAGTTTAACTTTAGTAAGTCCTTCAACTTCAAAGAAACCACCATTTCTCACTTTCAGCTTTGCATCAATATTTACTTCTTTTGCTCCACCTTTATTACCAATAGTAATATTAGTATAACTAAGATGAGCCTTAGTTCTATCAGAAGTAGTAATAGCATCACCGTTGAAAATTAACTTTGGAGTTGGTTGTGGAGAGGTTTCAGTAATGTTGTGGACATCGTTTAAGGTGTTATCAATATTTAGTGTTTTATTGATAATTAGATCTACATAGTTTGTAGTTAAAACGCCTGTATTGTTGAGGGTTAACTCTTCTAACGTGACTATTTCAGGAACGGATGGATATCCTTCGATATTTGTATTCATAATCAGAGAATCACCATCTTCTACAGTGATTTTTTTGAATGTCTCGTTATTATAAATATCAAAATGCACTAAGTTTTTGACTATAATTTCATCTTGTTCTGTGGAAGGAACAGTTCCTAAATCCCAAGTAGAAGGATTGTCAAAATAGGAGTCAGCAATAGAAGTATATTTTTTACCAAAGCTTGTTGATAGTAATTGAACTTCAAAGAATTGATTTGTTGCTGGGCTCATTTTTGAGAACACAGCATTATTTAAATCTCCTGTAGCTGAAAAAATCAGATCTGTTTTTGATGAATTTAATTTTAGTTCAGAAACATCTGTAATTTTAAAACCATTTGTATTCCCTAAATTAGTAGTGAAGTTTCCTCCAAAAGAATCTACATTTTCGCCTCCTTCTAAGTACCAACTTTTACCTGGTAATACTCCATATTTAGTACCGCTTATATCAATAATCGGGTTACTGTAAGCATCATAATTATTAAGGAATAACATAAGCCCATTTCCGCCATCGCCAGATAAATAATTGATTTCATCAACCGTAAATGAGAATGCAGCATCTGTAAATGGACCAGGGCCATCTTCCATGATTTGTCCTTCAATTGGGAAATTTAATTGGAAAGGAGCAGAAACTTTTGAACCTAAGTCAACATATATATAAGAATCATATCCTGCAACAATACTTACAGGGTGTGTACCCTTTATGATATCAGGAGATGAGTTATAATTTAATTCTAAGTTAGTTGCTTCTAGTACAAATTTCTCGTTTACTGTTAAAGCATCAGTAACTTTTAAAATACCTCCAGAATAGCTTTGGTCAGTGATTTTTGTTGAGGATTTAACAGTAAGGTTTTTGAAGGTTAAGTTATTTATATAACTGTAATTAATATATGAGAGGGTACCTTCAAGACCGTCGCCCATTGTTATATCTGCATTTGAGAAATCAGCGATATCACTTATCAAACGAAGTTCTTTGTAGATATTAAAAATACCTTTAAAAGTAACTGTTGCCAAGCTTTCATTTATATCTTCGATTTCTAAAAAAGTTGGAATTGCGGTTCCAGAACTTAAATCAAAATTGTTATAAGGATGAACCTTAACACCTTTTGTATCATCTAAAATGTCAATTAAACCATTTAGTGTTGTGGTATTAGTAATGATAATATCTGATGATGAATTAATTCGTCCTATCAAGTTTATACCGAGTTCATTATAAACATTTTTATTAAAATTAATAAGCCCATTTGAAGTGAAATCATTAACCATAACTGCTGAATTATCAAAAGCATTTATGGTTCCATTACTAATACCAGATTGAAACTGAATAAAACAATCTTGATTTATATCAATAATACCATTATTAGTAACATAATTTGCAGAAATGGATCCACCTCCTTCAATAAAAGGATTTAATGTTAGTTTAGAGCTGAAATTTAAAGTTAAGTTGTCGATATTAACCCCATAAACAAGATTAACTGCATTACCATTAATAATTACTTTAGCGTTTTCATCATTAGGTAATGGCATAATTCCATTTATCCAAGTATTTCCACTATCCCATTCACCATCATTTATTGTAGTATACGGCAATCGATAAGTATCAATCTGATTAGTATTTGTATCCGTAAACAAAAAGTTCAAACCATTAGAATAGTACCCATTACCAAACTGAGACCAATCATCGGATTTATCTATTGTATTATCGCCTCTATAGGCAAATTCATAATCATTACCTAAGTTGAAAAAGTAGATTTTTTGTGCATTACGAGAATAGATAGTGTACCATTCTTCTGTAAGTTTTGTTATTTGTAATTGCCCTGTTGATGTGTTACCAACATTATTCATTACATATGAGCCATTTGTTACAATATTGAAATTATAATTATCAAAAGTAACGTAAGTTTCTACAACTTCCTGCGTTCCACTAACACCTGCAACATGTACATAGATTTCTCCGAAATCTTCGTAAATCTCTACATCGTAAATCTCATCAAACTCTGTGGAGTTTACAGGTAAGTTTTCGACAACAAAATCACCAAACTCGTAGGTAGTGAAGAATAAATTTTGTTTTCCTGCTGTCTCTTGTACAGTAAAAGAACCAAATGCTGAACCACTTGAGTTAAAATAATAGGGGAATGATTTAACTATTGATGGAACAAAACCCTGTACTTTGGAATAAGCAATATTTCCAGATGTGAAATTATATGTACTGAAAATTTCATCAACACCGAATACTTGAAGTGACTTTTCTGCTTGATTGTTTCTTGTAGCGTATTCAAAGAATAAACCAAATTGTTTGAAATAAGGGACATTTGTTGGAATGAAAGATTCTAATGGTTTTTCCACCCATGAACCACCTTCCATTACGTATTTTACAATTCTACCTCTATAACCATTATATTGAGGATCATTGATATATACAGTGAAATCATTTTCGAATGAGACATGACTACCAAATAAACTTAAGTCCTTTTCGACTGGGTTTAAAGTATAAGTAATGTCATATGGAAAGGTCCCGCTTCCATCAATCGTTTTAGAAGAATTTAAATCTCCAGAATATTTTAATATTTCGAAAGATGAACTAACTACAGAATAAGAAATGTCCTGTACATCAACTTTGATGTAAAAGTAAAAAAATCCAAGTTTAGAATCAGCAACCCAAATTTCATCTCCTGAAATATCATCTAACTCAAAAAGTGTATTGTTAGAATCGTTATTATTTGAAATAACTCTACCTTTTTCCACAAGGGGGTAGAATGTGAAATCTTCACCATTCACACTAATCACTCTTTTTTGGTAAGTCTGAGTAATTAAACCTAAATGTTTGAGGGTATTGTTTCTGTATTCGTAGAAATTTACTTCACCTTGATCATTGTGAACAACTAAATTTTCTCCGTTAGAAGAAGAGGTTAAAGAGTTGCCAAATGTACCATTATTAGTAGATTTTACCGAACCTAGAAACTCAACATTTTGCCCATAAATATTACTTGAAGTAGAGAAAACAACAATTATAATAGTTAGAGCAGCAATAAAACTATTGTATAGCTTATTCATGTTAGTCATTGAAGTTATAGAATGAAAAATTAACTTAGCTTCGTTTGTTAACGAATGTTATTACATAAAGTTATGCAAATTAACCTTATTCTTTATAAAATGCTATTAATTTGATGTTGGAATCAAAAAAATATCATTATTGATCTTTACTAATTTAAATTTTCTTAACTTCTGTGAGTGTAATTATAAATATACCGAGCATGTATCAAAGAGTTCTTTTAATTTTTTCCTTGTTTATATTTTCTATAACAGCATGTAAACAAGAAAAAGTTTCATTAAATCAAGTTGATTTTAAATCAAACCTAATAAATCAAGAAATTTCGGATAATAAAGAGATGAATTCTTTCATCGACCCTTATAAAACAAAGCTTGATAAAGAAATGAATCAAGTGATCGCCACTGTAGATGAGGATTTAGTTATTTCAAAACCAAATAACCTGTTAGGGAATTTTTTGTGTGATTTAAGTTTGGATATTGTCAAGAAAAATGGATTTGACGCTGATCTAGTTGTTATGAACAATGGAGGTTTAAGAGCACCCATATATAAAGGTGATATTACAAACAGAAGTGCGTTCAAATTAATGCCATTTGATAATATGTTAGTTATTGTAACTATGAAAGGAGAAGCAATGACTGAAATGTTTGAGTATTTAGCAAAATTCCAAGAACCTACCAATGGTTTAACTTTAGGAATTAAGAATAAAAAGCCTATTCACCCGATGATAAATGGGAAGAAATTTGATCCCAATAAAGAATATAAAGTGGTAACATCAGATTACTTGTATACAGGTGGAGATCAAATGTTTTTTTTCCAAAAGGGATCAAAAATGGTAAAAACGGATCTTTTAATTAGAGATTCAATTATCGACTATTGTAAAGCAAAAAAAGTTATAAAGGTAGAGCATAATAAAAGACTGTATTACGTTAAATAATCATCATGAAAACAAGAAGAGAATTTGTAAAAATATTATCGAAATCTACAGCTTTAACTAGTTTGGGATTTTTAATGCCTTTAGAGTCTTTAGCTTTACCAAATAAGCCGGTAAAATTGACAATATTACATACAAACGATACGCATAGTCAGATTGATCCATTTCCTGAGAAACATAAAAAATACCCTAATATGGGAGGTGTCTCCAGGAGAAAAACATTTGTAGATAAAATAAGAGCAGAAGAGGATCAAGTTTTACTTTTAGATGCAGGAGATATTTTTCAAGGAACTCCTTATTTTAATTTCTTCAAGGGAGAAATAGAATTCAAGTCGATGAGTATGCTAAAATATGATGCCGCCACTTTAGGAAATCATGATTTCGACAATAAAGTAGATGGTTTATCTAATATGCTGCCTCATGCAGAATTTCCTTTTTTAATAGCTAATTATGATTTTACCAATACTTCTATGGACGGTAAAACCAAACCCTATAAAATTTTTAATAAGGGTGGAATTAAAATAGGAGTTTTTGGAATAGGCATAAAACTAGATGGTTTGGTCTCTAAGGCTTGTTATCAAGAAACGGTTTGGAGTAGTGGTATTGAAGCCGCTCAAGAATACAGTCAAAAGTTAAAGCATGAAGAAAAATGCGATTTAGTTGTTTGCCTCTCACACCTTGGTTATAAGGCTTATATTGATGGAGAGGAGGATGATTTACACCTTGCAGAACAAACCAAAGATATAGATGTTATTATTGGAGGACATTCTCATACTTTTTTAGATGAACCTACCATCAGAAAGAATCTTGATGGTAAAGATGTTCTCATTACACAAGTAGGTTATGCCGGTATTAAAGTAGGTAGATTGGACTTTTATTTCGATAACGGCAAAAAAATTGCTTATTCTTCAGATAACTATGATAGTTACCCTGTGGTATAAAAAGTATATGTGATCAAAATATCACAAAAAAGATCAAAAAGTGAATCTATGAGCGAACAGAGAAGTTTTGATGTAATAATAATAGGAGGAGGTCAAGCCGGCCTTTCTGTTGCATATTATCTACAAATGCTCAGTATCGACTATCTGATAATTGATGAAAATGACCAACCTGGAGGTTCATGGACAAGAGGTTGGGATTCACTTTTACTTTTTTCACCAGGAATTTATTCTTCATTATCAGGTTGGATGATTCCTACTCCTCAAAATATAAAATATACGAGTAAAGACGAATTTGTAAATTACTTGTCTAATTATGAAAAGAGGTACGACATGCCTATTGAAAGAGGAGTAACAGTACACAATGTTGAGAAGTCTGGAAAAAACTACATTATTAATACTGGAAAGGAAAAAATTGTTTCTAAAATTGTCGTGGCCTGTACGGGGGCTACAAGTACTCCTTATATACCTAAATACGAAGGTATAAGAGATTATAAAGGACAGATTCTACATTCTTTTTACTACAGAAATATTAATCAGCTTAAAGGAGATAATATTTTGATTGTTGGTGGGGGTAATAGTGCAGCACAAATTGTTTCTGAAGTCTCTAAATCAAAAAAAGTACAATGGGCAACCAAAGTGCCTCCTAAATTTTTGCCTGATGATGTCGATGGTCGTTATCTTTTTGACTTAGCGAATAAAGATTATCCTGATGAGGAAAAGATAAAGCAAAAACAATTGCTTGGTGATATTGTAATGTTGGAGGAGGTGAAACTAGCTAGAGATAGAGGTGATCTTACCTCACGAAGATCTACATTTACTTTTACAGAAAGGGGAGTAATGTGGGAAGATAAAATAGAAGAACCTTTTGATGCTGTTATTTGGTGTACTGGATTTAGACCAAATTTCTCTTTTCTCAAAAGTCTAGAAATTGTTGATGGCTATAAAATTAAAACATGCGGTACCAAAATTCTTGGACATGAAGGATTATGGGCTGTAGGATATGGTGATTGGACGGGGTACTCTTCTGCAACAATTTATGGGGTTGGTAAAACAGCACAGAAAACAGTAGAAGAAATCTCTCTTTATTTACTTAATTACGACGAATTTGATACCGTATTGTAATTTTTTTTACAAATATTGAGTACAACTTCCCAAATACACTCTATACTGAATATAACTTATTATTTATTTCTTAAAACTACTCTATGAAATTATTTAAATGCATATCATTATTGATATTATCGACTACTTTATTTTTTGCATGCAGTGACTCAGAAGAGGCTGATAACACTACGCCTACCACCTTACCAAGTGATCAAAACAGTGATGATTCATCTGATGATCAGGATGATGAAACACCAACTGCAGATGTTCCAGATGTATACAAGAAAATTTATGGAGCCACAGATATTTATTTAGAAAATGACATGGTGGTTATCGAAATGGAAGGAATTCCTGATCACAATAGCCCATATTATCAAAATACAGAATGGGCCTCGGAAAGGTATGAAGCATATAATAATCAGGATTTCGCAAAGAACCCTAATGTAATTGCCTCAGTAGATAGAACAGTAAAAATACCTTTAAATCCAACAGAAGCTTCTAATCATCAAGAAACACAATTAGGAACTATGGGTATTGCTTTAAATGGAGTGGCGTTTTATAACCAGTATGCTGGTCCAAATAATCAACCTTTGACTAACGAAATTTATTCTTTTGATCAATACAATGGTCACCCACAAAATGTGGGTGTATATCATTATCATTTAGAGCCAACATTTTTAACGGCTCAGGATACAATTGGCAGGGAAGGATTGTTAGGTTTCCTTTTAGATGGATTCCCAGTGTATGGACCAATGGAAAATGGTAGTGCAGTAATTAATGATGATTTAGACGATTACCATGGTCACACTCATGCAACAGAAGATTATCCTGATGGCACCTATCATTATCATGTAACATCAGAGGCTCCTTACATTAACGGAAATGGATATTATGGTACGCCAGGTACATCTACTGATTAGTATTTTCTTTTGTCTACTTCAGTTTTCATGCAACTCATCCTTAGAAAATAAAATAGTGACATCAGCAAGAATTAATCATATGATTCTTGCTGATAATCATCAAATTGTTTTAAAAGGAGGGAACTGTTATGTTGATGGTGAATTGTACTCTGGACAAATTTATTGGGTGTACCCAAACATTACCGATACTTTAAAAGTGAGGAGTTATCATCAAGGTAAAAAGGATGGTGAGTGGAGAAAATTTTATCCTCAAAATACTTTAAAGGAAAAAAGATATTTTATTGATGGTAAAAAAGAAGGAGTACATATTGGCTACTATCATAATCATAAAACACAATTTCTATATCATTTAGAAAATGATCTATACCACGGGAATTGTAAAGCTTGGAATTTGTCTGGACAATTAATACGTGATCAGAATTATGTCAATGGACAAGAAGAAGGCTCCCAGAAAATCTGGTATGATAACGGGAAAATCAAAGCCAATTATGTAAAGAAAGACGGGAGACGATTTGGTTTATTAGGGACTAAAAATTGTATAAATGTTTATGATGAAAAATTTTAGTTTGTTTTTATTATTGTTCATATCAATTAGTAGTTGTGAAAAGCCAAAGTTGACTTTACCCTTTTACAATACTCCAGATTTTTCGCCCATATTCATTGATAAGGAAGAGAGAGTCGCTGATGTTATCACGCATCATATTGGTGATTTTGAAATGAAAAATCAAAACAACCAAAGTATCTCTAAAAGTACCATTCAAAATAAAATTCATATAGCGAATTTCATATTCACTAGCTGTGGAAGTATTTGTCCGGTGATGACGGAAAATATGAAAATAGTCCATCATCAGTTTGAAGATGATAATAGTGTGAATATTCTTTCATTTTCTGTGACTCCTTGGATAGATAATGTTGAAGTTTTAAAAGAATACACCGAAAAGAATAATATCAAATCGGATAATTGGCATTTTCTAACGGGTAAAAAGTCTGAAATATATTCTCTAGCAAGAACATCTTATTTTGCTGAAGAAGACCTTGGCTTTACAAAAGATTCTACAGAATTTCTCCATACTGAACATGTGATACTCGTAGATCAAAAACAAAGAATTAGAGGTATCTATAATGGGACGTTACGATTGGAAATGAAACAGTTAATTCAAGATATTAATGCATTACAAGAAGAACAGACTCAATTTTTTTAGTATATTGAAAGCATTGTTTAATTGATATTATCTACTATGAACTTTGAGAACATCAACTTCTTAGCTGTATTTGTCGCAGCTATTGCAGCATTTATTTTAGGAGCCATCTGGTATTCTGCAATTTTTGGAAAAGCTTGGCAAAAAGAATTGGGCTTTACTGATGAATATCTTCAAAAAGCGAATATGCCTTTAATTTTTGGCAGTAGTTTCGTTCTAATGCTAATAACTTCATTTGGATTAGCTATGTTTAATGCACATTCCGGACAGAGTTTAGATGCAACTTTAGGAGCTTTTCATGGTTTAATGGTAGGATTAATGTTTGTAGGCACTTCTATGGGAATTAATTACCTCTATCAACGTCGCTCAATAAAATTATGGTTGATAGATGCCGGTTATCAGATTTTGTTTTTAACTATTGAAGGTGCTATTATCGGAGCATGGCAATAAATAAAAGGCTGTTGTAAATCACGAAATAATCGTATTCTACAACAGCCTTTTTATTTTGCATAATATCTATGCACAGCAATTATATTTAGGAATATAAGCGTTGTTTCTGTTGAGCTACTGCCTCTAAAATGCTATATCTCAACATCATCAAGCCTTGGGTTATTTTCTCAAGAAAATCATCCCATGCGGCATTTACCTCATCGAGATGTTGTTCTGCAAATTTTTCATCATTTAGATTGTAAATGAATTGATAATTTGCTTGTTTTAAAATGTCATCAACAGACATCTTTTTTTCAAAAATGCGTTCATCAAATGAATCATCATTTTTACTTTGGAGCATCACATGTCGTACTACTTCATGTGATAATTCATTAATAGGGAAGTTCATATAGGATAACAAGTCATTTAATGAAATTGGCATCTTTGAAACTTCTGGTACTATTAATGAGTAACCAAGGTGGATTTCCTTCTTTAGAATTAAATGCTTCATGGTTTTAATAGTTGTGGTTTATCTATTATACGTATTACATAACATAGAGATTCGTTGATAATGTTAAAAAAGGTCATATTATTGAAGTAATCATGGAAATTAAACAAATAAACATATATCCTATTAAATCTTTAGATCCTATTGCTGTAGATCAAGTTGAAATTACTGAGGGTAAAACCTTAGAATTTGATAGGAGATGGGGGATTTTCAGAAAAAGTGATGGGAGAACAGTTAATGGCAAAAAGTACCCTGCAGTTCATCAATTAAGAGCAAAATTTGATTTAAACACCAAGAGTGTTGAATTAAGATCAGAAGCTACAACTCAATTTTTCTCATTAGAAGATGATATCCATATTCTGAATCAGTTTTTATCAGATTATTTTGAAGAATCGGTAGAAGTAAAAGGAAATCCTCAAACTGGATTCCCCGATCACAGTGGAGGAAATGTTGGGGCTTCTTTAATATCAGATAAAACCATTCAATGGACCTCCCAATTATATGATTTACCCGAAGAAGAGGTAATTAGAAGAATGAGAATGAATCTAATTATTTCAACTGAAAGAGCCTTTGAAGAAGATGAGTGGATTGGAATAGATAAAGAACATCCAAAGGGAATCTTTAGTAATTCAATTCGATTAAACGCTTATAAACCTTGTGAACGTTGTCCTGTACCCACAAGAAATTCTTATACTTCAGAGGTCATGAGAGGTTTTCAAAAAACATTTGTACAAGAAAGAACAAAGTTACAGCCTCAACTTTTGGATCATCCGCTTTATGCACATGCTTATATGTGCGGCATTGTTCTTAATATTCCAGAAGAATCGATTGGTAAAATCTTAAAAACAGGAGATCAAATCACTTTGTAGGTTAATGTTGAAATAATTGAAGAGTTTTAACCAAAAACTTTTCATAAAATATTTAACATTAAGTGCCATAATCACATTTTTATAAGTTACTGATAGACTTTAAAGTGTAACCTTACTTTTTTGATATAGAGTATATATATCAATTTTAAGTGTCTATTTTAAGTTTATAAAAGGGTGATAATCATCGTTGTAATTCAAAAAAAACTTTTAATTTTACATAGAATTTAAATCAAATAATAAAACAATCAATATATGAAAGTTGCTGTATTTGGAACCAAGTCATACGATAAAGAATTCTTTAAACTAGAAGGAATTAATACCACACACGAATTAGTATTCTTTGAATCAAGATTAAGAGTAAAGACAGCTCAGTTAGCCAATGGTTTTGATGCCGTTTGTGTATTCGTAAACGATGTGGTTGATGCTGAGACGATTGGTATCCTTGCAGGTTTTAATATTAAAGTGATCGCACTTAGATGTGCAGGTTTTAATAACGTTGACCTTGAAGAAGCAGAAAAGCACAATATTGCCGTATTGAGAGTACCTGCTTATTCTCCATATGCAGTTGCCGAACATACATTAGCGTTAATTCTTACTCTAAATAGAAAAACGCATAAAGCTTACAACAGAGTTCGTGAAGGTAACTTTTCATTAGACCGTTTAACGGGTTTTGATATTCATGGTAAAACTGTTGGTGTTATTGGTACTGGTAAAATCGGACAAATTTTCGCCAATATCATGAAAGGTTTAGGTTGTAAAGTGATTGGTTTTGATTTATACCCTAACAAAGATTTAGAGAAAAGTAAACTACTTAAATATGTTACTCTAAATGAGCTGTTAGAACAATCTGATATTATTTCATTACACTGTCCATTAACTCCACAAACGCATCATATTATTAATGATCATACAATTTGGAGAATGAAGAAAGGAGCAATGTTGATCAATACATCAAGAGGTCGATTAATTGATACTGAAGCAGCGATTAGAGCGTTAGCTAAAGGTCATTTGGGATACTTGGGAATTGATGTATATGAGCAAGAAGAAAAATTATTCTTCAGAGATTTATCAGAGACTTTGATTAGAGACGAAAAAATGTTGAATTTGATGTCTTTCCCTAATGTTTTAGTAACAGGTCACCAAGCCTTCTTTACTGATACAGCATTAACACAAATTGCAAGAGTAACATTGGGTAACTTAACCGCTTATGAAAATGGCGAAGAGTTGGTCAACAAAGTAGGATCAGAAGCTATAAAGGGATAATTTTTATAGTGAAATAAGATATGTTAACGCTTCAAGAAATTGAAGCGTTTTTTTGTGTTTATATGGTAAGTGTTTGATCTTAAACGCCTTGTTTGATTGGTGAAATGTAATTAATGTTAAAATTGATAATCTATATCAAAATAATTAATGGTTTTTTGTAAACAAATACTTCTTTTCCTCGTATCTTAAATAGAAATAAGATAAACCAAAAAACTTAAATATAGATATGAAAAAAAGACAAGCAACTGCATTAGTTACTGCAATCGCAGCGGGAGCAGCACTTACTACAGGTGTTGTAATCAAAACAAGACAATACATGCAAAAAAGGAGACTTGATGAAAGTGATTATCTATATCCTTACCTTGATTATATCAAAGAAAAATTAAAAGCAGGAAAAGAAACTATCATCATTACTCCAGAAGATTCACCATTTAAATTTATCACACTATCTGTGAAAGGTGAAGGGAGTAAAAAATTAATCATTGCTGATTATGAAGGAGTTGCTTTAAACAGAGGTCGTAAAGATCTATTAAAATATAAAAATGGTAAACTGTCGTTTATCAAGCCAATCAATGAGTACGCGATGTAATATTTATTGATGTAAATAAAAATGCCGATACACTTAACAATGTATCGGCATTTTTTATATAAAGTTTTTAATGATTTAAAATATCAATCCTACTTTTAAACTTAAGTATCTAAGGTTTAAATATTCACTTTCTTCATCAAATAGGTGGTTATATTCTACAGCACCATAGAAATTGATGGTGTTAAATACTTTTGATCGTACACCAACTTCTGGTTTTAAACCGTACTTCCAATAAGACATAGTGGTAGAATAGGTAGGTCCAAAATCCATTAGTGGGGAAATATATATATCGTTAGTCATATAATAGGCACTGAAATTTAACCCAAAATATGGAGTTAAAAAGCGACCGGAATGAATAGTATAATTAAACTTTAGATCAATAGGTACAATGGCTATATTCTTTAGATTAGTTGATATAAGTCCATTACCAATCATACCATTTTGAGTAGATTTTCCAGATGATAAATAACCTACCCCTAATCCAGTGTTAAAGTTTGAATTGCCAATTTGATAAAACCAACCAATTTCAGCCCCTTTCAAGTCGATGGTATTTTCATCACCTACTGAATGTGCACTAGTGTAACCCGCAAAAAATTGATGTTTTTTTTGTGCGAAAACACTATTTGATATAATTATTAGTAACCCTAAAGTGAAACTTAACTTTAAAAGGAGTTTAGTCATAGCTAATAAAATTCTGATTCTTAAAGTGTATCCCCCAGAAGTCTTAAAAAAGAGATAACATCACAAAGATAAAGAACACGGTTAAAATCTTTAACTTTTTAATATTTTATCACATAATTATTACGATTAATTTACAATTACGATTTTCTTCAGAATAGATTTTTCATTTTTTGAAACATTACCAATGATTATTTTCAAATTTAAACAAATCACAAGAGGGTGTGTATTTAACTAACTTTATTGTATTTTGCCATAAATTTTACTGAGGGATACAATTCTCCCCAAAAAAGCTAACAAATTGTGACTTATAATTTTTAAACTAAATAATGAGATATTTACTACTTATATTGTTTCACTTATGTGTGTTTACTTCTCACGCACAACATATAACAGGTGTTGTACTAGACCAAGATAACGAAGACCCTCTACCATATGTTAATGTAGCATTGGTAAAAAATGATAGCATCCTATCAATGACTATTACTGATTTTGACGGAAATTTTGATCTTGAAGTCACTCAAAAGGATACCTACGTCATCCGATTTTTATTTACCGGCTATAAGCATTTCGAAAGAGCATTGAATATCAATGATGATCTAAATGTATCACTAGGTAAGATAAAACTGGAATCAACGGTAACGGAATTAGAAGGTGTTACCGTAACTGCCGAACGAGAAAATGTAAACATGACCTCGGAAGGTATGAGTTTCAATGTAGATTCCGATGGGGGTACAGACATGGAAGATATCATTTCTTCAATGCCTTCTATTTCAATGGATGAAAATGGAGAAGTATCGGCTAATGGCGAAAGTGTGGTGATTTTAGTAAACGGTGAAGAAACGGATATCGAGAATCCTTTGGAAGATATTCCAATGCAATTAATTGATAGAGTGGAGTTACTTAATAATCCACCTGCAGAGTTTACTTCGGCCACTGCTGCAATTAATATTGTTTTAAAAGAAGATGTGAAATTGGGTAATCACCTTAGAGCTTTAATAGAAGGAGGTTCGCCAACACAGCACAAAGCGAACATAAATTACTCTATGTCTAAAAATAGATGGTCGTCTTCCATCAACGCAGGTTATAGACATCAGGAAATGAATTATTATAGAGAAAACGAACGATTAAACTATAATAATAATCAGCGTTCGTCTACTCGAGATGATTTATATAAAACAACGAACTATCATGTGAATTGGAACTCAACTTATGCCTTTTCTCCTAATGATAAAATTAGATTTAACGTCAGCTACCAACGCAAAGAACAAGATAATAGAGGTGATGAAAATGAATATTTATTTAATGTAGTTGGAGATCCAAACTATAGAAATAATTATAGAACCATCCTTAACAAAAGAAATTCGGATAGAATTAGAGCACAGCTGAATTATGATAAAAACTTCATGCAAGAAGGTAGGAAGTTCCAAGTGCGATTACGCTATTCTATGGATGAATTTGAACAATATAATGGTAATACTACAAATACAGAGTATTTATTGGATTCGTCTTGGAAATACAACGATGCGAGAATTACCGAAAGAAGTCGACCATCTCAAAACTATTTTGTTTCTGTAAAATATGTTCATCCGTTTAACGATAGGAGTGTATTAACGACTGGTTTTAGAAATAGTACAACTGTACAAACTATTGATGAATCATTTTATAACTTAGCTACTGATGGTTCTCAAACCGAAAGGGGAGCAGGTAAGCAGGATACTGATTATTTAAATCAAAGATTCTCGGGTTACACATCATGGAAATATTCTTTCTATAACGATTGGAACTTCAGAGCAGGTGTTTCTGTAGAAAATTCAAAAGTAGAGTCTAACATAGTTCAACCGGACACTACTTTTAATACGAATAATAACTTTTGGGTAATCAACCCTAATTTCAACTTATCCAAAAAGTTCAACGAAAAATGGATGGGTAATATCTTTTATACTTTCCGTTTAACTCCTCCATCAGATAGAGCGTTAAATCCTACGATTAATGATAACAATCCTTTGTTTATCAGTTTTGGTAATCCGAATCTATCGATGCAGAAGTTCCAGAAGTTAAATATTCAAGTAACCAACCAACAAGAAAAAGTATCTACTAGAGTAGGTTTATTCTATAGAAATCTAACTGATGGTGTTGAGAGAGTCTACGAAACGAAAGGTGATACTATTATTGCCACTTATGGTAATATTGTCAATAAACACACTTTAGGGACTAACTTTTATGTACACTGGCACCTAGCAAAAAATCAATCCTTGATTTTATCAGCGGACGTGTATAATGATATCTATAATCAAAGAATTGATGAAACCTTACCAACTTCAGAATGGATGCTGAGTGGTAAATTAACCTATAAAGCTAAATTCTTTAATCATTACCGTTTAAGAGTGGTTGGATATTATACTTCAGAGAGAATAGAATACAATGGTACGGTTACTCCTGCAAGTGGAGTGGATATAAGTATGTCAAGATATATTGCCAATAGGAAAGGAAAGTTGTGGGTTGTCGCACAAGATGTTTTCCAAACAAGAACATGGTTCAGTAAAACAAGGTCTCCACAATTCGAATCCACTAGTTTTACAGATTTACCATCAGTAGTACGATTGGGTATGTCTTGGTCATTTTATGGAGGCTAAACAATAAAGAATATAAAAATCAAAAAGGCCGTTTCTTAATCGTAAGAAACGGCCTTTTTTATATTTATGAGCTCAATTAAATTCTAAGCCAGCTTAATTTTCTGAGAAGAGTTATCAATTTGTCGAGCATTAATGTTACGCTTAACCGCTTCTTCATTAATAAATTGATCAATCATTTCTTGAACGTCCGTGTGTAAAGACTGACTTTTTGATGAGTCAATGATCACTTCTCTATTATTTGGAACCTGATCTAAAATCTTCTTGATCTTTGCTTTATTTAAGAAAGAAACTTGATGCGAAAGTTCAATAACAATAGGAACTGAATGTTGTTCAGGTTTAAATTCTACTTCAACAGGCGATTTGATGGAGTTGTAAACAATCTCTACGATAGATACCAACAAGCCTAACGCAATACCTTCTAATAAATCAGTAAATACAACACCAACTACAGTAACAATAAAAGGAATAAATGATGTTAAACCTTTATTGAACATCATTTTGAAGTTGGCTGGTTTTGCTAACTTATAACCCACTTGTAAAAGGATGGCAGCAAGACACGCCAAAGGAATAAAATCCAATATTTCTGGAATGGCCAATACACAAACAAACAATAATACACCGTGGAAAATGGCCGATAACTTAGAAGTACCTCCCGAGTTTACATTTACAGAAGAACGTACAATAACTTGCGTAATAGGTAAACCACCAATTAAACCGGATACGATATTACCTGTACCTTGTGCTATTAATTCTCTATTGGTTGGCGTATGTCTATGCTGAGGATCTAGTTTATCTGCAGCTTCTACAGATAATAACGTTTCTAGTGAAGCAACAATTGCCATTGTAAATGCAATAGTATGAACTTCAGGATTCGTGATAGCCGAGAAGTCTGGAAAATGGAAGGTAGCAACAAATTCAGCCCAGTTATGAATAACAGGGATTTGTACTAACTGTTCCGGCATAATTTGTAATGTACCGTTGTTGATAAAGTATAAATGGTAACCAATACCAAAGGCAACAACAACTAGAGGAGCGGGGATCTGAGAAAGGAATTTGTGCTTCTTAATAATTGGTTCTTCCCATAGTATTAATAATAATAATGAGACAGCACAAACTATCATGGGTCCTGTAGAAACATTAGACATAGCTAACGTTAATTCATCTGCTGGACCAACATATCCTAATGCATTGGGAATTTGCTGGAAGAAGATATTGATACCAATACCTGTCAACATCCCTTTAATCACAGAGGCGGGGAAATAATAACCAATTACACCTGCTTTTAATAAACCAAGTATAATTTGTAAAACACCTGCTAATACAACAGACATTAAGAATGCTTCAAAAGAATGAAGGTCGTCTATAGCGTGGAATACAATAACTGCTAAACCAGCAGCAGGGCCACTTACACCAATAGCAGATCCACTAAAAGTAGCTACAACTACACCACCAACAATACCAGAAATAATTCCAGATAACAGTGGGGCTCCAGACGCGAGTGCAATACCTAAACATAGGGGTAAAGCTACTAGAAAGACAACAATACTTGCGGGGAAGTCTTTATTGACGTTTTTAAATATAGAATTAGTTTTCATTATTCGTTGTAAAGAAAATAATAAGGTAACAATTTGTGTTAATTGAGTGCAAAACAAACTAATTCTATTTACTTATTAAGTGATTTATGTTTTTAGTTAAATCACATTAACTCAATAATGTTTAAAAACAAACAAATAAACAGTGACTATCATCACTTAAAAGCTATAATTGTTCTATAACATAGTGAATAAATAAGATGATGTTAATGACCTTTTATTAGTTATTTAAGTCTAAACCAATTTATTTCTTTAAAAACATCAAAATTATAGTACTATGTGACTATTATTGTTAAGTGTATAACAAAGTGAAGTGGTGTATTATATTCTAGCTTGATATTTATATAGTTGATGATATCGTCCTTCTTTTTCAATTAATTCATCATGAGTTCCCTGCTCAATGATATTTCCTTGATGTAAAACGAGGATTTGATCTGCTTTTTGAATTGTACTTAACCTGTGAGCGATAACGATCGTGGTTCTACCTTTCATCAAACGATCAAGCGATTCTTGAATAAGCGCTTCACTTTCGGTATCTAAATTTGAGGTGGCTTCATCTAAAATAATAATTTTAGGATCAGCAATAATTGCTCTAGCAATAGCGACTCTCTGACGTTGACCTCCAGATAGCTTGACTCCACGTTCTCCGATGATAGTTTGAAGTCCTTCTTCAAAACGATCTGTAAATTCACTTACGTAAGCAGCATCCACCGCATTTTTAAATTCTTCTTCTGTTGCCGTTGGGTTAGAGAACTTGATATTCTCTTCTATGCTTCCTTCAAATAAGAAATCGTCTTGTAAAACTACACCTAAGTGTTGACGGTAACTATATAGATCTACAAATCTAAGGTCTTGATCATCAATAAATATTTTACCAGAAGTTGGATTCAGAAAACTTGCAATAAGACTAGCAATAGTTGTTTTACCAGACCCAGAGGAACCTACTAATGCAGTAATTGTACCCGCTTTGGCTTCAATGTTTATATCATGAAGAACTTCTTTATTTTCTTCATATTCGAAATTGACATCTTTTAAAATAATGTTTCCCTGAATAGTATTTGGTACTTCTTCTTTTCGTTTATCATCATCATTTTCTCCGCTTAGATTCATTAATTCTTCTGTTCTATCTAAACCGGCGAAGGCCTCTGTCAATTGAGACCCAATGTTACTCATTTGAACAATAGGAGCGATCATGAATCCTAAATACAAGGTAAAAGCCAAGAAATCACCGATCGATAATTCACCTTGGATTATTTTATAACCACCAATACCCATAATTCCGGTAGACGCTACTCCAAGCAGAAAAGTAGAAGAAGAGGTCATGATCGCAGTAGAAGTCAAACTCTTTTTTACATTCTCGTATAAACGAATAGTACCTGCTTCGAATATCTTATTTTCTTGTTCTTCGGCATTAAACCCTTTAATAATTCTCACACCATTTAACGATTCCGTCAACCTACCAGTAACCTCAGCTCTTATTTTTCCTCTTTTTCTAAAAATAGGTCGGATAAATTTAAATGCCTTCAAAGAAATTAGGCCGAATATGGAAATAGGCACTAAAACAAAGAAAGTCATTGAAGGGCTAATATTGATAAGAAGAAAAAATGAAATGATAGCGGTAATCGAACCGCCAATCAATTGAACTAAACCTGTTCCAACCAAGTTTCTAACGCCTTCCACATCACTCATAATTCTAGAAACCAAAACACCTGATTTCGTATTATCAAAGTAACTGATAGGGAGAGACATCACATGTTTTTGAACTTTTACTCTAAGTTGAGCAATTAAACGTTGTGCTTCTACAGAAAGCAAACGAGTTAATGCAAAACTACTTATCGCTTGAACAAAAATGGCTGATATCACAGCAATAACAACCGTTTTAAGCATTTCAAAATCCTTATTGACGACCACATCATCCATTAAATATTTACTTGCTCCTGGCAAAACAAGTCCACATAATCGATTGATAATAATTAGGATGAGACCAATCAAAAGTAGTTTCCATCTTGGCCAAACAATATCTTTAAATACTTTGGTAATAGATACCTTTTTGGGGTTAGTTTGATTTTCTTTCAAAGTGTTCTGTAGGATAGTGAAAAAATATTTCCTTTAATAAAGTTACTCCAATTTTCGATAAATGAAATAAAAAAACCTATCCTTTAATGGATAGGTTTCAACACTTAAAGTGTTTAACAGTTAGTATTTGGGTTGTGTGTAATTTTTTCGCGTTGTGTGGGTTATTATTGTTAATCAAATTTAATTTTTTCTTAAACAGATGAAAAATAATGACCTCATATTCTTTATATAGTTCACACAATTCTAGTTATCCTTCAATTCCTTAAATTGTTTTTTTATCAAAATTAGAATTTGGTACATTTTCAATGATAATATTTTGACATTGAATAAAGTGCCTTGCATCATGGGCTATTAAAAACCGAAAAGTATCACCTGTTTTTAATCTTATAAACCTGCTAATTGATATTGGAATTTTTATATTTTCTAAATTTAATCCCTCACTTTGATTCAATAAGCTTTGTAACTCCTCTAGTTGTTGTTTTCTAATCTCCAGAACTGTAAGATCTAATTGATTTCCTATTGGATTTTTATCTGAAGGAGCAGGCATTGGGTTCTTTATGATATTATTTTTCGGTGATAACAGCTTAGTGAAATAATTTCCTATCATTCCACTCTTAAAGCTTTTTTTCTGTGTTTTATCAGATTTTTTGATGGCATCACTCAGTAATGGAATATAGATTTCACCATATAAATTCAAATGATAGAGACATTCTAAAACCGACCAACTTTTTTCATGACTTCTTCTGTTGAGCTCTTCTTCGGAGAAATCGGTAATATTTTGCAATATTTCAAGATTATTTTGTACATCTTTCTTTAATTGATCGAATAATTCAGTGTATTGGATTTTCATAAAACTAAAATTTTGAAGTGAGCAATGATTTTGATTTTCTTGAAATTTATATAATACAAAGATGTTACAATTTGAGACGCTAATTCTTGATTGGAATCAAGATTTCATTATTCTACTTAAAGTTTCTGGAGACATTCTTAAGTATTGAGCAATGTATTTATGGGGGACTTCCTGGAAAAGTTGTGGACTTCTCTCAAATACTCTTTGATATCGCTCTTGTGGTGTACTGATTAGCAAGTCTATTTCTCTTTCCGATTGTTGTCTTATCAAATCTTCTAATACAGTGATGTAAAGGTCCTTCATTTCCATGTTATTTTGAATGAGTTGTTCAAATTCTCTTTTCTCAAGTATTGAAAAGGAACATTTTCTAATCACTTCAATATCGTAAAGCGAAGGCTGATTATTAAAGAAAGATGGGACCGATGCAATAATTGATCCTTTATAGCCAAGACGAATAGTAATTACATGTTCATCACCTAAAGTCACCCTAACCGCACCAGAATGAATTAAATATATTTTTGAAGCCATCTCCCCCGATTTCAAAATAAAACTTCCCCTTTGGTAGACTTTTTGATTTTCACCTAAAGAAAAATATTGATGGAGGAGTGTTCTAAAATCATTTTTCATGATATAAATGCTTGAAGAGATATTATTCATCTAATTTTAATGAATGAATAATTTCTAAATTAAAAGTAGTATTTTGCGACAGATTTTTTTGCTCATCTACATGAGCCATACAATTAATTAAAATTATGACTATCCAACGAGTAATTTCATTTTTTACGATCCTATTTTTATCGATTCCTTCTTTTGCACAAGATTTTGTCTTCGAAGGTTTAATTAATTCAGAATTAAAAGTAAGGATCAGATACAATTTAAGCGAGGATAAGAAAGCCGAGGGGTACTGTATTTTTGAAGCCACTCAAGAAAAACACTTACTATCTGGCGAACAAAAAGAAGATGGTTCGATCATTTTAAACCAAAAGAATGGGGAGAAATTTCAAGGTAAAGTGATGGCTTCTTATATGTACAAAGGAGTCTATTTAAATACTGAAGGTGTTGAACAAGGTTCCTTTTTATTAACTAAAATAGATGCGACTATAGAATCTGATGAAGCTTTATTAGTCGCAAAAGAAGAAGAACATGATGAGGTGAAACAATCCTTAACACCTCAAGAGATTGATCAAATCTTGACCACCCACCTTAAAGAATTTAGAGACTGTAATCAAAAAGGGATAGACCCAAGTAAATGTAGACAGTTTACTTCTATGGCCTTAACGGAGATCTTTAAAACAAATGACTTTAAAGATGAATATGTAGGTGGACAGTATCTAACGATGACTGAAGCTTATGATAAAATTGCTGCAGACAAAACTTGGAAAATGTTGGGAGATGGCAACCAAGCTACATTCACTGCTGCTCAGGAGAAAGCGAATAATGGAGAAATCGTATTAGTGGTATATCCTTTTAAAGGGTATATTCAAATTGCATTAATGAGAGCAGGCGATTTAAAAATGTCTTCTAAATGGGGAATGAAAGTACCAACTGTATCTATTTATTTCCATAATGATCCAGAAAAATCATCCATTTCAAAATCTATCAACTACATCTGGAGAGGTCCAGATAATGTAGAAGTTTGGGTGAAAAAATAATATAGAGGATATCTCATTTATCCACTTTACCTCGTATCACAAGTCCTGTAATTAATTCCGGGGCTTGTGATACGAGGTTTTATTGAATTTTGAGACATCCTCGTTTTACACAAGAACCAATTGCACAATCACTTCATATTACCTGCACAATACCCATATTCGAAACTTTTATGTACTACAGTTGTTTTATAATTAGAACCAACTGTAATACTTATGATAAGCCGAAAAGCCAAAATCTACAAACTCTTGTTACAAGCTATTGACCACGCAGGAATGGAACCCCAAGATAAAGAAAGAAGAAAAAAGCGTATCAAAAGCTTATTGAGAATTAAAGCCTTCAATGAAATTTCTAAAGGAGTGATTTTCGAAACCGAAAGTTCAATATTCGTTGTTGGAGCACACCTTCCATACCTTACTTATCAAGGAAAGAGGATTATAGGTATGACGACAGATTCACCTATGTATCGTTTATTTAAAGGGAAAAAATCAGGTGATACTATAGATTATGGTGCTGAACAAGAATCAATTTCTATCTTATAATTGAATTTGCCTTATTGTTGCATTACGTTTTTTTATATCTTTGCAACAATGAACCTGACAAAGATATCTATATTACTTCTCATGATCTTTGCCTATGCGGTCTCTGTATTGCATAGCTTGGTGGGTCATGTCCATCATGATGCTCTCGATCATGAGTATTCTTGTCAGCACAATCAACAACTCTCATCGCCATCTAATTTTAAAGACAATTGTGATGACAATTTCTATGGGTTATTATCATGTTTATTAGCACAAATACATCATGATGAAAATTCACAGGATGTTGTCAAGTCAATACAATACAAACTTACCCATTCAATTGTACAGTCTTTTGATGTGGTTAGTTTTCTATTCCAAGAATACCTAAATATTGAACAAACGGAGGAAAAAGTACCTTCGTTTTTATATCAAAAACTAAAGCAACAACTCACATATACTGATGTCACTCTTCGGGGTCCTCCTAACTCAGTATCTTTTCTTAGATAAGCGAGATTTCATTTGCTTATCACATCCATTTATTTTTTTAAAATTTACGTTTACAGTGTATGTTAATATGAGTTCAACCTACTTGTATTACTACAAACACATCTATTTTTTTTATATATAATGATTAATCAGATCATTTCCTTTTCAATAAAGAATAAGTTATTGATAGGGGTTATGATGATATTCTGGATCATTGCGGGTATTTGGAGCATTACCAAAGTACCTGTTGATGCTGTACCTGATATCACCAATAACCAAGTACAAATCATTACTCAGGCCCCTAGTTTGGGTACTGAAGAAGTTGAACAATTTATTACGTATCCTATTGAACTCTCTATGGCAAACTTACCGGATGTCATAGAGATCAGGTCGGTCAGCCGATCGGGACTTTCTTTAGTTACCGTAGTATTTGATGACGATGCGGGTACTTATCTTCCAAGACAATTAGTGGCAGAGAAATTACCTGAAGTAAGAGAAAAGATACCTCAAGGTTTTGGAGAACCTTTTATTGGTCCAATTAGTACTGGACTAGGCGAAATCTATCAGTATACTTTAGAGGTTGCTCCAGAATTTAAGGACAAATATTCCCTTTCAGATCTTCGAACAATTCAGGATTGGATCATTAGACGACAGATGGCTATGGTTCCTGGAGTGGTAGAAGTCAATGCTTTTGGGGGCTACATCAAAGAATATGAAGTCAGCATTAGACCTGACCAACTAAATGCAATGGGTATTTCTATGGATGAAATCTTCACGGCTTTAGAAAAAAACAATCAAAACTCAGGAGCGGCTTATATCGTCAAAAATCATAAAGCCAATTACATTCGAGGAGAAGGTTTGGCGAGATCTATAGAGGATATAGAAAACATAGTTGTGGCTAACCAAGGTGGATTACCTATTCTTATCAAAGATGTGGGTAAAGTGCAATATGGTCATGCAGTAAGATACGGTGCACTCACCAAAGAAGGTGAAGGGGAAGCCGTTGGTGGTATGATCTTGATGCTGAAAGGAGCCAACTCTCGAAAAGTAATTCATGCCGTTCAAGATAGAGTAGACCTCATCCAAAAATCGCTGCCTGAAGGAGTGCAAATCAAAGAATTCTTGGCTAGAAACAAGTTAATTGATAAAACAACATCTACTGTATATCAAAATCTAATAGAAGGAGCACTGATTGTCATTTTTGTATTAGTGCTATTATTAGGCAATTGGAGAGGTGGTTTCGTCGTGGCCTCCACCATCCCTTTATCATTACTTTTTGCCTTTATTCTGATGCATCAATTTGATGTATGGGCCAACCTTATGAGTTTAGGTGCCATGGATTTCGGAATTATTGTCGACGGAGCGGTAATTATTGTAGAAGCCACCATCTTTTTGATGTACAGTAAATTAAGGAGTAGTGGTCTTCTATCCTCTGATCAAAAGGATGAAGTCACTTACAAAGCCTCTTCTAAGATGATGAACTCGGCCTTTTTTGGTCAGTTAATCATCCTCATTGTTTTTGCACCAATCCTTACTTTAGAAGGCGTTGAAGGTAAAATGTTCAAACCAATGGCTTTAGCTTTTATGTTTGCCATGCTGGGTGTAATGATTTTATGTCTCACATACGTTCCGATGATGTCCTCTTTATTTATAAAAGTAAAAGAGAACAATAGTGATGGTTGGGGAACGAAATTTATCAAATACCTAGAAAACCTTTATGTACCACTTTTATCAAAGGCATTATCAAATGTGAAGTGGGTGATTGGAAGTAGCTTAGTATTGTTATGCATTACTCTCGGGATTTTTTCTTCTCTAGGTGGAGAATTTATGACGCAATTGGATGAAGGAGATATCGCTTATCATGTCATCCTAAAACCGGGATCATCCCTTGAGGAAAGTATTGCAGCGACGACTCAGGTAGAGCAAATCATGAAAGAGAATTTTCCGGAGATCGAGCAGGTCATGAGCCGTATTGGTGTTGCAGAAGTACCTACCGATCCCATGCCATTTGATGTAGCCGATTGTTTAGTCATTCTCAAACCAAAATCCGAATGGACTTCAGCGGAAACCAAAGAAGAACTGATTCAAAAGATTAAAGAGAAAGTATCTCAAGTTCCTGGAATTAATTATGAGTTTACCCAGCCTATTGAAATGCGTTTTAACGAGTTGATTTCGGGTGTAAGGGAAGATATTGCCATTAAGTTATTTGGGGAAGATCTGAATATTTTAGCGGATAAAGCCAACGAGATTTCTAAGTTAATTGCTGGTGTAGAAGGTATTGGCGACATGAGAGTGGAGGCAACGGATGGACTTCCACAATACTCCATTAAGTACAATAGAAAAAAGATCGCACAATATGGTATGAATATCCAACAGCTGAACGATCTTATTCAAACGGCATTTGCAGGAAAGTCGGCAGGGTTAATTTTTGAAGGAGAAAAACGATTTGATTTGGTCGTGAGATTCGAAAAAGACCAACGTTCTTCTATTGAACAGTTAAAAGAATTGTTTGTCACTTTACCGAATGGAAAACAAATTCCTTTATACATTCTTGCTGAGATCAAAAATGAGTTGGGTCCCATGCAAATTAGTAGGGACAATACCCAAAGAAGAACCTATGTGGGTATTAACGTGAGAGGGCGAGATATTCAATCGGTCGTTAATGATGTGCAGCAGATCTTAGATGAACAATTGGACTTGCCTCCAGGGTATTTTATCAGATACGGAGGGCAATTCGAAAACCTAGAAAGAGCCAATAGACGTCTGAAAATTGTTGTGCCATTGGCTTTAGCGTCCATCTTTATTCTTTTGATGATCGCTTTAAAATCTTGGAAACAAGCCCTTATGATTAATGTTGCAATTCCTTTTGCTTGTATAGGAGGAGTCGTCGGACTATGGGGAAGAGGCTTGCCTTTTAGCATCTCTGCAGGTGTTGGATTTGTCGTGTTATTTGGCGTAGCGGTTCTGAATGGTTTAGTGTTAATCGAAGGATGGAATGAGTTGAAATCCAATGAAAATCTACCTTTAAAAGATCGAATTACTGAAGGAGCTAAAAGAAGAATACGACCGATCTTATTAACAGCGTTAACCGATATTTTAGGCTTCCTACCTATGGCGATTTCATCTAGTGCAGGTGCTGAAGTACAAAGACCTTTGGCCACTGTAGTGATCGGAGGAATGATCACTTCCACACTTTTAACCTTATTTGTTTTACCTGTTTTATATCAAATGATGGAAAAGAAAGAGAGTATAAAAGTGGCACCTTCAGTGTTGACTATGTTGACTTTATTTATTGGTATTCCTTCTCTTTTTAATGTCGTCAACGCACAAGATCGATTGATTAAATCACAAGATGAAGCAGTTGAAATTGGCATGATTCAAAACGGATATATCATCAATGCACAAAAAGGAGTGGAGTGGATGGAAGTGGAGAAGAAAAGAGCGTTTGATATTGATAAATTACAATTAGATGCCAATTATGGTCAGTACAATAGTTACCACAATGATCTTGGTTTTGAGGTGACCCAAAATTTCAATTTCCCCACCGTCTATGGTAAGCAAAAAGGGTTGGCCAAAGAAAAAGTAAGCGCTGCAGAGTACCGTTTGGAATTGACCAAAAGTGAGATGAAACGGGAGATCAAGAAAGCTTGGGAGACCCTCACTTATCTTAAGGAGAAAGAGGAATTGATGAATTATCAGGACAGTATCTTCAAAGAATTTCAACGAGCAGCGCAGGTGCGTTATGAAACGCAAGCGACTAATTATCTAGCCTTGGCCTCTGCAGAAACTCAGGTGATGAAAATTGAAAACGACCTTTACTTACTATCATCAGATATTTTGATTGAAGAAAATAAGTTGAGAGTGCTTTTACAAGATACTATCGGTTTCACTTTTCAGACAAATGCTCAAAAGAAAAGATCCATAGAAGAATTTCTATCCACAGACCAATTGATGCATCACCCAAAATTGAATCAGATCAAACAGGAGATTCAGATATCGGAAGCCGAAAAGAAAGTGGCATCCGCCAAAATGCTTCCGAATATAAAGTTGGGGTATTTCAATAATTCCATGACCGGAAGTATACTAGAGAACGGAGCTGCGGCGAGTTCATCTACGAGATTCCAAGGGGTGAAAGTAGGTGTAGGAATTCCATTATTCTTCGGCTCAGAAAAAGCGGTCATCAATCAAGCAAAACTGAAAGCACAGATGTCGCAGGTCGCCGCCGATCAATATTCCATAGAGTTAAAAGGGGAATATTATCGATTGCATCAACAGAAACAGCAATTGGAAGGAAGCTTAAGGCATTACGAAGAAAAAGCATTGCCTCAAGCCGAACGTATTATTGAGTTTGCTCAAAAAAGCTATCATTTGGGAGCGATTAATTATGTGGAGTTTTTCCAGAATATTAATCAGAGTTTGGGCATCAAATACAACTATTTAACTACGGTGAATAATTACAATCAGGTAATTATTCAATTAGAGTACCTAATGAACAAATAAATCGACATGAAATATATTTATTTAATACTATCGGTGATATTCTTTACGGGATGTTTTAACGGTAAGGCAGAAAAACATGAGGATCATCACGATGAACATCATGATGATCATGGAGAGGAAGTACACCTTTCTGAGCTTCAGTTTAAGAACATGAATATGGAACTTGGGAAGCTACAGAAAATGGACATTGGGGAATATGTAATGACTAACGGAACGTTAGAAGTGCCTCCTCAAAACGATGCGGCTGTGACGGCAATCATTGGGGCGAATATCAAGAAGATCTATGTGATTGAAGGTGAAAAGGTGAAAAAAGGACAGTTGTTGGCTTACCTATATCACCCTGATTTGATCAAGTTGCAGACCGATTATCAAGTAAAATCCCATCAATTGGAATTCTTGAAGGAGGAGTTCGAACGTCAGAAGAAATTATATGATGAAAAAGTGGGATCAGGAAAAGAATATCAAAAGGCGAGTGCTGATTATTACAGTACTTTAGGTGATGTCAACGGTTTATCAGCACAAATTAAGATGTTGGGTTTAAACGCATCAAAGATTAAGTCAGGTCAGATTTTTGAAAATGTTCCTGTCTATGCACCATTATCGGGATATATCAAAGCCGTAGGTGTGAAGACAGGACAATATGTACTTCCACAAACTGAAATGTTTCATGTCATAAATCTAGAAGATATTCATGTCGATCTAATGGTTTATGAAAAAGACGTTGCCAAAGTAAAAGAAGGTCAGAAAGTAATATTCACGACAGAAATGCACCCTGAAAAAATTAGAACGGCTAGTATTTTTAATATTGGTAGAGCTTTCGAAGAAGGACCTAAAGCAGTACATCTTCATGCAGATATCCACGATTTAAAGGAGGAACTTATTTCTGGAACCTATGTAAGAGGAAAGATTATGTTCAACTCCAACGAAGTATCAGCCCTGCCAAAAGCAGCGGTGGTACAAGAAGGAACAGAGCATTTTGTCTTTACCGTTGAGAAAGAAGGAAAAGAGTGGTCGTTTAAACCCGTACAAGTAAATATAGGCAATGAGGATAACGGTCAGATAGAAATCAAACTTTTAGAAGAAGTAGAAATATCTGCTGACTTTGCTTTAAACAACGCTTATTATTTGATGGCGGAAATGAAAAAGGCAGAAGCGGAACATCATCACTGATACAAGTGAAGAGTGAATAGGGAAGAGTGAAGAGCGGAATTTTAGGTAGTAGGTAGTAGGTAGTAGGTAGTAGGTGCTAAATTAACGCTCGTAATTTTTAATTAATAGGGAATAAGTAATAACTAATATGTAAAGCCTTACGCTGAATTATCTTAGACTACATTCCTCAGCGAGTCGACTTCAGTCACTCGTACGCGGACCACTTACACGAACCACTTACACATTAGAAATTATATTTATTATTAGTTTGCGAACTCGTGTTAACATAATGAGGAGCGTTAATTCCGAACCTACTACCTGCTACCTGTTACCTACTACCTATTTTTAAAATTTTTAATTTCAAACCAGCATTTGGCTTTATAATTGAAAATAAATACCCTTAATAACAACATATTATAAATAATACTATGATCAGCGATTGGGTAAATACATACGCAGATGATTTATATAGGTGGGTTTTAAAAAGGACCAACGATGTGCAGCTTTCTGAAGATCTTGTTCAGGAGACGTTCATTGCTGCCCATCAATCATTTGATAAATTTGAAGGGAAAAGTAGCCCAAAAACATGGTTGACGGCTATCCTTAAATATAAACTGATGGACCATTTTCGAAAGCAAGAGAAGAAGAAAGAGAAAGTGACTTCAGATTTTTTCTTTAACGAGAAGGGACATTGGAAAGAAGGAAACAACCCATATTTTTGGGGAGATACTGATGAACACCTATTGGATAACTCCGATTTTCAGAAGGTTTTAGCCGGTTGTTTATCGAATTTACCCGACCGATCTCGCATCGCCATCACCTCTAAATTTTTAGATGAAAAAAAAGCAGAGGAAATCTGTCATGATTTAGAAATTACAACGTCTAATTATTGGCAGCTGATCCACAGAGCGAAATTAAGTTTAAGAAATTGCCTACAGTTAAACTGGTTTAAGAATTAAGATGATGATTACATGCAAAAAAGCATCGGAATTAATCGATAAAGAAGCAGAAGTAGGGATTTCCTTTAAAGAGAAATTACAATTATCGTTTCATACTTTTATTTGTAAAGCATGTAAACAGTATAGAGTAATGAGTGATCAATTAGGAAATACACTACAGAAGTTTATCGGCAAAAGCCATGAGGATGCGACGCTCTCTGAAGCGAAAAAAGAAGAGATTTTAAAAAATTTGAAAAAAAATGATGATGAAGTGTAAGGACAGTATAAGTTCTACGACTAATTATCAAAACCTTTAAAATTATGACCACCGCACTCACGGTAAAGTTGTGGATTAAGTTAGTGAGTGAGGTTGTGTGATAAGCAAAAGAGGAGGTTTTAAAGCCTCCTCTCTTTATTTTTTCCTGTTATGAAAATTTTATTGACCATTAAGTAAAGCCTTGGAGATGATCCGGGGCTTTTATCATATCACGACTCCCAATCCTAACGCAGCCCCAGAAAAGTTAACACCTTCAATATTCAAAGAATTGTAACCACCTTGAAGATAAAAGCGGTGGATGTATACTTTCATGCTAATACTTCCTTCAGTCATTCTAATATCGTTGTCAAACTTTGAAATATACCATTCTGTATAGAGACTTACAGGTTTGAATATGTATAATTCTGTCCCTAGGTTATAATTATAACCAGATAAACCGTCATCAAGAAATAATTGAGAAAAACCAACACCAACCCATGTATCTATTCTAGTAAATGAGAGGATGTGGTAAGATCCATTTAAATATAATGTGCCTAAATTTTGAAGCTGATCTTCTACTTCTTCCTGATAGAGGTTACCTTTTGCAGATGCACTAATCTTATGAGAAAGGTTTAACCTTGTCTTTATATTACCTCCTTGTACATATTCTGTACCCATAAAATAGTTTCCCTCGATCTCGGTAGTAAAGTAGGATTTTGATTCTGGGTTTCTTGAAAATTTACCTCCTCCTTTTTTATGATATGGGAATCGTTGTAAGAGCAAAGGATGCCCATATATTTGAGTGAGTTCACTTTCCGAAGGAATAAAGCTGAATAGTTCTAATACCTTTTCAAGCATAGCAGCAAAATCTTCATCGGAAGAACTGCTGGAGGAAGAAGTGGAAGTACTTTGGGTATTAGATTCCTTTTTTTTGTTCACGTTCTTTCGGACTTGATCTATCTTGCTTTGGGCAAATATGAGAAACGGGAAGTTGATTAGGAAAAATAATAGGGTAGTTTTCATTGTAATATTTAAAAAATCGTTCAAGTTAATGACAGTTTGTAAGTTAAAAGTGCCAAAAATTGAATCATTTGATGAATATTACAATGTTTCGTATTTAAAGATTGTGAATAGCAAAATAGTCACTCACCATCAACTTATATATTTCCAGAAAAGGTGTAACCCTTCAACAACGGAACAAATCATAAACCTCTCATCCAAAGCAGATCTGATTATTCATTATCCTTTCGGTCAACTCAACTTCCCCAAGGAGGGGTGGAACCCCTCCTTGAGTAGTATTAGTATCTTGATATAATTATTAGGTAAGTAATCATCACATCACCACCCCAACCCCAAACATCACCCCAGAAAAGTCCACTCCAACAATTCGTAAAGAATTATAACCACCCTGAACATAAAACGATTTCATATACCATTTCAATCCAATTGTACCTTCGCGCATGTCTACATCATCAGATAATCCAGAGAAGTACCACTCGGTGTAGAGGCCGACTGGCTTAAAAAGGTAGAGTTCGGTACCCAAATTCATATTTACACCAGAGTAGCCATCGTCTAAGAAGAGGTGGGAGTAACCAATGCCTATCCAAGCGTCAATTCCTGTATAGGCAAGTAAATGATAGGAAGCATTTAAATGTAAAGTACCCATATGATCATAGGTGTTTTCATTAATTTTTTCTTGATAATAGTTCCCTTTACCGGAGATACTAAACTTAGGAGCAAAGTTTAACCTTAGCTTCATATTACCAGATTGTAAATTTTGCATCTCTGTAACATAATTCATCTCGAATTCTGTTGTGAAAGAGGTTTTGGCTTCTGGATATCTCGAAAATTTACCACCACCCTCCATATAATAAGGATATTTCTGTAATCGTAAGGGAGCACCATACATTTGTGTAAGTTCTCTTTCTGATGGAATCGCATCAACAATACCCATCACAAGTGTGCCTAATACAGAAAAATTATTATTGGAATTGGAATTACTAGAGTAAGAAGTTGATGAAGAGGAAGACTTAGAATAAGTTTTCGTATCCTGCTTTTTAATATTTTTTCGAACTTGATCGATTTTTCCTTGAGAAAAAGTGAACAAGGGGAAGAATGTGAATAGAAATAAGAGAGTAGTTTTCATGCTTTTGTTTAAAAAATTTTTCAATTTAATGACAGTTTGTGAGTGGAATATGACAAAATAATAGCCGTTTATTTAACTTTTAGGGCATTCGTGTTAAAGAAATGTGAATAACAAAATTCACCTTAAACGGGAATTAATATTCGTTCTGAGTCTTAACAAACAGTTCATCGAGTTTAAAAATTTGATAATACACATTGTGATTACTTTTAGAAATGAGTCCTTCATTTTTGCGTCAGCAATTAATTAAAACAAACGAATGTACAAGACTCTTCTATTAAGTATAATTTTTTATCTGACATATAACTCTTCTTTATTAGGACAAACTATTAAGGGAACTATTACAGACGAAAGTGGGGAAGCACTCATTGGTGCATCAGTAGTTATTGAAGGGACTACTAATGGAGCAATGGTGGGGCTTAACGGTATGTACCTTATTAAAGGTGGACAGCAAGGAAGTCAAATCACTTTAGTGGCTTCTTTTATTGGATTTGAATCACAAAGAAAATCAATTCAGTTAAACGGAAATACAGAAGTTAATTTTGTATTGAAAACGGATCAACAAGAATTGGATGAGGTGGTAATCATGGCACAAAGAGAACTTGATTCTGATGCCAGCGCCAGAGCAACCGAGCAACATTCAGCAATGGTATTGAATGTAGTATCAGCAAACACTATAGAATTGTCGCCGGACCTTAATGTGGCAGATGTGGTGCAAAGAATTTCAGGTGTATCTTTAGAGCAAAGTAACGCAGGTGTAGGTAGTTATGCTATCGTTAGAGGTATGCCCAAAAGGTATTCATATACTTTAGTGAATGGAGTGAAGATTCCTTCTCCCGATAATAAAAACAGATATGTACCTCTAGATATGTTCCCTTCGGAATTATTGGATCGTATTGAGGTAACAAAAGCATTGACACCAAGTATGGAAGGTGATGCCGTAGGTGGTGTGATGGACTTGATCATGAAAAATGCCAAGGATAATTTCAGCTTCAAAATCAATGCTTCAGGAGGTATGTCTTCTTTATTTATGGAAGGCAGCGGTCAGGATTTCCTAACTTACAATCAATCGTTGACAAATAGAGTGGCTCCACATCATAGAGCAGTTGAGGGTTATGAAGCTACCTTTAAAGACTTTACGACGAACAACCTAGTGCCTTCCAAAAAGACAAATCCAATTGATTTTAATATTGGTACATCCATCAGTAATCGATTTTTTGATGGAAAGTTAGGAGTTGTAGTTGCGGGTAATTATCAAAAACTCCACAGAGGATCTGATACTCACTTTTACAGTATTGGTTTTGCGGATATTGTCAACAATGTGATGTCATTAAATACGTATCAGCATAGACAATATTCATCAGAAATGTCTAGAGGTGGTGTGCACAATAAAATTGATTATATCTTCAATAATAAGCACAGTATCAGTATGTATAATGCTTTGATTTTCGAAAGAGAAGATCAAGTTAGAGAGACAGAGCGATTTAGATTATGGGATGGGGAGTACAATCCAGAAACTAATTCAGGTACTGCTTCTTTAATTACTCGTATCAGAACGACTGAGCAAAAAATCTATAACTCTACTTTACAAGGTAATCACCAACTTCTGCCAAATTGGAAACTGAATTGGTCGGGAGTGTATTCCATCGCTACGAGAAATCGTCCGGATCAAATGGTGTTTACACGAAATGCATCTTATGTAAATGGAGTACCGAAGCAAGTAAGGGTAGAAGACTTTGGTGGTCAGTATAGACAGTGGGAAGACAACGAGGATAGAGATTATACGGCCTATATCAATAACATCTTTGATTTAAACCGCTTTGGAGAGTTGAAAGTCGGTGGAATGTACAGAGATAAAGCACGTACTAACTCTTATATCCGATACAACTTCAAACCACTAAACGACGAAACTAAAGTGGACGAAGATTGGTACTACAATCAAGTAGATTGGGTATTGACGAACCCTAGAGGAGGTCAGACCAACCCTCTAAATTATGATGCTCACGAAAGAATTTTGGCGTATTATGGAGAGTATAAAATCGCTCCATCAAAGAAAACAGAAATTGTAGGTGGTGTAAGAGCTGAACATACGGACCAAGGGTACGAATTAAGATATCCTCGTTATGGTGAAGAGCCATCAGCCTCTCAGGAGTATGTGGATTTCCTGCCTTCACTTCATTTCCGTTACATGTTAAATGAAAAATCTAATCTTAGAGCTTCTTACTTTAGATCGGTTATTCGTCCGGGATTCTTTGAGATTATCCCTTACGAAATCGGAGCAGAAATTTCTGATAGTGAATTTGCAGAAAGAGGTAACCCAGACCTAAAGAGAACGATCACAGATAACTTCGATTTACGTTATGAAATGTTCCCAGGGACTAGAGATAATCTTTTCATCGGTGCTTTCTACAAAAACATTATGGATCCTATCGAAAACGGTATTGTGGTCGATGAAAAGGGAAACACTTTTGTACAGCCAGGAAACTATGGTACGGCAGTCAATTACGGACTAGAAGTAGATGCCACAAAGTATTTCAGAAGCTTCGGTATAAAAGCCAATTATACCTACACACACTCTAGTATTACGACGACAAAGATCTTGTATACTAGAGAAAATCCGGAAGATAACTCTTCGAATATCGTTCCATTACAAGTGGATCAGGAGCGTCCGTTACAAGGACAAGCAAGACATATTGGTAACGTTTCCTTACTTTACAAGAACCAGAAAAATGGATTAGACATTCAATTGGCGAATGTGTTTACAGGTAAACGTATCGAGCAATTAATGGTCTATTACGAAAAAGACTATTGGCAGAAAGCCATGTGGCAAATGGACTTCTCCATGGAAAAACACTTCGATTTCGGACTGACAGTATTTGTCAAAGCCCGAAACTTATTGGATACACATCGTATTCTTTACATCGAAGAACCTTCAACAGAAAATCAATCCAAATATCCGGCTCAAGGTGCTCCAGGAGATAACTTGGTAGTTAGAGACGATCGCTATGGTCGCAACTTCCAAATTGGATTAAAATACAAACTATAACTTAATCTTTCTTATTTATTAATCGTTCAAAATGAAAAATTTAAACAACTTCTTGGTGAAAGGTGTATTCTTCCTTTCAACTCTTTTCTTCATGTTCTCTTGTACAGCAAACGAAGAAGATTTATTAGGATCTGATGATGATGATACAGAGACTCCTGAAACTCCAGGTGGAGAGGAAGAAGAAGCTGAAGATATTAGTATTACTTCTACTTATGTAATCTCAGAAGATGAGACTTGGGAATCAGGTATCACAGTCAATTGGGGTGGTCACGTGGTGATCGAAGAAGGCGTAACATTAACTATCGAGCCTGGCGTTAAAGTATTGGCGAACAAAACTGCTGCTCCAGAATTCTATATCAAAGGTAACTTGCATGCATTAGGTACTGCTGATGAGCCTATCTATGTAACAGTTCCTGAAGCTGACAGAACAGAAGCAAACATCTTCAACTTACAAGCTTGGGGTGGTTTTATCTGTACTTCTACAGCAAAAACTTTCGTGATGGATCACGTGGTTATGGAGTTCGGTAACGCTACGCTAACAGACGACCATATCTCTATCCAAGAAGGTGTAGTAGACATGGAAGTTGGTGAGCCATCTTACGGTTTCTACTCTGAAAATCCAGAAACAAAAGTAATCGTTCATAACTCAGTAGTTGCGTATATGTCAGACGATGCTTTCCGTCCACAAGGTGGTCAAGTTTCTTTCTACAACAATGTATTTGCTTACATCGGTTCAACAGGTGGTGAGGCATTAAACATCAAAAAAGGTACTACAGGCGATATCGCTTATAACTTATTCTACCACATCGCTACAAACGGTCCTAAGTGGTCAAACAAAAGTGGTGTAGATGTACAAACGAACATCAATGCTTACAATAACACTATCGTTTCAGGTGGATGGAGAAGAAATAAATCAGGTCGTGGTGGTTCTGTAAACATCGAAGAAACTGCTAGAGGAATGATCGTAAACAACATGATTGTAAACTGTCGTTACGGTGTGCGTGTGGTAGGTGATGCCCTTGAAGGTACTAACGTTGATATGGAAAACACTACAATCGACAATCAATACTACTATGGTAACCACGCTAGAATGACTTCAGAATTTGCTCCAAGCAATGGTTTCTTGACAGAAATTGCTGAAAACTCTATCGCAGGTAACGATCCAATGTTTGAAAACTATGATGTAGTAAACGAATTCACTATCTCTTTAACAACAGAAGACGACGAATTCCCAACTCCTAACGAAGACAAAACTTTTGATGAGTGGACAAAATTTGATTTCCACTTAAAATCAGGTTCTCCAGCATTGGACGCTGGTTCTGTAAATGTTGAGCCAATGTATGGTTCAATTAGTGTTGCTGGAAAAACATATACTGTTCCGAGATCGGCGGATTACATTGGTGCTTTTGGTACAAAATAACTTAAACCAATTATCAATTTATTTAGGGGAACCACGGAAGTGGTTCCTTTTTTTTCAAACATACAAGCGGGTGTATGCGATACGCCCTTACTCACACCATGAGACACATTTTATCATTTTTTTTATTGGCGTTGGTTGCATTCTCATGTGACACCACCACCAACGACGAGATCGTTTACGTTCCAGAAGGACCGGTATTTGATACCAAGTTCCCCATCACGGTTTTACCTACCGCCGAGGAATTACAATCTGATAACACTTTATTTCTACAGCCCATTCAAGATATTATCGATGCCACCCCATCAGGTGAAGACTTGTATATCAACATCTTTAAATTCTCTCAAGGTACATTAAGAGAAAACATTTTAGCAGCTCAAAGGAGAGGAGTAAACGTGCATATGATTCTTGATTCTGACGAGGTGAACAATTACACCGCTAAAGTTTTTCAAGACAGCCTCACTACATTTTTGAGATACAATAATTACCTCGATAGTAAGGCGATTAATCATAATAAGTACGTGCTCAGCTCGGCCATTAGCACTTCCGATTCTCTTAGAAGGAATATCGTACTATCGACAAGCTACAACTTCACAGCAAGTGATAATTCGAAATATCAGGATATGCTCCTAGTTGATAACGAATTTGTGTACGAGTCATTCCTCCATAATTTTCATCAAATGATTGAAGTAGAAGAGGAGCAAACCCTCCAACATTGGAACTTCTTATGGGTAGATAACAGCGAATACAAGGTGGGTTTTCTTCCTAAAACATCAGGCGCTGATATCATCATGGATATATTCGAAGAAACTTCTCCCGAAGCAGAAGTGATCATCATGAATTCAAAATGGGAAGACGATAGACCCCAATTAGTTTCCACATTACAAAGATTACTTGATCAAGGCACAGACCTGACTATTATTGCCCCACCATCAAGAACCGATAACCTCGATAAAGACTGGCAAAACCGATTAATCGAATGGGATCAGACCTACGATAACTTTACCCTTAAATGGATCTCCTCACCAAGCATCCACAACAAAACCATCTATATTAACGACGGAGAAAACAGCTGTGTATGGACCGGAGCCCACAATTTCAGAGCAAGATCGTTGCGTTTTAATAATGAATCGATGTTGAAAGTGAGGGATGTTGAGGTTGTTGAGGCGTATCAAAAATGGCTTTTGGAAATTAAAAATTAGTTGGAAATTAAAAATGAAAAACGTAAAATGTTAAGGGTAACGTGGAGGTGGTTCGTTGTCAACACTGGCGCAGATGTTAAGCGAAGCGACATCTGTAGATTAGGTAGTAGGTAGCAAGTAGCAAGTAGCAGGTGCTGAATTTCCGCTCCTCATAACGCGGGCACGAGTTTGGAAACTCGTGCTAGATTTAATGCTTTGGATGAATTATCTTAGATCACATTCCTTAACGTGTCGACTTCAGTCACTCGTACACGAACCACTTACAGGAACCTCCTTCAAAAACCATCTCCACGTTACCACTAACATTTCACGTTTTTCATTTTTAACTTTTCATTTTTAATTTATTCCAAATACCTCATTCCATCGACAAAAATATTGTAATAAAAGAGCCTTTTTAACACCGAACTCTACAATAAATGTGTCATATCGTACAAAACATGTAGCATTCCGTCCAATGTTTTCTTAAAAAGTGAATGATAATTCACAAAGTGTCATTTATAATGTTATATTCGCTCACGTATTTACGACTTTAAAAAATTAACTACTACTTTTTTCTATTCTAATGAAACACCTTTTACTCGTTGCGACCCTCATTCTATGTGGGCAATTTTCATTTGCTCAGGATTATAGCAAAGATGTAACCTTCACAGGGGATAATGTAATTAATGCTACACAGACAACAAGTGCAGCCACCTCCGACATTACTTATTTAGCTGATGGAGCAAGTTACGATCTAGAAATCAAAGACAATTCTACTTTTACTATTGATCTTCAAGGTACATACACCCTATCTACTCGAGGTACAGGAAATACCAACCCTGGGGTTAACGCTGTAGAATTAGTTATCCGTGAAGGCTCAATGCTTATTATCGATGGGAATCTGGATATAGGTACGCATACCGACATCACCTTGGAGGGGAACATGATTATTACAGGCGATTTATTAAACTCAGATCGTTCCGATAATGGAGGTTTTGGCGATATAGATATTAATGGTAATGGCCTTATCTATATTGGAGGACAGGCGAACCTCGATTTTGTTGATCCTGCTAACGCTAAGAATATTTTCATCGAAGAAAGTTATGAAACACCAAACGATGGTTCCAGGCTTTCTGATGAAGAGCGAGCATTACTTGATAGAAATATTGGCTCTAATCCGTTTTCTACAGACGATGGATTAAATGTTGATCAACATAATTATGATTTAAACCTATGGGAAGGAGCTCAAATAGATCCAACAGATCAAGGAAATGGAGAATTAACAACAGAGCCATTTACAACAATAAAAGTAGTAACTGCTTCAGGGTGGTATAATCAATACATCAAACTTAGAGGAGAAGGATTTGATGATGGTGAATTATCATCGAGTTCAATCTATTTTAATAGCAAAATTACCAGCCTTGATGAGTTGGAAGATATTCTTCAGAAAATCAAATGGTCTGTGAAGAATGCCACTGTAAATGATAACGTATTGTTGCATCACGGAGGCTCGGATCGTGATGGTTTTACTGATCCAATAAAAACGGAAATCACCGATTACTTCGCAGACACTCGTAAAATTATAGTTTCCTTTGTCGATGGAGCCTCTGAAATTGAATACATAGCGTCTTCTAGCAAAATGATGGCAGCAACAGTCGAAGAAATCATCATCAATACAGATGATGGGGATTTACCGGTAGAACTTATTTTCTTTAATGGTATAAAAAACGAAGATCAAACTATAACACTAAACTGGGCAACAGCCACAGAAATAAATAACGAAAAATTTGATGTCTATAGATCAGTTGACAAAATCAAATGGGAAAAGATAGGGACAGTTACCTCTCAGGCAGGGAACAGTAATTACCGAATAGATTACAATTTTATAGATACCGATCCTTCAACTAAAAATTTTTACAAACTCGTTCAAGTGGATTACGATGGATCATCAGAAACATTTGGACCAATTCAAGTTATCTCTGAAAATACAGGCTTACTTACTGTGGAAGTTTTCCCGAATCCACTTGCTAACCAGCAAAAAGGACAACTTTATATAAAAGGGATGTCAATTAATACCCCAACTCAAGTGAGTATCTACACCAAATATGGTAAACTGATAGATACTTTTACTATCACCGAACAAAACCAAACCTCTTATATCCAACCTTTAGAATACAACCTTCCTTCGGGAATGTACTTTCTTAGAGTAGTGAATGGAGTTGAAGTGGCAAATGCTAAACTCCTTTTGAAATGAAAAGTTAAAAGTTAAAAATGAAAAACGTGAGATGTTAGGGGGTAACGTAGAGATGGTTCGTGGCCAAACTAATACTGGCGCAGATGTTAAGCGAAGCGACATCTGTGCCTATAGACTTTAGAGGTCTCCCGACCTCGTTTTTTAGGTAATATGTTTAAAAAAAGTAAGAGGTAAGAAGTAAAAGGTAAATGCGAGATTGAATTCTCAAAAACTCCTTCATTAAATGTTGAATTCAGTACTCTGGAAATAGAATATGAGTAACTAATAAGTAGTAGGGAATAACTGATAAGCGAAAAGTTACTCTGATTTTTCGATATCCACTTTCCTCAGCGAGTCGACTTCAGTCACTCGTACTCGAACCACTTACACGAACCTCTTTCACGCCTTACTTACACGTTACCCTTAACATTTCACGTTTTTCATTTTTCATTTTTAACTTTTCATTCATAAAAAAAAGGTTGATTTCATAAAATATGAAACAACCTCCGTAATTGTTGTGTGAATTAATTGTCTAATTTCTTTCTTCCTTAAATACGAAAGACCCGATACAGTCGCCATTCGGACTAAACTGTCGCATGGTCAGCTCATCTTTCTCGAATAAGCCTTTCTTGTAGGTGATCATCACCATTACGTGACCATCGGAAGTATTTTCAGTATATATCTTTTCTCCTTGAATTTTCTCTCTGAAATCATAGGTATTGATAAACGGATTTTTATCATCTCCACCCGTAATGAAACTTAATTCGATGTTATCTTTATTCACAATTGCGTCTACTTCCAATCCAGCAAAATGAGCTTTTTCGATCTCCGTTAAACGAGGATAAGCTTCCATCTCCGAGATTTTAAACCTTGTTTGTGCTTGAGAAGAAACTCCCAAACCTACAAATAACAGTAAAGCAAATAGTTGAATTAGTTTCATACGTTTTTCTTATGGTTCACAAATACAAACGCATATCCGATGAAGATAATTGATTCAGTTATAAGTTATTAAGAAAGTAGGAGATGTACAAGTTTTCAACTTGTACAAGTGAAGAGTGAAGAGCGAGCTTTAATTCAATTAAAAATGAAAAGTTAAGAATGAAAAACGTAGAATGTTGAGGAGAAATTGTAGATGGTTCGTGTAAGTGGTCCGCGTACGAGTGACTGAAGTCGACTCGTTAAGGAGAATGTGGTATTAGATAATTCATCATTTATATCTAGCGCAAGTTTCCGAACTTTTGCCCGCGTTATGAGGAGCGTAAACTCAGCACCTGCTACCTACTACTTGCTACCTATTACCTAATTTTTCTTTTCATTTAGAATTCCAAAGTTTCTAAAGTCCAAAATGAGGTATAATTGAAACGTATTATTACTTCAACCAGACACACATGGATAAATTAATTACAATTCTTTTTAGTTTACTTCTCATCACTACTACTAATGCTGATAACCGATATTGGATTGGTTCGGGGACATCTACGTGGAATGATGTGAACAATTGGTCGGACGTTTCTGGAGGATTGGGGGGATTCTCTGTACCGAGTGCTTTAGATGATATCTTTTTTGATAATAAAGGGTTAGCAGATGTACTTCTTGATGCCAATTATGAGGTGGCAAGTGTATCGATTGATGCCAATTATACGGGGACGATTGATTTTAATGGATTTACTTTAACGGTATCTGGAGCTGGGGATATTCAGATTTTAGGGGGGACATTGGATAATGGTTCTTTGGTAGTAAATGATGCTGACAGAGATTTATTATTTAGAAATACAATGATAAATGTTGATGTGGTGGCCAGCAGTGGTAAAATATATTATTCGGGTGCTACGTTTGGGGAGACGGTGAGTTTTACGCTTACTGGGGTGCCTGTTAATCCGCATTCGAATGGGTCGAGTACATTTAAGAAAGCGGCGACTTTTATTCATAATTCTTCTGGTTATTGGGAAATCGCAAGTAATCAAACCAATTTATTTGAGGGCGATGTGAGGATAGAAAATAACGATACTGGTACGGTGATGTTGGTGAAGGTAGGGACAACAACAATTAAAGGTGATCTCACCTATCTCAGTACTACGAGCGGGGCGGTATCAAGTAGTTTGTTGTCGGTAAATAATATCGATGCGAAGTTTACTATTGAGGGAAATGTGCTACTCGAAACACAAAGTTCGGCTGATGATGAGTTGATCAAATTTCCGGTAAACGGACAAATCACTATCGATCAAAATTTGACGGTACGTAATTCGGCTACTTCAGATCAGTCGTTGATCTATTTGAGTGGAAATGCAAAATCTAAAATCACAGTTAATGGCAACTTACTGATAGAAAACGATGGGTTGACAGGGACAAAAAAAGAAGTGAGGTTTCCCGATAAAGGAGAGGCCTTTGTCTTCGGTACTTCGGATATACAGAATACGTCTACGGCGAATCAGAATCTAATTGTTTTGGGGAAGAGTGGTGATGCTACTTTTCATCAAGCGGTAAGTATTACCAACAATGCAGTGAATACTAAATCGGAGGTGGTTGTTGCAGAATCAGGTCAGTTTATCTTTAATGGTGATGTTCATTTGATCAATAATGCAACAGCGAATAGCTCATGGATAGAAGTGAGTAAAAACTCGGGGACGACGGTTGCTTTTAACGGTAATGTGATATTGGAAAATACATCGACAAATAGCGATTATATCCGTTTTGGCGCACAAGGGGGAACTTCCACTTTGGCGGATACTAAGGTGATTCAGATTAAAGATAACGATCCGAGCAACTATCAAACAGATCTCAGCATCAATAACCTCACGCAGAATGGGACTACTACACAGCAATTGTCAATATCAAATGCTTTGTTGACTGTGGCGGCCTCTACTTTTAATGGAAATATCACTTTAGAGGCACCCGAAATTTTAGTATCAGATAGTCACTTTTATGGGGAAACAAGCATAACACAGTCGGGGAGTAATAATCTGAACTCGACAGGTAATAATCAGTTTTACGAAAATACGACGATAAGAAATACGGGTACAGGTACGTTGAGGACGGCCAATAATAATGGCAATATTTATCATAAAGACGTGACGTATCAGACCACTTCTACGGGGACAATTGAGGAGACTTCGGTATCGAAAACGGAATATAAAGGGGATGTGTATTTAAACACTACCTCGGTGGTTGAATTGGCGAGAGGGGTAAGTGGAGTCGTGGAATTTAACGGGACTTCCAACCAAAGTATAATCGATTTAAGTGGAAGTTCTTCTGCTCGTATATCTAGTCTGATTGTCAACACCGATGGAGAGCTTACTGTTAGTGTGCCGACCATAGTGAGGTATCAAATAGATTTCACTAAAGGGTTGGTCAACACCGATATTTTCAATACGCTTGAGCTGAGCAATGGAGGAGTGGTCGCCAATGTTTCAACGACTTCTCATGTGGTAGGTCCTTTTACAAAAGTAGGGTTGGATGCGTTTACCTTTCCATTAGGTGATGCTACGGCGCTTCATCCCATTGGTATTAGTGCTCCACCAACAAGTAACTCCAGATTTACAGCAGAATTTTACGCAGGTTCATCAGGATTAGAAGATAAAGAATTGGGCATCGAAAATGTGTCGACTTGCGAATATTGGAAGCTTACAAACACTCAAGGTCATGCCGTAAATGTGGATATTACATGGGACGACTGTTCCGATATCGGAGATTATACCACTTTGGGAGTAGGACGATACGTGAGTGGGGAATGGGTAAATTACGGAAATGCAGAGCTGTCGGGAGACGAAGCGGCACAACGTGTGACCTCAAGTTTAACCCTTTCCAACCTAGAGGATGGAGAAAATTACATCACTTTCGTTACCGCAGATCCATCCAACGATTTACCAGTAGAGTTAATCGATTTCGGAGCATCAAAAGAAAGCAATACCGTTAAACTAAGTTGGTCGACAGCCACTGAAATCAATAACGACCGCTTTGTACTCAGCAAAAGTACAGACAGAAGAAATTGGCAGGAGATAGGCGAAGTGAAAGGAGCCGGAAACAGCCAAACCCTCCTGCACTACAAATTCTTTGATGATGAACCCATAACCGGTACAGTCTTCTATCAACTAAAACAAATTAACTTTGATGGCACCGAGGAAATCTTCCCATCCATCCGTCTTCAATCCAACGATAACGATATTTACTTATACGCTTATCCTAATCCATTCCAACATCAATTCACCATAGAAAGCAACGATCTTGACCCCTTCCAACTATTTGATATGATGGGCAGGGAGGTGACGGAATCTGTTGTTGAAATCTCATCTTCGGAAAATAAAATCACGCTTGAAGCTGGTATGTTAGAAAATGGGGTGTATTTTTTGAAAACGAGATTAGGGAAAGTTGTAAGGGTTGTAAAAAAGTAAGAGGTAAGAAGTAAGAGGGAAGGGATGGAATTTTTATGGAAGTTGTATTGCATTGTCCCATGTTTGGGTGTGAGGAGAATATGAGTTGAATTAATAAGTAATAGGGAATAACTAATAGGAGTGGTTATTTGTATCCGAGGAGAGTATAAAAAACACCTAATTTATTTGAGCATATCCCATTCCATGTTCTTCATGTGCTCCATGTTCTCCATGTACGGACGTTGCACTGCAACGTCCCACGAACCGGATGAATAGTTGAGATTAACAATTAACTGTCAGTATCAGATCTGTGTAATCAGTCCGTGCAAGAATTTACCAAAGCCATCTCGTTGGACACCGGAGCTCTTAGAGATTTTAGAATTAACTTAAGTAAAAAATAGGCGATGAGAACAATTAATTCTCATCGCCTATTTTAGCTATTAACTATATGTGATAAATTTATTTTCTTTTTAGTCTAACTTGGTAATCCAGGAAGCAATACTAAATGTATATCCTATTTGCATTTGGGTAAAGGCTTTATTATTTCCCCAATCGTGCATAACCATCATTCTTGCGTATATACTATTAGAGTTTTTATCGGGATTTGGATGATATTTCAGGTCAAAATATGTGTTACCATAGAATTGATAATGGTTTTTTTCTGTTTCACCTAAAAGAGATTGCCAATAAAATTGATATCTACCACTAAATACAAAATGTTCATCCTGATAAATTTCCAGGCAAGGTTCTACAAAATAAGAATATGCTCTGACTTTTTTTAATACAGAATCTTGTGAAAAATAGACATCAGACATTTTTTGATCAATACCACCATTAATTGAAAAGTTTGTTGAACCTAATTTTATTTTCATTAAGTTGATTGCTGCAGATACTTCAAGGTATGAAAGTTGATTAAACCTTATTTGGCTAAATTGATTCTGAAGAGAGTCGCCACCTACTTGAGTAGAAAATTGATCACTATTTTCATTTGTTATTTGATTTTTAGTTGATGATCTATCGATAATTTGATATTTACTATCATCATCAAATTGAGACCAACGGAATTTCAGATCAACAAATGAGAAGAATAAAAATCGATTATTTGTGGCTTTCCAATGCTTTTTATTTAATGAAATTCGTGAATTAAATTCAGTTGATAAATAGGTATTTTCCTCCTCACCAAATAATCGTAAAACATCTGTAAAAGCCGTACCGGTAATATAATTATCTATTGAATTGACTTTTTTAATCTCAAAACTTGGATTTTCTTGATTAAGCTTTACATCCTTAAATTCAATATTAGTTTCTAGGTTTTCAATATTAAAAACTTCATTAATATGGAAATAACTATTTTCGACTCTATTAATACCATCTGAGGTTTTATTAGGTTTTAGATATATTTTTTCTCCGATTTGATCTTTATAATCAATTCGACCCATTTTGATTAATTGCTTATCAAGCTGGATATGACCTTTTGTAATTAAATTGTCTCTTATTTTTAAGACAACAGATTTAATTTTTTCTTTTCTATATCCTTTAGTTCCAGTAATTGTAAACTCATTCGTTTCATTTTTTTTGCTACCCTCTAAAAAAGTATCTTTATTCTTTATTTTACTTTCATTAAACCCCATTTCTTTAGAGCTAATTAACTCTGAAAGTTTGATTTTTTTAATGTCTGAATTAGCAGTAGTAGAATCATTTCTGCTTAAAGAGTCATAACTATTATCAACTTCTATTGAGTACCAATTATCATATAAATCAGAAAGAGACTTATCCAAATTCTTTGCATAAAGAATTGTGTCATTGTAGTTTATCTTAATTTCAGAAATCAAGTTTGTATTAGTATTGCTTTTGACAAATGAGTAATATTTTACTTTATCATTTTTAATCTGGAATAATTTATTTTCGTTTTCTAATAAGTAGGAGTATATCTCATTTGAGAAATCATAATAAAATCCATTGTTGGCTTTTAGAAATAAGGGTTTATACCTTAAATCTTTATAAGATTCTATTGAATCAATTTTGAAATATGAAAAGGTCCTTTTTTGAGAATCTTTAATTCCTATAGAAGTAATCTTTTCGTTTTCAAGAGATACTTTTACATTTTCTGTTACTATACTATCTGAATATAGTTTAAAGTAATATGTAGAACTTTCACTTGATGTGATAACAGTATCTTTTACTGTTTTTGTTTCCTTTTCAATAAGGTTTACAGTAATAGTAGTAGTATCACTGCTTTTTAAAACTTCATGTAATTTAGCTTTGTCGTAAGAGTATATTACAGGAATAGAGTCCGTCTGTCCAAACGTCGTAAAGGGCACTGAGAACAAGACGATTAGTAGAAAAAATGTAGTTTTCATTGCTTTATGAGAAATTTGTTAATAGCTGCTGCAAGTTATTTATAATTAATTGTATTACAATAAAACGATGAAGTTATTTTTGATTTTGTTGATTGATAATTAAATAGATAGGTATGGAAATTAAAAGTTAAAAATGAAAAGTGAAAAACGTGAAATGTTAATGGGTTCGTGTAACCGGTACGTGGGACGTTGCAGTGCAACCTCCGTACAAGATGCTTTCATAAGCTCTACTTTTTATCTGCTATATACAAACTAAAAAAAGAACCAAGGTTTCAGATCGAAGTTTCCCAAACCTCAGTTCATAATATTATGCCTTATTAATAGTTAGTATATTAAGAACCAAGGTAGAAGTAGCAGAGATTTTAAGTTAAAAACGAGCGTTAACTCAGCACCTACTACTTGCTACCTGCTACCTACTACCTAACAACCACCCCAAACGCCTCCAACATCTGGTCCTGACCTTTCAACGCCACCTCAGCCACAAGAATGATTTCATTCATTTTTGCTTTTAGGTCATTGATTTTTTCTTTTTTGGTTTGCGTAAGATTTTGAGCTTCTGCTTTCAATTGGAAGATACGAGATCTTAGAAGAGCCACTTCGTTGATGAGTGATTTAGTTTCGTTGATGATGTCTGTATTAAGGCGAATCATCTTGATTTTTTCTAGTACTTCTTCGTTAGCCAATAAAGCAGAATAGAGCTTATCTGTTTCATTGATAAAATCGATGGATTTTGTTTTCATAACTATATCTAGACCCAAAGCTTTGTAGGTGGTTGCTTCGTTTTTGAACATACGCTTTAAGGCATCACGATGTGCTTTGTAGGTATCGCTCAGTTGGGCACTTTTCATTTTGTACTCTTCCGATAATTGTTTCACCTCAAGATCTTTCTGATCATTCTCTTTTTTGATGTTGCTTGCTTCCTCGAAGAAAGTCTTGCCTTCCTCAATTTTTTTTGCATCATAGCCAGAAAGTTCCAATTCTTTACGGATAGACTCTACAGTAACGGCGTTGGTGTAGATAATTTGTGCACGGTCTAAAAGTTGTGCTTCAGTTAATTTGCTTAATTGCATGACATTAAATAGTTAGTTAAGCTGTTTCTGTTGTACTGTGATTTGAAAAGAAGAGTTGTTTCTTTATGTCATCTTGAAGTATGAATTCCGATCCAAATTGTACAAAAAGGCAACGGAATTGGACGAAAACCGACCCGAATACCTCAAAAACCGAGACGAATTGGATGAATCCAAGGCGTTATTGGACGTCGACCGACTCGAATACCATGAATTCCGACCCGAATTGTACAAAAAGGCAATGGAATTGGACGAAAACCGACCTGAATACCCCAAAAACCGACTCGAATTGGACAAAAAGGCAACGGAATTGCACAAAAACTGACTCGGATAGGGCAAATTCCTATCTAATGTCTTTGAAAAATTCAATTCAATGCCTGAAACCCAACCTCAATAGATCAAATTCTTTCTTTTCTAAATACATTCTTCATCTGGGAGATATAAATCGTTAATAGTGAAGAGTGAATCATCGTTGCAGTAAGAGAGAATAGCTTAGCAGTGATAAAAAAATTAAACTATACCCTAACTTTTGCAAGTTAGGTACACTGTTGATTAACAATGCGATGCAAGTTTAATAGCTATTGTGAATAAATACAAATGATTAGTAGTTTTTTTCTTCAACGTATCACTGGTACGTTCATCGCCCTTTCATTTACGATACAATAAAAAAATAGAATTATTTAAAGTGCAGTTACGTTGCACAGGTGTACTACATCTTTACCATCAGATAAGAAAAGATCCATTCATATCATATATAATGGATCATTATTAAAATAGATTTATGGCTAGGTAAATAAAAAGGTATTCATTCTTATAAATAGAAACTATTTAAGAAATGAACCCTTTGTACTGACGTTGCATTGCAACGTCCACGAGCCACTTTAATTCACTTGATAATTTAAACTAAACAACAAAATGGAAAAATTAACCTTCGTAGAAATCACAGAAGACAACTTCCTAGAAGTAACTCAAGACATGGATGCTGAATGTACTGAATACATTAAAGGTGAAAGAGAATTAGGTATGCACTTTTATGACAATTCTCCAATTTGTGGTTGTGTTTCTGGAATGATGTGGTTCAAAGACAAGCATGAATTATTCTACAACCTTTGTAATGGTAGTTTCATGTACATGGATTATTCTTCACCTGAAGATTATAAAGAAGAGATAAACGAAATTAGAAAGCAGCTCCAAGAAAATTACGAAAAAAAACCTCCCAACGAAGAAATCTTTCGGTTAGTCAATTCACTTTTTAGAAACACACAAATTGATTGGTTGGGTACTTTTGAAGATCTTTATAAATACAAAGTATTAATGTCTTATGATCCGGATATTAACCTGTATGGGAAGTCTGAAAAAGAGATGAGAGAGGAGTTGATTGAGAAGGTGAATGAGGGAGTGTGTTAAGGTAAATTTTATCTAATAAATGTAGATTTAAGAATTATTTGAAGAATAATAGTAATGAAAATTAGTTTATATTCGTATAAACAAGTGAATTATTGAATAGTATTGGTTTTATGTATCCAAATAGACTAAAAACGAAAGAAATATTCATTATCCAAAGTTTATAAAATTCTACGAATATATAAATTCACTATACTTTATAAAAAACTATAATAACTGATTTTACTTTCAAAAAAACGAACATCATGTTGGAAAATTACTCATATAATGAGGATGTAATTGAAATTGTACCACCAAAGGCAAGTGCAATGATCAATACATTTCGTGCCATAGGTTATGATTTACCAAGTGCGATTGCAGATATAATTGATAATTCGATTACCGCAAAAGCTAAAAATATATGGATAAATTATCATTGGGATGGAGACAAAAGCAGGTTAATTATAAAAGATGATGGTTTAGGTATGTCTAAACTAGAGCTTATTGAAGGAATGACTCCAGGTAGTAAAAATCCAAATGATGAAAGAAGTGATGATGACTTAGGGAGATTTGGCTTAGGTTTAAAGACAGCTTCTTTTTCGCAATGTAAAATGCTTACTGTTGCAACTAAAAAAGTAGACATGCAAGTAATTAAAAGATGTTGGGATTTGGATTTTGTCAATAAAACAGGTGAATGGAAACTACTAGATTTTATTTCAGATATAAATTTATTAGATAATCTAAATGATGTCAAAAGTGGGACAGTTGTTATTTGGGAAAAGTTAGATCGACTTATTGGGGAAGATATTTCAATAGATAATGAGGTCGTTAAAAGTGTTTTTCTTGAAAAAATTGAAGAAGTAGAAAGACATTTGTCAATGGTTTTTCATAGATATATTGAAAAGGGAAAAATTAATTTATACATGAATGGCTACAAATTAGACCCATGGGATCCCTTCATGAAAGGTGTGATCGGTGGAGAGGTGTTGGCTACAGAGGAAATGTATAATGGTAGAGTAAAAGTTAAAGGTTATATTTTACCACATGCCTCCAATTTATCTGAAGAACAATTAAAAAAAGCAGAAGGTCATCAAGGTTGGTTTGAGAGTCAAGGATTTTATGTTTACCGAAATGAAAGGTTATTAATTCATGGAGGTTGGTTAGGTATGTTTCCAAAAATGGAGCATTATAAATTAGCTAGAGTACTTATTGATATACCTAATAATACTGATTTTGATTGGCAAATTGATATAAAAAAATCAACTGCTATTCCACCTTCTTATTTAAGGAAAGACTTAGAAAAAGTAGCTTTAATTGCGAGAAAAAAAGCATCTGAAGTACATAAGTTCAGAGGAAAAGAAGTAATGAGAAGGGCAAATTCTACAGCTATAGGTGCTTTCCAACCTTTGTGGAATGTCGTAAAAACTAGAGAAAATGGCTTTTTATATTCCATAAATTATAAACATCAATTAATTGACCGAATATTAAATAATGATACAATAACTAAGAAAGAAGTTAAACAGGTTTTAGATTTTGTTAGTAAATCTCTGCCTGTAGAAACAATTATTCAAAACCAATACGAAGATCCTCAAAAACATGATTTGAGAAAACCATTTAAGGAATTAGATCCAAATACAGTAAATATTGCTAGAACTATATATACCATGAAACTGAATGATGGTTTATCTCAAGATCAAGCAATTCAGCATATACTTAATATGGAACCTTTCAATAACTATCCACAACTAGAAGATACATTAAGAAATTAATTTTAATTATGGAAGACTTATACAGAAGTGCTCAGAATATTATTCATATTATGTTGAATAATAGTACAAAAGATGAGGATGCAATTAACAATGCTATTAATAATGTTATGCTAATGCCTGATTATTCTTCATTAGATAAAGGTGAAATGTTGGAAATGATTTTGGCAGATCTTAATATTAATACTAAAGAAACTACAGAACTTGTACATGATAAAGTTAAACCTTGGCTGAATGATGCAAAACACACTATAAAGTGGGATTATTGGAAAAGATATAAAGACTACCTTTTAAGAAAAGATGCTTCATTTCCAGTTGATTCAATTGATGAACAAACAGATAAAATAATCGATAAACTTGTAAAACCTGAGAAAAATATTTCTTGGGATAGAAGAGGTTTGGTAGTTGGACATGTACAATCTGGTAAAACTGCTAATTTCATTGGGTTAATTAATAAAGCAGCAGATATTGGATATAGTTTAATAATTGTAATTGCAGGTATTCACAATACCTTAAGGGCGCAAACCCAAAGTAGAATAGATGAAGGTTTTATTGGTAGATCTAGTATCGATTTGATAAATGGTAATAGTGGTAGTAAAATAGGTGTCGGTAAAATACATGATGAAGGAATTATTCCTATTCAATCTTTTACATCTGCAGATGATGAGGGGGATTTTAATATTGATATCGCAACAAGGTTAAATATTAGTCTTGATCAAACTAAACATCCAGTAGTATTAGTAATAAAAAAACAAAAACATGTTTTAGAAAATCTAATTTCATGGTTAACTAGGTTTGCTAATGCTACACCAGAGGGTAAACTGAAAATTAGTAATATACCTATGCTAATGATAGATGATGAAGCTGATAACGCTTCTGTAAATACATCTAAAGAAATAGAGGAAGCAAAAACAATTAATAGACATATCAGAACCCTTTTAAATTTATTTAATCAAAAATCATTTATAGGGTATACAGCAACACCTTTTGCTAATTTATTTATTCCGGATAATTGGAAAAACGAACACCTTAACCTAGTAAAAGAAAAAGAGTATGAAGTTGGTCCTGATCTTTTTCCTAAAGACTTTATAATAAACCTCCCTGCACCTAATAATTATATGGGAGCGGCTCAAATCTTTGGTTACAGAGATATAGAAAAAGATATTGATATTGAAGGTTTAAATATTATAAGCTATGTAACTGATCAAGAACCAGAATTTCCACTTGTTATTAATAAAAATAATAAAGACGATTTACCCGATACTTTACCTCAAAGCTTAAAAGAGGCTATTAAAGTCTTTGTTTTATGTTCTGCTGCTAGAAGAGTAAGAGGACAAGGAAATAAAGACCATTCCATGTTAATTCATATTGGTAGATATGTGGCATGGATAGATAGAGTAGCTAGATTAGTAAATAATGAATTAAAAGAAGTCCTTAGAAACATTAAAGAAGGAGGAATCTTAAAGGAACTAGAGGTATTGTTTTATGAGAAAATTGATGCAACTACACAACACATTTTAGAACAAAAAGGTAAGTATATAGACCCTAAGATAAAGCATCTAAAGTGGGAAGATGTCAAATCGGAATTAATTTTAGCTGCTACAAAAATAGAAGTAAAAGCAGTACATGGCAGAACAAGTACAAGAGGTTTAGAATATACCAATGTGGGAAATCTAAATTACCATGATTATGAGAAAGGGTATTCAGTAATAGCAGTTGGCGGAGATAAAATGTCAAGAGGAGTAACTTTAGAAGGGTTAATGATAAGTTACTTTTTGCGTACAACAAAAATGTACGATTCTTTAATGCAAATGGGAAGATGGTTTGGTTATAGACCAGGATATGGTGATTTGTGTAGATTATATACAACAACAGAATTGATGGAATGGTTTAGACATGTTACCATTGCTACAGAAGTTATGAGAGACGACTTTGATATGATGTCATACCAAGGTAAATCACCTAAAGACTTTAGACTAAAGGTTCTAAATAGCCCAACAAAACTTGCCATAACATCAGCAGGAAAAATGAAAGAATTTGAAACTTTGAATATTTCATTTTCTGGATCATTATTAGAAACATATTCTCTTGACAGATCAATAGGTTCGTTAGAGAATAATCTTAAACAAGCTGAAATTTTACTTTCGAAACTGAAAATTGATGATGCCCATAAAATAAGTAATAACTTTTTGTGGAAAAATAATTTTGATACAAATATTATCACTGAATTTTTAGCTGGTTTTATCTCCAACCAACCAAATATAAATGGTGATATTTTAAATCAATATATAGAAAAGCAAGAAGGTTTAGGAACCATAGAACAATGGTCAATTGTATTAATTAATAATTCTTCCAAGAATGTGGTTTATAGAAGCTTAGACTCTAATAAAAAAATAATTTCAAAAGAAGCTCCAATAAATAACTATAAAATTAAAGTTGGTAGTGAACCTGTTGAGTTAGGTTTAACTGTTAGAAATGATATAAGTGATACGAGATATATTGGGAATTTATATCAGATCAATAAAAACTCAATTACAGGTTCAAAAGATAGATATATTGATCTTGATCAAAATGGAATAGGATCTTCACCTAAGAAAGATGTTATCAAAGAAAGAAGAAAATCTGAGAAAAAAGCTGTATTGATAATTTACCCATTAGATCCTAAATCAACCGAAACAGAATTTGATAAACCAATTATAGGTTTTGCCTTATCATTTCCTGAACAGGACAACGATGTGAAATTAGAATTTTCTGTAAGAAAGTCAGGATCTACAGATATAGATAAGGGATTTGAAATGGAAGAAAATTATGAAGTATAGAATAAAAGAAATTTTTGAGCAACAGACGAATCAATCCGAATTGGAAGTTGATTTTATTACAAATAAAATAAACTCTTCTCAATCCGTTAATATTTCAATAGGTACGATTTTAATCACTGGAGCAAAGACTTTAGTAATTGACTTGTCTGACTCTGTATCAGTGAATGATGAAATGTTGAAGTCATTCAAGGGAGTAACAATACAAAAAATAATTAGAAAAGATTCTAGAAATAATATTACGTTCATTCTTCAAGATTCTACTTTGTATGATATTTTCTGTTTGTTTATTAATGATGTTGTAGAGGAATGTAATGACAAAGAAAATGAACAAGAGATAATAACTATTATTTATCGTAAGATAACAAAATGGTCCCAACTTTTTGGGAAAGTTAGAAAAGGAGGTTTAACACCAAACCAACAAGTTGGACTTTATGGAGAGTTGTTATTCATAAAACTACTACTAAAAGAAAAAATTGATTCTTTTGATGTTATTAAATCATGGGTAGGACCACAAGGTGATAATCAAGATTTTTTTATTAACAATTCTGCTGTAGAGATTAAAACTTCTATTAAAAATCATCCTTTAATAAAAATAAGTAATGAGTATCAATTGGATAAAACTAATAGAGAAAACTTACACTTAGTTTTATTTGAACTTGATAGGAAAAATAATGATGATAATACCTTACCAAGTCTTATTTATGAAATTGAACACTTATTAGAACATGATTCATTAATTGAAGGGTTTTATTCTAATTTAGAAATAATAGGGTATCACCCAAGTGATGATAAATTATATTCTAATACATCCTATTATGAAAAGAATATTCTTACTTATGAAGTTACTGATGAATTTCCGAAAATTTTGTCATCAAATACTAATAAACAGATAGTAAATATTTCTTATGAAATTGAACTATCAGCTATACAAAACTATATAATTGACAACAACAAACCTTTTGATATTTACCTATAATAGCAATGAATAATAATATAAATTTTGAACTAAAAAATTATTTAAAAGAACTTTACATTGATATCGATGCATCATATTATGCTGATGAAGATAATGCATCAAAAGAAGATAAATTTACGGAATATGTTTTAGAAGTTCTTACAGATGCACAAGAAACAGACGCTGCTCGTGTGGCAAGTTTTATTGAAGAAGATATTAAAGAAAAGGTGACATGTAAATTAAATGGATATGCTTTTGATGAGAATTATGAAACCGTAGATTTATTTATCACTTCATATATTCATACTGATAATCATTATACGATATCAACAAAAGCTACTTTAGAAAAAATTATTAACCAAGCTAAATCTTTTTTTAATAGATCTTTTAAATCAGGGCCTAACTTTTTAGACCCTTCTAACCCTGCTCATGAAGCTGCAGAGGTAATATTTGAAAAAAGAAACACATTTGTAAGAGCAAACATTTATGTGTTAACTAATGCTCAAGTTTTATCAGATACACCTAAAATTGAATTAAAGAAAAATTCTGATGTCCAATTAAACATTCATGTTTGGGATATTGAAAGGCTTAATCGTTTACACAGATCGAAATACAATACAGAGCCTATTGAAATAGATCTTAAAAATGATTTTGATACAACAATTGAATGTCTACAAATGCCTACAGCGAATGATAAGTATGATTGTTATTTAGCAATAATACCTGGTGAATTATTAGCTGATTTGTATCAAATTTATGGAACAAGATTACTAGAAAGTAATGTACGTGCTTTTCTCCAGCAAACAGGTAAAGTAAACAAAGGAATTAAAAGTACGATTATTGATGATCCTGACATGTTTTTACCATACAATAATGGGTTAGCAACTACAGCATTGAATATTAAAATTGATGCAACATCGGGAGTTCCTAGAATTGAAAGATTAACTGATTTTCAAATAGTTAATGGTGGTCAAACTACAGCTTCATTATATTATACTAGAAGAAATTTTGGTAAGAAGAATAATGTAGACCTTAAGAAGGTTTTTGTACAGACTAAAATTACTGTTATTAGAGATGAAGTAGAAAAACATGATAAGGTACCATTAATATCTCGATATGCTAATAGCCAAAATAAGGTAACTGAGATTGATTTAACATCTAATAATCCTTTCTTACAACATATTGAAAATCATTCAAGAAGAACTTTTGCTATTGATCCTCATGATAAATCTAAGCAAACAATTTGGTTTTTTGAAAGGGTTAAAGGTCAGTATAAAGAAGCAAGAAACAAAGAATTTACACCTGCTAGACAAAAAGCTTTTGATACTAAATACCCTAAACAACAATTAGTATCTAAATCAGATTTATCAAAATTCATGAATATTTGGAATAGAGAACCTTATAATGTTTCAAAAGGAGCTCAAAAGAATTACACTGAGTTCATGAAAATTGTTAAAAAAGAATACAAAGGAAAAGTTCCTACAGTTGCTTATTATCATGATTTAATAGCAAATGCAATTTTATTTAAATCAACCGATAATTTATTCGGTAATAAGAGAAAAGGTAATAATATTGGTGATACAAATATAAAGGCATTAACAGTGGCTTATACTTTATCTTATTTTCATGAATTGACAAAAAATAAATTAAACCTTTCTAAGATTTGGGATGATCAAACTATTGATGAAAATTTAACAAATGTATTATTTACGTTACTAAAACATACTTATAACTTTTTTGAAAATACAACTACAGGTCTAAAAAGTGAATATGCTAAAAAAATAAGTGCATGGGAAGATCTAAAAAATACTAATTACCAGCTTGATTTTGAAAGAATTAAATACTATTTAGTAAATCAAGACACAACACCAAGATTTGCAAATGAAGAGGAAGGTGGTGCAATGGAAGTTACCTTAGATTTGGAAAAAGTTAAAAATGTTGGAATACAATATTGGGATGGTTTGTGGAATTGGATTAAAACTGAATCACAGGTTTTAACAACAAGAGAAAAAGTAATGGTTCAACAAATAAGAAAAAAATTAATTCAAAATAAACCATTATCAGAAAGAGAAATTAATTATGGTGTGGATATTTTATCAAAATTAGAAAGTCTTAATCTTGAAGTTGATAAAATGAAAAAACTGAGTACTATCAAAGAGGAAGAAAATAAATATAATGTTTCTGAAATATATAATAGATTAAAATTAATTACTAGAGATGATTGGGATAGAATTACTTTGTTATCTGAACAATCTGGTAAATTAGATCCAAAAGATTTGGCAATTTCTAAGAAAGTTTTTATTAAAATAAGAAGGAATGAGCCATTACTAACAAATGAATATGATTCTATGAATACATTTCTTGAAGTTGGTAATAAGTTTGGAATTAATGTTTAAATATTATGGTACAATTGATAATAGAGCGAAAAGATCATAATACGGCAATCAATACCAAATTAGCTAATATATTATATGAAGATTGGAGGACGGATGATTCACTTGTTGAAGTCTGTTATAAATCACACAAAGTAGAATATATTTTAACTAATACAAGAAAGAGTAATCCTAAAAGGAATCCTGAAGCTGTTTTGCTTGGTATAGATAGAAATTCACCAAAACTAGAAAAATGGTTGGAAAACATAAATAATGAAGTGCCTAAAGCTATCCTTTTAGTAATCAATCAAGAGGGAATAATTGATGTTATGGTTGGTGTAGTTGAAATAAACAGATTTTTACAAAATAACTATAATTAAAAAGCATATAATTTTTATGTTAAAAAGTGAAAACCGTATCATAGATACGGTCTTCACTTTTTCATTGTCAATATAGCTACATAGAATGTAAAATTTATTTTTTCTTTTTGTAGTTTTGTTCGCTTTTTAAATAAAAATATGACTAAAAAATATACATATATAGATTTATTCGCAGGTGCAGGAGGTTTGTCAATAGGTTTTGGTAACCAAGGTTTTGATCTTGAAATTGCTAATGACATTGCTAAACCAGCACTAGATACTTTAAAATACAATACAGCAAAGTATTTACACCCGGAAATGAATTTGGATCGTATTATTCATGGTGATATTATTGAATTATATGAACACTTGGGTGTAGGAGCTGTTGAGCAGGAAAGTCAAGGCCATAAAGTTATTAAGACAATGGCAGAAGAGAATCTTAGAAAAAAAGCACCCTCAGTAAAAGATGATGATGATATTAATAAAATCTTGAGTGAGATAACTTCAGTTGATGTATTAGTAGGAGGTCCTCCTTGTCAAGGATTTTCAATGATTGGTCGTTCAAAAAAAGCAACTCTTGAGGAGAGGGCAAAAGGTTTTATAGATGACCCAAGAAATCAACTATTTAAATATTACTTAAAATTTGCTGAAAAATTATCTCCAAAATTAGTTCTTATTGAGAATGTTAAAGGATTAGCATCAGCCTCAGGTTATAGAGATCTTATCGAAGAAACATTAAGAAAAACTGGTAATTTAGGGTACAATGTACATTCTGAAATATTGAATGCTAAAGATTTTGGTGTTCCTCAAAATAGAGAAAGAATATTCTTTATTGGTGTTAGAAATGATATAGTTTCAAAAGATATTACAGCTAAATATATCTTTGATTTACTACTCCAAGAAAAAGTAAAAAAAGAATTAACTTTAAAAGAAACAATTTTTGATTTACCTCAAATTGGAGTAAACCCTAAGCCTAATAATTATGATTCTAAAAATGAAATTGCATTTGGTAAACATAATTATTTTGGAGAAAATATATCAAAAGGTGAATTCTTAGAAATAGTTGACCAAAATAAATCAAAAAATTATAGAAATGAGATCAATTCTTATAATGGTGAGTTAATTACCCCTGAACATTTATTTAACCATAAATCTAGGTATAATAACGAAAGAGATCTTTTTATATATAAGCACCTTGTGGAAGGAAAATACCTTAATGATCCAAAAAATAAGAAAGCTCTTTCAAAAGTTACATACGGTATTTCTGTTGATAAAGAAGGAAATAAAGCTGTTAGAAGTTTTGGTGATAAATATTTTAAATTGAATTCCAAAGGTGTATCTAAAACAATAATAGCACATCTAGAAACAGATGGTAATTCCTATGTTCACCCAGGGGAAAAGCCGAGAAGCATAACACCTAGAGAAGCTGCTAGAATACAATCGTTTCCTGATTGGTATTTCTTTACTGGGTCCACAAGAAATCAATTTAAACAAATTGGAAATGCTGTTCCACCATTATTGGCTTCGAAGATTGCAAAGCAATTTAAAATAGTATTGGATAGCTTAAATAAATAAATATGAACTTCATAGATTTATTTGCAGGTTGTGGAGGACTTTCTGAAGGCTTTCTTAATGCTGATAAAAGTAATCATGGACTTGCTCATGTAGAATGGGAGTTACCCATGGTAAGAACTTTACGAAATAGGCTTCACAAAAAATGGAATCATTCAAGTGAAGAAGCAAGAAATAGTGTTATCCATTTTGATATTCAAAAATCTGAGGAATTGATTAATGGTAATTGGACAAAAGAATCCATTTTAGATTATGGGAAATCAAACGGTGAATTACCTAAAGAAAAAGGATTAAAAGGATTGGTTGGAAATAAAAGTGTGGATGTTATTATTGGAGGACCACCATGCCAAGCATATTCAATAGCAGGTAGAGCTCAAGATAAGGACTCAATGAAAGAAGACTATCGTAATTATTTATTTGAGAGTTTTGTAAAAGTAGTAAAAGAGTTTACTCCAAAATTATTTGTCTTTGAAAATGTTCCTGGAATGCTTAGTGCAACACCAGGTGGGAAACCTGTTACAGAAAGAATATTTGAAGCTTTTGATGAAATAGGGTATTCTATTTTGAAACCTAATAAGCTTAGAAGAGCCATTTTTTCAGCAGTAGATTTTGGTGTTCCTCAAAAGAGAAATCGAGTAATTTTAGTAGGACTTAATAAAAAGTGGTCTGAAGAAAATTCAATAACATTGGATGATGTTTATAATTCAATTAAAGACCAATTTTCTAATAATAAAATATCTATAAAAAGTGCCATAGGCAATGAACCTAAGCATTACCCATTAAAGGAACCTCAAAAATTTTTTAAAAGAAAGGTATCTCATCTTCCTAATGGTTTAGATCTTGAAAATATCAATGAAAATCAAATAGCACGTTTTCAAAATGATAGAGATATTTCTTTTTTCAGGGAATGGATAAAGGATAGTTGGAATGATAAACCTTCTAAAGATAAAATAGCATTTTATAATCATAAGTTTAATAAAGATTCTAAACATGCTAAATACAGAAACCTTGAATGGGATAAACCATCTCCAACAATTGTAGCACATTTGAATAAAGATGGGTTAATGTTTCTTCATCCCGATCCGGAACAGGCTAGGTCAATTACAGTTAGAGAGGCTGCGTTGCTTCAGTCTTTTCCTAAAGATTATGAATTTAATGAATCAATGGGATTTAATTATAAAATGATTGGGAATGCTGTACCTCCAAAGATGGCAGAAGGAATTGCTAAGGGTATATCAAAATTTATCTAAGGTCTTTGAATTGAAATTATAATTTCAATTCAAAGACTTCTCTTGCTCCATTAAGGTATTCAGTAATTTTATTATCCCAGTCAATATCTTTTTTTTGGAAAATATTTTTCATGCCTTCACCATAACCCTTCTCGTCTGACAAATCTGAAGTCTTTATATTGTATTCCATATAAAACTCATCTTTTAGGTATTCTGCAGTACTTTTATATGTAGGGAATGATGCAATAATTTTTAATATAGCTTTTTTATGGAAATATGTGGGGTCATCAATATTAACTGTCCAAATATCAATTTTCCAATATTGGGTATTATTGATTTCAATTAATATATAGTTTAAGGTTACAAATTCTTTATTTGTAGTTAAGTCTTTAATTAAAATTTTATAATAAGGATCTTTACTATATTTTTCAATTAATTCATCATTGTTAGGTTCTTTTGCATCATCATCATAAGTTAGATCGCTAACTAAATAAGAGGGGTCTTCTAAGTTTTCTTCAAAATCCTTATTTATTTCTAGTTGATAGATAATGTCAATTATTTGATCATATAATTTCGCACCTTTAAATAAATCATCTATTTGTGAAAATGAAGTGAATGTATATTTATTGTGGAAATCATTTATTTTAGAGACAAGTTCACTCGATTCTTTTGTATTTATGATTCTCTGTATAAGATTTTCATAACTTTCTTCATCAGGTTTGTTTTGTGTATGATTTTGATTCTGGGGTAAAATTGTTGTGTTTTCATCTATTATTTCAAGTAATAACTCACTATGTATAGATCCTAAAAAGTAATCTTCTAATTCTTGATTAGAAAGTTCCTTATATTTATCTAAGAATCTATCCAATTTTTGAACAGCTTTTTGAAGATCTTTTTCTGTTCTTATTTCTTTTACTTCATCAGAGATATTTATATTATTTTTAATTCCCTCTTTTTTGAATGTAAAATCATCAATTATCTTTTTGAACTTTTCATAATGATAAGCTTCTGACAAGATCTCTAATAAAAAGTCTTTATTAAAAGTATTTGTTCTTAGATATTCGAATAGATAGTTTGAAGCCTTATCAATTTTTTTTTCAATAACGGCTAACTTGATTAGTTCAATATCATTCATTTTTTTAAATCTAATAATGGTTTTAATTCAAAAAGAATATTTTCAATAGTTTCATCAAGATAAAAATGGTTATCAAAAAAGAGGTTTTTCATTCCTATTCCGTAACCTCTTTTGTCAGAAAGATCAATATTTTGTAATTTTTTAGAATCATAAATTTTCTCAATTAAGAATTTTGAGGTGCTTTGATAAGTCACAAAACTATCTACTATATCTATTTGTAGTTTCGGGTGAAAATATTCTGAAAATAGAGGTTGTTCAATCCAATAATCTAATTTATAAAATTCAATTTCATCATGAAAATGAATTTTAAGTAAAGTGAGAGTTGTTAATTGTTTATCGTTTGTTATTTGTTTATAAATATTTTTGAGATAATTAGACTTAAATAAAGGTTCCTTTATTTCTGGGTTAGTATTGTAATTTATTTTTCTCAAATACTCTTGAATCTCTTTATGGTAATAAGCATTTTCAAAATTTGAAATAATCATTTCATGACTTGAATCTTTATTTTTTTTCAAATACTCTTCTAAATATTCAATACATCTGTTTAGGTTCTTTTCATTTGATATCAATGAATATAGCTCTAATGAAGTTAAGTTTGGTTTTACTTCAGTTTCAATAAATGTTTCTTCTTCAAATTCTATATCTAAATCGGCTAATATGTTTAATATTTCTTCATAATTAACTCCATCGGAAAAATTATCTGTGATTTCTTGTTTGGATTTAATATTAAATCTTTCAACATAATTATCTAAAAGTTCAATTAGGATATTAATATCTTCTTCAGTGTTTATTCTAGAAATTAAAGTTTCTTTATCTATTTTAGAATAATCTAAATCAATTTGTTCATCGATTATTATTTTACTTTTTTCAAATTTCTCTTTGATAAGTGCACTAATATAAGAGGCATAAAATGCACTTTTAAATTGAATATTTAATTCATCTTCTGTAAATGACTCTGATGTACTTAAATATTGATTTAATAACTTTTCAACTTTAAACTTATTTGTACTTACTTTAATTTGAGTAATTAGTTTATCATGATTGCTATTTTGGTTTATAAACTGTTTATCAATGCTGTAGAATTTAATACAATTGATGATATAATCATAGTTAATTGCTTTACTAAATAAAGTTTTAACCTCATCGATACTTTTAAGAGGATATTTTTCATTGAAATCATATAATAGATTTTTTATCTCGTATTCGCTTCTAGAAGTATTTATTTTATTAATACTATTTTGTTTATCAGATTGGGGAGGTATATAATGATTCTGAACTGTATCTTGAGATCCTAAATCACTTTCTTCGTAGAATTTATAAAGAGCTGCTAACTCTAAAATGTAATCATGGTATTGTGTTCCGTAAAATAAGTTATCTAATTCTAATCTTGAAGTTATTGGGTAAAGTTTGTTGAATGTTAATACTGCATCTCTTACTTCTAATATACTCTTCTTATTTTTTATATTAAGTAGCAAATCTTCTTTAGATACATTTTCATTAGTCATTACTACATTCTGTCTAATTAGATTATTATCTAAACATATTTTTTTTATTTCTAAGAAAAGCGAAGATTCAGAAAATAATCTATTTAAATGAGTTTCAGACTCAATTTGGTATTGCTTATGATATTGTAAAACCAAATTTTCAAGCTTATCTAAATTATCTTCTTTTACAATTTCAAAAATTAAATCAATACGACTTAATTTTAATTGATCCTTTTTGATAATATCTGACTTATTAAAATCATTCTTTTTTCTTAGTAAATACTTTTCATCTAATAGTCTAAAAATGTATTCTTTATGCTTTGCATTATTTAAATGCTCTTTTAAAATATTTACATTGACTTCTGAATGATTTTTAAATAATTTATCAACTAAATTAATAATATTGAAAATATTTTTTTCTTCTATTAAATTATTGATTTCGGTAAAGTTTATTGGCATGGGTATTAATAATTACGATTATAATGAATTAACGTGAAAATAGTTATTTCATTTGAATTATACATTAGCCAAAATCATTCATTATAATGAATATATTAAACGAATCTAAACGCTCCTACAATATGTCTCAAATAAAGAGTAAGGATACAAAACCTGAAATTATTTTGAGAAAGTATTTACATGGGCAGGGGATTCGTTTTCGTTTACATGGGAAGTATAAAAAAGAGATATTACCTGGTAAACCAGATGTAGTTTTAGCTAAGTATAAGTCTGTTATTAATGTCAATGGTTGCTTTTGGCATGGACACAAAGGCTGTAAGTATTACAGGTTGCCTAAAACAAATGTTGATTTTTGGAAATGGAAAATTAGTAGAAATAAAGCAAACGATATCCTAAATACACACAAACTGAATGAAATAGGATGGAATGTAATTACAATTTGGGAGTGTGATTTGAAAGATAAGAGAGAAGAAACTTTAAAGAATTTATTATTACTTTTAAGCGAAATTAAGCCTAAAACAAACTAAACAATTAAAATGAAAAACCTTCTCCACCTATTCACCTCCTCAATTAATTCCATTTCAACAAAATCAAGTATTCCTTTTATCAATCCTACAGAAATTTACAATGAAGGGTGGATGACTAGATTCTTAGTTCACTATTCAATGCAAGAAAATTTAAATATTGAAGGCCTAATTGATTTTGGTAAAATCAAAAATGCCACATCCGAAGGTTTAATTTCTAGTCCATTTATAAATGCAGAAAAAAATCGTGAAGGATATACTCATGCTGATATGGCACTTGGTGATTTTAAAATCGATTATGAAACCAGGGGAGAGATAAGAGTAGAAGAGGAGGCTTCAATTTTTGGAATTATAGAAGCAAAAATGAAAAGCAATTTAAGCAAGGGAACAACAAATGCTTCAAATTATAATCAGGCGAGTAGAAATATAGCATGTATTGTACATAATTGTATAGATCTAGAAACTAATAACTTCTTTATAGTTACGGCTCCTAAATCAATGGCTATTCATCATAAGATAAAAGATAAATTAGATAAAGAAGTAATTAAATCTCAGATACGAAATAGGTTTCAAATTTCTGAAGTAAAAGAAGATACAATTCTTCTTGATAGAGTTGACCGTTGTAATATAGGAATCTTAACTTATGAAGATTGGATTGATCAATTTGAAGAAGGTGATCTTAAAGAAGAGTTGAACGGATTTTATGATGAATGTTTGAAATGGAATCGTCTATAATTTAAATTGAGATTTAAGCAATAATTTAATTCAAAATAAACACATGGATTTACAAATACGTCGAAAATTAAAAGAAGACTTTTTGAAAGAGTGGCCAATAAATAGATTAGAAAATTTAAAAATTGAAGAATATACAAACTTAGAAAAAAACTCTTTCTGTTATTGGTTAGAAGCAATTACATCTGAAGTAGGTAGCATATGGGGTGGATCATCATATAAATTCGGTATTTTTAAAAGAAATAATTTAGAAAATGAAGTAACTGGTTATCGAAAAACTGATGGGGTTTATTCATGGGTGGATAAATATGGAAATACAAAAGATGAAGCATTTATAAAAGTCAAAAATTTAATAATTGGGATAGCAAAATATGCAATTAGTAATGATCTTGAAAAAATTGAAAATATAGATATAGGTAATGCATATAAATGGAAAATTGCTCATTTATATAGTAATTATAACATACCCAATTTTTTCAAAGAAGAAGCAATAAAGTTTATCATTAATGAAAAAGGATATGAAGGGAAATTTTCGTTTGCTAATGCCTATAAATTTCTAATGTCATTAAAACAAGATCATGAGGAATTTTATTCCTTTTCTCAAAAACTATGGGATTTATATGATACTAGATTAGTAATTGAAGAAAGTTCTGAAATAATGAATTCTTATAATAAAGTGGACAAACAACATCTTAATCAAATTTTATTCGGCCCTCCAGGTACCGGAAAAACTTACAACACTATAAATAAAGCACTAGAAATAATTGAAGGAAAAGCACCAACAGAATTAGAAAGAGAAAATGGAGAGGCTAAACAAAGGTTTAATGATTTAGTAGATAATTCTCAAATTGTCTTTACTACTTTTCATCAAAGTATGAGTTATGAAGACTTTGTAGAAGGCATAAAACCGAAAGTAAACAACGACGATCAAGTATATTATGATGTTGAAGATGGAATATTCAAAAGAGTATGTTCTTCAGCTAAAAAGATTGAGATTAAGAATAATAACCAAATTGATTTTGATAATGTAGATTATTATAAAATGTCAATTGGTGGTAAACACCGAAAAGAAATGCATGATTGGAACATAGAAAATGGGACAATTAGCTTAGGGTATGGTGGATCTGTTTCTTTAAATGAATTTTCACAAATAAAAGATTGGACTACATTTAAAGCAACATTTGAAGAGAAAAGACGGGAAACCTTAGACAATTCAAAATTTCATGCTAATGCAGCATTCAGATTTTTGAATATGAAAATAGGAGACATTGTAATTGTCACTTTGGGTAACTTTATTATCGATGCAATTGGTGTAATTTCTAGTGATTATTACTATGATGATTCAACAGATATTGATCATTTTCATTTTAGAAAAGTAGATTGGTTAGCCACAGATTTAAATATAGATCCATCCAGATTTATCACTAAAAATATTTCACAACAAACTATTTATAAGTTTAAAAAAGCAGATGTTAAAATTGATGTTTTAAAAGATACATTTGCTAAGAGAGAAAAATTAGAACCCAAAAAACACGTCCTCATCATAGACGAAATCAATCGAGGTAATGTCTCTGCCATCTTTGGTGAACTCATTACCTTATTAGAAGAAAGCAAACGTTTGGGTAATGAGGAGGAATTAAAGGTAAAATTACCTTACAGTAAAGAGTCGTTTGGGGTACCGAACAATCTTCATATTATCGGGACAATGAATACGGCCGATCGATCTGTGGAAGCTTTAGATACTGCACTTCGTAGACGATTTGTGTTTGAGGAAATGATGCCTAAACCGGAATTATTAAAAGAGCAACCTGATGGCTATGATCTTCGAATTATTTTAAAAACGATCAACAAACGCATAAAAGTCTTGTTGGATCGTGACCATCAGATAGGACATAGTTACTTTTTGAATGTGAAGAGCGAATCCGATTTAAAACAAGCTTTTGCGAAGGAGATTATTCCTCTTCTTCAAGAATATTTTTATGGGGATTATTTGAAAATTGCATTGGTGTTAGGACAGGGTTTCTTCGAACCAATTGATAATGTGGAGGAAGACATTTTTGCTGAAATTGATGATGCAGATAAACCCGATTATTCTAATCAAAAGGTTTATGAACTAAAGGATCCATTGAAGATGGATGCGGGGGAATTTAGTACAGCCATCGATTTATTAATCAAAAGATAAGCACTGATGCAAACCATTTTTTCTTTGTATGAACATCAGACACTTCGGTTAGGTAATGAGGTGAATGGAGTGAAGTTTACACAGCATCACTTGGAGGCTTTAGAAAACTACTATGGCAATGGTACACCTTATTTTGCGTTGGTCAATAAAGGTATTAAAGCAACAGAATATGTTGGGGTGATCAATGTAGATGATATCGTTATTGAGGTACTTCCAAAAGCGGATAAGGACAATAATTTTGACCGTTGGCGTAAGGTACTCATTGGCATGCTCAAAACTGTAGGAGCATTTCGTGTCTCTTCACCATCATCAGCTGATTTGAGTATCAAAAGGAATTACCTTTTAGACCTTTATTTCGAGATGTACATCAAAGAAATCAATTACTTGGTGCGTACCGGATTGGTGAAAAAATATCGAACATCAGAAAACAATCAAAAGGCATTAAAAGGAAAGTTGATGATGTCGAAACACCTTCAAAAAAACATCATCCATAAAGAACGATTTTATGTGAGTCATACTGTTTATGACCAACAACATGAGGTGCATCAGATATTGTATAAGGCTTTGCAGTTGGTGTATCAACTCAATAACAATCCTGCTCTTAATGTTAGAGCCACTTTATTTTCATTCCCAGAGATGAAAGATTTAAAGGTAAGTCATGATACTTTCGATAAAATTGCCCTAAACAGAAAGTTGAAGCCTTATGAAAAAGCGTTGGATATTGCCCGATTGCTATTACTAAATTATCATCCCGATCTTACCAAAGGGGGAAATGATGTATTGGCCTTAATGTTTGATATGAATGCACTATGGGAGCGATTTGTATTGATCAGTTTACAGAGGAAATTAACTGATTATAAGATAAAGGGGCAAACGTCTAAATTATTTTGGGTTGGAAAAGATAGAGGCCGTTCTTATATGCGACCAGATATTTTGATGGAGCATAAAGAGAACAATCAAAAAATAGTGTTGGACACCAAATGGAAGCATATTCAATCCAATACACCCAATCCATCAGATCTTCGTCAGATGTTTGCCTACAGCCAGTTTTTTGATGCAGAGAAAGTGGCTTTGATTTATCCTGGTTTATTGGGAGTGAATAAAGGGCATTACAAGTGGGAAAATGATGTCGAATGTGGGGTGTTGCAGATTGGTGTGGATGAGGATTTGGGGAAGTTTGTTGGTGGGGTGGTTGAGAGAGTTAGGGAGTTTTGTTTGTCGTAATTATTTTCCTTTCCATTCCTCCATACCCAACTCATCAATCAAATACTTTACTTTTTCAATCAACGTCTCAAAGATTTTCTCATAAGAAAAGTCTTGCTTAGGAATATTCAATGTAAGCGCTATTTCTCTTTCAAATTGCTCTTTGTATTCAGTATGAGTTTGTTGCCAAATATTGATAAGTTCTTCTTTTCGGGAGAGGAGTAATTTTACAGTAGGGATTTTAGCTCTTTTGTTGTTATTGATATCTTTCTGAGAGGGGATAAGGTTCCATATATCATTGTTTTTCCAAAATGACCATGGGATGATATGGTCGGTTTCAAAATTTCCTTTTAGAGGTTTGAGAGTCCACAAACAGAATAGTTTTCCTTTGCTTTGGACATTTTCATAATAACTTCTTGGAGGGTTAACACTTCTAATATTATTGGAGCGATAGAGAAACTCAACGATCTCATTTTTATCGAAAGGCAGTGTTTTATTTTTCTTGAAATTAAGTGTTAAGTCTGCCCAGTTATTGATTATTGAATTTTCTCCAATTAGGAATGAACCGAAAAGTTCTAATCCATGTCTGACTTCTGCTCTAAAAGCGATATAACCTAAATGAATATGAATGTCATTTCTAAAAAATTCTTGATTCACATTTAATTTTTTTAAAGATGGAATAGATTTTCTTTTTTGATAAAATTGATATTCACCTTTGAAATACTGATTCAATGTATATCTCATAGGGTTTTTGTAAATACATTGAGCTATTTCATGAATACAAGTGTGGTATTTTTGTCTTTTGTTTGGATTTTGGAAGCCATTTTTGATGTCTCTAAGGATATTTTTTTCAATGTCTAACAATTCCCCTTTATAACATTGTTGTAATTCTTTTAAGGATTGATAGAAGACAATGGGTTTTCCTGAGTTTTGATGTACCTCATGATAGACAAAAGGAAAATAATAGAATAACCATTTTTCTGTAAGTGGACCTAAAGGAATATAACAGTAATCTTCTTTTTCATAGACTAAGGCTTGATTTTCAGTGAGTATTTCTATTATTCCTCTGAGTAAAGCTAATTTGTAAGACGAAGATTTACTATCTTTCTGTAAAATATGGCTGATCAGTTGGAAAGCCTCATTACTATTACTACTCAAACGATTCATTATGCTAGAAAATACAACAGTTAAACATTATCCCGAACTTACGGCTATTCATCGTAAAAGTATCTCTTTTCCCTCACGTTTTTTATTAGAAAAAGGATTTTTAATAGGAGATGTCCTTGACTTTGGAGCAGGGCATGGAAAAGATACTCAAGAGTTGAATGATAAAGGTTTGAAAGTGGATCAATATGACCCTCATTTTTCACCTGTTTTTCCAATCAAGAAATATGAAACAATCATTTGTCATTATGTTTTAAATGTTTTAGAAAAGACTGATCAATCCAAAGTCTTGGCAGAGGTTTCTATGTTATTAAAGCAAGGAGGTAAAGCTTATTTTACCGTAAGAAGAGATTTAGTAAAAGAAGGGATTCGAATACATGCGATCTACAAGAAGCCAACGTATCAATGTAATGTGATATTGCCCTTTCCTTCTTTAATGAAGACAAAACACTGCGAAATTTACGAATACACTAAGCCATCCGATCCATGGTTGATAACGGAGACGATAAGTGTAGCTGCGGTATGGGAAAATAACAAAGTGCAATATAAGAAGAAGGAGTCGGTGAATGCTCGGACAGGAAAGGCGATTGAGCTTTTGAAGGAGGTCTTGGGAGAGGAGAGAAGTCAATGTTTTATTCCTAGAATAAATACAAATTTAGTTTGAAATAGTGTGAATGATAGGTTTAGAATAGCTATAAAATTAGAGACAAGCTGAGAAATGCAAGAGGGCGAATTATGTTCGCCCTCATTTTAATTACATTCTTCTACCATTATGAACCGCATCTCTTCCTAGACGTTGTTCCATAAGTATTGCTCCTGGTGAATTATCAGGACATTCCATAAACCTAGAATCTCTTTTATAAAATTCTCTTTGAATAATAGGCTTAATTAATTCTAGGGTGATGCAATTAGTGTCTTTATGTATTGCCTCTAATAGTGTATTAGATATTACTGAAGCGATATTTGCTCCAGATAGTTGATAATTTCTAGAAACGGTTTCTAAAACATTTTCATCATAGTTGAATCCTGGAGGTAAAGCTTTTTCCCATAATATTTTTCTCTCCGATTCTAAAGGGAATGGGAATTCCATAATGTGGGATATTCTTCTCATCATTGCTTTGTCGACATGACTTCTAATATCTTTCACATTGCTTGCTAAAATGACTATTCCGTCAAATTTTTCTAATCGTTGAAGTAAATAAGACATTTCTTGATTAGAATATTTATCCTTAGCTTCTTTGACATCTTCATTTCTTTTTGTGAAGATGGAGTCTGCTTCATCGATAAATAAAATACAATTTTGATTTTCCAATCGAAGGAATACTTTTTCCATCGCTTTTTCAAAGTCGCCTACATAACGAGATAATACTCTAGATAAATCTAATACATAAGTATCCATATTGTACTTGTTCCCTAATGTTGTTGCGGTAAGTGATTTACCTGTACCTGGAGGGCCTGAAAAGACAATGATATGGTTCGTATTCACCCTTTTTTGAATATCAGGGAGGTTTTTTAATTTTGGTTTTACTTCAAGTATTCTTTCTAATACTTTTAATTCGTCTAATGTTTCCTGAGATAATATTACATCATCATATGATAATTTTGATTGATAAAGTCTTGCAGGAAAATCAATTTCATGATCTAGTGATGGATAGTTTCCTCCCAATAAATAATTTCTAAAGTTTGTAGTTAGCCTAATGGATTGGTCAAGTAAAAACCGTTCATCATTACCATTTTTATCCAACTTAAGCACACCATCTCTAATTAATGGAAATTCAGGAGACGATAATTTTAAAAAGAATGGATCTCTTTCAGAAGAATTTAGAAAAATATTGAAAAAGGTTCTCAGCGTTGGAACGAATAAATTGGTATGTTTATCTTTTGTGCCACCAAGAATAGCACGTCCATTCGCTTCTTTTGTTAAGACTAAAAAGGGGACAAAAAGTTCTGGATGGGCTTCCCACATATAGGCAAAAAGTAGAAGTAATTCCTCTTCTTGTGAGAGTTCATATTTGTCAACGAGATCCTTTAAATTAGAGTCTTCGATAAGTGGAGGAAAATGAAATGTATCCCTATTTGGTATAATATCATTTTCTTTAGAGCTAATTTGTTGTTGAATAAATTTCTCCAACCACTCGTTTAGAATTTCACAACGCTCAATAAGTGCTGTTTTGTTTAATTGTAATGTTAGCATTTTTACTTAATTAGTTTTACCAAGCCTTAAAAGGCTCAAATTTATTATCCACTTCCGTAAGAATACTATCCGATTTATAATGGAATGCTTTCCCATCTCTCAGTTCCATATAGTATCTTAACCTATAAGCTTCCCCTGATTTAGTAGTCATGAGTTTAAAGATGCCTTGATTGTCTTTAATATTCCTCACATATTGGTTCAAGTCTAAAAAGTGAGACGTTTGTTCATGATAATTTTTATAATAGTAAGGTTCAGGTATTAAGGCGGAGGTTGGCGTAATTTGTTCCCCTTTAAAGTTATACCATGTTCTCCCATTATCTGACCGAACCACATATCCAAAAGCATTTTCGAATGCTCTACCTGACATCATACCTTTTCCTTGATTGTGGTTTTTAGGGATGATTTCATATCCTAGGGTATCAATTAGAAAGTAGATTGTTTCTTGTTTATCCTCATCATAAATAGAGGCTTCTGTCATACCGCCAAATGGAAAAGGTTCAGGGGAAATATTTTTAGGAAGTATATTTTCAATACGATTTAATTTCTTATCGTAATACTCGAATATATGTTGTTCATTAAGAAAAAAATATGTTTCATTATTAAATGGGTACAGAAAATCAAATCTGTCTTTTTCCAGAAGAGAAATTATTTCATCAAAATCATATTCATTCTCTCTGTAAACATTTCCTTCTAAATCAATAATTCTATTAAAGTATTCTTTAAGTTTAGGTTGTTCTCCTTTGGAAATATAGAAGGTATCGTATTTAAGAATATTTTCTTTGAACAAATTATTTATTTGGTAAACAACTTTCTGGTTTTCTTTAAGTACGGATTCAAAAATGACCTCCCCATTATTATTAAAAAGATAGGATTTAGGAGTGTACAAGCTGTCTAAGTTATGATATGCGTTAGTTTTTATAGTTACATATGTGGAGTCCCATGGACTACTAACTATTGTTTTTTTCGTCCCGACTTGGTCATCCTTACAGACAATACATTCGCCCTTATAGTTGACTATGAAGGAATGTTGATAGTTATTATTTTTATAACGCTTGATCATGGTTGGCTTATCGCTTCTAAAGTCGTCTGTGCCTTTTTGGATTTCAGAAAACTCAAAAGTGGCTTGACCGTCTTTAATGAAGTGATCTACATATAATGGACCGGTATACCAAATAGAGGAATCATTGTAGACATTAATGGGGCTATCACTATGGAATGAATAAAATGATATTCTTTCATTATATGGAGTTTTATCACTTTTCTCTACAAGATAATGTTCGTTACCTGTGTACTTAATATTAGAGTAGGAAACGCCTCTATATTTTTTATAAAACCAAGGAGTCAATCTTTTTTGAGTTTTAATATCAAATATTGCCTCTTTGTATTTTCCATTATCTTCCTTTGTACCCAGAAAATATTTAGAGGTTCCATCAATTTCCGAGCACAGACTTACCGAAAGAAAATTAACTTTATTCCCATTTTTATCATACACCAAAAGAAAAATAAATTCCCCATCTCTTCCGCTATTATAGGAATTACAAACTGATGTCCACCCCAATTCTGGAATAATACCGTTAATATACATTGGTATATCTCCAAAGGATACTTTTTTCTCCATTGTGTATCTGTCTACCATCCAATAAGTAGAATCAGTATCTAAGTAGGGAACAAGGAAGTTGTGTTTCTTTTGGGGTTTATCGAAAATGTTTGAATAATCGAATTCAAGATTATTTTTTTGTTTACCACAACCCATAGCGACGATTAAGAAGGTGATAATTATATATCTCATATCCAAAATTGAAATCTTTACCAAGCCTTAAAAGGCTCAAATTTATTATCCACTTCCGTAAGAATACTATCCGATTTATAATGGAATGCTTTCCCATCTCTCAGTTCCATATAGTATCTTAACCTATAAGCTTCCCCGGATTTAGTAGTCATGAGTTTAAAGATGCCTTGATTGTCTTTAATATTCCTCACATATTGGTTCAAGTCTAAAAAGTGAGACGTTTGTTCATGATAATTTTTATAATAGTAAGGTTCAGGTATTAAGGCGGAGGTTGGCGTAATTTGTTCCCCTTTAAAGTTATACCATGTTCTCCCATTATCTGACCGAACCACATATCCAAAAGCATTTTCGAATGCTCTACCTGACATCATACCTTGTCCTTGATTGTGATCTTTAGGAATGATTTCGTTTCCAAGAGTATCAATTAGAAAGTAGATTTTTTCTTGTTTTTCCTCATCAAAAATAGAGGCTTTTGTCATACCACCAATCGTAGATGGGTAAACAAATATGTATCCAGGAAGGATATTTTCGATACGATTTAATTTCTTATCGTAATACTCGAGTAAATGCTCATCTTTATTAAGGAGACGATATGTTTCTTTATTAAAAGGAAACATTATGCTAAATTTATCTTTTTCAAGATGAGAAATTATATCATCAAATTCATATTCATTTTCTCTGTATACATTTCCTTCTAAATCAATAATTCTATTAAAGTATTCTTTTAGTTCAGGTTGTTCTCCTTTGGGAATATAGAAGGTATCATATTTAAGAATATTTTCTTCGAACAAATTATTTAATTGGTAAATAATTGTGCCGTTTTCTTTAAGTACTGATTCAAAAATAACCTCCCCATTATTGTTAATAAGGTAGGATTTAGGAGTGTAAAAGCTATCTAAGTTATGATATGAATTTGTTTTTATAGTTATATAAGTGGAGTCCCATGGACTACTAACTATTGTTTTTTTCGTCCCGATTTGGTTATCCTTACAGACAATACATTCGCCTTTATAATTGACTACAAAGGAATGTTGATATTTATTATTTTTATAACGTTTGATTATAGTTTGCTTATCGCTTCTAAAATCCTCTGTGTCTTTTTGGATTTCAGAAAACTCAAAAGTGGCTTGACCATCTTTAATGAAGTGATCTACATAATCCAGACTGGTATACCAAATAGAGGAATCATTGTAGATATTAATTGGGGTATTACTATTAAATGAATAAAATGATATTTTCTCATTGTATGGCGTCTGGTCCCTTTTCTTTACAAAATAATGTTCGTTTCCAGTGTACGTAATATTAGAGTAGGAAACGCCTCTATATTTTTTATAAAACCATGGAGTTAATCTTTTTTGAGTTTTTATATCAAATATCGCCTCTTTGTATTTTCCATTATCTTCTTTAGTACCCAGAAAATATTTAGAGGTCCCATCAATTTCTGAACATAGGCTTACCGAAAGAAAATCAACTTTATTTCCATTTTTATCATACACCAAAAGAAATATAAATTCTCCATCTCTTCCGCTATTATAGGAATTACAAACTGATGTCCACCCTAATTCGGGAATAATACCGTTAATATACATTGGAATATCACCTAAGGATACTTTTTTCTCCATAGTATATCTGTCTACCATCCAATAAGTAGAATCTGTATCTAAGTAGGGAACAAGGAAGTTGTGTTTCTTTTGGGGTTTATCAAAAATGCTTTGATAATCAATGTGTGAATTATTTAAAGGTTTACAGCTGTAAATACATAAAATTAATAGACACAGGAATATATTTTTCATTATTTTTTAGTTAGATCAGTAGTTAAATTTTGAATCAATGTTTCATAAATATTTTCATCATTAAAGAGTAATAGCTGACTAGAATTTTTAATGTTTTCTAAATAATCTATGAGTTCATCATTTATTTTTGTTTTAATCTTTTCACTTGGTTCCCATATTAACTTCCCTTCTCCATTGGCATCTATTGCTCCTTTCACTCCAGCGCCAAGATCAAATCCTAATGCTGCCATTACACTAAATTCGGCTCTAAAATGCCATGCATTTTTCTCAATTATTTGTTGCAAAAATTGATTGAATGATTGTTTTAGACTATCTAATATTTTATCACTACCTGTTTCACCTAACTTTTGTAGTAACTCCTTGGGAAACTCATGATTTGCAGTGGGATCCATAATAAAAATATTCCAAAGCTGTTTTATTATGTCGTCTTTATCATGACCGGTGAGATTTTTAACTAAAAAATTGGAGAATTTTACATCTTTCATTTTTTGGTGGTCAATTTCGAAATAGGCAGAGAAACGAGGAAAGAAGCTTTTATAATCCTTGCTCATTACCTGTTTATTTTTTCTCTGTAGGTTTATTCCTCTTAATTTTTTTTCTAGCTGAAAAGAGGCCATTTTGACTAACTTATCAGAATTAATATGATAACGAGAGAATGTAGGCATTAAAATATCCTCCTTCGTCACGGAGTCTGGATTCATTTTTATTCCAGTAACATATTCTAGAATGCCATCTAAACTTTTGAATTGTGTCACTAATTTTATAAAAAGATCTTTATTTAAATTAATGTAATAAAGGCTACTATTACCATCATACCATTCCACTTCTCCATCTTGAAGAAAAATAGCAACATCTTTGAAGAGATCAAATTCGCCATTTTCTTTTTCTTGAATATTTAACTCTATGCCTAAAGTTTTATTCATAGCACCGGAGGTAAAAAAAGGGACTTTATAATCTCCTGCTAAATTTGCGGTAAGAATTATTTTGGACTTTCTTTCTTTGTGATATACATCCTCTTTTGAAATCGAAAAACCTAATTTTAAAAATAGCCCCAAGGATATTCCGATTTTATCTAAAATTCTACCAAAAAATGAAGCTCTTTTATTCAATAAATCTCTATCTATTAAACCTCCAGTTTTATCACGAATAAAGTCTACATCACTATCTGTGAGTTTTTTAATAGTTTGATCATCCGCATAAGCTACTGCATCTTTTCCTTTTTGTCTGCCAGCATAAGAATTATCATTTTTCTTGGCTTCCACCGCTCCTAACTTTGCATTTGCTCCAAGTTGACCTTCAATTAAAATCCCAGTAACCGCTCTTCGCAAGAAAGGGTCTACTTCTTCTGTTTCCTTGAACGAATCTAAAAAGTCAATTAAAAATCCTGGGACACCTTTTTGAATAATTAAATAGAAGGGATTAATATCAGAAGATTTATTTTTTACCCATTGAATTAATTGTTTTGCATCTAAAGGAATATTAAACTCTAATAATGAATATAAACGTCCCATTATACTCATCTCCATTCCCGCGGTTGCCCCTCCACTTATTGCTGATTTTTTAGACCCAAACTCAATACCTGCTCCGACTCCGACTTCTGCTCCAACTCCAGTGGCATTGTATTTTTTAAGAATTATAGTATCTCCATTTCTGATGACCGTACATTTTATATCTCTATCGATTCTAGGTATCCCAAAAGTACCGCCTGCATAAGCAGAAATATTCACCCCAATACCATCTACCCAATATTTTTTTATTTGAGCTAATAATTTTTCACCAGTATCTTCAAAATCCTTAAACCAATCTTCTACAAAGTCACCAACATTTGGTAAGAAATCATATATACCCTCCATATATGCTTGAGAAGGAATCCATATGGCTCTCCCTGGAATGATGTTTATTAACCCTGTTTGTAAATTGAATTTTTCTTTAATGATTTGCCAATAAGAGTCATCCTCAAGATAAATTCCTACAAGAGGATTATCTTTCTTCACTCGATTTGGATTATTAATAAAAAGTAAAGCATTAATAAAATAGTTAATGTTAAAATCGTCGTGAGGTTTATAATACTTAGTGACAATTTTTTCTATGGTATCTGAATTTTTAATATTATGTCTTATTGTGCTTGGGTCAGGGGGCATCTCTACAAGATCATATACTAAGTCATTCCATTTTATCAAATAGCTCTTATTTTCATCTACATCACCACCTATACATTTAACAGCCGCATAATCACCAATTTTTTCATAAACATGCACTTTAGTATTGGCATTAATTTCACAGGCATATTCTCCCATTTTTGGATCGAGAACCGTCCCTTCATTTGAAAAAGCGGTTGTTTTTTTGGCAACTAAAGTGGTTTCATCAGAAAAAAAGGCAGGTACAAATACTTCTTCTAATAAGATGGATAATCTTGCAATAGGATGAGGCCCTTTAATGCAATTATCTATAATATTTTTCTTTAAATAGACATAATTATCTTCTCCTTCTAATTTGGCTTTATAAAATAAACTTCCATCATTTGTGATGTTAATCATTAAAAGATAGAGATCTAATTTTTTTGAAGAAGCTACATATTGTCCATTTTCGAATTTATATGGAATTAATTGTCTTTGAATAAAACTGTGAACTCCTGGTTTAAATACAATATGAAACCATTGTCCCTCAATGATTAGATGGTTTGCAACAGTTTTATGTTTTTCTTTTTGTTGATTGGCAAAATCAAATTTATCCAAAACCTTGTCATTTACCTCAAGGTCAGTTCCGGAATATTTATCTTTTTTTTCAGTCGTAGTTAATTTTTGCTCGAGCATAAATTGAGTTTGTTTTAGTCAGAATAAAAAATAGTTTTAGCTCGTATATCTTAGAATAAAAAAAATCTATAATTATTTTACTTACTTCAAATGATATATACTTAATTCAAATTTATAAATATTTTTTTATGCAATACTCAATTTACAGACTTTTCTTCTTTTATTATTCCTAGACTTAGAAATAAAATGAAAGAACTCTTCAGGATCAATAACAACAAAAAAGGATAATAGCCTTTATAAATGATAATCCCCCGAATGATAAAAAAAGCTTATCTCTAATTAAGCCTTATGGGCGAATGCGATTCGCCCATCCTTGACCTACTTTTCAAACCACTTCTTCTTTGACCCTAAAAATACAGCCCAAAGTTTATGTTGAAGCGCATGTGCCAGCCCGCATCTTCATCTCCATAGGCCAGAGCGGTGTTGTAGTTCGGCCCAAGCCAAGGCTGGTTTTTTCCCAGAGCTCCATCGACATAGATATACATCGGTCCGGCGGTGATCATACAGCCCGTCACGTTTTGGTAGGAGTCGTAGAAGGCTTCTTCTGTTTTGTCCATGTATCCAAAGTCGTTGTAGAACATGAGGGAGCTGACAGGTCCCCATTCGACGGGTTGGGTGAAACTTACGCCAAGTGTATACGTCATGGCCTCAGCGGCGACAAGGTAGGGAGCACCGTAAGCAGTAAGTGCTACGACATCCTTTCTTTCACCATCGGGAGCATGGGCGTCTTTTTTATAGTAGGAAGCCTGTGCTTTTAAATTCCATTTTTTGATATCGAATTCATAATGTAGGGCGGCAGCATAATGCTTGCCCATTTTTTCGGTATCGAGGTTGTATAATCCACCAAACATAACGGAGATACCCAGTTTATGCGCCATCTCACCGGTTTTTAGTTTTTTCAGAAGGTTGACGTTAAACTGATTCGTTTCCTTATTTCGATATTGAAGTGTGCCATCTCCATTTTCGTCTATGGAGCCGACATCATAAGAATAACGACTATTTGATGCATCAGAGTAGCTGCCGAACGAAAGTTCTTCTGCGTTTTTGAAGAAGGCGATGCTGTATTCCCAACCCTCACCTGAGTGGGTGAATTTACCGCCCATATCATGATCATCTTCAAGACCTAAATAATAATTTAAACTGAAGAACCAGTTATGTGAGTTAAAGGTGGTGATACCAAAAGGCACTTGTGTTAAACCTAACTGAATCTGATTTTCGTCGGTGAAATTGTAATCAAACCAACCGAATTTCATGAAATATCCTCCGAAGGCTTCAGAATAAATTCGAATATCGGTTTTTAGTCCGATGCCTTTATATTTCAATGTGGGTTGTAGTGAAAACATATCGTATCCGAAATCTCCACCTCTTTGTTGGTGTCCTTCTTTCCAAGTGGAATAATTGTAGTTAAACCTTAGCGCTCCTCCGAAATGAAATTCGGGTTTGTCTTGGGAAAATAAAGGGGATGAGAGGAGAAATAAGAAAGATAGTAGTAAATATTTTTTCATGATGGAATAATGCGTGCGAAAATTATTTGATGAGTGTGTGGGAGGTTGTATCAATTATCTATTTTTTTCTCATATCAATAACCCAGGAATGAATTCCTGGGCTTTTGATACGGGATTTATTGAATGATGATACATCCTTATATCGGGAATTATTTTTTCTTTTTCTCCCTTCTGTGTACTTCTCTGTGCGATTTAAAGTGTTCGTCGTAATAATCACTTAATGCTTTATAGAAGGAGAAACACATAATAATTATGATTATGGCAAATGGTAACCCGGTGAGGATGGAAGCGGTTTGTAAAGCAATTAAGCCTCCGCCCATCAATAAAACTCCAGCAATCAAGCCTTCCATAGAGGCCCAGAATATTTTTTGTCCAACAGGTGCATCGTGTCTTCCTCCAGAGGTTAACGTATCTACTACGAAGGAACCAGAGTCTGATGAGGTAACAAAGAAACTCGTCACCAAAATAACCGTTAGGATAGAAGTGAATGTCGTAAAAGGGTATTGTTCTAGTAGATAAAATATAGCCGTGGCTACGTTATTATTTACCGCTTCTGTAATATTATGATTCCCCGTTAATTCTTGATATAAAGCACTACCTCCAAATACGGACAGCCATAAGAAAGTCAATAATGGTGGAACAATTAAAACACCTAAAATAAACTCTTTGATGGTACGACCTTTAGAAATACGAGCGATAAAAATACCCACAAATGGCGACCATGAAATCCACCAAGCCCAGTAGAATACCGTCCATGAGTTCTGCCAATTCTTATCATCGACTACTACACCTTTGTAAGAGTTGGTCCAAAAACTTAACTCGAAAAATTCATAAATGTAGTAACCAATATTTTGTACGAATGACTTTAAAATGAAAAGGGTAGGTCCAACGCATAATACTATAATCATTAACCCTAATGCTAAACGAATATTCCATTCACTTAACATTCTAATTCCTTTATCAAGCCCTAATACCAGAGATAGCGTAGCAAATCCAGTGATGATGACAATAAGGATCAGTTCTACCGAGTTAGAAGTTTCAATACCAAAGAGATAGGTAAGTCCAGCATTGACTTGTTGTACTCCTAAACCTAATGAGGTAGCTAGACCAAATAAGGTGGCGATTACTGCAATAATATCAATGATATCTCCCATCAAGCCATAGACTCTTTTACCTAATAAGGGAAAGAAAATAGAGCGGATGGTGAGTGGTAATTTTAAATTGAAAGTAAAGAAGGCCAATGCTAATCCTACTACCGCATATAATGCCCAAGCATGTACTCCCCAGTGTAAAAAGGTAATCCCCATTGCTTTTTCAGCTGCCATTGCAGGTGCTCCACCCTCTTTCAAGAATGGATTACTATTGAAGTGAAAGATAGGTTCTGCAACTGAATAAAAAAGTAAACCGATACCCATACCGGCACTGAATAACATGGCAAACCATGCCGTTTGAGAGAACTCTGGTTTTGCATCTTGTCCGCCAATCTTTATTTTTCCGTACTTACCAAAGCCTAAGAATAATGCAAAGAAAAGCATGCAGTTTAATAGTAAAATAAATAGCCATCCGACATTATTGGCTACTGCATTTTGTGTTTCGGCGAACCACGTTTTCATTGGTTCTCCGACGACGAGTGTACTTACAACAAGTACTAAAATGATAAATATGGATGTAAGGGAAACGGTGGCATTTGCTTTAATGCCCCAAAAGGTTTTTTGATCACTACGAACGTGGCGACTCATACTTCTATTTTTAAGTGACTAAGAAACTGATGTCCTTAGGATATTGAGATGTTCTAAGCGAACAGAGGGAAATTGGAGGGAAGCTAACCAAACTCGGGGGGAGCTCAAAGTTAGATGTCACAATTCACGTGGACTAGAAAAGATGCAAATCAAAATATCAAATTGATTACTTCACAAAATTACTGATTATTCCTTGGATAACGAATTGAATAGGGATTGTTAAGATGATAGTACAATAATATCGTAGAGATGTGCTATTAATAAGGATCAGAAGTGAACTCGCTTATTTTCTGAGCCACTTTCTGCCTTTTACCTCTATATATTTATAACTCCAATTCGATATCAAGATGGTGATCCCGATGAAAGTGATCATATACAGAAGATGCATCCATTGGGGTAAAGTCTCCCAACCGAATTGCGCTTTCCATATCGGAAACTGAAACCAGAAAAAGAAGAAGACTAACCCGTGCATCAGATAAAGTGAGTAGGAGATATCACCTAAGAATTTTAGGGATGGAGATTCTAACAAAGCGCTTACTTTATTGTTGTTGTAGGCTGTTGCAAGTAAGAGTAAAGCAAATAAAGGAACGAATATCAAATCATTCCACATAAAGTGAAAACCAATGCCAATGCTCACCATCAATACTATAAAAACAATGTCTTTTGATAGAAATGAAGCTCCGATTTTTTTATCAAATAATTGATAGATATTGACTCCTAAGATAAATTGAAATAGGCACCTCACCCAACCAAAATCCCAAGTGATGTCTAAATTATGGTTGGGATGGAAATGAACTAACATCACCAAAAGACTAAATGATACAACAGAAGAGATTATCCATCCTACTTCATTTTGTTTTCCCAATGCTCCGAGAATAAAGATGGTGATGAAGTAGGTCCAAAACTCTGCTCCAATAGACCACGACGGCATATTCCATGATAAGAAATGATAGAAGTTCATGGCATTCATCATGGTGAATTCGGGAAGTAAGGCCTTGGGAGAGAAATAGAGTTCCCAGCTTCCATCAATCAATTGAGGATAAAGTTGACCAAAGACCAATGCACCAATAATGGTCACCATTAAAGTAAATAAATGGAGAGGGTATAATCGATTAAAACGCGTCCATAAAAAGCGTTTCATCTTAAGAAATGAGAAGCCTTCTTTAAACTCCTGTCCATAGACATGGTAGATGATGAATCCGCTTAACAAAAAGAAGAAATCCACCCATAAGTATCCTTTAGAGAAAATACCTGTAGAAGAGCGATCGAATAAACTGCCAAGATCACGGTAGTAAGTGCTTACATCAATATGGAAAATAATAACCCATAAAGCTGCTATTCCTCTTAGAGGAGTGAGAGAAGTTAAGTAGTTAGTCGGTTTCATATTTACTTTAATATCTTGTTATCTAACCACTAAGGTAATCATAAATCTGATAGGAGAGGTGGAATTATTGATTATCGAAGAACTTCTTTATATTTGAATTACTTTTTTAATAATGTATCAAGCAAACATGAAACGACTACTCTATTTAGTTCTATTTTTATTGGTAGGACTTACTGCTAATGCACAAACGCCAATCGGGCTTCAATTTGATTTATACGGACAGCCTATTCATGGGTATTATGATCCACTTTCTTTTTCTTCTTCGGCATCGGTGTCTAAAAATTTAGGAGAATTCTTACCTGGAAAGGTCTATGACAAAGAGGGTAATCCAAGTAAAACCCTAACAAAATTCTCCGTGGCTAAACTTTCTAAAAAGTCAGCTGATGGTATTTCTGAAGCCATTTATCCAAGCAGATATTCTGCAGTGACAGTAGGGCAGGATTCCTTTTTTGTTGCACAAAATATTCATTTCAGAGGTAGAACTCGAAACCGTGAGTCTTTTGTACAATTTATTGCAGAGTTCGATAGTACAGTCTTTGCAAAGGTATATAACATGAACTTTAACGGTTCGGTGATGCATCAGACCTATATTGCAAAGAAGTATGATGAGGAAACTTGGGAAGAGATTAACCCAAATAAAAAAAGTATCGAACCAATGATTGAGCATTTTTTCTCGAAGTATGATAATGTTATCACTCAAGGAAAAACCATGGAAACAGGTGCGGTAAATTACTTTGCTTTTTTAGGATTCGAATACGAAAAGAATCTCGAATTAAATGATCAATCCATTGCAGGATTAATCAATATTGCAAAGATAACTTCTAAGTTCAGTAAAGATGAAAAGACTTATTTAAATAAGTTTTTTATAGAAACGAGAGATACATCAAAAGCAAAGTATTACACAAAAATTAAAGGTATTTATCAAGACTATTATACAAAGCAGTACTTTAATTTGTATGATGAATTAATATATGAAGTCGACTTTAAGAATACCAAAATGAATGAGCTACATGGTAACTATACCATGTATTACAATGGGAAATTGGCCATTAAAAAGACAATTGAAGATGGAGAAGTGAAGCAGGGAGAAGTATATAAAGATGGCCTTTTAGTGTATTCTTATAGAAATGAAAAAGTAAAACCTGAATATGGTGCTGAATATACTGAGTGTGTTTTCAATTTTGGACAAGGAGATCAGAAAACGGGAACGTTCGATTTCTATGATCCTTTTGATAACCTCAAGAAGTTTATTACGCTAGATAATGGTGTTCCAACATCCATTACTTTCAACGACCATGGACAATTGAAATCTTATTTTGTTCAATCTGGAAATCCTTTCAAACTGAAAAAGATAAACAGGCTTTTTCAAAGCCACATAAAAGATCAATTCTTTGTTTTCCATGATGTTTACAAACCATTATTGGTCCGCATGAAAATAGATACCGAAGGTTATGTAAAGGAGTATCAGCTTTTGAATGAAGTCAACGATAAATTTGATGTAAAAGTAGACGAATTCATCAAAGCCCATGTATTAAATGGAGGAGGTAAGAAGTTGAAATTACGACCAAAAGACAAAAAAATAGATTCCCCATTAGTGGTCATCGTACCTTTTGAATTGTTGATCGGAGGACAATTCTGGTTTATCAATAATAATGCGGATTGGATGATGCACCAACAGATGATGTGGCATAATAATTTCATGCACCAACAAATGATGCATCAACAAAACTTACATCATATTCAAAGCGTTGCTCCAACTTTTTAAAAGTACGGGCGCATCGCATACGCCCCTTCAAATAATCCGCTTATTCATCACCCAAAACCATAGTGGAGGAAACAAAGCACAAATGATAGCCGCCGGATACCCAAAAGGTAATTCGGGGGCTTTTTTTTGATGTTCCAATGTATGGTACTTCTTCGATGCTTTGTAATGATGATCCGAATGTCTGGTAAGTTCAAATAAAATGATACGGCCAAACGTATAGTTGGCATTCCAAGAGTGGTATACCTGTACCTTTTCGTATCGACCATTAGGTAATTTCTTTCTCAGCAAACCGTAATGTTCAACGTAGTTGATGGTCTCTAATAATAATACTCCGACTATACCTGAGAGTATCACAAAGACAGCGGTGGTGGAATTAAATAGGAGGAATAATGTAGTCATGTACATCAAATAGATGATGGAATACCAAAGCATTTTATTCTCAACTGTAAAGAATTTCCCTTTCAATAATTGAAGCTGAATCTTCCATGCATCAACATAAGAGAAGATAATACTTCTCATCCAAAAGAGGTAGAGCCACTCGTTCTTTTTAGCCGTGGCAGGGTCGTTAGGCGTAGCTACGTGATAATGATGACCTCGATTGTGTTCGATATAGAAGTGCATATAAAATGAAGGGAGTAAGAGCAATTGTGCAAAGATCTGTTCTCTCTTTTTATTTCGATGTCCTAATTCGTGAGCAACATTAATACCCGCTGTTCCTAATACAAGTCCTAGGCTGATGATAAGCCCGATGTTTTCAGAAGTAGAGAAATTTGTCGCTTCCCATTGAGCAATTGATAATGCCACCAATCCATACAACCAAACTAGGTTAAAGTAGAGAAGTAGGTCGTAAATTAAAGCGTATTGTTTGTTATTGGTGTCACTTACTTCTTCTGTGGTTGGAAGTATTGCATCTAAGATAGGAACGAAGATAAAAGCAAAAATAACGGTTCCCCAAGCGAAGAAACCTCCTTTAAGGAAGCCAATCAGACAAAAAAGTGGGATCAAGTAAGCGGAGAAATATTTTAATTCTTTGGTATTCATTATGTGTGTTAATTTATTGGTTACTACAAAAATACGGAAGAAATTTCAGGAATTGAAATGTGAACCCCACTGGCGCAAGAATTAAGCGCTAGCGTTTCTTGTGCCCACAAACTTCCAAGGTCTCCCGACCTTGTTGCCGTATACCACGAGGTCGGGAGACCTCTAACGTTTATAGTTACAGATGCCGCTGTCGCTAAACATCTGCACCAGTGTAGTAAAACTGGCGCAAGAATTAAGCGCTAGCGTTTCTTGTGCCCACAAACTTCCAAGGTCTCCCGACCTTGTTGCCGTATACCACGAGGTCGGGAGACCTCTAACGTTTATAGTTACAGATGCCGCTGTCGCTAAACATCTGCACCAGTGTAGTAAAACTGGCGCAAGAATTAAGCGCTAGCGTTTCTTGTGCCCACAAACTTCCAAGGTCTCCCGACCTTGTTGCCGTATACCACGAGGTCGGGAGACCTCTAACGTTTATAGTTACAGATGCCGCTGTCGCTAAACATCTGCACCAGTGTAGTAAAACTGGCGCAAGAATTAAGCGCTAGCGTTTCTTGTGTCCACAAACTTCCAAGGTCTCCCGACCTTGTTGCCGTATACCACGAGGTCGGGAGACCTCTAACGTTTATAGGTACAGATGCCGCTGTCGCTAAACATTTGCACCAGTGTAGTAAAACTGGCGCAAGAATTAAGCGCTAGCGTTTCTTGTGCCCACAAACTTCCAAGGTCTCCCGACCTTGTTGCCGTTTACCACGAGTTCGGGAGACCTCTAACGTTTATAGGTACAGATGCCGCTATCGCTAAACATCTGCACCAGTGTAACGTGAATAAAATTATGATAATATTGTAGTAATGATTAACTTAAGGAACCAACTTCCAATTCAATAAATATTTAAATTTCTACTATGCTCCAACGCTACTTACAACCGAAGAACAGATGTATTCTGTGCTTTATTTTTATTACCTGTATTTTTTTATTTGGTAAAGTAGAAGCACAAAACTTAGATGATCATCAATGGAAGCATCGCTTATTGGTCATCAAAACAAATACTGAAGGTCAAGACCTCTATACCCAACAAATTGAAGAGTTCGAAGGGGAGGAAAATGAGTTTGAGGAAAGGAAAATAAAGGTATTTTATGTTGTCAATTCATCTTATTCGTTAAGCGCTGATGAAAAAGCTTCAATCGATTGGGAACACCCCTTGCTATTTGATAAAAGAATGGATTTTGAAGTAGTTCTAATAGGTTTAGATGGTGGAGTGAAGCTAAGAGAATCGACATTTCTGTCAAAAAAAGACTTATATGATAAAATAGATAGTATGCCAATGAGAAGGACGGAGTTAAGGGATAAGAATGTCCATTAACTTTCATAAGATCCACTTATCATTCATTAACTTATAAGCCATTTTTAATTTAATATTTTTGCATCCGAAAAAAATTGACGGTTCTCTTTCAACAAGCAAAAAAGAATCATTTAAAACGGATAAATTACTTAAAAATGAAAAATGGCAATCCAGCAGTAGTGGGTTTAGCAGGCTTCGGTTTGACTACTTTATTATTACAATTCCATAACCTAGGATGGGTCGGATTAGGTCCTGTTATGGCTATGGGTATTATCTTCGGTGGTCTAGCACAGTTTATCGCAGGTTTCCAAGAGCAAAAAATGGGCAATAGCTTTGGCTTCTCTGCATTTGTATCATACGGAGCATTCTGGATGGGTTTATGCATCATCTGGCTTTGTAACCACTATGGAGTGTACACTTCGTCGCATTCTGATGTAGGATTCTTCTTATTGGCATGGATGCTATATACAGCAATCATGTTCGTTGCTTCGTTAAGAATTCATACGGCAATGGCCTTCACATTTGGTACATTGTTGCTTGGTTTCTTGTTCTTAGTGTTAGAGCACTTCGTATCGGAAGCATTCAAAACAATCGCAGCAATCGATTTGATCATTTGTGCATTGGCTGCATGGTACATGATGGCGGCGGCAATCATCAACGAATTAGCGGGTAAAGTAGTACTACCTTTAGGTAACAAGATTATCAAATAGTCTGACTTTATTTTAAATATTAAAACCACCTCAGGAGTGATCTTGGGGTGGTTTTTTGTTTATCTAAAAACTTCTTGTTTAATTTTCTTCATTCCTCTGGAAATGGATGAGGAAAGGGCATCAATCTTATCTTCAATATTTTTAATATGTGTATTGATCTTCTTCAACTCATCACTAGGTTGTTTCTTTAGCAACACTTGAATTAACTGATGAACGATAGAGAAATCACCTTTTACCTTATATTCTGAATAGTTGAAGATGTTTTCAAAGGTCTCGTAATCTTGTACAAGCCGATCGGTTAAATCAAATACTTTTGACTCGTCGTGATACTGACAAACCATATACCCATTGGATAATTTCTGAATCTTATTGGTCCGATATAAATAGTGATCATCAGAAATTTTATAGGTTTTCAATTGATGTTCTTGGGGGATTCCTGTTTTAAAAACCTCTTCTAGTTTTTCAAATATCCCAAACTCGTGTACATTGGGAAACAAGTCTTCTATGAACTTCCCTTCATAATCTATATCAGGGACTCCATCCATTTTTCTTCCTGTAGTATTGTAGAGTACGAATCGATATCGATCTTTTTCCACTCTTTCATAAACCGCTATTCCGTAAAGAGAATTTTTAAAGTAGTTAAGTAACAATTGATCCATATAAGTAAGCTAGTAGATTTGTAAAAAGGGGTCGTTAAATACATCAACATGAAGTTAATGAAAATTGTTCAATAATCCATTTTGCTCCCCAATTATGAATGATTACCTTGTGGTAAACCTAATGTTGAACAGCTATATAAGTTACATTTTTTAAATTAGTACTAACTTCAAATTGAAATGAATATAAATATCAAAACCCCCATTTTATTTTTTTGTTTATCTGCAATAATTATTTCTTGTAATTCACAGAAGGGTAAAGTGTTACAAGATCCTCAGCTTACCTATAAAGCATACACTCCAAAAACAACAGATATTAAAATATCTCGAATGGAGTACAAAGATAAATTATATGGATTCTGGTTGGGTCAGTGTATTGCAAATTGGACTGGTTTAGTTACAGAAATGGATAAGATTGGCAATATCGGAGAAATCAAAACAGGTGACTTTTATACAAGAGAGGATTGGGGGAAACCGGACCTGCCAAGTATTTGGGGGCAGGGCATACCAAGTGATCTATCAGAAACTATTGATTTCGTTATTAGAACAAAAGATGAAGTTTGGGGAGCAGACGATGATACTGATATTGAATACATCTATCAACATCTACTTTACACAAAAAAGAAAAGTATTTTATCTCCGGAAGACATTCGAGAAGGTTGGTTGAAGCATATTAAAAAAGAGGAAGAAAACTACCTTTGGGTATCTAATCAAAAAGCATTTGATTTAATGCAAGAGGGAATGTTACCACCTGAAACAGGTGATCCCAAAAATAACGAGCATTACGATATGATCGATGCCCAATTGACCACAGAGATCTTTGGATTCTTTGCACCCGCTCGTCCTGATATCGCTCAGAAAATGGCCTATCTTCCTATAAGAACAGTAGCAAGGGAAGATGCCGCTTATATCTCAGAATTTTATGTCAATATGTACTCTTTGGCATCAAAGGTAGATCAAAAGTTAACCCAAAAAGAGAAGATCTTATGGATGGCCAAAGAAGCAAGAACTAAAATGCCAGCCACTTCATATGCCACGAAGATGTATGACTTCGTTAATGCCGAATATCAAAAAGGAACAAAATGGGAAGAAGTGAGAGACTCATTGTACATCAAATACCAAGTGAACCAAGAAGATGGCTACGATATTACCTCCAAGGAACTGTATTGTAACGGCTGCTTTGCTGCAGGTATTAATTATGGAGCATCTATCATCAGCTTGCTCTATGGAGAGGGAGATCTGAAAGAAACTATCAAGATTGGTACACTTTCAGGATGGGATTCCGATAATCCAACCGCTACATGGGGAGGACTTATTGGTTTTATGATTGGTAAAGAAGGAGTAGAGTCTGCTTTCGGAAATAACCTTTCCGACCGTTTTGATATCCATAGAACAAGACAAAACTTTCCCCTAGATAGTGTAGATACTTTTGATCGTATGGCTGAAGTTGGGGTGTATATTGTGGATAGAGTGGTGCAGGAAGAGATGGGTGGTGGTGTTGATTTTGGGGAGGGGGTTTGGTGGGTGCCTGGTACTTAAGTGTAGAAAACCAAAAATCCTGTTAACTTAAATTAATGCAATATTTAAATAATAAATGTGATTTGTTATATTTATTTTTAAATGGGAACTATTGCATTTATTGATATTGAGGTTAATGTAAAATCTAAAAAAATTGAAGATATTGGTGTATTGACTTGCGATGGAATGAAATCTCATTCAACATCAAATAAGGACTTACTTCAATGTATTCAAACCAAAGATTTTATTTGTGGACATAATATTTTTGTCCATGATATACCTATTATTGAAAAACAATATATAGTATCTTTTGATGATAAACATTTGATTGATACGTTACATTGGTCCCCATTATTATTTCCCACCAAACCTTATCATCATCTTCTAAAAGACGATAAACTTCAAACAGAAGAGCTGAATAATCCATTAAACGATTGTCTAAAAGCAAAAGATCTTTTACAAGATGAAATTTCCTCCTTCCATAAATTAGATGATGAATTAAAGTCAATTTATTATTCATTATTGAAAGACAAAAAGGAGTTCTTGTCTTTCTTCAAATACATTGGGTATAAAGAATCTGATTCAGATCCAATCACTTTGATTAGAAAAAGATTTAAAGATGAGATATGCGACAATGTAGATGAACTAACAGAATTAGTTTCCGATCACCCTATTGAGTTGGCTTATGTATTGTCTTTAATTTCGATAAAGAGTAAATATTCTATCACTCCACCTTGGGTCTTGAAAACATACCCTGAGATTGAAAATGTATTTCGACTTCTTCGTAATACAAAATGTTCTTCGAACTGTAATTATTGCAATCAGAAATTAAATGCCAAGGAAGGCTTAAAGAAATATTTTGGCTATCCTGATTACCGTAAGTTTGAAGGGAAATCACTTCAAGAAGATGCTGTAAACGCTGCCATTAATAATGACTCCATCTTAGCTATATTTCCTACAGGCGGAGGTAAATCGATTACCTTTCAAGTACCTGCTTTGATGAGTGGGGATAATGTAAAAGGGTTAACGGTCGTCATTTCTCCATTACAATCTTTGATGAAAGATCAGGTGGATAATTTGGAGAAATCTAGTATTACAGATGCAGTAACGATTAATGGATTATTAGACCCTATTGAAAGAGCAAAGTCTTTTGAAAGAGTGGAGGAAGGGAAGGCTTCTTTATTGTATATTTCTCCAGAATCACTTCGGTCGAGGTCAATTGAAAGACTTTTGTTGGGACGAAATGTCGTTCGATTTGTCATTGACGAAGCCCATTGTTTTTCATCTTGGGGACAAGATTTTAGGGTGGATTACTTATATATTGCTGATTTTATTAAGAACCTTCAAGAGAAGAAAAATCTTGATTATACCATTCCTATTTCATGCTTTACAGCTACTGCAAAGAAGCAAGTAGTCAACGATATTAAGTTCTATTTTGCAAGCAAACTCTCCCTTGATTTAAAAGAGTTTAGCTCAAAAGCATCAAGAACTAATTTAAGTTATCAGGTAATTCCTAAGAAAGGAGATAAAGAAAAATATGCGAAGCTTCGAGAGTTATTAGAGGCGAAACAATGTCCGACTATCGTTTACGTGTCTAGAACAAAAAAGGCGTATAAAGTAGCCGAACAATTGAACCAAGATGGTTTTTGTGCCAGGGCTTATCATGGTAAGATGGATAAAAATGAGAAGTCGGAAAATCAGGAACTTTTTATCAATGGAGAAGTAGATATTATGGTGGCTACTTCTGCTTTCGGCATGGGAGTAGATAAAAGTGATGTTCGAATGGTAGTACATTTCGAGGTATCCGATTCTTTAGAAAATTATGTTCAAGAGGCAGGAAGGGCAGGTAGAGATCAGAGCTTGACAGCAGAATGTTTTGTGTTATTTAATGAAGAAGATTTAGATAAGCATTTTCTTCTTCTAAATCAGACAAAATTAAATTTCAATGAAATAAAACAGATATGGAGTGCCATCAAGCAGTTGTCTGTTTTTAGAAATAGTGTGTCTAATTCTGCTTTAGAAATTGCAAGAAAAGCGGGTTGGGACGATAGTATCAAAGAATTAGAAACAAGAGTCACTACTGCCATAGCAGCTTTAGAAGATGCTGGATATGTGAAACGAGGGCAGAATATGCCTCAAGTATTTGCAGATAGTATACAATCGAAAAACGCTCAAGAAGCGATTGATAAGATTTATGATTCTCCTCGATTTAATGAGGCTCAAAAGCAAAATGCGATTCGGGTGATTAAGAAGCTGTTTTCATCAAAAACTAGAATAAAAGAAGATGATGAAAAGGCAGAAACAAGGGTGGATTATATCTCTGATCATCTTGGATTAAGTAAAGAAGAGGTCATTGAAAGCATTTCCTTAATGAGAGAAGAAGGGATACTTTCTGATGCTAAAGATCTTACAGCTTTCATCAAAAAGGAAGACAAACAAAATACTTCTCTGAATATATTGAAATGGTTTATTGGTATCGAAAGGTTCTTGATGAATGAGTTTACTGAGGAAGAAGGCCAATACCATATCAAAGAGTTAAATGAAAAAGGTGAAGCTGAAAATGTGACCAAAGTAAATCCTCAAAAGATAAAAACCATTTTAAATTTTTGGGTGATTACCAATTGTATCAAGAGGAAGAAAGATGAGTTTTCTAATCATCATATCTTGGTGAAAAGTAAATTATCGAAAGAGGAGTTTAAAAAGAAAATAGAATTAAGAAGTCAAATAGCTGAATTTATTGTCAAGGAATTATTTGAAAGAAGTAAAGAACAAAAGTCATCAGGTTCTGAAGTGTTAATTCATTTTTCTGTAATGGAATTAAAGAAAGTTGTTGAGGATAGAAGTTCTGCAACTTTATATAAAATCACTCCTTCAATTAAAGATATTGAAGAGGCTCTATTCTATCTTTCAAGAATTGATGCTATAAAGATTGATGGAGGATTTTTGATCACTTACAATAAAATCAAAGTCGATCGTATAGAGAAAAATAATGCGATTAAGTACAAAAAATCGGATTATAAAAAGCTAGAGGATTATTATCAAAGCAAGACAGAACAAATCCATATTGTTGGGGAATATGCCAACAAAATGATTGATGATTATAAGTCAGCTCTACAATTTACAGAGGATTATTTTCATTTAGAATATGCCGATTTTTTGAAGAAATATTTCAAAGGAAATAAAGGGAAAGAATTAAAACAGAACATCACTCCTGCAAAATATGAACAGTTGTTTGGTGGGTTATCCATTACTCAAAACAGTATTATTACGGATAATAAATCGGAGTATATTTCTGTATTGGCAGGGCCTGGAAGTGGGAAAACTAGGGTATTAGTGCATAAACTCGCTTCTTTAATATTAATGGAAGATGTAAAGCACGAACAACTTTTGATGTTGACATTTTCTAGAGCAGCAGCCACTGAGTTTAAGATGCGTTTGAAAGAACTGATTGGTAATGCGGTATATGGAATTGAAATAATGACTTTCCATTCGTATTGCTTTGAGATATTGGGAAGGGTAGGTGACTTAGAAAAGGCCAAGAATGTGATTGCTTCTACGGTGGAAATGATTCGAAATAAAGAGATTGAGCCATCGAATATAACCAAAACAGTGTTAGTAATTGACGAAGCCCAGGATATGGACGAAGCAGAATTCGATTTAGTATCCGCTTTAATGGAGGTAAACGATGACATGAGAGTGATTATGGTGGGAGATGACGATCAGAACATCTATGAATTTAGAGGGGCTTCATCAAAATATCTGGAAAACTTTATACATGAACATCAAGCCAAGAAGATTGAGCTAACAGAGAATTATAGAAGTGATAAATCACTGGTCGAGTATTCCAATCAGTTTGTTCAAAAGATCCAAAATAGGTTGAAGGAAACCCCAATCATTCCTAAATCTAAAGTGGATGGCACCGTTGAATTGACCAAATATTCTTCACCTTTTATTATTGAAGCAGTTGTGAGGGAAGTATTTTACAGTGAATTAAAAGGTTCGACTTGTATTCTTACTCATTACAATGTAGATGCCCTCCAAATAGCAGGAATGTTGAACATGATGGGTAAGAAAGCCAAACTCATTCAAACCAATGAAGGATTTAATCTCTTCAATTTATTTGAAATTAGAACGTTCATCTTAGCCATCGATTTCCAAAACTCTGAAGCAATTATTGATAATCAGGTTTGGAAAGAAGCCATCAATAAAATTAAGATAGAATTTAAGGACAGTCCTCATCTAGAAGTTTGTTTGAATATTACTTCAGCGTTCCATGATTTATACCCAAAAATCAAGTACAAATCAGATCTAAAAATATTCATCAAAGAGTCTAAGCTAGAAGACTTTATCAACTCAGAAGAAGAAACTATTTTGGTATCTACTATTCATAAATCAAAAGGAAAAGAATTTGATAATGTCTTCATCATGTTAAAAGACAAAATTGATAATGTAGATGCTAAAAAGCGAGAATTATACGTCGCCTTCACCAGAGCAAAACACAATTTATTTATTCATACTAATAAGAATTATCTCAATAGTATCTCTATTAATAATTTAATTTGGAAGCAAGATGATGAACAATACGAACCATCGAAACTTTTATTGCTTCAGACTACCCACAAAGATCTTTGGTTAAGTTATTTTGTTCGTATGCAAACTCTAATATCAAAATTAAAGACAGGAGATGAACTTACTTTTGATAATGAAGGCTGCTATTTCCATGAACAATTTCCCTTATTAAAGTTCTCTAAAGCATTTCAGGAAGAGTTGAAGAAATATGAGATGAAAGGGTATACTATCAGAAAAGTAAAGGTGAGTTATATAGTATATTGGTGGTGTGAGGAACATGAGAAAGAGGTGAAGATAGTGTTGCCGGAGGTTTTGTTGAGGAGGGGGTGAGTTCCAAAAACTGTATGTAAGTGATGAAGTACGTATATTTGTAATCAAATAATTTTCAATAAGTTATGATTTTTACCACAATTACAAACTTTAGGGCGAATGCAAAGTCATTCTTAGATAAAATAATAGGTGACTTTGAAGAATTAACGATCACAACAAACAAAGGTAATTTTGTTGTAATTACTGAAGAGGAATATAATTCATTAAAAGAGACAGAATATATTTTAAGTAATCCAGAAAAGATGGAGGCTATCAATGAAAGTTTAGAAGACTATAAAGAAGGGAAATCTAAAAAATTTGATAATCTAGACGATACATTTGATGCATTGGGAATTTAGTTATCGATTTGAAAAAGAGATTAAAATTTTCAAAAAGCAAAATGATAATAGATCTCTAAAAAGATAAAAAAATTAATGCTTGATATTGAAAGGAATGGACTAGATTGTTGTTTAGGTAAACCCGAAAAGCTAAAGCATCAACTAACAGGTATGTATTCTAGAAGGATAAATAAAAAAGATCGATTGGTATATCAAAAAGTAGGGGATTGTGTGAGATTAATTTCTTTAAGGGATCATTATTGAGTTTAATCTATTTCTAAGGGATCTTTTAACAAGATTATCTAATAGCTTGTTCATTTTTTTTAGTTGTTCATAAATTATGAACACAATGTATTTGTGAACATGAAACTAGCTTAAATATTAAATTTTAACCCAAAGTAGTTTAGTTTTAAATAGGATATTGAAATAAGATTCCTTTGCATCAATTTATATATTAATGATTTTGATACTATTAAATCATGCAATTGATGTAATTATTATTGTCAAAATTGATATATTTAAACTCTGATTTGATAATTAGCTAGATCTTCAAAACTGATGAACAAAAAACAACTGTCGGAAAGAGATATCTGTACAAAATTCATTACCCCAGCAATAATCAATGCAGGATGGAATATAAAGAAGCAAGTAAGAGAAGAAGTGTCTTTTACTGATGGGCGTATTATTGTCCAAGGTAAAATGCATGCAAGAGGTAAACGTAAGAGAGCTGACTATATTCTTTTTAATAAACCTAATGAAGCAATTGCTATTATTGAAGCAAAGGATAATAAAAAGCCTGTAGGTTCTGGTATGCAACAAGCTTTAGAATATGCTGATATTCTACAAGTTCCATTTGTTTTTACGTCCAATGGTGATTCTTTTGTTTTTCATGATAAGACTACCAATACTGAGCAAGAAATCGCATTAGAAGATTTTCCTTCTCCTGAAACTTTATGGGATAAGTACCTAAATTTTATTGGTATAAAGGATGAATCAGCAAAAAAAGTTGTAGAGCAAGAGTATTATATTGATGAGAGTGGTATGACCCCTCGATACTATCAGCAGAATGCAATAAACCGAACGTTAGAGGCAATTGCAAAAAGACAGAATCGAATTCTTTTGGTAATGGCTACCGGAACTGGCAAGACATACACAGCTTTTAATATTATATGGAGGCTTTGGAAAGCAGGTATTAAAAAGAGAATTTTATTTTTAGCAGATAGGAATGCTCTTTTGACGCAAACTAAAAATGGTGATTTTTCTCCATTTGGTAATGATATCATGACGATTATAAAAAATCGCAAAATTGATAAGTCCTATCAGATATACTTTGCTCTATACCAAGGGTTGACAGGGAATGATGAATCAAAAAACGCTTATAAAGAGTTTAGTCCTGATTTTTTTGATTTAGTTATTATAGACGAGTGCCACAGAGGAAGTGCCTCTGAGGCATCAGCTTGGCGAGAAGTATTGGATTACTTTAGTAGTGCCACACAAATTGGTTTGACAGCAACTCCAAAAGAAACAAAAGATGTATCTAACATTAATTACTTTGGGGAACCGGTATACTCTTATTCATTAAAACAAGGTATTGAAGATGGATTCTTAGCTCCATATAAAGTAGTACGAATTACCACTACAATTGATGAAGGTTGGAGACCTACAAGAGGAAAGCTAGATAAGTATGGACATGAAGTAGCGGATAGAATATACAACCTCAAGGATTATGATCGTAATCTTGCTATTGATGAAAGAACAAACTTAGTCGCTCAAAAAATAACAGAATATCTAAAGGGTTTTGATCGTTATGCTAAGACTATTGTGTTTTGTGTAGATATTGATCATGCTAATAGGATGAGGCAAGCTTTGATTAACGCAAATGCAGACCTTGTTGCAAAACATCCAAACTTCGTTGTAAAAATTACAGGAGATGATGAAGTGGGTAAAATGGAGTTAGACAACTTTACTGATGTTGAAGAAAAGTGTCCTGTTATCGCTACTACTTCTAAGATGTTGACTACTGGTATTGATACCAAGATGGTGAAATTAGTAGTTCTAGATACAAATATTGGTTCTATGACGGAGTTCAAACAGATTGTCGGTAGAGGTACTCGTATCAGGGAGCAAGATGGCAAGGTATTCTTCACAGTGATGGATTTTAGAAAGGTAACCAACCTTTTTGCTGACCCTGATTTTGATGGTGATCCAGTTCAAATTTATGAGCCGGGTGAGAATGAACCCGTTATACCAGAAGAGGATGATATATCTGAAGAAGATCCAATTTTAGGAGAAGACGGTGAGCCAATAGATGGAGAAGATGGTGTACCACCTCATGATTTTGGTGATATGGATGAGGAAGATGAGCCTCGTAAATATTACGTCAATGATGTAAAAGTAACCGTCGCCCATGAAAGAGTACAGTATTATGGACCTGATGGTAAATTGATCACCGAATCGCTAAAAGATTATACAAAAAATAGTGTTCAAAGAGAATTCTCATCAATAGAAGTTTTTAAAGAGAAGTGGAATAATGCAGACAAAAAAGAGGCTATAATAGATGAACTAAAAGAACAAGGGATACTAATTGATGCTTTAAGAGAGGAAGTAGGAAAAGATATGGATGCTTTTGACTTGATATGTCATATCGCCTTTGATCAACCTGCATTGACTAGAAAAGATAGAGCGAATAACGTAAGAAAGCGAAACTATTTTACAAAATACGGAGATGTAGCTCAGAAAGTGTTATCAAGTCTTTTAGAGAAATATGAAGAAGAAGGTATTGTCTCTATTGAACAAGGTGGCATCTTAAAAGTGCAACCCCTAAATCAAATTGGCTCCCCTGTTGAATTGGTGAAAGCCTTTGGAAAGAAAAAAGATTTTGATCAAGCCGTGAAAGAGCTTGAAAGTGAATTATATGCTTAAATATGCAAACTAAACTAATAACAGATATTTTTAACAGACATCATCACTATTATATGAGTGTTGGTGCTGAAACAATTTCACAACAATCGGGCAATATTGAACAAGTCATTGCCGACTATCAAGGAAGAGTTATTTATGAACTTTTACAAAATGCTTTTGATAAGGCAGAAAAAAATATCAAAGTAATTGTAGAGGAGGATAGACTCTTGATAATGAATGATGGCGAAAAATTCACTTATAATTTGAATCATGATTATGCAGGTAAAGATGATCATCTTTCAAGCAGGTGTGATTTTCAATCATTATGTTCGATTTCTACATCCTCTAAACTAACAAGTGAAAACATAGGGAATAAAGGTGTAGGCTTTAAATCAGTTTTTAGTATTACCAAAGACGAGAAAGTAAATGTACATACTCAGGGTATAATTAAAAATGGTACTAAAGAGATTCAGAGTAGGGTAAGCTTTTGTTTATATGATGTTTTTAGAACACTGAATCAAATTCCTAAAGGTTTTGATTCTGAATTACTAAAAGTTTTAGCTAAACAAATTGATAGATTACATAAAGAGAGAGCAGACCGTGGAGTACCAGGATATTATTATCCAATACCTATTGATTTACCTTCAACTGATATTGATAAATATTACGGTGAAGGCTTTGTAACTATTATAGAAATACCATTTGCTAATGCTGATCAGGTCAATTTATTAATTGATGAAATAAAAAATATTCATTTCAATTTTGTTCAATTAAAATATGAGAAAAATTTTATTATTGAGTTTGTTCCTAGCGAGGAAAGCAGTTTCCAAAAAAATGTAGGGAAGAGCTCAAATTTCTTTTCTACTTCAGTAAAAGGTGAAAAGTTAAATCAATTAGCAAAAGAAGCTGCTGTAGAAATACAGGGTGATCAAAAGATTGGGATATATTTTAAATCAAAAGAAGAAATAGAAGAAGGAAAAGAGTCTTACCTCTATAACTATTTACCTACTCAACAAAATTCTTTTTTTAAATACGTAGATTTTCATGCAGACTTTCACACCTCTGTAGATAGAAAATCAATTGAATTTGATGAAAAAACAAAAATTGGTAGGTATAACAAAGCTTTACTCAGATGCTGTTTAGAATTTTATTTTCAATTAATAGCTCAAAAAGCAAAAATTGAAGGATGTGATTTTCATCTTCAGTACCTTGACAATAAAATTCAGGATGTTAAAAATCTAAATTTTTTGTGGTCGCACTTATTATTAAATAACACTGATGATATTAAAGTTCCTGTTAGGGAAATTTTAGGCTTCAATGATACTTATGTTAATGGATGGAATAAAGATGATAGAAATAAATATGTAGTGATAACTGATATTATTAGTGACTTGGCTAAAGAAAATTTAAATAATGATTTTGAAAGAAGTCATTTTTTAGAAGCTATAATAGGTTTTATTCATGCTTTTACTTTTGATAGAAATACTCAACATAGGCGATCTGAAATCTTTAAAAAAGAGTTAGCATACAAGCTAAAACAAAAAAAGGTGAAGTTATTTCCTAGTATTATCTTAGTTGAGAATAAGGAGATATTATTTAATGATTCTACTAAAGAGAATATAAAAATTCCACAATTTGTAGACGCTACAATTACAAGTTTTCGCATTAATGATGATGTTTTTAGAAAAGCATTAGGGGTGAAGGAGTATAATAACCCTTATGAGGTTCTGAAATATTTTAGACAAGTATCTATCAAAGGAGAGATTTCATCTGAACTTATTTCTGAAGAGCAACAAATAGAACTTATTAAAAGCGTTTATCAGTTTTTTAAACGTAAGACGGATAATATTGTATCTTTTGTTCATCGTTACAAACACTATTTGGATTCAAATGATAGAGAGAATAATGTAATTCGAAATCATGCGGCATTCAGTGTATCTACCATCTATTTGAAAATAAACGATGGCACATACCTACCTGCTCAACTATGTCAGTATAAAGAATTAGATGTCCAGTTTCTTCAAAGACAGTTAGAAGTAAATGAGGAACAACTGAAGAGCTTTGTCATGTACCTAGGTGTTAATACGATTAACAGTACGATAGTTTGTGATGGGAATCTATGGAAAAGGAAAATGCTTCTTAATAGAAAGACAGACCAATTGCCTAAACCTGTAAAGCAAAATGCAGTTGAACAAATGAAATCAGAGGATATACTTCCTAATATTCGCTACATATCAAAGAATAATGATGTACATCCGTCATTAATCAATTATAATAATTATTCATTTTTTGAAACTGTAGGAAATCGTGAAATAAGAAAGCAGTTAACACCACTTAAAGTTGGAGATTATAACAGTTTTCCTAGAGAGTTTAAACAGATTTTATTTAGTTTCTTAACAACATCAGAAAAAACTAAAACAAACCCTGGAGAAGTAGCAAGATTCTATACTTCAAATCTATTTCATGCTTTTAATACAAAAGACTTTAATCAGTATTTAGTAGTAAAAAATGAGCAATATAAATGGGTAAATGATACTAACTTTCATGTAGCAAAAAATAGAGAGGATTATCACTTATATAAAAAGAATGCTGATTTTGATGTTTTATGCTTCTTCAACACAAAAGAGCTTTCAGAAGGTGATCCTTTGAAAGAGAAAGTATTATCAGTTAGCCTTAATGCTATTGAAGGAAAAAATGAGATAGACATAACTTCTAATTTTAAATCTGAATATGTGAACTATGTACCTTTCATTTTATTAGATATAAGCCAATCAGATACACATATCTCAGATAGAAATTACCTAATAAATAATCATCTTATAGAAAATTTGAGAAGTGAATGGGATGAGTTGAAAATTATTGAAAAAGAAGATTTAACTGCGAGGTATAATTTATTAGATAAGGTGATTGAGGTTGAAACAGATTACCTTTTTGATAACAAGATATTATACTTAGATAGGTCTATTACAAATACAAAGAAAGCCGAAGCTATAGCACAGCATTTATTTAATCTAAAAGGTATTAAAGATAGAATTGAATTAGTGTTCTTCAATGGAAACTATGAAGACATACTGATGCAATATGATCAAGAAGAAATAAACCAAATCAAGAAGAGTTGGAATAATAATTATCAAGAAATAGAAAATGAATTTTATTCTATTATTCTTAATGATCATGAAATAAAAAAATTACATTCTAGTTGGTTTGTTTATAACAAAGATTTTCAAAGTGAACTGTTAATCCAAAGAGATAAAAACAATACACTAAAGGACTTAGAAAATAAAATAAGGGAAGTTCAGATTGATAGTAAGTTTAATGAACTATTTGGGAATTTTAAATTAAATATAGATCGATCTCATATAGTAAGTATGGGTACTCAAGTCCTCTCTACACTTCATGATCTTAAATTGGATGATGAAATCGAATATGTCGAAAAACTTACTCAGAAACTTGGAGTAGAGCTGGAACTAAGAAAATTGATGAGTAAGTATTGTGTAGTAAACGAGAAAAATGAAGAGCTTGAAAAAGAGTTAGTCCAAAAGAATAAAATAAAAGATATACTAGATAATTATTCAAAACAAAAGGATCGTATTGTAGAAGATCACCTTACATTAGGTACTAGTAATATTACTCAAGAGGTTGTTTCTATTTCGAATAAAAAGATTTTCAAAGGAAATAGTCTACGAGGTCAAATATTAGAGCAAATGGGTGTTTTGGGTGAAGAAACGGTTTTGATGTATTATATTGATGAGTTTCTCACTTTAGATGTAGAAGAAAAAAAGAAAGGTATTGAAGAGGTATATCAAAAATCAATAAAGCTAGGAGCTACTTTAAAAGAATCTATTAAAGAAGAATGTTTGACCAATATCAATAATACAGAGGTTCTAAGAGAGAAATTAATCTCCCTTTTCTACATTACCATGCATCATAAGTTTTCATATTTTGATCTACTTGTTTATGATAATGGAACTCCAACGCTTATTGAGGTGAAAAAATCTTCAAGTGGTAGAGATTTCTTTATGTCTATAGCTGAAGTAAATGCAGCTAGAGCAAATGAGCATTACGAAATAGTAATCAACTCTAAGAACAAACTTTATTTTATTGGTAACCCTATAAAAAGCATTGAAGAACACATTTCAACGATAAAATCATCTTCATTTTCTTTGACTCCAAGGAATTATAAAATTGAAATTGATAAATCAGTTTTTACTCAAAACAAAGAATAGGTATGATCTCTGATTTTGAAACGACCAAAGTTTATTTTTCTCAACTAATAAATGATGAAAAATACCAAGACGATTTTCAAGAAATAAAAGCTATTCTTGAACATAGTAATATACCAATTAATTTTTTGCCTAAAACAAATGATATTTGGGCTAGAGATTATATGCCTATACAAATTAGTAAGGATAAGTTTATTGAATTTAGATATGATCCTGATTATTTACAAGGGAATCAGAAAGGGTATAGAAACCTGAAAACTTATCCTGATTTAGTATGTGATGCGTTGGGTTTAAAAACGATAAAATCAGATGTCATATTAGATGGAGGTAATGTTGTTAAATCTAGGAATACTATAATTCTTACAGATAAGTTAGTTTATGAGAATAGACATCATTACTCAAAAAAAACGCTATTAAAGAGTTTGCATGAGATTTTTGAGGTTGATAATGTAGTATTAATCCCTTGGGATAAATTAGAACCCTATGGACATTCTGATGGTATGCTTCGTTTTATTAATGAGGAGACAATACTTTTGAATCATATTTATGATGAGGAAAAAGAAATATATCAACCGTTAGATAAAGCAGGTCTTCATATTGAAAAATTAAAATTTTCAGAACAAGAAAATAAAAATCGTAATTGGGCATATATTAACTTTCTTTTAATGAAAGATATAATCCTTATACCTAAGTTTGAAATTGTAGAAGATATTCAAGCATTAGAACAACTGCAACAGCTTTACCCAGCATATGCATCTAAAATGTTTCTTGTTTCTATGAAGAGTATCGTCAAAAATGGAGGAGCCTTGAACTGTATTACATGGACTATTAAAGCAAACTAAATTATGTTCGGAAAAACAATAAAAATATATTTATCAGATGCTTCTGCAAGTGGATTGAGACATGTAGAAATTGTCAATTGGTCAGGTCAAGCGGTAGCATGTCCAAGGAGTAAATTTTCTGAGTTGAAGGCATGGGAAGAAGCACAAAGACCAGGAGTTTATTTTCTTTTAGAGCAACATGCTACAGATGGTAGAAATAATGTATATATAGGAGAGTCAGAAAACGTATATGATCGATTGGTGGAACATTTTAGGAATAAAGATTTTTGGAGTGAGGTAGTGTTCTTTACAAGTAAAGATGAGAACTTAACCAAAGCTCATATTAAGTACCTAGAATCTAGAATAACTGCTTTAGCTCTTGATGCTGATCGTTATGACCTTGAAAATAGTAATACACCTCCACAGTCTTCTCTACCCCGGTCTGAGAGGTCTGCAATGGAAGAATATCTACATAATATTAAAATGGTGATGGGAACATTAGGCCATCCATTATTAGAAAAGCTAGATGCTACATCTTCTAACAAAGAAGAAAAGAAATTGGAAACTGAAGAGGAAGAAATATTCTATTTCAAAATCAAAGGGCTAACTGCAAAAGGTAAAAGAAGTAATGAAGGCTTCGTCTTATTAAAAGATTCTCAAATGGTAAAAGAAACATCCGATAATTTTAGGGAGAACCAAAAGAAATTACTAGAAAAAAGAGAAGACTTAACTAATGATGAAAATATCGTGGAAGTAACTAATAAATGCTTTATCCTTAAAAAAAATGTTTTAATGAGTTCATCTTCCTACGCGGCAGCTATAATTGCAGGAACAGCTAGGAGTGGACCTGAGAGTTGGAAAAATAGTATAGGAAAATCCTTAAAACAGATTGAAGAAGAGTCTATCTAGATTTATTTAAACGACAATTATTATGTTAACAAATTACAGTAATCTAAATGAGATGACTATCGATTTATCTACTTTTAAAGATAATCATCTAAAAGAAAAAGAATACTTAATTGAACATATAGAATTATGTACAGTAACCACTCATGATTTTTCTTCCAGTAATCGAGAAAGATTACTTCAACAAATTGAAGAGGACCCTGATAAAGAAAGTGAACTTCAGGAATTGTATGAAAAAAAAGTGAGAATTTTGAATTGCCACTTCTTTCATTCGAGTATAATCTTGATTTATGCTCTTTTTGAAAATACACTAAAAGAGCTATGTTTAGAAATTGAAAATCAAACTTCATCACCTTTATCAATGCTAAATCTAAATGGTAGAACTGATATATTAAAATTTAAGTCTTTTTTCGAAATAACTTCAGATGTCGGAGATTTACTACAGGAGTTTGAGACATTTAATGTATATCGTTTACTAAGAAATGGTATAGCACATAATAAATCTCAAATTAGAAACAATAGAGATTATAATAATATGAAAAATGCACTTGAAACTGGTATTGAATATGATGATACTATTAATGGTTTCTTTATTGAATCGTCTGAATTACCTATTGAGTTTTTAGAGAAAGTATCTAATTTTATTTTATCGTTGAGTATAGAAATAGAAAGTAAACAATTCATGAATTTTTCAGAACCTTCAGAAGAAGGAAATTTACCTTTCTAATTTAAAATTAAGAAAACAACAATGAGCCAAATAACATCAAATATTAAAAGCATTCGTGACATCATGCGAAAAGACACTGGTGTAGACGGAGATGCACAACGTATCTCACAGATGGTGTGGATGCTATTTATGAAGATTTTTGCTGATAAAGAAGAGGAATGGGAGATTACCATAGACGATTATGAGAGTCCGATTCCTGAGGAGTTGAAGTGGCAGACTTGGGCGGCAGATGAAGAAGGGTTGACAGGTGATAATTTAATGGAGTTTGTCAATAATACATTGTTCCCGACATTAAAGGAGTTAGATATAACGGAAAGCCCTCAGGCGAGAATTATTCGTTCTGTATTTGACGATACCTATAATTATATGAAAAACGGAACACTCTTCCGTCAGGTGATTAATGAGATCAATACGATCGACTTTAATAGCAATGAAGAGCGTCATATGTTTAATGATATCTATGAAACGATCTTGAAGGAATTGCAATCGGCAGGTTCTTCGGGAGAGTATTATACACCTCGTGCTGTAACGCAGTTTATGGTGGATATCTTAAACCCTCAGTTGGGTGAAAGTGTAATGGACCCTGCATGTGGTACGGGTGGTTTCTTGACTTGTACTATTGATCATGTCAACCAACAAGTGAAGACTTCTGAGGATACACAAATTATGCAATCGGCAATTCGTGGTATTGAGAAGAAGCCTTTGCCGACATTGTTGTGTACTACCAATTTGATGTTGCATGGTTTTGATCTTCCTGCGGTAAGAAGAGATAACCTTCTGACGAAGCCTTATGCAGATTGGAGTGGTAAAGATAAAGTAGATATCATCCTTACCAATCCTCCTTTTGGCGGAGTGGAAGAAGACGGAACGGAAACTAACTTTCCTCAAAAATTTCGCACAAAAGAAACGGCTGATTTATTCTTAGCTTTAATCATTAAGCTATTAAAAGATAAAGGACGTTGTGCAGTGGTATTACCTGATGGTACTTTGTTTGGTGAAGGGGTAAAAACGCGTATCAAAGAGGAACTGATGGAGAAATGTAATTTACATACCATCGTTCGTTTACCGAATGGTGTATTTAATCCTTATACGGGTATTAAAACCAATGTATTGTTCTTTGAGAAAGGAACACCTACAGAAGAGGTATGGTACTTTGAGCATCCTTATCCTGAAGGGGTAAAGAACTATAATAAGTCAAAGCCGATCAACATCAAGGAGTTTGATTTAGAAAAAGCATGGTGGAATAACCGTGAGGAAAACCAATATGCATGGAAAGTGTCTGCGGAAGAAATCAAGAAGAGAAACTACAATTTGGATATCAAAAATCCACATCAAGCGGAAGACAGTTTGGCAAGTCCAGAGGAACTATTGGAAGAGTTTAGAGCTTGTGAGCAAAACATAAGTAGTATCCAAGAGGAGATTGTAAAAGTATTAACGGAAGCCTTACACTAAGCATGACACATTCGCATATTATAGAATACTTCAAGGAGTTAAGTATCCATCCTAAAAATGCTGAGGAATTAAAAGGCTTAATTCTTCAATTGGCAGTGGAAGGGAAGTTGACAGAAAAATGGAGAGAGGAAAATCCTAATGTTGAACCTGCTTCTGAATTACTGAAACGTATTCAAGAGGAAAAGGCTCAATTGATAAAGGAGAAGAAGATTAAGAAGGAGAAGGCTTTACCTGAGATTGAGAAGGATGAAATACATTTTGATATTCCAAGTTCGTGGGTTTGGACTAGGATGCAAAATTATCTTGATGTAAGAGATGGTACCCATGCAACACCTAAGTATGTTGAGAAAGGATATCCTTTGGTAACTAGTAAAAACTTATATACAAAAAAATTAAATCTTGATAATGTAAAGTACATATCAGAAGAAGATCATTTAGAAATTTCTAAAAGATCAAAAGTAGATTTGAACGATATTCTTTTTGCTATGATTGGTTCAATTGGCAATCCAGTAATAGTGGATATAGACCTTGATTTTAGTATAAAAAATGTTGCTTTAATTAAATATTATACTGGATTTGAGTATTGTCCATATTATATTCTGCATTATTTGAATTTTAAAACACCTCATTTGAAAAGTAATTCTGATGGAGCAGTACAGTCTTTTATTTCACTTACAAAATTAAGAAATTGTGTCATAGCAATACCTCCTTTAAAAGAACAAAAAGCCATCGTCCAAATCGTCAATCAACTCTTTGCAGAAATAGAGCAATTAGAAGAGCAGACAAAAAAGCGAATTCAATTAAAAGAAGACTTTGCCACATCCTCATTACAGCAATTAACCTCTTCTGATACAGAAAATGCTTGGACGTTCTTAAAACCTCACTTCCAAACCTTCTTTACTACCCAACCCAATGTAAAGAAGCTAAGAGAAGCCATCTTACAATTAGCCGTTCAAGGAAAGCTTACCCATCATTGGCGTAAACAAAACCCCAATGTTGAACCCGCTTCCGAATTGCTAAAACGTATCCAAGAAGAAAAAGCACAACTCATAAAGGAGAAGAAGGTCAAGAAAGAAAAAGTCCTCCCTGAAATTACTGAAGAGGAAATTCCTTATGAGTTGCCTGAAGGGTGGAGTTGGTGTAGGATGCAGGAAGTTGGGCTATTTCAGAGAGGTAAATCAAAACATAGGCCAAGGAACGATACAAGATTATTTGAAAATGGAATTTATCCCTTAGTACAGACAGGTGATGTATCAAGTGCAAAGAAAACAGATGGAATTATAAGTCAACATAAATCCATGTACAATGATTTTGGATTAGCCCAAAGTAAAATGTGGGATAAGGGGACTCTTTGCATAACTATAGCAGCAAATATTGCAGAAACAGGTTTTCTTGGTTATGAGGCATGCTTTCCAGATAGTGTTGTAGGTTTTACAACTTTGGATAGTGAATTTATATCGAAATATGTAGAATTTTTTATAACAGTAACTAAATCTGACTTAGAAAAATATGCCCCATCTACAGCTCAAAAAAATATTAATTTAGGCATTCTATATGAACTGAAATTCCCATTACCTCCAGTAGAAGAAATTATTAAGATTGTAAAAATTGTCAATAATTTAAAGGTATTATGTGACCAACTAGAAACATCCTTATCAGAAAAAGAAGGTGTAGAGTTGGATTGGATGAAGAGTGTGATTAATGGGTAATTTTCTAATCATATTATTATCTCATATTTACAGAGTTTTACTAAGACAAATAGTTGTTTCTGTACTATAATATTTATATTTGAATAAAAAATTAGTAGAAAAAACTTATGGAAAAACATAATTTACCTTTTACATTAAAAGAATTTTATATCGAAAATTTTCAAGGTATAAAATCTTTACATATTAAAGAATTACCACCCAATGCCAATTGGATCTTCTTAACAGGTGAAAATGGTTATGGGAAAACATCTATCCTAAGAGGGATTACTATAGGATTAAATGGTCCAAAGGATTTAAATGATTCCGATAAACTATTATGGTCAAAAGAGGAAATCACTAAAATAGAATTAGCAATAAATCATAGAAATAAAAATAATGGAGATACAAAGGTTAGATGGGTATATAAAGATAATAAAGTTAAGTATTCTACAATTCCATTAGCTGCGTATGGTCCTATCAGAATTCCAATAGATAATGTCTCAAGTAATAATTTTAAATCTAACATTAAAAGCCTTTTTACAACAGAACCTGATTTATTATATCCAATTGAAGAAGATCTAAAAGATTTATATAATGAAAGATTAAGTAAAGAAAAAGGAGCAATAAACGATTATTATAAAATTATTATAAGCGATATGGTTAACAATAATTTTAAGATTAATCTAAATGAGATATTATCTAAATTTAAAGATAATGACTTGATTTATAGCTATATAAGCAAAGTGAATATTCAATTAAAAGAAGAAGTATTAAAAGATCCAATTGATAAAATTTCTGATCCAGATGACTTTCAAAATTATCTAAATAATTACTCATATCCGGATGATAAGTTTGAATTGATTTCTAAGTTTCTTGTTGAGCTTATGGATAATATTTTAGAAATAAAAGTAGATAATAAAAATTTAATTTTTATTGAAAAGAATGATCCAAAAACACCAAAGAAAAGTAATCAATTAGCATCAGGAAATAGAATGTTGTTAAGTTGGGTGGGAGATATGTTATATCGTTTAGGCATTGATAGAATTAGTAAACCTAAAGATGTTGAAGGTATCGTGATTATTGATGAATTAGATTTACATTTACATCCTAAATGGCAATTTAGGTTGCCAAAAATTTTATCAAAATATTTACCCAATGTACAATTTATTGCATCTACTCATAGTCCATTACCATTAATTGATGCTCCTGAGAATAGTGTTTTTCTAAAAGTTAATAGGAGTATAGAAAATGGAATTACTTTGGATAGATGGGATAATAAAATTGAAATAAATAAACTTCTTCCTAATTCTATTTTAACATCACCTTTATTTGATCTGGATAATATATCCTCTACACAAACCCATATTTCTGAAATATCAACTGAAGATGAATTTGAGGAAGCTATCTACAATAAAGTATTAAAAAGAAAAATTCAAGAACTGAATAAACAAATCAACGACTAATTATGATTTATTGGAAAAGGAAAATATTTTTACTTCCACCTTCAAAATTATTATCAAAGAATTGTATAGAGAAAATTTCAAAAGCTGTAAGTAAAAAAGATGGGGATCTTTTTAAAGGTACATATTATAAAGCTGACGAAGTAGTTGAAAAATTAAAAGCATATTCAATTAATAAAGATCATATTAATATAAAAAAAGATGAGCCTAAATGTTACTATTGTGAATCTATTTCAGAAAATGTAGCAACATTACAAGTCGAGCATTACCGACCTAAAGCTAAATCACAAGATATTGATGGAGTTGATGATGAAGATCATAATGGTTATTATTGGCTAGGAGCAGAGTGGTCTAATTTAGTGTTAGCTTGTCCAAAATGTAACGGTAGGTCTGCAAAAGGAAATAAATTTCCTGTGGGTAATGTTAGAGTGAAAACAGACTCCCCCTTAAATGCAAATAATAATTTTGATCGAGCAAGTTGTTTAGCAAATTCAGAACAATTATTATCTGAACAACCTATTTTATTCCATCCAGAAGTTGATGGCAAAGAAATTAAAATATCTTTTACATTTAATTCTGATGGTGAAATTTTTGGATTAAATGATAGAGGGAAAAAATCAATAGAAATATTGGACTTAAAAAGAACACCTCTTACGATTGCTCGCAAAAAAGTTATTGATTCTATTTTAAGTAAAATAAGAACTCACCTTATGACAAGACAAATGGGAATAATTGATGATACAGGTTTACGATATTATTTTAAAATTATTTGTAAAGAGATTAAGTGCAACAGAAAGAAAAATAAACCATATTCATTAATGGCTGTTTATTATAATATAAATCTTGATAGCTTTTTTACAAATGAAATTCCGATGCAATATCGGGAGTTATTTAAGCAAGCATATAATGAAGTTTTTTATTGATTAATTTTAACATGTATACTAGACCAAATAAAAATCATATTTTTTATGTGAGTAAAATATAAAAGCTATATGTTACAACACTCTTTAAACAAATTTCTTTTAATAAAAGAAATAGGCTAAAATAAAATTCGGAGAAAAAGGAAATCCATTTAAAATAGATACTGTACAGAGAGTTGTACTAAAATCAATTGATAACAGAATAATTGCTCAAAGTGGTTTATTTACTTTACACAATAAGCCTTATGAACCATGGGAGTCAGATGACATAGAAGTAATTAAAATCGAGACACAAATAAGAAAGAAAATTAAAAAACATCTTTATAAACTTGGTATCCATGCTGTAACAATTTACCCTGATTTAGATGGAATATCAAAATATATTAAATGGTTAAGTTCTAATGATCATTAGATACTAATCATATTGGGAATGTTGAAAGAGTTTTTCAAACTATTGGGAGTAACGGAGTTAAAAATAACCACATATGACTAACACAAAAAAACACCTCCATAGAATCCTTGACATAATTAGATTATTAAATACTAATGGAATTACTCTAAATGAGTACAAAGAAAAGTTTGCAAAGAGTCGTAATCAGTTCCTTAACGATAGGAGGCTCATTGAGGATATATTTTTCCCGTTAGTAACTATTTATGAAAAGAAAGAAGGGAAATTCAATCGGTACTTGTTTACAAGGAATGAGGTTGCTACTCCTTTATTCAATAGCATAGATAAACAGCTCATTAATGAACAGATTACTAAAATTAAGGACATCGATTTTAGTGCTTACAAGAGAATATATAAAAATTTAGATTTTCTGATTAACAATTCAATTTTATTACCCGATGAAGGTTATTCCATTTTAGAAAAAATTGAATATGCCATTAAAAATAATCTACGAATTCACTTATATAACTATAGCTCTACTCATAGAAGTAAAGTTGATGATTTTATACTTGAACCAATAGAATTTACGCCAGGAAGAAAGATGTTATATGCGTTAGATGTTGACTCAAAACGTTGTAAAACTTTTAAAATTTCACGGATTGATTCTATTGAAGTTAGTAACGATAGTTTCTCTAAAAAAGGGTTACATATAAAGAAGTTTCATGATCTCTTTGGTTTTTCATGTATTGAAGAAGAAAAAAAACATGTTTCATTTAGCATGAATAAGATTGCTTTCCTTCTACTTTGTGAAGAATTTCCTTATGCCAAGAATAAGATTACTCAAAATACAGAAGGTGAATATAAATTTGAGGATAATGTAGCAAATTATAAAGGTGTAGGAAGGTTTGTTTTGGGTATGATTGACCTTATTACTGACATAAGACCGATTGAATTTCAGGATTATCTAAAAAATGTAGTAAAAGAGTCATTATTTTTTGATGCACAGTGATATTGTGCATCAATAAGGTATTATTGTGTTATAGATTCATGCTAATTATAACACATAATGAAAGAGTTATTTATAAAGTTCGGTAGTTTTATTTCAGGGTTGAGTATTTTTCCATTCCCAACCGGGCTTGGTAAAACATTTTTTTCTCTTCAATATATTATTGAGGAGTTTGTTTTTAATAATAAACACTCAAAAAAGCAGATTATCTTTCTTACAACATTAAAGAAAAATTTACCCTATGAAGAACTTTGTGAAAAAATAGAACAAAAGTATGGAGAAAAGGGGAAAGAATATTGTGATGATTTTGTAGTTCACCTCAAAAGTAATGTTGATTGTGTTATTGGTCTTTTGGAAGGTAGAATTAAAATTCCCAAAGTTGAAAAAGAAGCAAGTTTATACCTTGAACTGGAACAATGTTATAAGGACTATTTGAGGTTTAAGGACTCAAATATAGATGACAGTGCTTATAAAAAACAGCTAGAAGCCCAATTAAGTAAAGCAGAAAGAAATTTCAGGAAAGATCTCTCAAAAAGAATAAAAGAGTCTTTTAAAAATAGAACAGTAAGTATTGATCTTCTAAGAAATCATGAAAGGTTCAGTTGGGTTGAAGAAGTATATCCTCAGGTAAAACTAAAACAAGCAAAAGTTGTTTTTGCTACGATAAAAAAAGTATTTTTTTCAGTTGATACTATTATTTCTGGGAAACATACTTTTATAGTTGACTCAAATTTAAAAGATAGACTTTTTATTATAGACGAATTTGATTCATGTAAAAAAGACCTATTGGATCTATTTATAGACATTGCAGATCGTAATGCGAACAAAGGAGATGTAATTTCTAGAGTTAATGAAGTACATTCAATTTTAAACTCAAAACCATACCCTGTAAATTTATTTGGTATTAATCAAGAAGCATTAAATAATCGTTTCAAAAAAAGGTATAGATCGCTTGTAAAAAGAGCTAAAACTTATAATAAAGATTATAAACTTTCATTTCCCTATAAGTTTACAGAAGATAATGATCAGCCAAAATCATTTCTATTTTCAGATTTCACCAATGAAACAATAGCAGAACCTTCGGAGGGTGAAGATACAGGGTTTGTAAGAAGTTATTATCAGAGACATTTTAGAGTTAAAGAGAAATATAATGAGGTTTCTATTATCAATGAAAAACCTACAGATTCTAAAAACCTATTATTGGTATTGAATAATATCAATAAGCTTTTAATTCAATTTTCAAATTTTGTTTACGATCTAACAGAAGAATATACAAACTTAAACTCAGAGGTATCTTATGATGATGCAATTTATACGGTACTAGATGCATTACATATTGATTCACAAAAGAGAGAGATTCAAGAATATTTTATTCAACTCATAGAGTACTATCATATAATTACACCAGCTAACAATGAGAATTTAAAGTTATCTCTAATTACAAAAGGCTTTCATTACATAGATATTTTTGACAATCCATCACATAACACTAGAACGGTGTTTAAAAAAGTAGAAGCTTTTTTCCCTGAGTTATGGTTAATGAAAATTTGTGAAAATGCGATGGTTATTGGTATGAGTGCAACGGCAAATATTTCTTCATCAATATCAAACTTTGCCATTCCCTCTTTAAGTGCATATCTGAATGAGCATTTTTATCAATTAGATCTTTTTGATGAAGAAATTATTAGGAATTCAATTTATCAGAAATATAAGTTATTTGATAAAACGAAACTTAATATTAAAGAGATTAATGATACTACTTCAAATTTGAATAATATAATTAATCTAAATTTCAAATTGAGACCACATAAAACCATGGTTTCTAGTTTAAGCGATCAATTGGAAGAAATTGATATAATAAGGTTAATTAATATTGCTGTCATCTATTATGATTTTAAAGTATCAAATAATATCAACTCTTTTATATGCTTTTTAAATAAAGGCTTTAATGATTCAAAATATTTTAATAGGCATCAGTTAATTAAAGTAATAAAGGCCTATTTAAAAGAAAAAGGATTAAAGAAATCAGAAAATGAAATAAATAAAGATATCTTTTTTGCAATTGGACCAACCTATCAAAAAAATATAGAAAATGTTCGAAAAAGAGCAGAAATGGGAGAGAAGGCATTCCTGATTACCACTTATAATACAATGGGAGCAGGACAAAATATTCAATATAAAATTCCTGAAGATATTAACGTTTACTCGATAAATGGACTAGATTATAATAATGAAGAAAAAGATTTTGATGGGTGCTATTTAGAAACGCCGACTTATGTCATTAACTCATTGAGTGGTGATAATAAGGTTGAAACTAAAGATCTTCTTCAATTTTTATATGAAACCACCTATTTATTCTTATTCGATGGACTAAGTTATACAGAGAGGTATCTTAGATTATTATTTGGTTTTAAAAAGAATAGAAATAAATATGAAAAAGCTCCTTTTAACAACAAAAGGAAAATGTTTTTTATCAATGCTATAAATAAAATTATTATTCAAGCTGTTGGAAGGCTCTCTAGAACAAATACAAAGGGCATTGAAACCAAAATATATATAGATCAATCATTAATTGAGTATATCGGTAAGTTTGATATTTCTTCAATGTTTTTAGGTAAGGAATATGAATTATTACATCAATATTGTTTTGAAAAATTAAGTTGGAATTCAGACTCATCCCATTTAAAAGATATTAATATTAATAATACTATTTTAAGTAATGAGATTATAAAAAAGATTACATATGGTAGTTGGGATGAGAGATACATTCAGCTTTATCATGAGCTCAGTGACTTTATTTTATCTAACCCAACTATATCTCAAAACAAAATTTCAAATCATAGGTTCGCAAAATTTTTTATTAGAAATCCTCAACCTTCTAAAGTTAATTCATATTCTTTTTTTACAGACACTGATTTTTCTATTCATACAAAAGAACATCCATTGGAGATTTCTTTTGATAATAAGAAATCTTTTGAAGTAAGTGATTTGTCAGCTCGATTGGATATAATACAAAAGGTACCATTATTAAGGGATGAATTTTTAAATAGAAAAATACCTTTAGTATTTACAGAGAACGATTACATATTAAATCCAGTAGCTTACAGAAATATTTACTTGGGTAGATTAGGTGAATTAGCAGGACAAATCTTATTAGAAAAAACTCTGAACATAGAGTTATTAGAATTACCTGAAGAAATATTTGAAGTATTTGATTTTAGAGTTAATGATGATGTTTATATTGATTTTAAACATTGGAACACTTCTTACGCTGTGAAAGCAACAAAAGAACGTCAAAGAAATTTTGAAAAAATGAATAGGGTGGATGCTAAAGTAGTACTTATCATCAATCTAATCAATGATGATCCAAACCATAGAATTATCGAAACAGCACAAGGTGGAAAGGAGCTAATTGAAATCCCTGGTCTTTTAGATAATGATGGTAAATTGATAAATTCTTCATTTATAAAAATCCAAAAATATGTCAACTAAAGCTTATTTAAACCAATTTGGAATTCGCCTTGAAAAGGAAAAATTCTTTTGTGATTATAGTATAATACAAATAAATGTAGTGAGTAAATGGTCCTACAAAGATCTATTTTTAGATAAAGTAATTGAAGGAGTACATGCAATTATGAGTAAAGAGAAAGGGAAATCTATTTTTTTACTTGCAGATGCTTCAAAGTCTAACCTTATTCTTTCATACTTAGATAATGCAATTAAAAAAGAAAATAAAGGGTATTCAAAACCATTTCTATTAAATGAAAGTACTGTAAAGGATGATGTATTATTCCAACTACTATTGAATTCATTAGGCAATGCAGATAAGATTGGATACAGTAATATTACTGGACAGATTTTTTACAAATTAAAGTCTAAGGGAAAAGAACAAATTGCTTTAAAAATAGATATTGATGAAAATTGTGTAGTATCTCTAAAAGTGACTACATTTTCTCCTAGAAGGTTAGTTTTTCACTACAATAAAAATTGTTCTCAAGACAAGAGGAAAAAGATTTTGTCAAGACCCACTTATGTATTTGATGCTGATACTTTAACATTTAGAAGAGACTTGCATGAAAGTGATGATTGTTATATTCAAGGAAAAGTGACGAAGACAAAAAACAATGTCGATTTCATGGGGTTAAATATAGAAGAGTTTGAGAATACAAAAATACAAGTGCTGATTGATATCTTAAATGAAATTAAAAGTGTCTACAGTGAGTACAACTTGCAGTTTAATCAATTTTGTTTCGAGTCATTCTGTGATTGTTTAATTTCAGGCAATTCATTCAGATCAATAACTAAACCGATTTATTATTATAATAATACTTCTGTAGGAGTTGACATAGATGATTATCTAAGTGAGTTAGGTTTACAGTGTGCAGAATTGAAATCTCTAAATGATGTAGGTGAAAACGATTTTCTTTTAAATATTGTCAACTCAAAAGAGTTTTATACTGGAAAAAATGATCCTCATTTGAAAGGAGATCAAAAATTTATTTACCAGAATATTATAGCTGAACAGTTCAATAAATCAAATTCTAAAAAGGCATATCTAAGTAAGGTTCTTCAAGAAATGACGATTAAGGAAGATATTTATTTCCAGAAAATGATAAATTCAAACTGGATAAACTATAAATTAATTAATCCTATATCTTTCTATCAATATGAGCATTCTGAAGAAGAGAGAGTAAGTGATTTACTGATCTTAAGTATTTCCACTAATGGTTTAATAGAATTTGATCAAAAATTCTTTAGTACTTACATTCCAAAGAATGATGTTTTTCATAAAGATAAAATGACAGGTTCTAATGTTGAAGGAGGTATAGTTTATAATAATTCATTTTATATTATTGAAAAAACAACCTTAAGATCATTTCCAATGATAGATTGGCTAAATACTCAGAAAAAAGAATATTACAATAAAGTAGAGTTAAGCCTAATGGAATTAAGAGAAATAACTGAATCTTTTCGTGAAGAATATCCTGAGTCAAAAAGTTTAAAAAGATTTAATGACCTAAAAACTGATTTGGATAAATCTTTAAAAGTTGATTTAAGTATTGAAGAGGTAAGAAAGCTATTTTTTAGATGGGGTCCACATCCCTTGGAGAAGCTATTACTCTCTAAAATCAAAGAAGAATTAGATGTTAAGGTTGAAAAAGGTATCAAATCTAGTTCAGATATTGAGTTATATGGGAATAGTTTATTCAACCTTTGTTACCATAAAAATGGTAATGAAATTTATTATTGGGCTCAATCTCCAAGTAAGGAACATAAATTTAAACTAGATAAAACAAATGTTATAAGAAAAGTAACTTGTGTTAACGGTAAAATGGACGAGTCGTTAATAAAAATATTATTTGAAATGATGAAAGTGGATTTTGTAAGGGTCAATGCACCGACAGTTCTACCTTTCCCTTTTAAGTACTTGAGAGAACATTTGAAGATTGGAAAAATTGATTTTATACAAAATGAGTTGAATAAGATGCTTTGATTATATGATCACCTAGAAATGATATTGAAGTAATTAAGTTAAATTGGTATATCACTTCTAGGTAATTAAACTTTTTAAGCACAACTACTTAAAAGTCGAAATTTTTATTTTCACCACCATTTTCCCCCACAAACAAAAAAAACCGCCCTTACATCACTGTAAACGCGGTTTGTTGTGGAGTCGGAGGAAATAGAACTATTTGTACAATTTTATTAGAAATAGTCAAAATGATTGGATAGTCTGCATTTATCTATACAATTTGCTATTAGAATGTATGAGATTATTCATTCCAGTACAGTTTTATTTTCACCAATATTTTCACCGCTTTTTCGGTGAAAGTATTTAATGATCAAATGACATGGCAACGGTAAAATTTTTCTTAAAGGAGAAAAATGCGAAAAGGGTTACAAGGATTATTTGTATTGTCGCTGACGGAGTAGATGTGCTAATTAGGTTGTCTACTGGAATCTCAATACCACCTAAACATTGGAGTAAGAAAAATAATAAGGTTCTTTCAAGCAATCCAAATGCGATAGTATTAAATAGGCAATTACAAGAGTTCAAAAATAAGGTATTAGAAATATATCTTGAATCTAAAAGTGATGGGATTATAGCTGATGTAGAATATATGACTGATAGGTTAAGGCCTAAAGAGAAAGTAGTATCTACTAAGCAAAAATTTTGGTCTATTGTCGACGATTATCTTAAGTATAAAGAAAAAAGATTGTCACTATCTTCAATTAAAAAAATCAAGTCGTTGGTTGTTCATCTAAAAGCTTTTGAAAGGAAGAAGAAAATAACATTTGATTTAGACACCATTGATAGGAAAACTTTAGAATTGGTTCAAGATTACTTTTACTATCAAGCAAAACTTAACCTTCAATCTACAGCAAAATATTTAGGTCTATTTAAGACATTCTTAAATTGGAGTAAATCTATGAAGCTGACACAAAATGAAGATCATAAGCAATTCTCACTAACACATCAACCTGATATACTTAAACCAATATTAAGTGATGATGACTTGACTAAGTTGTTTAATGCAGAATATGAAAAAGGATACTTAGACAATGCAAGATGGTTGTTAATTTTATCTGCTTTAACAGGCTTAAGGTTTAGTGACTATACCAAAATAAATTTGGGCCAGTTGAGGTATGATACTAATGGGAATGAATTTTTGACAATTAGACAAACAAAAACTAAGGAAAGGATAGAAGTTCCATTGAATAAAGACGCTTCTAGAATAGTTCATGATCTGATCTCTGGTAAGTTAAGAGCAATTAGTAACCAAAAGCTAAACAAATATATAAAGGAAGCATGTAGGCTTGCTGGTATTGATGATGAATTTGAAGTGGATCAATTTGTTGGAAATAAAAAGATCACATCTTTTAAGCCAAAATATGAATTGATTACAACACATACAGGAAGAAGAACATTTGCTACAAAGTTATTATTGAAGGGAGTACCATCTGCAACAGTGATGAAGTTTACCGGTCACAAAGACGAAAAAAGCTTTTCTAAGTATGTAAATATCCCAAAAGAAAAAGAAATGGAATTAGTGAGATTAGCATTATCATCGTAGTAATTCCGGGACTGTAAAATACTGTAAATATTTTTCTTTAAATGTTGGATACTCTGCAGAAATCTATACTACTTGCTTTAGCATTGTAAGAATTAATATCACTTTAAATGTTTTAGTTAATATGGTAAATCCTTTTGAAGAAATTTTACTTAGATTAGATGAGATTCAAAAACAGACTAGTTTTTTAATGGAGCAAAATAGAGTAACTAATAAAAACGTTGCCTCTAAAAAAGAATGGATGACTATAAATGAAGTAATGACTGAATACAAGTTATCTCGAACAACTATTTATAAGTATATGAGAAATGGAACTTTGCACTACAATAAATTCGGTGGAAAAACAATGGTTAGTAGAGATCAAATGAAAGCATTTATAGAAGGGCAAGTATAATACTTTTTCCACAAAGGACAACTTATGCTTAAATTTTGAATACAATACCATCTAAACTCCTATTCAATCTAATTTTGGATAGGAGTTTTTTTTATATCCTTATTGAACCTAGTGCCTAAAAAATAATCTCGGAAAATTTTTTTCTGACTAGGGCAAAGAATACTTTACCTATACTACCTATTTAATGGGGGGGCTATTAGATTCTATAAGAATCTATAAAGAGTAATGAACTAGGACACCTTCCTACCAAACCTAATACAATAAGACTTATGCCTACCTAACACAGAAGACAGAACCTTCTATGATTTAACTGAAAATTACATGAATGGTAATCATTTCCTATCATATCCCATACTTTTTGTTACCTTAAAGTTCGGGCCCAAAACAATTGATTTGCCCGATTTCCTATATTAGAACGATATCCTAGATTTTGATTAGTAACAAACTATCCTGAAGGAGGTATTGTAAGGATATTACTTGAATAGGGGTTAGTTAGAGCTATTGCCTTTTTGTTACCCTTTAGGTTTGTAATAAACTGTTTAGCAATCTTCTTATTTACGTTGTATCCAACCATTATTTGTTTAAGGGTAAATCTATGTCCATTAGTATAATCTATAATAAACTCACTTAACTTATTTTCTGCGCGAATTTCTTTGGATGTCTTCTGTTCTCCATTTCTTATAACATCATGACATTTAGAAATATGAATTACAGCATCATCTTCATTGTAGGTGGACATAGATTCTACTTTTGAAGTTATGGTGCAATTTTTTTGATACACTATATTTACAAAATATATATAGTCCTTCAATATTTCTGCACCTTTCTTTTTCCAATACGTTTTGACAGTTCTAAGCGATATCCCCAATATATAGCTAACTTCTTCACAAGTTAAATGGATGTAGTCTTTTAATGTATTACTAATCCTAAGTGCAGTAATTACTCTTTTAGGTGGATAATCCTTCCCGAATTTTTCTTTCCATGCTTTTTTTAATGTCAATGTATTATGGCAAGTTGATAGCGTTCTTGCTAATTCATCAATAGTCATTATGCTTTTCAAATTAGCAGACATTTCTTTGGCGATTTTTATCCTTTTTACCTTCGCTTTTGATTCTACAGCAATATTTCCAATTTCGCTTGGAAGATATTCTCTATTTGGGTTTAATACATAATAATACTCATTTGTTTTCCATTTTTCTTCTTTAACCTTATCGATAATCTCATTTAGTTCATTTATTGTGTATGGATTATAAAATTTGTAGCGAGGAGTAAGCTTCCCCTGTCTAATCTCAATGAATTGCATAAAAAAACAGATTTTCAGAATATCCTCTTCTGCGATATTTTGATATCGAAGCGCTTGTATTTGCTCTGTTAAATAATCATCTTCGAATCGAGAACATTTGATAGTATTGTACAACTTTTTTTGTATTGATTTATTATCTCTCAGGAATTTACTTTTTCTTAATCTTATAGTACAAAAATTAGCAATGAAAAAGGGGATGTGATTATCAGCATGAAAGCATTTCTTACTGTAGTGAGGATCAATACATAATTTATATCTTCCATTTCCCGAAAATTTTGGTTTTCCACCATGGACCCTCAATGAATCAAAATAAGGAAGATCATTTATGAAATCATAAATTTCTTCAATTGAAGGCATATTCACACTTTGTTCAAAAAAATAATACCTAAAGAAATGGTTGTCGTGAGTATGTGCACAAAACTTCTTGATTAAATGATTACCATTTATGTCTGTACCATCGATGATAGTATCTTTAATTTTCTCTAAATCTTTCTTTTCTCCTCTATTATTGAGATCAATAATAATGTCATCTATTCCTTTTAACCCTTTGTGGAGGAAATTTTCGTTTGGGTGTATAAAGTAGAATAGTAGGTTAGGGTGATTATTCGCTGCTGTTACATAGTTTCTTACAGCACTATAAAATGATACCTTTCTTTTGTCAGTAAAGCTTTCTCTTAAATCTGCATCGAATAATAAATTAACAACTTCAACACCTCTAAGATCATTGAGTAATTGTAAAATATTGTCGCGTAATAGTTTTGTGTTTTTTTGTTTAGTAAAATGAATTCCAGGTATTCCGACTGCAGGTATACCATTTAAGCAGAGTTTCATCGCTTTTTTCTCTCCTTCAACAATAGTAAGGGTTTTTATCTTATCATATTTACCATAGAAGCAGTGATATAAACCATTGAGAAATATTTGAGAGGGTTGTCCCTTAGGTGATTTATACTTGAAGTTTTTACCTGTCCTTTTTAAATATTCATCAGATACTCTTACTCTGATGTATATCTTTTCCCATTTATTATTTTCTGGCCTATATCTGATGGGATTACCTTCTAAATCACAATAATAGATGTAGTAATCAACACTTTTATCTTGTTTGTTTAATTCTACCTCCTTATTGATTTTTGAAAAGGTGTATCTATGTTTACCTAATCTGAGATCCCAATACTCTTTAGGTAACGATAGAATAACATTAGCTGTGCTATTCATTAATAAAATTGATGCACAAGTAATTATAGGGTGTTTTCTACCATCAACCTTTTTTTGAGAATTCGTAAGGTTCTATTAAATTTGTAGTATACAGTAAACGGATTAAGTATGTATGTTATAGCGCCAACTATAACTTACACCTTATATTTACTCCTACATTACTTGTATGTGAGAACTATAAGCATCATTTCATTTCCCGTGCAATGATGCTTTTTTTATTTGTTATACGTTTAAGTTGAAAGCACTTTTTAATGCTTCAGCTCTTTCATTCTTAAATTTTGCTTTTAACATGTAATAGAGAGATTTTAGCTTCAAAGTATCAAAATCTAACATTTCTGCTAAGTCGTTAATTTCTTTCCTTGTGCTATTTTCCCATAAAATTTCGCCCCAAAATGGATTGAAAATTTCTGTATTTTGTTCCTCAATAGATTCATTATCTAATATGAAGTCAATAGAAACCTTGAATAGCTTAGACATAACTAATAAATCTTTTGCCTTAGGAAGAGTCTCCCCAGATTCATAGTTATTTACTGTTCTTAGATGAACGCCTAATTTTTGAGCTAGTTCAGCTTTTGAGATACTGTACTTTTCTCGTAACTGAGATATTCGATTACTTCTAAGTATTCGTTTCATATTACAAGTTTGAGCCTAAAAATGTAGTGTATCAAATTTTTTTTCAAAAAAAGGTATTTTTTTTTCTTAGCGATTAGGTTTAGATAGGAAAATCTTAAAATATAGGGCTTGAATCAGTTGTCTTTATTCTTTTGAATAATAATCTACTTCTAACATACTTGCTTTAGAAATTCGAATATAAATATCATCATCACCTATTTTGTCTTTGTAGTTTTTTTGTGCTTGCCCTGCCCACTCTCTTACATCATTATATTTTGCATTTATATAATTATTATATTCACTAGAGTTAACCCAACCTTCTCCTCTGTCAGTTCTGAAAATATTTTGATATGAAGTTCCACCAAATAAATGATATCTATCTGCTGTTTGTTTGGTAGGGTGGCCATAAGTATTTCCTGCGGGGAAAATCACATATTTTGGAGTTGTTAGTTCACAGAATTTTTTTGAAGAGCCATTATCAGCACCATGATGAGGAGCTATAACTACATCTACATTTAATTCATCTTTTTTGTTTTCAGCTAAAAATTTATCAGTTGCAATTAGATTTGAGTTATTTGATCCAATTTTTCGACCTACTGCATCTCCAGTGAATAAAATTGACTTATTCATGTAAGTAAGTTTCATAATTATACTAACAGCATTTACTGATTTAGCTTCACTTAAATTCCAATTTGGTAAAGGTTGGTGGAATCCAGATAAAAATTCAAAATAAGATTGACCTACATAAAAGTTGTCTTGCGTACTAATATTTCTTTTTTCTTTATTTAAATTTATTACCTGTGTGTTCTTTTTGGATTCTACTTTTTCAATTTTACGTAATAATCGATTCCAATAAGAATTATGGTTATTTCCAATATTATTTTTTGTGTATCCAGTTGTAATTATTTTTTTCACATAATATTTTTCTAACACATATTTTGCCGCATAGATATGATCTGCATCTGTATGAGATAGTACCATAAATTCAATTGAATCTCCTTTTGGTATTAATTTACTTATCTTACTTTTAAAAGTTTTTCCTTTGTCTTTGTGTGCGCCTCCTGCATCATAAATTCCCCATTTATTGTTTTCAAGTTCTAAGATTGTTGCATGTCCAGCACCAACATCAAGTACATGCACTTCAATTTGTGCGAAAGAATTCGTTATAGTAATAAGAAGTAAAGCAATGATTTGATAATATTTCATAATAATTATTGATTTAATTTGATTTAAGACAAGAACAAGATCTAAAAAAATTAATTAAAATATAATGTAACACTAATCTTAATTTTAATATGTTATCTTGTCGGTAATTATATAAGAGTAATTTTTGCCTTTAGCTAATGAACGTTTTTAAAATCCATCAGGAAGTTGTAGAGAAATATCAGAACTACTTACAAAGCTTTATCCAGATAAAAAACAAAAAGATTAGGGAGACTGTTGAACAACATTTTAAAGAGAAGAAGTTTTTACCAGAACCTTTAATCCAATTTAATCCATCTTTTGCAAAAGGAAAGCCATTAGATCATATATCAGGAATTCATCCTGAACTTAAAACCATATTTGGTAATTACACATTATATCAACATCAAGTAGAGGCCTTAGAAAAAGGTCTTAATGGTGAAAGCTTTATTGTAACTTCTGGTACTGGGTCAGGTAAATCTCTTACCTTCTTAGGTACAATCTTTAATGACATACTTCAAAAAAACACAACTAAAAAGGGTGTAAAAGCGATTCTTGTGTATCCTATGAATGCTTTGATCAATTCCCAAGAAGAGGAGATCATGAAGTATGAGGTGAATTACTTGAAGAAATATACTTCTGAGGAAGATATTAAACAAATAGAAGGTCATTTAGAAAATGGGGGAGAAAAACCATTATCAGAGTTACTTGAATTATATAGAGAAAAAAGCACGAAAAAATTTCCTGTAACTTATAAAAAATATACTGGTCAAGAAACTCAGAATCAAAAGGATGATTTCTTAGAAAAGCCAACAGACATAATTCTAACAAACTATATGATGTTAGAGTTAATCATGTCTCGTAAAAAAGAAAAAGGTCTTAGAGATAGTTTTCAAAATACACTGAAGTACTTAGTCTACGATGAATTACATACTTATCGTGGTAGACAGGGAGCTGATGTTTCTATGTTGAATAGAAGACTGAAAGCTCTCGTACAAAGAGATATTATTTGTATTGGTACATCTGCGACAATGGCTACGGGAGAAACTATTTCTAAAGTCAAAGAAGGTATTGCAGGGGTAGCTAAAACACTTTTTGGTACTAAGTTCTCTAGTGATCAAATTATTGGAGAGTATTTAGAATATAGCACTAACGTTAGAAGTTTTAATCGAGATAAATTAATAAAAGAGCTTGACAAATCATTCAATAAAGATATCGATAAAGTTAAATCGTTATCCAAAGATGAAGTGAAAGTTGAAGTAGATGATTTTATCAATAATCCATTAGCAATTTGGCTTGAGAAGAATATTGCATTATCCGATCATGATGAGGTCATCCAAAGAGGAAAACCGATGACATTATCTGACATAGTTAATACTTTATCTTCTGATTTAAACCTAAAATCTAGTGATTTACCTGAAAGGGTAAAGGAACTATTAAGATGGGCTGAGGCTTTAAATATGAAACATGTAGAAATGGGAGAAAGAAGATCATTCCTTCCATTTAGATTTCATCAATTTATTTCTCAAACAGGTAATATATATTCAACGTTAGGTGACGATAAAACTCGTTATATTACTTTAGAAGATGCTCTTACATATGAGGATAAACCTCTATTTCCTATTATGTTTAGTAGACACTCAGGGTATGAATTTTTGTGTGTTGAAAAGAATTATTATAATGGGATGTTATTGGGCAGAGACTTTAAGAATTTATCTCCTAAAATTAAGCAAGATGATTTAAAAGGGAGTAAAAGTTTAGGGACAAAAAGAAAAGAACTTACTCCAAACCAATTAGTTCAAGGTTATATCTTAATTGCTCATGATGATACTGTTTTGGATAAAATCTGGAATGAAGATAAATTAGAATACCTACCTGAGACATGGTTTAAGAAAGATGGTAGAACTCTGACAAATTACCATGAACATTATCTTCCTAAGCCAATTTTCTTTGATGAAAATGGAGAATTCTCAGATGATAATGCAAATTTACCTTTTGAAGGTTTATTTATTCCAACTCATTTTACTTTTGATCCTACATGTGATGTGATGTATGAAGGTCAAGCAACTGAAAGAACGAAGTTATCAGGAATAGGTAATGAGGGTAGATCTTCTGCTACAACTATTATATCATACAGTATATTAGAAGCTCTTGTAAACGAGAAAATTCCATTACAAGATCAAAAGGTATTAAGTTTTACTGATAATAGACAAGATGCTTCATTACAAGCAGGACATTTTAATCACTTTTATACATTAGGTCAGCTTCGTTCAGCAATATATTCTGCAGTTAAGAAATTTGATACTTTAGATATTTTTTCGATTGCTGACAAAGTTAGAGATATGTTAAACTTAAAAGAAGAGGACTATGCTTCAAAAGTAAGTTTCGTATCCAAAAAAGAGAACCAAAGAATTTTAAGCCTCTTTATTTTCTATAAAGTAATGGAAGAGCTTAAATTAGGTTGGAGGTATACAACACCTAACCTAGAAGGAGCTGGTTTATTATCTATTGAATATGGAGACCTTAAAGATTATGTAGCTAATGAGGAGTTTTATAAGAACAGTGATTGGCTATCAAGTTATAAGGAAGAAGATAGATATGATTTTGTCTATCAGATTCTACAGTTTTTTAGAACATCTTTTGCAGTTTCACATAGGTTTTATCAAGATGTATTTGATGAGAATATAAATCAAATTTTTGATAGATTAAACCCTGAAACGCCATGGTCTATCAAGAGTTACAATGATATTGATTTACCAAACCTTTTGATGTTTGATATTCCTAAGAAAAAGAAGAAAGCAAGTATTAAATATGATTCTATAAAGAGTATTGGGTTTAGGTCTCAGTTTGGAAAGTACCTGAGAAGAAAGTATCAGGATGCATTTCCTGATGAACCAAAATTAAATAAGACAAACTATAATAGTGAGATTGAGAAACTATTTACAAGCTTATTAAATTTTGAACTTATTGATGCAGTAAATCTTGCTGATGGTGAAGTTGCCTATTTGATGAATCTATCAATTATTAATTGGAAAAAGAATGAAAATTCAATGCCATATACTGATAAGATACGTCTTGTTATGCATTCTGATGATGCCAAAAAGAATCAACCAAATGAATATTTTAAGCAATTCTATCAACAGGATTTTTCGTCCTTTCCAAAAGTATTTAAAGCAGGTGAACATACTGGTCAAATAGCCGCTAAAGATAGACAAGTGGTAGAAGGTGAATTTAGAGAAGGAAAATTATCGGCTCTTTATTGTTCTCCAACTATGGAACTAGGTATCGATATCAAGAACCTCAATATTGTTCATATGAGGAATGTACCTCCAAACCCAGCTAATTATGCTCAAAGGGGTGGTCGTGCTGGTAGAGGTGGTCAGACAGCATTGGTATTTACTTATGCATCAAATACTAGTCCTCATGATAGACACTATTTTAAAAATCAAATCGACATGGTGGCAGGAGCTGTAACTGCTCCAAAGATAGATTTGAGCAATGAAGAGTTACTTCAAACACATTTTCACTCAATGATTATGATGGATCTTAATTTTGAGAAAAACCATCATGATGTTAGAAAAATTGGCCAGTTATTAGATGTAGATAATAAAGAATATCTTCCTGTACATAAGAACATCCAAGAGAATGTAAAAGCTTATATTGAAAATAATATAGTTACTGTTAAGAAGGATTTTGAAAAGATATTAGAAGAATTAGATCTTAAAAATAGCCAAATAGCAAATTGGTATAGAGAAGATTGGGTAGAGGAGAAAGTAAATCAGTTTGCAACTTCATTTAATTATTCCTTTGATAGATGGAGAGCAATGTATCATGCAGCTCAAATATTGGTAGACAAGGCAAGAAATATAATTGATGATCATACTATAAAGGATAATAGTCAAGAATATAAAGATGCTAAAAGGAATCAGAACCTAGGAGAGAAACAAAGGAATCAATTATTAGGATCTTCATATAATAAAGGTGAAAATGAATTTACCTTATACAGGTATTTAGCTGCAGAAGGCTTCTTACCTGGGTATAATTTTACAAGATTACCTCTCAGAGCATATGTAGGAGGGAATAAAGCAAATGAAGAAGGGGAATATATCTCAAGACCTAGAATGATTGCTTTACAAGAGTTCGGGCCACAAAGTATGATCTACCATAGAGGGAATAAATACAAAGTAAACAGATTGGAGTTACCTAAATCTGAAATTGAAAAACATAAAATAAGATTTTCTACGACAACAGGTTTTGGCTTTTTAGATGAATCGGGTAAAGGAGTTGATAATGATCCCATCACTAATAAAAAATTAGATGATGTAAATGCTAGATTAATTAGCATGGATAATTCAGCTACAACACCAATTGAAAAAATTACAAGTTTCGAGGAAGAACGTCAGCGATTAGGTTATCAAATTGAGCACTTTTTCAGTTGGGATAATAGCAAAGGCAATAAGATAATTTATTATCAAAGAGGTGGAGAAAATATAGCCCAATTTACTTATGCACCAGCTGCTAAATTAATTAGTGTAAACAATAGATGGAGAACATCTAACGAAACTAAGGAGCCTGGATTTATCATTGGTAATAAAGATGGAATTTGGAAAAATAAGGGGCAAGCAGAAAAAGCGGAAGAAGGAACAGTAGAGCGAGTGACCCCTTTTACAACCGATACTTCTGACATTATCTATATTCAACCATTAGGGGAATTGATTTCTGATGGATTTGATCATGAGGTTACTGTTATTTCATTGATGACTGCATTAGAAAGAGGGATACAAAAAGTTTTTTCTGTAGAGGAAGGAGAGATTGGTGTTTGGACAATGGGTGATAAGAGTAGACCTAATATTTTAATATATGAGGCTTCTGAAGGTAGTTTAGGAGTATTACATCAAATAATAAAAGATCCTTCAATTCTAAATAAAGTGATAGAAGAAGCCTACACTTCATGCTTCTTTGATATTACAACAAGAGAAGAAATACCTTCTGAATCAGGAAAGAAACGAGAGGATGCGACTTATGACGATCTACTCTCATATTATAATCAGATGAATCATAAAAACCTAAGTAGACAATCCGTTAAACAACCACTTGAGATGTTGATGGATGGTAACTTGGCTAGTAGTGAACATTCTTTACAAGAAGATAGGCATAAGGAGCTGCTGGAGGCATATGACAAGAATTCTTATATGGAGAAAAAGCTCATTGATTATTTATTTTTGAATAATTTGAGGTTACCAGATAAGGCTCAGTTTAATATGGAAGACTTTTATGTTAGTGTCGATTTTGTCTCTCAAATTGATGATCATCCTTATTTAATTTTTGTTGATGGTAGTGTACATGATAAAGAAAGTGTAAAAGAAGAAGATAAAAAGAAGCGTCAGCTTTTACAGAATAATGGTTTCACTGTTATCGAATGGAATTATAAAGAGAAATTAGAAGACTTTGTTAAAAAGTATTCTTACGTATTTCCATCATTAAAAAAATAACGTCAACTGCTTTTAAGTAGTTGACAGATAAAAGAAATTATAAAAGGCATCTTATTATGTCCACTAAAAATTTACCAGGTAATCTAATCAAATTCAGAGGTAGAACATGGGTAATTCTACCTCAGGAGAATGAAGATATATTTTTGTTAAAGCCACTCGGAGGATCTGAAGAGGAAATAACAGCAGTATATAAACCGCTGTTAAAAATTGAAGGAGGCTTCAAAGAAGCACACTTTCAAGAACCTACAATTGAAGATATAGATAACTTTGAAACGGCTCAACTTTTATTCCATGCAACAAGGTTATCCTTTAGAAATGCTGGAGGTCCTTTCCGTTGTATGGGTAAACTATCATTTAGACCAAGGTCATATCAGGTAGTTCCTTTGGTGATGGCTTTGAAACAACAAATTACAAGGTTATTAATTGCTGATGATGTTGGTATTGGTAAGACAGTGGAGGCATTAATGATTCTTAGAGAAAGAATTGAAAGAGGAGATGTCTCTCGATTTGCAGTGATATGTCCACCGCATCTTTGTGAACAATGGAAAAAGGAGCTTAAGGATAAATTAGATATTGATGCTGATATTATTCGTTCAAGTACAGCATCAGCTATTGATCGTAAAATATCTACTGATCAATCTGTATTTGCAGCATTGCCTTACCAAGTAATATCTATAGATTATATTAAGTCAGAAAGAAGAAGAAGACAATTTCTAAACGATTGTCCTGACTTTGTGATTGTTGATGAAGCACATACATGTACATTACCTTCTGGAGCAACATTAAATACCCAACAGTTACGTTATCATTTACTAAACGATATATCTAAGAAACTCGATAGACATCTTTTATTACTTACTGCAACACCCCATTCTGGTAAAAATGATGAGTTTTCAGCTTTATTAGGTTTGCTTAATCCAGACCTTGCAAAAGTGGATCTGGAGAATGCAACACCAAAGCAGAGAGAATTAATTTCAAAATACTTTATTCAGAGAAAGAGAGAGAATATTGAAAGGTGGTTAAAGGATAAAGAAAAATTCCCTTTTCCAAAAAGAGATAGTAAAGAACTAGATTATGAACTTTCTCCATCTTATCAAGAGGTGTATATGTTAACTAGGGCATTGGCTAAACAGTTGACAACAACTAATGGAAAAAGAAATCAATATTGGGCTGCTTTATCATTACTGAGAGGAATTATGTCAAGTCCTGATGCAGGAATTGAGATGGTGAGAAATAGAATGAAGAAGAAAAAAGCCATTATAGAGATTGAAGAAGAGGAGACAATAGGACAAAAGTTAAGTGCTAATTCTGATAATATTGAATCTTTAGACGGTTTAGAGTTTTCATCAAAGGAAATGAATACCATGTCTAAAATTCATGACTTATTGATTGATGTAAAGAAAAAAGGTGGGGATAAAAAGGTTATCAAAACAGGTGATTTGGTAAAAGGATGGTTAAAACAGAAGTATTCGCCAATCATCTTTTGTAGATACATTTCAACGGCTAAATATTTACAAGAAGCTTTAGCTCCGTTACTCCCTTCTAATGTACACCTAGAAGCGGTTACTTCCGAGCTTTCTGATGAGCAAAGAAAAGAAAGAATTGATATTATCGGGAAGGCTAAAAAGAAAGTACTAATTGCTACAGATTGTCTCTCTGAAGGGATTAACTTACAAGATCATTTTGATGCTGTTTTACATTATGACTTACCTTGGAATCCTAACCGCTTAGAACAAAGGGATGGTCGTGTAGATAGATTTGGGCAAACGAAAGAAGAAGTAAAATCTTATGTTTTATGGGGTTCTGATAACCCTATGGATAAGATTGTTTTGACAGTACTTTTAAAGAAAGTAAGAGACATACAGCGTACAACAGGGGTGTCTGTTTCTCTTGGTGAAGAGAACCTTTCAATAATGGATGAAATCTTAAAAGAGGTTTTAGAAGAGACAAATGTAAATCAAGGGAAACAGTTGAGTTTAGATTTAACGGTTAACGGTAAAGCCCTTGAACAAAAATTCTCTAATGAGATTAGTCAGATTAAGAGTAAAGCGGAGAAACTAAGGTCAATCTTTGCTCATGAAAGAGTAAAACTATCTGAAATAGAAACACTTTTAAAAGAGGTAGATGAAGCCATTGGTGATGTGCAATCTGTAGAAAACTTTGTCATTTCCGCACTAAAACATTTTGGTACAATTACTCATAAACAAGATGATCATTATACCATTGTAGCAGATACTTTACCAATCAAATTAAAAGTCTTCTTCCCAAGTGATCTACAACAGATTCCTATGTCTTTTGTTTCTCCTACTCCAAGAGCACAAATTTATATAGGAAGGAACCATCGTTTTGTAGAACAATTATGTCAGATGGTAATGAATGCTGCTTTTGAAAAGCAAACTACATTAGAAAAAGTAGCAAGAGTAGCCTCTATACGTACAACTTCTGTAAAACAATTGACGGTTTTAATTCAGTTTAGAGTGCGAAATGTAATTCGTGAAAAAAGTAGAAGAAATGAATTAATCGCAGAAGAATTATTCCTTTGGGGGTATGAAGGTTTAGATCCTTCAGTTTCTAAAAAGACATTGTCTTATAATGAAGTAAAGAAGCTATTATTGGATGCAGTTCCTCAAGGAGATATGCCTTTGGAACAAAGAAAACATAATATTCAAGAGCAGTTAAATAATTTTGAAGATATAAAAGAAGAGTTTATAAAATTAGCGGAGGAGAGAGCTGAAAACTTAGTTGGAGCTCAGAGTAGCTATAAAACATTAGTGGGTGGTTCAGATTTTAAAGCGGTCTACCCAGTATTGCCTCCAGAGGTAATTGGAGTTTATGTATTACTACCTGTAGCTAAAAAACTTTTCTAACCCTTATCACAATAGTTTATGAATTATTCAGGGATTCAAATTCAAGGAAATATCATCTCGGGAGAGATTTTAGATAAAATACAATCAGCAGAGGACTATAAATTTCAAAAACCTAAAGATTTCGGCTTTAAAAATACGGAAGATTTAAGGGACGAAATAGGTATTGCGTGGCATGATATAAGACAACTGTATGAGCGTTTCCATCAGAAAACAGAAAAAGCGAGAGCTTCTGATGATGGAAAAAAAGCTACTGACTTATGGATAAGGAATTTTCTTGATTACTTAGGGTACGAAATAAAAGATGTAGTCCCTCAAGTGATCAATGATAAGACCTATAATATATCTCACAAAGCCGACAATGATTGTAACGTACCTATCCATATTGTTGGTGCAAAATTAGTGGAGGGTGAACTTGTCTTATTAGATCAGTCACTAGAAAGAGGTCAGCGTACACCTCATAACTTGTTACAAGAGTATTTAAACAATACAGAGAACTTATATGGTATTGTAACCAATGGTTATCAGTTACGACTACTTAGAGATGCGACAAGGTTGACTAAATTGACGTATTTAGAATTTGACCTTAAGAAGATCATAGAAGATGAACTCTATTTAGAGTTTGTTCTTTTATATAGAATCCTTCATAAGACAAGGGCTCCAAAAAGTATTGATGATAATGAATCCTCTTATTGGGAAGTTTTTCATGCCGATGCGTTAAGTTCTGGTTCAAGAATAAGAGAAAAGTTATCATCGGCTGTTGAAAAATCCATTATGCAATTAGCGAATGGTTTTTTACAACATCCTGAAAATTTAGCATTAAAGAATCAGGTTGAAAACTATTTGAATTCTGAGGATGCTGGATATAGAAGTCAACAACAAACGGAGTTTTACCATAACCTTCTAAGGATGGTATATAGACTCTTGTTCTTGATGGTGACAGAGGAAAGAGATTTGATATTCCCTTCTCATGAAAATAAATCATGGGATAAAAGAATTCAAAAAAAGAAGAAAATCTATTATGATTATTATTCTGTATCTAGGATAAAAAAGTTAGTAGAGAAAAAGCATTTTATTGAAAAACGACCTCATGACTTATGGGAATCTTTAAAGATGTGTTTTGCCATCTTTGAAAGACAAGAAGTAGCAGAAGAGTTTGGGTTGAATGCGTTGGCTTCTGGTTTATTTTCACCTGATGCTTTGGGTACATTGTATGATTTGAAATTATCCAATGAGGTGTTTTTAGAGGTGTTGAGTAATCTGTCTTATTTTCAGAATGAGAAAAAACAACTCACAAGGGTTAATTTTACTGACCTTGATGTTGAGGAATTTGGCTCTATGTATGAGGGACTACTAGAATATCAACCCGTCATAAAAGTTGAAGGGAATAAGTATAAATTCCAATTCGAAAAGAGTGAAGAAAGGTCTTCTTCTGGTTCTCATTATACTCCTGAAGAGCTTGTCAGACCATTGATTAATCACTCTTTGAAATATCAGGTAGAGGATAGGTTAAAAGATCCTGATCAATTTATTTCAACAACTAAGGAGTTAAATCATCTTCAAAAACAGGAGATGGCTTTATTAGGATTAAGAGTATGTGATGTTGCGTGTGGTTCGGGACATATTTTACTTTCAGCTGCAAGATATATTGCTTTTGAATTAGCTGTTGTTCGTACAGATCAAGAACAACCAAATAATGAAGCAATTCGACTAGCTACTCGTGATGTGATTAAGAATTGTATTTATGGAGTGGATTTAAACCCATTAGCTGTTGAATTATGTAAAGTAGCTCTATGGTTAGAGGCACATAACCCGAATGAACCTTTAAACTTCTTAGATCACCATATTAAATGTGGTAATGCCATTGTTGGCTTGGCACATATGGAAGAGTTGAATAAGGGTATAGCAAATGAAGCCTTTAAAAAACTGGCAGGAGATACTGCTATTGCTTCAGAGTTTTCTAAACGAAATAAAGCAGAGAGAAAGTTATTTGAGGAAGAAATTAAATCTGCTGGACATCAGAAAACACTTGATAATCAAAAATCATTGGAAGATACTATCAAGTTGGTAACTGCTGAATTTAGAAAGTTTGGTAATATGCCAGAAACAACTTCAGGGGAGATAAAACAAAAAGCAGAAGCATACAAAAAATTAGAAAAAGGAGTCCACTGGTTTAGATTGAAACAGTTGGCAGATATTCAAATTGCCCAATTTTTTATTGATAAAAATGAAACAACAAAAGATCAACTAGTAACTCAAAAAAGTTATCAATCATTTCTTAAGACTGGTGCTCAAATAACAGGACAGGGCCCCGCTAAAGCATCAGCTATCGCAGAAGAGAAGAAGTTTTTTCATTGGTTTTTAGAATTTCCTCAGATTATGTCTGGAGGTGGGTTTGATTGTATTTTGGGGAACCCGCCGTTTTTGGGAGGACAAAAATTAAGTAGTTCATTCGGTGTTGATTTTCTTGAATTTGTCAAATATTATTATGCTCCAATAGGAAGTGTTGATTTAGTAACATACTTTTTTAGAAGAGATTTTGAGATCATTAAAAGAGGTGGGTTCCAATCATTAATTTCTACAAACACTATTTCCCAAGGTGGAGCAAGAGAAGGTGGATTGGCTGTAATTGAAGATAAAGGAGGGGTAATTAACCACGCTGTTCGTTCTATGAAATGGCCTGGCGTAGCAGCTGTTGAAGTAGCTTTGGTAACTGTTCATAAAGGAGATTGGTTAAGAAAATTCATCTTAGATACTAAAGAAGTAGATTTAATAAATACTTATATAGATGACCAAGAGGATTTAGGTGATCCATATTCATTGGTACAAAATCAAGATAAAAGTTTTCAAGGATCGATTATATTTGGAAAGGGTTTTGTATTAGATCCAGAAGAAGCACAAAATCTAATTGAAAAAGACCCTCAAAATAAAAATGTTCTTTTTCCTTATTTAAATGGACAAGATTTAAATAATAATATCGATCAATCAACAAGTCGTTGGGTAATCAACTTCTTTGATTGGGATGAGGAAAAAGCAATGGAATATCCTGATTGTTTTAAAATTATAGAAGAAAGAGTTAAGCCTGATAGATTAGAAACAGTTGAGAAGAAACTTGCAAAAGGGCAAAAATTAAATAATGATGATAGGACTTTAAGTGAAGAATGGTGGAAGTTTTTAAGACAAAGACCGAAACTATATGAAATTATTAAACCTTTGGAAAGAGTTTTGGTAGTTCCACTTGTATCAAAATATTCTTCTTTTGCATTTGTGGAAAATGATAAAGTTTATATGCATAAATTGGCTGTTTTTGCAATAAATAGTTTTACTGAATTTGCTATTATTTCTAATACTTTTCATCATTTATGGTCTTGGAAATATAGTTCAACTTTAGGTGCTAGTACTCTAAATTATTCTCCTACTGACTGTTTTCAAAACTATCCATTTCCTTCAAGTAATTCTATTCTAGAAACGATAGGTGAAAAATATGATAAAACAAGAGAAGCTTTGATGGTAAATATATCTTTAGGTTTGACCAAAATGTATAACCAATTTCATAATAAAGATTTAACACTTGAAGTAGAAAACCTTAAAAGCAAGGATTTCGAAAAAACATACGGTAAAGAAACATGGAATCTTTACAATCACCTAGAAAATAAAAAAGAAGGAAAAGTAAGCTATCAAGAAGCCGTTGTTTTAATAGGAGAATTCCGTCTATTGCATGTGCAAATGGATCAGGCGGTATTAGAAGCTTATGGTTGGGGAGATATTCAATTAAGACATGATTTCTATGAGGTAGAATACCTTCCAGAAAACGATAGAATACGATATACCATACATCCTGATGCAAGAAAAGAAGTTCTCAAAAGGCTATTATTATTAAATCATGAAATTCATGAAAAAGAAGTAGCAGAAGGATTAGTAAAAGGAGCAAAATCTAAGAAACAAGATGCTAAAAAGAAAACTCCAAAGAAGAAAGCTCCTTCAAAGTCACCATCTCAACAGACTTCAATATTTGGTGGTACTCCACAACCACAAACTTCTTTATTTGAAAAGAAACCAACTGAAATAAGTATCAATACAAAGTTCACTATTCAAAAAGAAGGTCAATCTCCTATGAAATATCAAATGGTACAAACTGTTGTAAAAGGAGAGGTAAAAGATGGGTACCGACAAATAGATATCCAATCTGCATTAGGACAAAAAGTCTTTAACAGACCTGTAGGCTTCACGTTTGACTATGGTGGAGAATGGAAGATTGTGAGTATTGATGGGTGAGATTTTTAAACTAAACTAAAACAATAGATTTATGACTAATGTAAAAAATGGTGTATTTACTTTTTTAGGACACAAAATCCAAATAGACCCTTCTTGGGATAGTTTTTTTAATGCTAATATTCAACTATTACAAACAATTGAGAAAACTTTAGCCCCAATAAAAAATAAAATTTGTCCTACACCTGATAAAATTTTTCGGGTGTTTAGGATGTCAGTAACAGATATTAAGTTCGTGATATTGGGTCTTGACCCATACCCTGAGGTTGGAGTAGCAACTGGTCTTGGTTTTGACATTGATAAACCTACCAAATGGGATGATGATGTTCCAAAATCTATGGAAAATATTTTAAAGGAACTATATTTTCTAAAGGGTGGAAATAAAAATGATAATATTCAAATTATAAGAAATTCAATAACAAGTTTAAATATTCCATCCCCTGATCAATTAATAAAAAAATGGGAAACTAATGGAGTTTTTATGTTGAATATTGGATTAACTATAACTCAAGGAATATCACGTAGTCATTTAAAACACTGGGGAAAATTTATTAGAAATGCAATAACACTTATTGATAGTCAAAACATTAACATTGAGTGGTTGGTATGGGGTAGTAATAGTTACCAAAAAACGGCAGCAAACAAGATTAATAAATCTAATAAAGTCTTTCTAGGATATCATCCAACAGCAAGGGGAGGGCTATTTGTGGGAAATTCTAAGATTCAAAAAATCAACCAATATCAAAAAATATTTTATTAAACTAAATACAATTAAAAAATGAACATTTTCGAAGAAAGAAATCACTTAGCAGAAGAGATCTATGATTTTATGAAAACGAAAGGGTCTTTTGTAGATGGAGAAATAACTAAAAATACAATTAAAAATGTTATCAATGAAAAGATAATTGGTGACTTAAGGTCTCCAAATATTCAATCATTAAAACAATCTAACTCAAACGATATTCTCTCAGCTATTAAAAATGAGATTTATACAAAATCTAGAGTTGAAGAAAGTTGGAAAATAGATGATTACTCTGGAGAATTAAAAGATAAGATTGATGAGGTGTTAAATGACTTTTAGATAAATCAAACTTATACATCATATTAATTTATAAAATGAAACAAAACTTTAAAATAGTAACTAAAGTAACCTTTTATAAAGCAGTATCTGATCTTGAAAAGAAAGGGTACGAAGTTTACGATACGAATAGAACACAATACTCATATTATTATGTGAGAATTGCTAAGCTTCATAATCATGATGAAGAATTTGGAGCAATTGGTCATGGTAAATATTGGTTGGATGATGACTATGTAAATCGATTATTGAATATGAAATAATTAAAGAGCTAGCAATATGAAAACTATCCTTAAATCAATACAATCATTGAAAAAGAATGAATGGTTTTATTATAATCAAACTTCAAAAAATAAATTGAAGAATCCATTTAATAATGACGATGAGAATAATCAAACGTTACATCTTAATTTCATAAAAGATTTTTTTACTAGTGGTGGCAAGTTAAGAGTATTAGATGATTTAGATATTGAAGACTTTAAAAACAATGATTATGTCAAACATACAAACTCTGTTTATTTTCTAGGTATTTTAATTTTTAGTCAATGGAAACTTAATTTAAGTAAAGATGAATTCATTTTAAGGCTTAATGAAAGAGAGGGTTTTGATATTAACCGTTTTCAATTCATGTGGTTTTTGTCAACCTTATTTCATGATTTGTATTATAAATACGAAGAAGTAGAAGAAATTAAAAGATTAAAAGAGCAAAACATATTTACTTATTCTGATTTAGAGAGGTATTTTTATATAAACTATACAATAGAAGAAGATTTTAATGAGAACCCTATCCCAGAAATACTTTCAGATAATATTTCTAACTACGTAATATGGAAACTAGAGAAAAGAGGGAAGTATGATCATGGTATAATTGCTGGAATGAAATTATTTGATGAGCTAAAAAAGAATCGTATTGAAGTTTATCAAAACAGATATGAAAATTTAGGTCTAAACTGGGAGTCAAAACTTGATATACAATATTACTATTGTGCTCAAATTATTAAGGCACATAATATTTGGTTTAATCCAGGAAAAGATCAGAATTATGCGGATTATGGAATGGAAGGTTTAGAGATCAATCCTAATATTAAATTTCAAGAATACCCATTTTATTATCTTTTTTGTCTTATAGATACTATTGACCCAGTAAAAGCTTTAAAAAATGAAATACCTAATGTTAATGATATTTTAGATTCTATCTTAATTGAAATATCAAAAGATAGTCTAATCTTGAAAAATGATAAACTTGAAGAAACTCAATTTGATAACATAAAAAAGAAATGTTTTGGATTGAAAGAATGGTTAGATATAATGGTGAGTGCAACAGAAACAACAATCAATATTTCAATACCGAAATTATAAGAATACTCTAGAACTAAAACAACAAAATGAACTTAATAGAACAACTCTCTTCATTAGTATTTCTAATGTTTATTGGCATACTATCTGTAATTATTTACCTTGTTGTATTTGTATACATCGACAAAATCAAATTTAGAAGACATTACCTCTATATATCTATAGCCATATTAATAGCTATATTAATAATCTTTGGATTTATTGCACTTGTAAAACATGAAAATAAAAGCCTTGACATAGCAAAATTTATGGTACCAACAGTAACAACGTTGACAGTTTTTATACTTGGTATTTTAGTCAAGGAAATTGAAAAGAATAGAGAAAAACAAATAAAATTCGAGCAACTTGCTAAGTTTGTTAATTCACATATAACAAAAAATATAAAGTCTTATAGGATAACTAGACTTCGATTATGGGATCTAATAAAAAAAAGTAAATTAACTCAAGACTTTAATCCCGAAGGTGTAAAAATTGCTAGAACAACTATATCACAAATAGATAAAATAAGTTATGATGATTTATTTGAACTTTTAGAAATGAGAATAAAATCTGAGAGTAAATTATATCAAAAGTTAGTTACCCTTTTAAAAAATGATGAATTAATCTATGATAAGTTAAATCAGGTTCTAGAGGAAAGAAAAGAGCAATACATAGTTCTGTTAGAAAGATGGAATGATTTATACTTTGAGTTAGATGATGTAATCACAACATTTAAATTGGCTCTTGATAATAAACAACTACCTCAATATACTGCATTATCTAAAGGAATAAGTATACATCAACAAAACTATTTATCACTAGTAGTGAAAAACCCTATTGATGTTATTGATTTGTTAAATAATATAAATATTGATGTGGACCCTTTTTATAGTACACCCCCAGATAGGTTTATAATCAATCAGCATATTCCTTTAATTAAGTTGTCAACAAAGATGAATGCATTAATTTTACAGAAAAAAGCATATGTGATTGAATATGAAAAAATGTTCAAAGATTTTATTGACAATTTTGAGTGCCTAATAAACGAATCAAAAGATCTAAAAGAGAATATCCAATATTAGTACTTATTTTTTGAATGATATTATGCAAACTACACTATCAGAAGAACAGAAATTAAATGTTCCTAAAGAGATTTCCACTGTAATTAAAAATCTAGATTTTTTTCATTTTAAAGATGAAATTGATAATGAGGTATTAAAAGTTAATCAAGAAATACTCAAATCGATTAACTCTAATTTTGAAAACTGGTTAGAGTATGCAAGTATTGGAATGAAAGATTTGGAACAACAACTTAATGGTGTTTTACCTAAGATTAATCTTAATTCAAAAGACGTTGAGAAACAAAAGGATTACATATATCGTCTTTTATCGATTACATTTCCTTTGATTTATGAGTATAACCTAAGATTTGATAAACCTTTAAATCCTACTTATCAAAAGTTTAAATATTTCGTATTTGAGAATATTGATTCATTTCCAGAAACGATAAAATCGGATTTGAAATTCATCATTTTTGAAACACCATCTACTATATATAGAGAACAATTCAATAATCTAAAGATTAAAGAATTGAAGAAACTTGATGAAGATATAAATAAAAATATTTCAACAATAGAAGAATGGGATTCAGAATATGAAAAAAAACTAGAAAAAGTTGAAGGTCTAAAGGCAACTTTAGATCAATATACAGATGCATTTAATTTCGTTGCATTATATGATGGTTTTTCTAAATTAAAATCGAGGTTGAGTTATACTTCGTGGGGATTAGTTGTTTTAATGGTATTTCTTGCTTTTGGTGTATTGACTCCAGTAATATTAGAGTTTTCCTATTTCTCAGGTTTAATTGGAGATGGAAAAATTGATTTAAAAAACGCTTCAATTGCAGAGGTACTAATGTTTACATTCCCAGTTATCTCTCTAACTTTTTTAATGCTCTATTTCTTTAGGGTTGTACTACATAACTATAAAGTAACGATGGTTGAGAAAAGACAAGTACAACTCAGAATGACGCTATGCCAATTTATCCAAGACTACTCTAAATATGCAAAAGATATAAAAGAGAATAGTGATGTCACCCTTGAAAGTTTTGAAAGAGTGATATTCTCTGATCTAACTTCTAGTTCTGAAAAACTACCAACAACTTTAGATGGTATTGATAAAATAGCTAGTCTTTTGAAAGTAATGAAACAAACCGGCTAATTTTATAAAAGTACTTATTTTTAGATTTAATAAATTCATTAATATTTAGCCTCTTTTAAAAAAGAAAAAATGGTGGATAATGTAATTAGAAAAGCATCAAATGATTATCTAAATAATTTACATAAAACAAAAAATAATAATTTGCTGCATGCTTTTGATCAAATGGAATTTAGGGTAAATAACCCGGAAACGCCATCAAAAGGAGGTGATCAAGTTGCAAAACAGGCTGGATTTGTTTTTGAAGAAATGCATGCAGGTTCCTTTAATATAAATGCTGCGGCTGAAGGCATTAATCCAGAGGAACTCAAAGCATGGACATCCGGAGAACATGGTTTAGGAAAGTTTCATAGAACTGATGATATAAGAGTAGGTACTCCTGATGATTATGATTCATACCAAGCAAAAGCAAATAAAGATGAGTATTCCACAAGAAGAGCACTTTCAGATCCTAAATATAGGAATGTAAAACATTTAGGTCCATCTGATCAAATTGAAGATAAAACAATAGAAGGTTTTCATAAAGGGACTAAAGTTGAATCAGATGAAGTTACTTTAGAAGAAGTAAGAAGTACCACTGGAAAAGTTAGGAATGGAGAAAAGTATGAGTATGATAAAAAGGAAGAAAAAAAGAAAAAATTACATAAACATAATGCTAAAGAACATCTTAAATATTCATTTTTAAATAATGCTGTAGTTCATACAGTAAAAGAAATCCAAGAATTAATACAGAAATATAAAAAGGGAGATCTAACACAAGATGATTTTTTAGAATCACTTAAAAATATACTCTTAGGAACAGGAGTAGGAGTAGCAAAAGATAGCGTATTTTTTATTGTTTGTTCATATTTTGGAATTAAATCAAACCATGTAAATGGAATGATGATTTGTACTTCTTTAGCTAAAAAAATATGTGATTTTGCCAATGGTAAAAAAACGATTGAAGAATTAGTAGATGAGTTAACATCGACCGTTTCTTCTACGGGATTAGGGGTATTAACAAGTTATTCTTTTCAAACACTTACGGTTTTTATCAGTAGATCAGCATTACTCTCTTCTCTTGCAGCATCTCCACTTGGTAGTCTATTAATTATATTGATTTTAGGGCATATTTTTAACCAGATACAAATACTACTTTTAAAATCAGCAAAATTTGAAGCTCTCAAAAATGTAGAACAAGCAATTAAGCATTTAGATAAATATAAAAAGAACCCTGAAGGAGAAAGAAGTACAGCTTTTAGTGTAATAATAGAAACATCATCTTTAAAAGAATATAAATTTTCATTTAAGGATTTAATACCAATGCATGGTGAATTACAGGATTGGAATGAATATAAATTAAAAAAAGAAATTATAGATGAGTTGAAAGAGATAGCAAATTCAACTTCAGCATATAATGATATTAAAATAATAGAACAGGTTGAAATAGATAATGAAAAGATTGCTTACCTCAATAATCATTTTAGAGAAGTGGGTATTGAGATAGACTTAAACTCATGCGATAACTTGGTAAAATTGCATGCTTGTATAAATCAAACATTTGATGATTTAGATAAGGTGAATGAAGAAAAAGTGATATATACAGAACAATATATTAGTCAATTAAGAGAAGTTCAGCAATCATTAGTAGATAGAACAAAGAATTCTATAGACCCAAGTGTATTAATAAAAAAATTGAGAAGAGAAAAAAACATTATTGATAATCCAATACAAAGGATCTCTTATCAGGATGTATTACTTCATCTATCTTAAAAGGTATTATGTTATTTAGAACATTATTCAGAAAATTTTTAAATACCCAACTTAAAAGGGAATCTCAATCAGTAAAAGAACTTATCCATGATCAGTTCATTGAAGAAAAAGTCATTTTAGAAAGAAGAGAAATTAATCATCTCTGTGAAAAAACTAAACTTGTTCTTTTGAATATTTCTGACTCTTTACAAAATACAGTAAAGAAAGATATAGAACTCAAACAAAAACGCTCTAAAAACTATAAATGGTATGTAAAACTTGAAGAGAAAATTGAGAGACATAGAGAATATATTGAGGTATCTCAAGAGAAAATTGATTCTGCGAATTCTTCAGTTGATGAGTTACAGTATGAGATAGGTGAAATAGAAGATCAATTATCTAATGATGAATATTTAACTGAAAATGAGATATATAAAAAAAATTGTACGATTGAACGGAGACAAGGGAAAATTGAGAAAATTGAAAATTTTATTGAAAAGCAAAATTACAACATTACAAACAATGAAAATATAATTTATGAGTGTCAAGAAAAAATTGAAGATTTAGAATCAAAGAATGACATAAAAGAAATTATATCATTATATGATAGAAAAAATAATTATACGATAGAAGAAGATATCGTTACCGTATTAGACACTTTTAATCACGATTTCTATAACAAGTCATTAGAAGAAAAGCTAATTAAATTATATAATGATATTGCAATTGAGAAACTTTTTGTCAAACAATTAGAGCATTTATATGATTTACGCTATTCTGAAAATCAACTATTGAGAGAATTTAAATCTATCAAGAATGAAATAATAGATGACAATAAGATAAGCTTAGAGTATTTGAATGATTACTTGATGAATAAAGATGGAGAAAGACAAAAAGTACATCATAAGAATTTACATTACATAGTAACAAAAGAAATGGAAGCTGATGATTACCAATTTCAAGCAAAGCAACTTAAGCAACTATATGAAAATGGTAGTGAGCAGAAAGAATTTTTAGATAAAATTAAGATAGAAATTCAGCAATCAGCTTCTAATCTAAAGCTGTTGAAAAAAAGAATAGAACATATAAAAAAAAATAAAAGCAAAACTAAAATACAAGAATCATTTAAAGTACTATCGAAGTATTTCATTTATGAAATGGTTTTCAAAAATGAATACGAAAAAGAAAAATTAGATAAAGAGGAAAGTATATATAAGAATTTATTTAATGAAAGAGATTCTCTACAAAAACTTCTAGAAGAACTTAAGCCTATATTGAATGAATTAAATGAGAAAAGAAATGAATTTAAATTAACCAAAAACCCAGTTAAAGCAATTAAAACCTTCTTCAAACAAAACAATTTACATTTAGAAGAGAAGGAAATTATAAAAAAATTAAACAAAGTGGAACATAAAAAATATGATCTAGAAGATAAGAAATATTCCGTGAATAAAAAGATTGGTCAGTACGAAGATAGGTTAGAAAATTATCGAATAATAAAACAACAATTTCCTAATGAGGAAGTGAAAACTAATCAAGCCTTATATAAGAAATTAGGCGTTCTTTTTAATATTGAGGTAAAAGTAGAATCCTTTATGAATTATGATGAAATAATACATGGCTAAGATCACATTCAAAATAAAAAAATATGACTTTACAGATCCAATAGATAATACCATTTTGTTTTCAATTTCTAAGTTGACAGAAATTAAACAGCTTGCTATGTTCTTTTCTTTTTGGTCAAATAATATCATTGCACAAAGTATAGAGAGACTTAACAATTGGGGATTTATACATTTTGATATTGAATCAGGTAAAATCAAATATACTGATGACTTTATAAAATTAAATATGATGACTTCTTTAGATCTCGTGAGTATAGACATAGAAGAGTTTGAACGAGAGAAAACTATTACTGATAAAGATAGAGTAAAAAAAATCTTAGAATTATATGACCAATCAGAATCATTTTTAGCACTAAGTTATAGTATTCACCTTAAAATTTTGAAAGATGCTTAGAGAATCATTAAATGATTGGGAAGATTATTTAACAAAATTAATTTCAAATAACTCCTCATCCAATTCAAATGAATTTGATCCAACACTGTATAAGATTCAAGGGCAATTGGCAGTTATTAAAGAAGTTAGACTAGGGGTTTTCAAATCAACAAATGTTTTAAATTGTTTACATAACCCTTCTGTTGACCATTTAGGGAAAGATACTGAAACTCATAATATTGAGTTTTTCAATAAGCGTTTGAATAGTAACCAACAAAATGCTGTACAATCAGCATTACTAACTGATGATTATGCGTTAATTCAAGGACCTCCCGGTACAGGAAAAACTACTGTTATTACAGAAATATGTAGACAACTCTACCATAAAAATGCTAAAGTGAGGGTTTTAATTACTTCTGAAACTCATGTAGCAGTTAATAATGTTTTGGAAAACTTAATTCAATATTATCCTCATGAAAAAATATTTAGAATAGGTAATAAAGAAGAAGGATCTGATATTCCAACCTTAAATGTTACTTTAAATAAGCTACATGAGCAGTATTTAAATCATTTTAATGGAGAAGATAGTTTTATAAATACAATCTTTAATAATCTATTGGCTGATGAATCTAGAAAATCAATGGAATTTGCATTTGCATCATCAGTTAATTTTGTTGGTATGACCTGTAATAAAATATCAACTTTTAAATTTCCTGTGGGGGAAAGTCGCTCAAATAACATTTTATTCGATTATGTCATAATTGATGAAGCAGCTAAAGCAACATTTCCTGAATTATTACTAGCACTTTCTAAAGCAGATAAAGCTATCATTGTAGGTGATCCTAAACAACTTCCTCCTGTTTTTTGTATGGAAGAAATAGAATTGCAAAATGAAATGGGGCTAGATCTGCCAAATAAGAGGTTTATTGACTTTCTATATAAGAATACACCAAAAGCTAAAAATTCATTTTTGAACAAGCAATTCCGAATGCCATATGAAATTGGAAATCTAGTAAGTGAATGTTTTTATGAAGGTAAATTAGAAAATGGATTAGATAAAGTCGTAGTAGACCCATTAGTATGGGTTGACTATTCCAATAAAGCAGAAGAAAATAAGTGGCCAAAAAAAGGTTCAAAAGTTGTTTGTAACTTAACAGAAGTGGACTTAATAATAAAAACAATTAAAAAGTATAAGTTATCAGCAGAAGATACCATTATTTTATCCCCGTATAAACGCCAAATAAAATTAATAAAAGATCGATTGTTAAAAGAAAGTCTGAACAATTATAGAGTATTCACAATTGATGCTGTCCAAGGAAAAGATGAAAAGAATATTATTTACTCATTAACAAGAAATGTTGGTTCAATGAGATTTTTTTCAGAGCCAAGAAGATTGAATGTATCATTTTCAAGAGTTAAGGAAAGGATGTTTATTATCGGTTCTAGTTTCTATGCTAAAAAGAGTCAGTTTTTAAAACCATTTTATGAGAAGTCAAAAAAAATATATTTTGATAATTTATAAGGTAGGTACACCCTAAAAAGATTCTTTACAGGAAAGTATTCTTTTCATATTCATGCAAATATCTATTTTCTTTATTATCAAAATAAAAACCATTTTTGTTAATACTTAAATATCGTTTTTTTTCAAAACCATATTCATTAATGAAAAACTCAAATAATTTTTCTAATGAAGTGTATTTTGTTACTTTTTTAGCAATAATTTTATCGTATTCAAATAATTCTGAATTTCCATTTTTTAATTCCACTTGAAGTGAAAAAGGAGGTAAAATTTCAAGTATTAATTGTTCATATAAAGCAGCTTGTCTCATATTAGTAGATACTATAACTAAATCATTTGATCTTTTTACATTTTTTCCAAAATTTCTATTTTTTGAATCTTTTGAGATACCAATTTTTAGGCACTTTTCATCATCATTAGTGGTTATTTCTTTAATATAAAATTCTTGATAATCATCTGCGTTATAATAGGCTTGTACTTTCGTATGAGTAGTTTGACCATCCTCAATACCAAAAGGATTTACACCTTTTAGGATGCTAGAAATAGAACTATATTTAACACCATGTAGATCATGAGTAATTTTAGCTACAGTTTTATTATTTTTTCTGACAAAGCCATTAAATGTAATACCGATATATTTTGCCAATAATTTTGATACTTTCTTTTCATTTTCTTTCCTTCTCTCTTCTACTAAAAAGGGGTAATAATTTTTCGCTCTTATAGTAGAAAATTGTACTTTTTTTTCATTATTAAGTTTAATATGTTTTAGAATAACATAAAGTCTGTCACTATTTTCTGACGTAAACTTTATGATTTCAACATTTGGCCATTTTGCAACTTTATTCTCAGTTAATATTTTGTTGTTATATTCACATTCTTCATCATGAAATGGATGATATGATTCATTCTTTAGAAGTTGACATTTTATTTTCTTAGTCCTACCTAAAATTTTATGATAAAATTTTGCGTGAAATTCTGTACCTTTTTTGTGTAAACCTTTAAATATTAAATTTGCATTTCTCTGAGTCAGTTTTTCGGCAAGTGTTTTATATTTATGCCTAGCTTCTTGAAGAGTAAATAGTTGATAGTTTTCTTTTTTCAAATTATTAAAGGGAACAGATATTTTTTCGTCTAGAGTTTTATGTAAATATTCTGCATAATATTCGCCTTTTTTATTGATAAGGCCTAAGTATTTAATATGGTCTAATTTCTTAACAAAATTTTTAGCAAACTCTTCATTTAAGTACCTAGAATACTCCTGGTAAAAAGGTTCACCTTTTAATTTTTCTAATTCTAATTTCTCAAAGTATTTTGATTCCTTGAGAATCTTATGGTAAAACTCAACTTTTTGATTTCTACTTTTTCCTACCTTTTTTATTCCAATGAACTCAATATTATCGTATGTTGAAGCAATTTCTTCACCTTTATTATTGAGATAATATGTAACCTTTTCAGAACGAAATGGATCATAATTCTTATTTCTAAAAAATTGCTTAAATAAAATGTACTTTGTGCAATCAATTGTTTTGTTATATAACACCGCATGTAATTGTTTCTTTACACAACCAAACATAATATTATATTTATATTCAATTTCGGGATGTTTTTTAATCATCAATTGAACTTGCATAATCTTTTCCAATACTTTTTGTTCAGACTTTAAATTTGTTTTGGGACTTGGAAATTCTCTTATTTGATTTGGATTTGGAGTTGAATTATTCATAAATAGGTAAAGGTCTTTATGACAAAAGAATAAATACAAATAAATTGAAGAAGGAGTAATGTAGGTACGTTAATTGATTTTTAATTATTAATGTAAATTATGATAAAGTAGTCTTTATATATCAGTTATCATTAAATTAAGTTTACTTTTTGAAATAAATAAATTACTTTCACCAATATTTTCACCGCTAAACAAAAAAACCGCCCTTACATCACTGTAAACGCGGTTTGTTGTGGAGTCGGAGGGAGTCGAACCCTCGTCCAGAGAAGTACTCTGTCAAGCCTTCTACATGCTTAGTTTCACTTAAATTTTCGAAATATATCCCGCCGGAAACAACCAAAATATATCCTTATCTGCTTAAATTTCGCCATCAACCCACAGCAGGTATCAAACTAGATCAATGATTACGGCACCGTCAAATCTCTGCCCAAAGATCAAGGCGGAGGACGATGTAGCTCGGGAATGCGATACGCATTCAACCATTTAAGCCCAAATGTCTACAACCCTAAGGGAGACTAGGCAGCCATAGCAAACGAATTGTTGCCAACTAGATTTTGGAAATATCTTTCAAGGCTCTCATCCCATGAGCCTGCATGCTTATACTTGCAAAATATCAACCTGTCAAAACCAGTCGACCCCGTATGGGTGACTAACCTTCTTTTTTGAAGGGACTGCAAATATAGGGGGATTTTTTTTGTAAACAAAAAAATAGTGAAGAGGGAAGAGTGAAGAGCGAAATGCTACGCTCCTCATTACGCGGGCACAGGTCAGGAGACCTGCGCTAGTGTAATGGGTGTTTTCAAATCCTCCCCTTAGTTTCTTAGTTCTTTAGTTCTTAGTTAAAATCTCCCTTCCTTATTACCTATTAGTTATTACCTAAAATCCTTGCCTTAATGTTGCAATCTCGTGCCACCAAACATCCTGTTCGTACCCAGATATTGCCCGTTTATGCTTGTTTATTAAAAAACCGTGCGTGTTTTAAGACTTTTTTTGTTACAGAACAATAAATACTATTAAAAATTACAATTTGATTGCGCGTGTTCGTGCATGTTGTTACGTTTGTTATGTATAAGAAACACTTATAAATCTAATTCTAATTAAATCAATTAAAAACCATTGTTATATGAAGAAACGATAACTGTTTTCTATTGCCAATTAAATAAGATCTAACTTACACCATTACCGAATTTATTATCTCATCACAAACAATTGTAGGGCAATTCAGATGTTTCGGTAATCAAAAAAGTAGACCAATAAAGGAATGAGGCCTAAGGCCAATTATTGAACATTACTATACTAATCAAACCAATCATGAATAGAATTTTCTTGATGCTGACAAGTATTATCTTGTTTTCAGCAGGGGCGTCCTATGCTCAAGAAAGAAACATCAAAGGTACTGTAACAGATGCTTCTGATAATGCACCACTTCCAGGTGTAAACATTTTAATTAAGGGAACAACACAAGGTGCCGTAACTGATTTCGATGGAAACTTTGAAGTACAAGTTGAAGAAGGACAAGATGTGCTAGTTTTCTCATTTATCGGATACGAAACAACTGAGTTTAACATTGCAAATTCTTCTGAAGTAAAAATCTCTTTAGCTCCTGATGCTGAGGAATTAGATGAGGTAGTAGTCACTGCCTTAGGTATTAAAAGAGACGAAAGATCTTTAGGTTATGCAGTTTCTGAAGTAAAATCAGACGATTTGGGTGAAAATTCATCTGCCAATTTAATGAACTCATTAAACGGTAAAGTGGCAGGTGTACAAATTACTCCAGTATCTGGTCCAGCTTCATCATCTAACGTAACCATTCGTGGTAATGCAGTTTTATCGGGTTCAAATCAACCGTTATATGTAGTTGATGGTGTACCAATGAGTAACTCAAACTTCGAAAATGCAGATGATATGGACAATGGTGGTATCGATACAGGTGATGGTCTTTCATCAATCAACCCAGATGATATCGAGTCAATGTCAGTACTAAAAGGACCTGCAGCGACAGCACTTTATGGTACTCGTGCCATCAACGGTGTTATCTTGATTACAACAAAGTCAGGTGAAAAGAGAAAAGGTTTAGGTATCGACTTCTCAACTGGTGTTAACTTTGATGTTGTAGGTATCACGCCAACAATGCAAAACCAATATGCTCACGGTACGCAGGGTGCTTTCCCTAACGATATGGATGCTTCTGAAGCGACTAGAATGTGGGGTCCAAAAGTGACGCCTGGTATGACAACTAATACATATTTTGATGGTAAAGAGCGTACAGTTCAGCATTACAATATCTATGATGAATTATATAAGACTGGTGTAACGTTCAATAATAGTATTTCATTAACTGGTGGTAACGAAACTTCAAATGTTCGTTTCTCTTACTCAAACATGAATAACTCTGGTAACGTTGAAAACTCTACGTTTAACAGACATACATTCAACTTTAGAGGATCAACAAAGTTGATGAACGAAAAATTAACATTAGATTCAAGAGTTACTTACACTCACCAAGAAGCCAATAACAGAATGGCGATGGGTAACTCGGTATACAACTACCAAAATGCTTTGATGGGTATTCCTAATACGACAAGCATGGACTGGTTGAGAAACTATAAAGGTGCTGACGGTCGTCCAATTGGTTACGATGCAATCAACAATAACCCCTATTGGACAATGTATGAGGTGAACAACCGTGACCAACAAGATAGAATGTTGGGTATGTTTAGCTTGAACTATGAGTTTAACGAAAACTTGAACTTAGTAGCTCGTGGTGGTACTGACGTTACTACATTTAGACAAAACGTTCTTGATCCTTTATATACACCAAGATATGAGCAAGGTAGAGCATTCGAGAGAACAAACTTAAATGCTGAAAACAACTTTGACTTCTTATTACAATACAATAAAAAGTTTGGTGACTTTGATATTAGTGCAACAGGTGGTGGTTCATACATGTATCAAGTAATGGATGCAACTGATATTGGATCATTGAACTTCGTATCAGAAGATCAACAACACCCAGGTGCAGGTACTGACCGTTTTATCGCATTAAATAGATACGAAAGAGCAATTGCTTCAGTATATGCTACAGCATCAATTGGTTATAAAGGATACTTATTCTTAGATGTTTCAGGTAGAAATGACTGGTCATCTACACTTCCAATTGGTAATAACTCCTACTTCTATCCATCAGTATCTACTTCATGGGTATTCTCAGACATGGATTGGAATACACCTGAATGGTTATCATTTGGTAAGTTGAGAGCATCATGGGCACAAGTAGGTTCAGATACTGATCCATATAGCTTACACTTACAATATAACGTAAACGGTATGCAAGGTGGACGTCCTGGTTTTGGTTACTCAATGGGTGGCATTGAAGGACAAATGATTCCTAACCAAAACTTGAGACCATCAATGTCTAGCTCTTACGAATTTGGTTTAGACTTGAGATTATTCAACAACAAAGTAGGTTTAGACCTTGCTTACTATAACCAAACAGCAACGGATCAAATTCTTCCAGTAGATGTATCAAGTGCTTCAGGTTTTAATCAAGCATTAATTAACGCAGGTGAGATTCAAAATAGAGGTGTGGAATTGATGATTAACTACTCACCAATCCAAACGGATAACTTTAGCTGGGATATGATGTTCACTGCAGCATATAACCAAAACGAAGTAGTATCATTAACTGAAGGTGTAGAATCATACTTATTAATGCCAACATCTGGTTCTGTATCTGTTCAGGCAATTCCTGGTCAAGCATACGGTGTGATCATGGGTACGACTTATGTAAGAGACGATGTAGGTAATATTGTTGTGACAGAAAATGGTTTGCCTGTAGTAAGTGATGAGGTTTCTGAAATTGGTAACTCAATTCAGCCATGGATGGCAGGTTGGAGAAACACATTCAACTACAAGAACTTCTCATTATCAGTATTGATTGATGGTAAGTTCGGTGGTCAAATCTACTCTCAAACAAACGCTTCTATGTATGCTAATGGTAAGCATGAAGATACGATCGAAGGTAGACATGATTTCTACTATGGTAACGGATGGAACCCAGGTAACTTAGTACTTGAAAATGGTGAAGCGTTCACAGGTTCTGTTGATCCAGAATTGTACTACAGACAAGTAGCCCTAATCAATGAGCAATTCGTTTACGATGCTTCATTCATCAAATTGAGAGAGGTATCAGTATCATACAGATTACCGGCAAATACATTAGAGAAGACTCCATTTAGAAACCTATCGGTTACAGCTTATGGTAACAACTTAGGATACCTTTGGAGAAACACTCCAAACATTGACCCAGAAGCATCATTTACTTCAGGAAACGGTCAGGGTATCGAGTGGTTTAACATGCCGTTGCCAAGAACATTTGGTTTCAAATTAAACGCTAACTTCTAATCTAGAATCTCATGAAAAAAGTAATATTAAATATATTTGTATTGGCTTTAGTAGCCCTTACTTCTTGTACAGATCGTTTTCTTGAAATGAATGATAACGATTATACAAGTGGAGACATGGATCCAAAGTATCAGTTTACTTTTATCCAAGCGAAATTGTTCTCTAATGGTCACGAGGGATATAGAGGTAACTTGATTATGGCAGGTCCAATGTCAGGTCTAACAGGTAACCCTCAATATACTCAAGGACAAGGTTTTGGTAGAAGTGATGGATTCACTGAAGCATCTTGGACTTTATTCTATGCAGATATTGCCAAAAACGTCGAAGATATTCGTGTTAGGCTAGAGGCAAGAATGGAAAATGAAGGAGAGCAAAACCTTGGTAAATTATCTCAGGTAGCTATTGTAAGAGTAATCAACTTCTTGAGAATTACAGCTCTTTATGGAGACGTTCCTTACTCTGAAGCGGGTAAAGGTTATTCTGAAGGTATCTTATATCCTAAATACGATAGTCAAGAAGATATTTTCGAACAAATGGTTGCTGAGCTTTTAGAGGCTCGTGAGAACATCAATGAAGGACCTTTATTTATCGAGGATTACTACTATTCTGGTAATGCAGCATCATGGGAGCGTTTAGCGAACTCATTATTGATGAAAATCGGTATCTATATGTCAGCAGGTAACCCTACAAGAGGTCAGGAGATTTTTGCAGAGGCATACAATACAAATAACTATATTTCTTCTTTAACAGAGTCAGCAATCTTAGAACATAACGAATCTGATGGTCCTTGGGGACAAACAGTAAATGGTTCTGGTGTAGCTAACGAAGGTAGAGTAGGTGGACAATCGTATCAGTTCATTTCTCATAAAGCATTAGTTTCTATGCAGAAATTAGAAGATCCAAGATTGTTCTGGGTAGCATCTCACGTTGATAACTCAGGTCCTACAACTGCAGCTTTCATGCATGTTGATCAGTATTCTGATTTTGATCCATTTGCTTATAACGAAGAAGAAGGAGAAGAATTCAAGAAAATTCATTATAGAGGTGTAAAAGATGGTGACCGTCCTGACGGTAACAGAGGTATCTTTACATTAAATGATGGTACTGTAGGTTACTCAGCATTTACAATCACAAAATTTGATGATGAAGGAAATGCTTACAACAACATGGATTATAAATTTAGTGAAGGTGGACAATACGCTCAATTAGTAGCTGTAAACCCTGGAACTATTTTACATGCAACAGCACCTTCTATTATTATGGGTTCTGATGAAGTTCACTTTATGATTGCTGAAGCAGCACAAAGAGGATGGGTATCTGCCAATGTAAATTCTCATTTCAAAACTGGTGTTGAACACGCGATCAGAAAGTACCCTACATTCTTTGGTAGCGGTTCAGATTATGTAAGTGCATATGTTGATTTATATAAGAATCAAACAAACCCTTCATATAACTGGGAGGCAGCAGTTGATAACTATGTGAATATGGTAGCTAACAATATGGGTAAAGAAAATGATCCAATTGAAGATATCGTTTACCAACACTGGCTATCACAAATTGGTAATGGATATAACTCTTTTGCTCTTTGGAACAGAACACACTTCCCATCTTTTGTAAAAGCTACATTAGGTTCAGAAGATAGATCGGTTAAAGTGCCATTAATGTCTGCAGATCCAATTGAAAATCCTGATGCTGAAAAACTTGGTGTAGAAGATATCGAATTACACACAGGTGGTGTAACGAACGGTTATAGACCTGCTAGATTCCCTTATCCAAACAGAGAGTTTACAGTAAACCCTACAAATGCATCTGAAGCGGTGAACAATCAAAATGATAATCCATCATCAGATTTCATCTCAGCGAAGCAGTTCATGAGTTTCTAATTCAAAGGATACAAATCAAGTAGAGAAGTTTGAAATTACATCATCACACCATCAGATGGTTTGATGTGAAGTAAAACAAAATAATTCTACTTAGTCAATAATAAAGAGAAGTGATCTTATCGTAAGATGAGGTTACTTCTCTTTTGTTTTTTTATCAAGAATACAATAGCAATAATTAAAGAAACTATCATTTACTCCTCAATTTGGGAACAGCAAACGACTATATTCATGTTGTGAGGGAAAGCAACTATTATCATGAGATTTTTCCTGTTAATACCTATTTTATTTATTTGGGGCTGTGAAGAATACACAGACCCCTCAGTCGCCGAACTGTCAAACGCTAACGTAGTAAGTTCTACGAAATGGAAGGTTACTTCCGTTGACTTCAAAACCAATTTTACAGATCAAAGCGGAAGCTATTCCTTTTATTTAGAACATGGGCCTGGTGAGGTGGATGTTGACTTTAGATTTAATGCTGAATTAAGCGGACAATCGCAATGGTATAATTCAGAAGCCCTAGACAAGGACATTATTCACAGATTTTTTGAAGCAGATGAAGACATTTTTTTTGCCTCTGACACTTTAATGGTGAGTCAATGGGATTATCGAGAGTACGAAGATATCGCAGATGATCTTGATTACATTCCAGGATTTTTACTGATAGGTGATGTAAGACTGAGCACTAGAGTTTACGAAGGTAGAATTGAATGTTCTTATGAAAGAACCGCCAGAATAAGAGAAAAAACGTACCGCTATCAACTACAATTTGATATGCAACCCGACGATTCTGAAAATTAATTACCCATTTATCAAATCAATTAAAAAATGAAATTACACCTTAAGCAATTATTCATTTCCTTTCTATTATTATCCTTTTTATTCTACTCATGTAGTGAAGAAGAAGCTAGTGACCCGACTGTAGCTTTTACGGGTATTAATGGATTCGATCCTAATGCCACCATTAAAGATTCTGCTACTACTTTTAACGAAGATGAGCTCTATATCAATTTAAAAGTAACCACTCCTGCAGCTATTTCAGGAGGTAAGATTGATGTGTTTGTTGGTGGAACTGAAGAGGACAATATAGCACTTTCTTATGATTTAGTGAATCTATCTGTTTCTGATTTAGCACAATTAACGGCAATTAATACCAGAGCAACGGTGAATATTCCGGTTGCGAATAATCTGGCAGGACAATCGGATGTTGATTTTAAGTTGGATGGATATGTTTTGAATAGTTTATTACGCTTTTCAGGCTTAGTTACAATTCGTATTACTGTAACTGATATCACGGGAAATCAAGGAGTCCAAGATATTAAATTTGATTTAGCAACCAATCCCGCAAATGGTACATTCTTCTTAACGGGGACACAATGGACGGTATCTTCAGCTTATCTAATGAAGAATTATAGTGGAACTACTGTTTATCTAGATTATACGGATACAACTACAGTAAATATAGGTTTCACTGCAAGTTGGGGAGCTAATTTTGTTGCAGAATGGAATACCACCTCAGCACTTGATGTTTCGGTTTTAGATGGTGCATTCCAAACGATAAATGATCCAGTCTTTTTACAAAATGGCCTTTATCAAGGAGCGTGGGCTTGGGGCGCAGCCCCAACAACAGGCACAGAAGAATATTATAATGGGGTGATTGGGATTACCGATACACAGGGAAATACCATGAATTTATCTACCCAACACAATGCTTCTGCCGATTCTATGTATGTAAGACACCAAGGACCAACATCGGTTTTAGGTCAGAGTTATAGAATAGAATGGGTAATCGTGAAGCAATAAATAAAAAAGGTGGTTTCTTAGGAGACCACCAGTTTTTTATATCTCATTTCTACCATTCCAGAAGCATATTGTTTACTAGAAATCAATTTGAATTTAGTAATCTTTCCAAAGGGAGAAAAGAGAGGAATACCATTCCCTAAGAGGACAGGAGCGATAAAAAGACGCATTTCGTCGATGAGTCCATTATCTTGTAATAATGAATTTATCTTTCCACCACCAATTAACCAAATGTCTTTATCAGAGGGGACATTTTTAAGTGATCGTATGGTACCAATAACATCTTCGGAGATATAATCAATATGATCTTCTTTTAACTTCTCCCTGTTCTTAGTAATGACATAATTATTTTTACCCATGTACGGAAACTCAACCCCCATATTTTTTATATGCTGATAAGTAGTGTTTCCCATGATGGTAGTATCAATGTTTTTGTAAAATTCTTCATACCCGTAATTCTCATCTTTATGAGTGAATTCATCGAGCCACTTTACCCCACCTTTGCTATCAGCAATTTTACCGTCAATACTCATAGCGATGTAAGTGATTATTTTTCTCATTTGTATTTGGAATTAGAGGTTTGGATATAGATATATTAACAATTTAATCATTAATCATTTAAAAATAAAAATTGAATTTTCTTGAACTTTTTTTTGTTATACGAGTTATTAAATTGTTGCTATTATGGTAATTAGGCCACTTTGTTGCTATTGTATTTATAATTATATTAAGAATGTAAATAAAAGTAGATATTACACTAATAATTGAACATTAACTCAAATCTTACGTATAAAATTTATATATTAATTCAGATAACTATTAAAAGCATATATACATGAAACCTTTAAAAATCGGATCTATACAATTATTGCCCATCGCACAATTAGGGATCGTTTTAACTTTTGTATTGCTAGTCCTTGCCGCAATGGCAAAGTCATATGTACTTTCGTTAGGTTTAGAGATCCCTCAAAGATATTATATATATGTTCCTATCCTTATTTTTAGTGGAATTTGGCCACTAATGATTAATAGAGGAATAGAACCAAATCCTGAATTTGAAACAGAAAAATAGACCATTATCAGTCGCATATATATGGTGATGTTAACCTAAACATCACCTTTTTTTGTGCCATTTTTTTACCATTCTTCTTCATCGACCACCTCATCGTTTTTATAAATTGATGGAAGTGTCACTTCTTTGTATACTACAAAAGTTCTCAATACAATAATGCTAGCAATAGGGATCATTTGATTAATGAGTCTACTGCATTCAAAATGATATAAAATGATATATAAAATACTACCAATGATACTTATGGTAGCATAAATTTCTTTTTGAAAGACTACCGGAATTTCATTTACTAAAATATCTCTTGATACCCCACCAAATGCTCCTGTAATTACACCAAGAATCACACATATAATATAGGGCAAGTCGAACGACAGACCTATTTGAACACCGGCAACAGAAAATAAAGCCAATCCGATGGTATCAAATAGTAATAAAGAAGTTCTAAATCTATCTAGTTTGTCTTGGAAAATCATCGCAAAAAAAGCACCACCTAAAATGAAATAAATATAACTAGGATCAGCTATCCAAAAGACATCTCTTCCTTCCAATAAGGTATCTCGTAATGTTCCACCGCCAACAGCAGTGACAAAAGCAACGATAATTACTCCAAAAGGATCAAGTTTTTTATTCATGCCCACTAAAGCCCCTGAGATTGCTAATGCAAAAGACCCTATGACACCGATGTAATAAATGATTTCTTCCAATAGTGTGTTTTTTTAAGTTTTATGATACTTAATTTATTATATTTTTCGTCTCAGAAAAAGGAAGATAATTTTTTCGCTGCAAAAATGTGATAAATCTTTTATTTCAACATCAAAAAGTGGGAATTTTTATACAAAATGAATCCTAATGATTTTACCCTCAAACCCATCGATTTCTTGATGCAGAATAATACTAAACGATATGCTAAATTCAACTGTTTTTTTCTTAGTTTTGTAAACTCAATTTGAAGAAAGGAAGTAGCATGGCATACATCATATACGATACGGAAACCACGGGTTTACCAAAAAACTTTAATGCACCATTATCTGACTTAGACAACTGGCCCCGAGTGGTTCAGTTAGCATGGCAGCTTCATGATGATCATGGTAAGTTAATTAAAGCACAAAACTTAATCGTGCGACCTGATGGTTATACCATTCCATTTAACGCCACTAAAGTGCACGGTATCACTACCGAACACGCGTTGGAACATGGTCATCCTATTGTAGATGTATTGAACGAATTCAAGAAGGATTTGACCAAAGCGGATCGTCAGATTGGTCATAACCTTCAGTTCGATATTAATGTTACCGGAGCAGAATTTTTAAGAGCAGGCATCGATAGCACTATCCAAGAAGTGACGGTGATCGATACCATGACCTCATCTACAGATTTCTGTGCACTTCCTGGCGGTAGAGGTGGTAAATACAAATCGCCAAGCTTAACAGAACTTCATAACAAGCTATTTGGTGTTCCTTTTGCCGATGCCCATGATGCGGCATATGACGTTGACGCTACTGCTCGATGTTTCTTTGGATTGATTGAACATGGTGTTGTTGAACCTATCAATGATGTTGCCGTTGAAGCCGTAGTTTATGAAGCTCCAGAATTGGATGAAGCCAATTTTGCTTTCAAAACTGCATCAAAAAATAAGGGTAGAGGTTCGATAAGCAAAGATGAAGGTCTAGCACGTTTAAAAGATGTTCCATTCACTCATTTGCATACCCATACTCAGTTTTCAATCCTTAGAGCTACATGTACAATTGGTGACCTTGTAGCAAAATCAAAAGAGTTTGGAACGGAAGCAGTTTGTCTAACAGACCATGGTAACATGTACACTGCCTATCACTTTGTGAGAGATGTTTTAAAAGCAGATTTAAAACCAATCGTTGGTTGCGAAGTGTATTTAGTGAACGATCGTAAGAAAAGAAAATTCACTAGAGATGATCCTGATAGACGTTCTAATCAAGTACTAATTGCGAAGAATAAAGCAGGATATCACAATTTAGCAAAACTATCATCAGAAGGTTTTATTGAAGGAGCTTATACTGATAGAGATGGTACATACGCTAGAATTGATAAGGAGATCCTATTAGAATATAAAGACAATTTGATTGCGACAACAGGTGGTCTTCAATCCCCTGTAAATAACTTGATTCTGAACGTTGGTGAAGAGCAAGCAGAGCAAGAATTTGTTTGGTGGTTGGAAAACTTCAAAGACGATTTTTATATCGAATTATGTCGTCATGGTTTAGAAGAAGAAGATCACGTGAACGATGTATTATTGCGTTTTGCTGAGAAATATGATGTGAAGTATTTCGCTGCGAACAACGTCTATTACATTGATGAAGAAGGAGCGAGTGCACACGATATTTTACTTTGTGTAAAAGATGGTGAGAAGCAATCTACTCCAATTGGTCGAGGTAGAGGATTTAGATTTGGTTTCCCTAACCACGAATTCTATTTCAAGTCGGCCGATCAAATGAAAGAACTATTCTACGATTTACCCGAGGCCATTGAGTGTACTCAGGATATTGTAGATAAAATAGAACCTTACGAATTAGCCAGAGACGTTTTACTTCCCGCCTTCGATATTCCTGATGAGTTTAAGGATGAGGAAGACGAAAAGGATGGAGGTAAAAGAGGGGAGAATGCCTTCCTTCGTCACCTTACTTATGAAGGTGCCAAGAAACGTTATGGGGAGATTACTCCTGATATTGATGAACGTCTTGATTTCGAATTAAAGACGATTGAAAATACAGGTTATCCTGGTTATTTCTTGATTGTACAAGATTTTACCACGGAAGCTAGAAATATGGGTGTATCGGTAGGACCTGGCCGTGGTTCGGCAGCAGGATCAGCTGTAGCCTATGCTATTGGTATTACCAATGTGGATCCCATCAAATACGACTTACTATTTGAGAGATTCTTGAATCCAGACCGTGTGTCCTTGCCCGATATTGATATTGACTTTGATGATGAAGGTCGACAAAAGATTATCAACTGGGTAGTGGATAAATATGGTTTTAACCAAGTATCTCATATCATTACATACGGTACAATGGCCGCGAAATCGTCTATTCGAGATACGGCCAGAGTAATGGATTTACCGCTAAGTGATGCCGATAGAATCGCGAAGTTGGTGCCCGATATGAAACTCAAGAAATTATTTGGTATGTCGGATGAACAACTGACGGAAAAACTGAATAATGACCAGATTGAAATGGCCAATTCATTAAAGGCGATTTCAACAGAAACCGGGCTTGAAGGTCAGGTTTTAAATACAGCTAGAGTTCTTGAGGGATCAGTGAGAAATACTGGTATCCATGCCTGTGGTATTATTATCACCCCAGACGATATCACGAAGTTTATTCCTGTGACAACCGCCAGAGATGCAGATCTTTTGGTGACACAGTTTGATAACTCCGTGGTAGAATCAGCAGGTATGCTGAAGATGGACTTCTTAGGTTTAAGAACTTTGTCCATCATCAAAGATGCCATCAAATTAATTAAACAAAGACATGGAATAGAAATCGATCCTGATGATATTCCATTGGATGATAGAAAGACATACGAACTGTATCAAAGGGGAGAGACCAATGGTACTTTCCAGTTTGAATCAGCTGGTATGCAAAAACACCTTCGTGCATTAAAGCCCGACGTTTTTGGTGACTTAATTGCCATGAACGCCTTGTACCGTCCGGGTCCTTTGGAATATATTCCAAACTTTATTGCCCGTAAGCACGGTGACGAAGAGATTGTGTACGATATTCCAAAAATGGATGAGTACTTGGCAGAGACGTATGGTATTACGGTCTACCAAGAGCAAGTAATGCTTCTTTCTCAATCGTTGGCAGGGTTTACGAAAGGTGAAGCCGATATGCTTCGTAAGGCCATGGGTAAGAAAATCTTTGCCTTACTAGAGCAGTTGAAACCTAAGTTTATTGAAGGTGGTACAGGCAATGGTCATGATCAGAAAGCCTTAGAAAAAGTGTGGACTGACTGGGAAGCCTTTGCCGCTTACGCCTTTAACAAATCCCACTCGACTTGTTATTCGGTGGTAGCCTTCCATACAGGTTATTTAAAAGCGAATTACCCTGCAGAGTATATGGCATCGGTACTTACTCACAACATGAGTGATATCAAAAAGGTGACTTTCTTTATGGAAGAATGTAGCCGAATGGGTATCAAAGTATTGGGGCCGGATGTGAACGAATCGGAGTATAAATTCTCAGTAAACGAAGATGGTGCGATTCGATTTGGTTTAGGTGCTGTAAAAGGGGTTGGTTCAGGTCCAATCAATGCTATTATTGAAGGACGTGAAGAAAAGCCGTATGAATCAATTTTTGATTTTATCGAAAGAGTGAACCTTAAAGCGGTGAACAGAAAGGTGATGGAATCTTTAGCCTACGCTGGAGCATTTGATGATTACGAGTTCCATAGAGCACAATACTTCCATATTCCTGAGGGAGAAAAATTCTCAGGAATCGATCTGATTCTACGTTATGGTAACCGTGTACAAGCAGATAAATTATCAGCCCAAGCTTCATTATTTGGAGGAACTGATGGAGGTTCTGTGCCACCACCTAGAATTCCAGAAGTAGAAGAATGGTCGAAGTTGGTCGAGTTGAGGTTCGAGAAAGAAGTAGTTGGTTTCTTTATCTCAGGCCACCCGTTGGATATGTACAGAATGGAATTAGAGAACTTCTGTATTCCAGTGAAGAATATCGATTTACACAAACAACAAGAGATTAAAGTGGGTGGTATGATTACCGAAGCGAAGATCTTGGAAAGTAAGAACGGTAATAAGTTTGGTATCTTTTCTATCGAAGATTATGAACAAGTCACTCAGATGGCCATGTTTGGTGAGGCATTCAACAAACACCGTCATTTCTTGAATGAAGGTGATTTTGTTTGTGTAATTGGTAACGTTAAAGAAAGCTATAGAGATAAGGGTAAATGGGAGATGAATCCTAAGCGAATTATGGCTCTATCCTCTGTAAAAGACCACTTCTGTAAGGGGATCGATTTATCGGTTGATGTAGCATCTTTGTCTGACGATACCATCATGGAACTTGTAGACATTGTTGAAGAGCATCAGGGGAATAGAGAAATGTCATTGGAAGTTTTCTCAAAAGAGGATAATATGGTGGTGAACTTATTTTCTAAGACTTATAAAGTAGATCCAACTACAGAATTATTGAATAAATTGGACTTATTGGAAGGGATAGAATACAGAGTGTTTTAACTTTTATTGAAAATAATTTGATTTTTTTATTCAAAAAATAGGAAAATCTATAAGTTGAGTAAAATCATCAAATGTAAGATTAAAGTGTAAATTGAACCGAAATAAAATTCTTCCATTTTGTGTTATACTAATGATTTGTATTGATATTCTTTGTTTGTGTAGTAAATACGTTTAAAATTCTTGTAATAAACTTATTTTCAAAGAGTTCAAACTATTTGCAAACAAAATAGATATATTTTATAATTGTAATGTTAATGATACAAAGATTATATCTATTGCAACCAAATAAATTATCATGAGCGAAGTAAAAATCGTTGCAGCTGCTGAAGCTGCCCTGACAAAATTAACAAGCCTAAATAAAAAAGGAGAATACGAAAAGCAAGTGAATGACCTACAATGGGTATTAGCTTCTTTTAAAAACGACGGTAACCCTGAAGGTGTATTCGAAAAAGTAGCTGAAGCACAAACTGTTTTAGCAGACCTTAAGGCTCAAAAACCAAGAAGCGTAGCAAAAAAACTAATGGATCAGTTGACTGAGGCATTGGCATAAGCTAACTTCTTAGCTTAAAAGACATTAAAAAGAGGTTTCTCATTCATTTGAGTAACCTCTTTTTTCGTTCAAAAATTGTATCTTTAAGAGAGATTTTTTATTAAACCTAATATGAGATGAAAAAGATATTAAAAGTATTATCTATTTCTGCAGCTCTTTTTTTAATGAGTTGTGGGGCAAATTCAACAGCTGAACAAGGATGTTGTGACAAGGAAAAAGCAGAAACTTGTGCAAAGTGTGATAAATGCTCTAGTGGTGATAAATCAAATTGTAAAATGGATGAAGACACTACAATGCATAAATGTTGCAAAGAAAAAATTGCGAATGGTGAAAAAGCATGTTGCTCTAAAGCATCTTAGTTTTTATCATTTAATTATAGAGGTGAAACTGAAAATTAGTTTCGCCTCTTTTTTTGTAGGTAATTAATTAAGTATATTGTGTTACAATCAAAAACACTATGCACAAATACTTAATTCTCTTTCTTCTCTTTCTTTCTTCTTATGTTTATGGTCAAAAACCAAAATTTGAATTTCATTCTTATGGTAGAGTAGGCGTATCTTCCTCTGTATATGAAGAAAAAGTAGGCTCTAGACTCAATTTAAGTCATCAAGGAGCCTTAGGAGGGCGTCATGAAGAGAACGATTATATTGAAATGACAGTTGTCGCCAACATCGAGGAGATCTTTAAAATTGAAAAAGATAAACCTAATATTCGATTTGTTTTAACCACACAATCCTTTTCAGGAAATAATACTTTTATAGCTAATAATACGGTCATTAATTTTGCCGAAATGTATCTTGAGGTATATGATACTCTCTTTAACATACCTGTAAGCATGTGGGTTGGAAGTAGGTATTACAGAGATAAAAATATCGATATGGCCGATTATTGGACGTTTAATAACCTTACAGGTCAAGGATTTGGCTTTCAATATGGAAATACAAAGATTGCCTTAGTCAGCTCATTAGTCTTACAAGATCAGCCGGGAAACCCCTATGGTGATGAATTATATGATGATGGTCGTCAGAAACATATTTTAGCCTTACAACATCAAATTGATATCAACGAGAATAATTCATTACACTTACTAGCTGAATATCATTTTACAGGTAAAGATTCACTTAAGGATCCTGTATTTATTAAAGACAGGGTAAGTGATTATGGAGTTTTAGGAGGTGTGATGCACAGATATCAAAAAGGAGATTTTATTAATAATTCATCCATTCGATATGGTTCTAGAATTGCCAATGGACCTGGTGATGATGGATGGTCTTCAAGGTCGTTTATCAATTTTGGTAACCCGAACCAGACAGGTCAATTTAATGGAGCCTATGGTGTAAACTTTACTGAAAATTTCGTTTGGGATGTCAACGATAAATGGGGTATCATGGGGTATGCTGTTTATCGATATGCCATAGGTGCTTCAGCCCCAGTGTTTGTAGGAACTACTCGCCCAAATGAAAAATGGGACTTATCTGTTGGTGTTCGTCCACAAGTATTCTTAACCGATAAAATTCAATTGATGTTTGAATACCATTATCAGATGAGGGATTATCAAGAATTCACAAACGGTATAGTCGGTTTCGATCCAGGTTTGGGAGTGATGAATAAATTTACCATCGCACCAGTATATGTGCCAACAAGAGAAAGATCACTAATGGCAAGGCCTCATATCCGATTTGTCTACTCTTTAGCTTTTTATAATGATGTCGTAAAGCAGAATGGCTTATCTCAATTTTATGAAGCAGGAAATAAAGGGGATTTTGGACAATATATTGGGTTGAAATCGGAGTGGTGGTTTTGAGTTAAGTGAAAAGTTAAAAATGAAAAGTGAAAAACGTGAAATGTTAGGGTTAACTTGTAAGTGGTCCGTGAGAGAGGTTTGCATAAGTCGGGCATGTTCTTAGTTCGAATATGTGGACGGTGTAAGTGGTTCGTGTTCCGAGTGACTGAAGTCGACTCGCTGAGGAATGTAGTCCAAGATAATTTAGTGTAAACTTTCAACACCGAACTAAAGACAAGAACACTTATTGTTACTATAAACAATAAGTGTTCTCACTTATAAGTTTTTTTAAAAAACGCTCTTTACTCTTCGCTTTTCACTCTTCACTTGAATTTATTCCCCCCAGACATTTCACGTTTTTCATTTTTAACTTTTCATTTTTAATTTATAGAGATATTTTTTCACCAATAGAAGGTAAAAGCAACTCTTTCCCTTTCGCTTTAAATTTCTCTTTCGCATCTGCTTGATCGATAACAATTGGAGGGAAGGTGTCGTAATGATATCCCAATACTTTATCGCATTCTACAAATTCAGAAGCAATTACTGCGTCATTTACGCCCATGGTGAAATTATCGCCAATAGGTAGAATGGCTAAGTCCAATTTAGGTGAAGTCATCGGTATTAATTTCATATCCATTGTGAGGGCCGTATCTCCTGCAATGTATATACAAGCCTCAGCGTTGGATAAAATAAAACCGCCTGGATTGCCTCCGTAAGTACCATCAGGTAATACACTAGAGTGAATGGCATTAACGTATTTCAGTTGACCAAAATCGAAAGAGAATTCACCTCCGTGATTCATTGGATGACCATTCAATCCTTTTTCACCATAGTAAGAAACGATCTCGAAGTTGGATATGATTTGTGCTTTTGTGCGTTCAGCTATTGCTTCAACATCGAGTACGTGGTCTTGGTGACCATGTGTTATTAAAATGTAATCTACTTTTAATTCATCGATATTAATATGCGAAGCTTTTTCGTTTGCTGAAATAAATGGATCAACAAGTAATGATTTGCCTTGGGTTTCTATTAGAAGGGAAGCATGCCCTAAAAAAGTGATATTCATAATGTTACTTAGATTAATTTATGAAATTAATAGTGTAATGAAGTTACATTGAAAATTCAATTCAAATTTGCGAATATTAATACAAGTATTACAATTTATTATTTGAATTGTTTTTAATTTGTTTTATATTGAGCAATATAATATTACTGCTTAAAATATCATATTAAACAAGCCATACTCTTCAAATAAAATGGAACAATTTTATGTTTATGATGCTCTAAACTATTCACTCATAATGCGAACAAATAGGAGAGCTGTTTTGAAAAAAGAATTAAGTATTACCCTAAATAATAACAAAGTGAAGCTATTAAAAAATAGACATCCTGTTATGATTTTATCAGGTAGTAATGTAACAAGGCGACCACTTTTTGTCAGTCTACAGCCGTTAAATGAGGAAGTGATTGAAGGTCTTTTTGTGAAATATCAATTAGATAAATTCTATGTAAACGAAGAAGAAACAACAGAAGCTATTTAATGCTTTTCGATGATAGGTTGAAAAGCTTTGATACTAATGCTAACATTTTCTCCGAGGACTAAAGATTTTGCTATCGTTTCGTTAGTAGTTATTTGTATAACCTCTTTGTCTATTAGTAAAGTGACAATATAAATAATGTCTGCTTTTTGGATGCTTAAAACTTTTCCTTTTAGTTTAAATTTACCCTGTAAAGGGTTAGGGTTAAAAAATACCAAAGGCGATTGTAATTCTTTATTTTGACCTTTTTCGATTGGTAAAACCTTGTCGCAGAGTTTATAAATTTCTGGAATATCATGACTGATCATCAATGTGGTTAGCTGATATTTACGATGTATCTCACTTAAATATTCTTGAAGTTTTTCCCTCATTTGGTGATCTAAAGCAGAAAGAGGTTCGTCAAGTAATAGTATTTCAGGTTCTTGAATAACTGCCCTAGCTATAGCTACACGTTGTTTTTGTCCTCCCGATAGTTGATGAGGATAAGAGGAATAGAGTTCTTTAAGATGCATAATCTCTGATACCTCATCGAGTGTATTAGAGGAATCATTTGATTGTGCATATTTTAGGTTTTGAAGCACAGTTTGATGAGGGAATAGAGCAAAGTCTTGAAATACCATTCCTACTTTACGCTTTTGGGGTGGGAGGTTGATATTATTCTCTGTATCTACCCACACAGTATCATTTACTTTTATAAAAGTATCATTTGATTTAATTAGACCAGTGAGAATATTAAATAATGTAGTTTTACCAGCTCCAGAATCTCCAAAAACTCCAACGAAGGCACCTTTATCAATAGAGATATCAAATGATAAATTAAAATGAGAGGTATCGAATTGATGTTTTGATTTAATATGTATCATTTACTCTATCTTTTCTTTGGAGAATAAACATTAAAAATAAAATCACGAATGAGAATATCAAAAGTGTAATCGAATAGTAATGAGCCGATGCAAAATTCATCATCTCCACTTGATCATAAATGGCAATTGAAGCTACTTGTGTCAATCCAGGGATATTGCCACCTATCATTAATACAACACCAAATTCTCCCACTGTATGTGCAAAAGCCATGATGAATCCACTTAAAATCGACTTTTGTATAAAAGGAAGACTAATATGGAAAAAGGTCTTGATTTTCGATTTCCCCATCAAATAAGAGGCATGCAATAATTGCTGAGGAATTTTTCTGAACCCATTGAGTATAGGTTGAAACATAAATGGGAAATTATACAAGATTGACCCAAAAACAAGGCCCTCGAAAGAGAATAATACTTCAAATCCAATCGTGTTTTTTACAAAATCTCCAAAGGGATTATTCGGGCTGAAGGCTTGTAATAAATAAAAACCAATAACTGTAGGAGGTAAGACGAGCGGTAAACTAAAAAGGCTTTCCCAAATAGCACTATTCCATTTAGAATAGGAACTGATTTTATAGGCCAATGGAACACAAACGAGTAGTAGAACTATCGATGTGATCAGTGCCAATTTGAAAGTGATAAATAGCGGAAGCCAATTCATATTTTCTCTAAAATAATTTCATTAGTTTTAATAAAAGCACAGGCCTTTTCTCCTTTTTTAAAGTCTAATCTTTTTACTGAAGATGATGAAATTAAAGAAGATACCATTCCAATAGAAGTTTCAAGAAAAACTCTTGATAAAACATCACCGATTTCTATGTTTTTAATTACTCCACTTACTTGATTCTGAATACTAATATGTTCAATATGATCTTTCCCCATAAAAACCTCAGAATCTTTGAAAATAACTCCTACTTTATCACCTACACTAAAATTAATGGGGTTGATTTCATGATCTATGATGAGTGCCCGAAAGGATACATCATTTAATTGAATACTTAATTGATGTATATTTTGTTGCCCATCTATTCTAGTGATAATGCCTGTAAAACGATTCAATCTCTTTGATTATAAGTGTTGATGATATCTTTACCTTCTTCGTGAAGTAACCAATTTAAAAACCTTTCTCCTAATTCTTCATTATTATCTTTAATAACCACAGCCCCTTGATAGATCGGGCGATATAAAGAAGGATTCACTTTTATCCAAAATCCTATATCTTTCATCTCTGGAGATTGAACTACAAAAAGTGATGTAAACCCAATATCTGTCGCTTGATTGATTACATATTGATTTACCTGTGAAATGCTTTCACCATACACCAACTTTTTTTGATAATTCCTCTTAGATAAGATTTCAGAGCAGGCCATTGTTGCTGCAATACCATAAGGGGCAGTCTTAGGGTTAGCTACAGCTATTTTTTCCACTTGATCGCTATTTAGAATATCTTCGGAATGGAAAGATTTTAGTTTTTTTGACCATAATACTAGCACACCCTCAGCATATATTTTAGGTGGAGATGTGGTTAAATTTTTTTCGTATATATGGTTAGGGTATTTCATGTCTGCACTTATAAATACATCATAAGGTGCTCCATTTTCAATTTGATGAGACAGTTTCCCAGAACTGCCAATAATTAACTCACAAGGTATATTGTATTTTTTGGTAAACTCAGCTGATAAATCTTTCATCACAAAAGCCATATTTGCTGATACAGCCACCCTAAGTGGTTGTTCTTTACTTTGACATGAAGAAAGAAATAAAGTGATTATTAAGAAAATATTGTAAAGTCTATTCATATTAATTTTTCAATGATATATTGTGTTTAGTCTTTTTTCTTATCCCCCTTTCTAGGTATTTTGATTATTGATATTAGCATTTGTTAGTAAAATGTGCTAACATTGATTACTCATTGCGTTAAACCCTATAAATCAACTGTATGTATATTAAAAGTCTACTCACTAATAAAGATTTAAACCTATCTATTGTTTGCTATTTCCCCTACGAAAATGTACCCTTTCAAATAAAAATTGAAGACGTCATCTTTACCATTAAGCAATCTACCACAAAAATTGTCAAAGAAATGCCTAATGGAGAGTTTTTGTATAAACGAAGGAAATTTTATCTGATAGGTGATAAAGGAGATAAAATCAAAATTTCCATTTTCAAGAATATGCGTTTACTTGCCTAATCATCGAAACTCATCAGAAACTCATTTTCTCCCATAATGAAGATGGGAAACCCTTGTTCTGCATACGCTTCCGCATGACGTATTTTTGTTGACTTAAACCCTTCTCCATACTTCTTGTAATCTTGTTTACCTACGACTAAAAAATCCGTTTGCGGAGAAATCTGCTCAGGAATCACATAACCCCCAATATTGACTACTTTTTGCATGGCTGTTTTTCTATTCATTTCCGTTAGCCGCCCTGTAAAGCATACCGATTTCTTGTAAAACCTGTTTTTAGGATCTACATTTTTGGGTGCACTAAAACCATATTCTTTTCTCTTCTTGTAAGGTCGACCACTTCCGTAGGAAGAATAGCCATTATCAGAAGAAACATTGCCAATTTTATGGTTGAACTTATTGCTTAGTTGATCCAGCGAATCGCAGCCGTGTTCTTTTAGCATTTCGATACAAATAATTGCAGACGCCATTGCATCGCTTTCTGCATTATGATGGTTCAATTGTATATCAAAATGTCTGGAAAGATTGGCAAGTCCATAACTAGGTAATCCAGGGAAGGCTTTTCTTGCCATCACCAATGAACAGAAAAAAGAAATAGAAGGCAGGTGTGTTCCATAAACTTGTAATGAACTTAATAGCACATTCATGTCGAAACCTGCGTTATGTGCCACTAGAGGGTATTTTGTCAGTAAATTCGAAAGATCACCCCATACGTTGTCAAATGTAGGTGCATCGAATGTCATTTCTGGAGTGATACCATGAATGGATATATTTTTATCAAAATAGTAGTTCGGAAAAGGTTGAATAAGGTGGTGTTGTGTATCAATAATTTCTTGATTTTCAACCACAGCAAGACCGATAGAGCAAGAACTTGTTTTTTTATCATTCGCTGTTTCAAAATCAATTGCAATAAAACCCATACTCTTTAGAAATGTAAACTTGAAAAATTCTCAACTAATTTTTAATCTAATACTATTTTAAAACTTCTCAAAAGGAGGGGATGTTTATAATTCTCAATAGAAAATATATTAAAAGGTTCTATCATTTGATATTCATAGAAGAAGGGTAGATCCTTAAAAAATATTATTACGATGTCAATTTATATTATAGTATCTTGCACTTAAATTATTCTATTCATTCATTGAACAAGCAAACCAACTGATATGAGACTATTTTTTAGACTATGCTTACTTCATTTATTTATTTCGGTGATTACATGTCATGCACAAAATTTAAATGAAAGAGATACAGTTTATAAACATCAAATAACCGCTTTTCCTTATCCGGCTTATGCACAAGAAACAAGTTGGGAATTCGGCGTATTATCTGTTTTTCAGTTTAAAATGCCTGATGCTACTTTTGGTACAAGACCGTCGAATGCTACATTTATTGGATTTTACACATTAGAAAATCAGCTTCGTCTTAAATTAGAACATACAATTTTCACTAAAAATGAAGATTGGTTGTTAGAAGGTACTTGGGAGCATTCAAAATATCCTGAGAAATATTATGGTGTAGGAAGTACTACTTCGAACGAGGATGAGCAATTGGTAGATTGGAGTAAGATCGACTTTAGGCAACAAATCTTGAAGAAATTAAAAGAGAAAATGTTCCTAGGTCTACAATTGCGTTATGCCAATTATTGGGATATTAGTTTAGGTCCAAAAAAAGATGGTACTCCAGCAGATATTACCACTTTGCCAGGATATGAAGGGGGTAGCGTATCTGGATTAGGGACTACTTATAAATGGGATACAAGGGATCTGGTACTTTCTCCCAAAGAAGGATTTTTTATTGAAGGTCGCTTTGAAGTATACAATAGTATATTTGGTAGTGATTATAATTTTAATGTATTGACATTAGATCTCAGAAAATATTTTGATTTAAGTAGAGAAAAAGAAGGTACTTCTGTGTTAGCTTTTCAGGGTTTAACGAAACAAACTTTTGGTGATAATACTCCTTTTAGAGAGATGGCTTTGATGGGCGGATTAAACATGATGAGAGGTGTTTATGAAGGCCGTTGGAGAGACCAAAAAATGGTGGCATTACAATCTGAATTTAGACAACATTTATTCTGGAGAATTGGGATGACAGCCTTCATTGGAACGGCAAATGTTTTTTCGACTTACGAAAATTTTGATAGCCAAGGTTTTAAGTTTGCAGGAGGTGGCGGATTAAGATTTTTGATTAATAAAAAGGACAAAGCTTCTATTCGAGTAGATTATGGAATTGGATCAGAAAAAAGTTCTGGTTTATATTTAACCTTCGGAGAAGCGTTTTAATGTAATTCATATTGATTAATTCCTCAAAAATCAAGTATAATTTAATAATTGTTTGAATTTTACAAGTAGATTTAATCAATCTTAAAATTAATGACACTAAAATATAATTGAGTTGTAAACAGAGTAACTTAGATTAGTCCATTTTAAAATGAGATTAATGAATACGTATATAGACGTTATCCAAGTATAAGAAAGGTTTTTGATTTATTGTGTGTGTCTTACACTTTTTTTTAATTCAAGTATTACAAAATTATTTCATATACCTTTAAAATATTGATATTAAAAAAATGCAATTAAATGTCAATTTGAGTGTCTTTACCTCTTATCATTTTTTTTAAATGAGTCAAGCAAAATGCAACTAATTTTGTGGGATTTTTTTTAACAAAAACTATGTTAGAAAATGTTTGCTATTATCAATAAAAGGCCATTTATTTGTTATGACGAAGGTGCTTAAAGCAATTTGCATTTTGCTTTGGTGAAAAGGGAAACAGGTGAGAGGCCTGTACTGTACCCGCAGCTGTAATACTATGAAAATGAATTCGAAAAATCCACTGCATTTTAAATGTGGGAAGGTTGAATCAAAATTATATTATAGTTTAGTCAGAAGACCTGCCTAAGTTGTTGCTTGTAACCTCCATCGGGATAATGGGGAGTAAAAGAACTGTCTGAGTAAATCAATTTGATGCCTGGGCTTTTCCGTCAGCTTATAAAGAAAATAAAGCATTGTGTTGTTCAATGAGAACATTTATATGTTTTCATTAGTTGTATTAAAAAAACATCCAAAAGATGAGCTTATTAGATAAACGTGTAGCTTACAAACCCTTTGAATACCCAAAGGCACAAGATTTTATTGACGCTATTCACCAAACTTTCTGGATTCACTCCGAAGTAAACTTTGATGCAGATATTCAGCAGTTCAAAACCAATTTAACAGATCAAGAAAGAGATGTTATTGGTAACATCCTGAAAACGTTTGCCCAAACTGAAACTAATGTTCAGGATGATTTTTGGGGGGTGATTGGTCAGTTTATACCTAAGCCAGAAATTAAGGCAATGGCCATTACTTTTGCTGAAAATGAAGCTCGTCACGCATCTGCATATGCACGTTTAAACGAGTTGTTGGATTTGGACAATTTTGAGGCATTCTTAGAAGACGAGACTGCTATGGAACGTCTTGAAATGCTCTCTCAGGTAACTGTGGATAAAAATGGAAATGCCCAACCGCACGACCTATTACAGAGTATTGCAATTTTCTCGTGTTTTACTGAAAATGTAAACTTATTCTCTCAGTTCGCTATTTTACTGTCCTATAAAAAATTCAAAAATCAACTTAAAGGTATTGGTAACATTATCAAGTGGTCTGCTAAGGATGAAAACTCTCATGCACGTGCAGGTATGTGGTTATACAATACGATGATTGCTGAATACCCTGAGTTGAATACTAAAGAACTTCAAGATCGTATCTATGAAGCAGCAAAAATTTCTCACGATGTGGAAGTAAGGTTGCTGAATGGTATTTTTGAAGATGGTGAGTTGGAATTTTTACCAATAGAACATTTAGTTCACTTCATGAGAGATCGTCTGAATAAAAGTTTAAGCGAAATTGGTCTAAAACCTATCTTTGAAGTTGATAAAGAAACATTGAAGAAAATGCAATGGTTCGATGAAGAAGTATTTGGTTTAGCACACGACGATTTCTTCGCTGTAAGACCTACAGAATATACTAAAAAGACACAATCAGTAACTGCTGATGATCTTTTCTAAATAATAAATTGATACTCTTATTTCTACACCCTCATACACAACATGTCTGAAATTACATTAACTACCGAGGCCTCTAATCTTGAAGCAAATCCAAAATGGATGACAAAAGAAGGTCTTCAAACTTTACAAAATGGTTATTTACTAGAAGGAGAAACTGTAAGAGATGCAGTTACTCGTATCGCTAAGGCAGCCGCAAGTCGTTTAAAAAGGCCCGATTTCGAAAAGAGGTTCTTTGATGCGATTTGGAATAACTATTTATGTCCTGCTTCTCCAGTTTGGTCTAATATGGGAACCGAAAGAGGTTTACCTATTAGTTGTTTTGGTAGTTATATTCCAGATAGTATTGCTGGAATAGGTGCTTCTTTGGGCGAAGTCATGATGATGTCTAAAATTGGTGGTGGTACATCAATTAACATGTCTGATGTTAGACCTAGAGGTGCAAAAATCACAAATAATGGGACATCAAATGGTGTTTATCCATTCCTTGAAATGTACGATTCAGTAATTAATGGTACAAATCAAGGAAGTACAAGAAGAGGTATGCTTGCCGCTTACTTGGATGTAGAACATGGTGATATTGATGAGTTCTTGACGATTAAAGACGTTGGGAAAAGTATTCAAAATATATTCATGGGCGTAACTGTATCTGACAATTTTATTGATAATGTTAGATCAGGTGACAGAAGATCTCGTGAAGTATGGGCAAAAGTGATTAAGTCTAGAATTGAAAAAGGTATTCCTTACATCATGTATAAGGACAATGCCAATAATCAAAGACCTAGATGGTATAAAGACCAAGGTTTTGAAATTAAGGCTTCTAACCTTTGTTCAGAAATTATGCTTCCATCTAACGAAGAAGAATCTTTTGTTTGTTGTTTATCATCACTAAACTTAGTGAGATACGACGAGTGGAAAGATACAGATGTAGTTGAAACAGCTATTTTCTTCTTGGACGCTGTAATGGAAGAATTTATTGATAAAGCCAAAGACATCGAGCACATGCAAAGAGCCGTGAACTTTGCTAAAAATCATAGAGCTCTTGGCTTAGGTGTTCTTGGATGGCACAGTTTCTTACAAAAGAAGAAAATTCCTTTTGTAGGTATTGCAGCTGATTCTTGGACAAGAATTATCTTCAAACAGATTAAAGAGCAATCTATTAGAGCTTCTGAAAAATTGGCTAACGCCTATGGAGAACCTAAAGTGATGATGGATACGGGACGTAGAAACGCTACTCTTTTAACTGTTGCACCAACAACTTCAAACGCATTAATTGCAGGTGGTTACAGTACAGGTATTGAACCTTTGGCAAGTAACTATTATGTAATGGATTCTGCAAAAGGAGTGTTCTCAAGAAAGAATAAACTTCTAGTAGAACTACTTGAAGAAAAAGGATTGAATGAAGACGAAGTTTGGAAACAAATTCTTGCTGATGGTGGTTCTGTTCAAAACATCAATGGCTTAACTGATGAAGAGAAAGAACTATTCTTGACATTTAAGGAGATTAATCAAATGCAGATTGTTCGTCAAGCTGCTTTACGTCAGCAATTCTTAGATCAATCACAAAGCTTGAACTTGAACTTCCCTCCAAATACTCCTGTAAAGGATATTAACGCAGTGTTATTAGAAGCACATGCGTTAGGGGTGAAGACACTTTATTACCAAAGAAGCGAAAGTATCCTTAGAACTCAGATGAATGTAACTGATGATGGTTGCGTGTCTTGTGAGGGTTAAGCAAGTAATGATATACAAAAAAAGCTGTGTAGAGATACACAGCTTTTTTTATAATCTAAATTCTTGACAAGTACCCCTATACCCCGAAAGGTATAGGAGACTTGTCTATAAGTATGGCGGGAGAGTGTCCCCGCGCTCAAAATTGAGCCGAAACTAATTAAATCCATCAGTGGAAGTCTGGATGATCTCTTATACGGGTTAAGATGTATCTTAACGAGTACCGCATTGCCGAAGCAAAGAAGAGAATATCTTATTAATTAGATTGCAACTTATAGTAAGAAGGTTGAAGTGTTAAACACTTCGATTTTTTGGGGAATGTCAGAGAGCATGCACCCTCTGACACCGCTTGTAAAACCATAGACAAAAGTTTTACTTACAACCCGCCATATTTTTTATAATTGTATTATTATTATATCACTCTTTTAAGATGGACAATAAGAGAGTTTGATTAAAGAATTTTATTTCATTTTCATATTTGTCAAATACGTCATTATTATTATGTATTCGACTGTTTTTCATTTCATATTACATTACAATAGTACGACATACATTCGTATTTTACAAATATTATAAAGTGGATATATAGATGTGAAAATAGTTAAAATTGTATTATTTTGATAAAACTACTTAAAAGCGTAATAAATACAATTTCAATCGGTTTCGGAAATAGATAGAAGGACAATTTTTAATAAAAAATGGGGTGCAATCGGTTGAAAATAGTGTATGATTTTCTGAAAAATGTACTTATTTTGCTTAAAATTTGTACAATTCAAGTTTGATTTTTTTTGAAAAAAATATTTTTTTTTCGTCGATCGATAACAACAATACTAGAATCCATTATCATGAAAACAAACACCTTATTATCCTTATTCTTAGGGGTTTTATTTTTTACCTTTTGTTCTCAATCATCATCATATAACATAAAAGTCCTTCAATTTAATATATGGCAAGAAGGGACGGTTGTCCCTAATGGATATGAAGCGATAATTACAGAGATTATCAATTCAGAAGCTGATATTATTGCTTTAAGCGAGGTTAGAAACTATAATAAAAGTTCTTTAGCAAAACGTATGGTAGAAGATTTAAAGCAAGAGGGCTTCACATGTTATATGGATAGCAGTCAAGATTCAGGTATTTTATCAAAATATCCCATAGTTAAGCAGGAAATGTTTTATCCGGTAAAAGACGATAGGGGATCCATTACTAAAGCTATAATTAATTATAATCATCAGGAAATAGCTTTTTATTCAGCTCATTTAGATTACAGAAATTGTGCAATTTATTTACCAAGAGGATATGATGGAAGCACATGGGAGGAATTGAAGGCTCCTATATTTGATAAAGATTCTATTCTAAACTACAATAATCGATCGAAGAGAATTGAAGCGATAAAACTATTTATAACTGATGCTAAAAAAGAAATGGGTAAAGGTAGGTTAGTGATTTTAGCTGGAGACTTCAATGAGGCGTCACACTTAGATTGGGTCGAGGCGAATAAGCATAAATATGAACATAATGGGTTGGTGATCCCATGGACTTGTACCAAAGAATTAGAGGATAATAATTTTAAAGATGTTTATAGAGAACAGTATCCTAACCCAATATCTCACCCTGGTTTTACATTTCCTGTATATAATCCGGATGTTGATTTTTCTAAATTAGTTTGGGCACCAAAATCAGATGATAGGGATAGAATTGATTATATATTCTACAATCCTTCTCAAAATATCAGATGTGAGAAAACGTATTTGATAGGTCCGAGAGCATCTATTGCCTATAATAAAGTAGTAAGTGAAGTCACAGAGGATAGTATTGTGTCTCCGTTAGGCATTTGGCCGACAGATCATATGGCTCTGTTTGCTCAGTTTGAAATTAATTAGTGGATCTTCATCTAAAAAACGAATAAAAAAAACACCATCGAACAGAATTCGATGGTGTCTGAATTTATCTCAATAATAAAGTAAATGCGGATCTTTTTTCCTTTTTAAGAAATTAATAACCTGTATTCTGATCAAGATTTGGGTTGGTAGCAACCTGAGTTGGAGGTATTGGGAATAAATACCTTTTCGTACCATCAGATGGTTTGCCTTGAGAAGGTAACCAGAACTGATATTCAACATCTTGATCATTCATTCTTAATTCAAAAGCATCAGGATCATTCTCCATTTGCTTGTTTTGCCATACATCTAGGTATTTGCCGAAACGGATAAGGTCTTGTCTTCTTACACCTTCCCAACATAATTCCCAACCTCTTTCCATTAAGATGAAGTCTAATTCATTCTCAACTTTACCATCAGATAATAGCTGAGCATAATGAGTGTTTGCATCTGCAATAGCAGAACCACTTTTAAAACGACCACCTTCTGTTCTTAATGTATTGATGATTTGCATCGCAGTTCCTGGATCCCCTTTACGAGCCAATGCCTCAGCATGCATTAATAAAATATCTGCATAACGTAGGATAGGGAAGTCGTTACCTGACCATCCACCCCAAGAAACGCCCACTGCACCAGCATCAGGCTCCCACTTCATCAAACGAACACCTTGTGTTTTATTCGCATCAAATAATGGTAACTCCGGTTCGTGTTGAACGATATCGCCACTTACAGATTCAAATTCAGTGTAGAACTGATCCTTTCTCAAATCATCATCACTAAATGATTCATATCGATCAGTCATTATCGAGAAACCATTCCATTTTGATGGAACTGCCCATTCAACACCTTTCACTTTATAAGTATCGTAATGAACACCCCATGAATTACCATGGTTACCTAGTGGATCATCTGCAGTATAAGTGATACTAAAGATATAATCTGTATTCCCTTCTTCATTCCCTAATTTGAATGTTTCTAGGTAAGAAGAATAGAGGCTGTAACCTAAGGTTTCTACTTTGGATGTATATTCAATCACCTTGTCCAATTGAGCGGTAGTTGGAGCAACAACAGTTGAACCATCTTGTAAATAGACACCAGCATTTAAATAAATCTTTGCCAATAAACCATAAGCTGCACCTTGGCCCACTCTAGCATATGCAGGTGAAGCAGGTAAAATATCTTTTACAGCTTCTAATTCATCAATGATAAATTGAGTCAGTTCAGGACGAGAAGATGCTGGAGTATCACCATCGTGCTTTGATACTAAAACTAATGGTACATTACCAAACATATCCATTAAAACGAAGTAATAATAAGCTCTAAGGAAACGTACTTCTGCTTTAGTTGATTTAATATCATCCGTTTCATTAAAAGATTCTAAAGTTTCTAATAAACCATTCGCTCTAGCAATACCAGTGTAAGGAGCATTCCATAAACCAGGTAAGTGAGGATGAGTAGCATCCCAAGTATGTGCATTTAATTGCAGCCATTTTCCACCATCATACCAGTCACCTCCTCTTGTAGGAACAAGCGTTTCATCAGAGGAAACTTGATTAAAACCCCAATAGTTTTCATGATGATAGAAACTTCTAAGTGAAGCATAAATCGGTGCTACGGCAGTGGCTAAATTCTCAGGATTTTGGAAATACTCATCCGTCACTGAGCTATGAAGATCTTCGTCAAGGTTAGTACAAGCTGAAGCTCCGATTAGTGAAGCCATTGCAAAAATCTTGATCCATTTATTTTTTGTCATGATTGTTTCGTTTTAGTAAAAAGAGAGGATTAAAATTCAACTGATAAACCGCCTATGAATGTTCTGGCAGCAGGGTAGTTGTTATAGTCAATGCCAATAGGAGGAACTTGAGTACCTCCCGAAGGAGCATTAACTTCTGGGTCGTAACCAGAGTAGTTTGTGATGACAAATAGATTTTGTCCTGAAACATATAGTCTCAAGTTTTTTACAAATTTAACTTCGTTCATATCGAAAGTATAACCTAATGTTAGGTTTGATAATCTCAAGAATGAAGCATCCTCAATAAATTTAGAATTGTATTTTGTCGCTCTGATTCCTTCATCTACTGCATTTTTCATCACATTATAAGTAGATTGATCGCTGTAGATATCATTAGTAGAAGAGAATTCAAGTGCTGTGTTATTAAATACTTGATGTCCGAACGCACCATTAAAGAAGAAATTAAAATCAAACTTACCGAACGTCATAGAGTTATTGATACCTAAAGTCCATTTTGGTAGTGCTTGTCCTAATACATGAAGATCATCTGATTCAATCGCATTACCACTTTCATCTAGTCCTTCGTATCTTTTACCATAAAAAGTACCGTAAGGAAGTCCTTTTTGAATGACTTGGGCAAATTGACCTACCTGACCTCGACCACCAACAGCACCCGTAAGGATTTGATCATAATCGCCAATATTTAATACCTCATTTTTGTTGTGAGCGGCAACAATTCCTGTTTGCCATGTGAAATTATCTTTAGCTACGTTGACTGTGTTAATTGATAGCTCGATACCTTGATTTTTCAATTCACCAACATTTTGTAAGAATATATCAACTGGCGCAGGTTGAGCGGCTTGAAGCTCTAACAATAAATCTTTTGTGTGCTTTTGATATACATCGATAGTACCAAATACTTTGCCTTCGAATAATTCATAATCCAAACCAATGTTGATTTGAGAAGTTTCTTCCCATTTCAAATCAGGGTTAGCATAATTGTTATACGTTACACCCGATCCAATTCCTACAGCACTGAACGATTTACCGCCATCTAAAGTAGGAAGTGAACGGTAGTTACCAATTTCTTGAGAACCAGTAATACCCCAACCTGCACGAAGTTTTAAATCACTAAACACTGTGCTTGTTGATAAGAAGTCCTCTTCTGAAATTCTCCACGCACCAGAAACTGAAGGGAATAGCCCCCACTTATTATTCGCACCAAATCTTGAAGATCCGTCAACTCTAAGTGTACCAGTAAAGACATATTTATCTTTAAAACTCACATTTGCTCTACCAATCCAAGAAATCAGTTTATTAGATTCTTTGTTTGAATCTGGAATAACCAATCCACTAGCAGCGTTAAGGTTATACTCTGCAATATTATCTACTTGGAATCCAGTAGCATTTATGGCATTGTACTCCGACCCAAATGCTTGATAAGTATAACCAGCAAGAGCATTCAATTTAGTATCACCAAATGTTTTTGTATAGTTTAATGTACCTTCAAAAAGCATGTTATGAAGGAAGTTATTACGAACATCTGCATTTCCATTTCCTTTACCAACCCATTCAATAGTACCAGGTAAATAAGCATTTCTCTTTGCTGAAGTTAAATCACCACCAACATTTAATTTGCCTTTTAATCCAGGGATTAATTCAGCTTCTAAAAAAGCATTACCTAAAACTCTTTGGGTGTTGGTAAAATCTCTTACATTCGTGGCCATGATATAAGGGTTCTTCTCCAATTGGTTTGCTGAAGAATAGTCTTGTGGAAGGAGTGGAGACATACGGATCATGTTATTGATGACACCACCATCTAGGGCACCGCCAACACCGTATGGAAGGTTGTTGTTTTTAGTGAATGAACCCATCATGTTTGCTCCAAGCGTTACTTTATCGGATAACTTTTGAGTGATATTCATACGGGCACCAATTCTTTCCATACCCGAATTAATCATAATACCTTCTTGGTTAAGATAATTGACAGAGAATCTATACTGAGTTGTTTTTGTTCCTCCAGAAACACCCAAATTATGATTTTGAGTCACTGCTTGCTGTGTCATCACTTCTTGCCAATCCGTATTTGCTCCTAAATCTAGTGGAGTAGTTCCTTCTGCAGCAGTAGCTGAACGGTATTCGTCAGCAGTTAAAATGCCTAATTTTTTAGAAATAGTCGATACACCAAAGTAAGCATCATAATTTACTTTAGCAGTACCTTCTTTACCTTTCTTAGTGGTAATGATGATGACACCATTTGCTCCTCTCGCTCCATAAATAGCTGTTGCAGAAGCATCTTTTAAGATATCAAATGACTCAATATCGGCAGGGTTGATAGTGGCCAATGGATTTTTTCTAGCAGAATTTGAATATACACCAGAAGTACCTGGGTCTGATGCAGTATTATCAATTGGAAAGCCATCAATAACGTATAAAGGCTCATTGGATGCAGTTAATGATGTACCACCACGAACACGAATGTTGACACCTGCACCTGGCTCCCCAGAAGATGGAGTCATCTGAACACCAGCAATTTTACCTTGAATCAATTGATCAGGAGAGGACATCACACCTTGGTTAAAATCTTCTGCCTTAACAGAAGACATGGCGCCTGTCACATCTTTTTTCTCCATCTGACCATAACCGACTACAACTACTTCCGAAAGTTGTTTAGCATCTTCTTTTAGAATGATAGAGAATTTAGTTTTATTTCCGATTTCAACTACTTGTTCAAAAAATCCGATATAACTAAATGATAGCGTTTTGGCTGATTCTGAAACAAGAATAGAAAAGCTTCCTTCAAAATCAGTAGTTGTACCTTTTGATGTTCCTGTGACAATCACGTTTACACCAGGTAAAGGAGTTTTGTTTTCATCGAGAATTGTCCCGGTTAGTTTTCTTTCTTGAGCATACAATGTGGACGTGAATGCTATGGTCATCAATAGCATTAGACTGAAGAAACGTAATAATTTTTTCATTAGTTAAATGTAGTTTTAAATGGACATGTAACGGACATGTGCAAAAAAAATGGGCATGTTTGTCATTTCATCAAACATGACTGTAATAGAGAATTTCTAGCTAGATAACTTTTAGACAATACGTAATAGCAGTAAATTATAATTCATTTCAAGTTTTGCGCAGTAGATAGCTATGTTTTTGTCTTTTACAATTCTAAGTCTTAATCTATAGAATTACAAATTGTTGTAAGTCAGTTCTTTTGTCTAAAAGTGGACTATTGTTGTACTATTTTTGGATTTCTGTTTTTTAAAGTTTCGGAATGTTGCGATACATGTTGCGCAATCGGTTGTCATTTACGGATAACGTGATTTTATTTTTCTGTACGAAAGGTTTCGAAACAGATTGCGCAACCCATTTCTAAATTTATAAAGTGTATCAAATACTCTTATGTTTATTGGATAAATTGAACATTTAAAAAAATTGAAAAAAATTAAGTATTCGTATTAAAATTGATGACGAAAAGGCGATTTCATTCAATAAAATATGGTCTTTTCTTCATTTTGTATTTAATTTGCACTGTGCTTATCACGAATGACATAAGAGATCGGGCTCGTAGATGTCATGGCAACCGTTGCGCCCAGCTTCAGGTGCCAAATCCCGCCTCGGAGGTGTCCGAGAAAGATGAGCTATAGCATTCAATCGGGAATGGAAGTCTCAACAGTAACTTTTAAGCACGTTTTTAACTCTTCAAAGGGAGAGGATGTGAAACGTAACTTTTAAAATATCAGATGTCGAAAAAACTCAGAGAGTTAGCAAAAGAGCGTGTGCTCATATTAGATGGTGCGATGGGTACCATGATTCAAAAGCATAAATTAGGTGAAGAGGATTACAGAGGTGAACGATTTAAAGATCACCCATGTGATGTGAAAGGGAACAATGATATGCTTTCTATCACTCAGCCGGATATTATTCGTGATATTCACAAACAATATTTCAAAGCAGGAGCTGATATCGTTGAGACGAATACATTTAGTGGTACGACTATCGCTATGGCCGATTATCAAATGGAGCCAGATGTGTATGAGTTGAACTATGCCTCTGCAAAGTTGGCAAAAGAAGCAGCAGCTGAATACACTGAATTGGAACCTCACAAACCTCGTTTTGTAGCGGGAGCAGTAGGACCAACGAACAGAACGGCATCTATTTCTCCTGATGTAAACGATCCAGGTTATAGAGCGGTTACTTTTGATGATCTTGTTGAAGCTTACTATTTACAGGTACAAGGTCTAGCAGAAGGTGGAGCGGATACGATCTTAATCGAGACAGTATTTGATACGCTAAACTGTAAAGCAGCTCTATTTGCTGCTGATAAATATTTTACTGATGTTGAAGAAGGAAATGTAGTTTCTGCAGCTCCAAAAGGGAGAGAGGCTGAATTCCCTAATTTATATAAAGGAGAACGTTTACCATTGATGGTTTCTGGTACGATTACAGATGCATCGGGTAGAACGCTTTCTGGACAAGTAGTCGAAGCATTCTGGAACTCTATCAGACATGCAGATCTATTTAGTGTAGGATTGAACTGTGCATTAGGCGCAGATTTACTCCGTCCATACATTCAAGAATTATCTCGTGTTGCTGATACCAACGTTTCAGCCTATCCAAATGCGGGTCTTCCTAACGAATTTGGTGAGTACGATCAGACATCAGAAGAGATGAGTAAAATCTTAGAATCTTTTGATGGATTAGTGAATATTATTGGTGGATGTTGCGGTACAACACCTGACCATATTAATGGAATTGCAGAGACATTCAGCAAAGCGAAGGTGAGAGAAATTCCAACTCAAGCACCTTACCAAAGATTAAGTGGTTTAGAACCTGTAACGATCAAGCCGGATAGCATTTTTGTTAACGTGGGTGAGAGGGCCAACGTAACAGGTTCTGCCAAATTCCGTCGTTTGATTGAAAACGGTGATTTTGAAGCAGCCATCGAAATTGCAAGACACCAAGTAGAAGGTGGTGCTCAGGTAATTGATGTCAATATGGATGAAGGGATGTTGGATTCTAAGGAATGTATGACACGTTTCTTAAATCTAATCGCATCTGAACCAGATATTGCCAAGCTTCCAATTATGGTGGATTCATCAAAATGGGAAATTATTGAAGCAGGTCTGAAAACATTGCAAGGTAAAGGTATTGTCAACTCGATCTCTTTGAAAGAAGGAGAAGAGGACTTTATTTATAAAGCAACAACCATCAAAAAATATGGTGCTGCAGCAGTTGTCATGGCATTTGATGAAGATGGTCAGGCAGATAACTTCGAGAGAAGAAAAGAAATCTGTTCGAGATCGTATGATATTCTTGTTAATAAAGTGGGTTTCGCACCTCAAGACATCATTTTTGATCCGAATATCTTGGCAGTTGCCACAGGTATCGAAGAGCACAACAACTATGCAGTTGATTTCTTTAAAGCCACAAAATGGATCAAAGAAAACTTACCACATGCGATGGTAAGTGGTGGTGTTTCCAACATTTCATTCTCATTTAGAGGAAATAATGCAGTTCGTGAAGCAATGCACTCCGCTTTCTTATACCATGCTGGTAAAGCAGGTATGGACATGGGTATTGTGAACCCAGGTATGATCGAGGTGTATGAAGAAATTCCAAAAGATTTATTAGAACATGTTGAAGATGTTCTTTTGAATAGAAGAGAAGATGCTACTGAACGTTTAGTTGATTTTGCAGAAACAGTAAAATCAAAAGGTAAGAAAAAAGAGGTGGACTTATCTTGGAGAGAAAATCCAGTAGAACAACGTCTATCTCATGCCTTAGTAAAAGGTTTAGTAGAATTTATTGATGAAGATGTAGAAGAAGCACGTCAGAAATTCGCTCGTCCTATTGAAGTGATCGAAGGTCCTTTGATGGATGGCATGAACGTAGTAGGTGATTTATTTGGAGAGGGTAAAATGTTCCTTCCTCAGGTAGTGAAATCTGCTCGTGTGATGAAAAAGGCGGTAGCGATTCTTATTCCATATATTGAAGAAGAGAAAGCCAATAATCCAGAATTATCAGCTTCATCTTCTGCCGGTAAAATCTTGATGGCGACCGTAAAAGGTGATGTACACGATATCGGTAAAAATATCGTTAGTGTAGTATTAGCTTGTAACAACTTCGAGATCATCGACCTTGGAGTAATGGTGCCGTTGGATAAAATTATTAGAACAGCTGTTGAAGAAAAAGTAGATGTTATCGGATTAAGTGGTTTGATCACTCCATCACTAGACGAAATGGTTTACGTTGCCGAAGAATTAGAACGTCAAGAACTGAATATTCCAGTAATGATTGGCGGGGCAACGACTTCAAGAGTACATACAGCGGTAAAAATTGACCCTCAATATTCAGGTTCAGTAGTACACGTATTGGATGCTTCTAAGTCAGTGCCAATTGCATCTGCTTATACATCGGAGAATAAGGAATACACCAAAGAAGTTATTCAAGAATTCAAAGATGAATACGCTAATTTAAGAGTTACTCACGCTAAACGCCAAGGCGCGAAAAAGCTGATTTCAATCGAAGATGCTCGTAAAAATAAATTGGCTATCGATTGGGAAACTTCTTCAATTACAAAGCCATCGTTCTTAGGAACAAAAGTATTCGAAGCATATGACTTGGAAGAAATTGCTAAGTATTTAGATTGGACGCCATTCTTCCAAACGTGGGAATTGGCCGGTCGTTACCCTGCAATTTTAAAAGATGAAGTTGTAGGAACTCAAGCGACAGATCTTTATAAAGATGCTAAAGCGATGCTACAAAAGATCATCGACGAGAAATTATTGCAAGCCAATGCAGTTATTGGTTTCTTCCCTGCGAACAGTGTCAATGATGATGACATCGAGTTGTATGATTTCGAAGTTACTGATGTTGAATTACCAGATGCAGATCATCATCATTCGATATTCTTTAAAGAAGATCGTTCTAAGAAAACAGAGTTGTTATGTCATTTAAGACAGCAGAATAAAAAGGCAGCAGGCAAGCCAAACTTCTGTTTAACCGATTTTGTCGCACCTAAAGAATCAGGTAGACAAGATTACATTGGAGGTTTCGCAGTAACTGCAGGTATTGGTTTAGATAAATTGGTCGAACAATACGAAGCGGATCATGATGATTATAACAGCATTATGGTAAAAGCTTTAGCCGACCGTTTAGCAGAAGCCTTTACTGAATTGATGCACGAGAAAGTAAGAAAGGAAATTTGGGGATATGCAAAAGATGAGATCTTTAATAATGAAGATCTGATTGACGAGAAATACCAAGGTATTCGTCCAGCTCCGGGTTACCCTGCTTGTCCAGATCATACTGAGAAAGACAAATTATTCAAGCTTCTTGATGTAACCAATAACATTGGTGTTGAATTAACTGAAAGCTATGCTATGACGCCTGCTGCGGCGGTATCAGGTTGGTATTTCGGTAACCAAGAATCGAGATACTTCGGTTTGGGTAAAATCAACGAAGATCAATTAAAAGATTACGCAGAGCGTGTCAACCGACCAGAACACGAAATGAGAAGATGGTTGGGAACAGTTCTTCTGTAATTCACAATAATAGAATACCGATAGTAATTTTTAATTACAAATAGTATATTTAAGTCAGGTGATTACTTTAAGAAAGTATCACCTGACTTTTTTATTTAACTACTAAATTATCATGCTGAACAAAATAACTTCTCTCTTCCTAATCGTATGTTGTTTACTTTCATGTACTTCATCAAATGATGAGAAATCAACACAAACCTATTCTCTTGTAAAGTTTAAAATTACAGGAGATTCTTATCAGGAGTCTAAAAAATTATTCACTAAAAGATGGAACGCTCTTGAGAGAATTGACTATGAAATTATTTCAGAGAAACCACCTTTTATTGAGGTGAAAGTCTTTGATTATATAGATGAGAATTTTTATAAGGCGTTAGTTGAGAGGGAAGGTAATCTAGCGATGACTAAAATGGAACGTGATACAATATTATTGCATCCACCTTATTATCAAAAATTGCCCCTATCTGAATTTGATTCTGTTAAGGCAGAATTATTTTTGATGAATACAATTGAAATGAAGCTGAAAGAGGGGACAATAAGAAAATATATAAGTAGATATGAAGATGAGGATAGCCTTTGTCGTGTTCGCTTTTTATTAGATGATCAACCATTATCATCTGTAAACTACTCAGTGAAAACCTACAATAATCAGAAATTATTCTTAGGATACAGAATTGAGAATCTAAAAGGCTCAAATAAAATCGTTAATTACAAATTATTTTCGCTTTACTCAACTTTAATAAAACATCCTATAGAGCATAAAATAGGAGAAGTTGAAGAGGTGCAGTTATTTTTAAAAGATCAAAACGGAACTCCTATTCAAGTATCTAAAGATCTGAAATTTAAAGCATTTTATGTCAGAGCATTTCTTACTAAAATCCCAACACACATAGAGCAAGAAATTAAAAGACAAAATTATAAAACTGATGCAGCTCTGAAAATAAGAAAGTTAATAGTGCTTGGTGAGGAAGGGTTAGAAGGATATATTAATACCTATAAAATTGAAGAGTATTCAGTATTGGAAGGTGAGATCAATGAGTTTCACAAACTGACGAAGGATATTATTGATGTAATCAAATTTAATAATCAGACTGATCAAAATTTATTTACTCAATAATTAGTCTTTTTTATCACTACTTCTTCATTTTCCCTTTTTACTTTATAGTTAAATTTTCTATTTTCACTACAACAAAATATGTCTTTTTAAACATCAATTTTTGATAAAGACATTAAATATTGACCATTACGTATTTAAACATAAATGAGCAGATTAGTATCACTAGAGAACGCCGTATTATCAGTTAAGATTTCAAGAGACGGGGCAGAGTTACATTCGGTATATCATAAACAACATCAACAAGAATATTTATGGCAAGCCGATAAGGAAGTATGGGGGAGACATGCACCTGTATTATTTCCAATTGTTGGACAAGTAGAGGAAGGATATTACGAAGTGGATGGAGTAAATTATAAACTCCCTCAACATGGTTTTGCTCGTGATATGGAACATAAATTAGTGACTCAAGACGAGTTGTCGTGTATTTTCGAATTGCGATTTGATCATGAAACCATTCAGAAATATCCCTATAAGTTTGTTTTTAGAACGATCTATGAGATCAAAGACAATAAATTAAGTATTACATATCAAGTAGATAACTTGGATATGGAAACTATTTATTTTGGAGTGGGAGCCCACCCAGGTTTTAATACCAACTTCGTTCCAGGTACATCATTCGAAGATTATGTCATCGAATTCTCTCATCAAGAAGAGTTTGAAAGATTATTATTGGATAACGGGTTAAGAAGCGGAGCCATTGAACATGATGCATTGAAAGGGGAGAAAATCCTTCCGTTAAAGTTTGATACATTTAAGGACGATGCCATCATTTTCGATCATTTCAAATCGGAATATCTTGATATTTATACAAAGAAAGATGATTCTAGAAAACTGAGAATTGGTTTTAAAGATTGGCCACTTCTAGGAATTTGGACTCCAGTTGGAAAGAATGCCGATTTTGTATGTATTGAACCTTGGTATGGAGTGGCTGATCTTAGAGATGAGAATCATAATTTCAAGGAGAAATATGCAAATCAAACATTAGAAAAAGGTAAGACTTTCTCTGCAACATTCACCGTTGAGATGATGGATGATGAGTAGTAGTTTAAAAGAAGGAGTGTGGTCGGAACATCAAACCGTAAAAGCACATCAAATTGGTCCCGGCTATAAAATGAAGCCCTCTACTATTTCTGAAATTTTTCAGGAAGTGGCAGGGAATCATTCCAATGCCGAAAAATTTGGGCTAAGAGAAATGATGAAAAACGGTCATGCTTGGGTATTAGGAAGCTTGAAATATGAAGTCAAAAAGTGGCCAAAATGGACAGAAGACCTTCATATTACCACTTGGGTGTATGATGTTCAGAAACTATCTTCCCAAAGAAATTTCTTGATTAAAGATGATAAAGGAAATGTAATCATACAAGGTTCTTCCATTTGGTTTGGCATCGATTTAAGGCGAAGAAGACCCATTATGATTACCGAGTTTATGGATAAGGTGACTCAAAGAGATGATCTAAATACTTTAGAGAAACCAAGTAAACTTAAACCACCTTCATCTAAAGATTTCGAGTCGAAAAGAAAAGTGGTGTATTCTGAGTTGGACCCGGTAAACCATGTCAATAACATCAAGTACTTTGATTGGATGTTGGACAGTATTCCACATTCGTTTAAATCAAAGAAATTGGTAGAAGTAGAGATCAACTACTTATCAGAAGTAATCTTGGATCAGGAAGTCGACGTGATTACCGAACAACAGCAATCAGAAAACGGTTATCACCTTATTACTGGAATTTATAAAGAAGATAAACCTGCTTGTATCATTCACACAAAGTGGGAATTAATATAAAAAAGATATAACAAAAAGAGTCAGTTTCTTCATTTTTGAAACTGACTCTTTTTATTTTACTACCTACTACCTAATTCATCCCTCCAGAACTATGTAACTTTCTCGCTTTTCTACCTTGGAACTGTCCGCCAAAGGCATAAGAGAAAGATAATCTATATACAGGGCGTTCCTGTAAATAGTAAGTTTGTTCTTGGAAATCACGACCGTAAACATCTTTAGTGAAACCACTATTAATAATATCATCAATTTTGAATGAGATATTACCTTTACGTTTTAAGATGGCCTTTTTTACTGCAAGGTTAAGTGCGTAAGTCGGCTGTGTGATATTCTGAGCATCGTATTGCTGACCTGCATATCTACCCATAATTTGAATCGTGAAGTTCTTTGGTAAAGTAAATCGAGTATTTAATTTAGCCGTCCAGTTGATAGGATTAGCATCTTGAGGAACAGTAAACTCTTCGTTGTCATCTTGAATCTCCAAGTAGAAGAAGTTTAAGTTGGCATCAATATTCCACCATTTAGCAATTTGATAATTGGCAGAAATGGAAGCACCACCTGTCATAGACGAACCTAAGTTGGCCCAAGTGTAAACGGTGACATCCTCAACTGAATCGTATCTGGAAACGTTTCTAATGATATCTGTACTATGTCTTAAATAAACACTCGTGTTTAATCCTAATTTATTCTTGTTGTAACTATGATCGAAGCTGATGGAGTTGGTATAAGACGGTTGTAAGTTCGGGTTACCCACAGATACAGTCGATGAGTTCGAACGTTGCTCGATAGGAAGCATGTTAAAAATACCAGGACGGTTAATTCTTCTCGAATAACTTACACCAACAGTATTAAATTCACCCATTTTCTTCTGAACATGAAGGGTAGGGAACAAACTCGCATAGTTGATACTATAAGTGGTATCTTGACCGCTTTCTGTTTTTACAGTACCATCAATGGTAGCAACTTCTCCTCTCAAACCAGCTTTGATAGAATAGCTACCTAAAGCGATGCTGTATGATCCATATAATGAGTTGATGTATTGATCATAATCATAGCTGTAGTTATTAATTACTCCTCCCAAATTATTTGATATCTGAGCTGAAGCATCTAATAATTCACCTTTATAACCTGTTTCTAAAGACGATTTATCATTGATTTTATGAGAGTAATCGACTTTTAAAGAAGCATAATTCCAGTTGGCATCGGTACCCACAGATGAGTTTCTTGATGCATCTTGTTCTAGTGTAGATGAAGTGGAGAAATCTGATGTACCTCCATTATAGAAAGCATCACTCTCTAAAATACCTTTCTTAAATTCTTTTCTATGGTTTAAGCTGAAGGATTGACCACTCGCTCTATTGTTTTGGTTACCGTATTCTTTCTGAGAGAAGATAATCTGATCTCCTTGGATGTTGTTGTTCGTAAAGAAGTTTTCTTCTCCACCTTTCCAATCCCAAAGTTCAGCATAGAACGTGATGGTATTGGTAGAATCCAAGAAGTAATCGGCACCTAATTTTGTATTGTAGTAACGACCGTTTCTGATATTATCACCTTTCTGATCAAAAGAAGGAATAGAAGAATCAGAATAGATACGTCTTAAGTCTTTTTGATTTTCGAATCTATTTTCTCCATATGAACCTTGTCCAAAGAAGTTGAACTTTTTGATTCTATAGTTCAATCCTAAATACCCATTGTATTTCTCGCCAGTACCTGCACCAATATTAGCACTACCGTTAAGACCTTTCATTTTATCTTTTTTGGTAATCACATTGATAATGCCCGATAAACCATCAGGATCATATTTAGCCGAAGGGTTAGTGATGACCTCAATTTTTTCGATAGAACCGGCAGGCAAAGTTTGGAAAATCTGTGCAGGATCAATTTGTGAGGGTTTACCATCAATAAGTACTCTAACGTTACTTTCTCCTCTTAGAGAGATGGCTCCATCAGAACCCACACTAATTTCTGGAATAGTTTGTAATACCTCAGAAACTGAGTTTCCTTCAGCAATCATAGCATCACTAACGTTTACGACTTTTTTATCAATAGAACGTTCGATACTTGTTTTTTCTGCCCTTACTTCGACCTCTTCGAGTTGTTCTACATTTTCGCCGATCTTAATTTGTCCAACATCAACAGAAGCAGCATTTACTTTTAGCTCTTTTTGTAATGTGTTGTAACCAACGAATTGTACGATTAAGGTGTAAGTACCGTAGGGCACATTTTTGATTCTAAACTGACCGGCATCATCAGTTAAACCACCTCCAATGGAAATATTATCCTTGTTATTTAATGATACAGTAGCATATCCAACAGGGCTACCATCGTTTTGGTCAATAATCTGACCTTTGACATTTCCTTTTTTATCAAGGTTGTCGTTGGCAAATAGGAAAGTCGTGACGAACAGTAATACAATTAAATTGACACTAAATGTTACAGTTTTCATTATTAGATGAAAGTTGAAAGTTATATGATAGTATGAAGATGCAAATTTAGGTTTTTTAACTGATAATTATCACTAAAGATAGAATCGAGAGTGTTAATGTTTAGGTCTATTAATAAAAAAAGCCCAAAATGATTAAACATTCTGGGCTCTTTGATGATAAAAGGATGATTTACATCGTCTTTGAATCCACTTTATGATCCAATGACGGAGTAACATCCATATTGTACCAAGCAAATCCGAAGATATCTGCATATTCTTCGATAATCATGCTTGTAGGTTTACCTGCACCGTGACCAGCATTTGTAGCAATACGGATAAGAACAGGGTTTTTACCTGAATCCTTAGCTTGTAGCTCAGCTGCAAATTTAAATGAGTGAGCTGGAACCACACGGTCATCATGATCGGCTGTAGTAATTAATGTAGAAGGATAATTAACCCCTTGTTTTACATTGTGGTAAGGAGAGTAACCCTTTAAATATTCAAACATTTCTTTCGAGTCTTCTGCTGTACCATAATCATAAGCCCAACCTGCTCCGGCTGTAAACTTATTGTATCGTAACATATCAAGAACACCAACGGCAGGGAAGGCAACTGCAGCTAAATCAGGACGTTGCGTCATTGTCGCACCTACTAACAAACCACCATTAGAACCACCACGGAGGGCAAGTTTTTCAGTAGAAGTATACCCTTCTTTTTTAAGGTATTCTGCAGCTGCAATGAAATCATCAAAAACATTTTGTTTGTTCATTTTTGTACCCGCAAGGTGCCACTTCTCTCCATATTCACCGCCACCTCTAAGGTTTGGAACAGCGTAAACACCACCATTTTCTAACCATACTACATTGGCCACAGAGAAACGAGGTTGTAAGCTTACGCTAAACCCACCATAACCGTAAAGGATCGTAGGGTTTTGTCCATCTTTCTTTAATCCTTTTTTATATGTAATGATCATTGGCACTTTTGTACCGTCTTTTGATTTATAGAATACTTGTTCAGAAGTATAATCGTTCGGATTGAATTTTACATTCGGACGAATATATTCTTTCGATTCTCCCGTTTCGATGTTGTATTCAAAAGTGGTAGAAGGCATAGTGTATGAAGTGAATGTGTAGAATAAAGTTTTATCCTCATCTTCACCATAGAAACCTGATGCAGTACCCACACCCGGTAATTTTACCTCTTTTTCTTTCTTCCCTTCTAAATCGTATTGATATACTTTTGAGATAGCATCCTTCATATACTTCGCAAAGATTTTCTTTCCAGAAGTACTTACCGATAACACATTTTCAGTTTCTGGAATTAAATCTGTCCAATGAGCTCTTTGTGCAGCATTTACTTTAGCAACTACCACTTTTCCATTAGGCGCATTGTAGTTGGTTTCGATCCAGAATTGTTTGTTATCAGAATAAATGATGCTGTGGTTGTTATCGAAGTTGTCTACCAATGTAATAATTGGTGCATTCTTCTTCGATAAATCTTGAATGTATAATTCATTGCCTGTTGTGTTCACAGCAGCTGTAATGACTAAGTATTTTTCATCATCAGTAACATAGGCACCCACATATCTTCTTGGTGTTTCCTTACCACCAAAGACCAATTTGTCATCATTTTGGGATGTACCTAATTGGTGGTACATCAATTTATGATGTTGTGTCATACCTGATAACTGTGAACCTTCTTTAGGTTGGTCATATTTACTGTAATAGAATCCTTTATTCTTATTCCAAGCGATGTTTGTAAACTTCGCATTTCTCACCGGAGCCTCAACAATTTCTTTAGTCTCTGTATCTAGAACATAGATATCTCTCCAATCAGATCCACCTGTAGAAGTAGCATAAGCTGCTAACTTTCCGTCATAAGTAAATTTGATTGTTGATAGGGAAGTCGTACCATCCTCAGAGAATGTATTAGGATCTAAGAATACCTCCTCAACATCAGAATTAGGTTTCTTTCTATACAGTACATATTGATTTTGAAGCCCATCATTTTTATAGAAATACAACCAATTCCCATGTTTACGAGGTGCGGTAATTTTTTCGTAGTTCCAAAGTTCAGTTAAACGATCTTGAATACCTTTCTTAAAAGGAATTTTGGCAAGAAATGCCTGAGTTACCTCATTTTCTTCTGCAACCCAATCCGCCGTCTCAGAAGATTTATCGTCTTCTAACCAACGATAAGGATCTTGTACTTTAGTACCGAAATATTCGTCTTCTACGATTTCTTTTTTAGTATCAGGATACTTATGTGGCATTTGTTTATTACATGCAGTAAAGGCTGCAACGCTAGTTAAGAGAAGAGCCGAAACGATGTTCTTATTCATGTTTAAAAAATTATATGGTTATTTTGGCATAATTTATAATTGATTTAACAGGTATTCAAAAATCATTTCTTAAAAAAACTATAATTTCGCATTACCAACTAAAAAATGAGTTCCTAGAGAAGTATTATTTAATGATATGATAATTATTATAGTCTTCGGAAGGGAATTTGATAACGATTTATTCAGCTTTATACAATATCCTCAACATTGAATAAAGTGGTCACAAAACAACAAACTACTAAATGAAACAAATACTCATTTTAACGGCTTTTATTGTCTCAATTTTTTCTTTTACTAATGAAGTGAAAGCTCAGGACAATGGAGGAAACATTGAATTATCAGGAAGTATTGGTCCCGCTTTTGGAGCTGATAAAGTGAAGTTTTACGGCAACTTCGAACTTAACTATTTTATGGCTTCCAACATGACTTTAATGGGAGGGTACGAATACCTCAATAATGGAGGTAATATGATATTGGGCTCTAGAGTTTATGTGGTGCCTAATCTTCATTTCTCTATGAAAGGTGTGCTTATTAATACTACCGATTTTGCACTTGGTGGAGGTTATTCAAGATACATTGATAACAACCTTTCTTTGCAGATTAACGGAGACTATTACTTCGCAAGAAACTTATTCGCATTAAGTTTTGGTCTAGGAATCAGAATATAGTGATCATATAAATAGATCTAAAAAAGAAGACAATCAACATGAATTCAAGTATTTGAAGGAGTATTGGTTGTCTTTTTCATTATCATTGTTCATATTATAACTATCAATCACCCATTATACTATTTCTAAAATCTCTCATAATGATCAATGAGGTAAACGACCCAAAGTTTGAAGTTAAAAAGTTTCATCAAATTACTCAGGGAGCCTATTTAGTTGGACTATTAGGACATATATCTGCCATCTTTCTATTTTGGTACATTGGTGTAACAGAACTAGTCATTTTTAATATTCTCTTTAGCTGTCCAGCATTTGCATCAGCCCTCTATTTAAATAACAATAAGCACGAGAATTATGCTTTCTTCTTAGCTTGTGTGGAACTGTTGTTTCATCAAGTATTGTGTACTTATTTCTTAGGATGGGGATTTGGTGCTCATTTTTGGTTAATCTATTTAGCAGGCCTTAGCTTTTTTAATCCAAATTGGAATAGAAAAGTACAATTCGGATTATTGATATTAATCTGCATAGTCTATGTAACAATATCCATTGTTTTTAAACATGGTATCTATTCTTTAGATACAGATATGCTGCATTTTTCCTATATTTCAAATGCAGTCTTTACCATAATAATTACGTCTCTTTTAATTAATTTCTATGCTCAATCGACAAAACGATTGGAACATAATTTACGTCAGGAGCAAAAAGTCACTAAAAGGTTATTGGAAAAAATTAGGGGCCTATTTGGTCAGCAGATCTCTCAGAAAATCGCTCAGCATATGATTAGCAGCGAAGAAGAAATTAAAACCACTAATTTTGATGCCTCCATTATGTTCCTAGATATTCGAGATTTTACTGTTTTTGCAGATTCACGAGCTCCCTCAGAGGTTGCTAAATTTCAGAATATTGTTTTTGGTGAATTGATAGAAATTATTCGAAAAAATAATGGGGTAGTTCTTCAATTATTAGGAGATGGTTTGATGGCAGTTTTCGGAGCACCTATCAAATATGATGGGCATGAAAAGGATGCAGTAAAGTCAGGCTTTGAAATACTTCAATGTATAAATCAATTAGTGGAAGAGGAGAAAATACCCGAAATAAAGATTGGGATCGGCCTTCATAGCGGAAATATTGTAGCAGGTAACATAGGTAACGACGAAAGAAAAGCCTATTCACTTACAGGAAAGAACGTGATCATAGCTGCAAGAATAGAATCTTTAAATAAGACGTATAACAGTCAGTTTTTAATCTCAGAAAACATCTTTGATCGCATGGAAAAGAGTGATGTTGACATTGAAGAAATTGGTGATGTGAAATTGAAAGGGATGGAAACGCCGACTAAGATTTTTAAATTAGCTTAGTTTCAACATCCCGAGAAACCTTTTGAGACTAAAACCCAAGAAACACTTTCCCAATATGATCAATCACATCAGAAGTGGTCACAGATTCTATACTCATATTCTGTGCGGCATAATCACCAGCTTTTCCATGAATGTAGACACCAAGAATAGCTGCTTCCATGGAATTGTATTTTTGTCCGAGTAAACCAGTAATTAATCCCAACAAAGCATCACCACTTCCACCTTTGGCTAATCCTGGATTACCAGTAGAGTTAAAGTGAATTTCACCATTTGGTAAACAGACCGCAGTATTTGCCCCTTTAAGAATAATAATCACCTTTCGATCCTGAGCCATTTTTGAAGCGGCTTCTAAACGGTCAAATGAATTGATGAAATGTATATCAGCTAGTCTTTCGAATTCCCCAACATGAGGAGTTAAAATGGAGTTTTCGGGAATCATTTCCCACCAATCGCTATTTTCTGATAACAGATTAAGAGCATCAGCATCTAAGACAATCGGCTTTTCAGCGTCTTCAATGATCGATCGGATCGCTTTTTTTGTTTGTTCATGTTTTCCTATTCCTGGTCCAATACCAATGGCAGTGTAAGGCTTTAATAGAGTAGAGGCGACAATATGATTTCTAGATGGATCAGCAATACACATGGCTTCAGGGCAGGTAGCTTGAAGGATTTCGTAACCACAAGATGGAACAATTACAGAGGTTTTACCAGCACCAGATCGTAAAGCAGATCTAGTGGCCAATTGTACGGCACCAATCATACCTTTACTTCCGCCTACTAATAACACATGACCAAACTTGCCTTTGTGATCAAATCGCTTTCTAGGTTTGTAAATCTTTTCTGCTGTCTGTGAAGTAGTGAAATAGAAATTCGAATCTACAGTCCTTGCATATTCTTTATCTAATCCAATTTTTAGTATATGTAATTCACCTACATTCTTTTCGTTTTCAGGGAACAACATAGAAAGTTTTGGAACTTCCAATGTGAGAGTGATATCCGCTTCTACGATGCTATTAAAATGGGTAGAATAATGATCGGTATACAGTCCAGAAGCAATATCTACTGAAATGACTGGATTGTTTGATTTATTGATTTTGGTGATCACATCCAAAGTAATTCCTTTTGGAGGACGAGAGATGCCTGATCCGAAAATGCAATCTACAATCACAGTTTCTTTGTTTAACTCAGGAATATCAGTAGATTCTTTGATGTGGACACAATCAATTTTCTTAGGTAAGCGTTCTAAGTTTTCAGTAAAGTCGGGAGAAGGATTTTCTCCAAAGTGGACAATGAAAACTTTAACATCAAATTGTTCATTGGAGAGGAGTCTTGCCATCACTAAGCCATCACCACCGTTATTTCCAATACCACAAAATATACTCACATCTTCATAACCGCCACAGTTTTCAAGGTACCAATCAGTTAATTTGCCAGCGGCACGTTCCATTAAATCAATACTTTTGATGGGTTCGTTTTTAATAGTGAATTTGTCCCAATCTCTTATCTGTTGTGCAGTATATAGTTTCATGTATAGTTCTTGATGTTTTGCTTGATATAATTTAATAAGAAAAGTTTAAATATCAGTCAAACCTTTCCTAATTTTTACCTATTGATTCTATTTTGTCTTACATCAAGAAATCATAGTATTATAATTTTGAAAAAACAGAATTCTAAACAAAAGTGAATAAATTGTATTTGATCTTAATTGGGAAGTTTATGATCTTATATGGTATGAATAAACTCTTAACTTTACGTTAATACGGATATAAACTATAATCGCAGAAGAAAATGAAAAAGATTTTACTAATTACCCTTTTATTTGTTTCACAATTTGTTCTAGCTCAAGATAAAATTGCTGTTTTTGATATGGATGGAACGTTAATTTCTGAATCACCAAACTATGCATTGGCAGATTTTGCCAAGAAATATAGTACTAGTCAGATTGAAACTATGGATGATTTAGTCAATGGTTTAACTGAACTAAGTAACAATCCAAAATATCCAAAATATCTAAAATCGTTTTTTAAGAAACACGATATCAGAGTGTATCCTTATATGATGACTGTTGTGGATAGTCTTAAAAAAGAGGGTTACACATTAGTTTTATGTACAGGTTCTGAAGTGAGATTTGCCGAAGAGGTAAACAAACGCTATTTAAATAATTCTTTTGATGTGGTGATTGGTTCTGAGTTTAGAACGGAGAAGCTAAAAGCAAAGAATATCAACATCAACGACAAAGAAGGTAAAGTTGATAATTTGAAGGCAAGAGGAATCAAGCCAACAGTTGCTTATGGTAATTCTCATGGCGATTTCCCAATGATGAAATATGTGGGTAATGGTTATTTAGTAATTCATGATGATGAAGCCAATAAAGAATATGATAAGCCAGAACAATATACAAAAGAGTGTAAAGAGTTAGGGTTTAAAACAATCAAAATTAGTGATTGGAACTTGGAAACTGTGGATGCTTGGAATAAATAATCCATACGTTTAGATCAAATAATATAGACAAGAAGGGGTACAACGGAGATTTTTCGTGTACCCCTTTTTGTTTTTTGTGCTATACTATTTTGTACTCTACTCTAATTCTGTATTCCATCAAATATCCATCATCATTGTAATCGATGTGAATTTTAACTCTAAATTAAACTTTTTTGAAATGAACGATTACAACATGAAGAGATTATTATTATTGATGCTGTGGATGGGCATCACACAGTGGAGTTTCGCTCAAGCACTTTTAACAGAAGCACAGTACAACGAACTTTTTCCTTATCGATTTGGAACAGAAGAAAGGCCAGGTGGAGGATATCAGTTTAATCCAGAAAACGATTTTTACACCTACCAAAGCTTGCTTGATGCCATGGATCGAATGTCAAAGATCTCCGTGATTATGGAAAGGCGTTCGGGAACAAACCTTTATAAAGTCACACGAATTGATAAAACTACAGGTGATCAAAAAGTGATTCGGACGGATGCTGGTTTTGATGATTCTTGGAATGCTCAAAAAGCAATTATTACAAAGGAGGTCGACTATGGTTTATTTCTAAAAGAAGGTGATGTGGAAACAAGAACACGAGAGTTATCGGCATTCTTGGCTAACCTTTCTCAAGAAACTACTGGAGGTTGGGCCACAGCACCAGGAGGTAAATATGCTTGGGGTTTGTATTTCAGAGAAGAAGTAAGTTATGCCGGAACAGATTTGATTGGTTATGTGGAAGCCAATCACCCTGATTATCCTGCTGTGGCAGGGAAATCGTATCATGGTAGAGGTCCGATTCAACTTAGTTGGAATTACAATTATGGACAGGTGAGTCAGTTTTTCTATGGCGATAAAAATGTTTTGTTGGCCAACCCCGAAAGAGTGATAGAAGACGGAGCATTGGCATTTCAAACGGCCATTTGGTTTTGGATGACCCCTCAATATCCTAAACCTTCGGCACACGATGTAATGGTAGGCAATTGGATTCCGACATCTTATGATGCACAAAATGGACGATCGCCAGGTTTTGGGGTAACGGTAAACATTATCAATGGCGGTTTGGAATGTGGAAGTGGAACAGAAAAAGACAAAGTGTTATCAAGAATTGGTCATTATGAAAGACACTCTGGTATATTAGGTGTTTCTACTGATCTTAATGGAGGATCAAGTTGTAATGCTTGTGGATGTGCCAATCAAAAAGCATTCGGAGGAATAGAGCCTGAACCTATTCCTCAAGAGCCAAGAATCTCATTTTTATCACCTACTTTTTCAGAAATCAGACAAGATAATTTTGAAGAAATTTCAGTTTCTGTCGATGCAATAGATAAAGATGATGCAGCCATAAATAATGTAGAATTTTCTTTGGATGGAGTAGTCGTTTCTAATCAGGGAACATCGTTTACTTTCACACCAAATCAGTATAAAGTGTATACAATTAAGGTGACTGCCACCGATGCTTTAGAAGTTTCGAGTGATGCCACAAAAACGATAGAAGTGATTGACCCTAAAGTGAATTGTGGTGATGCTTGGGAAGCAAAAGTGTATACAGGAGGCATTCAAGTGGTGTATAATAATTTGATTTATCAATCGGCATGGGAGACCAAAGATTCAGATATCCCAGGAGCCTCTGATGTTTGGAAATTCCAAAGTGCATGCCCTGGTGCAACGTTAGATTGTACAGGTTTTGAGGAATACGATGCATCTAAAACCTATCAAACCAACGGATTGAAGGTGACCTATCAGGGTAATCTTTATATTTTTAATAAGTGGTGGGCCTCGGGCATTACTCCCGGAACAGATGAAACTACTTGGTCGTTTATGGGAGCATGTTCAGATGGAGGAAGTGGATCATCAAACATTCCACCAACGGTGAGTATTGTTAGTCCAACTCAAAATCAAGTGATAGAACAGGAGGTATTAACTCCGATTAATATATCTATTAATGCTAATGATGTAGATGGTTCTATTGCTTCAATTGTTTCAAGTATAGGGGCAAGCAATTTCGATGGAAGTAACTTTGATTTTACACCTCCAAGTTTTGGGGTTTATGGTCTTCAGGTAACAGCTACAGATAATGAGGGAGCAACCAAAACAGTCTCTCAAACTTTCGAAATAAAGGAAAAGGTGAATAGTGGTGGAGGTACAGGAAGTTGTGATGGGATAAATGAATATGCTCCTTACCCTACAATTTATCAGATGGGTGATCAAGTAGCTTATGAGGGAGCGATTTACGAAAGCTTGGTCAATAATCTATACAATGTGGTTCCTGGAACTGCAGATCACTGGTGGAAACCGATAGGGAATTGTACATCAAATACTCGACAAACAGCGGATCTAGATCTTGAAGAATTTTTGATGAACATCTATCCAAATCCAACTTCGAATACGTTAAATTTGGACTTGCCCAAACTCCATCATCAAATTCAATTAATTATCTATGATCAGAATGGAAAAGTGATGTTAGAAAAGGAATTAATTGAAGGAGGAAATCAAGTACAATTAGAGAATTTTCAGACAGGTGTTTATCATATCAAATTATATGATGGTGATAAGGTGTTAGAACAAAGAAAAGTGATTAAGAAGTAAAAAAATAAACCTCCATGAGTAAACACTGATGGAGGTTTATTCAATATTAAGATAATTCGATTATAGACCAGCAATTACTGCTTTCTGTTGCTCAAATTCTTTCATCATTTCCTCAACAACTTCTGCAGCACTTGGCACATCGTTGATCTGAGAAGAAATCTGGCCAATTTCAATTTCACCTTCAGCTAGATCACCTTCGAAAATACCACGTTTCGAACGACGTTTTCCTAAGATTTCAGCCAACTCATCTTTAGAAGCACCTCTAGCTTCTGCCTCAGCTACTCTTTGGTAGAATTCATTTTTCACCAAACGAACAGCCGTTAAATCTTTTAATGTTAGGATTGTTTCTCCTTCACCTACTTCAACGACCTTGTTTTTGAAGTTTTCGTGAGCCGAAGATTCTTTCGTAATCGCAAAACGAGAACCTACTTGCACACCTTCTGCACCTAAAGCGAAAGCCGCCAACATTCCTTTACCTGTGCCAATACCACCAGCAGCAATTACTGGAATATCCAATTGTTCAGCAATAGGAGGAATTAAACACATGGTTGTAGTCTCTTCTTTACCATTATGTCCACCTGCTTCAAATCCTTCAGCGACCACTGCATCTACACCAGCATCTTGAGATTTTAAAGCGAACTTTAAAGAAGAAATCACTTGAACTACTTTAATACCATGCGATTTTAAGAATCCCGTATATTTCTTAGGGCTACCTGCTGATGTGAAAACGATAGGTACTTTCTCATCGACAATAATCTCCATTAAACGATCTACTTCAGGGTAGAAGAGAGGAATATTTACACCATAAGGTTTGTCAGTTGCCTGCTTACATTTTTGAACATGCTCCAAAAATGTTTCAGGATGCATCGATCCAGCACCAATTAAACCTAAACCTCCGGCATTACTAACTGTAGATGCAAGCTTCCATCCGCTGCACCAAACCATACCTCCTGAGATAATAGGATATTGAATATCAAAAAGTTGACAAATTCTGTTGTTTTCCATACTTATGTTATTTGTGTTATAACGCGAAAATTAAACATTTTTCCCACATCTTTTTGAGGATGAAAGTCAGCTTATCAAATATATAAAAATTGAATAGTGGTGATTAATATTTTCTTTGAAGTATGACTAATCTGATTTTGACGTATAAATATCACTCATATAGAAGGATGATTTTATCTTTTATTTATTCCAGAATTATTGAATTTGAAATATCCCATGTTAGGAGCATTCATTCCTAGAGAGCATTTGATGTTATCATCGAATTTACATTGTTAAAGAGATTTTTTACTACCTAATATCAATATATTCTATTGTTGTTTAATGATTATTGAGTTTTTGAATGAAGTATTTTCACTACTTCAAAAAGAAATAGTATATCTATAAAGGAGGTATAAAGTGGAGAATAGCAATAAACGTAAAACAAACACTAATATGAAATAAAAAAGTAGTTTTCAATGTAATCATGTAGTAGTGTATTCTTGGGTAGATCTATCCGTTAGAAATAAATTGGCTATCAGAAAAACCGAAAAACGGTCGGAATTATTTCATTATACGGAAAAACAAATGAATGAATTATCTACTATGAAAAAGGGTGATTTCTTTAGTGAGCTTTACCAGCGGCTGACTATAGATGGCTCTAAGAAAACGTTTCAATTAATGTTCTCAGCATTGTTCTTTATGTTCTTTAATACAAGTATGAGTTACGCTCAAGAATACGGTATTGAAGTGGATAACGGAACAGCAACGATTTATTTTAACGATCAAGCAGGCTGGACAGGTGGATGGAATTACATCTGTTTGGGTAGTAACTGTACAAGCGGTGCCAAAGTGGGTAACCGTTGGGAAAGACAAGTGTCGGGTATTACAGTGGGGAATACTTATGATATTCAAATTAAGATTGCGACATCTACAGGACAGTATATATCTGACCTTCATTCTGTAGTTGCAGTAGCTAAAGGAGATTCTCCTTCACCAACACCTACTTGTAATGATGGTATACAAAACGGTGATGAAACTGGTATTGATTGTGGGGGATCATGTACTCCATGTCAGACTCCTCCAACATGCGACGATGGTATTCAAAATGGTGATGAAACTGGAGTTGACTGTGGAGGATCTTCTTGTCAACCTTGTCAGACAACACCTCCGCCAACTCACTCGAATATGGTGGAAGCAGAAGGAGCAATCATTGTAGGCAGTGCTTCTATTTATGAAGATGGGGCGGCATCAAATGGAAATGGAGTAGCTTATATTTCTGCACAAGGAGCCGGTTTTACAATCAACAGTGCTCCGGCATCATCTACTGTAGAATTAGTATATGCTTCTGAACTAAGTGGAGAGATTTCAATTTTTGTAAATGGCATAGACCAAGGCAATATACAGTTTTCATCAACGGGTGCATGGGTAGGTAACTATCAAACGGTATCAAAAGCATTGGATATACAGGAAGGAGATAGCTTTTCAGTTATTTTCCAGACAGGAGATGCGGCATTAAACATTGATAAAGTAAACTTCCTGGGTGAACCTGCTCCACCTCAACCTTGTACAGGATTAAACGATCCAAATGCAGTATTTACGGGTGTTACCACAATAAATGAAACTTCAGATGGAGCTTTAGATGGATCGGTGACCTTTACTTTTAATAATGTAGCAAACGATTACGATTCTATCATTTTCAATATTGATAACACAGACTATAAAGTCGCTATTTCTGAAGGTAGTTTAACGATAAATAATAAATCTGCAGGTAGTTATGTAGCAAGTATGCGTTGGTCTAATGGCGATTGTGAAACTAGTTTAGGTACAGTAACGGTGGGTTCTTGTGAAAACGGCATAAAAGACGGGAACGAAGCAGATGTTGATTGTGGTGGCGTGTGTCCAACTTGTCCAGAACCACCTCAACCGACTCCAGAAGATTTAGTGATTTCGGTAGCAACATCCCCAACTCACGGTCAATATTTAACGGCTAAGTATGGAAACCAACCTGCTTTAGCAATTTATACTTGGGATAATGATACCAATGAATTTGGAAGCTGTACTGGTGGTTGTGAAGACAGTTGGCCGTATGTTGTTACCGATGCTAAAGTAAACCTTATTTTACCTTCTTCATTACCCAATGGGGTCACAGGAGAGTTTGGTTTAAGTGGAACTTGTGATGGTCGATTACAATTAACTTTTGATGGCCAACCTTTATATTACTACGCAGGTGATAATAATGAAGGAGATACGAATGGAGAGTCAGCAGGTAATGTTTGGTGGTTAGTAAAAGAAGTGGTGACAAACACTTGTAATGATGGTATCCAAAATGGAGATGAAACAGGTATTGACTGCGGTGGATCTTGTACCCCTTGTCAGTCTGGCGGAACTGGAGAAGGCACTTGTGCTGACTTTGGATTAACAATCGTAGATGGTCAAGGAGTTTTATACTACTCGGAAGATCTAGGAACAGCATTGTATTTATGTATGAATGGTGGTTGTTACCCTCCGGATGCTCAAGAAGATGGATATTATAAACGATATGTTCAAGTGCAAGCAGGAGTGGATTATACGATCAAGGTACAAGGTTCGAATGAACAAGAGAAAGTAGCTCAAGTAACTCAATGTTATTTTGTACCAACTTGTAATGATGGTATCCAAAATGGAGACGAAACAGGTGTCGATTGTGGAGGATCAAGCTGTACTGCATGCCCTACTTGTGATGACGGTATTCAAAATGGACAAGAAACTGGAGTCGATTGTGGTGGACCTGATTGTATATCATGTGAAGTGGTTTGTAATGGCACTCCAAATCCAAATGCAACAGTTACAAAACAAGACGAATCATTCGAAAATGAAAACGATGGTATATTAACCTTATCATTCGATGATGTAGCTGGACGTGATGTTTTAGAATTCTCATTAGATGGAGGTGTAACCTATCCTTACAGCGAGAACGATGACTTAAAATGGATCACTATCACAGATCTTGCTCCTGGAAATTACCACGTATTTGTCCGTTGGGGTAATGGTGGAGATTGTCCGATTGATTTAGGTAATGTAGCTATTTTAGAAGGAGGACCACTTCCTACTTGTTACGACGGTATTAGAAACCAAGGGGAAACCCGAGTAGACTGTGGTGGTCCATGTGCTCCATGTGAAGAAGATCCTTGTGGAGATATTCCATTGGTATTATATCCTGCACCTGCATTGCCAACTCCAACAGTTGGTTCGCCAGCAAGAGAACACGGTTGGTCATTTGATTTAAGCGAAGATAAAACACAAGTATCTGTTAGTATTGGACCTGGTGTTGCCGATCAAATGCAAACCAATTCAGGTACTTTCGAGATGAGTTGTTCTTGTAACCAAGTAACTTTCTATACAGCCGAATTGGGAGATAATATGCAGGCCAATGTTCCTCAGGAATGTGTGGACGCTGGCGATTTCTACTATTTCTTCAGATACAAGCGTAATACGGATATGAATACGTATGATCCAGCTGATATTTGGGTCTACTCTGGCTTGTTCACAACAAAAGGAGAGAGAATCGATCCGGATAGTCGACCAGCAATTGTATCAAAAGGAGCGAGTTGGATGAGATTTAGACACCCTCACCCTCAAGATGGTATTACAGAAGCAATCTTTGATGCATCACATAATGGATCATTATTAAGAACATTAGACCGTTACGAAACAGTAGTGTATGATGCTCCTGATAATGTGAGATTCGAGCAATTCTTGTACTCGACGAAAGACAACGAAATCCGACACGAAGATCAAAAAACGCTACCAAATAAGGATAAACTGATTTGGGAAGGTGGTAATAGAATTCCTGTTCGTAGAATGGAATTCCTAGCCAAAGGTGGAGCGTCAACACCATCTTATGCAGCTTACATTGCACCGGGTGGTCCGACTTATGATCAAGGAGGTGATTTATACCCATGGTCAGACATCACAACTGTAAATTATGGTAACATCATTTCATATGAAATTACAGCAGTAACAGCATTAGTAGATGGCGTACCTTGGAGTATTGGTGCTCAGCATTATAATACCTTCCAAAACTATGTAGTGGGTCAAGGTTTCAACACCTTCGGTGATCCTAGATTATCAATGGCAGGAAGAGCATCAAGTAACATGATTTTATCAGGTTCTGGTCAGTTTACAAAAGAAGAACAAGACGCCGTATTTACTCAACATTTGATTACTCTTGAGGACGATGATGATGTAGATGATTTCTTAGAAGGACATCACTTATTCCATGGAGTTAGACATAGAACACAAGGTGATGGTCAGCAAGATAACAGAGTTTTAGGAGAGATTAATATTGGATCAACTTCTTGTGGATCTTGTCACTTTAGAGACGGTAGAGGTTCTGAATTGGTCAATACACCAAAAGGTCAATTACTGCCACCACCAGTTTATGGTGTAGGTTTATTACAATGGATTGCTGGAGCGGAAGCAGGTTTAACTTGGGATGGATCACAAGCAACTGTGGAATCTCAAACAGTAGCTGCATTGTTAAATGATCATGGAGTGGATGCTTCAGATCCAGATCAGATTTCTCAAGAAGATTTTGATCAATTGGTCGCCTACACAAAGTTCTTAACGGTACCGACAAGATCGAAAGGAGTATATGATGATCCTCAAGTAGTTGTAGGTCATGTGAAATTTATTGAGGCAGGGTGTGTAAGCTGTCATACAGAAACACAAAAGACAAGATCTGATGCACCAGAAATGTTTAAAGATATTGTGATAAGACCATATACGGATATGAAACTTCATAATATTGGCACAGGTGGCAGTTATAGAACACCACCACTTTGGGGCTTGTATTACAACATGCAGGTACTTGAAAGAAATGGCAAAGCTTTATTGTTTATGCACAATGCCTCAGCCTCTACAGTAGGAGAAGCCATTATGAAACATGGTGGAGAAGCTGCAGGATCTAGAGCTGCTTACGAGGCGTTGACTTTAGAAGAACAAGAGGCTGTTATCAAATTTGTTGAATCACTTTAGTATAGAACAATGAAAAAAATATTTTATATATCTCTAACGATGTTATTCATCTCTTTCACTTCGGTGATGGCACAAGAGGTTGCATCTATAACTGTAAAATGTCCACCTTGTCGACCTGTACAAAGTTGCGACCAATGTTACGAAACCCAAGCGGCAGCAGACCTTGCTTGTGGTTCATCAGCAAGAACATCTAATCTTGATTTAAAAAATGACTTGGAAGAATTGACTATAAATGCTTTTCCAAACCCAAGTTTTGAAGGAAAATTTACAATTGAATCTACATCTTTATTAAATGGATCAGTAAAACTGTATTCTCAGGTAGGTGCTTTGATTCAGGAACTGAATCTTTCGGATACCAATCGATTTAAACTAGGAGAGGATGTGAAATTATCATCAGGTATTTATATCATGACTTATACCGATGTAAATGGCAATGTAATTTCTAAACGTTTAGTTGTGGATTATTAATATACTTAGATAAATCCATTCTTTGAAAAAGCTGAGTGTCGTTTGACGCTCAGCTTATTTCATTTTCCCAACACTAATAAAGATAGGTGGGATTAAAGTTGTCTGTTAATTTGGCTAGTTATAGTGCTGTCAGTGATCTTTTTATCGTCCACTAACAAGAACGCCTTACTTAATACGATGGATAAACCTCTGTCTCCTTCAAAAGGGACAAAGACTTTTTCGGCCTTTGTTTCTGCAGATCGGGCAGGAACAATACATAAATATTGATCGTTCGGTTCCATCAGAATATTACCACTACCAATGTGGATTTTATAGGTTCTTAGATCACCTTTTACGATCAAGAATTTACCATTAATCTCTGCTTTACCTTTTAGTTTTGTCAAACGAGGCAGAAGGTTTTCTAAGATTGATTTTTTTGTTTTGGCAATTTCATTTAGATCGCCAAAAGAGTACGATTGCCAGTAGCCACGATGTATTTGACGGTCGCCATTGTTATCCATCCATTGTGGATCGTTACCCACACTGCAAACGCCCACAAACATATCGACATCACGCATAATTTCACTAAAGACTACTTTTGGAACATCTGCAAGGTCTACTGTTTGATTATCTTTATTGATAAATTTTACTTGATCAGTGGCCACATGTAACCAAATTCCAGTATCATTAAAATCATCATCACTTACGATCTCATCGATAAAGAATTGAGCTGTAAGACCGTATTCAGGAAGATATTTTGACGCCATATCAGCATCAATACCATCATCAAAAGCTCCCATTAGTGAGTATTTCCAATCACGCAGACTAGATAAAGCATTAAACTGATGTTGTTTAATGATATGTGCCGCCATTCTGTTCGAATAACTTTTTGTACTCAATTCAGCATCAGTTAGTAAATACAATTCTCTAAACGCCTGTTTGATGGGTTGTTTCCATTCTAGATCGATCATTTTAGTTCTCCACTGAAGAATATTATCCTCTTCCACATGTACAGGATGCCAAAGTTTTACAGTGGTATTATTATCAATCCAATCCACCACTTCGTCATTAACAGTATACCATTGGCTGTCTTTATAAATAGCATCCACACTTCGCTCATTTTTGGTGAAAATCCATATAAGTTTAGACACAATAGGATAGAGGACACCATGTTCTATATAGTATTTCTTGAAAGAAGTATAGTCCCAGTTTCTATCTAAAATAAATTGATTATCTATTCTTTGTTTTTGAGAACTTACAACCGTCTTAATCTCCTTGATTTCTTTTCGAGCTTCCTTTAGTTTATTATATAAAGAAGGACTATTTTTCACTGCAGAAGGAACACTTTTAAGCGACCTGCCATCTTTATTAAAAAAGACCTGTATTACATTATTCCCTTCAATACTTATCTCTAAAGTATGATCGCCTAATAAGATTCTTTTTCTACCCTGATTTAATTTAAAGTCAGGTACCGACATTTCTTTTAGTTCCTCTACAGAAATACCGAATTTCTTCGCTCCCTCGTTAAGGTACTTATCAATCGTCTTTTTGATATTGTTTTGCTTTACCTTCAATTTTAATCGAGACAATGCCCCCAATCCATCTTTTCCTCTCATATTACCAAGAATATAAGCGGTAGCATTTCCAACGGAAGCGGCAGCAGGTCCTACACCTGGAATCTTGGAATAAGATTTCTCGCATAATTTAGAAAGGAGATGTATCGTTTCTTTGTCAGAATATCGGTGCATACTCCAAACCATCCCTTTTATAAAGTTTTGAGAAGGTTTACATAGAAAAGTTGTTTCAGTGTAAGTATGCACATTATCTCTCCAATTATATCTTTTTTCTTTTGTAACAAAATCATAAGTTAATGGTAGCTTTAAAAGCTGATGTGCAACTTTTTTATATTGATCTACACCAATATTATCTTGAAGTTCCATTACTTTTTTGATGAGTTTTTGAGTAGGCTTTCCTCCATTCACATCAGAAATTAGATGAAATAACTCGTAATAATCCTCATTTTTTGATGAAATCGATTGAATAATTTCATTCACCTGTGGACCAATATCATTTGATGATAGCTCGAATTTATTTGTATCTTGATTGATATTCAAAATCTTTTGAATCTTCTTTTTGGCTGTATTTAAATTGCTGCCATAATAGTATCGATCATCAGTTGTTTTAAACTGTTTCCAATTCAACATATCTATTAGATAAGCCGATAACTCCTCGGAAACAGGATGATCCTTTAAGTAATATTCAATTTGCTTAATGGTATAATTGATAGGGAAGTTATTGAAAGAATAATAATAAGCACTGTATTGCTTTAAAGACTGATCGATATTCTTAAAACGGTTCATTAAATTGATCCATTCTTTATCATCATAATTCATCTTACTCTTTAACAGAGCTGAGATCATTTCATTAGCTAAGTTGGAATACTTATGATAATTTTCATTGAAATTCAGATATCCATTTTGAATCAAGTTCTTTTTAGTACTTGTTTTTCTAATCTCTTCGATGATATCTAAAAACTGATGAATCAATTCCTTTTTCTCATTATCAGATAATTTTTTGATATTTTGAAATACATCTAATTGTTGTAAATCTTGATATCCATAAACAGATTGATTTTGGCTGACAATTTCTTTTAAGTATTTAAAGGCTTTTATATCAAATGAAAGTACTTCTTTTTTCTTTTTAAATAATCCAAACATGATATAGAAGATTAGCCACCAATAAGAGGTGTTAGTTTAATAAATGATACTTTTGTGTTGTTGTCGATATGAAATTTCTGATCAAGAGTTTCAGCTTGTTCTTTATCTATCAAAATGAAATAACCATTTTTCATAAATGCATCTAAAGCGATGTAGACTTGCTTTTCATAATCGATTTTCTGCACTTTCTTTCTATTCAGTTTTTGTTCAAGGGCAGAGGGTAAAACCAAACCTTTATTATAGCTTCCTGTATTTTGTTTTACCTTTTTGACTTCCTCACGAACTCGAGCTTCAATCAGTTCTTTAACTGTAATGTATTCTGTTTGAAACTCTAACAGTAATTCATTGAGTTTGTCGCCTGTAATCGATTCATCTGTAATAGTTATTGTTCTCATAGGTTTGTCATTTTGAATGATACAATAGTTTTCAACTCGTGTTCCTCATCGAAAGAATCACTTTAGTTGATATTACAAACATATTTAAGAAGAACGGAATGTTGTTACGTTCATAAAAAAGAAGAAGATTTTTTAGTGAAAAAAGTAAAATCCCCCAAGTAAATGATGTCACTTCACTCACTTGGGGGATAATCAAATGGTATTTTATATGAGTTAAATCATTGACTCCCTTTTCCATCGATGATAAAACGGATTGATCTGTTTCTCCATACCAATAGAACTACTTCTTCCATGTCCGGGATGTATGAGCATATGATCAGGTTGCTCATCGATGAGTCTAATTACTGATTTTTTCAAGTCTTGAAGATTTGCAGTTGGGCGATCCCATTTACCAACAGAACCTTCAAATAATGTATCACCAGTATATAAATCATGACCAATTTTAAATGTGACACCTCCTATAGTATGACCTGGACAATGTATTACTGAAATCTCTTCATCCCCTAAAGGAATTTTAGTCTCCTCATTAATTTTTCTGATCTCCATTTTCGATAAATCGTACCCTTTGTCCTTTTGAAAATAGCCGAACCCATTCAAATTATCATCCATTAAAACTTTGTATTCTATTTCGTGAATGTAGATAGGTACATCAAAACAATCTAATGCCTCCATATGGTCGATATGTGCATGTGTAAGTAGGATACCAATCACCTCTAATCCTTCTTTTTTGATATATTCTTGAATACGTTCTTTTTCATAGCCTGGATCGATAATGAAACATTTTCCTTCTCTATCCAATACATAACAATTGGTGATAAATTCTCCAGAAACAACCAGTTTTCTTATAGGATATAATTTCATCTTTTTATTTCAAAGGTAAATTTGTAGAGATAAATATGCCTTGATTCAAATCAATTAATACGTAATTCTATAGCAGTTTTTAAAATGCTTTGTATTAATTCAATTTCAAGATCCTCATGAGGGTTCACTCGAAGAATTTTCATCTTTTTTCTACTGCCTGTTTCCAATCGATTGTGATGTAATAGAAGTCCATCCACCCATAATAAATAGGGCTCATCCGTTTTCTTATCTTTCCATAAATAACACAACGGTTTTTTTCTGAAACTAAAGCAAGGTATCCCATATTTTATTGTTTCTTCTATATCTGGGTGAACACCAATTAATAAAGATCGGAGAGCTAAAAAACAGCTGCTATTGGGTTCTGGTTGATTGAGATAAAACGTGTCTTTGTCATTCATGATTATCAAATGAAAAATTATTGATTAACAATACAAAGATAATAATAGAGTGTTATCGAAAAGTATGATGAAATAATGGAATAAATTTTAAAAAAAATTTGTTCATTTTTCTCTTTGATAAACATGATTTTACACATTTATGTAACTATATGCATTTGATGTAACTACTTGTATAACATAGTTTTGTATATTTATTTTGTTTCATGTTAGAACGCTATCTTATTTATTGTATTGAGAGTTTTAACAGATAGATAATAAATTAATCCATCACTATTTAAATTACATTATGAATAATAACGAAGCATTAAATATCTACCCAAAAACATTTTCTCATATTGGTATAACAGTACCAGATATTGAAAAAGCAGTAAAGTTTTATACAGAGGTTTTAGGTTTTTATGTAATTATGGAACCTACCTTGGTAACTGAAGAAAATGAAACAGCAATAGGCCAAATGTGCATTGATGTATTTGGAGAAGGGTGGGGCACTTTTAGAATTGCACATCTTTCGAGTGGCGATAAGATTGGTTTTGAGCTTTTCGAATTTAAAGAAAGTAAGGATCTAAAGCCCAACTTCGAACCATTTAGAACAGGCTTGTTCCATTTTTCTGTGCAAGATCCCGATGTTGAAGGGTTAGTTCAAAAAATTGTTGATGCAGGAGGGAAGCAAAGAATGCCAATTAGAGAATACTATCCTGGAGAAAAACCATATAGAATGTGTTATGTAGAAGATCCATTTGGAACTGTCTTCGAAATATATTCTCATTCATATGAATTACATTATTCAGCTGGAGCATATAAATAATGGTTTCTAGCAAATTCTTGTCCCCATTGATCTAATTTTAGAATGATGGGGATAAGTGACTTTCCAGCATCAGTAAGTTCATATTCTACTCTAGGAGGTGTTACAGGATATACTTTTCTTTTAACCAATTGATCCTTTTCTAAAGCTCTTATTGAATACGTAAACATTCGATTAGAAATATCTGTTATACTTTTTTGTAACTCTCCAGAACGTTGAGGTCCCTCTTTTAAGTGAAATAATATGAGGCTTTTGTATTTATCACCGATTAATTGTAGTGTAAAGGCCAGCGAACAATTAAACTCTTTATCTTGATAGATTATTTTTTCTGATGCCATTATAAATGATCTTTTTTATAAATCTAATTAATATAAATGAATTGAAGTGATCTAACTTCAAAAAAAAGCTCATTACTTCAACTAGAAAGTGATGAGCTTTATACTTTATCATCAAAGTATTGTTATGAGGTTGAACAACACTTAGTTGCTTTACAACGACAATATTTTCTATTATAGATATGAAGAACAATCAATATAATAGCAGGTATGTAAATGATTTCTTCAAATAACTCTATCATTCCTAATTTTTCATTGATAATAATGAAAGCTAAAAATGACCAAGTGGTCCACATTGCAGGTTTCATCCAAGTACTCGACGTATTTTTTGTGGATTGAAATATGGCTACAAATGCGATAAATAGAAAAATTGGATCAATTATTTTCCACCAAATGGGCAAGTTATGTGCACTGCAACTAGAAGCACAAGAACCCGCTACAAATAATAAAGGGGTAGCGATACAATGTACCAAACATACAAAACTAGCGACTGCACCAAATTGATCTGATCTATCTTTAAATATATCCATAAATGTATTTTGCGACTTTATTGCAAAAATAGACAAAGATCAAAAAAATACAATACTAAATAGTGATAATAGACTTAATATTTAGGTAATTTTATTAAAGTCCAATCCAAATATTTTATTCTTTGAGTCTCCAAGGTGGATTCAAACGATTCTCTCCTGCAAAAAATAGTATAATCTGATTTCCATCAGGATCTTTTAGACGTGCCTCTCTCCATAACCATGTTTGGTCTACAGGTTCTTGTTCGAATTGTAATCCTTGTTGTTTTAATTGATGTACTTGATCGTCCAAATCATCACATTCAAAATATACATAGATACCTTCTCCTTTGGGTAATTGTTCTACCTGATGAAGAGAGAAAGTGGAGTTGCCATCGGGACAAACAAAACGAGCATAATGCGGTAATGCTTTTACAATAAGTTTTAACCCTAGAGTTTGATAAAAGGGGATAGATTTAGTGAGGTCTAATGACGGTACAGTAATTTGATTGAGATTCATAGTAGTGTTTGTTTTATTTAGTGGATTCAACCTCTTGAATCAATTTAATATTACGTTTTTCTAATGTAGTTAAAAAGGAATTGACGTTTTTATGTTCAGCTGAATACCATTCTTGAGTTGTAAAATAGCTTTCCATTTTACCTCCTTTTTTGAATATATATCCATATCTCGCAAAGATTTCGTTTCTCATAATTTGTAAGTCAAACTTATCAAATTGCTGAAGGGTTGATTTATCTAATTCAATATAAGAAGCTGTTGGAAATTTTCCTTTGAGGTACTGTTTTAGAGTGTAGGATAAATATCCAAATTCATATTCTTTAGAAGTAAATGATTCGTTTTCATCAAACATTTTCAATCCTTTGGTTTTTCCTTTATAAGTGGCGAATTCTCCATTAAACTCTTTGGAATAAAATTTACTGCCTTCAATTTTCACATCATTTAAATGCTCATAATCATGAATCCAAGCTGTTGCATTATCGTTAAAATGTCCTTGTACTTTATATGCAATAATATTATTTGGATTCAATACGACGATGACAAGACTATATTCCCACTCAGAATCACCAAAGTGATAAACGTTCCCATAGTCTTTTACAGAGGTAGTTTCCCAAATAGAAATATCTTGATGTTCTATTTCTTCCATTCCCATTGTTTGGCTCAAAAGAATACTAGAAATAAATAATAAGGGTAGGAGTAATAGTGTTTTCATAATATTTTGTTTGCTAGAAGATCGAATTTACGCAAAAACTCCATAGATTTTTAGTCTATGGAGATTTTTTTATGCCATAAAAGAAACCATTTCTACGACAACTTTTCCAAGAGTACTTTCTAAATTAATTTATCTTTTCGTGATATCATCAAATAGTTTTTGTCCAAAAATGATTTTCAAGAAGCTTTTAATCAGTTTTTTATATTCTTGAATACAATCAAAAAACTTCTGGTCACACTAAAGTCATTTCAAAAAATTAATCTTGTAAGGAAATATTGTTGGGCTAGAAATGAAATCACCCAATTTTTGGAATTATATTGAAATGAGTTAATCATAGAATAATGAAATTACTAAACTTCATCGCTTTAGCTTCTTCGTTAATTTTGTTCTGTTCGAACAATAAAATTGATGATGATAAGACAGAATCGAAAAAGAAAAAACAACCTAATATCATTCTAATTTACGCGGATGATATGGGTAGAGGGATGTTAAGTTCTTGGGGACAAAAGCATTTTACAACACCTAACATTGATAAGTTGGTAGATGGAGGTATGAAATTTAATCATGCCTACGGAAGTAACTTTTGTGCACCTGCTCGAGCAAGTTTAATTACGGGTATGCACGATTGTCACACACAAAATGAATACTATACATTAACACGTCCGGGTATTTGGTTGAGAGATTCGAAAGACGTAGATATAAATAAAATTCAGGAACAAATTCATGAGTTTGCTCCTCCAAGAGAAAACGAAGTGTATTTGGCTACTGTAGCTAAAAATGCAGGCTATAAAACAGCTCAATTTGGTAAGTTAGAATGGGGATTTGCAACAACTCCAGAAAGAATGGAAAACCACGGATGGGATTATCATTATGGTTTCTATGACCACAGACGTTGCCATGGTTTCTATCCACCTTTCTTATTTGAGAACGGAGAGTTGATAGAAATTGAAGGAAATACACACGCCGATTGTGCCGTTACTCCTAAAAAAGAATCTCCAGAAAACTTTAAAATTCGTTGGGACTTTACGGGTAAGAAACAATATTCTGAGTACTTGGTATTGGACAAAATGTTGGAGTACATGGATGAGAACAATCCAAACAAAACAGATCAACCTTTCTTCTTATATTACCCGACACAGTTGCCTCATGGACCTGTTCAAGTACCAGAAATCGATGAAGAATTAAAGAATGCTGAGGGGCTCACTTCGTTGGAAAAAGAATACGCTACAATGATCAAAATCTTTGATAACACGGTAGGGCAGATTTATGCAAAATGTGAGGAATTAGGGATTTTAGATAATACGATCATCATCTTATCAAGTGATAATGGACATGAGGTACATTATGAAGAAGATGGAAGAACTTTCAGAAGAAAAACAAAAGAAGGAAAAGCTTTTGATAATATCACTACAAAATTCTACAGCGACCAAGCCAACGATGTATTCGACGGTAACGACGGAATGGCTGGTTTGAAACGTGATAACTGGGAAGGTGGTGTAAGAGTACCTTTAATTTGGTATTGGAAAGGTAAGATTAAAGCCGGACAGACTTCTAATCAATTAGTGAATAATTATGATATCATGAACACTATGGCTGATCTAATTGGAGTAGATCAGGTAGAAGGGAAGGATAGTTTCTCTTATTCTAAAACACTTCTAAAAGGAAAAGGTCAGGAAAAAGAGTATACAGTTTTTGCCTCCAAATTAGGTCCAGCAATCGTGACAAAAGAAGGATGGAAGCTACGTTATCAGATCAAAGATGATGTTTTCCAGTTGTACAATATCAATGAAGATTACCGTGAGGAAAAGGTATTGAATGATCAACATTCAGAGAAAGTAGCCTCGTTAAAATCAATCCTTCTAAAAGAATGTGATGGTGATTATACCAATGGTGGTTATCCTCAATTTTTTGAGCCGGATCCTGTGGTAAGAGCACAGAAAGCGAAAAAAGCGGCGAAGAAAAAGAAAAGTAAATCTTAATAAGAAATTATCAAAAAAGCACTTAATTAACATGATTAAGTGCTTTTTTGATGTCTTATAATTCAGATGCTTTCGAGTTAAGAATAAGTTGAATAGCAAACTCTTTTTTAGTATTCACCCCATTTAAATAATCCTGTGGTTTTTCAGGAACACGATAATCAGGTAGTACACCTCGACCTCTTTCTTTGGGGTTTACCTTCATCTGAAAGTGAACTGTTGGAATATTTACCTCAATTTTTGTGTTAGGTAGTGTAACATATTCGGCATATCCACTAACATTACCTTCGTAGGTTCCGCCCGTTTCTTCACCTATAAAAAGACCTCTATTTGTCATTTTCACTAAGCTAGAAAATTCAGCTCCACCTGAGAATGTTTTACCACTAATTAGAACGTAAACTTTTCCATCATAGATCAAATGCTCTTTTGGATGTTTAAAACCTAGATTAGAATAATAGTCGCTCATTAAAGTATAGTCACCCCGATATGCTGTATCACCTTTTAATGCCCACTTATCTTCAATATAGTCTTCATCCTCCTTATTTATTTCATAAGGTTTGGGAAGCATTGTAATTCGCTTATACTTTTGGAAAACATCATGATATAAGTAGCTAAATAAAAGATTCTCCTTTCCTTCCGTTCCTCCACCATTTTCTTGAACATCAATAATTAGATGTTTAATGTTTAAGGAATCCACTTTAGAAAAATAAGATTGATAAGTCTGAGCGTAATCGATGCTATCAGTTCCTAAAGTAGGGATACTCATATAAGCAATCGAATCGTTGATCTGTTCAAAAACGAAATGTTTATAGTCAAAATCAATCTTAGGATATAACGCGTTTTTGGTCTTGAATCTTGATAAACGAACCGGTTTTAAATCAATTTTTTTGATGATAGAACTATCCAATTTTTTTACTTCTAACACAAAATTTTTTGATTTTCCATAAGCCAAACGATTCAACAGGGAAAAGATAATTCCTCCAACCCATTCATTTTTTGATGTGACATTAAAGCCATCAGAAGGAATAAGTGGGTAAATTTTGTTGCAAATTTCATCAATTGATCGACCATTAACAGAAAGAATCTCAGTACCTTGTTTTAGGTCTAGTATCTCTTTCCCATAATTTTGAACAACCATTAAATGATCATCACAAAATTTCACCTTCAGTGGTAAAAATGATTTGGATAGACCTAATTTGATCAATTGTTTTTTGGGAAGATCGATGGAAGTATGTCCTTCATTGGTTAAACCGATAACAAGGCGAGTGTCCTCATAGAATTCCAGATAGGTTTTTCCATTTTTTAGCGTATTTCTGATACTGTCTAAAATAGAATCCGTATCGCTTTTGTCTGTATAATTGTAGAGTCCTTGATGTTGAAGTCTAAGTTCACTGACTAAGGTATCAAAATCTTCTAGAAGCTTTTCTCCCTTGATTTTGTGTTGCGCATAGGAGAACGTAAAACTGAGAGAGAAGAGTAGTGTTAGTAGCTTTTTCATTGGTTTTGTAGAAATTTGAAAAATAAATACGTACAATGTTACGATAAATATCTTTTCATTCCCAAAAGAATAATGAATATATCATTCTACAATATTTCTCTATAATCACTTTTTTCTATAATCTTCTTGAAGTTGTTCGTATTCAGTAGTTCATAAATTGCTACTTTCTTATCCTCACTTTTATCGTAATATGATTTACAAACGAGGTACCCCATTGTATATCCAAGGTTACTTGGTCGGTCTTTAATTGCTCCACCATTATGCATCCACTTTGATAAATCGGTACTGTAGGCCTCTCGCTTCAATTCTTTCATCACAAAATTGAAGTTTTTGGGATCTTTCAAGTAATCTAAATTATGTTGGACTCCAGGGCTAGGTTGTTGGTCTTCTGTTAGAATAGATACCAAGAAATCACAAACACCCTCTTCTATAATTTTCCCCAATACTTTATCTGCATTTTCATGATCCGAATATGATTGTTGAAAGTGCATTAGTTCATGCACTAAATCGTATTTCATGTTCTCAAATTCTGTGATGGAATTCTTCTGCCAATCATTAAGATTTTCCAAAGGCATGCTATCTGATTTTGCAAACATAGTCACCCCAATAAAAAGACCTAATTCGGTTAAAGTTCCAGACCCATTGATTAAATCGGGAACGATATACGTTTTAGGAAATACTGCTTGAGGGTACAAATCAGAAAATCTTACCATCATTGTTTTGGCATTATTCGCTACACCTTCCAATCGGTTATTAGAAACATGTTCTCTTAAATATTGATAGTAGGCAGGGTTTTTCTCGACCATCACCCTTTTCATTTTTTCTACATTTTCGTATCGAATATGATAGTAATCTTTTAAGGCAAGAGATCCTTCGCAGATATAATTTGATAAATACAGATCTGCATTTTCTTCATCATGAATTGATTGTTCAAAATATTTCCAGAATCGATCGGTAGGGGCAGTAACAATTTCAAAATTCTCTATATACTGGTTTCTTTGATGAATGATATCAAGCAAAGAATCGACTTCTAATCTTAACTTTACATCATTTCCGCCTTTTTCAATTCCCAATTTATTCAGAATAATAGGGTCATTCATGCCAAAATCAATCGATCTTTTTACTGACAATAATGCAGAGTCAACCGCATTTCCTTCACCATATTGCCAAGCAGCATACACAAATAATTCTGAGGATTGATTAATTTCACCTGCTTGATAATAGACTTGAGCTGCTTTATTATGTTGACCTATTGCCCTAAGTGAATCACATGTAGTGCCTATTTTTCCAATATCAATGAGTTCACAAGATTGTGTAGGTTTGTCTTGTTTTTGACAACTGAAGAATAATATTAAGAGAAGAGAAAGTAGGGTGGTAGTTTTCATATTATTCTGTCTTTAAAAATTTGATAAACTCTGAGGTATAATCACAATCTTTAGATTGATACATCAAAATCTGTTTAGGGAAAATATAAGAGATGCCTTTAGCTTCACAAAACAAAACTACTTTTTCACTTATATATTGTTTGATTTCTTTGTCAAAGTTTTTCTCTCTATCACTAATGATACCCATAGCTTTTAACTGAAAAGCCTGAATAGATTTTTGTTGATTTTCTAAACTTCTACTTAAACTATCAATTTCTTCTGGAGTCCATTCTCTGTGTTCTTCAATTACCGTATAACTTAATGCAAATTCTTGAGATTTATGTTGGAGAATTTTCGTTAAACTATCAGTTAAAAAAACTTTTTCATGTTCCTCTTTTACATATTGAGGAAGTTCTATTTTTACGGAATCAAGATAGAAATAGCCATATTTTTCTTGTCCATAAGAAAAGTTTAAGGCAAAGAAGAATAGAATACTGAAATAGAGTTGATGATGATACTTCATTCAGTAATTTGCGAATTATTTTTTATCTATCATAAATCGAAGATTTAAATTATTGTAATAATTGCATCCCCCAAACAATAAACAATCCCAAAACTGAAAGGATAAAATTATTCAAACAATGAATCAAGAAGACATGCCAAATATTTCTAGTATATAAATAGATAAGGTTTAGAAACAATCCAGCAGTCATAAAGCTCACCGTAGCAATAATATGTCCTCCGAAATTATTGTAATGTATTAATCCAAAGATCACTGCATTGAAAACTACTAGTACTACTCTCCAAATTTTATTATCAAGAAATAGCTTATGTAATAAGAGGTATCGAAAAGTGATGTCTTCTATAAGTGAAGTAAATACAGGACCTAAGGTGATCAGAAATAATGAAAAACTTATTTCGGGTAGTCCATTTTGATTTTGAAAAAGGGGAGTACCCTGACTAGCAACAGCATCAATTTCTGGTAATAATTTTTTAGTGATTGAAATAATGATCTGAAGTAGAATACCTCCTAATATGACTAAAAGCCATGAATTCCTTTTAGATTGATTAAAGTATTTCCAATGAGTTTGAAGCACATCTTTATATAAGTAAATGAGAATAAAGAAAAGAAAACCTCTTAATAGGGCATCGGCAACAGCTACCGTCTCTTTTTGAAGATCAAAATAGGTGAGTAATACATACCCATTAATGAACATCAAAGGGATGGACAGAAAAGCGATAATATCTTTTAATTGATATTTAATCTTGTCAGGGAAAGGTTCGTTAGGTCTAGTTATTTTTAAATTGAAGTTCATGATTGAAGTATTTCTTATTTATATCATAAACTATGATTTATCACCTCATAAAAAAAAGAGCCAAGAAAAATTTTCTTGACTCTTTACACTTATTATTTTGACAAAATGTTTATTTAAAGAAAATAAAATCAAATGGACCTACACCTGCACTTTCATTAGCCACAAGTTCTTTTTCTTCATTATATATTTGGTAAGAACCAGAACCTGAAAAGTGAGGAGTAATCGCTAGGTAGAAATAATCATTGTTTGGATTGATCCCAAAACCACTAAAATTAATACCTTCCATATATTTTTCTGAAACAGCATTATTAATATCAAATCGGATAATAGAACTTTCTGCAGGTAATTGATTCCAATCATCATCATAAGTAATAATGGAACCAAGTGCATAGATTTTACTCGAGTTTTCATCGAATTTCATAAATCCTTTTCCACTAATCTGAGGGAAGTTAACTTTTAATTCTACAGTTTTTGAAGATGTATTCACTTGACCAATTCCTAAATTCTCATCAGCAGGAGTTGGGAAAATATAACCTTTAGTTAATGAAACCCATAAGTTATTGTCAGAATCAACTAAAAAATCCTGAGGAACAGCATTTAAGTTAATATTCTCTTGTAAGTTACCATCTAAGTTATAAACTTCAATTTTCGTAGAATCCGCAATTGCAACATATAATTCATCATTTACAACTGCTAAACCTTCAGGTTTACTTCCTACATCAAATCTTGATACTTCTTTACCTGTATTAATATCAAGTTTAATAATTTTAGAGTTTTTTATGCTGTAGTCTCCATTATCTACATCAGTATAAGGTCCCCAAACAGAAACAAAAATATAATTGTCAGAAAAGGCTGCTTTTCTTGGGTTGACAATATCTGTCGTAAACGGGTCAAACTTACGTACTAAACTTTTAGAATCAAGGAATTCAATTTTGTCGCCATTAGCACCACATATAACAGTGACATTTTCACTAATATCACAGCCTTGAAGATAAGATTGTATTTCTCTATTGTTTTTGTATTTAAAATAATCAGGCATGATTGTATAAATACTGTCCTTTTCCTCTACTCCAAAAAGGCGTCCATTACCTTCAGAAAAATTACCTTCGTTTACAATTACAAAGCTTGGGTCGAAAGTAGTTACATTTTCATTTTTATCATCATTACATGAGATCAATAATAATGATGAAGTGATAAAAAGTAGGAGTTGTTTGTAAAAATTGTGTTTCATTTTTTATGATAAAAATTAAATTGAAAAATTTATTTTGAAAGTATAGTTTCTGCCAGGCATCGAATAATTTTTATAATTCTGATACTCTTCATCAAGAAGATTATTCACCTTAAAACAGATTACTGTTTTTATTTTATTAATTGTAATTGCTTTTCTTAAACTACTGTTAATAACATTATATGAAGGCATAATGTCATAATCGTCTGTTGTAGTACGTTCTCCTGTAAAAAGAGTATTTATTTCCCATACCCAGCCTTTAAAACCTAATTGAAATGAAGTTTTGAATAAATGATTAGGGACATAAATTAATTGTTTGTCCGAATCTAAATTTTTAGCATCAGTAAATGAATAAGCTAATTTTCCCATCCATTTTAGTGCTGCTTCAGAATAATTATTATTGAAATTAATATCAGTTTCTATTCCTTGAGATAAAGAGTTTTTTATATTTCTAGCATAAGTAGGATCTTCAGGTACCCATTCAATTCTATCATACATTTTTATATAAAACAAAGAAGTATTTGATTCTAAACTAAAATGTTTGAAATGGTGAATAAATTGATAACCTAGATCGAAGTTGTAACCATCCTCAGGTCGAATATTAGGGTTTGCATTTTCACCCCAATATCTTTCATTAAGTGTTGGAACTCTGTAGCTTCTTGCAATCGAACTCTTTAAATTTAAGTAATTCTTTTCGGAGCCTACTACTTTGTAGGCTAAACTAAGAGAAGGAGTAAAAGGTGCTGAATAACCAGTGACAATAGTTTGACGTAATAATGTTGAAATATTTAATCTATTATTAAAATCATATCTTAATGCAACATAAGCAGATGCTCGTGTTTCTTGAGTATTTTCAGGGTATGTACTAACATTTGGCCAAATATGCATTGCATTAACACCTCCCTTGAAATTTATTTTTTTTATTGATGTTTCCGCACTGTACTCACCTTGTATTCTTTCGGTACCAATAAATGAACCAAATGAATATTGATTATCCTTTATAAAAGCTACTCTACCTAAATGTACCCAATTTGATGAAGTATATTTATAATCTAATACCCCCCTAAAATTACTATTTGACATTGAGTTATAAGTAAGAGGGTTATTATTATTTGCCATACTCGGTTGAATATCTCTTTGTTCTTCTGTGTACCAAAGTTTAGCATTTACTTCTTGATTATCAGTTGGTTTAAATGAAGATTGGTATAATATACCTTTATGCCAGAAGCCTGCGTTATTTTGTTTTTCAATTGTGTCAATAATACTTCTGTTGGTGAAAGTATAATCATTGTCTGATTTTTGATACAAAGCAGTAATCTTATTCCTCCATTTTTTACTAACTAATTCAGCTTTTACACCAATGAATTGTTGGCCAAAACTTCCTGTTGAATATTCAACTTGAGCATTTGAATTTTTGCGATATGTTGGTTGTCCATCCAAAATTATTGTACCACCAACAGCACCAGAACCATATTGAGCAGCTCCGGAGCCATAATGTAAATCCATATTATCAAAATAAAATATGTTTACTGATGACATATCAAGTTGTCCTAGGGTTAATGAATTTAAGTTAATACCATTCCATATAATTGCAGTATTTTCAGGAGAAGTACCACGTAAAGAAACAGTAGTAAGCTGTCCGGGAGCACCGTATTCTCTTATATAAGCCGAACTATGATCTCTAAGAAAAGATGCAAGTGTGTTATCATTATTTAATTGTATAGTAGCACTATCAAAAGATTGTATATGTGCTCCTTGACTATAGTACTTCATGGTCTTTGCTGTAATTTCCACTTCATTTAATTCGCGATCAGGAAGTTGATATTCATCCTGAGCAAAAAGAGAAACATGAGCAAAGAGAAACACTAATGTGATAATCCTCTTAATCATTATTGTAATTTCTGATAGAAATAGAGTTCGTGATCCGGTAACAAATCCGGATGAAATATCTTTATTAAGTCTGCTAAAACGATTTCAGGATGGAGGTTTCCTGTGGCCCAATAATCACTAGCCATTCCACCTCTTGTTCGTTTATTATGGTTGAAGACCATTCGATTTTTAAATGCATCGAATTGCCCATAACGAGAATCTTTATTCAAAATCTGTTGAAGGTTGTCTGTTGTTCCTGCATTTACCCAATAATCAGCATCTTTACCCTTTGCAAAAACAGCTTCAAGATCTAGTTGTATACTTCCAGTCTGATCTGTTTCACTCCAAGGGTAAGAAACATGTGTTTGCTCTAAAGCTTTTGCCAAATAAGAAGCACCTCCAGGTACAGACCACATTCCTTTATAAGGAAAACCTGTAATCACTTTTGGTTGTGAATCCGATTGCTTCGCTAATTTTACTAAATCGTTATATTTTAATTCGATGCTTGTAAATAAAGCATCAGCTTGCTTTTCTTTATTTAATAATGCTCCAAATAATTTCACCCATTCAGCTCGTCCTAATAAGTCATTTTCTTGCCAATCAGTGTTCGACAAAATTGGAATACCTGCTTTTCTAATCACAGGAAAAGATTGAGCAGTTACAGAAGAATTTCCCACAACCATTACAAGGTCTGCATTAGACATAAGAATCTTTTCTGCATTATCAGTAATGTCATAACCAACTGTAATAATTTTTCCATCAGCCATTCGATCAACAATAGCTTGACTGTACATATATGTAGAATCGACATAACCTCTAATAGCATCTAATGCATCCAACTCTTCCATCATCGTAGTTTGTGATGTAGTGGTAGTGATCATGTTTGAAATGGGAATGCGAATAACTTGGCTTTGAGTAAAACCAGTTGGCAATGATTGACCCTTTTGCAATAATACATAAGAGGTCTTCTTGTCGTTGAAAGGATTGATTAGATGTAAAACTTTGTAATCATCTTTATAGTCAAGAGAGAAAGTTTTAGCATATTTTACTTGCAGAGGAGTTGCAGTAAAACTCTGATAAGTTTCCTTTGAAGTTTTGTTTGTATGAGATTCACAGCTAAATAAAACTGTGGATAATGCTCCTAAAAATAGGAGTACATTTATAAGACGTTTCATTGTTTTCACTTTTCACCCGAAGAATATTTCTACAACAAAAGATATCCTGACTTCTTTTTATTTTGAACCTTCCCGGTCGACCAGTGGTAATTCTCAAAAACCTAAATTAATAGGAAAAGTTACAGTAGCGGGGACTGTTTTGGATTTACACCAAATTCCCTTTTGTTGATGCAAATATGGAAGAAGAAAAGTTATAAAACAATTCCAAAGTATCACTTATTAAGTGATTGTGATCATTTGTAAATTTATTTTCGTCGTCTAACAATAACGAAAATAACTATTTTGAAATTGAAAAAGACCTTCTTAAATAATCGACATATTCACTATTTAAGAAGGCCTGTTGTGTATGTTATTAATGAACCAAATTGTTCAATTCTTTTTCCAAAATGAGTGGTTTTAAACCAGTTATTCTTTTAATAATAACGCCATCTTTCACAATAAACTGAGTGGGGTAGCCTTGTACATTTAACGTATTTCTTAGTTGAGAGATATTATGATCCGTCACCCTATAATATTGAACTTGCTCGGTAATCGGTAGTTTATTTACCTCCTCTTTCCATTTTATATCAGATTGATCACAGAATAAATACACAAATTTTATATTAGAGTTTTTATGCTTTTCAATAATAGCAGGGAAATCTTCATGAAGCCCTTTTTTACAGAAGCCACACCAACTTACAAATAGGTTAATGACATAAGTGCCATCATCAAAACGTTTAGAAAATTCGTTACCATGAGTATCAATTACTGAGATATCTTTTGGGAACTCTATTTCTTTGAACCCTTTTCTTCTGTTGGCCAGCCCGGTTAATTCTTTAATTTGAGAGGATGTGGGATACGTGTTTTTAAAGACTTCAACGGATTGATTGAATTTAGCATTACTCAAAGTATCATTGTAATAGTGATATTTTGATAAGTACTCGAACAATACTTTTTCTTGCAACTCCTCATTTTGAATAACGTTTTGATTGATTTCCTGAAATCTTTCCAAGTTAGTATTCGCTTGATGGTTGAAACGACCTTTTTCTATACTTGTAAAATCATCTTCAACTATTGTTATCTGAGTATGAATACTCTCCGCAATATATTCAGCTAGCACAGGACTTGAATAAATCATCGGATCGTTTAAATCGAAATGTTTAAGTACTGAGATTAAGTGGTTTCGATTATTTACTTTAACCGTATCTGTAAAATTTTCTGCGTAGATCGTATTTGCCTCAATCCATAGGGCAATGATATTACCTTTATTTTCATTGATGAAATCTTCGTTCAACTTGTCTTTATAAGCAAATAAGGTATCAGACATGTTGTTGAATACCGCTTGTAATAATTGGTTGGAGGCTTTATAGTCAGTATGATAAGCAAGGTTATTAAGGATGTTTGTACTTTCATCAATCTGTTTCATGAAAGTATAATGATAATTTAAACTATCTGAGATTTCTTCCCTTTGTTTATCAAAATAATAGGGATCAAAATAAGTCGTTCTAATTTCCTTTAATTCATTTTTTATATCCTTATGATTTTGTTGACTGTAAGTACTTCTTTTTAGTAATTCACGTGTCTGTTTATACTTCATGAAATCGCTCATAGCCACATTCTGACGTTGTTCTTCAGTTCTACTTTTAAAGTAATTATTATATTCCACTCGAATAGAATCACGTTTATCGTATAGACTAGTGTAGGATATTTCCTTTTGATTGATTAGTTCAGAGTATTTATTGCTATCGATCGATCTAAACTCCCAATACGCACCATTGTATTCTGCAAAAGGGGATTCCATATCTACCCAAAGGGCAACTTTATCGGATAATCGAAAAGTATTACCTGCATTTAAAGAATATCCTTCCGTTGTGCTGAAATTGACAATATCTAAATGCCCCTCATATGTGGTTTTGGTTTTGGGATCATTATAAACCAATTGATAATCTATATCTTGAATGTAGTTTCTGTCATCTCTATAAGCAAATTGTATGTTACCTTTAGAATTTTTCCTATTACTAATATAAGGGTAGATATAATAGAAATCGTTTTTACTTATAGGGATAAAGAAATCATTACTTTCAATTTTTACTACTTCATAATTCTCACGTATATATAGTTTCCCAGTACCTTGAATTTTTGGGTTTACACTTTTATAAGAGAGCACATATATTGAAGAACCTTTTTGTGAGTATAGATCTTCCAATGTATACTCAAATGAATTATAATTAAATAGTGGGCCATTTTTTATGATATTCCAACTATACCCCAATAAGAGTTTAGATTGAATAAGGTTGCTATTTCTATAAAAGTCTTCTGTTTCTTTAATGTTGCCACCTTTTTCTAATTGTCGTTTTTCTTTTTCATTGAGGTTAGAAAAATCCCAAGTTTCATCATAATTCCAATCGTGGTTTTTATTCTCTCTTAGTTGATCAAAAAGTAGATTGTAAACACCTCCTTTATATGCTGTAATATTGTATGTTTTTTGATCGAATTCATTAAAATAAATATCACCACTACCTTCTAAACCAGAAATAAATTCATCATTCTGATATTTCAATTCAGCATAGTAAAATTCGCCAAGATAGGGAGTTTGTCTAAATTCTTTTTTAAACTTTTTAGCCGTGTTTTGTATAATTTCCTTTACAGTCGGTATTTTAGATTTAACCACAACTAAGTCCAATTCCGTAGCATTCGATTGTAATGCAATATCATTAACCATCATCAAAGACAACTTTGCTATAGGAATGCGCTTTTTCTCGTAACCTATACAAGAAACTTCTAAAGTATCTTTAAGACTTTCAGTTTTAATGGGAATTCTAAAATATCCCTTGTCATTTGTAGCAGCGCCTATATATTTTCCTTTAATTAAAACATTAGCATAGGGAATAGGGGTGTTGTCAACTTTGTCTATCAGTTTACCTTTTAAATCTTGAGCAGACAAAAGAGTACAGGTAATTAAACCCAATAAAAATAAGTAGATTGATTTCATTTTCAAGTTGGTTAGTCTTTGGTATGAGAAATTGGCCAAAGAAATAGTTAAAAAATGATCTTTAGTCAGAAGATCGCGGGTCAAATATACAAAATTAATTTAGTCGCGCAACAGTTATTCCTGTATTCAATTTGCTGTTTTTCAGCCATTCTGCTAATGGTTTGTCAGTAATGACTACTTTTCCTTTTGATTGAGAGGCGTGAAGCAAATAGATACGCCCATCCTCTTTTCTGATCGCTAATCCAACATGAGCAACATCCAAACCTTTCACCTTACATACTAAAGCGATTATATCTCCCGATTGGATTTTATCTTCAACCTTCGCAATATCTTTGATGTAGATTTGAGATAGCGGTTTTTTATTGATATTGGCTTCTACTTTACGGATTTCTGCCACTGCCGAATCGTTATCAACTAATTGATTATAAGCAGTGATATGTGTACTCATAAAGTTGATTTCTTTATCATATGTTTCTCCACCAATTTCTTCAGTAATATCATGTAAAATTCCTTTTGCTTCATTGTTTCTTACCCAATCTGTTAAATAATGAAGTCTAGAAGTATATCCATTCAACTTGCCATCTCTGTAGCGAATGTGTTCAAGAATACTAACATAGTGGTTCAATGTTCTATATTTTTCATTTTCCTCCCCAGTATATAATTTTGATAGACCAATCATGTTTTCAACAAAAGTGGTACAATCAAATCCTGTAAAGTTCACAACGATTGTTTCTTTCTTAGTGTCTACTTCAAGTGTCTTCTCCATGTAGGGTTCTCCCAAGAAAGTTTGAGCAATTTTGATTACTTTTTGGGATTGATTTAAAGAGTCTAAATCAATTTTATTGAGTGAATCGACACGCACTTCGAAGGCTTTTTTGTTAGGAATACTGCAAGTAACTTGACACTTCCCATAAAAAGTGATAAATAAAAGGCAAATTGTGGCGAAGAATTGTTTAGACATATTAATTTTTTGCAATTTTGTAGATAAGCTGAAATTACATAAAACTTCAATAGAGTTTAAATAATTTTGCTCTAAGCTGACAAAAACTTTATCAAACTTCAAAAAGTTTAAGTTGTAATCAACAAGCTTTCTTGATATCAACGTATAAAATTACATAAAGAATGTTGAATAAAACTCTAAGTATATTTTTTTCATTTATTTTTTTGACTTTTTCTAGTCTTCACGCTCAAGATATAAGTGATAACCCGGAAAAAGATAAATATGTAGGTCAATACAACGGTGAAGGTAAAAGGCATGGATCCGGTACTTATACTTGGCAAGATGGAACTCAATACCAAGGGAAATGGAGAAATGACCTAATGGAAGGTAGAGGTACACTTCGATTTGCTAATGGAAATAAATACGAAGGGAACTTCTTTAAAGGACAACCTTTTGGTGCTGGTGTTTATACTTGGGCCAACGGCGATATTTATAAAGGTGGCTTCTTAGATGGAAAAATGCACGGAAGAGGTGTGCTTATAACTGCTACTGGTGAAAGACATGAAGGTACTTGGGTAAACAATCAGGTAAATGGTGAAGGTCAACATTGGTATCCGAATGGAGCTCAATATATAGGTGAATGGAAAAACGGTAAAAGACATGGTAAAGGAATTATGCTTTACCCTAATGGAGATACTGAACAAGGTGAATGGAGAGAGGATGAGTATGTACCATGTGATTGTTATAGAGAATCGGTATCTGTAGAAGAATCTTACAACGAATCGGAGGCTGTTTTTATTGCTAAAGTTTTTGAAGTAGAAACAACAGATGAAGGCTATGATAGAGTAGGGATGATCGTTTCAGAATACTGGAAAGGGGCACTATACCCTAAGCGTAAGGTGTACCTAAGAGCAGGTTATACATCTTGCGATTACGTATTTTTTGAGAACGAAGAATACTTAGTTTATGCTAATCCATACGATTTTGATAAATCACTTTACTATCCTACGAAATGTTCTAGGACTATGAATCTTGAAATTCCTCTGGCTCAAAGAGATATTGAAACTTTGAGAAAAATGACCTGCGAATTTAATGAAAATGATAAACGTAAAGTATCGTTTGATTTTACGGATGACCCTGTTTGTGGTTGTGATGGGAAAGAATACAAAAACCCATATCAAGCATATAAAAACCAAGTAGGTCATTGGTGGGCAGGAACTTGTGAGGAAAAGAAAAAGCGTGATGAAGAACTAAGGAAAAAGAAATACAAGATTAAAACTGAAGTTGAAGAAGAGAAGAAAGAGGTGAAGGAACAAAAACAACAGATGTATAATTATGTAGAAGAAGAATAATTATTATTCCTTTTTCAAGAAAAGATGCTTACCTTCATAAGCATCTTTTTTTTATCTAAAAACAACACTAATGGGATTATTTAATAGCCTGATGGGTAATGTGTCTTCACATGATATTGAAGATGTAAAAGAACAATTCGGATTTGTCTTGGCTTCTGACGAAGAATTTGTAAGTGCTTATAAATTGATTAGAGACCAGTGGATTTTTACCAATAAGCGCTTGATCGTTATCGATAAGCAAGGCATTACTGGTAAGAAAGCTGAATTGCTTTCTATTCCTTATAAAAGCATCGAAATGTTCTCTATGGAGACAAAAGGTAATTTTGATGCTGACTCTGAATTAAAGATATGGACGAAACGTTTACCAGAACCTTTGCAAACAAAGTTTGGTAGCGATAAAGATGTAAAAGAAGTCTATCAGATTTTATCAGAAGGAACACTTTAAAAGTGCTATAGAGTCTATAAAAAAGCGAAGCCACTTGAGTTACTTAATACCCAAGTGGCTTCATAATTTTAATAATTTTGTGGCTATAATGATGATATACTAAACCTTACAAATTTATCTTTTAAGGCCATATATTCATTGGCAATGCCATCTAATTTTTCTTTGAAATAACTGTATTTCTCAAACGTTTCGTCGGTGACAATAGTATTATTATTTACACTAAGTAAAGAATCGTCAAACACATCAATTTCAGCTAAAACGTCGTTTATTCTCTTAATAATCTTTTCATTAAGTTGTTTAAAATCTTTGAGTTTGTTTTGCTGAATGACATCATTAGACCTATTTAAATACAAGTCAATCCTATCGTTTGATAACTTTATCTCGTTAATGTAAAAGGTAATTTCGTTTGTCCAAAACTTGATTTCCGATTTTACATCAGAGATATACTTTAACAAACTAATGGTCATTATAATATTATTTTTGTTTCAATATAAACTAACGGCAGTTGATCAAATACGTTGCTTTCATTAATTTTTATTTTTGATTTTTCAATTCTTTCTGATATCATTACAATTACTATCATTAAAATATGCAATTAATGATTTTTTAATTATTACAACCAACTATACCAAGTAGTTAATTTCTCACTCAAATCTTTTACTATGAATAACTTAAGCACTATTCTGTTAGGCATTTGCTTAGCAGTCATTATGTTGGGCATGGGACTGTCTTTAGTTCCAGACGATTTTAAAAGAATTTTCAAGAAACCATTAGCTGTATTTTTAGGACTGTTTTTGCAAATTGTAGCGTTACCAATTGTTGCCTTTGGTATTGCATATGCATTGGCCTTACCGTCATTTATAGCAGTAGGTCTAATAATTCTTGCAGCTTGTCCTGGTGGTCCAACATCAAATTTGATTACACATTTAGCTAAAGGCGATACAGCACTGTCTGTCTCTTTAACAGCCATATCAAGCTTTTTGACTATCCTTACGATTCCATTCGTAATCAATTTTGGAACATCATTTTTTATGAGTCAAGATCAAACCATTTTATTGGATATTCCTGATACGATTAAAAAGATCATGATTGTGAGTGTCATTCCTATCGTTTTGGGTATGACCATCAGAAAGTTTGCTCCTAATTTTGCATCCAAAATGGCAAAGCCAACGAAAATTGCATCAGCAGTCATCTTAATTGTAATGATCATTGGTATTGTTGTCAAAGAAAGAGACAATGTGATAGAGTATTTCTCTCAAGCAGGAATTGCCACATTATCATTAAATGTGATTACGATGTTAATGGGGTATGGAGTGAGTAGGCTGTTTAAATTAAACAAGGCACAAGCGACTTCTATCTCCATTGAAACAGGAATTCAAAACGGTACTATGGCCATTACTATCGCTATTGGTATCATGAATAGAGTCGACCTTTCGATTGCAGCGGGTGTATATTCTTTAATTATGTTCTTTACATCTGGAGCAATTATATTTTTCTTTTCTAGAAAAGGAGCAGCTGAAGAGGTACCTGCAGCAGAATAAAATATTCTTTGTAAAATGATAAGAACTAATTCTGAATCATTTTATTAGGGTGAACATCAAATGAGCATAATTGGGTGATAAAATGAACATCTAATAATGCTCATTTTTCTAATAAGTTTTAAATACTCAATAAAGTGTTGAGTATTTTTTGAAATACATCAATTTTTCAAATTAAATCTATTATTTTCGCAGATTGAAATTATGTAGTTATAGTAAGCTACATCAAAAGAATAAAACATTCGATAATGCAAATTCTTAGTGAACAGGAAGTACTCCGTAGAGAAAAAAGACAACAATTAATGGATCTTGGGATTGATCCATATCCAGCGGCAAAATTTGACGTAAACGTTTCTGCAAAAGATATCTTAGATAACTTCGAACGCAGACCTAACGATTACGGTACTATTACTATTGCTGGTCGTCTTATGAGTGTTCGTGAAATGGGTAAAGCCTCTTTCGTAGAACTTCAGGATGCATCTGGTAGAATTCAGGTGTATATTGCAAGAGACGAAATTTGTCCAGGTGAAGACAAGACGATGTACAATAAGGTGTTCAAGAAACTTTTGGACCGTGGTGACTTTATTGGCATCGAGGGTTTTGTATTCAAAACTCAAGTTGGTGAAATCAGTATTCATGCGAAAAGCTTGAAGGTTTTATCAAAATCTTTGAAACCGCTTCCAGCTGTTAAGTTAACTAAGGACGAGGATGGTAACGAAACTGTTCACGACGCATTCACTGATCCAGAATTAAGATACCGTCAACGTTATGTTGATTTGGTAGTAAATAAAGGTGTTAAAGAAACGTTCTTGAAAAGAACGAAGATCATTAACGCTATGCGTGGATTCTTCAACGACCATGGTCATTTAGAAGTTGATACGCCAGTTTTACAAGCTATTCCAGGTGGTGCAGCGGCTAGCCCGTTTGTTACTCACCACAATGCTTTGGATATCCCATTGTACTTGAGAATTGCCAATGAGCTTTACTTAAAGCGTCTAATCGTTGGTGGTTTTGATGGTGTTTATGAGTTCTCTAGAAACTTCCGTAACGAAGGTATGGATAGAACGCATAATCCAGAGTTTACAGCAGTTGAAATCTATGTAGCTTACAAAGATTACAATTGGATGATGGAATTCACTGAGCAATGTTTAGAGCACGTAGCAATGGCTGCCAACGGTACAACAGATGCTGTAGTAGGAGAGAATCAAATCTCTTTCAAAGCACCTTACCGTCGTGTAACTATGGCTGAGGCGATTATGGAACATACAGGTAAAGATATCAACGGTAAATCTGTTGAAGAATTACGTGTATTCTGTGATGAGTTAGGCATTGAGCATGACGAAACAATGGGTAAGGGTAAATTGATTGACGAGATCTTCGGTGAGAAATGTGAGGGTAACTATATCCAACCAACTTTCATTACTGACTATCCTGTTGAGATGTCTCCTTTATGTAAGCGTCACCGTGATAATCCAGAATTGACAGAACGTTTCGAATTGATGGTGAATGGTAAAGAGGTAGCAAATGCTTACTCTGAGCTGAATGACCCAATTGATCAAAGAGAGCGTTTTGAAGAGCAAATGAAGTTAATGGAAGCAGGTGATGACGAAGCAATGTTCATCGACCAAGACTTCTTGAGAGCATTAGAATACGGTATGCCTCCAACATCTGGTTTAGGTATTGGTATCGACCGTTTGGTAATGATGTTGACTGATAATGCTTCTATCCAAGAAGTATTGTTCTTCCCTCAAATGCGTCCTGAAAAATGGCCTGAAGCATCTTCGGAAGCAGCATGGGCAGAAATCGGTGTTGAAAAGGATTTAATCCCAGTGATGCACAAATTAGGTTTCTACATGACTGAAGATTTAGCTGACAAAGCAGCAGGTAAACTGATGAACGATTTTATCGGTATGAAAAAGAAATTGAAATTGAAGCAAATTCCTAATCCATCAAAAGATTTGGTTGAAGGCTGGATTTCAAAAGCTGCAGCAGCAAAAGCATAAGTAATTAAGATAAAGAGCGATCTTTATTGAATATAAAAAAGCGGTGAATTTCTTCGGAAGTTCATCGCTTTTTGTTTTCTTTGAAATGAATATATTTTTTATCACATCTTCAAAACTAGATTCATGGTGAAAGATGTGATCATACAAACCAATAAACTTAACATAACACATGAAAAACATCTCTGTCATTGGGTCGGGGACTATGGGTAATGGTATTGCTCATGTTTTTGCACAAAGTGGATACAAAGTTTCACTAGTAGATATATCAAGTGATGCTTTAGAGAAAGCCCTAAAAACAATTGGGAAAAACCTTGATCGTTTGATCGCTAAGGAGAAAATCACTGAAGAGACAAAACAATCAACACTTCAAAATCTCACTACCTATACAGATTTAAAAGAAGGAGTAAGTAATGCTGATCTCGTAGTCGAAGCAGCTTCTGAAAACATCGACATTAAACTGTCTATTTTTAAGCAGTTGGATGAATTTACTCCCGATCACTGTATTCTATCATCGAATACTTCTTCTATATCTATTACTAAGATTGGGGCCGTAACACAACGTCCTGAAAAAGTAATTGGAATGCACTTTATGAATCCTGTGCCAATGATGAAATTGGTGGAGGTAATAAATGGTTACTTAACATCAAAAGAAACCACAGATGCAGTAGTAGAGATGTCGAAGTCTATTGGAAAAGTACCTGTGCCTGCCAACGATTATGCAGGTTTTGTAGCCAATAGAATCTTGATGCCTATGATTAACGAGGCCATTATTTCTTTACAAAATGGTGTAGCAGGTGTGGAAGAAATTGATACTATTATGAAGTTAGGAATGGCTCATCCAATGGGTCCATTACAATTAGCTGATTTCATTGGTCTAGATGTTTGCTTATCCATTATGAGAGTATTACAAGATGGCTTAGGAGATGATAAATATGCACCAAGTCCATTATTAGTGAATATGGTTGAAGCAGGAATTTTAGGAGTAAAATCTGGTGAAGGTTTTTATGATTGGGTAGAAGGCAACAATAAAGCTTTAGTAGTGAGTAAGCGTTTTAAATCATAGAATATTTGATATAAACAAAAAGGGTGATCAACTAAAATTGATCACCCTTTTTGTTATTGTTGAGACTGTAAATAGGTATCTAAAATCTCACCTAATTTCTGTATATCATAAATTTGCCAATGATCATCAACTTTTCTCATTTTAACGACGAGATCATTCACAACATCTGTATTATCTAATTGAATCTGCAAGGTGAGTACTGCTTGTGAATCATTCACCTCACTACTTTTTATACCTTTATAATTGGCACCATTACCTTTAGCTAAAGCAAGTAAACCAACAACATCTCCACTAACACCTTCTATTGTATTTGGTATATTGATGTCGCCACTTTTTATACCTTTTTCAACTTGTTCTTTCACTGTAGAAACAATAGCCGGTTTCATCATGGCCATAAAACCAGTGGCAATATCTAATTGTCCTTGGTTTTTGTTCATTTGATAATTTACATATTGATCAACAATTGAATTTAAAACATTGTCTAAGTCAACATATTCATTAAAGCTATCAATATCCTTATTGTCTATAGCATGTTTAATTTCTAGAAAAGTAACTTCGGGTGTATCTTTTAGATTATAAACATAAAAACCCACTCCAGCACCTAAAATTAAAATCGCAAGAAGTGCAAAAACAATTTTCTTATTCATTTCTTATTTGTTAAAGGATAATTTATTTTGATGAGAATATATGCAATAATCCTGCAACAGGAGTGTAAAACAATAAAATTTCTGGGTTTTCTAGTAAAGTATCTACTACAGAACTAACAGAAATATCTAATTCTTTCTCATCGTCGACTTTAGGTTTAATCAATTCTAATTGTTGATCAAATTCTTTCGGATAACCACTTTCTGCAGAAATTTGATCTTTTACCTTTTGAAACTTATTACTGTGTTGTTTAAAGATGATGGGCCATAACGCTGGGAAAAACTTAAAAGCTCGACCAGTGTTTTTGATATTGATTTCTAACAAATCCATCAAATTATAAGGCTTTTGACCATATAACTCTACTGCTTTGTCTAATTCAATTTGCATTTGGTCATGAATCTTTTCACTCAAAGCATAGATTTCTTCCTCGGTAACATCCTCAATATCCTTTTCCCCAATCATTTTATAAGGGCTAATTCTTTTACCTCTAACAAAAGTGAGGTTAGCAGGGAAGGCAAAATAAAACAACCAAGGTTGTATAGGAATCATGGTGGTCATAAAACCCAAAGGAAGGAATGGGATACCTAATTTTTGGACAAAATCGTTAATAAGTGAAACACTGTAGCTAAATGGATTAATGTATTCTCCATTTACAGTGGCAAAAGGAATGATATCCGTTTTATATTTTATACTCATTCTTAGCGTTGATGTTGCTAATCGTTGTAGAGTATATTTATTATTAAATCCTTTACCAATTCCGGGAACACCTTCTGGATAAACTAAAACGTTACTAGCATTGGTATGCATAGCTGTTTCATAATTTAGCCATGTTGCATCTACGGCACCCAATTTTTTCCAAAAATTTGGAAGAATAAATGGGTTCATAAATTTACTACGTGAAAGGGCAGGGGCAGTTATTGCTCGAACACTATTTTTTAAATTGAAATCACTTTTTTCGAAAAGGCCTGAAACAAAAGAAATGGCATCCCAGGGAAAAGCCATTCCAGAGTGATTACTCGCATATATTAATGGAGCATCAGGATTATTTCGTTCAGGTAGCTGATCGAAACCAATAAATTTTATTCTAAAATACCCTTCATTAATATAATGAAGAAGCAATTTACTAATACTATAGGCATAACCGAGATCAAAATGATCGTCTAGTATATGAGCATTCTCCTTAATTTCTTTTGGAGCATCCTCTCTAATTAAAGATAGACTATGGTTTTCTCTTGTTGGAATATCCACTTTTGATTCGGTTCCTTGCAGCATATAAAAATAGGTTTGTACTATTATATGATTTCAACTTTCGTCTATCAAATTTACATATAAATAGATAAACTAAAAAGAAGTAATGCGTACATCCTAAATCTATGTACTGACTTATAAATTCATTGACATAAAATTACCATATCCGTTGGTCAACTGTCCGTAAAAGAAAATATCGACAGATACTAAAACAGCAACTATTACGGCTAAAGCTGCAAATGCATTTTGTACTAACATCTTTTTCAAGAAAACTTGATAACATTTTAGGATGACAGCAATATTGGCAATGATTAAATAAATAGTAAGCAAAATAGTCATAACAAAAGGAGTTTAATTTCTTAAGAGCTATCATTATAAACCTAAATTCAGATAAGAAAGTTTTAACATAATTGAAAAAAAATGTGAATGATATCGAATGATATATAATACTACTTTTCCTTTTACATTTATTTAAAAACCTCTAGAATATTAGTATATTGTAAAAACAACTATTCACTTATTTTAAAAACACCAAACACACATGAATCAAACAGTTAAGGAAACACCCATAGTGCAATTGAGTGTTAAGCAGGAGAAGTTTGCGAAAAAGATGCTACATCCATTTAAGTTTAAACTTTTTACTTTAACACAAGTACCTTTAGGTTTTATAGCAGGTATGAAGTTAGAAACCTTGGAAGGGGAACAGTGTACGACGTCTCTACCTTACAAGTTTTTGAATAAAAACCCTTTTAAATCAACCTATTTTGCTGCTCAAAGTATGGCTGCTGAACTGTCAACTGCAGCATTGGGGATGCTTCACCTAAGTGATCATTTAAAAACCATTGCTTTTATTATTGTTGATATGGAGGCAAAGTTTATTAAAAAGGCAACTGATAAAGTAACATTTACTTGTGTAGATGGAGAAATGGTACAAAAAGGAATTGAAAAGGCTTATGAAACAGGAGAGTCGGTTGAAGTGAAAATGAAAACAGAAGGGAAAATGCCCAATGGACAGGTTGTTTCTACTTTTTACTTCACTTGGTCATTTAAGAAAAGAAAGTGATTTTTTGATTATACCTACTAAAGTAAGAACACAAAAAAAAAGCAGATCACAAATTGATCTGCTTTTTCTAGTGTTGTGTGTGCGATTGTGTGTTTCAAACAATCAAGAGACGTTCTCAAAATCTCTCGATCTAGCATTGTGTTATTACTATATTGTTTATCGGTATTACAAATCAACTAAAAGTGTAATTAATACGCAAATCATTAGTGTAATTTTTACATTTTAAGTTCAAATTTTAACATTTTTAAACAAAATTAATAACCTAATGCCCTTCCATCTCCTCTTTTAACATCTGAGGCCCCTTCTAATGTCGAATCTTTTCGAATTAAAATACAATCCATTTTACCTAATTGCTCTGTTATTTCTAAGTCGTGCCCCATCGATCTCAGTTTTTCTATTGTTTGATCACTAAATGCACCATCTTCATAATATACTTTGTCGGGCATCCATTGGGAATGAAACTTTTTAGCGTAAACGGCTTCTTGCATATTCATTCCAAATTCAGATACATTGACTATAGTTTGTAATACCGATGTAATAATTGTTGATCCACCAGGAGTGCCAACAACCATAAATAACTTTCCATTCTTTAATATAATTGTTGGTGTCATGCTCGATAACATTCTTTTTTCCGGTTGGATCTCATTTGCTGTGCCACCTACTAAACCAAATTGATTAGGAACTCCAGGCTTAATGCTAAAGTCATCCATTTCGTTGTTTAGGAAAAATCCACCACCTTGAACGAAAAGCTTACTTCCGAAATTACCGTTGAGCGTTGTAGTAATTGCTACAGCATTTCCTTCTTTGTCTACTATAGAGAAATGAGTGGTTTCGAAACTTTCTATGGTGAATACATTTCCTGCTTTTATCTCTTGAGAAGGGGTGGCTTTATTAGGATTAAAATTTTCTAATCGCTGTCTTAAATATTTTTTTGATAATAAAAGTTCGGTGGGGACATCAATAAAATCGTCATCACCTAAATAGGTCGCTCTATCAGCATAGGCTCTTCTTTCTAATTCGATCAAAGTGTGTGCCCATTCGAAATCGTTGAACGACATACGGTTATTATCAATTTCATCTAAACATTTAAGAATTTGAGCTAAGGCAATACCTCCAGAGGAAGGAGGAGGCATACTAATTAATTGAAGAGAATCTTGAAAAGTAGCAGTGATAGGAGTCCTCCATTTTGCTGAATATGCATCTAAGTCTTTTTGTGAGATGATACCATGATGTTGATTCATTTCATCAATAATTGCTTGTGCCACAGTACCTTTATAAAAACCATCTCTTTTCTTTTCTTGAATTAACTTTAAAGTTTCGGCTAATTTTTGATAATGAATTCGATCACCTTCTTTCCATTCGGTAGAAGTCGTGAATGGTATTTTTTGAGGATTAACTTCATTAAAATCATCAAGATATTGATTTATTTTTTTTGCTTCTTGATCAGTTAAGATAACCCCGTTTTTTGCTAAATCTATAGCAGGTTGTAGCAAGTGTTTCCAAGGTAAATGACCTAATTTTTCATGGATTTTTACCATACCATCCACGGTACCAGGAACTCCAACTGCAAGTGCACCTCTTAGAGAAAGATTATCTATTGTGTTACCATATTTATTAAGAAACATATCTCTATGACTTTTTAATGGAGCTTTTTCTCTAAAGTCTAAACTTCCGTAAGCGTTGTCTTTGGTGTAATAAACCATAAAGCCACCCCCTCCAATGTTACCTGCTCGAGGGTAGGCAACCGCAAGAGCAAATTGTATAGCCACTGCGGCATCAAATGCATTACCTCCTTGCTTTAGAATATTTAATCCAATTTCGGAGGCTAAAGGATGTGCAGTAGAGACCATTCCATTTCTTCCAATTGTGCCTTCTTCATTTTTTTGTTTGTCAGAATTTGAATGCGAACAGTTAATAAAGAGAAGGAATAAAAAAAGGGTGATGATTTTATTCATTTAGCTAAAATATATTATTTATAGTGACTATAATCTTAAAAAAAACATACATAAATATAAGTTTTCAGGCGAATATATATAGGATTATTCAAAAGGTTTTAAATTGCATGTTAAAATAAAAAAACGAAAAAAATTCTAGGAATTTTACAATAGATTATGAGTCTGGAGATACGTAAAGTAACCACTAAAAAAGATCAAAAGGAGTTTGTCAATCTTCAATTTGATTTATATAAAGGAAATACCTATTGGGTGCCGCCTATTAAGAAAGACGAATTATCAATCTTTACTGAAGATAACCCATTTGAGAAGTTCTGTGATACCGAATTTTGGCTTGCCTTTAAAAATGGAAAATGTGTAGGAAGAATTGGTGCGATTATCAATCACAAATACAATGAAAAAGCTGACGAAAAAAATGTACGTTTTTCTCGTTTAGAATTTATTGATGATAGAGAAGTAGTTCAGACTTTACTTGAAACGGCAGAAAAGTGGGGTAAAGAAAAAGGAATGACAGGTATTGTTGGACCTTTAGGATACACTAACTTGGACCACCAAGGTATGATGATTGAAGGTCATGATCACTTGCCTTCTGTCGCATCAGAATATCATTTACCTTATTATAAAGAGCATTTAGAGGCTTTAGGTTATGATAAACTTGTCGATTGGATTGAGTTTAGATTAACCCTTGATGAAGAGGTTATTGAAAAAGGAAAGAAAGGAGCGACGCTTTTGATGAGAAGAACAAAAACTAAAATTGTTTCTTTCAAGTCAAACGATGAGTTAATCGAATATGCTGATGATATATTTAACCTTCTAGGGGAATCATTTAAAGATCTTTATAGTGTAATATCATTTGATAAAGAAATGGTAGAATACTATAAGAAGAAGTTCTTGAAGTTATTATCACCTAAATATGTGAAGGTGTTGTTGTCTGAAGAGGATGAGGAAATGTTAGGTTTCGTAATTGGTATGCCTTCATTATCAAGAGCGCTTCAAAAAGCCAACGGAAGCATATGGCCGTTTGGATGGTACCACATTATGCAAGCTTTGAAAAAGAACGACACTTGTGATTTCTTATTAACTGCAGTTCATCCAAAATTACAAAGATTGGGTGGTGGAGTAATGTTAGTAGGTGAACTTCAAAGAACAATGCAAGAAAATGGCATTAAATATTTAGAGACCACAGGTATGTTCGAAACGAACCAGAAAGCTATTCAAAACTGGAAAAACTATGATCATATTCAACATAAAAGAAAGCGTTGTTTTACAAAAGCTTTATAAAAATTGAATAGATTTTAGCATAAATAAAGAGAGGTTGATCCATGATATATAGATCAACCTCTTTTTTACATCTGTGCATTCGCAGATTCCGGAATTGGATCAGGAATGTCTTTTTTATCTTCTCCAATCATCTCACGTATATCAATTTCTATTCCTCTTGACATAGTGGTTATAGGCACATCATTTCCAATACCTTCGAATGGATTCTCTGATACATCACCCACTCTTTCCATCGTAAAGAATATCCAGGAAATAACAATACTAAATGGTATAGTCAACCAAACGAAGTTTCTTACAATGAAGTCAAAAATAAAAAATGAAGAGTAGCCTTGTTCCATTATAGATTGACCTATTTTATCAAATTCGCTCATCAATCCAAGAGGTAGAAGAATAACAAAAATCCAAACGAAGAATAAATTCAGCGTAGCAAACTGTCTAGGATAGGGGTAATTTTTAATACGTTCAGCTTTGCCTTGTAAATCAAATAGTTTTTCTACCAAATGCTGAAACTCAATATGTCTGAAATCTTCAATCAATCCAGTTAATTTTAATTCTTTGAATTGTTGTGATTGTAAATTCAGACATGCATTTGATTTATTGGTATACGAAAAAATCATTTCTTTTTCATTTGGGCTAACATATTCAGCTAAATCGTCTTCTAGGGTTATATTGTATTCTCTAATATTTATATGCTTCATATATTCTTTATCTGATATATTGGTGAAAGATGTTTCCCACGGTTTTTTAGTTCTCAAAGCATGTCTTAAGCAAGTCATCCAAGCAATATGTCGATGGATAATGGTTTTCTTTATTTCAAAAAAATCTTGATCAGTTCTTTTTTCTGTAGCATGCTCATTGGTAATAAAATCATTTACCATTGTGGCAAGTAATCTAGAAGTATTGACAATACCTCCATAGATTTTTCGAGCCTCCCAAGCTCGTCCATAGGATGCATTATTTTTAAAACCAATAATAAAAGCTAAAGCTGTACCTACCAAACCAATAGGGAGCCAAGGGAGTTGTAGCCATTTCCAATTTAAAATATCATATAAGAAAACAGGGATGATAGAAAGGAGTATAAAATGATAAATATATCTTCGGGTCCATTTGACCATGATGGCCACAGAATAGTTCCTTTTAGTATACATCTAAACAGAGTTATTGGGTTAGAAAGTAGTAATTGATGATATAACTAATATACAAATTTTATTAGTCACTGTTAAGATGCTTGTAATATTATAAAGAAATTCAGTAAAACTAGATTCTATTCAAGCGGTATATTTCATTTGAATATTCTGTATTCCATGTACATCTAAACCACTGAGCAGCTTCTATACCTACATATCTCCAATGCCATGCTTCTCTTCTAATTTGGGTGCCTTTACGGAAGTAATAGGAGGGGATCCATCCATATTCATGAGCATGATTCAACATCCATAAAAATAACTTTGTGTTCTCTCCACAATAGCGAATATCAATGGTCGTGAGTAAATGATGTTCTGAATAACCTGGAGTTTCAGCTTGATGTGCACCGTGTTTATTCAACATATATGTTTGAGTACTTTTATTTCGATAAGACGATTTGATATTAATAACGGCATTGTTTTTATTCGCAGCAATTTTCATCTTCTTGTAAGCCTCAAATGCTGGAGAAATCAATTTATCATCACCAATGTTTACATAGTTATATTGATCAAGTTGTACATAATCTAAATAATTGAAAGGCACGCCAATTGGTAAATTCATAAAATCATAATTAATGAATTTAGGATCAATATCGACACCTTCTTTTTGGGCGACAAACGTACTTAGATTAACTCTTAACTTCCAATGCTTAGAAAGTTTTTCTGATGTGCAATCCTGACCAAAAAGTGAGTGGGTACAAAAGAGAATTAATATCTTGATAAAAAAGTTTTTCATGCTGCACGGTATCACGATCTTACAATAAGCAACAATAGAATTGTATGAACGTAAAAGGATGTGGTAATATCAATTTAAAAAATAAAAAAAGGGTAAATCCGAAGATTTACCCTTAAATATAAAATCTATATTTTCAATCTACAATTATGCGTTGTAGATGTGAGCTACTAGATCAAGAACTTTGTTCGAGTATCCGATTTCGTTGTCATACCAAGATACAACTTTAACGAAAGTATCAGTAAGAGCGATACCAGCGTTAGCATCAAATACTGAAGTTTGAACTTCACCGATAAAGTCGTTAGAAACAACCATATCTTCAGTGTAACCAAGAACACCTGCTAATTCACCTTCTGAAGCTTTTTTCATTTCAGCACAGATTTCAGCGTAAGTAGCTGGCTTCTCTAAGTTTACAGTTAAATCAACAACTGAAACGTCTGGAGTTGGTACACGGAAAGCCATACCAGTTAATTTACCGTTCAATGCAGGAATTACTTTACCTACAGCTTTAGCAGCACCAGTAGAAGAAGGGATGATGTTTTGACCAGCACCACGTCCACCTCTCCAGTCTTTCATTGAAGGACCGTCAACTGTTTTTTGAGTTGCAGTAGTAGCGTGAACTGTAGTCATCAAACCGTCTTTGATACCCCACTTGTCGTTAAGAACTTTAGCGATAGGAGCTAAACAGTTTGTAGTACAAGAAGCGTTAGAAACGATATCTTGACCAGCATATTCGTTGTTGTTTACACCCATAACGAACATTGGAGTTGCGTCTTTAGAAGGAGCAGACATAACAACTTTCTTAGCACCAGCAGTGATGTGCTTACGTGCAGTTTCGTCAGTTAAGAATAAACCAGTTGATTCAACAACTACTTCAGCGCCAACTGCGTCCCACTTCAAATCTTCTGGGTTACGCTCAGCTGTAACGCGAACTGTTTTACCATTAACAACTAAGTTACCGTCAACGATCTCAACTGTACCGTTGAAACGTCCGTGAGTTGAATCGTACTTAAGCATGTAAGCCATGTACTCAACATCGATAAGGTCATTAATACCTACTACCTCAATATCTTCTCTTTCTACAGATGCACGGAAAACGAAACGACCGATACGACCAAAACCGTTGATACCTACTTTAATTGCTGACATAATTGTTATTTAAATATTAAATTAATAAATAATTTTTCTAACTATTTTGATAAACGATAGACACGCTTAATTGTTCTTATCATTTACACTTGCAAACATATATTAGTATCTTCTGTTATGGAATGATATTAATCATTATTTGATGGCAATTTTACTAGTTTTTGCATTTTTGTTAAGTGTATCAAATACTTTTAAATCAACCTTTTAAGGTATAAGAAAAGGGATTTAAAACCTTTTTTTGATCTTAAATCCCTAATAATGAATGATTATAAATAAGTGTATTTTGTTCTGTTAATGCAATAAATACTTTATATAATCTTATTTGTGTGTTTAGACTTTAAATAGCGATTAACTATTATTTGCTAAATTATTTTTTTGCTTTGATTTTTTATCACCAAAAATAAAATCTACAAGACTTCTTACCTCTCCATCTTTGTTGGCTTGTTGGAATCTCTTAAAGATTTGGAAGTGTTTTTCTGGATCAACATTAAATTTGTCTTTCCCATCTTCCAATTTCATTTTTGATCGGTGGAAAAGTTGACGACAGTGATCTGCTTTTTTCTTAGCAATCTCTGTAATCTCGTTATAATTTAAATTGAATGCTTCTTTTAATAGATAAACCCCTAATTCAGAATCGTTCAGACGTTTCATCATATTTCTTAAACCTTCAGAAATTTCTGAGGCTTTATCAGATGACCATTGATCGAAAGGATCGAAGTGGAAGTTATGAGTAATGTTTGACCAATTATCTACAAGATGTTCTTTTTTTCTTTTAAGAGCTTCTAAGTGATTAAGACAGGTATTGGTTATCGTTTTGATTAGATAATTTTTAATGTCCTCGATCTTCGAAAGATCGACTCTCATAATTTTCAAAAAAGTTTCTTGTACCATGTCTTCGGCATCGCTGGCAACCCCAAGGATTCTGTAAGCCACTGCATACAATAGCGGCCTATATTCTGTTATGGCTTGTTCTGCTGACATACTAGTTACAAGTGATAGTATATTTATTATTAGTCCTAACGATGGACTATCATATCTTATTATGCCTGCAAGTTAATAATAATACTATTAAAACAGTGAAGATTTTCAATAATAAATACAATTTCTAAAGCAATTAATACAATATTGAAGTCCGGTTAATACAATTGTAATTAATTCAATATTAAATGAATAATTGTTCATTTAAGTTGTGTAGTATATATTTTATTAATCAGATTGATTTAATAAAAAAAGAGTACTAAGCATACCTAATGCTCTTTTTTTTCATACCCCAAAAACTAACAATTACTCTTAACTTTCTATATGTCTTATAATCAGAATAACGGATTTATTTTTCTTAAATTTTATTTATCATAACGATGTTTCCTATTTGAGATTAGAGGTTTATGTCAAAATTGTTTACCATAATTTTAGATTGTAAAATGGAGGGAATAAAAAAAAGAGCTAGGAGAAACTCCAAACTCTTTTTAACCCAAAAACTAACTATTACTCTTATCTTTCTATATATCTTAAATCAGCATTTACTGATGTGAATATCTATTCATTTATTTGTTATAACGAACTTTCGTCATTAGGGTTTAAATGATATTGTCAATAACATTTAATATTAATTCAAGGCTTAAATAAGCTAAGTAATAAAAAAAGAGCCAGGAGAAACTCCAAGCTCTTTTCAACCCAAAAACTAACTATTACTCTTATCTTTCTATATATCTTTAATCAGTTTCCTGATATTATTTCTTTCTGAATTCTAACTATTTAACGGTAAGTTTAATAGGTAGGTTTCTAATTATTTGTCAATAAAAATTAACATAAAATTATCTTAAATATTAATGTTTCAATACAAAAAAAGAGCTTGGAGAAACTCCAGGCTCTTTTTACTAAAAACTAACTATTACTCTTATCTTTCTATGTATCTTTAAATCAGTTAAACTGATTGTGAATATCAATTCATTTATTATATATAACGTTCAATCTTTCATTTGGTTTAAGCGATATTGTCAATAAGATTTAATAGAATTTATCTGCTTTAAAGGACAAAAAAAGAGCACTAGGAAACCTAATGCTCTTTCGTCATAACCCAAAAACTAACTATTACTCTTATCTTTCTTTATATCTTAAAATCGAATAAACGATTGATTTCTCTTTTATTTGTTATATTTTTTTAACGTTTAAAGTCAGGTATAGGTTAAGTTTTTATTGTGAACAAAAATTAATGAAATCTACGTGATAGATTGTATCAATTTCCCTATCTAAAAAATAGAATATTACATATTAAAAAACTGATAGTATGATATTTAATAGGTGATTTAAGAATAGGGGATAATTTTAAGTAACAATACTATTTTTATATAAATACAAAAAAGAGCTTGGAGAAACTCCAGGCTCTTTTCAACCCAAAAACTAACTATTACTCTTATCTTTCTATGTATCTTTAAATCAGTTAAACTGACTGTGAATGTCTATTCATTTTATATAATTAGTAACGCTATTTATAATATTTTAGTTTTTGTGAAATTGTGAATAAGCATTAACGTTTTGATGAGTTTTTTATATACAAAAAGAGCATCAGGAAACCTGATGCTCTTTTTAACATAACCCAAAAACTAACTATTACTCTTATCTTTCTATATATCTTTAAATCAGATAATCTGATTGTGAATGTCTATTCATTTTATAGTTATAATAACGATATGTTTGAATTGAGGTTTAAAAAATAGAGTAAATAAATTTTAATCAATTTTAACAACTTTATATCGTTAAATTTATAGCTGAGAGAAATTCAAGTATAGATATAAAAAAAGAGTTAGGAGAAACTCCTAACTCTTTTATCATAACCCAAAAACTAACTATTACTCTTAATCTTTTATATTTTTCAACTCAGTAAACTGAGTGTGTTTCAAAATTTGATGACACAAATATAATTGATCAATAAATCAGATTATACTTTTCGTTTCTAACAAAATATAATACAGATTAATGACTGTAAATAATTAGAATAATACTTGTACTTCTTTTTTTAGTTCATTTAAAGCCAAGTCGGTAGGAGACATTTCCTCCGCAATACTTTGCTCTAAAATCGCTTTTGCTAATTCAACACCATGGGCATCTTTATTTAATGCTTTCGCTGTCGAATTAATAAAAGAAATAGATTGTTCCTTTGCACCTCTTACCATTTCCCATAAATCTGGGGAAATGTAGATTTGTTGCGATAGGTTATGGTTAAATTCTTCCTTGATCGTCATGATTAAAACTTGTTGAGTAGTGATTGCGTCTAACTCCTCGTAATTCGTACGATCCAATAATTCTCTATAAGATATTCTTTCCAAGAACAAAGCTAGCCTTTCATAAGCTTGAAGCTTTAATGGTAGTGTTTGCTCTTGTTGATCTGTTTTCATTTTGATAGATAACACATCATATTCCTTTTGTAGGAACATTTTTACTATATAAAATGCACTTACAAGGACAATACCCGCTGGAAGTGTCATTTTTAATAAGTCAACTAATTCTGTGGTCATGGTTCTTTTAAAAAATTTGATGCAATATTAGTAACCTCATCTGTCTATATCAATTTTTAAAGGTTAAATTGATGAAAACAGCTATTAATTTGTTTTCCTGTAAAGTAATACTGCAAGTGAATTAATAATAACCCCATATATCCCAATAATATAGAAATTCATTTTAACATCAGCCCAAGAAGCACCTTTTAGTAATACGTTTCTCATGATCTCAATAAAATACCTTACAGGATTTAATAATGTCAGATCCTGAGCCCAACCTGGCATGTTTTCGATAGGGGTAAACAAACCACTCAATAAGACGAAAACGATCATAAAGAACCAAGCGATAAACATTGACTGTTGTTGTGTGTCGGCTAGAGTGGAGATAATTAAACCCAAACCCAATACAACAAACAAGTACAGCATGGCAAAAGCAAAGACAATGTAAAGTGGACCCTGAATTGGGATATCAAATACTAGTTTTGCTAATGTTAATCCCAAGCTGAGGACAAACATACCAATACACCAAAAAGGGAATAGTTTTCCAATGATAAACTCCGCTTTGGTAATAGGCGTAACATTCAATTGTTCTATGGTACCAATCTCTTTTTCTTTCACAATATTCATTGAAGTAAGAAACATACCAATCATACTTACCAATAATACCAAAAGTCCAGGTACCATATAAAATTTATAGTTTAGACTATTGTTGTACCAGTTTAAATTGGATATTTTGATGTTCATTGAGGGTTTTCCTAACAATAAACCATGTTCTTGAATGTAGTCATCTTGAAAATCTCGAATAATTGACTGTGCATAATTTACAGAAACACCCGCACTCATTCCATCAATGGCATCCACTTTAGCTGATAAATTGGTCGGTTGACTTTGGATGATATTTTTCTCGAAATCTTTAGGGATTTCTAAAATGATTACTGCTTCCCCTTTTTGTAAGCTTTCTCCATTATCAGCATCATAAGGTAAATTACTGATGATGTTGAAATAACTAGAAGCCTCATATTTAGAGATTAATTGATGCGATACCGGAGATTGATCTTTGTCGATAATTTCTAAATTGATATTATGTATATCAAAAGTAGCGGCAAAAGACAATACCATTAACTGCATAATGGGCATCACAAAGATGATAGGTAACATTCCCTTATCTCTAAAGATCTGTTTGAATTCTTTCTGAAGAATAAATTTAAATCTTTCCATAATTACCCTAATCTTATATTAAATCTTTTGATACTCACCCCAACTAAGAAGATAAATATACCACCTAGAATAGCCGTCTCTTTCCATATTTCAGCCAAAGTTGCTCCTTTTAGCATTAATGCTTTAATGATAATATTAAAGTAAGTGGCAGGAATTACTTTGGTCACCATTTGTAACGGAAGTGGCATATTATGAATTGGAAAAATGAAGCCCGATAACAACATTGTAGGTAAAAACAATGCAAATAAGGAGATCATTAACGCCAATTGTTGCGTTTTTGCAATGGTGGAGATAAATATCCCCAAGGCCAATACCACCAAGCAGTACAATAATATCTCGAAGATCAATAAGCCGAAGTGTGCTAGAATAGGCACTCCAAAAACAAACTTTCCTAGAAATAAAATGAAAATGGCAATCGTAAATGATAAGGCCAAATAGGGAATCACTTTGCCCAAAATGATGGTTGCAGGATGCATAGGAGAGGCCAATAACACCTCCATGGTACCTGTTTCAATCTCTCTAGTAATGGCTATTGAAGTCATCATGGTACAGATCAACATCAGAATAATGGTAATTAATCCGGGCACAAAAGAGTAAGCCGATTTCAACTCAGGATTGTACCTCATTTGTATTTCTGTATTGATTTGAATAGGTGGTCTTATTCCTTTTGATTTTTGAGCATTTCCATAAATAAAACCTTGTATTTGACCTTCTAAATAAGCACCAATTTGGGTTCCTGTGTTAGGATCCGAAGCATCACAAATGATCTGAATATTTGCCGTATTATTTTTTCTGATATCACTTTCGAAATTCGGAGGGATAACTAGCGCCGCTTTAATTTTTCCTTTTTTGAAAGACTCGTTAATTCCAGCTTCATTCTGAATCAGTTCATCAACTTGAAAATAAGAGGTGGAGAGTATTTTATCTACTAAGGTATGACTTGCTTCATCGTTCGCTTGGTTCAATAATGCAATTTTCACCTCTTTTATTTCTGTAGAAATGGCAAACCCAAATAATACGATTTGTACAATGGGTATACCGAACAAAATCAATAAAGTTCTTTTATCTCGGAAGATATGATAGAACTCCTTTTTTATAATTCCTTTTAAACGATCCATAACTTTATTTCAGTTTATATTGATCGCCCCTAGCTAAGTGGATGAATACTTCATCCATATTCTGAGCGTTAAATTCTTCTTTTAATTGATTTGGAGAGCCATATCCATGAATTTCACCATGCACCATCATAGAAATTCTATGACAGTATTCTGCTTCATCCATATAGTGGGTAGTCACGAAAACAGTCATGCCCTGATCTGCTTTTTCGTAAATCATTTCCCAGAATTGACGTCTTGTAATTGGATCAACACCTCCAGTAGGTTCATCTAAAAACACAATTTTCGGATTGTGAAGTGTAGCTACTGAAAATGCAATTTTTTGTTTCCATCCTAAAGGCACTTCTTTCAAGAGTTTTTTCTTGATATCCGTTAAGCCCAGTCGATCAATTAACAGGGCACCTCTTTCTTTAATTTCGTTAGAGGAGAGTCCGTAAATGCCACCATAAAAGGTGATATTCTCCATTAACGTCAAGTCGTTGTAAAGAGAGAATTTTTGAGACATATACCCGATATTCTTCTTAATTTCCTCTTGTTGAGAAAAGACGTCAAACCCGGCAACGGTGGCAGCACCAGAAGTAGGAGAGAGCAGCCCCGTAAGCATTCTCATCGCCGTACTTTTTCCTGCTCCATTGGCACCAAGGAAACCGAATATCTCTCCTTTTTTTACATCAAAAGAGATTTTATTTACTGCTTTGAACTCCCCAAATTTTTTAGTGAGTTCGTGTGCTTCAATAATTTTTTCCATATCCCTTAATTTTTAGTCATTAAACGGATAAAAACATCTTCAATCGTCGATTCGATTTTCTCTAATTTTATATCAGATAACCCTTTAGATTCGAGAAATTGATAAATACCTTCAGTGATATCTTCATTTCTTTGATCAGTATAATGCACTTGTTCACCAAAAGGAAAGACACTATCAAAATGTTCATATGCTCTAAGGTGTTTCATTAACTGATAATTTCCCTCTCTACATTGAATGCCATAGAGATGTTTATCAAATACCTTGGAGATATTTTGAGGTTGATCGATATTTAAAATTTCGCCTTTATCAATCAATGCAATTCGATCACATAAATTCGCTTCATCCATATAAGGCGTGGACACAAAAATGGTGATATCGTGCTCATGCAACTTCTTGATGATATGCCAAAACTCTTTTCTAGAAACTGGGTCAACACCTGTGGTGGGCTCATCTAAGAATAAAATCTTTGGGTAATGAATTAAAGCAGCACAAAGGGCTAATTTCTGTTTCATACCTCCCGACAAAGCTCCCGCTTTTCTATTTTTAAAAGGCTCAATCTGTTGATAGATATCTTTAATTAAGTTGTAGCTTTTCTCTATGGTAGTACCGAATATATTGGCGAAGAAAGAAAGGTTTTCTTCTACTGTTAAGTCTTCATATAACGAAAACTTACCAGGCATATAGCCTATATTATTACGGATGAATTGGTAATCCTTAATCGGAGATTTACCCATCACTTCCACTTCTCCATCATCAAATAATAGGAGGGAAGTGAGGATCCGCATGAGGGTTGTTTTGCCGGCTCCGTCGGGGCCAATCAAACCAAAGATTTCCTTTGATTTTACATCAAAAGAGATGTTTTTTAATGCCTCAACCTCTTCATAGCTTTTTGATAAATTCTTTACTTTTATCATCACTTTAGAAGTTTATTTCTGCAGGCATTCCAATTCTAAATTTACCGTCTTTATTATCCACCACTACTTTAAAAGCATATACAAGGTTGACTCTCTCTTCTTTAGTTTGAATCGTTTTAGGCGTAAACTCAGACTTTGATGAAATCCACTCAATTTTTCCTTTTGTGGCATTCATTTCTCCTTCTTTACTATCGGTAAGTACAGTAACTTCCTGACCCACTTTTACGTTTTGTAATTGATTTGCTGAAGCGTATGCTCTTACTTTTAATTGAGAAAGCTGAGCGATTTTAAATAGTGGTCTTCCATAGGAAGTGATCTCACTTTGTTCCGCATATTTTTCTAAAACCACACCGTTAATAGGGGAGTGTACCACCGATTTCTTGATCTGTTCATTCAGTACATCAATCTTTTTGCTTAGTGGCTCATATTGACTCATGGTCGCTCTATTGTTGTCTTTAATTTTGCGTTTTGTGGCTACCAATTGCTTTTCGTTAATCGCAATGGCCGCATAGATCTCGTCTAATTGTTGTTGTGTTGCCGCTTCTGCCTTGAAAAGCTTTTCCAGACGGTCTTTATCAGTTATTAGTTTTTTATGTTGCTCCTCATATACCGCAATTTGTTCGTGAATGCTCATCACTTTTGATCCTAAACTGCGAATATTGGCGAGTACTTCTTCCTTTTGAAGTGCTAACATTACGGTATCAATCACACCCACTTCTTGATCTTTTTTCAATTGATCACCTTCAGAAATAGTAAACTGAGTTAATGGTCCATTTCCCTCTGCAGAAACGATCACTTCCACCGCTTCGAAGTTCCCGTATGCATCCGATTTTTCATCATTCAAATTGCAAGAAAATAGAATGAAAGAGGCACCGAATAAACCGATATATTTTAATGTATTATTGATCTTTTTCATGATTCTAAAATTAAAGCTGACCTTTGATCATCGCTAATTGATAATTGATATGAAGTAGTTGTAATTCGTGAGAAGATAGATTCAACTTCGCATCGGTTAATTGATTTAAAGCCGAAACATATTGAGAAGAAGTGGCGGCACCATTGTCAAGCTTACCCTTTGCTCTCACTAAATTCTTCTCCTGAAGTTTAATGATTTCCTCGTCTTGAGTAATTAATTGCTCTAGCTGTTCTTTATTACCTTCCACTTGAGCAATCTGTGAAGCAATTGTTTTATAAAAGGTTTCCTTTTCTGTATTGATTACTTCTTTTTGAATTTCAACTACTTGTCTTTCTTTTTTATTCTTACCAAAATCAAATGGCGTCCATGCAAATCGAATTCCTACTTGATAATAAAAATCGCCATTTACTTCAAAAAAGTTATAAGGGTTAGGCGTACCAAATCCTCCAATACCATAAGCGTAAATCTTAGGTAAACGTTTGGCCTGAAGAAGATCAGTAGTCGATTCCGTTTGCTTAAGCTGAAGGTTGTACATTTGAAGTTCTGGTCGGAAGATTTCATCACTAGATTGTCCGATAAGTGGACGTTGTAATGTGATGTTTTGCCATTCACCCTCACGTTCTAACCATACGCATAAAGCCTTCAAAGCACCATTTTTTTGTGCTCTTACAGAATACAATTTTTGTTGAGCTTTATAATATTCAACGCGAAGTCCATCTGTTACACTTGGGAGGACAGCACCTTCATTTTCTAAAGCTTCAACTTCTTTTAATTGATTTTCAATCTCCTTAATTACACCTTCTTGAAGCAATTGTTCTTGTTCCTGATAATTCAATGCAGAGAAATAAATATTCGATACCTTTTCTTTGATATTGAATTTCTTTACTTCATTTTCTTGAATTTTTAAGGCGTACTCATTTTCCTTCTGTGTTGTTTTTTTGGTTTTGATACTGCCATCGTAAATCGCATAATCTACATTGACATAGGTGTTCCATTGTGTTTTTGGAATATCTGGAAAAATCTGAGTTTGTCCTACCAAAGGATCTACTGGTGCAATAACATCAGAAAAATAACCTACTTTTCCTTGAAGGGAAATATCGGGTAATCGATCTTTATTGAGACCTTCTTTTTCTGTCATCAACATTTTCTCGTAGATTTTCTGTTGTTCATTTACAGGATGCTTTTCTATAGCTTCCTGTTCGGCTTGTTCAAAAGTGATGATAGTTTGTGCTGTAACGTTTAGCGAAAGCAAACAGACCATCAAAAACAGATAAATGTTTATGTGTGCTCTCATTTTCTTATGCCATCTAATATGATTTTAGGTAATTCTTGTTTTCTCAGTTCGATAAATTCATCAAACGACTGTCCCACAGAATTTGATAATGCAGAAACTAATGGACGAGCAATGAATGGGAAAACACAAGCACCAATTAAAGTTGTAAGTACTTGTATGGTATCAAGTGACTTGTACTGATCGCTTTTTTGTAATTGATTAGTAAAGTTTTTTAAAATGTTTCCCATTCGTTCCTGTGGAAAGAAAGGAAGTTTATTTCTTTGTAATTCACCCACCATAAAGACAATCATATCTGGATTTTCTTTTAGTTTGTCCATATAAGCATTAACAAAGAAAGGTACTTTTTCCTCTATTTCTTGTTCAGTAGATAAGATATCTAAAAGGGGCATTAAAGTTTCTTTAGTGACCTGTTTAAAAACTTCTTGGAATAGATTCTCCTTGTTTTTAAAATAGTAGTGAACTAATGCTTTGTTTACTTCAGCACGATCGGCAATCTCTTGCATTCTCGCTCCAGTTTTCCCTTTTTCTTGAAATTCTGCTCTTGCAGCTTGTAATATTTTTAATTTGGCTTCCATAATTTAACCTTTTGGTTAAAACAAATTTAACTAAATGGTTAGTTAAAACAAATAAAACCAAAAAAATATTAAACTATTTATCTTTAGTGTTAGTTGATATCTTTATTATCAGTATTTTTAGAGTAGTGCTATTGTAATAATTAACTAACGAAGCACACTATATCCAAAAACTACCTCAAATGAAAAAATTAAAATTACTACTAACTGTAGCCTTATTCCCATTATTCTGCTATCCTCAAATCAACGACTTCAAAATGGGGAGTTATGACCTTCCTTCTGTTTCTTGGGGGGATAATTATAATATCTGTGAGTTAAATGATTCAACCTATTTTTATTGGGTGAATTATTTTAATCCTTCTAAAAATGGTCATTCATCAGAATATTTTTTATTGAATGAACAGCACCAAATAAAGATGAAGTGGCATTTAATCGGTAATGATCAAATTCTGGGTTTTTATAAACTGAATGATTCTAGTGCAGTGCTTTTAAGCAGTCATCTGGACAAGAAAGAAAATCAGTACAAAATCACATCACATTTATGGAAAGGGAAGAAGTGGTTAAAGAAAAATAAAGTGATTAAAACATCATCAAAATCATTCAAAGGAAAGCGAATGATTTTGGAACGAGTGTATTTCGAAGCTAAACCTTCTGGGAATTGGATGTTTGCATGTTACCTTAGAGACAAGAATATAAATGGTGAGTTAGCATTATCACTAATCAATTCTAACAATAAGGTAATCACTTCTCATCAGATTAATTATAAAAAACAAAGATCTCCGCAAGATGTAACATTCGATAATCAGAATACATTGTATGTATTGGAAAAAGAGTATCGAAGAAAAGTGAATTTTGGAGCAGAACAACCTGCAGGATACCCAGAAGCACAGGACAAGTATTTAAGCAATCATTTATTTAATTATAAATTAAAAACGCTGGTTGAAAACGAATGGATGACCGATAACATCAAATTGGATGCTTATAATGTAAGAAGCCTCCTTATGGATGTTGCTGAAAAGGATGATCAGCTTATTTTATATGGATTTTTATCTGAAAAACGAAAGGATACTGATATATCACATATTCTACTTCAAAAAAGACAAAAGCAAACCACCTTATTATCTGATGTAAAACCTCTTGATATTTATAAGCAAAGAACTATTGCAGAAGATTATTATAAATACCGTCCGGAATACGATACTTATAAGGGATCTTACAGCTTTTTTATTCCTAGAAAAATGATTGAGCAAGAAGACGGAACATTGAGTTTTTACAGTGAAGATGTTTGTCAGTACAACACAAAAGATATAGTTCAGAAACATGATATTAAGGAGTTAGTGAGAAAAACCTATTCTTTTTATGGAAGCATTCACTGTATGACTTATGGATATAAATCTGTGGAAATGATTTTACCAAGGTTTGGTGATTTCAATATGCAACCGTTAAAAGTGCTGAATGAGGAAGATGATACATATTTATTCTTCACCAATTTCGAGTCATATGATCAATATACTACCTCTTATCAAAATGCTTTTAATTTGATAAAAATATCCAAAAAAGGAGGGGTCGAAGATAAATCTACTCTTTTTGTGACAAGAGAAGCCCATGAAAAAGGAATTCAATTGACATCAGGTGTATTTAATCACAATAAATTTATATTCCCAGAGAAAACTTATCACCCCAAAAACAACAATTATCAATTAAGGATGATTAGCTTTAGTCTTAAAGATCAAAACAACTTTAGATAATGAAATACAAAATTTTAGGAAATACCGGTCTTAAGGTGTCAGAACTATGCTTGGGCACCATGACTTTCGGCGAAGATTGGGGGACAGGAGCAAATAAAGAAGTGAGCAAAAAGATATTTGATGCCTTCGTAGATAAAGGAGGTAATTTCTTTGATACAGCTAACTTTTATACCAATGGTACTTCCGAAAAATTCTTAGGAGAATTTATTCAGCAAGAGAGAGATCATCATATTGTTGCCACAAAATATACTTTGATAGAAGATCCAAAACATCCAAACGGATCAGGAAATTCTAGACGTAATATGATGAATACGGTAGAAGCATCATTAAAACGTTTAAATACCGATTACATAGATGTACTATGGTTACATATGTGGGATAATACCACACCAATCGAAGATATTTTGAGAGGAATGAACGATTTAATCTCTCAAGGGAAGGTGGCCTATATTGGTATATCAGATACACCTGCTTGGGTAGTGTCAAAAGGAAATACCTATGCTCAATCAAGAGGTTGGGAGCCTTTTTCGGCCATTCAAGTTGAACATTCACTTATCGCAAGAGAGGTGGAAAGAGAGCTGCTTCCTATGTCAGATCATTATGGAATGAGCGTTTTGGCTTGGGCACCTTTGGGAGCAGGAATCCTCTCAGGTAAATACAATAAAGGAATGATTGATCAAGGTCGATTATCCGAACAGAGCGTGAAGTTTACGGAGCACAATATTAAGATTGCACAAAAGGTGGAAGAGATTGCCAATGGAATAGGGGCGACAACTGCTCAGGTAGCCTTAAAATGGTTGATGCAAAAAAATAAAAAAGTGATTCCAATAATTGGTGCTAGAAAAGTAGAGCAAGTCAATCAAAATTTAGGAGTGCTTGATATTCAACTTACAGATTCGATGATGGAAGAATTAAATGAGATATCAAAAATTGATTTAGGTTTTCCAAATGCCTTTTTACAAACGGAGAATGCATTAAAATATTCTTTTGGAGGGTGGCATGATAAAATTGATTTTTAATCAAAAACCCCGGATTTAAAACCGGGGCTTCTGATACTTTTCTTATCTTTTCTTATATCCTTTCTTTATCCCTGATTTTTCAGGTTTAAAGGACTTCTTTCTTTGGTAGGGAGTCACATTTTCATTCGAATACTTCTTTTTCTTTACTGCGGGTTTATCATCAATATTTAAGTGTGAATAAAGAAAATCCTTATCCAATTCGATGACACCACCTGATTTAAGTTTTCTAATGCGTAATTTTTCAATTGATAAACGAATCAAACGCAACGTTGGGAAACCTACAGATGCAGTCATTTTACGTACCTGTCTGTTTTTTCCTTCATGAATTGTCAATTCAATAAAAGAAGTGGGAATATTTTTTCGGAAACGAACAGGAGGGTTACGTTCTTCTAAATTATCCGGTTTTTTTACCTTTTTACATTTCGCAGGCAGGGTTTTATATTTGGTCTTATTGACCGATATTTCTGTTCCCTTTTCTAATTTCTTAATCGCTTCTTCTGTAATATCACCATCGACCTGAACAAGATAGGTTTTTGCATGTTCAAATTTAGGGTTGAGAAGTTGATGATTAAGGTTTTTATCGTTGGTGATAATCAATAAACCTTCACTATCAAGATCTAACCTTCCGACAGGGTAAACATCCGTTGGAAACTTGCCAAGTGATTTTAATGTTGGTCTTCCGTCTGCATCAGAAAACTGAGGCAAGACACCGTACGGTTTATTAACTACAAAATATTTATGATTCATTTTTATACAAATGCTGGAGTTCCTGTAATATCAGCCCCTAAAATAAGAAGATGAATGTCGTGCGTCCCTTCATAAGTGATCACCGATTCGAGATTCATCATATGTCGCATAATAGGATAATCACCTGTGATTCCCATACCTCCAAGAATTTGTCTTGATGTTCTTGCTACATTTAAAGCCATTTCTACATTATTTCTTTTTGCCATAGAAATTTGAGAAGTACTGGCTTTACCTTGATTTTTTAACTGACCTAAGCGCAAAGCTAACAATTGTGCCTTAGTAATTTCAGTTAACATTTCTGATAATTTTTTCTGGGTGAGTTGGAAACTGCCCAAAGTCTTATCAAATTGTTTCCTTTCTGAAGCATATTTCACTGCAGTTTCGTAACAATCTATGGATGCACCAATTGCTCCCCAAGCAATACCATAACGTGCTTGATCAAGACATTTTAATGGAGCACCCAAACCATCTTTTCCAGGTAGAATATTTTCTTCAGTAATGACCACATCATCAAATACTAATTCTCCTGTAACGCTTGCTCTGAGAGACCATTTATTATGAATTTCGGGAGCAGTAAAGCCTTTCATTCCTTTTTCAACAATTACTCCTTTAATTCTACCCTCATCATTCTTTGCCCAAACCACAGCGATGTCGGCAATTGGAGAGTTGGTAATCCACATTTTACTACCCGACAAGATATAATGGTCTCCTTCTTTTTTCAATCGAGTTTCCATTCCATTAGGATTGGATCCATGATTAGGTTCGGTAAGCCCAAAACAACCCAACAATTCACCCGTTGCTAATTTTGGAAGGTACTTTTCTTTTTGAGCTTCACTTCCGTAAGCTTCAATGGGATACATGACCAAAGAACTTTGCACAGAAGCTACCGATCGCATTCCAGAATCTCCTTTTTCTATTTCCTGCATAATTAGACCATAAGTGATATAGTCTAACCCGCCACCTCCATATTTTTGATCGACACAAGGTCCGAAAATTCCCATTTCCCCAAATTTCGATATCAAATGATTTGGGAAAGTACAGTTTTGAGCATGAGTTTCTATGATGGGCGATATCTCTTTTTCAACGAATTCATTTATGGATTTTTGGATGAGTTGCTGTTCATCAGTCAGTAAGTCTGAAATAGAATAGTAATCAGTCATATGTGTAGGATGGTTAAGAGTTTAAAATAAATACCAATATTTTAATTAATTGTGTGATATTCTATCCTAAAATTACGGATTTTTTGAACATTTTTTTAACTTCGTGATTCACTTAAAATATAAAATAATGGCTTTCGACGTAGTAGGAAAGATTGAAAAATTATTCGAGACGCAACAAGTGTCTGACAAATTCAAAAAAAGAGAATTTATCCTGTTAATTCAAGACGGACAGTATCCTCAATACATTAAGTTTCAGGCCACTCAAGATCGTTGTAATTTATTGGATAGTTTCAACGAAGGAGATGATATCGCCGTTACTTTTGATTTAAGAGGTCGTCCATACGACAAAGGTGGTGAGACAATCTACTTCACTAACTTGGAAGCATGGAGAATCCAACAAGCAGCAGCTTACCAACCACAGGCACAAGCTCCTCAGTATGGTGCAGCTCCTTCTACTCCAGCTCCAACACCGGCAGCACCAACAAGTACTCCGGCTCCAACAACTCCAACAGAAAATATTGCATCATCTGGCGATGATGTAACTGACGATCTACCATTCTAATTTTTGGTAGTTTGAAATATAAAAAAGGCGATTAGAAAAATTTTTCTAATCGCCTTTTTGTTTATGTATTTTTTAACCCAAAGCTTGTTTTGCTTTTTGAGCTTTTATTTTTTCATAAGTACTGTTTCTAATTGGAAACCTTTTCTTGTAGGTCAAACATTTCCAACCCCATTCTAATGGACCAAACTTGAAATACTTCAACCAATAATAACTATAACCTACTTGGAAGGCATAAATAAATACAGCCAAGATAAATATTGGAGCCAAGTTTAATTGTCCGCCTAATCCAAAACCAACTCCGTAGAAAATGACGATACCGATAAAAGTATGAGATAGGTAATTGGTAAATGACATTTTACCTACAGCTGTTAGTGGGAAGAAAATAGTCTCGCCCCATTTGGTGTAATAAATGATTGATAACAATGAAGCATAGGATAATGCTAAACAGATCTGTCCAAAGACCATGATCGCTTTAAAGAATAAATCACTTGGAGTAGAGGCGAATAATGCCATAGAACCTCCAATTTGATAACCGATAAAGTGACTTATTGCACCAACTGTAAAGAAACCAATAACTACTTTCCATGATCTGCCTGTTTCTGTAAAGAAGTTTTTAGACTGTAAGTAAAAACCTAATAAAAACAAGCCTAATACTTTAAATGGTCTACCTGAAGGAAGGAAATCAAACCATCTCCACATCACATTATGTAGGTTCTGTTTTAAGGCAACTAAAACATTTCCACTTTCAAAAGCAGCAACAACAGATGCAGGATCTTGATCGATATATGTTTTCTTAGCCAATGATTGTTCTGGTGTCATCCAACCTGGAGCAATCATCATCACTATTACATCAATTAGTAATGGGGCTGCCATTAAACCTATTGACCAAGCTAAGATTTTATTCGATGGTAAGTTTCTGAATTGTATAAAGACAAATGCCATCATACCATAAAGCATCAAAATATCACCCGACCAGAAAAGCATATGGATAAATCCAAAAAGGATCAAAAATCTTAATCTACGCTTATATACTTTTAAAAATGCCTCCTGATTATCTCTTTGTCTATCATATTGAAGGAAGAAACCCACTCCAAATAATATAGAGAAAATACTGTAAAACTTCGTATCAATAAAGAAGCTTAATAAGGAATATAAAGTATCGTTTAATTCATGATAAGGTAATTGTTCTAAAGTGCTAAATGGTGTAAACTTAAATAAACTCCAACTTAGGATATTTGCGAAGAGAATACCAAGAATGGCAAATCCTCTTAAAGCATCAATAACGCCAAGACGCATTTTTCCGGTAGTTGGTCCGATAGTGGATGGTGTAGTTTTTTTCATTAATGCAGTTATTATGTATAAAATCGAAATGATTATGTTATTTTTATAAAGGCACACTTAAATATTGCGATGATGAGCAATGTGTTCAGGTGGCATGTTTGAGGTGTAAGAGATGTTTCAAACATTTTTATATCAGTACTTATTGAATCGGTAACTCACTTCACTTAGTTACAATTCAAATGTTAACATAATTCTTGCTTTAACAATAATGAAGATCTTGAGAGTTGATTTGTCAAATTTTAACAAAATATACATCCTATTATTATTTTGCGTTACACATATTTCAGTAGCTCAAGAAACAGAAAAAAGATATTTAGATACCTCTTTTTGGACAATATGGAATGTCGATTATCAATTAAATAATGGAGACTCTGTCTTCTTCGAAGGAAATACAAGATCCTCAAATTTTGATAGTTATATTGTAGATGGACTAAAGATGAATAGAGCACATGTGATGTTGGGGTATGCTCATAAACTGACTCCAAAACTATATATTGGAGCATCTATTCGTTCAGTGTTTGAACCTAATTGGAATGTTTGGTATTACAGAGGTTTCTTACAACACAATGGTCAAATTGGTGGATTACTTGATTTCCAAAAAAGATTACAATATGAATATATTTCACCAAATGAAATAGAAGACAAACCAGGCGACCGTTCTGATTTTGGTCGTTTTGGATTTTGGGCGATGTTAGGAAAAAGTTTCCCTATAGGAAATGCAAAATTTAGAGGTGAATTTTCATATGAAATTTTTGTTCATACCAATGATGAATCCACAGAAGAAAGATTAGTTGATTTATCTCGATTGAGATTTGATTTTTATTATCTGCTTAATGAGAATATTAGAATAGGAGCATTTGCCATGAGAGACACTCAGTTTTTCTTTGCTCCAGCTACTTTGCCATCATATGATGAAGATGGAAATATTGTACAACCCGCCAAGCCTGAAAGAAATCTTAATTTAATCACACCAGTTTATGGGTTAACTTTTAAATATAGTTTTAGAACAAAAGAAGATTGTAATTGTCCTGGAGAAGGAAGAGAAAAGAGAAGGAAAAAATTAATGAAAAAATAACCCACGCAATAATACGTGGGCTTCAGAATGTTTACTACTTGATAATTACTCGATAGAAATTATTTAAGTGATCTACCAAAGACTAAGTTCTTTCTTTGGATTCTTTCGAAATCAGATTTTCTTAAGGAGAACATTCCTTTTTCTAAAGCTGTATAATAATTCTCATAAGCTTTTTCTAAATCACCTTTTCTTAAATGATAATCACCCAATAATTCATAAGCTTCAGCATTGTCGTTAATCGCAATGGAAGCTTCAATCCATTGTTTTGCTAATTCAATATCAGCATTCCAGTTGATGTTGTAAGATGCAGCCTTGTTAAGAGTAACCCAATCTGATTTATCTGCATTATTCACCATTTTGATTAACTTAGACATTTTATCAGATGCAGGTCCTTCTGCTGTTTTAGCAAAACTTGTAAATGTAATTAATGACACTAGGACGATAGAGAAAATAGTTTTCATTTTAATTTGTATTTAATAGTAAGTAATCTCATAATCAACTGATTACAAGAGAATAAAGAAAATTAATTTGACACATTTACAATTATTCGATATCTGTGCCAAAAAATTGTAATCAACAGTAAATCAAGTAGTTACAATCAAATTGATCGATATGGCACAAAAAAATACTGTTCGAAATCGTTCGTTATTTTCGAAAATGTTCTATTTTTAAATGTTTGAAAATACTTTATTAGCTAATCATACATGACTCAAATAAACAAATCTGCAAGTGTAGCCATTTTGATCGTTGTCATTGTTGTTTCACTTATCTACCTTAAAAGCATTATTGTACCTTTAATCTTAGCTGCAATCTTCTGGCTTATTGTCGTAGAAGTACGAACAATGATAAGTAAATTGATCTCTCTAAAGGATGCTAAAATGCCCGTTTGGCTTCAAAATCTTTTTGCTTCTATCATGATCTTTAGTATTCTATTTGTTGTGGTAAAGCTTCTAAGTCTAAGTATCCAAAACTTATCAGAAAGCATGTCACATTACGATGGAAATCTTCAGAAAATGGAAGATAAAATCAATGCAGTATTTGATATAAACATTACCAAGTCATTAAATAAAATGGTGGGGAATACAAACTTTACATCTTTATTGAGAACCGTATTAAGTTCAGTAACCGATCTATTTGGGAATGCTTTTACCATACTTTTATATGTTGTTTTCCTATTGTTAGAGGAGAGTGGGTTTGGTCATAAGATTAGAGCAATGTATCCTGAATCGAATGATCAAGAAAGTGTTATTAAACTATTAGAAAGAGTTAGTAAAACGGTATCTAGTTATTTAACACTAAAAACATTTGTGAGTGTAATTACAGGAGTACTTAGTTATTTTGTATTATTATTTGTAGGTATTGATGCTCCTTTCTTCTGGGCTGCTATAATTTTCTTGTTGAACTATATACCAACAATCGGTTCTTTGATAGCTACCTTATTCCCATCTGCTTTTATTGTTATTCAAACCGGAGAACCATCTGTTGGTTTGTTAGTCTTGATAGCTGTTGGAGCTATTCAGGTTGTAATAGGAAACTTTGTTGAACCAAAAATGATGGGTAATTCTCTTAATGTAAGTGGCCTTGTCGTGCTAATAGCATTGGCTTTTTGGGGAACATTATGGGGTGTGATAGGAATGATTCTTTCCGTTCCAATAACTGTATTGATGATAATAGTATTCGCCGAATTCGAAAGTACTAGAAAAATTGCCATTTTACTTTCGGAGGATGGAAATATAGGGAAACCTCAGATTAGAAATCTCGAAGGTAAAGAGTAATTGATAAAAACGATTATATATAGTATAAATTAAAAATCCGTTACTATGATTTAGAATCATGGTAACGGATTTATTTTTTATCTTATTGAATTCTTAAGAAGCAATACTCATTAAATAAGCACAAATCATAGCTCCATAAGTTCCTAAAGCGTAACCTAAAACAGCCAAAAGTACTCCAACAGGAGCTAATGATGGATGAAAGGCAGAGGCAATAACAGGAGCCGAAGCAGCACCACCAACGTTAGCTTTACTACCTACTGCTAAGAAAAAGAAAGGAGCTTTAATTAATTTGGCTGTAGCTATCATAATAATCACGTGAATGGCCATCCAAACTAATCCAACGGCTAATAGACCAGGATTTTCCATCGTTTTAGTAACGTCCATTTTCATACCTATAGTTGCAACTAATATATAAATACAAACACTACCAAGCTTAGATGCACCGTAACCTTCCAGTTTTTTGGCTTTCGTAAAACTAAGTGCAACACCTAAAGTGGTAGCTATAAGTACCAACCAAAAGAATTTATTACTTAATACGCTAGTCGAAGGATCTGCTACGAGTCCTGATATAAACTTACTTAAATGATCTGCAGAGAAATGTGACAAACCTACAATACCAAAAGCGACACCTAATACTACCATATAGTTAGTTAGGGTGGGATTCTTCGCAATACTGTTTTGATAGGCCTGTACTTTTTCTTTGAGTTCTTCAATTGCACTAACATCAGCTCCCAACCACTTATCTATTTTCTTTGTTTTTCCGATACCCATTAATAGAATAGCCATCCATATATTAGCTACAATAATATCAACAGCCACTATGCCTGAATATAGAGATTGATCGTATTTGTAGATTTCTAACATAGCAGCTTGGTTGGCACCTCCGCCAATCCAACTACCTGCCAAAGTTGCTAATCCTCTCCATGCTTCCTGAAAACCAACTCCGTTAAATGTTTCTGGATGAATAGCTGAAATGATTAGAATAGCTAACGGTCCACCTATCACGATCCCTACTGTGCCCGATAAGAACATGATAATACTCTTCGTTCCAAGATTAAGAATTCCTTTTAAATCTACACTTATGGTCATCAAAATCAAACTGGCAGGGAGGAGGTAATTCTTTGCCATAGTGTACAATTTTGAAGTCTCTGGTGAGATCACATTTAATGTACTCATTATTGATGGTATCAAATAACACATCAATAGGGCAGGAAAAATCTTATAAAACTTTACCCAAGGACCTGTTTTTAATGATGATGTATAAAATACAAAAGCAAGAATAGCCATTAATAGCCCAAAAACTGAAGCATCATTCTGTAAAAGGGGAGACATTTATATATGTTTTTATATGTTCAAAATAGGTTACAAAAAAAGGAAGAAATCCTTTACAAACCTAGGTTTATACATCAAATGATGCTTTTTTATGTTTCAGTTTAAACTATTTGCAAGTATTTACAGATGACTACTTGACAATAATGAAATGAAAGAATACATTTGTGAATGAATGATCATTCATTTATTATTCAGCAACTAAAAACAAGTATTTATTTAATCAGTTTACAATGAAACTAAAGGTGTTCATTATCAATCTTCTGATAATTACCGCAGGTGTTCAAATAGCTTACTCTCAGGAATTAAACAGGAGAGAGCTGGCAGAAAAAGCTGTGAATTATTCTCATCTGTTAAAGATCAAACGAAACGACATCAAATCTACGTATTACGATAAACAGAGAGCGATGTACACTTACATTCCTAAAGTGGGAGTGAGAGGTGGATATGCTTATCTGTTAAATGATTTGACGATCAATCGAGACATTACTGATTTAAAAAGTAATGGAGCCAACTATTTAGGGGAAGCCCATCAAAATGTGATTAACGGAATTGGAAACTCAGGTTTACCACCTCAAGCAATTGGTATAATGACTCCAATAGTCAATGGTGTTTTCCAAAACATTGGTGGTATGATGACACAAATGCCAAATGAGTTATCAGTTTCTTTAAACGACAATCATTTATGGTTTTATGATGCCTATGTTGAGATGGTGATTTTCTCAGGACTACAAGCACCAAATTATGCAAAAGCTGCAGAAGCGAAAGCGAAAGCACAGGAGGCCATGCTTGAAAAAGACGAGCATGAAATCATTATCGAAGTAATGGATTATTACGATAAGCTTGCAGTGATAGAGCAATCGATGAAAGTATTAGAAGAGTCTCAAAAGAGATTAGACAAGCAAACTCAATTTGCAGATAAGGCAAAGGAAGTTGGTTTGGCGACAGATTATGACTTAAATAAGATTAGAATTGCCGAAAAAGATATTGTGGCAAAACGTATTGAACTAAATGCAAGTAGAGATCTGGTACTTCAAAAATTAGAACAACTAACGGGTTCATCAAAAGATGAGTTAGGACAAATTTCTCCAACACTTGATATTTGGTTGGTTGATGAAAATGAAATCAATTTAGGAAATAGAGCAGAAATTAAAGCAATCGACCATTCCATTGAAGCTTTAGAAAGAAAGCATAAAGCAGAACAATTTACTGCACTTCCTCAAGCAAAGGCATTTGCCCATGTTGTTCAAGGAGCATCGAATAAAACATCTGTAGATCCGGTGCCATTTGTAGGTGTTGGAATGCAATGGGAAATATTTGATGGTTTACAAAGAAAAAGAGAAGTTCAAAAATCAGCTTTAGCGGTTTCCTCTATGAGAGAGAAAAAGCAGTATGCAGACGAGATGGTACTTCTTGATTTCGAAAAAAAGAAAATGGATTGGAAAGTAGCTACTCAAATGGTTGACGTAGCTCAACAAAAATTGGATGGGGCCAAGACTGGCTTAAAGATTAGATCTGAAGAATTAAAAAATGGATTGGTGGATATAAATGATATGTTGACTGAAATCTCAGACTATGAAAAATATCAATTAGAATACATTCAATCTTTAGCCAAGCAACGCCATACTGCTATTGCATTATTAGACGCTATGGGTGTTTTAAATATCGAACATATCCAAAATTAGAATCAAAATCATGAAAAATATATATACTGTTGTTTTAGGAGCTTTATTAATTACTGCATGTTCCGAACAACCGCAACAAACTCAACAATATAAAGGGAAAGTAAAAAAGGAAGTGGTATATGTGGCTTCAAAAGTTCCTGGTAGAGTGGTGAAAATGAATGTAGAAGAAGGTCAGAAAGTAAGCGAAGGTGATACTCTTGCTGTTATTGATCTTCCTGAAGCTGAAGCTAAATTGGACCAAGCATTAGGTGCAGTTAAGGCAGCGAAAGCACAATATGAAATGGCTTTTAATGGGGCAACTAAAGAACAATTAGAACAAGTTGATGCAGCTTATGATGCAGCCAAAGAACAATATCAATTCGCAGAAAAAAGTTTTAAGAGAATCGAAGAGATGTACCAAGATTCTTTGATTTCTTCTCAGAAATACGATGAAGTTCGTACAAAGTACTTAATGGCAAAAGCCAAATACGAAGGTACGGAAGCGAAGAAAAGAGAAGTGGTTTCAGGTGTTAGAAATGAAAAACAAAGAATGGCTTTAGGTCAGTTAGAAAGAGCAAAAGGAGCATTAAGAGAGGTAAACATTGCACTTTCTGAAAGATATATTTTAGCACCAAAAGCAATGAGAGTAGAATCGATTTCTTTACAAGAAGGAGAGTTGGCCTTGCCAGGATATTCTATTTTTACAGCCTATGCAGATAATAGTACTTTCTTTAGATTCGCAATGTCTGAAGAGGAAGTATTAAAATATAAATTGAACGAATCGGTTACGATGACTTCCGCTTTTGATAAATCAATTGTTGTTAAAGGAAAAGTAATCAGCATTAAAGAAGAAATGTCTTATGCTACTCGTAAATCGATGAATCCGAATTATGAAATTGACCAATCGTTATATGTGTTAAAGATTCGTCCTACTGATATGAAAAAGGCAGAAAAGCTTTTAACGAATACCACTTTTGTAATGCCAAAAAAATAAGGTGATGAAAGAATTAAAAGCATTTTACACCTTAGTGAAAAGAGAATTGAGAATGTTCTTTAAAAATGATGTGCTTATTGCTGTCTTTTTTGGAGCACCTATTTTCTTCGGTTTATTGGTAGGGTATACCTATCAACAAGCCTCGGTGAAAGATTTGAGTATCGCCGTTATAGATCATGATAACTCACCTTTAAGTCATAAAATTATTGATGCTTTGGACGAAAACTTTTATCTAAGTGTCAATCAAGTATCCTCAAAAGAAGATGACATAAAAGATGACCTTCCTTCTTTTGAAGCAATTGTAAGGATTCCAGATGGTTTTGAAGGAGATATCAATTATAAACGTCATCCCCATATTCAAGTAGAGGTGAACGGTGCCAATATGATTACAGGTAACTATGCGAATATTGGTATTAGAACTGTATTAGGAACTTTAAACGCAGGTATTGAAATTCTAGGTTTGCATAAAACGGGTATTCCTTTAGAAACAGCCAAACAACAATGGGAGGCATTTTCTATTGATGATACAAGGTATTTTAATGCCACTTCCAATTACCTTACTTTTATTTGGCCAGGTATTATTGGTGCGGTAATGCAACAGGTGTTTTTACTTGCCATGGCACTCACGTTTAGTAAAGAACATGAGGAAAATACTTTTGGAGAAATTTCAAAAATCACTAAAAATCCATTAACCGTCTTCTTTTCTAAAGCGATTCCTTATTGGTTGATTGGTATTGCATTATGGATTGGACTTCAATTGACGTTATTCCCATTATTTAAATTACCAATGCCATCAAATTATGGTGTCTTATTGATATTAACCAGTGTATTTATCTTGTCCTTAACATGTTTGGGGATTTTAGTCAGTTGGTTGTTACCATCACAATTAAAAGCTACGGAGGTATTGATGGTGATTTCCACTCCAAGTTTTATTCTATCTGGATTTACATGGCCACTTGAAGCCATGCCGGAATGGATTCAACATATATCGAGTGTAATCCCATTAACACATTTCCTTCATGCTTTAAGAAAGGTTCTTCACTTTAATGCTGATATGCAAAGCGTGTTACCAGATATTCAAAATATGTTGGTCATCACCTTATTCTCGGCGATAGTGATGTTATTCCTATTGTTTAAAAAATTAAAGAAAAAAGTCGAAATAAATTAAATAGTTGATCCAAAAGAATATTCACCTTCTAAAATTATTTAGGAGGTGTTTTTTTATATTTTGATTTCAAAATTCACCCATTGCTTATTATCCCAAATGTCAGTGTGAGATAAATTAGTTGTATTATAAGGAGGAGTTAAAAAGATCATTCCATTGCCATAAAAATTAAATTGATGGCTTACTCCATTCGGAATATCTTTAACATTAAATCGTTTCTCGTAAGTATCATCAGTTACTTTTTCCATTAATACTCTATCATTTCCTTCTGGTAAAAAAGAGGCATATAAATACATATTTTTAAAATTAAACTGATCGGCAGTGGTTCTTTCCCAGTAAGTATATAAATCTGTTGGGTGTACGGTCACATAGAAAATGATTTCATCACCTTCAATTCTATATCCATTTATGTGATTTCTATTAGGTATATGATATGTGAAATTATAATGTCGAATACCAGAATAATGTCCCAGCTTATTAAATGCATAGAAAGGAGGGTTCACCCAATAATCATTCACGATAAATTTAAACTCCCCCCAATTATTAATATTTTGATCCAATGGGAATGCTTTATAAAAAATATCTCCTTTGCGTTGAAGTTCAAAGTATTCAGTCCATTGGTTAAAGCTTCCTGCCACTTGTACCTTTTGAATCACATCAGGATCATAAAGTACTTTAATTCCTTCATTATCATTGATAGTGGAGTAAATACTAGGGTCGAAAATAAAATAGATGGAATCGTTTTCAACTTTATAACCCACTTCATATTCCGTATCAATAATATATAGAGACCAAATGATATAAGATCTCAATAATTCATTTTCACGGAAAGGTTCCATATGAAAATTTTTCGATTGGTTATAATTCGGAGTAGCAGCATATTTATTATTGATGATAAATAGAAACTCACCGCCAGACGGAATAATTTCCGATTTAGAAAATGTAATTCTCCAGTTTTCTCCATCTCTCTTTAATAAATAACGATCGTCGACTTTATATTTATTAAACGTACCAACTAAGTGGACCTTCTGAATATCTATATTTTCCTTTCTTACAAAGTATTTATCATAATCATTAAAATTGGGAGTTTGAGGGTTTTCAAAAAACGCAGTCTCTTCTAAATCAATAAAATTGATGATTTTGTTTCTATCTAAAACAAAAGAAATACTGTCATCAGTGAGCTCAAAGCCGACAATCTCATCACCTTGTCTGTATAAAAGTTGATTATGACTGTCTTGACAACCCAATAAAAATATCAACGATATGATAAATAAATATCTCATAATTTCAATCCCTTAATAATTAAATTTCCTTGGGTAAGACTATTGATAATTTCTTGTTTATTATTTCTACTTAATGTAATCATCTGATCACCAACAATTACACAATTTCCTTCTATGGCATCGACCGCTTTTTTATTGACAATAAATGATTTTTGAACTTTTATAAAATCATCGGATAGTTTCTCTTGAATTTCTTTTAGTGTTAAATAAGTGATACACTCGCTTTCAGCAGTTTTAATCTTGATGTAATTGTTTTGAGCCTCAATGTATTGAATGTCATCACACCAAATCTTTTTGATCTGTTGGTCAACTTTGATATAAATAAACTCCAAAGGTTCAGTAGCAATTTTTTGATGTGCATCTTTCGCCTTTAAGCAACTTTTATAGAATCGATCAAACGAAATAGGTTTTAATAAATAGTCTAAAACATTGATTTCATATCCTTCTAAAGCATATTCAGAATAAGCTGTAGTTAGAATCATAATTGGAGGATTTGATAAAGTTTTGAGCCAATCAATTCCTGATAAGTAGGGCATGTTAATATCACAAAAACATAAGTCTACTGTTTGATCATCTATGATTTCTTGTGCTTCCATAGCAGATTTAGCTGTGGAAATTAATTCTAAAAATGGAACTTGTTCAACATAACTCGCAAGTCCTTCTCTAGCTAGTTCCTCGTCGTCTATAACAATACATTTGAGTTTAGAATTTGATGTTGGCATAATAGATATTATTTAATTGAAGAGTTTTAAATTCATGGGCATCACCAAAGAGTAATTTTAATCGTTTTTGGATATTAGACAAACCAATACCACTATATTTCTTGTCTTCTTTGATACTTACAGTACTCTCATCTACAGAGTTACGTATTTCAAAGACACAAGAATTTTCCTTTTGTTGCAAATACAGGTGAATAAAATTTTCTTCTTTCTTCTTTTGAGAGACATATTTCATGGCATTTTCAATTAAGGGAAGAAATAAAAGGGGAGGAATCATGAAGTTTTTGTCTTCAATTTCAATTGTTTTATTAATCACTACATCTTCTCTTTTACGAGATTCTTGTATTTTAAATAGGTGATTTAAATAATCTACTTCCTTTTGAATAGGAACAAAGTTTTGCTCACATTCATATAACTGATAACGAAGCATATCGCTTAAAGTCATTAAAAGCTGTTGAGCTTCTTTTGGGTCTTTAACTATTAGCCAAAAAATAGTATTGATGGTATTAAATAGGAAGTGTGGGCTAATTTGTCCTTTTAAGAAGTTGAGTTCAGCTTTTGTTTTTTCGAGAATGAGTTGTTGTTTATTTTTTAATTGTTTGAGGTGTTCGAATATTATCTCAATACCTGCACCAACACCAAAAGGGAAGAAAACGACAATAAAGTCGTCTACTGTAATGGTGACTCTTTGATAGGAAGGGATATAATAATTCCATTTTAATTCCCAAAGGATAATGTTATATAAATACACTAAACCTATGTAACCAAGAATTAATAAGGCAATGGCTATTGAGAATTTTTTAGCATCAATTAATTTGATACAAAAGTAGACAATACTAACAGATCCTAAACATAAAACAATGGAAGTAATTAAGTCAATACTCATTATATGATATAAACCCAACCATTGTCCTTGTTGACCAAAAAAGTCATTATAAATATACAGAAGAAAGAAAACCAATGTATATATGAAAATAGTAAAAAAATGAGTCCTGTTAATATTCATGTTTAGTTAATTTTCTTCCTTCTGTATACTTTGTGTAAAATAATTTGATATGAATTGAATGGTGTTGTATTGCAATTTATATCAAATTATTGAAAATTCTTATTCGAAACTGTCATCAACCGATACTAAGGAACAAGCATTGGTAGTTAATGCTTTATAGTATTCATTTTCAATTTCTGAAGAAGTAATATCGACCTGATATACTAAATTACTCTGTATATCAGGAGAACTATACTCAACAATATAAGAATCTGCAGTCAAAGTAGAAGTTAAATTAAATGTATAATACAAACCATTGGAGTTATACCTACTTATAGTAGCCTGATCTATAATAGTTTTTTCTGCGTCACTTTTTAAATACATTCGAACTTGAATATTTTCAACAGCTTCACAGGTAAACCTTTCTGCATTGTCTTCAATCAATAGATATATAACGCCAGTTTTTTCAGTGTCATCTAAATCTACTCCATTGTTACTACCTAAAGAAATAGGAGTAATTCCTCCAGCACCGTCACCTTCAGAAGCACATGAAACAATAAATAAAGATAGAATTAAGATAGCAATAATGTGATTAATAGTTTTCATAAGTAGTGGGTTAAAGAAATAAGTCATAAAAAGGAAATAATACAAACGATTTGATATGATTAAATAAATAAGTAGTATTTATCAAAATGAGTGTTCGTATAAAGTTTTAACAGAGCTCTATAAAATTATAGTAATAGAGCTCTGTTTTTAAATTATTCTGCTGCAGTAATATTTGCAAGACAAGAATTATAATTAATAATAATTCTTTTAGATTCAATTGCTTCTTCATTTATGGCAGCCCATCCAATTGTTTCATCTGAAACTGTATTTTTAAATGAAATACTAACTGCATTAGCATCTTCTATTGAATTTAAATCTTCTGTATTAAATGATGCGAAATACGTATTATTTTGTTGTCCTGCCGTTTCAGAAGAAAATTCACCTTTTAGAGTGGTGACAATAAATAATACATCATTGTTTGCTGTACAATATCCAGTTGTATCTACCAATGAAATATAGATGTTTGGATCTTCTTCTTCATCACCAGCATTTGTAGCATCATCATTGTCATCTCCAGCATTTAAACCAATAGGCACGATTCCTCCATTTGCATCATCATCAGATGCACAAGAAAACATAAATAGAGAGGTAAAGAGGACAAAGAATAGTTTTAATAGAGTGTTCATAATTAAAAATTTTATAGAGTAAATGTTTCGTTATTTTCAATATTTAAATCTCATTAATATCTAGGGTAATTGATATTATTTTTGGTAAACTGCAGATCTGTCGAGGTGAAATGCAGCAGGTGTTATTGATTTTTACTATTACCAGTTTCACAATTCTGATAAGGGAAATAAATGTCGTTATCATCAGTGGCACTATTATCTACATAGAGTTTCTGACTTCTTAATGTATTATGTGAATTAGGTAGATGTAGTTTCATGGTATACACCCCATTAGGAATAAAATCACGAATAATAATAGTTGCTTTACCATTTTTGGTTTCCACATTTCGTTCAAAAGTCTTTATATTTTGTTCTGAAATAATTGATAAAGTTAAGCGTTCAAAGGAATTGCAATCTTTGGTTAAAGGGTGTAATTCAATATTATAGGACTTTCGATTAGGCTTATTACTCGTGGATGAATTCGATACATTTGAACTGTTTCCTACTTGTCCAGGAGGTTGACCTTGATAGAAATCAGGGGAGGGCTCACTTAACATTAGGTCACATGAACAAAAGCATAGGAGTAGTATTCCCCCTAATACTTTTACAATAGTTTTCATAAATTATTAATAGTTAATCGGGTAAAAATAGGTTTAGGATACAAATTGAGACTGTTACAACCTCAAGTTCGTTTTTAAACTAAGTAGCCTTGAGTTATCGATGCAATTACTTTTTTCTTTAAAGGTCGACTGATGTTAAATAGGTTTTCGTTAACTACAACAGCATTTCCTTCAATTGCTTGAACAAAACTTTTATTGACAATAAAAGATTTTTGAATTCTGATAAACTGATGTTGAGGTAAAATGGCCTCAGCTTCTTTTAACTTCATCAGGGTAGTATATTTTTTTTTCTTCGTATTAATATGAATATAATTATTCTGAGCTTCTATAAAGATGATATCATCAAATGGTATTTTATTTATTCTATTTTCCGATTTCACAAACAAAGATTTTGATGATGCCACTGAGTATCGAGCATCTTTGGATCGCTTAATTTTATTGGCAGCTTTATAAAATCTTGTGAAATTTAAATCATAAATAAAATCCAAAGCATCATTATCAAATGCATAAGCAGCATCACTTAATTCTTTAGATAAAAGAACAAATTTAGGCGGAATACTTTTTGATACAATCCAGTCTAACCCACTTATATAAGGCAAGTCAGAATTAATAAACACCACATCTAATAGATGAAATGATTGAGAACTATCGGCCTCTAAAGGAGAAGTATAGGTTTCCTTTAATGATAAAAATGGCACTTTATCAATAAAATGTGAAAGCTTTTCCTGATTGCCTATATCAGCATCAAGAATACCGCAATGTATGGATGAATTGTAATTAGGGTTGGGCATTACAAAAAATAGTTTCTTATCAGCAATGGTAAAGATGTAGGGGTAAAGGCTGATAAATGATTTAATTAATTTTACAATAGTAATACTTACGACAATGAGATGATAATCAATACTTTAAATTAGGTATAAAAATAGGGAATCAAAAGTAATATTTATGAAAAGCAGTAAATTGTGTGTGAAATGCAAAAGGAACATTGTAAAATGTTCCTTTTGATTTTCTTATCTTAATTTTGCTTTCCTGCAAGCAAATATAAAGCGGCCATTCTAGTGGCGACGCCATTTTCAACTTGATCGAGAATAATGGCATTTTCACAGTCTGCAACATCAGAAGTGATCTCTACACCGCGATTAATTGGTCCTGGGTGCATCACAACAATTTCCTTGTCAAGTGATTGTAATAACTCTTTATTTAGCCCAAAATGTTGTGAGTATTCTCGTACAGAAGGAAAGTTTTTTACTAGCTGACGTTCCATCTGAATACGAAGCATATTGGCAACATCACACCACTCTAAAGCTTTCCTTAAATCATGTTCTACTCGAACACCTAACTGATCGATGTATTTAGGAATTAACGTATGTGGTCCACAAACCATTACTTCAGCACCTAATTTTTGAAGGGCAAAGATGTTGGATAAGGCCACTCTTGAATGAAGAATGTCTCCTACAATAACTACTTTCTTTCCTTCAACAGTACCCAAACGTTCACGAATAGAATATGTATCTAAGATGGCTTGAGTAGGGTGTTCGTGTGTACCGTCACCTGCATTTAAGATGGTTGCATCTATATGATTGGCAAGAAAGTGAGGGGCGCCTGGGCTTGAATGTCGCATGACAATGATATCGACTTTCATAGAAAGGATATTATTGACAGTATCCAAAAGAGTTTCTCCCTTTTTTACAGAACTACCACTTGATGAAAAATTGATTACATCAGCCGAAAGACGTTTTTCAGCTAATTCAAAAGATAGTTTAGTTCGAGTAGAGTTCTCGAAGAAGATGTTGGCGATAGTGATGTCTCTAAGAGAAGGAACCTTTTTGATCGGTCTATTAATGACTTCTTTGAACTGATCAGCAGTAGAAAATATCAATTCTAAGTCTTCTCTTGTAAGGTCTTTAATTCCAAGTAGGTGTTTCGTACTTAACATTATATATATATATTTCTATCTCTTTTTCTGAATCTAAAAAAAACGGCCATCTATTGAAAGCCGTTAATATCTATTGGTTGATAAGCCATAAATTATCATCATCATGACCCTCTTCCTTCCACTCTGCAGTGATATATTGTGATTGTATAGAATTGACTACCTTGCCAACATAAGTTGGTTCGATTGGTAAATCGCGACTATACTTTCTGTCGATTAAACAAAGTAACTCAACTTTTTGAGGTCTTCCGAAAGCCATCATAGCATCTAATGCGGAACGGATAGAACGACCAGTGAAGATGACATCATCTACTAAAATCACTTTCATATTTTCAATAAGAAAAGGAATTTCAGTCTTACTTGGGGTAAGGATATTTTCTCTTCTACGGAAATCGTCTCTATGGAAAGTAATATCCAATTGACCACAAGGGACATCGATATTCTCCATCTCCTTAATTCTTTGTCTTATTCTCTCTGAAAGAATAATTCCTCCTTGTTGCAACCCAATAATCACAGTGTTTGAGAAATCACCATGGTTCTCTATAAGTTGCTGACTCAATCTACTGATTGTAATGTCCAGTAGCTGTCCGTGTAATATGCTTACTTTTGCCATTATATCTTTAGAAATTCAACAGGAATTGTTACCTATTTATTCTATCTTACAAGTTTACAAATTTTCTCTTAAATTGCTGTAAAAACCTTGCATATTGATGAGTTCTTTTAACGAATTACAATGTCTAAATAAATGATGCTTCTCTTCTTTTGGTTTTTGAGCAAGTTCTTTGAAGTCGATAAAAACCATATTTTCAAGTATTTGCTCTTCCATTTCAGGATCATGACCAATTTTTAGAACTCCACCCGTTTTTTCAACTAAAAAAAATAATTCAATACCATGTAATGGGAGATCATGGAACTCATGAGTAAATAAATGCTTTTTTAATTCAATTTCTAATCCGGTCTCTTCTAAAAATTCCCTTTTCAAAGCATCATCGACTGTTTCTCCATATTCTAAACCACCACCAGGAGGAGCCCAGAAGATACCATTCGGACCAATACCTCTGTGAACAGCCATCAAAATTTTTTCTCCTTCAACTAGCACTCCACAGACTCTTACCCTTAGTCTGTGTCCAAAAGTTTGTTCTACAGCTTTGTCATTTTTCATGACCTCGAAATTAAATCAAAGAAATGAGAATAAAAAAAAGTACTCGATTGCTCAAGTACTTTTTAGTTTAGGTGTAAATTGAGAACTCCTCGTTCTATATTTCCTTATAAAGTGTAAGTTCCATGTTATCAGCCTCAACAGCTAACGATTTAGTCACAGGATTTCCCTTGCTATCAAAATACGTCATCTGATAGGTTTTATTTTTATCCAAATAGAATTGTAAAATATCATTCATGTCTTTTAAAGGACCTGCTGTTTTACCACTTTCAATGATTTTCCTATCGGCAGAAATTGTCACTTCAGTTTCCACACGATTATCACTAATTAAAGTACAAGCCTTATTTTTGAACATTTTGATTCTTACGGCTACTTTACCTTCCTTACCCACATTTTGAGCTTGTTCTTTGTGCCAAAGATCAATATATCTATCCGTTACATTATGTGCATGAACGTATTTAATATCGTAATCCCAAACCAAAGGGAAATCGTATTGAGCGGGTTTCCATGAGGAAGCATAAATCCAATGTTTTGGGTCTTTAGTATCTGCCACACCTGCGTCTGCCAAGAACCATGATTTATCTAATCCAGATGGATAGTATTCAGTAAAATACCATTGTCCTTTTAGCCATACTTCGTTCCAGTTATGGTTGCCTTCTTTTGTTGTCCAGTTTGGTGTACCTGCTAAACGTGTTGGAATACCGACACTTCTAAAAGCATCTGCTAATAATACAGATAAACCAGAACAAGAAGCTAAACCTTGGTCAATTGACTCATAAGGAGATTGGTCCGGCTTTTCTCTTTCTGTAGAATATTTTACTTTCACCACATCAATAATTGTATCATTAATAATGGTAATCGCCTCTTCCATAGTTTTGCAATCTTTTACGATAGGAGCGAAACGATTGTAGAAATCTTCTCTCCAATCATCTCTTCTTTCGTTCATTAAAGCATACGGAAGAACATCATTGTAAAATACAGAATCTGGAATTTCATTTCCCCAAGGGAATTCGTTTTTAGCCTTATACGCCAGATTAACATTCTTAATTAGATATTCGGCAGATAATGTTTTTAAATCTCTCTCAGGCATATAGGCAATCAAAAAAGCCATTGCATTTACCTTATCCTGCGACATTTCATCAATTGCTAATTGTAGTTCAGCTCTGTTTTCTCCAGCTTTAGTTAAAGCGATGTTAAGGTCTTCTACGTATTGTGCATCAATTTTTTTGGATGGAGAGCATCCAAAAACGAATAGTAAACTCGACAATACAAGTAATAACTTTTTCATTTTCATTGATAATAGGTTCAAATAATACTGTAATCTACAATTTATTCGTGTTTTTGAGTGTTTATGAATGTTATTACTTATTAATAGTCTATTAAAAAACAAAAGATGCACGTTTGTGCATCTTTTGTTGAAGTATATAATGTTTTTATTAAAGTGCTTCTGCAATCAAATCGTCTAATTCTTTGGAATCAGGAGCGGGAGCAAAGCTATTTATTAATTTCCCGTTTTTATCAATTAGAATAAAACGAGGGACAGTGTAGACTTTATAATTACTGTAAAACTGATCTACTTTAGAAGTCCAAATATTGTTTTTAATCTCACCTGAATAGTCAATATAGTCTTTCCAATGTTGTTGATCACGGTCTACAGATAGGGAGATGATCTCAATGTCTTGCCCTTCGTATTTCGACTTTAAAGCTTTAATATCTTTTATTTGTTGATTGAAGTTCTCATTCCAAGTCGCCCATACATTAATATATACTACTTTGCCTTCATGATTTTTTAAATGAAATATTTCTCCATTCGCATCAAATGCATGAATGATAGGGGCAACATTCCCATCTTTCATAGTGGAATTGTTTTTCAAAGTTGCGATTAATTCTTCTTTATGAGAGTAATCTGGATAATCGTGTAAGAACTGATATAAGGACGCTTCGTTGTTGTCTTTTAATCCTTGAGTGTTAATTGACTCTGCTATTGTAGAAGCGATAAACATCTCTTTTAAACGAGGTTCTATATCTAAATTCTGAAATTCGTCTGTTCTTAAGTCAAAATAGAATTCACCAGCTAACTGATAGATCTCATCGTTAAGGAACATCAAGTTTAGATAATTCGGAATGTAATATGATAAGTAATTGAAGTTCTCGTCATATAATTTTTCTAGAATATCGATATTAAAATTTTGAATATCATATTGCTCAGGTATACTATAGTCTTTTTGTCGACCATACCCTGTTTGTATAGCATGCTTGATGTGTAAAAATGCAGCATCAAGTGCAATCATTTCTTTAATTTCTAATTGTTGTTGTTGGGTTATATCCGTTGGAATCTCTTTGATCAAATCACTTTTTAATTGAGATATCTTTTCTTCCAATTCCTCCTTTTGTGTATTTCTGAGGACATTGTTTTCTAAAAAGTGATCAAACTTAGCTTGTATATTAAATACACTTTGATTGTAATTCCCTAGATCACCTTTAAATACAAATTGATTATTTTCTTCTCTAATAATCTCACTTGAACCAGAGGGGGTAGCGAAGAATTCTATTTCTAAATCACCATCTTTTAAAGTGATGAAAGCATTTTTATCAATTGTATAGTGGATTTGATTTCCTTCTATATGTGATGGGATTTCAATTTCAGAATGTGATAATGCACTGTTCATTACCAGTTTTATATCACTTGAGTTGGGGTTTTGATACACTAGAGAATTTTCCTTTTTAGCACAACTAATAAAGAAAATCATCAAAATAAAAAAATAGCAGTTTTTCATGTTTGCTTGTTTTTTAAATAAAGAATTATGGTCTAGAGCGAGTAGTAGAATTATTATGCCAATTTTTATAATTATCTGAACATAAAAAAACGGATACATTTTCACGCATCCGTTTTCAATATTATTTAGGAAATGATTAAACCACCACGTTTACAATTCTCTTTGGAACAAAGATGAATTTTTTGATAGGTTTATCCTCTATCCATTTTTGAACTATTTCATTAGCAAATACGGCTTCTTTGGCTTCTTCTTGAGAAATATCAATTGGTAAATCCAATTTCACTCTCATCTTACCGTTGATAGATACAGGGTAAGTATGTGAAGCTTCAACAAGCAACGATGCATCAAACGATGGGAATTCTTCAGTTACAATCGAGGTAGTTTTACCCAAAGCCGTTTGCCATAATTCTTCAGCAATGTGTGGAGCGAAAGGAGATAGGATCACTAGTAATTGCTCCAATACCTCTTTCTTATGACATTTTGCAGCAGCTAACTCATTAACACATACCATGTAAGCAGGAACTGTAGTGTTCAAGCTCAAGCTTTCCATATCTTCACCTGCTTTCTTGATCGTCTTGTGTAAGATTTTCAATTCTTCAGGAGTTGCTTTTCCATCAACCACTAATAATTCACCAGCGTCACTGTAGAATAATCTCCATAGCTTACGAAGGAATTTCCAAACACCGTCGATACCTTGCATCGACCATGGCTTCGATTGCTCAAGTGGTCCTAAGAACATTTCGTATAAACGAAGTGTGTCAGCACCATATTTCTCAATTACTACGTCTGGATTCACCACATTGTATTTCGATTTTGACATCTTTTCTACAACGTGACCACAGATGTATTTACCGTCTTCCAAGATAAATTCAGCGTTAGCATAATCTTGACGCCATTGCTTGAATTTCTCAGTGTCTAAAACATCATTTTCTACGATGTTTACATCAACATATAACGGTTGAACATCATAGTTTTTTTTCAATCCGTGAGATACGAATTGGTTAGTACCTTTTACTCTGTAAACAAAGTTCGAACGACCTTGGATCATACCTTGGTTTACGATTCTTTGGAATGGCTCTTCATGGTTGATGAAGCCCATGTCAAACAAGAACATGTTCCAGAATCTAGAGTACAATAAGTGACCAGTTGCGTGCTCAGTACCACCAACGTATAAGTCCACTTGATTCCAATACTCAGCAGCTTCTTTAGATACAAATGCCTCTTTGTTTTGAGGATCCATGTAACGTAAGAAGTACCAAGAAGAACCTGCCCAACCTGGCATTGTCGTTAATTCGTAACCGAATTTACCATCAAATTTCCAGTCTTTAGCATTTCCTAATGGAGGATCACCTTCAGGTGTAGGTAAGTATTTCTCTACTTCTGGTAAATCCAAAGGAAGTTGCTCGTCTGGAACCAATTGAGGAATACCGTTTTCATCAAAATATACTGGAACTGGCTCACCCCAATAACGTTGACGTGAGAATACAGCATCACGGATACGGAAGTTTACTTTCGCTTTTCCTTGACCTGCTTCTACTAATTTATCGATAGCAACTTTGATCGCCTCGTCTGACTCTAAGCCATTCAAGAAACCAGAGTTGATCATTTTACCTTTTTTGACTTCAGTTGGATCTTCCATGTCTTCAGTTCCTTCAATCACTCTCACGATTGGTAAATCGAAGTGATTGGCAAAACGGAAGTCACGATCATCTGATGAAGGAACGGCCATTACAACACCTGTTCCGTATCCCGCCAATACATAATCAGCAATCCATAGAGGAGTTTTTTCTCCAGTTAATGGGTTGATTACATAAGAACCAGTAAACACACCAGAAACCGTTTTTACATCCGATTGACGCTCTCTCTCTGATCTGTTTTTAGCAGTTTCAACATAGGCATCTACTGCTTCTTTTTGCTCAGCAGTAGTTAATTCAGGAATTAACTCATGTTCTGGAGCAAGAACTACATAAGTTACACCGAAAGTAGTATCTACTCTTGTTGTAAATGCAGTTAATGTGATGTCTTTATCAACAACTTTAAAGTCGATTTCACATCCGATAGATTTACCAATCCAGTTACGTTGCATTTCTTTCAATGCATCCGACCAGTTCAATCCATCTAAGTTATTTAATAGACGATCAGCGTAAGCTGTAATACGCATCATCCATTGTTTCATTTTCTTACGCTCAACTGGGTGTCCACCTCTTTCAGAAACACCATCTTTCACTTCATCGTTGGCTAATACTGTACCCAATGCAGGACACCAGTTTACCATCGCTTCAGATAAGAAAGTTAAACGGTACTGAAGTAAAACTTCAGCTTGAGATTTAGCATTGAATGATTTCCATTCGTCAGCTGTGAATTGTGTAGCGTTATCATCACATTCAGCATTGATACCTTCAGTACCGTTTGCTTCGAAGTGAGCTACTAATTCAGAAATGTCTTTTGCTTTGTTAGCATCCTTGTCGTACCAAGAGTTGAACAATTGTTGGAAAATCCATTGTGTCCATCTGTAGTAGTCAGGAGATGATGTCTGAACCTCACGATCCCAATCGTAACTGTTACCAATTTTGTTGAATTGGCTTTTGAAAGTACTGATGTTTGACTCTGTTGTAATTGCAGGGTGCTGACCAGTTTCGATCGCATATTGCTCTGCAGGAAGACCAAAAGAGTCAAATCCCATTGGGTGTAGCACATTAAATCCTTTCAGCCTTTTAAAACGTGAAACGATATCCGATGCGATATATCCTAGAGGGTGACCTACGTGAAGACCTGCTCCTGAAGGGTACGGGAACATGTCCAATGCGTAATATTTTGGCTTATCAGAGTCAATATCTACTTTATAGATATTGTTGTCTTGCCAGTACTTTTGCCATTTCGGCTCAAAATCAATATGGTTGAATTCAGACATACTGTATGTTGTATTCTAAAAAATAAAATTCTACTTGATGATAATTCCGGAGTTTCCTCACAAAAAAATCAAGCAAAGATATAAATAATTACGGTTTGATAAATGTAATAGGGGATTGAATCTTCGATTTTCAAAAAAGAAAAAAATAAACGTTAATTATATGACCTCTTTAATGATAAATTTTCGACCATTAAACATTACTTCTTCCTCTTTTGATTTTCCAACAAACAATCGTCCAATAGGGGATTGAGTAGAAATAACAAAGACCATTTGATTCTCGAATTTCACTTGACCCAAACTGATAGATAAATAATACATTCCAACATTGGTGACCACTAAACTTCCGGGGCCAACTGTTTTTGCATCAGTTTCTTTTAACTCTTCCATCACCCTTAAAAGTTGAAGATTTTGTGAAAGTTGCTCACCCATCTTTTCTTTTTCTAAGTGCGCCATCGCACGGGCTGTATCATGTTTATCTCCTGCTGTACTTCTCGTTTCTGCATTGGCAGAATTTTGAGCAGAGTTCATCGCTTCTTCAGCAGATTTTATTTTTTGAACAACAATTTCTTTGCAATGTTCTTTGAGTTTTAATTTAAAGTCTTTGTTCATACATCAAAATTAATAATAGGGGATTGAATCTAGTAATTTTTTTAATTGAAATCATCATAAAACAAAAAAGGCATACCGAAGTAAGCCTTTTTCTATATGGGATGTTTTCTAATATCTATTTTGCTGCTTTCTCTTCCTCAGAAGATTTTACATTAATTTCGATGTCAGAAAAGATATCTTTTTGACCTCTAATAAGGTCTTGAAGTGTTTCTCTTTCTCTAATTAAATGAGGTTGGCCATTATAAACTAATACCTCAGCAGGTCTAAAACGTGAGTTGTAGTTCGAAGCCATGCTATAAGAATAAGCCCCAGCGTTTTCGATAGATAAGATATCGCCTACTTTAATTTCACTGATTTTACGATCGTATCCAAAAGTATCTGTTTCACAAATGTATCCAACAACATCATAAACTCTTTTTGGAGCAGACGGGTTTGATACATTTAAAATGTGATGGTAAGCATCGTACATCATTGGACGGATCAAGTGGTTCAATCCTGAATCAACCCCTGCAAATACTGCAGCAGGAGAGTGTTTTAATACATTCACTTTAGTCAATAAATGACCTGACTCAGAAACTAAATATTTACCAGGCTCAAACCATAATTCAAGTTCACGGCCGTAGTTTTTACAGAATTCTTGGAAAGCAGCTGACATCTTTTTACCCAATTCAGGGATATTAGTTACAATATCACCCTCTTTGTAGGCTACTTTAAATCCAGAACCCATATCGATAAACTGTAGGTTAGGGAAGTCTTTTGCACAATCGAACATTACGTTGGCAGCCATCAAGAATACTTCTGAATCCAAAATATCAGATCCTGAGTGCATATGAAGACCTACAACGTTGATGTTATGGCTTTCGACCACTTTCTTTACATGCGACATTTGGAAGATGGAAATACCAAATTTAGATCCGATATGACCTACTTGGATTTTCGCATTTCCGCCGGCAGTAATATGCGGGTTGATACGAATCGCACAAGGAACTGTATCTTGGTAAACATCACCAAAGTGTTCTAAAACTGCGATATTATCTATATTGATTACTACACCCAACTCAACTGCTTCTTGAATCTCTTCGAATGAAACAGAGTTAGGAGTAAATAATATTCTCTCTTTAGGGAAGCCAGCTTCAATACCTAGCAAAACTTCTTGAATCGATACACAATCCAAATCCACACCATATTCCTTTACCAATTTAAGAATACTTAAATTAGATAAAGATTTCATAGCGTATTTAATGCGTAAATTTACACCAGAAAAAGCACCTCTAAGTGTTTGAATCTGGTTGATGATTTTATCTGCATCATAAACATAAACAGGTGTTTGAAACTGTTCTGCAATATCTGTTACAGGTACGCCCTGAATGGTATATGTTGAATTTTTTAATTCCATCTTTGGAAATTATTGTATGTGATAATTTTTCTATTTGACAAAAGTAGAGAGATTTTTGTACTACTCCATATTATTATATTAAATTGACAAAAATAACACTAGTTGTTTTATTCGTAACAATTGGTATTTTTTAAAACTGATATGCTAAAATACTTTCAACTCACATTAATTATTAGCCTTAGTACATTTTTTAACGGTTTCTCTCAAAATGAATTTGACTTATTTAGAGAAGTTTATAGTCCCCAAAAGAACACTTTGATCTCTAATTTTAGTATTAATTCGGCATTAGGTATGTTGGATCTATGTGTCGATGAAGGGGCACAAACTGAAATAAACCAACAACTTGGAGTAAAGAAAGCAGAAGAATATGTGAAGTTTAATAGTATGTTGAGGAATAAAATCACCTTTAATTCTACTTTCTATTCAGTTCATAACGCTTTATGGTTAGATAAAAGTTATACTGTTAAATCAAACACTAAGAAAGAATTACAGACTTATTTTGATTTATATATAAAGTCGATGTCCTTTTCTAATGCGAATCTAGTAAAAAACAATATCAACAATTATGTAAACGAAAAGACGGAAGGGAAAATCAAAGAAATAGTTTCTAGTATTGAAAAAGATGATAGAATGCTTCTTATCAATACAATTTTGATGAAAACCCCATGGAAGAAACAGTTTCAAGAAAAAGATACTAAGAAAGGAGATTTCAATTTACCTAGTGGGGAAATCAAAGAGTTGGATTATTTATTTGATTTAAACAGAAAAATTAAGTGCTACAGTACAGATAGTTTAAAAGTGGCCTCTTTGGAATTTGATGATAATAAGACGGAATTATTGCTTATCATGCCAACAAAGGAAAGTATTGATTCATTCATGTCTTCGGATATATCAAAGAAAAAAGTAAAAGAATATCAGAAACTGATGACCGAAGAAGAGGTTTATTTTAAAATGCCTAAAGTCAAAATGTCATTTTCCAATGATTTAATTCCTGCTTTAAAAAAATGTGGAATTGAAAGAGTCTTTTTACCCGGACAGTCTGATTTTTCAGCATTAATTAAAAATGAAACAGATTATTTATTTGTTTCAAAAGTGATGCATAAAACAGTATTAGAGTTTAATGAGTGGGGGACTGAAGCCGCAGCTGTTACCTCTGTTGCAGTAAGTCGTTCAGCAATACAGCCAGAAAAACAAGAATATTATTTTAATAGACCTTTTATTTTCATCATCAGAGAAAAAGCTACGGATGCATATCTCTTTATGGGTACATTTCTTGGGAAATAAAAAATCCCAATCTCAATAGAATAATTGTGATTGGGATGAAAAAATTTGTAGTCATACAATGAGTATTAATACATTTAATTTTTTCACTTAACGATATATCATTAAAAAATTATTTTATCTATTTATAAATCAAGCCTGAAGTAAAACTGACTGTAGTATAATTCCGATCTTTAGTTTAAACAAAGATCTTCATATTTTTTCTCAATATCAACACCTAAGGCTTTTGCTTTCTGAAAAACATTACAAGCTTTGTATTTATCTCCTTTATCAAATAATAGCTTGGCTTGTGTGTAGAACAACTCTGCTTTTATTTGAGAATAATTTTCTTTGAACCCTTTAGTTTGACTGAAATCGTCAGCTTTTGCAAGTGCAATATCAATTTGTAATAAGGCACTATTAAGTTCGCCAATGTTTGCATAAGCATTGGCCTGTTTATTAAAAACAGTGATCAGTTCTTGGTGATTACCGTCTATCTCATCAAAAGATTTAATGTATAAATCATATTGCTTAATCGCTTGTACTTTTTTGTTATTGTTATTATGGATGTCACCCATCAATAAATAAGCAGAAGGATCTGGAGTTGTATTATTTTTTGTAGGAAGAGTGGAAGAGACCATGTAAGCATTGGCGTATTGCATGGCTTGTCTTTCACTATTTGCTCCTCTAGCCGTCAACGTTTTTTCATTTAACTGTTGATGCTCAGAATACAATAAAGCCATACGAAGATTGGCTTCAGAACTACCCAATGATAAAGCTTTCTTATAATGTTCTTCCGCTTTTTGAGGATCTGCTATAGTCTGACATTTACCATCCTTATAAATATCTCCAAGATAAAGTTCAGCTTCGGCCAATTGCTGATCACTTGCCTTGTTTAACCAAGCGATTGCCGTTGCTTTATTATCATTGTAATAATATTTTCCGAGCATAAGCTGAGCTTCTGAATCTCCTTGATTGGCACGATATGTTGCATATTCAAGATCAGATGCATCCAAATATTGAGCTACATTGATTTTTTCAAGTGCTACAGCAGCTGATGCAATACCGTGATTGGCAGCTTTTATATACCACTTTACGGCTCTTTCCTCACTTTTCTGAACACCAAGACCTTCATGATACATCTTACCCAATAAATATTCTGCTGTATCTGAACCAACATAAGCAGCTTGTCTTCTCCACTTAAAAGCAGAATTTAGACTTTTGCGAACAGGAGGCTTTCCTTCTTCATACATATCAGAAAGTTCTAACATAGCAGGTTGGAAATCCTGTAAGGCAGCACGCTGACACATTTCCAATGCTTTTTTATAATTCTTCTCCTTAGTATAAATATCAAATAACTTAAATTGAGCCTCAGCCTTATTAAGAGATATTGCTTGATACTTTAAGAAATCCATATTCTCGGAATCCATTAAAGTGGTAGGGTCCATTTCTCTAAGTATTAAATCAGCTTCACGAATTCCTTCATTGGCTGCTTTAAGAAAATAGGTACAGGCTAATTTCGAATCTTTGGTTCCTGCCAATCCTTCTTTATAAAATAACCCGACTTCGTAAGCGGCTTTTGCATGACCATTGTCTGCAGCCTTTTTGAAATACGAGAAACTTTTATTTAAATCTTTAGGAACTTCTTTACCATTTAGGTAAGTCATACCAAGAAAATAGTCTGATGCTGAAGAACCATTTTGGCTCATATATTCTTGGTAGTTTACATCACTGTCTTTTTGGTTGTAGTTTTCTAGTTTTAATTCTTCAAGTTTAGCTTTTACAGATTCATCGCCTTCTTTCCAGGCTCTCAGATAATAAAAAATGGCTGAGTTTTTATCTTTGGTTACATATTTTCCTTCTTCATAAAGGTTACCTAATTCAATACTTGCTTCTTTTGATTTTCCATCTGAAGCGATTTTGAGTAATTTAACTGTGGTCCCATAATCTTCTTTTTCTTTTTTAATTTTAGCTAGGGCCAAGGAAGCATCTACATGACCAAGAATAGCCGCTTTCTCATAATTAGCGGATGCTTTCTTCATGTTTACTTTTTCAATCTCACCTTTTTGATATATCAACCCAAGTTGATAATAACTTTCGGCATCATTATTAAACTTTGCTTGTTTTTTTAGTTGATCTATATCTTGACTAAAAACAGTAAACTGAGTTAATAATAATAGGAATGTTGTGAGATTGAGTACACTATTATTAAAATTTATCATGCTTTATTTAAGCTCTGCAATAGAAACGTATTTATAACTATACAACTATAACTATTAGAAGAGGCATTTTCTTATATTTGTAGGAGATTTTTTTTAAAAAAATTCTAAAATCAAATTAAATAGTGAGTAAAGCATATTCAGCTTCTAAATTTATTTCCCTTTTCAGCTTAGTTATTCTTTTATTTCCCCATGATAACTTTGCTCAAGATTCGTTAGGGACATCTTTTAAGAAAGGGAGGGTTTTGTTGTCTTTATCATCTTCCACAGATGCCATAAATTTTTATGATCAAGATCTAAAATCACCCGTTCAAGGAGTGCAGACTGGCTTTGATTTAAAGACCGATGCCCATTTCTTTTTAAGAGATAATTTTAGTCTTGGCGGTAGATTAGAAATGAATAAAAAAAGTATTGACAATCTAATTGCGACGAATCAAGAATATTTTAAAATGAGTGTCGTTTTTAGAAGGTATTTGACAAAAATGTCTAATGGAGGAATATACCCTGAGGCTTTATTAACTTACGGTAGAAATTTTGTTGAGTCTAGCTATTTACAACAACCAACTCCAATTAATCAGTCTTTTGAAGGAAATATTTTTGGAGGTGGTTTAGGAGTAGGATTTACTTATTTAGTAAAACAACATTTTGGTATCGATATAGGCTTAAATTACAATATTTATAGGCTTTCAGGGGAAAATACTGACAAGATTTTAAATACCGTAGAGCATTCCGAATATACAGAATTACATGTCTCATTTAGGGTTGGATTTGTTATTTTATTACACGATAGAAAGAACTAATGAAAATTAAATTAATCACATTCATCAGTATAATGTTCTTTTCTATTACTTTATTAGGGCAGAACACTAAAGAAAATGCTTTGATAGAAACAGATACAATGAGGATCAGTAAATCGACTCAAATTATTGGTTTACCTATCATTTTCTATACTCCAGAAACAAGTTTTGGTATAGGTGGAGGACTTCAGTTTTTTTATCTTGATAAGATCAATAAATTCAATTTAAGGCAAAGTTCTATGATGATTGATGCGATTTACACTGCAGAAAATCAGTTTATCATAGATGTGAATCCTAAACTCTTTTTTAAAGAAGGAAACTATTACTTTGATGCCGCATTTAAATATAAAATCTTTCCCAACTCTTTTTGGGGAATAGGTCCCGATGCCAAAGAATCTGATAAAGAAGAGTACAATATGAGTACGGTGATGATTCGAGCGGATATTCTTAAGCGTTTACCTGAATCTGATCTTAACTTTGGAGTACAATACCGTTTTCAGAGAGATACTTTTTTAGAAAAACAAGAGGGAGGAATGATGGATAGCGATTCTATTCCAGGAAGTGAAGGCGCCCAAATAAGTGGACTTGGATTTATCTTTAATTTTGATGATAGAGATAATATTTTTTCTCCAAACACAGGCAACTATTTTCAGATGAATACATGGTTTGCCAGTAGAGTTTTAGGTAGTACCTATTCATTTAATAAATATATCATTGATCTAAGAAAATATTTTGCACTTAGTGATAAAATGACTTTAGCCACACGAGCCTATTTAGAGAATTCTTATGGAGACGTTCCTTTTCAACATCAATCTTGGTTAGGTGGGGGCGATCGTATGAGAGGATACTTTAGAGGTAGATATATTGATGATCAATTGTATACTTGCCAAGTAGAAATGAGGTATAAAATACATCAACGTTGGAGAATAAATGCCTTTTGTGCCTTTGGAGAAGTAGGTCCTACTGTATTGGATTTATTCAATGGGCTTAAATTTTCAGGTGGAGGCGGAATCCGATACAAGTTCTTAAAGAAAAATGACACCCTTATCCGTTTGGATGTAGGTGTCAATAGAGATCTTGGTACAGGTGTTTATTTTGGAGTTAATGAAGCTTTTTAATATTAATATATAAACTCAAAAGCACTTCTATAGGCTCCAATTTCATTAACGAAATCAAACATTTCTGCATAATATTTATTTCTGGTGATGGTAGCAGAATCGCCTATCATGACTAACTTTTTCTGTGCTCTTGTCATCGCAACATTCATTCTTCTAGCATTAGCTAAAAAACCAATTTCACCATCAGGATTAGATCTTACCATACTTATATAGATAATCTCTCTTTCCTGTCCTTGGAAGGAATCTACAGTATTAATATTGATCACTTCTTTGATTTCATCAGAAATATCCGATTGGTATAATGCTCTTCTGAGCACTTTGACTTGTGCAGAATAAGGAGTGATGATACCAATATTATTTGGAGCTTCTTGAAGCTGTATCAGATAATTTTTGAGATGAAGAATTAATAAATTGGCTTCCTCAATATTGTAAGTACTTAATGATTCTGGATTTACTTTTTCTTCATAGCCTGTTCCCGCTGTATCAATAAATTCCATAGGCTGATCATCATCAAACATCTTCCATTCGGCATTAGTTGAAAAAGCGTCTAATTGATTATCATAAAAATATTTAGAGGAGAAAGCCATAATATCCTTGTGCATACGATATTGAGTCTTCAACATTTTATCCACATTTTTATGATCAATGATTCTTTCAAAAAGAGTATATTCTAGCCCTTTTTTAGCCGCTTGAATCGACTTTATAGTGGGAGGTAATTGTTGATGGTCTCCTGCAAAAATGATTTTATTTGATTTTAAAATAGGGATCCAACATGCAGCTTCTAATGCCTGACCTGCTTCATCTATATAAGCTACTTCAAAACGTCTTCCTCTTAACATTGGAGTAGTAGATCCAACAAGAGTACATGATATTACTTGAGCATTATCGATTACATCTTTAGAAATATATTCTGATAGTGATCTGATCTCTTTTCTTAATTGATTCGCTTCTTGATAGAGTGCTTTTCGTTCTCTTCTTTGATCAGGTCCAAAATTTCTTTTGAATTTTCTAGCCGCATCTCTATGTAAAGTTTCCTGCTGTTTTATTGCCTTTAGTTCCTTGTATCGTTGGTGCTTTTTGATTTTAACATCAAGCGTCTGATTTAATATTTTTTCATCGACACGGGCAGGGTGTCCTAATCGCACGACATTGATTCCTTTTTCGGATAGCTTTTCAGTTAATAGGTCCACAGCAGCGTTACTAGGTGCACAAACTAGAATTTGTTGTTTCTTTTTGAGTTCCTGATGTACACATTCCACTAAAGTAGTCGTCTTACCTGTACCGGGAGGGCCATGAATTACGCCAATTTGATCAGCGGCAAGTACGTGCATTAAGGCATCGTTTTGACTATCGTTTAATTGTGGGAGTTGGAAAGGATAGATTTTTGAAGTTGAAGGGCTTTCATTCCCCAAAATGATCTTTTTCATTTTATTCAACTCCTTGTCTTCTGAACTCATGCAAATGTTCAGTGCTCGGTCCATTTCTTTATAGGAACTTTCATCAAAAAGCAATTGAACTCCCAATTTACCATCGTGTAGCCACTCTGGTTCATCATCCTGATTAAGCGTCATCGTCAGCTCATTATCTTTTACGAAGTTGACGACTGCTTTTGCGTTATCTTTTGCTTCGTGATTGTTTCCCGATTGGGAGAATAAGGAGATACTTTTACCAGTAGAAAAACTATGACTTTGACTCGTGGCACTATCTCTAGATATTTTGATGACAATTCTATCTCCAGAATCGTAAGTGACATTTTCAAGTTTAATGGGAAACCAACATACACCTTTCTTTTTCCTTTCTTCGATGGAGGTATCACTCATTAGTTTTTTGTATTGTTCTAAGTCCTCTTTTCTTTCAGTTTCTAGTAAATCTATCTGAAGCTTAAAATGTTCTTTTATATCCATATTTTTTTTGTGGGATGCAACCTTTGATTTTATTGATTGTCTTTGGTGTGTAATTGATTGAAAAGACAATCAAATTCATGTGTTCAATAACGGACAAACGCGTACGGGATTGAAACAGATAATTTTCAAATTATCAAAATTTTAATGAAATAATTAGAAAATTTGTTATTTAAAATATCAAATCCTATAATTGTTTCAAATATTATTAAAAAAGGTTTTTTACTAGTGTCAACTATTCAACTTCCATCTCTACTCTTACAGTAAAAAACCTAGTGTTAAATTAATTAGTGTCAAATAATTTACAAAATGAAATTAACAACTATCATTATTGGACTATTACTAGTTCATGGACTGTCTTTTGGTGCCAATTTTTCTGATGGCGATGAACCAAATGCTAAAGGAGCAATCTTTGGTAAGATTTACGACCAAGCTTCTAAACAACCTCTTGGATACGTATCTGTCGGATTGTTAGATCAAGACAACAAAACCGTTACGGGAGGTTTAACCAAAGATGACGGCTCTTTTATGTTATCAAAAGTACCTCATGGTAAGTACAATCTGATCATTCAATTTGTTGGATATGTAAAGGTACAAAAAGAGATAGAGGTATCGTCTTCATCAAGTAAAATTGATGTAGGAGAAGTACATTTGGAAACAAATGTTGAAGAATTAGATGAGGTAGAAATCGTTGGTGAAACTCAATTGATCGAAAATCATATCGACAAAAAAGTGATCAACGTAAGTAAGGCAATGATTGCCAATGGTAATTCTACTTCTGAGATCTTAAATACGTTACCCGAAATTAATGTAGGGGCAGATGGCTCTATTTCTTTAAGAGGTGATAACAATGTTAGAGTTCTATTAGATGGAAAACCTTCACAATTGGACATTAATCAATTGTTACAGTCCTTACCAGCAGATGCGGTAGAGAAAATTGAGGTAATTACGAACCCTTCTTCTAAATACGATCCTGATGGATTATCGGGTATTATCAATATCGTTACAAAGAAAGATGCATTTAAAGGACTGAATGGTAATTTCAATTTGAATGCTGGAACGAATAATAAATATTCAGGATACGTAGGCTTAAATTACCGAGTTTCAAAATTTAACTTTTTTGCTCAAACATATATGAGTGATGATGAGTGGGACAATACTAGAGAAATGACTAGAACGTTTGATGATGAAAATACAAACAACTTCTTTCAAACGGAAAATATGAATGAAAACAGTGGTTTCTCTATGTTTAAAGGTGGTTTTGATGTATTCTGGGATTCAACAAACACAACTACCTTGTCGCTTCAGAGATGGCAATGGAAATCAAATAGTCAATCGGATTTTAATGGTTACTATTTAGATCGTAATGAAAACATTGTCGATACAGAATATCAAAGAGGTAGAAATTATAATTTAGGTGGAGGATATAACTTCAACTTAAACCATAGAAAAGAATTTAAAAATGGTGAATTAGAATTAGATGTTTTTGCCAATACTGGTGAAGCTGAGTTTACTCCTGAAAATGCTTTTCAACAAGGAGAAGAACTGAAGCCATTAAATAGAAACAGTAATATGGCGAATTGGTTGTATGGATCTTTCCAAGCAGACTACAATCAGAAAATTAATGATAAATCTTCTTTTGAAGTAGGGTATAAAGGTGAGTTGCTTTCAGCTAAACTAGATATAGAAAATATTAATTATGTAGCAGATGATTCATTGGTTTATGGTTACCCTTATGAAAGTCAGATTCACGCTATGTATGGATCATATTCTTTAAAACTGAACAAAACGAGCTTTAAAGTCGGTTTAAGAGGTGAAGCAGCTCATATGGAGGGTAAATTAGAAAGTCAATCATTAAATGATACTTCTTTTGTAATTGATTATGCATCTATTTTTCCAAGTATACACATCAAACAGCAAGTGGGAGAGAAGAGTACTTTTGGTGTGAGTTATTCTAGAAGAATTAAGCGACCTGATATCATGCAGTTATTACCTTCAGAGATGTCATCAAATCCTAAGAGCGTAGTGATTGGTAACCCTAGTTTACAGCCATCATATACCAATTCCATGGAGTTATCTTATAATTATATGGGCACAGGAAAGGTGTCAGTCAATTCTGCATTGTATATGAGACACAGTACAGATATCATTCGTGAAGTATTGGATTACCGTGAAGATACCGACGTGACAGTAACAACATATGCTAATTTGGGTGAATCGATGACTGGTGGATTATCGTTATCTTCTGATTATAGAATGTTAGATTGGTGGTCTTGGAATGGATCTTTAGATTTTTATTACTTAGATATTAAAGATACGAACGAAGAATTAACTATTCCTGTAGAAGGATCTCCTTTGAACTGGTCGGCAAAGTTGAATACTAAAATAACACCTATGAAAGGGCTTACGCTTCAAATTATGGGTAGATATACAGCTGACAGATACGATGCGCAAAGAATTACTGAACCAGCGTATTCTATGGATATTGCTTTAAAGAAAAGTATTCTTAAAAATAAAGGTTCTGTGAATTTAAAGGTAAACAATTTACTGTATAGTGGAGAATTGAGAACGGTTTACGGTAATGGTTTCAACGAATTCGTGAACTATCAAAGAGAAAGTCCAGTATATAGAGTATCATTCTCATATGCTTTTGGTGGACAGTTTCAAGGAAGACAAAAAAGAAATATCTCCTCTGGTGGAGGAGGTTTATAGATCATACTTTATTAGTAGTTAAGACAATAGTTAGGTTTTAAAGGGTGCTATATTTTGTAGTACCCTTTTCTTTTTGAAAAATTCTATTTATATATTGTGCTGAATTAAACTAAAATCTGACAAAAATGAACTATTCATCATTAGAAGAAAAGCTGGAACGTGTAGACGACCATATCATAGGTATTTGGAAATTCAAAAGAAAAGGAATGTCACCTAAGTGGTGTGCAACCTACTGCTGGGAAGGAGAATACTATGATATCGAAGGAAAACCCACTGTAGAAGAAGTACTCGATTGTTTATATAGAGAACTCGTTCTTTTACAACATGGAGAAGAAGTAACTTTGAGTGTATAAAGAAGAGGGGTTAATCCCCTCTTGCTATTTTAAGTTTTTCCACCCACCAGCATTATATACTTCTTTTACACCGGCTTTTTTAATCTGTGCCATTGCAGAAGAGGCTCTAACACCAGATTTACAACAAAGAATTAAAGGTGTGCCTAATTTAAATATCTCAGGCATTCTTTTGTGAACTTCATTTAGAGGAATGTTTACAGCTCCATCTGCATGCCCACTATCAAATTCTCCTTCTGTTCTTACATCTAAAATTCTTGCACCTTCAGCTACTAATGCTTTGTAATCTACTTTTGGTCCTAAACCGAATAGTTTTCTTAAAAATTCCATATAATTTATCGTTTTTAAAATCTTTTTGTGAAGATAAAAGATGCAAAATATTCTGTTTGTGATAATTGTTACTTTAATATCACTTTATTTCTCCCAAGATTTACTTTTCCAATTTTCTCTAATTGCTTCAATAATCTAGAAATTACTTCTCGAGAAGTATTTAAGTTCAAAGCAATTTCAGAATGTGAGATATGAAGCTCGTTACTATCTTTAATATCACTTAGCTTACCAAGGTAGTTTAATAATCTTTCATCCATTTTTTTGAACGCTAGCTCATCTATGGCTTTAAGGAGGCCATCAAAACGTACTTTGTAGGCATTCATTACAAAATTTCTCCATTCTGGAAAACGCAGCATCCATTCATCAATTTTGGCAATAGGTACTTTGTAAACCATGGTATCCTCCTCTGCAGTCACTCTAACTGCACTTTCATTATACATCATGGCAATAGTACATGTTTCTCCGTATTCCAAATAGTACAGAAAAATTTCATTTCCATCTTCGTCTTCTCTTGTTACTTTTAGAACACCCTTGGTAACAATAGGAGCAAAGTTCATTTCTTCGTTTAAGTCAATTAGGTATTCTCCGGCTTTGACTTCTACCGATTCACCAAATTCCAAAAACTCTTTTTGTATTGGGTGGTTTTTGTCGGTTAATGGGAAACTATTTTGAATAAATTGTTGAAGTAGATGTATCATTATTATAGTTTTATATATGTTGGTTTATTCATATGACAAATATACGATAAGTAAGCAATCTTGGTTAAAAAATTAGGGCATATTTGAAAAATACAAATATGCCCATTGATACTTTATCCTATTATGGAATCAATTTATGATTTATTTCTTGTTGCCCAACTCCAAACAAGGCGAGCATCCCCAGTAGAAAAGTTATTCATTCGATCTAATTCAGATTGATTTTCGAATTCAGGACCGAACTCTTCATCCATAGTTATCAAACCAAAATCTCTGTCTTTAATATTAGATAAGATTTTCCCTACTTTCTGAACAGCCTCTTTTCCTATAACTAGCCAAGGGTTTGTTCTTCCTAGAAGATTGGTTACTTGACCAAAAGCTTCATCTCCTAATGCACCTTCAACATCGCTAAGAATCTGACCTGCGTTTCTTGCGTTTTCTCTTGAATGTCTAAGGAAAACACGCACTTTAATTCTACGGCTTTCTGGCATATTTCGATCTAGAACGAATAAACCATTAGCACCGACAGCATCTTGTGGTTCAAAATAAATTTTATTTTCAGCTCTAGGTTTTAACTGTATTACTCCATGACTTTCATTAGGGATAGTCGTCAAAATCCATTTGTCTTTATCTGTTGGATGTTCTGTAAGTACTACAAAATAAAGTTTCCATCTTTTTTTTGGTCTTAGAATTTCTAATTCTTCAAACTCAAGAATAATTTCTTCCATAAGAGTAGTTTGTTTTTTTTGTAATGTTAAGGTCTTATTAATTTTTGTTTCAACAAAGAGGATTTGTTAATAATAAAATGAAGATACAATTTTTAATTGAACTTTATTGCTTAACTTTTCGCATTCAAATTATATATTATGACGAAAGAAGAAATAATTGATAAGTTAGAAATGATGCCTCATCCGGAAGGAGGGTATTATATCGAAACTTATAGGTCGCATAAAACTGCACTGATCAACAAAAATGATATTGAAAGAAATATCTCAACTGCTATTTATTATTTACTTGGAGAAGGTGATTTTTCTACATTTCACCGACTGAAATTCACAGAGCTTTGGCACTTCCATTACGGATGCCCAGCAGAGATTGTGGAAATAACTCCAAACGGAGAAGTGATTAAAACAGTTATAGGTGTAGATATTTTAAATGGACAAGTTCCTCAATATATTATTAAAGGTGGAAATTGGTTTGCAGCAAAACCATTGACAAAATCTGCTGAAGATTATGTTCTTGTAGGATGTACTGTTGCACCTGGATTTGAATTTGAAGATTTTGAAATTGGAATTGCTGAAGAATTAATCAAAGAATTTCCTCAGCATGAAGAATTAATCTTGAGCTTTAAGAAGTAGTCAAGTTTATTATATACTAGGAAGGAAAATTTCGAGTTGTTGTTTTTTGTTTTTAGAAAACTTCACTTGGTATTTTCCTTTTAATTTTTCTATAATTTCAGAAGTGATAAATAGACCTCTAGTGTAATCATCATTGATGAAATTAATAGACATTGATTTATCAAATCCATTATTTGAAGCTGAATAATCTCTTGGTGATATATTGTCTGTAAAAACCACCATCACTCCAGATTTCTCCTTTTTGATTTCAATTAGTAATTTGATTTCAATATCTCTTGTGACTAATTGAAGTAAAGTTGTGCAGATGTTTTTAAATAAAAGGTCTATTCTTGTTGCATCAGAAAAATAGTCCTCATTTTTCATATCGTTTAAGATAGATAATTTGATGTTGTAGCCAGAATGATTTAAAAAATCATCGATTACACTCATTATACCTTCCCAATTCACTTTTCCTATTTTAATATCAGTTTGCTGATTATAGTAATAAGCCAATATTTTCTGAAGGTGCATATCTTGAGTCCAAATAGTGTGTTCTAAATGAGGTAATAATTCTTTAGAACTCTTTGGACTGCTTTTCATCAATTGAATAATACCTTGGATAGTTGTAAGTGGACCTCTTAAATCGTGTGCAGCTCTATATACAAAATGATCTAACTTCTCTTCAATTTTATTTTGATTAGAGATGTTTAGAATTACTGCGTTTAGTCCCTTCACTTTTTTATTTTCAAGAATAGGGGATAAAAACACCTCAACGGCTTTCCACTCTTGATCATATTGAATTTTAAATGAAGCATGGGAGGTCGACTTATTATCCAGCACTTCTTTTTGAAAAGAGACAATATCTTTACCGACATCATTAGAGACAATCGTCGATATTTTTTTTCCAATATGTGTTTCACTTAAGAAACTAGAAAGCTGTCTTTGAATTCCTGATCCTACCCAAGTTAAATTTAAATCAACATCAAACTGACATAATTTAATTTTTGAGTTGTCTAAGATAGCTTCATAACGTTGCTCGTTATTCTTTAAAGCCTCTTTTGCTTTAATTAAAGCAGTTAAGTCTTTTATAAAGCATACGATAAATGGAGCATCATCGTCCGTAGAAACAATTGATGCTGTGATTTCTACAGGAACCTGAATATTATCAATAGTTTTAATAGAAACCTCGAATACTAAGTGTTTTTCTTTTTTTAAACGCTCAAAAATAGATTTTACTAACTGTTGCTTCTTTAACGGTAAGAATTTTTTGAAAATTGAATTTAAACATTCTTTTTCATCATATCCTGTAATCTTACTAAAAGAAGGGTTGGAGTAAATTATTTTTTTGTCAAAAGGATCTATCCAAATAATTCCATCATGAGAATGAAGATAGATGTCTTTAAACCTTTTTTCTAGTAATTCTTGATCATTGTTCTGGGCTACAAATGAGGCATTTACGAAAACTTCACCTATGAAAAATGGTGTAATTTTCACATCGTATTTTGTAGGTTTCCCACTTTGACTTATAGAAAACTCAAAATATACTATGTCCTGAGAATCAATGCTTTCTTGAATTTTTTGCTTGAAAATAATTTGATTTTTGGGAGATAAACCAACAGCAATAGAACGCCCTTCTTCGAAAGTATGTTGACCTTGAAGGAACCGCTTAGATATAAATTTAACATTACCTGTACCAGAAATAACTAAGTAATGTTCTTCTTTATCCTTAATATCAGCTTTTGGGATGTTTCTATTTTGGATAAAAGCTTGCATTGATTTTGTAGCAAAGAATTACAAAATGTTGATTTGTTACTTGTCAAATATAGTTAAAAAATATTTAATAAACCTCCTCTGTGTCACCTTATATAAGGAGGTAAGTGATTAAAGAGCAGTAAATTATTCATTTTGTAATCAAAAATTACATTTGTGATGTAAACAAAGAATTTTACTGTTTTGCTTGATCTTGATGTTGCCAACAATATCCGGATGCATCATTTGTTTTTCTTTTACATCGTGATCCACTTTTAGTTTTACCATGGCATCTACCATCCAAAACTATATTATTTTTAGTGCTATGATCTTTTGATTCGTTTTTAGTAGAATACTTCTTTTTTCTTTCAGAATAAAATGGCCAATAACTATAATTTACATTGCCCTCAAACTTATCTTCGATGCTATCTGGAATGGCACTGAAAAAATTCATTCCAGTAATCTCTTCTAAAGCATCTATAGTAACAATATATTCTTTTAATGGAGTTGAGGACCCTTTGTTGGGGATGATGAAACAAATTCCTTCATACGTGTTATTCTTTTCATCAACATGCAAGGCCAATTTATAATAATACCTTGGAACACTTACTTGATTACTTCCAATTGTAGGTAATCCATCTTCGAGAATTGGACCTGTAATGATATACATATTCTTAAGATCATAGGCCCAGACCCGAAATTGTTCTTCTAAGTTTTTCCAAATACCTCTATTAAACTCTGCTATTTGTGGTGACATATTAGATAAGTAAAAACTTTCGCTCATAGCATCTGAATTAAACGACATATCTGCAGCAGGAGCCAGGTGACCTCTGTCGTACCCCGATCCTTTGTAATCTGATAGATCAGCAGAATAGGTATCCACTTTATGGTCGGACCTAAAGTCATTACTTCTATTAGCAGCTTTAAATAATTCTTGTTTTGTAAGTTCGTAAGCTACCCAAGCAGCTTGTTCGTGTTGCTCGTTGTATCCAATAGTGTAATAATTATGCTCAATAATTTGGACTCCTTTAGCTTGTCCTGTAGATGTAGGAAGCCATTCTATGGGGAAATTGTCTAAGTTCTGTGCGACTATAGGAAACTGAAGGAATATTAATAAAAGGAAATTGGTGAGGAATCTATTAAGCATCGTTATTTAAATTAGGTTAACATTATAATTTGTTACAAAAGTATTTTTTTGATTTGATTGAAGTGAAAATATTTAAAAATATTTTGATTTGAATTGAACTTTTCGTCTATTGAAAGTCAATTTCTTTAAGAAATACTAAACTATAGTTACAATCTACTGCTTTTAAATTGTTACTGTTTAAATGTTGTATCATAACAACGACTGAAATTTATTTTAATATGACTTCGAATTTTGACCCTAAACCATTACTAAAAAAGGATATTTTTAGTAAGCTTAATGAAAACTTAAAATCTGATTTTGGAAAACTAGTATTTGATGAACCTTATACAGAAGAAAAATTCAATATCATCAAAGGTTATGAATTAAATCAAAATCAAATTGATTTGGTTGTTATAAAGAATGGAATCTCACAAAAAATATTTGGTTTCATCATTTTAAACGAAAACACCTATAGACATAGAATTCTTGATTTGAAAAATGCATTGAAATCATGTGATGCACTATATATAGTAATTGATCTTAAAAAGAGAAATCATTTATATGATCTATTAAATGATGAGATTTTAAATGAGATAGGAATTGTAGGGACTTTATCTAATCAGCAGTTCGAACTGTGTAAAAAAGCTAAAAATAGAGGAGGAATTACTCCGAATTTTCAGATCATCTAAGTAAAAACGCTTTAAATGTTAATAATGCACTTATTTTTGTTATTCAATGCTAAATTAATCTCAATGATTGTAAAGAAGGTGCAATATTATATAAAAAAAATAGAAATTAGAATTGGATTAGCACAAGAGCAATCTGAGCAAAAATCCTGTAAAACCTAATTTAGAGCCATAGTCTTCATTTACTGAGGATTATGGTTTTTTAGTTTATAAGGGGTTATTACAATAACTCTAAGTTAGGATCCCAGAATATCTGATCAAGATGTTGTATCTGATTATCGATGATGATTACACCCTCTTTTTCTAGTAGAAGCTGCATTTTATTGACACCATCAAAATGATGCTTACCCGTAAGTAATCCTTTTTTATTAACTACTCGATGGGCAGGGACATCATCCATCATATGGGACGCATTCATCGCCCAACCAACCATTCTAGCACCTCTTTTACTACCTAAGTACTCAGCAATAGCACCATAGGAAGTAACACGACCCTCTGGAATGAGTTTTACAATCTCCCATACATCAGAAAAAAAATTATTTTTTTGATCCATTGTTTACAATAATGTTGTTGTAAGTAGTTTGATAGATCTTTTGACCATAATTCTTTAGCCAAGCTAAAATTTCTTCACTGTTTTCAGTGCCGTAGGAGTGGTATTCAATTCCTAAGTCAGCGGTTTTATTCTTGATTATATCTTCTATTAAAGGTAGGTTTTGTTTTAGGTTTTGTGATAATTGTTTCAGTTCTTCCACGCTAGCATCGGCAGCTTCTTTCGCAGCTTTTTGTAATGCTCTTTCCTCTGCAAGAACATCGCTTTCTAATAACTTTTCTGCGTTCATTTCAATGGAGTCCACTTCAGAATCAAAATTATCTGTAAAGGAATTTTGTTTTTCTTCTTCAATAACCTTCAATTGTTCTTGTAACTTTTGGTCAAATCTTGTTGATAATTCCTGACATTGTTCTTTCTCAAAAATAGTCATCGTTACCCATGTTTTGCCCATGTAGCTTTCCCATAATAAGGTGTCTTTGGGGTTCAACATCATTTGTGCTAACACATCATCTTTGGTAGCTAACGATTGTGCATTTGAAAAAAATGGAAGTAAAAGGAATAATAAAAAGGTCTGAATAATTTTCATATCTTGATAAACAATATATTTATTGTACGATAATTTTGCGAACTATGAATCAATTTGATTAATTTTAAAATAACAAAAATACGACCATTATTCTATTCTTGTCTTTAGGTGAAAACGATCTTATCTGAAGTCTTGACATCATAGTATTTTTTATCAGAATAAGCATTTGATACATAGGATGAAAAAAGAAAAAGAAGGAGAGTGTGAACTTTGTAAAAAAAACTTGAGGTTGACTTTTCATCATCTGATTCCAAAAAGTAATCATAAAAATAAATGGTTCAGGAAAAATTACGATATGATGGAGATGAGGGAAAGAGGTATTATGGTTTGTAGAAGTTGTCATAGCTTTATACACAAAACACATTCAGAAAAAGTATTAGGAAGACATTTTAATACTTTAGAAAAACTGTTAGAAGACGAAAGAATTCTGAAATACGTTCGCTGGGCTCAAAATCACTAATCTATGATTAAGAAAATATATAATAAAGTACTACTATTAGTTTTGTTGACTTGCTCTTGTTTTGGGCAGGATTTTGAAATTCCAACTCCCAAGAAATATCTTGAGATTAGTCCCTTAATAAATTCATATAGAGGTGATTTAGGGAGTTTTAATCAGATAAATGGGGGCATCAACTTAGCTTTTATATACAACAAACCAAGAAGAGGGAACCTAAGACTAGATTTTACATATCTATATGTTCAAGCAAGTAGATTACGAGGAAAAGATTATGTCCCTCCAATTCAAGAACCTATTCCGAACAATTATTTTCAATCTCAAACATTGAATTTTTCATTGTCCTATATGTTTTATATCATCAATAAGAAAAATATAAAACTATATTTAGCTCAAGGGTTAGGTGTCTTTTATTTTGATCCACTAGATGAAAATGGGGAATCTTATTTTGAAAATATATCTGATAATTCTAGAGGGTATTACCAAACAAGAAACGAAAGTGAGACGTACTCTAAGTTTACCTTGTCTTTACCAACAAGGTTTGGGTTAATGTATTATTTTCCAACAAACTTTGGGATTGGATTGAGTGGAACATTCTACAATCCATTTACAGATTATCTGGATAATATATCTGATTTTGGTACTGTAAAAGGATACGATAACGTGTTTAGCTTAAACTTTAATTTTCATATACCTTTACAATACCAAAAGCTGAAGAAGTAACTATTCTTCTATTTTTTCTAATTCATTCTTTGAATCAACTACTCTGTAAAAGCAAGATTTTCGAGCGTTGCCTTCTTTATTTTTTGTATGGCAAGCACCATTGCCCATCATTTTTACTTTATATAAAAGTACATCTTGATCACAGTCAGTGAGTATATCAACCATTTTTAAGTAATCTCCAGATGTTTCTCCTTTGGTCCAAAGTTCATTTCTAGAGGTACTCCAAAAAGTAGCCATACCTTTTTCTAAGGTCATTTTTAATGAGGCTTCATTTCCCCAACCTTGCATTAAAATTTCCATAGAATCAATATCTTGAACAATCACAGGCACAAGCCCACCTCTTTTATCAAATTGAATATTTAATTCTTTTCCTTCTTCTAATTCTAACTTATTCATCACTTAAAATTGTAGGGTGAAATGTTGTTTTGGTTGTTTTTTTCTAAAAAAGCACAACCCTAAGTCATAAAGATCAATACTTATACCAACACTTTCGTGTTCAGAAATTTCTTTCCATGCCTTTTTCATTTCATTTGACCAATAGATGTCATCAAAAACAAAAAGTGTATTTTCATGAATATACGGAAGGCACATCTCGAAATATTTAAGAGTCGAATTGTACGTGTGGTTAGCATCAAAATAAACCATATCAACAGATTCTAATTTTTCTAATTGTCCTTTTAAGCAATCATCAATATTTCCAATGATAGATGTAATAGTATCTAATTGAAGTGTTTTGAAAATAGATTGAGCTATTTTAGCGATTTCAGGACAACCCTCAACAGTAACTAATTGAAGATCTTTAGTGCTGCTTCCTAAATAACAAGTTGATACACCTAAACTTGTACCAAGCTCAATAATTTTTTTGTATTTATATTGATGTACTAATTCAAATAAAAATCTTCCTGTCCTTTCAGAACAAAGGGAATATTTAGCGATTGACTGAATAGACCTTGAGTTGGAATTGCTTTTCTTAGATCCAGCTCCAAAATCGGTTACATTTATAATTTCTTTATTTGCTAACAAATGTTGCCTCTCTTTCTCTATTTGATCAAAGATATAATACCTTTTATCAGGCTCAATAATCTGAGTATAAAGGTGATACACGAAAGGAGAATGCAATCCATGAGCATTTCCAGCTTGATATTTATATTTTAGATAGTCTAAAACTTGCATATAGTCTAATTTAATAGTTCATTATTCCGCGTTAGTCCTTATCTTTGCGCGGATAAAATGCGAACTTCTTCGCAAATATCAACAAAGAAATAATCTTCTGAAACAAGAATTGTTATATAAATGGGTTTAAAATGTGGAATTGTTGGTTTACCTAACGTTGGGAAATCAACTCTTTTTAATGCTTTGACAAGTGCAGAAAATGCTGAATCTGCGAATTTTCCATTCTGTACGATCGATCCTAACGTTGGTGTAGTTACTGTACCAGACCCAAGGATGAAAGAATTAGAAAAATTAGTTAATCCTCAAAAGTCAATCCCTACAGTGATTGAATTTGTGGATATCGCAGGCTTAGTAAAAGGTGCAAGTAAAGGTGAAGGTTTAGGTAACCAATTCCTAGCAAACATTCGTGAAGTAGATGCCATTATTCATGTGGTTAGATGTTTTGATGATCAAAATATCGTTCACGTTGCAGGTAAAGTAGACCCAGAAGAGGATAAAGCAGTGATCGATATGGAGCTTCAATTGAAAGATTTGGAGTCTATCGATAAAAAACTTCAGAAAACTGTAAAAATGGCGAAAACAGGTAATGCTGAAGCCAAGAAGACAGTTGCTGCTTTAGAAAGATTTAAAGCACACTTAGAATCAGGTGAAAATGCAAGATCTTTTGATGGAACTGAGGACGAGTGGGAAGAAGTAAAAGATCTTTTATTATTGACTGCTAAACCTGTAATCTACCTTGCCAATGTAGACGAAGAGGGTATCAACGAGGATAACGAGTTGGTAAACAAAATGCGTGCAATTGCAGAGAACGAAAATGCACAACTTATTAAAGTTTGTGCAGCTATCGAAGAGCAAATCTCAGGTTTGGAAGATGAAGAGGAAAAAGAAATGTTCCTTGGTGAGTATGGTTTAGAGGAGTCAGGTTTGGATCGTCTTATTCGTGCTTCATATGATTTACTTGATCTTATCACTTACTTTACTGCAGGTGTTAAAGAAGTAAGAGCTTGGACTATCCGTAAAGGATGGAAAGCTCCTCAAGCAGCTGGAGTAATTCATACAGATTTCGAAAAAGGATTTATTCGTGCAGAAGTAATTCATTTTGCAGATTACGTTGAGTATAAATCTGAATTAGCTTGTAAAGAAGCGGGTAAATTATCTGTAGAAGGTAAAGAATATATCGTAGAAGATGGAGATGTAATGCATTTCCGTTTTAACGTATAATTTCTAAATAAATCAGAGAATTTCTTATTATTTGAATTGCCACAGTTGAGATTTTATTCCATCTCTCGATTGTACAATACAAAATGATAAGAAATTCTTTTCTTTTTCAAGACAAACGCTCATACTTATTTAACTGTCTGAAAAAAAGATAGTTAAAAATTTATCTATTAATCCAGAATACCCTTATACAAACAAGGATTTTTAATTGAATTAAAATACCTTGTTTTTATGACTACTAAAACCAAAAATAATTGGTTCATTATTCGATTTACATCTATTTACTTTGTAATTTCGTGGATTGATAGTCTATACCAAAAGAAGTTATTGATAAATGGACAGTGTTCAAGCAAAGAAAGAAAAGCCTACAGTACTATACGTAGATGATGAACAACAAAACCTAGTGTCATTCAAAGCAGGTTTCCGTAAGGTCTACAAGGTACTTATTGCAAACAGTGGGGACGAAGCTTTAGAAATACTTAAAGAAGAAAATGAGAACATCAGTGTTGTTATTTCTGATCAGAGAATGCCTAAAATGACAGGTGTGGAACTCTTCGAAAAAGTAAGAGGTCTATACCCTGATATTATGCGTATTGTTTTGACTGGATATAGTGATGTTCAGGATATTATCAATGCTATCTCTAAAGGTGAGGTTTACAGATACATCACTAAGCCTTGGAATAGAGATGAATTGATGGTAACTATCGATAATGCAATTGAAGCTTACAATTTAAAAGTTGAAAATAGACGTCTTTTCTCGTCACTTCAAGAGGCTAACGAGCATTTGGAAGAGAAGGTGAGAAAAAGAACCAAAGCTTTACAACGTCAAAATGAGGAATTGATAGAATTAGATGGAGAGAAAAATCATTTAATTGGTATTGTTGCTCATGACTTGAAATCTCCTTTAAGTCAGATTGATGGTTTAATCGAATTGATGAAATTCGATATGGAGACCTTTACTTCTGAGCAGAAAGAATATGTAGAATTGATTCAAACTTCTATTAAAAAACAAGAAGAGTTAATCAGTCAAATATTGGATTTAAATGCATTGGATTCAAAAGATGCGAATTTAAATATCAAACCACATAATTTATCTACATTAGTAAAAGATGCTGCAGAAAGGTTTGAATTAACAGCTCAAAAGAAAAATATAACATTATCTGTTGAAGTTGGTGAAAATCAAATAGCAAAAGTGGATGAAATATATTTTGGACAAGTCTTGCAGAATTTGATTTCAAACGCAGTGAAGTTTTCTTCTGAGAATAAAAATATTTTTATTTCTATTCAACCCAACGAGGACTATTATGAAGTTCATGTAAAGGATGAAGGTCCTGGTTTGAATGAAAATGATAAGAAAAAACTATTTGGACGATTCCAAAAATTATCTGCTAGACCTACAGGAGGAGAACATAGCACCGGCCTTGGATTATCTATTGTTAAAAAGATGGTAGAAGATATGGAAGGTAAAGTTTGGTGTGAATCCGAAGTCGGAAATGGAGCAGACTTTATTGTCTCCTTCAAAAAAGAGCAATAAATAATTAAAAAAAGGAATCTTTATCTATACAGGTAAAGATTCTTTTTTGTACAACATATGAACAATTCCATTTTCAATGAGTTTCATTGAAAACAATTTAATTATGAAGAAAGGAGTCTTACTAGTAAACCTTGGTACACCTGATAGTCAAAAAACACCTGATGTACGAAAATACTTAAGAGAATTTTTAATGGACGAAAGGGTGATTGATATCCCTTTTTACAAAAGGTGGCCATTAGTAAATTTAATTATCGCTCCATTTAGAGCACCCAAATCAGCCAAAGAATACGAAAAAGTATGGACCGATAAAGGTTCGCCACTTTTATTATATGGTTTAGAATGTAAGAAATTACTTCAAGAAAAATTAGGTCAAGAATACGCGGTTGCTCTTGGTATGAGGTATCAAAGCCCATCTATAGAAAGTGCTTTATTCGAACTAAGACAGCAAGGAGTAAAAGAGATTGTGGTATTACCATTATTCCCTCAATATGCATCAGCAACTACGGGGTCTGTAATGCAGAAGGTAATGGAATTGGTGAAAAATTGGCAAATCGTACCTGATGTATCATTTGTTCAACATTACCATAGACATCCTCTTTTTATTAAAACATTTGCTGAACTTGGAAACAAATACATGAGAGAAAGAACATACGATCATGTTATCTTTAGTTTCCATGGATTACCTCAACGTCAAATTGTAAAAGCAGGTATTTCAACTTGTTGTAAAGCAAATGGTGAAACGGCTTGTGTCAATAAAATGTATGGGAAAAACACATTCTGTTACCGATCGGCATGTTTTGAGACGGCAGATCTAATTGCAGCAGAAATGAAGTTGGATAAGAAAAACTACAGTGTTTGTTTCCAATCTAGATTAGGTAAAGATCCTTGGATCCAACCTTATACTGAAGATGTAATTATTGATCTAGGCAAGCAAAACAAAAAAAGTGTTTTAGCTTTTTCACCAGCATTTGTGGCCGATTGTCTAGAAACTACTGTTGAAGTAGGGGAAGAATACAAAGAGATTTTCGAAGAAAATGGCGGTGAACACTGGCAACTTGTAGAAAGTTTAAATGATCATCCACAATGGATAGATTGTTTATCCGACTTAGTAAAAGGTAATGAGAGTCAAGTGGAAGAATTAAACACTTATTGATTTCCACTGAACCGATATATTAACGTCCTTTTGTTTCTTGATGTCTTCAAGATGCTTGAGGACGTTTTCTGTATCCACCTTTTCTTTTAATTCGTCGATACTTTCTATAAACGATAAGTCTTTTAATAAATCCTTTACCAAAGACGCATTTTTCTCATTTTCGATTGAGATTACTAATTTTGTCATGATTGTATTGTAGGTTATTAAATTATTCGGGTGTAACTTATAATACGCAAACGCTATTGAAAGCCTTACGTTAATTACAGACAATTAATATTTCTAAATTGACAAGTATTACATAAGGTTTTGGGTAAAAGAATAATTTTATATGCCTGATAAAACTAAATTTAAAATCCTTAAGCTGTTTTTAACGCTTTATCATAACATAATCACAAATCGTAAAAATTGGCAGTTTCATTTTCATAATTGGATTGAAAAAAAATTACCAATATTCGAAATGATTTTAGGAGTTTTAGCCTTATTCAGCCTCGTTTATACACAAGGGTTTTATCACGAAGAAGCAGACTTATTTCATTTTATACGTTACGACAGGTGGCTTGCAACAACCTATTCTGTATTGATTATTGTTAAACTGATTAATGTTAGGAGAAAGGATATAGACTACAGGGAATACATTATTGATATTTTCTTTTTAGCACTTTTCATTTTCATTATTGGATATAGAATAATTTTCCTTCATGATATTGAGCTAAATACGGATAATGAAGGGTGGGAGGCATATACAGTTATTGTTCAGGTGGCCATGATTATGGCCTCATTGGTATCATTTTCCAACAATAGAAACTATTGGTTATTCTTTACTGCAAATAGTACAGCTATGATTTTCGGATCATTAATAGCCATTATTATTATTGGTACCTCCTTATTGATGCTTCCAACATCTACGACTACTACAATATCTTGGGTCGACGCATTATTTACTACTACTTCTGCTGTTTGTGTAACAGGTTTAGCACCATTTAATGTGTCAGAGGTGTTGACATTAAGAGGGCAAATTATATTGATGGTATTGTTTCAAATAGGAGGTTTAGGTATCGTAACCTTAACTACATTTATAGCTTTATCTATCCAAAAAGGAGTGAAAACTAAGGAAGAGATGATCATTCAGGATATGATGGAGTCTGAAAACATAAGTTCGTCGGCCAGAATATTAAAAGGGATCGTTGGAATAACATTTACTATTGAATTATTCGGTGCAATTGGTTTATACTTTTCATGGTTAGAACTTGATTTAACCACCTCAGAACGCATATTCGCTTCTGTTTTTCATTCCATATCTGCTTTTTGTAATGCAGGTTTTTCAATTTTTCCAGAAGGATTACAAGGAACAGCATTCGCAACCGATTGGTTTTCTTCTTCCATTGTCATGATATTGATTATTGTTGGAGGTTTGGGATTTAGGACTTACAGAGAAATTGTTAGTCGACGAAATAAGCATAGAAAACATTTCTCATTACAATCTAGATTATCCTTACAAATGACTGCTATTTTGATTGTAGTGGGCACAATAGGCATCTTTATCACCGATTATGATTATTGGATGGAAAAAAGTGGTGGCGATATTTTATTGCAAACACTATTTACAAGTGTCACTTGTAGAACTGCAGGTTTTTCAGTGGTTGAAATTGGAGATTTATCATCAGCTTCTGTAATGATGATGATCTTATTGATGTATATAGGTGGTGCACCGAACTCAACAGCTGGGGGTATAAAAGTGACCACTGTGGCTTTATTATTTACCTATTTTTGGGCACAAGTTAGAGGAAAGTCAACAGTAAATATAGGATGGAATACAGTACAAGAGGCAAGTATTAGAAGGGCGGTTATAGCATTTATGGTGTCTATATTGATCTCTTTTGTCTGTTTATTTATATTAACGATGTCAGAAACACATTTAGACCTAAGAGACATCACCTTTGAGTTCTTTTCTGCGTTAGGTACAGTAGGACTTTCTAGAGGAATAACTGCAGATTTAACTGTTGTCGGTAAATTAACCATATCCTTTGTGATGTTTAGTGGCAAAATTGGGTTATTTACTCTAGTTTCTTTATTAGGTGAGGATGAAGAAAATTACGAATACCGTTATCCTGAATCCTCTATCTTAGTTGGTTAGATATGAAAAAAGTAAATAAAAGATTTGTATTAATTGGAATGGGTGCTTTCGGTGTCGAAATTGCAAAAGCACTCCGCGACAATAACGAAGATTTATTGATCGTTCTGCATAATCAATTTGATAGTATGAAAGAGTCAAGAGATTCTTTGATTACTTTAAAGAGGTTAAGAGAAATGGGTTTTGAATATTTGTATGAAACCGATACAACAAACCCAATGGCCTTGAGAAAACATATTAAAGAAACGGATGCTGTGATTTTATCACATGGACAGAATTTCGAAACAAAACTATTAACTATTGAGGCTTTAAAGGAAATAGGGGTTCATGAGATTTATGCACGTGCGACTCGTGATATGCATGCTAGAGTCCTCAATAAAATGGGAATTACTAAAGTGATTTTCCCTGAAAAGCAGGAAGGAAAAAGATTTGCTTTGGAATTGCTTAATAAAAAAGCTTTGACTATTGACGAGGTAGCTCCAGGGGTTTTTATTAGTGAGATGAAGTTGCCAAAATCGTTTATAGGGGAGAGTGTTAGAAAGTTAAGATTCCGTGATACCATGCACGTTTCTGTCATCTGTTTAAAAGAAAATTCTTCTACTTGTCATTTAGAAGGAGAAGAAAAGATTTATATCCAAGATTTTAGAGATATTACATTAACAGATAGACATACACTAGTGATCGCTGGAGGTAAAGAAAGAATTAAACACGTTGTAAGTATGGTAGAAGGCTAAGCCTTTTGAACTACAATGCTAGATAATAAATGATCTAATTGATCAAATTGTTGATGGAGGTCAAAATGTTCGATACATGCAGTTCGGGCATTTTGGCCTTTTTCTTTTAATTCATGTGTTTTTAATTGATGAATTAGAGAGAAGTTTTTCGTCAAAGCATCATAGTCTGATGGATTAGAAGTCCATCCACAGTTAAAGTACTTTACGATTTCTGCACCTTCACCTTCTCCATGATAGATGATAGGTAAGCCAACACTCATGCTTTCATACAATTTTGCAGGCAGGGTACCTTTCACATAATTGATCTGAGATATTAAAGCAATATCAAATTGTCTTAGTGTTTGAGGTACTAAATGATAATCGATGGCTCTGTTTAGAAACACATTATTTAATTGCTTCTTCTTGATGATAGATTGGATATTTTTATAATCCACACCATCTCCAAAAATATGTAATTCAATATTTAAATCATCAAACGCTATTTCCTTAATTAATTTTGAGATACCATGTGCTACCCCTAAAACACCCATATAGACTACTTTGATTTTTTCGGATGAATTAAAATCAGTTTTCTGACGGAATTGTTTAGTATTTGTGCCAATTCGGTAGATATGAGGTAAATCAAACCCTAAATCTTTGATGTATTCTTGTGATTCTTTCGATTGTGTTACTAAAGCATCTGCTTTTTTGTAATAGAATTTTTCTAACCAATGCAATACTTTATAAGCAACTGATGATTTCGATAAACCATTAATGTCAACCATCGCTTGGGGCCATAAATCACTTACATTTAGCACTACATTTACACCGTAAAGTTTTTTGGCAAGGATACCAAAAATAGGCAATGTAATTGGGGGGGTTTGTATGAGTAAAATATCTAATTTTTGCTTTTTCACCTCTCTTAATGAAGTGAGCATACTAAATAGCATACTAAACATACTGATAAGACGAAGGAACATATTGTTCTTCTGAGAAGGCAATAACCAATGCCTAATTACTGTAATGTTCTTCTTTTTAGAAGTTCTTTTCCAAGTAAAAAAGTCTTTGAGGGTAATTTTTCCAGTAGGGTAATAAGGGTGAGAGGTAAATACAGTCACTTTATTTCCTTTTTTGGAAAAACTTTGAGCTAAGAATTCAAATTGATGAGGGGCAGCACCAAAATCCGGCGGAAAGCAATGTGTTACTATTCCGATGTTTTTTGATGTTTTCCCTAAGGTATTCTGTAATGTTTCTTGTATGTTCTCTGTATAATACGTCATTAAATCTTCCTAGCGATCTACTTCCCCCATAATAATATCAATCGACCCCATGATCACAATAAGATCAGATAATAGGTTGCCTTTACCTAACTCTGGTAAAACACTTAAGTTACAAAAACAACATGATCTTGCTTTAAGTCGTTCAGGGATATCAGATTTTCCGTTGGTACGCATAAAAAATCCAAGTTCCCCTTTAGGGCCTTCAGCTCTTGCATAATAATCCATTGCTTTTGGTCTAATTTTCTTAGGTACAAAAGCTTGAGGATCAAAATTTCTATCTCTTTTATGTTCTTTTTGAAGCTTACCAATACATTGTTCAATGATTTTGATAGACTCAAAACACTCTTCAACACGAACATATGTTCTGTCCCAACAATCACCTACGGAGCCCATAATTCCTTTGCCTACAGGAATATCAAAGTCTAATTCAGGGTATGCTGAATAAGCATCTACTCTTCTTAAATCATGTGCTAATCCAGATCCTCTAAGAACCGGTCCTGAAGTGGCATAATCAAGTGCTGTGCTTAAAGGTAAAACCCCAACATTTGCCGTTCTTTCTACAAAGATTTTATTGTTGATCACCATTTCTCTAAACTCAACGAGTTTAGGTTTGAGGTAGGTGATGAATTCTAAACATTTCTCTTCAAAACCAACAGGTAAATCATAATATAAACCTCCAATCCAGATATAATTATAAAGCATTCGAGCACCAGAAACCCATTCTAGAAGTCTTAGAATGTGTTCTCTATCACGCATCATCCACAAGAAAGGAGTAGTGGCACCGGTGTCCAAAACATAAGTACTTACCGCAATAAAGTGAGAAGCTATTCTGTTCAATTCGGCCACCAAAACTCTGATATATTCCACTCTTTTTGGAATTTTATCAGTAATACCCAGCATATGTTCTACACCCATTGCATAAATATGCTCAGAGTTCATAGAAGCTACATAATCCATTCTATCGATGTAAGGAATGATTTGCTGAAAACTTAAATTCTCAGCATGTTTTTCGAAACATCTGTGCAAATAGCCTAAATGAGGAGTAAGATCTACTACATATTCACCATCGGTTAATACTTCTACTCTTAATACACCATGCGTAGCAGGGTGATGCGGGCCTATATTAAGGACCATCTCCTCTGTACGAAGGTTATCTATATTGTAAAAGTTACGAGATGAATTTACTAAATGGTTTTCATCATATTGATATTGAACTTGTCTTTTCTCCATCAAAAAATAGCTGTTTGTCAAAAAGAATTATTAACAAAAGTCGTTAATAATCATTGAAAAATAAAAACTGATTACAAAGATGAAAAAAAAAGAACTAAAAATAGCCCAAAACCTTAGTTTAGTTATTAATGATAAGAAAATAAGACTATTTTTGCTCATGACTTAAATGACTTTGTGAAAAGTCATGCCTAGGGCCATTTCATTTTTTTCGAAATGGGTAGTAGTAACATTTTTGACGCACTTTAAATCGTTTTTTAAGATGGGAACACCACAAGACGAAACTCAATCAAATGAGTTAAACGAGCAAAATTTGACAGAGGAAACAACTTCACAGATCGAGGATGTAGCAGACATGGAGGATGTAGCAGACTTCGGTGATGATGAAGCCACTTCAGTGGAAGAAGAATTACAGGAAGACAAAGACTTTACTGGATTCGGAAAACAAGAATTATTAGACGAGATCAAGAAGATTGTGAACTCTTCTGATGTCGTAAAAGCAGAAAAGATTTCTAAGAAAATCAAAGAAGCTTTTGATCCAATCGTAAAAGAGGAGGAAGCAGCTGCAAAGGCAGAGTATTTAGAAGCGAATGGTAACACAGACGGTTTCGAATACCATAATGCAGATATCAAATCATTCAACGATGCTTTTTATGCTATCAAGAATGCAAGACGTCAGCATTTCGAGCAAATGCAGAAAATGAGAGAAGATAACCTGAAGAAGAAAAGAGCCATCATCAATCAGGTAAAAGAACTTATTGAAAGCACTGACGATAAAGGTGTGATGTCAAAAGTGAAAGATCTTCAGAAAGATTGGAAAGCAACTGGCGCAGTTCCACAGCAATATGCTGATGAAATATACAAAACTTATGGTGCATTATTGGATCGTTTCTACGACCAAATGTCTATTGAGTTTGAATTAAAAGAATTGGACAGACAACACAATCTAAAAGCGAAAAAAGCACTTATCGAAAGAGCTGAGAAACTTTTAGAAGTGGAGAACATTTCAGAAGCAGTTGTATTATTAAACAACTTGCACGAGGAATTTAGATCAATCGGTCCAGTTCCTAAAGACGATAGAGACTCTATCTGGAACGCTTTCAAAGAGATTTCGGATAAGATCTACGAAAAGAAAAGACAATATGCAGAAGAGTTTAAGCAAGTGTTGGATCAAAACATGAAACTTAAGCAAGCATTATGTCTTAAAGTGGAGCCATTCTCAACTTTTGATACAGATAGAATCAAAGAGTGGAATGAGGAAACAAAAAGTTTGTTAGCTGTTCAAAAGGAGTGGGAAGCAATTGGTCCTGTTCCAAGAGAAGTAGCTTCAGGAATCAACAAACAATTCTGGGCAAACTTTAAGCAATTCTTCGCTAACAAAAACAAATTCTTCGAAGTATTAGAAGCACAAAGAGCTGAAAACTTAGAGAAGAAGAAAGTTCTAGTAGCAAAAGCAGAAAAGCTAAAAGAAAGTTCTGATTGGAATGCAACAGCTGACGCTTTAATCGCTTTACAAAAAGAGTGGAAGTCCATCGGTCCAGTTCCAGAGAAATTCAGAGATTCTGTATATGCTGAGTTCAAAGCAGCTTGTGATGCTTTCTTCGAAAGAAAGAGAAACAAGAGAAACGAAGAGAACAAAGAATATGCTGAGAATCTTAACAAGAAGGAAGAAATTATTCTTGAGTTAAATAAACTAACTGAGGATAAGACGAAATTCGATCAAACTCTTCTTGATGAGAAAACTGAAGCATTCTTTGCTATCGGATTTGTTCCAAGAAAAGAGAAAGATGCTATCGTTGATAAATTCGTAGCAGCTGTTGAAGCATTTGTAGCCACTGCAGAAGAATTAGACGAGAAAGGTAAACTTCAAGCTTTAGCAGGTATCTTTAACAAGATTCCTTCAGGTGGTAGAAAGTTCAGAAACCAAGAGCAAAATATCAGAAACAAGATTAAAACTCATGAAGACGATATTGCACTTTGGCAAAACAACTTGGCTTTCTTCGCTAACTCTAAAACTGCTGATAAATTATTATCAGAGTATAACGAGAAAATCGAAGCTTCTAAAGCGGAGTTGAAGAAGTTGAAAGATCAATTAAGAGTGATTCAATCTATCGAAGATTAATCATTTTGATATAAAATTAAGGAAGCCTTACTAATTTTTTAGTAGGGCTTTTTTATGTATTTCTAATACCTAAATGAAAGATATCACCTGATGTGTTAATTCGATATCAAACAATTTAAGATTTTTTAAATGTTTGAGTTGAAACAAAATATTTTCGTAAGCGTTTGATTTATTATAAGTTAGATGAATGCGCTTAGTAGATAATAAGATATTAAGAGAGTTAAATAGATCACCTCTTTGTTAATGACAAAGAGGTGATTTTTGTTTTTATAAATCTAGATTCATTTTAATACCAGCTCTAAACCATCTTCCAGGTTGAGGAATATTTCCAAAATCATAATATTCTTGGTTGAAGATATTTGATGCTTCTGTATAGAAATACATCATTTTGTACTGATAACTTAATCTTAAATCTACAGTAGTAAATGGTTTGTATTCTGTTTCTGATGGGTTGAAATCTGCATCGTAAGCAGTATAACTACCATTTCTATCTTGGTATACTAATTTCCAATCGGCAATCAGATTATCTAAGAATACTTTATGTTTGATACCTACAGTCACTTTATGGTTAAGATGGTCTAAAGCATAATTAGACACCAATGAATCGGCAGCAGACTTATCCACTTTCAATCCTAAGTAATTAACAGTAACTGATTTTAACGTTGATTGTTTGCCCAATACTTGCTCGAAATTAAATACAGTATTTAAAGTAATACCTTGTGTATTTAATTCTGTCAAGTTTTGAGCTTGCCATTTATCTTCAGAAGGGTATTTCACCCAATCAATAATATTTTTACCATATCTAATGAAGTAAGAAGCACTTGCATGAATCCATTTACGGTCTAATTTAGCACCCGCTTCATAGGTAGTTGCTCTTTCTTCTTTTAGATCAGGGTTACCAATATTAGTAGGACCTTGATAATATAAATCAGTATAGGTTGGGATACGCATTGCAGTGTTTGCTGTACCAAATAATCTAACTGATTCATTTAACGCATAAGAGATATCTAAACCAGGGAAGACATCAAATCCATCGCTAGATTCTGCTAACTGAGTATTGTAGTTAAACATTAAACCAGCAGAAGCTGTAAATTTTTTCCAAACAACATTATGCTCAAGAAATAAAGAGTAGTTAAAACGATCTTTCCCTTTTGTATATGCAGTATTATCTACACCATCAATAGAAACGGGGTCATCAAGATCTTCACCCAATACATTACTTAAGATACCTTCGTAACGGGCATCAAAACCAATAGAAGTTTTACCAAATTTAGATGGGATGATGGTATTCAGATTAAAGCCCATGGCATCCATTTGATGGTAGTTATGGTTCGTATACCAACTTGCAGGATTATCTCTATACAATTCAAATCTATCGTAGGTTCTATTCCAATATACTGTTGGGCTTACTTTAATTTTACCATTATTCGTAAATCTTAAAGAGCCATGATATAATTTATTTCTTTCGTACTGATTAGGGTATAACGGAGTGTAAAATGAATTAGCTCCAAATCCTTTATCAGATATACCAGCAGTTAAGTCAAAAGTACCCTGCTTTACATCGTAGCTACCGTGGTAATAGAAAGTAACATCTTCAAAGTCTGTATTATCGATGTATCCATCACTTTTCTTGTATGAACCAGTAATAAGGTGTCTTGTTTTACCCGAAGTAAGGTTAACTCTACCGGTATATTTTTGTAAGCCATATTCACCTGCCATTACATGTGCATAGATATTATTTTTATCAAGTGGTTTGGTTTGTACATTAATCGCTCCGGTAAAAGCGTTAGCACCAAAGACTCTAGAAGCAGGACCTTCTAAAACTTCAACAGCATAAGCGGCTTCAAGATCTACAGGAAGGAATAAATTTAAGTGACCCGTTTGTGGGTTGTTCATATTGATTCCGTTCAAAAGAATTAACGACTGATCAAATGAACCACCACGAATACTTACATCTCCTTGAACCCCCATAGGGCCCCTAGAACGCATGTCAACACCTGCAACATACCCTAAAACTTGATCAAAACTTTGAGCAGGCATCGCCTGTAGTTCTTCTTGAGGAATGTAAGTAACTATTCTTGCTTGTTCAGAAAATGTTTGAGGTACACGACCCGAATTAATGGTAACCTCGTCTAGATAATATTCTGATAATTTAGTAGAATCTGATTCTTGTGCGTAGCCCACAAGACTCAAAAGTACGAAAATGAATGAACAGTGAAACTGTAAAAATGTTTTCATAATTGTGGATAGGATATCCGAAAAAAATATGTGAAATAAATAAAATGAGTAGGTCTCACTTTGAGGAATAAAGGAGACAGTCTACTAATAAAAAAGGAATGTAGAAAGTTAGTCAATCAAAGGGTCATCATCGTCTTTTTGAAGTCCGATGAACATTATTCTTGGATGATTTTCGATGACACAAGGAGTGAGTTGTACCGTTTTTTTAACGACACAGATTTTTACCACCTTTTTCAAGGTGTTAAAAATTGAATACCCTTTTCTTGACCATCGTTTAAAATAAATCATTCTCTTTTTAAGATTTTGCTTTAGATGTAAGCGTTAACCCTATGTTGATAATGCAAATTTAGGCATCATTAAAATAGGTTCAAGTAAAAGAGGTAGGTAATGATTGTTAATGTTCCGATTATTTCATCGAATATATTTTTTGTCTCAAAACGTTGAAAATCATTCCCATATTTAATTGATTATCATCATCCGTTTTCACATCAATAGTACTTTGATTTTGATGATTTATCTCCATGAGACGAATTGCTCTGAAGGTGTCTTCAGAATTATAAGATAGATTTTGATTGAAATGATCAACCAAATCAAATAATTGTTTGTCTGAAGATGCGACTACCTCAGTTTCTAATTCTTGATTTGAAAATAGTTTTTTGATCTTATTTTTCAGTTGACCTGAAAACATTGATGACTTTACGTTGTTCTCCTGAAGAACATTTGATGAGACATGTATATTATTTTGTCCTACTACAATCTGAGAAAATAGGCAGAATAGTATGATTGATAATAGATGTTTCATAGATTAGTTCGATTGATAATTAGGTAATATTTAAATTGTTTCAAATCAAAAGGTTAACCGTTTGTTTGATACAATACAAAATTAGAAAATTGTTTTCAAAATATTAGTTGATATCAAACAATAATTCGTTTTATTAGCGCTTATTAAATAAAATCATGATCGTAGTAACTGGAGGTTCAAAAGGAATCGGAAGAGCAATTGTAGAAAAATTTGCTAAAGATGGAGTAGACGTAGCAGTATGTGCTAGAAACTTAGAATCACTACAAGAATTAAAAGATCAATTATCGCAATATGCTGAAATCCATATTTTTCAAGCAGATGTGTCTAAGAAAGAAGAGTGTCAGAAATTTATAGAAGAAGTAAAATCACTTCAAAAACCAATTGATATTTTAGTAAATAATGCCGGAGTATTTGTTCCTGGTGCTATCTACGAAGAAGAAGAGGGAGCCTTCGAAATGATGATGCAAACCAATATGTATTCAACCTACTACATCACAAGAGGTTTTGTACATCAAATGATGGAAAACAAAAAAGGACATATTTTCAATATCGCTTCTGTCGCCTCTTTCATGGCTTATACTAATGGTGGTTCTTATGCTATCTCAAAACATGCCATGTTAGGCTTTTCAAAATGTTTAAGAGAAGAAATGAAACCTCATAATATCAAAGTGACTTCTGTAATGCCAGGAGCAACGTTTACTGCTAGTTGGGCAGGGGTAGACTTACCAGAAGACCGTTTTATGAAATCCCTAGACATCGCTGACCTTGTTTACTCAGCTTACAATTTATCTAACAGTGCTTGTGTAGAAGACATTATTGTTCGACCGCAGTTGGGGGATATTTAATGTTGTTTGAGGTATTTATGAAGCTTGTTGGATTTCTTTCCTTTGAAAATTAAGTTGAGGTAAGAGGTAAGAGGTAAGAGGTAAGAGGTAAGGTCGATATTTACTTCTTACTTTTTACCTCTTACTTTATTTAATGTAATAATTTTTTATAGTATCAATGGGTCCAAAAATGAAGTCTTTGCAAACACTATCTAACTAAGCCCAAACGGCTTCTCACATTCCAATATAAAATGCATTCCAAGTGGTGCAATCCTCATTTCCTCTCCTGAGTTAGAGATTTCTATGAGGCGTTTCATCATGAGGTTTTCTAGGATGATTTCTATATCTATACTGGAACAGTCTAGTTTTTCTATAGCCCATTGTTCAATACCTTTTATTTTGATCCAAATACGAGAGGTTTCATATTCTATGAAAGATATTTTTTTGAGGTAGTGAAGGATTTCGATTTCTTCTAAGGAGGCATCCCTTAGTATTTTTACTAACGTAAGATGCTGTTTACAAGGGTTTCTGTAGGTGACAGCGTTTGAAAATAGAATGGCCCACCTTTGCTGTTGCTTAGGGAGACTTTCTAAACCACTGTCTGTAATGAAGGCATAAATTGTTTTTAAGGGTATTTTTCTAACTGGAATATTTTTCTCAATTAGAAATTTTCTAGCCATACTTATAATCGTAGAAGAATTGAGCTGCTGCCAATTATCAAAACTAATATTGTTTACTTCAGTGGTGTCTGCTATATGTTCTAAAAAACTGTAGTTATCTTGAATACTCATTATTAATGATCAGTTTCAATCATTTTCTGACAATAAATCATGCCAATTGCTTTCTTTTGAACAAATATAGTCAGAGATTTTTAATATGGCGATGGCATCAGAACACAATCCAAAAGGAGATACCCATCTATTTTGGTCACGTTTAAACACCATTGGGTGGAAAAGGTATGTTTTTTTGCTTTCATCCCATAATGGCATAACCATCCATTGATCTTCATCTTTTCTTAAGGATATCCATTTATAGTTAGGATGTCTACCTACATTTCCTAAAGTCTCTACAATATCAAATTCTATGTTTGAATCTGTAATTAAGCTTCTAAAATTGTCTAATGCACTAGTTAAGCGAACATCTATAAGTTGGAGGTGGGCAAAATAAGCACCAATAAATAAAGCGATATCTTCGGGGCTATCAGTTTTAATATATGGTGGTAAACTTGATTCAAAATTAAATAAATGAGGTTTTACCAAAAATATATCTTCATCAGGTAAATAAATAATGACCATCTGATGATATTGACCTATCGGAAAAGACGCATAAATAGGGGCTTCTACTGCTTGAGTATAATCAAACATATCATGCCACATACTAGAGAAAAAGTTTTGCTCTTCGGCAACTTGACCTTTAACTATACATATGTCATTAACTTGCTCAATTATAGCTTTTATAGAATGTAAGGTTCTGTATCTTTTTGTAGTTTTAAAGTTAATCTTTTCCCACTTTAACCATTCGTCCTTCCAATTATAAAACTCCACGTTCGGTAATCTAAGTTTGTAATCGAAGCATGACGGCATATCGAGAGTGTAACCAGGATAATAGAAATCCATGTTATGTTCTAAAGACCACTCTATTTCGAAAAGCATGGATATAAAGCCAAGTCCGGCATTTTTAAAGTCCTCATGATAAATTGCCATGAGACTGGATAAAGATTTCTCTCCAACATCAAAAAAGCTTGCGGCAGCTAATTGACCATTCGCGTAAAAGTTTATTTGCCAAGTGTTGTATGGGATTAGACCAATATCTTTGTCAGAATCTACTCCAAAGTAGTGTAAGAGAGATTTATCCTCTTCGTCAAAACGTTTTTTTCTATATTCTGTGAATAATGTTTTATGATCCTCCGTAATATTTAGGGGCTCAATAACTACTTCAAATTTGTTTCTTGTTTGCCTAATTTTCTTTCGATGAGATTTCGAAAGCATATTATTTTCTAGGCGACAACGTAACGGAAGTACTCCTTGCATCTTGTCATCAAAGTACATCATTTCGTAAGTAGCCATATTTAGGGAATGTCTAAAATACCCTTTAGCCAATAGTTGGTCGATTTCAACTGGCGTAAGTTTCTTTTCTTGTGAGGAAACAATACCAAATGCTAGTTCATAATACATTGTAAGGAAATAACTTGAAACACAGTTTGTTTGTTCCGCTTGTTTGTAAGTATTAAGAGTGTTATGTAAGATGAATAGGAGCAGAATGAGAGAAGTGACTGTCTCATAACTTCTTAAACCTCGTATCAAAAGCCCAAGGATAAATTCCTGGGTTATTGATACGAGAAAAATAGATATATGAGATATCTTCTTTTTGTTACTGTAGATAAAAGAGTAAATCTTTAATTAACAGTCTATTATAATTTTATTGATTCCATTCTGAAGGAGCAACTCTCCAAGACTTCAATGAATCGATATCCTCCGCTTTGATGTAATCTTGCTCTAAAGCCAATTCCAACATCGCATCGTAATTCGATAAAGTCACTAGAGGAATACCAGCTTCTTTGAAGTTATTTACCGATAAATCAAATCCATAAGTGAAGATAGCAGCCATACCTAAAACTTCGATACCTGCTTCTTTCAAAGCCGCCGCAGCTTTAAGCGATGAACCTCCAGTAGAAATTAAATCTTCGATAACCACTACTTTAGCACCTGCTTTTAATTCACCTTCGATCATGTTTGTCATACCATGTCCTTTTGGCTTAGAACGAACATATGCGAAAGGAATACCCAAAGCATCTGCAATTAATGCCCCCTGAGGGATACCCGCTGTAGCAACACCAACAATAGCTTCTACATCTGCGAACTGCTCTTGAATTTTAGAACTTAATGCATGTTTGATGTACGTTCTTGCGTGAGGGTGTGACAGAGAAAGTCTGTTGTCGCAATAAATTGGTGATTTCCATCCTGAAGCCCAAGTGAAAGGATCGTTTGGACGGATCTTAATAGCATTGATCTCTAATAACAAAGAAGCGACCTTTTTTGCAATAGTATTTTCCATTGTTGTTGCTAATGTATATGTTTAGTTTAAAGAGGATTTCTCTTTAATTTTACTTAAACCGAGAGAAAACAATATTTTTCTCAGCTTTTGCAAAAATAAGATACAATTTGTAAAAATTAATTGTTGATATTTGATTTATGATAAAATAATTGTCAATTAATGGTTCATGAACGCGGGCTTTCAACAAATACTTAAAAAATTTTGGGGTTACGATAACTTTCGACCTCTTCAAGAAAATATCATTAGTAGTGTTTTTAAAGGGAATGACACTCTTGCTTTATTGCCGACTGGGGGAGGGAAATCAATTTGCTTCCAAGTACCAGGTATTGCGAGAAAAGGAGTGTGTATTGTCATTACACCTCTAATTTCTTTGATGAAAGACCAAGTGCATCAATTAAATGAAAGAGGAATTCCTGCCAAAGCTCTTTACTCTGGATTATCTATCAAAGAGATGGATACATTATTAGAGAATACCGTTCAAGGGAAAGTTAAATTCTTATATGTATCACCAGAACGAATTCGCACTAAGTTATTTATTGAGCGTTTAAAACGAATGGCTGTGGGTTTATTAGTGGTCGATGAAGCCCATTGTATTTCTCAGTGGGGACATGATTTCCGTCCTCAATATTTAAAAATAGGTGAATTAAGAGAACTCATTCCAGACACTCCTGTTATTGCGGTTACAGCTACAGCTACCCAAGAAACGCAAAAAGAGATTGTGGAACTTTTGCTTTTTAAAGAAAATCACAATGTGTTTAAGGGAAGTTTTGCACGCCCTAATCTTTCGTTTTCTGTTAGCAAAGAGTTAGATACTACCCAAAAAATGCTCAAAATTCTAAATTCAGTAGAAGGGAGTAGCATTGTGTATGCGAGAACTCGAAAAATGACCAAAGATATTGCAAGTCTTTTGTTGAGTTATAACATCAATGCCGATTATTATCATGGAGGTTTAGTCCCTGAACAAAGAAGTAAGCGTCAAGATGCTTGGGTGAAGAACCATATTCGAGTAATAGTGGCGACGAATGCTTTCGGTATGGGTATAGATAAACCTGATGTGCGATCGGTCATCAATATCGGTGCACCAGAAAGTATTGAGGCCTATTATCAAGAAGCCGGAAGAGGAGGTAGAGATGGAGAAAAGTCGTATGCTGTTCTTTTGATAAAGGAGGATACAAGACAGAAGTTATTAGAGTGGGTAGAACAACGTCATCCTGATGTAAAAGTACTAAAGAAAATATATCAATGCTTGGGAAATCACTTCCGTTTAGCGGTAGGTAGTGGAGAAATGAGTTCATTCGATTTTTACCTCAAACCCTATATTCAGAAATATGAACTTCCCCCTCAAGAAACTTATTACGGATTGAAACGATTGGAGGAACATGGCATTTTGTTATTCAACGAAAGTGTATTTCATGATCCAACCCTGAATATTAAAACTACTCCAGACGATTTATACGATTACCTAATTCGTCAGCCTCACCATGAATTATTAATGAAAGGTATTTTAAGAATGTATGGAGGTGAGTTATATAATTCTTTTGTGCGTATAGACGAAAAGGAAATCGCCATGCAAAATGGTATTCCTTTAGATCGTGTGACTTTCTATTTACAAGAATTACACAATTTAGAATTGGTAGATTACCAGCCTAAAAGGGAGAAGCCTCAAGTTACGTTTTTAATTCCAAGACATTTACCAGAAAGGTTACCTATTGATCGTAAATTATTGGCCTTCAGAAAACAACAAGATTATAAAAGAGCAAAATCAATGATACACTTCATCCAAAATAAGACGAGATGTAGAAGTATTATGCTCAGAGAATATTTTGGTGATTTTGATGGAGAAAATTGTGGGGTATGCGATGTCTGTATAGAACAAAAGAAAAAGAAATCGTATCAAGAAGTACCGGATAATTATAAAGCTGAAATATTGAAGGTATTAAAGGATCAGCCGATGTCGGTACACGAATTGGAATCTGAAGTAGCACCTATCAACTTAGATTATTTTGGGAAGACCTTGTCCCGGCTATTTGATGAAAAGACGTTACATTGGAATGAAGAGAAAAAAGTAGCAATTGCATAAAAAAAAGAAAACACTCACATATGTAAGTGTTCTCTCCTCGACAATTTCATTAACTACAACAATCTTTCTACTTATAACAACGAATAAGTGTTAATTAGGTTGCGAAAAATTGTAATAAATTTGAATTTATTTGTTAATAACTGCCTTGTTGATGCTTTTAACTAGGGCAGGACCTTCGTAAATAAAGCCAGTATATACTTGCACTAACTTCGCTCCAGCTTCTAATTTTTCGATAGCGTCTTCAGCAGTATGAATACCACCCACGCCAATTATATCTAATGTTTTACCCGATTTCTCGTATAAATACTTAATTACTTCTGTTGATCTATCGGTCACAGGCTTACCTGAAAGGCCACCCATACCAATTTCTTCGACTCTCGTTTTATCTGTAGTTAAGCCCTCTCTGCTAATTGTAGTATTCGTAGCTATCACTCCATCAATTTTTGTTTCCTGAACTACCTCCAAGATGTCATCCAATTGCTCATTTGTCAAGTCCGGAGCAATCTTTAAAAGGATAGGCTTAGGATTGGATTTTTGAGAGTTCAAGTTCTTTAAAGTTCCCAAAAGTTCTTTCAAAGGTTCTTTGTCTTGAAGGGCTCTCAAATTAGGAGTATTAGGTGATGAAATATTGACAGTGAAGTAATCCACATGATCAAATAATGCATTGAAACCTTTCGTATAATCGTCCACTGCATTCTCATTTGGCGTCACTTTGTTCTTGCCAATGTTACCACCAACAATCACATTTGACTTTCTTGTCTTCAAACGCTCTACAGCAGCTTCCACACCTTCGTTGTTAAAGCCCATACGGTTAATCAAACCTGAATCTTTTGGTAATCTAAAGATCCTTGGTTTATCATTACCTGGCTGAGATACTGGCGTTAAAGTACCAATCTCAATAAAACCAAAACCGAAGTTGGCAAACTCATCAATCATTTTCGCATCCTTATCGAAACCTGCTGCCAATCCTACAGGAGATGGAAATTTGATACCAAATACCTCTCTTTCCAAACGAGGATCATTCACTTTATAAATCCCACGTGCAATCGATTTTGCAAAAGGAAGTGAAAACATGGTTTTTAAATAACGAACAGCAAAATGATGAATCTTTTCAGGATCTACCTGAAATAAAAATGGTCTGACTACGGATTTGTAAAAGCTCATATTGGAGTTGCCTGTTAGAAATGATTTTGACCTATGGTCTAAATAAACTGCACAAAAGTAGCTGAAAATATTTTTGTTAAAAAGGTTTTGGAAATGAAAAGTTAAAAATGAAAAGTTAATAACGTGAAATGTTAAGCGCAGCGACATTTTCGAAATGAAAAATGAAAAGTTAAAAATGAAAAACGTGAAATGTTAGGCTAACGCTCGTTTGTTTGGATATGGCTTAACTGGCGCAAATGTTAAGCGCAGCGACATTTGTGCCTAAAAAACTTTAGAGGTCTCCCGACCTCGGATAAGGTATTAAGCAGTGCATACTAAATTTACGCTCCTCATAACTCGAGCACGAGTCTGGAGACTCGCGCTAGTTAAGGAATATAACTTCCTTATGAGCCACTAATAAGATTCAGGATATCTCATAAGCTTTGGGAATAGCTCTTAGACATCTTTATTCACCAATCTATCCTCACATTTCACGTTTTTCATTTTTAACTTTTAATTTTTCATTCCCCAAAATCCTTTTCCATCTTCGCCCCAGCGATATGATAAACATTAATTAAACATTGATAGAAAATTTCCCTTTCATACCCCAATTCATTTTACGACATTTGTATGAATTTTAGATTTTAAAAATAAAAGCGTAATACTTTGAATTTACCGGAGATAAATTTAGACGATTATCAATATGAATTGCCAAACGAGAGGATTGCTGTACATCCTGCTAATCCACGTGATTCATCAAAATTAATGGTGTATAAAGAGGGGAATATTGAGCATAAAGTGTTCAGGGAAATCACCAATGAATTGAATAGCGACTACACTTTATTTTTCAATAACACCAAAGTATTGCCGGCACGTTTGTATTTTAAAAAGCCGACGGGAGCACAGATTGAGGTGTTTTTGTTGAATCCAATTGCACCGACTCGTGATATTTCTGCTGCTATGTTGGAGAAATCGGGAACGATTTGGGAGTGTGCTATTGGTAATTTTAAACGTTGGAAAGAAGATAAATTAGAAGCAGCTGTTCAAACGGAGAAAGGGATTGTGAAGTTGACGGTTTCTCATGAGGATAGAGAAAAACGTTATGTGAAGTTTGAATGGGAAGAGGAGAGCTTAAACTTCGTGGATATTATTTCTGCGGCAGGGAATACGCCTTTGCCTCCTTATATAAAAAGAACGGCTACTGAAGATGATAAGGAGACTTATCAGACAGTATATTCGAAGAACGAGGGAGCGGTAGCAGCACCAACTGCGGGACTTCATTTTACCAACGAAGTACTTGATGTCTTAAAGAATCAAGGAGTGGATGAACAGGAGGTGACACTTCACGTAAGTGCAGGGACGTTTAAACCGATCACTGCAGATAAGGTGACTGATCACGACATGCACAACGAGCAGATCATTATCACGAAAGAGAATGTGAAGGCGTTGATTGATGCGAATAAAGTGGCTTGTGTGGGAACAACTTCGATGCGAACATTAGAATCGTCGTATTGGTATGGTGTTCGTCTGCTTTTGGATAACAACTCAACATTTGATATCCAAAAGTTAGAAGCTTACGAAAGAATGGAAAGTGGTGTAGCATTGCCATCAAGACAAGAGAGTTTTGGAGCCATACTAAAGCATATGGAGGAGCATAATTTGGATACTATTCATGGAGAAACTTCTATTTTTATTATGCCGGGTTATCAATTCCAAGTCATCGACACATTGGTAACGAATTTCCACTTGCCTTCTACAACTTTGGTGTTGTTGATTGCAGCATTTATTGGAGAAGATTGGAGAAAAGTATATCAAGCAGCTTTGGATAACGATTACCGTTTCCTAAGCTATGGAGATTCTTCAATTTTGTTCAGAAAGTAAAAAAAAGAAGTAATGAATACGTCTAAATTTCCAAATAGAATCGTTTGCCTAACAGATGAGGTCACAGAGTGGCTGTACATGTTGGGAGAATCACATCGAATTGTGGGTATTTCTGCTTTTGCCGAGCGACCTGCCGAGGCGAAGTTGGAGAAACCAATGGTTTGTGGTTTCACGGGAGCGAACTATAAAAAGATTTTAGACCAAAAGCCTGATATGGTCATTGGCTTTTCGGATCTTCAGGCAGAGATCGGGGCGAGGCTGATTAAGGAAGGAATTCCGACGTTAATTACTAACCAACGATCTGTAGAAGAAATCATCAATACCTTAGAGATGATTGCCAGAATGATAGGAGCAGAGCACAAAGCCGCTGTTTATATCGAGAAGATGAGGAGTATGGTACGTAGTGCTCAGTTAAAAACAAAGCACTTGACTAACCGACCAAAGGTATATTTTGAGGAGTGGAACTCTCCTTTGATTACAGGAATTAAATGGGTATCTGAAATGATAGAACTTGCCGGAGGAGAAGATGTTTTCTCTGAATTGAGCGTTCATCAATCTGCCCAAGAAAGAGTGCTTTTCGATTTTAATCAAGTAATTGATAAAGCACCGGAAATAGGCCTGTTCTGTTGGTGTGGAAGGAAATTTGATGAAGCAGAGTTGTTAAACCGAAATAACATCAATCAAGTACCTTTCTATCAAACAAAAGATTATCAAGAAGTTGATCCATTGTTTATGCTTCAGCCAGGACCTGCGGCAATTTTAGAAGGCTTGCCTTTCCTGGAAAGAATCATAGAAGATTACAATAACAAGAAATAAGACGTATATTGATGTACGCCTGAAAATGAAAAATAAATAAAGATGAGTATCATTTATCCACAACAAGACGCTTCTCATTTAAATGAGAAAGACCCTGAACAAATTAGAATTCATTCCATCGAAACTTTTGGTACCCACGACGGTCCAGGTATTCGTTTTATTGTATTCGTTCAAGGATGTCAGTTTAGATGTTTGTACTGCCATAATCCCGATACATTCGATGTAAAAGGAGGCAAGTTTGTAACATTGGATGAAATCGAAAAAAGAGTATTACGTCAGCGTCCTTATTTTGGAGATGATGGAGGTATCACGATTTCTGGTGGAGAACCATTATTACATAGAACCAAAATCTTGACATTGTTTAAAAGACTAAAGGAAAAAGGCATCCACACTTGCCTAGATTCTAACGGACGATTAGTCAACAAACAAGTCGAAGAACTTCTAGAATACACAGACCTTTTGATGTTGGACGTAAAGCATATCAACGACGATTGTCATCACAAATTGACCTCAGTTTCTAACGGGCCTACCTTAAAGTTGGCGGAAATGAGAGAGAAACAAGGTAAGCCAATGTGGATTAGATATGTATTGGTACCAGGTTGGTCGGATCAAGAAGAATACCTTCACGAATTAGGTCAGCATTTTAAGGATTACAAAACCATCGAGAAAATCGAAATCCAACCTTACCACAAACTAGGCGTCCATAAATGGGAAGCCATGGGAATGGAATACGGATTGGAAGGCGTTGAACCTCCAACGAAAGAACAAATTGAAAAAACGGTAGAGATCTTCTCTCAATATTTTAAAGAAGTTCATGTGAACTAAATAAGAAGGACCAATGATATAGCGATGTATTGTTGGTCTTTTTTTATCTCAATTTCTCTTAGTTCGCAATAATCTTTTTTTAAATTTGCATATGACATTAATAGAAACAATTCAAGAATATAAAGCAATTGGTATTGAGAAAGTGGTTGATTTTGAAAAATTCAATAACTATACAATTACAGCTCACAGTACTCAAGTGGAAGGATCAACATTAACCTTTGATGATGCCACTCTTTTATTGGATGAGGGTTTAACTCCTAAAGGGAAGCCATTTATCCACTCTCAAATGGTTACTGATCATCACAAAGCTTTATTATTTATAAAAGAACAAGTTTCAAAAAAGAGATTAATCACTCCTGAGTTTATTAAAGAGATAAATGCCTATGTTATGAAATCCACTGGTAGCCTTTATAATACAATATTAGGAGAAGTGGATAGTAGCAAAGGAGAATATAGAAAAGGAAGCGTTTATGCAGGTCAGAGGTACTTTGTTAATTATCAGAAAGTAGAGGGATTAGTCAATAAATTGTGTAAAACAATATCAGATCAATTAAAAAAGGAATCTATAACTATTGATGATAAAATTAATTTATCCTTTTATGCTCATTTCGAATTAGTAAGTATACATCCTTTTTATGACGGTAACGGAAGGACATCAAGATTATTGATGAATTATCTCCAAGCTCTTTTTGAATTACCTATGTCTGTAGTCTTTAAGGAAGATAAGCTCGAGTATATTCAAAGTCTGGAAAAATCTAGAGAAGAAAGCGATTTGAATTATTTTTATGATTTCATGAGAGAACAGTACCAAAAGCTACTAAGTAATGAGATAAAAAAATACAAAGTTCAAAATGATGGAGAGGGGTATAAAAGTTTAGATTTTTAATTTTCTACTTTAATAAGATACAAGCAAACTTATCTCTTATGAAGATGAATAAATTATTATTCCTAATTATATTTTTCACAACCTTAGGAAACCATGTCTTTTCACAAGATAAAATTTTAAGGTCAAAGAAAATAAACATAGAATTCTCTGATATTGATACTAAAGATAATTTTGAAATCTTCCTAGTAGGAGAAAGTGTATTAAAAAGTGAATTTCAATTTGTAATTTCAAACGGAGATGAACTCTTATATGAGTTATCTATTCCTTCAACAGAATTAATAAAGCATAATACAGGAGTCAATGATGAAGCATCAATTTTAAAACGATTTGATGACTTTTTGAATACCAACCATTTCATCAAGAATCCAATATCAGAAGATGATAAATACGACGAAGACTATAATTATAATATTACAGAAGAGGAATGGAATGAATTAAAGAACTGTAAAACATAGGTTGTATGGCTTTTTCATATCAAGTTTCTGATGAATCTATCATTCAAATAGTATACTTAAAATCTAGGGGATATATTGTTGAGTATTTTGTTTGTTGTTAGGGGTTTAATACTTATAGTGAAAACGACACTCTTATCTTCTAACTACTCATCATTTAAATATTTGACATATTTTTAATTATTGTTTGATATTAAGCTTGATTAAATAGTTGTATTGATTTATAAGATATAGATAATCAAGGTTGTTAATCTTATTTTCGAATTATTGAAGAAGTAAAATATATATGACAAATTATTTACAAGTAAAACTATTATTGATTTTAATTACTTTAAACACTCAAGAGGTAAGTATCGATATAAATGATATTTATCTAAATTCAATCAATATTTTATCTCTTAATAAAGAAACATTATTTAAAATTAAAGGGAATCCAGATGATATAGAAATATTTTTTGACCCAATTGTTGATGATGATACAACTTTCGTTTACCATTACAAAAATGAATATTATGAGTTTAAATCAGGAGATTTAACAAAGTTTTCTCTTGACTGCAATAATGTACAACTACAAAATGGTGTTGATTTTTGTGATATTTTTTTGTTAAAAGAAAAGTATCCAAAGTTTTTTATGGAAAAGTTGAAATCTAGTGAGCATAACTATGATGTTTATTGTTTTGTTCTTTCCAACAATTCAAAACTTGTTGATTCTTATATTGATTTATATGTCCAAAATGATAGAGTATTTAAAATCAAGTTTTGGACTGATCTATAAAGTAACATGAGTTAACTATTCTCGAACAATACATATTTTATGTCTTTTGATTTATCTCAAACAAATAAAATAAAACATGAAACTAAAACTCTTCAGCATTCTATTTTTCACTGTAATAACAAATACCTTCTCACAAACAGACCCTGAAACATCTTCATCCGAACTTTATGAAAATGTAATAGTAATTCAGTCACCAAATACAATTAAAACTTCTGTTGATGATATCGAGGAAGGACTTTATGAAGTAATTAAGATTGATGAATTAACTGATTTCTATTTAATATTCATTAGAAATGATGAAAGTAGAAAAACGATCTATTCAGAAAAAAGAATGAAGTTTAAAGGGACCCAAATAGAAGTAGGGAAGTCCTATATATTTAAACTATTCTGTAAAGATGCTTTTGATGATGGAACGTGTGTTCCAACTGTTATGAATGTTACATATTTCAATAAATACACAGGAGCAGATTTGGGAGAGTTGAAAAAAGCACAAGGGTTAGTAGGGTTAATGTTAGATTAAAAATAAGAATTGATAAAGTAAAAAATTATGTTTAAGACAAATAGTTTATTTAAGGTAATATCACTCTTAATTTTGTTTTCTTGCTCCGATATAGAAAGAAACTATTATTCTAATGGAGTTATTCAAGAAGAATTTAATCCAACAACAGGAGATAAGTTTTTTTACGATACAACAGGACTTAAAATAGGCGAAATTAAAAGAATAAGTGAAAACGAAGAACTTTTAAAAGAATATTTTTCAACAGGGAACGTAAAATTAATATCTGAACGAAAAAATGGTAAATTTCACGGAGAAACTACATCATTTTGGGAAAATGGCAATCTAAAACATATTGTAACTTATTATAATAATGCAAAGAAAGGGGAGCTTAAAATTTACTCAGAAAAAACACCAAATAAATTAATTTTTATTGATTACTATGAACCTTTAGGCATTATCGAAGATACAGATGATGTCCTTATATCAAGAACAATTGTAGATTCTAGTGAAACAAACTTGAAAACATATAGTTTTATTGATGAAAGAGTATCTATTAAAAACCCATCTGTAGGGGATACAGTTGTTACAACATTAACTTGTAATCAAGAATCAGAAAAAGGTTATAACTTAGTACTTTTAGGCGATTTTGATTCACTATTTTCAATTAAAAATAATGCAAAAATTGATACAATAAGTATTAAAGAAAATACTTTATCATTTGAACACATTTGTAAAGAAGAAGGGGAAAGAATATGGAGAGTTATTTTTATTATGAAGAATGGTAATTACGTATATTATTTTCCATATGAGATTAAAATTAATATATCGGCTTAACAAACAGATTAATTGTAACACATAACTAACTATATACTTTTATAATCAACAAAATACTCATATGATACTATCAACGAATAATATAATAACAAATAGATTTGGCTTTGTTTTTCTTAGTTTGTTTTCAATTGTATTATTGTTTTCAGTTTTTAATAATATAGATTCTTTTTATGAAGATTATTATCTTCTGATACCTTTTACACTTCAAATATTTCTATTTTATACTTTTATATTTATTCCCAAAACTATTTATTTCGATCGTGATTCTATCACTGTATATGGTTTATTCAAATCAAAAGAAATCTATTATAAGCAGATTGAAGTTAAGAAAGTTTTTATTTGGCTTTATAAAATTAATGTCGATTCTAAATCATTTTACTTTATAGTGAATACTAAATTAATAACTAAAGCTTTTTATGAAAAAAGAAAAGTGATTAGCTTATTAAATGAGATTATTAATATCAAATAATAAAAGTGTTGCTGCAGTAGTTTAATATAAATTCTCCGCTAGATAACTCCCCACAATCACCTTAATAGAACTCAAACCAATTTCATCCACATTCACCTTATCCAAAGGGATAAATTCAATAGCACTTACATCATCGTTAGCCTGCATTGGTTCGAAGGATTCTACTCTACAGATAAAAGCCAAGTCTAAAGTATAGTAGTCGTTACCTCTAAAAGTATAGGTATTAGGAAAGGAACCGAAATAGTTCATTTCAGTGATTTTTAAATTTAGTTCTTCTTTGATTTCCCTTTTTAGGGCATCTTCTCCTTTTTCATGGATATCTACAAACCCTCCAGGAAGATCTAATGTGTCTTTTTGAGGATCAAATTTTCTTCGGGAAAGGAGTAACTCATTTTTATCGTTCAGAATTAAGGCGGCTACCGCAGCAGATGCATTGATGTATAAGTCAAAGTTACAACTGTTGCAGACGAATCGTTTTTTATCAAATATAAATTCCTTTTTGCCACATTTTGGGCAATAGGAGATACTTTCTTTCAGATGCATTAAAAAATGAGTTTAAGTGTTCTTATCGTGGCGATAAAGAACGTAAGGAAACAGAATAGACCAAAGAACAATAGCCATCCGGTGTGGGATAGGATTGATAATACTACTTGAGTATTCTCTCGTTCTTTAATAATTACTTCTTCTGCTGCTTTTAAATTAGGTAATTTATCGTCGGTAAGGTGTAGTGATAAGTTATTGAGGATATCTCCTTTTACAGCACCATCCAAACCATAAATAATGATGGATTTATCGTATTGCCTTAATAAAGTAATGTATTGTGTTAACTCTTTCCATTGAAGAGGTCTAGGATTTTCCTCTTTACTAAACGGTTTTTTCTCATTCGCAGAACCTACCACAATGTTTTTAAATCCACTTTGATAAGACTTCAATTGTGCCAAAGTAAGAATTGTAGAAGGAGTGTAGTGATTAAAGATTTCGATATATTCTTCATCATGAAGTATGTCGAAAGTACCAGTAATTTGCTTCCAAGTATCGACATTTACTTCTCTACCATCCACCATATAAGGAGAGACAATATTTACTGTTTTAAGATTATTCTTTTTGGCTAAGGATCTAAGTTTAGAATATTCAATGTCACCCTGACTTTGTATATTTCCACTGATCATGCGCTTTAAAAATACCTTAGAAACGGAGATATAACCATGATCAACAATTCTTTGATCCGTTGTGTAAGGAGCCAAACTGATGCATAAAGAATTCCATTGGAAACCATTTTTCTGTGACCAACTAATAAACTCGTTAAATCGTTTGATGTAGGCTTCAGCATTATGTGCATTAGGGAAGTATCCTTCGCCTTTATTTAATAACAGCCAAGCATGACACTCAATGCCTTTCTCTTTGAATATTTGTAAGGCCTTAGTTCTTTCTTTGGAGAAATCGATTAATCCAATATATAGCTCGGCTTCAACTTCTTTTAATTTTTCGATGGTCGATGAGTCCTCTGCAATTTCTAATAGACGAAAACCAGAGACTTCAGTCATAAAACTTAAGTCTATTTTTTTTTCTGCTAAGGATATTTGAGCTATTAATAATAGGGTAATGCTCCAAGCGATAGTCAATTTATGCATATAAGGGGTTGGTAAGTTTTAACCTAACTTACTAATGTTTTTGTTAACTATCAAGGCTTTTTTCTAATTGTTACATCCAATATCTGTGCTTGGGAATTTCTACCAAGACGATATTTCTTCCAAAAGAAAGGGTACATAGCTGCGGCTAAACCATAAAAGGCTAACCCTTGGAAAACTTGTATATCTTTTGCTTTAGTAGTTTCTTCATCTCTATTAATTGCACTAGAAATCAAGAAGCCAGAACCAATAAATACACTACCACCAAAGATCACTCGAGGAAGGACACGGGCTCTTCTTATCTCAGAAAGTTCGCTTAATGGAACTTCTGTACCTGTTTTTGAAAGATAAAACGAAGAATCTGTTAATGCATATACCTCATCAGTATACACCGCTTTTTCACCCTTCATTTTGAATTTAATCTGATCGCCTTCATAGATTTTCATACGGTTTCTACCGTAATTGTCCACAGCGATAAATTTTTGTGCTTGTACTGAAGTTCCTAGAGTTGTTAGGAAAAGTATTGTTAGAACTAGGTTTCTCATATATTTTTTATTCAAACATTAGCCATCTTACACCGTACGAAAACCCGAAGCCAGGTCCCATATAACCGGGAGTAGCCCAGTATCCGCTACGTGCATCTGCTAAATTCATTAAGTCACTTAGACGAATGAAGGCCATACATCTCCTCATTTTAAAATTAACAAAGAAATCGAGATTGAAATTACCTTCGGTTTTATAATCATTTTGAACATGGAATTGCTGAGTCACAGGATTAAAAGCATAGCCATAATAACTTGCAATATATCGGGTGTCAAAACCTGTATACAAACTCATCATACCATTTTTAAACTCCTTGAAATAGGAAAGTTCATAAGTAAAGAAAACGTCAGGAGTTGGCATCACTTCCTGATTATTATTTACAGTATAAACAGCCTGAGCAATTTGTTGTATTGGCCCAAGTCTTAATTTAAATTTTGTTCCATAACGAGAGTAGGTGATATTATCAGATAGCTGAACAGGGCGGGCATATTTATCATAATAAATATAATTTCCAATATTATTCAGCTCGCCAAATACTTGGAAATTACCTTTCTCACCAAGCGGTAACTGAGGAGCAATATGAATTTGTTGTCTTGCAATTGGGTTCATATCATTTTGCCAAGACATAAATACACTTGCAAATTGTTGAGCAAACATTGGTGCTAAGGTGTTCTGTAAAACGAAACCAGCATTTAGATATTTACTTTTTACTTCAGCATCAATATTAAAAATATTACCTTTCAATACATCATATTCTGCATGTCCTGTTAATGCACCTAACTTATTGGGTAACAATAATTCCACGTCTCCACCCAAAAATAACTGTTGATCCATGGGGATAGGAGTGTAGTCGTCAGAATTTTGTTGTTGATATCGATAGAAACGGTGTTGTATATATCCTGACCAGAAGGTAGGTCCTAATCTACTCTTAACACCTGCTTTATTGTCTATATATTCTTGTTTATATCCTACTAATGGTTTGCTACCATATTCATAATTGGTGTCTACCGGCGGTTGATAGCCTGGTTGAAATCCTGCATTATTGTCTAAAGAAGTGACATAATCATAAGTATGATCATTAAACTGATCATAATACAAACGGTTGGTAGAGATAGTTGATTCTGAGTTCGCATAGCTGTAACGATATTGATTACGGTTAAACTCATGGAATACTTGTAATCTTGCACTATCAACCAAAGCATATTGATGATACAGTTGGTAGTTTGTGTACCATTTAAATGAACTTACCCCATCAGGGAAGTAATTGGTTAACTGACCTCGACCTAAAGCAAAAAGATCGTCAGGAGTTTGATCACCTGTTACCAATTGTTTCATGGCAAGACCGCCAGATTCGGGTCCTTCATGAAAATATTGATAGAAACTGGCCATCAATTTATACTTATTGTCTTCGGACTCATAACGTGTATTTAATCCAAAAGCAGTATGTACTTGCCCGTTGTAAGAGTTACTAATTTTATCTCGACCTATAATATAGGGTTCCGAATATCTTTGGAAATACAATCCTGCAGCCCAGTAAGGATCGATGTTTCGACCAATTTGTCCACCAATTTTTCCACGGTTATCTTGTCCAACTACCCCGTTAAAATCGGTTACAGGTACATAGGCATTGTAATATTGCCAAGTATCTAAATCTAAAGCATAAGGATCGAATGCTGTAATACCCATCGATTGTCTTAGGTGGTTTACAGGTTGATCCCAATATGATCTTAATGCACTGGCATTATTTCCAAGAGTTTGATGCACATAACCTTTTTGTCCATGTACATCGTATCGATGTAAATGGGTATAAGAAGAGTCCATTACATGTTCTTCAAAATGAATTTTATAGAAATCATCTTTGGTAAGGTACCAAGTGGTTTGAGGTCCCTTTAACCATGAACTATCTTGCTCAAGAGTTACCCCATCTTTGTTGGGTTCCTGACCTTCAACAGCATCTACTTCCTTATCTTGATCATCATTTTGTGCGTAGGAGAGATGAGATAGAAGTATAAAAGATAAAAGTATATAGACTATTCTTTTCAAGATCGATTGCTTCTTAGAAAAAATATAATTGTTATTATTTATCTGAGTTCGGTGATAGATATTTTTCATCGAACACAATTCTTATTCAAAGTTATACTAAAATGAGGAGACTTTAGCAGATATCTAGTTAAAATGATAATTGTTGTGATTTATTTTAACCATTCGTACATATCATAGTGTTCTTTTGTCATGCCCATCGCCTTATAAGTATCCTGTGCTCTTTTATTGTCTTTTTCAACATACAAGCGTAGACCCATAAGATCTGCAGAAGCATCGACTTCTTTTTTCACATGTTCGTACATCATTCTAAAGATTCCTTTTCTACGATATCCTTCAATTACATAAAGAGAGTGGATCCATAACACATTGCCGCAACGCCAATCGGACCATTCGTAAAGATTAAGCATAGAAGCGACGCATTTGTCTCCGTCCATTACTAAGACATACCTTCCGATGTTTTGGTTGTCAAAGATATGCTGAACACCTCTTTTTACGGTAGAAAAATCTAATTTATAGCTTTCAGTTTCCCATGCCATATCCACTTGGAACTGAGCAATTGTTTCCACATATCGCTCGTCGGCAACAATAATATTATACTTGTTCATTTTCTGTAATTACATTAGATTCTATTCCTTTTCCATATTCTTGAGAGTACACATAGGTAAATTCAGCACCGTAAAACATAACTTGTACAGAATAAAAAGTCCAAGCCATAACGACAATAATCGGTGAGCCGGCTCCCCAATGAGAATTGGCTTGTATGTGCGTAAGGTAATAGCGAATACCAAACTGACCCACTTGAAATAAAACTGTCGTCACCACTGCACCGATAAATGCGTCTCTCCATTTAATCGTCACATCAGGAATAAATTTATAAATACTCGTAAAGAGTAAAACGGATATCAAAAGTGTAAATGTCTGACGGATACCGTATATAAAATCAACGGTTTTAGTCGTTAGCCATTCTTTTAAAAACTCTGATAACACACTTATTGCAGAATCAATAAAAACTAAAAGTAAAAACAAGCCACCCATAACAAGCACCATACTAAAGGCGATAAGTCGGTCCATAACCAATTGTTTGAACTTTTGTTTATGAAAGGGCACTTTCCAAAACTTATTCAAAGCCACCTTTAAGGTATGAAATGATAAAGTAGAGGTAAAAATTAAAGTGCCTATACTTATTGATGTTGAAATGGTAGAATCAATTTGTAAGGCGGTTAAGCTATTGATCATCCCTTCTAATTCGATAGCTACCACATCACCCGTTACCAAAGCGATCTCTTCGATCATGTCTTCTTTGATTTCATCTTCATCAAAAAATGCGGTAAGCCAAGTAAACAAGAGGTTTAGGGCGGCAGGTAATGAAATAATCGTATAGTAGGCAAGTGATGCACCATAGATATAGGCATGGTCAAGATTAAATTCTTTCCAAGCGGCAGTAATTAATCGAAAGGCCTTGAGGATCACATGTCCTACGTAATATTGTTCTAATTTTTGACGGATCAATTGATTATTCAAGATTAAAAAATGAATCTAAAGGCAATTTTATACTCACCAAAAAATGATAATTTCAATTATTCCAACAAGGTGGAGAATCAAAAGTATTTCATTGAGATTTTAGATAAATACTCTTCAATCTCTGGTTATGTAATGCAAAAATACGATTTAAATAAAAAAATGATAAAGAATAATTTTATTTTGCATATCAATCCTCAATAGATATATGTTTTTGAACGATATATACTATATTGAGTGAATAACGGTAGAAACTTTTTAAGCTCCAGAAAATTCGAAATGAAGATTTCTTTTTATTCCATTTGTCTCTTTGTTTTATTATTCCATTCAGTTATTGGTCAAGATAAATCACAACATGTGGTTGTGGACCCACAAGGGCATTCTCAGATAATTAGGAAAGTGGTTTTTTCGAGTAATAATCAAAAAATCTATTCTGTATCGGAAGATAGGACAATGAGGGTGTGGGATGTTCCTTCATCAAGTTTATCACATACTTTTTGGGGCAATATGTCCAAAGGTGCGGATGGAGGTTATGGTGCATTAACTTTATCACCTGATAATAAACTAATAGCTATCGCTGGGGATCTGAAAGATCATGAAATCAGCATTATTAATTTGACTACCGGACAACAAATTGCTTCTTTATTAGGACACGATAGCTCAGTATCAGATCTACAATTCTCTTCTGATGGAGAATACCTCATCTCAGCAGGAGCTGATAATACGGTGAGAGTGTGGTATATTCCTTTCCTTGAAAATGAAGTTTTTGAAGAAGAACCCTACGAAGAACTTTCTATAGAAGAACATACTGATTTGGTGTATAATATCGATTTATCGGAGGATGGATCTCGATTGGTGACCTCATCTTTTGATGGTACAGTAAGAATGTATTCTATGTCTGTTGGGATGAAAAGTGCTGCTTTGATGAAAGTGTGGGAAACTTCAGATCGATTTACCAATGTAGAAATTTCAGTTGATAATAAATTTGTAGTTGCAGGAGACGATCATGGACGTGTGTATGTTTGGAATACCAACGGAACTGAAGTCGCTTCTTTAACAGATACAGAAGGGTTTATCACTAGCTTGGAATTTTCTGATAATGATGAGTTGTTATTGGTTACCGACTCCAAAGGAAATATAGTATTGTACGATACAGAAGCGTGGGTAAAACATAAATCAATCGACAATAAAAAAGGAATAGTAAGTTCTGCTCAATTTGCCAACCTTTCTAAAAACTATATCCTTACCGCTATTGGTGATCATCCTGAGATTAATATTTGGGATATTTCTAAAAATAAAATAGTTAGAACATTTAAAAGTGATACTAAGTCATTTCAAGATGTTACTGTGAATGGAAGTGAGGTCTACCTAACTAAGGAAAATCAAAGTGTGATGATTGATTTTGAGGGAATGAAGGTAGATCTAAATGCAAAAAATACAGAGTCAGCTTCAGCAATTGATAAAGAAAATCTAACGTTAAATGATGAATATACTATTCAGTATAATGATATTCAAATTGATGCAGACGATGAGATTGTAACTTTTGGAAAGTTGCCTTCACAAATTGTAATCAGTACTAAATCTTCTTTGAAATTATATGATTTACAGGGTGAGGAACAGCTCGAATTGATGGGCTGTTTAGGAACTGTGGATGAGTTGTATTATTTGAACAATAACAAATACCTGTTGGGTAAGAGTGCAGATTTTACTTATCACGTTTGGAATTTAGCGACAGGAGAACACCTTGTCTCAGCATATATTTCTGATAATAACGATTGGATCATTTGGTCGCCAAAGGGTTATTACGAGGCTTCTGCTGGAGGGGAACAATATGTCGGTTTTCTAGTTAGTCACGGTTTTGGAGTATTAGGCGAATTCAATAAGTTAAGTTCTTTATCAAATAGATTTCATCAACCTCAAATTCTAAAAAAGATTTACCAATCGGGAGGGTTTAAAGAGGCCAACATTTCAAATCATCAACCTATAGACATTGCAGAAATAAAACCAAAAGTAGAATGGGCTTCACCATTATCAGAAGATGAAATTATAGATGATGCGGTACAAGTGACTGCAACTGTTCAATCTAAATTGCCCTTATCTAGCTTACGATTACTATTAAATGCTAGACCATATCCACAAATACAAATTGATGAATCTTTAGAGGAAAGAGTATATACCTATAATATTGAACAGAAAATCAATATACCTTTTCATTTTGGTAGTATTCAGCTTTTTATAGAAAATAAGGAAATTAGTTATTTAACAAATCCTCGACACGTAAGTACTGAGGATGTCAACGATAGTTACTCTTTAGATGATCTTTTGAAACAAACATCTGTAAAAGACAAAAAGGATATTCATGTGGTGAGTATAGGTATCTCTGAATTTGCCAATAATGCTTTGAATTTAAAATATGCCGATAAAGATGCGATGTCCTTAGCCGATGCTTTTTTAGGTCAGCAAAGAGGGGAGTTATTTAATGAGGTTAAGCTGAAAAGACTGACTAATAGTGATGCGACTAAAGAAAACATTCTTCAATCGATCAATGATTTAAAAACAGAGGTGACGTCGAAAGATATGACTGTGATTTATATTTCTACTCATGGATTAGAATATAAAAATCAACTTCATTTAACGCCATATGATGTGAATTTGAATACCTTTTCTACTTCAGCATTAGGTTGGGACGAATTGCAACAATCAATAGCACAGTTACCGAGTCAGGTGATCGTATTTTTTGATGTGCAAAAAGGTAGAGATTTAGGTTCGCAGTTAAAAGCTACACAACTTGTAGAAGAAGTAAGACAGTTATCTTCTGATGAAAATAACATTTCGGTTTTTGCATCAAATAATATGGGGGAAGTACCAATGAATGACGAAAACAATGGCCATAGTCTCTTTGTAGAAGTACTGTTAGAAGGACTAGGAAAAGGGTTGGCAGACAACACTGGAGATCATTTTATATCTATTAAGGAATTAGCACAGTTTGTATGTGATCAGGTTCAGGAAAGATCGGAAGACCAACAGCATCCGATCATTGTTATACCAACAGCAGCCCCAAATATTTTGATTGGCAATTTAAAGTCAAACTAGAAACTAACACTAATTCCCGGACCGACCATCCAGAAGAACGTATCTGCTTTTAGGAAATAACCAAAACCAATATAAAGAGGTAAGGAGAGTTTACGTCCTGGCCTTTGAAGAGGGTGGACAGAACCCAATGCCACAATGCCCAAGTCACGATCAATATCTTCGTTATCTGATAAGTTGAAGGCGTTTAAGGCAATAGATCCGACACCAAAACGATAGGGACGAACACGACCAATAGTACCTGGCTTAAAGAATTTAAATTGAGCGATGGCCGAAATACTAATACCACTAATACCAGAAGAGATATCGTCTTCGTTGGCTTTCTTTACCAATAGACCGGCTGGGAAAGAAAGGTCGATATCAAATTGTGATTTCCTAGAAGCATAGATTTCTATCTTTTTGGTATAGATCTGCTCGCTGTATTTATCTTTTTGATGTGAGATGTAGATTTCCAACTTCGTCCAATCCTCAAAACGGTGTGTCTTAATTCCTAAATATTTATTTAAGGTGATTAAGGGATCCGAACAGTTGTTTTTTTCATAGTTAAAGTGTCTTGGAGATGTTTCGCCAGGACAAATCACGATATTATCATCCCTTGCCAATTCGATTAGCTGACCTTGAGGCCCAATGACCCGGACATCTAGGGTGATGTACTGCTTACCATAGAGTTGGAGTCCATCAATTTCATCTGTATTGAACTTTAAGATGACATCAGTAATGGCTTTTGGATAGAAAATAGGTTTTTCGATTTGGCTTACGATTTTAGGACCGTTACCACAGTCGATCGTAACAAAATCGAAATTTTTAGGTGATTGCTTCTCTTTAATTTTGATGGAATGCCCAGTATATTCATCTCCATTATAAATCTTTAGTTCCTTCTGATTAATGTTTAAAGGAACAGAAATTTGCATGGTTTGTACCTCCATTCGGGTGTTAACCGAGTCAATATTTCTATTACTTAAACCTTCGAATAGGTAACGTGCATGTTGCATCTGTTTACCTTGGAATTTAAGAGAAACAGTTTCTCCAGGATAAACAGAAAGGTCTCCCGTCCAGTTTCTTCCAGGTCGAAGCAACTGAATAGACTCAATAATATTTTTTGAAATGATGTTGAAGTTGGTAATGAATTTGGCATCATCACCATCTTTAATGTATAAATAGCCATCTTGAAGATTGTGGTAATCGTACACTCGAATCAGACACAAAGTTTTGTTATTACTCATATTTCTTTTAGTAAATAACTCAGCCACAAGGTGTCCGCCCTTTTCTTCTTGATTTTCTATTCGGTATGTTTTTTCTAATTGAAGTTTTCGGTTCTGTTGAATCTGAAGTTCTATCCCTTCCTCATTCGATTGTGCCCCTTCATAAACAATCTCGTTTTTATCAGTTGCTAAGTAGGTTAATCGAGGTGCCTTTACATTAAATTTAAGCTCTAAAGGTATGGTTTCGTATCTCTTTCGCCCTTCGATAAGATTTGGAATCAACGTTTCAAATACTATTTCAGTAGAAAAAGACTTTACGAACTTAGGCAATACACTAATAAATATTTTATTTTCTCTTTGGAACAGACGCCAAGAAAGATCAGCTTGTTCGTGCCAAATATTATCTACTCTAAGATTTTCTTCTCTGTTGCTTAGAATCTCGTATTCTTTTTCCTCACCAATGTATAATTCACGTTCAACATCAGGTTTTTTATCTGCGATTTCGACAATTGTGTTGGTGTAGGGAAGAAGCTTTTGTTCGTAAGTAACTTCTTGTCCGTCTATAGTCCATAAGTTAAAGACAAAAGAAGGTTTAGCGTTTTTATTTGTTTCTACAAATTGAAGTTTAAATCGATATACATTATCGCCTACAGCAAGCGGTTCTTCAATTACTTTAAAATCGTTGGCATGAATGAGTTTTAAATCGGTAATCTGATCCTCGTGTTTTAGATACACCCTTACTTCAAATACCTGCTCAATATCTTCAAAATAGAAAGGTAATGTGACTTCACCTCTTCGTCTTTTATCATGAATACCATGAACAGACAGAGATGAAACTGTAGTGTCAGAAACAATATCAATGTCTTCAATAAAATGCGAAGCTTTCTGAGCAAAAAGGGCCTCAGATGGTGAGCAAATTAGAAATAATAATAAAAAAAATAAACGCAAGCTAGGTTTCATATTATCTATTAAAGTTTATCTCTTTTTAGGTGATTTCAATTCAAGAGATATCAGATCAAACAAATATAATTGAATGACATTTTAAATATAATGTTTTTTATTTCCTTTTGGGGTACTATTTCGGTTATCAGATAGTTAAAATTATTTATTGCAGTCGCATTAGATCACTTTTTGATCCAACCAAATTATATATTTTATCAAATTATTGATTTATATTGTAACGTATTTATTGATAATCAGTAATTTTTATCAAGAAATCTAATGATAAACTAAGCCTCAACTATGCGTTACTCTTCCATCTTACTATTACTATCAATATTCCATTTTGGGTGCAGTAAATCTGCTCAAAAAGCCGAATTCTATCAAATAGAAAATATTAAAACCGACCAAGCTTTAGAAGCGGCCGTTTATTTGGATAGTGCTACACTACATTCGTATTTATCACCCGTTTTCGATAGCATCGTTTTGTCCATTCAGTTTGATGAAAATGTTGAACCACAGCAAAATAATTTTGATGAAGGGAATTGTGAAGTAAAGGCTTATAAAAAGAAAAATGATGCTTGGAGTGTTGTAGAAAGTCAAACAGATTGTGGATCTCAAGGCAATCAGGTAATACGATGGATTTATAAAAACAATCGTTTGGTCTTTTATCAAGATATATCCTCTGTAAACCTCACCAACGAACCAGCAGATTTTTACATTTATGATGAGCTTTTAATTCAAAGAGAAGGGGAACTTCATTCCATGGAACGAGAAATAACTGTAGAGGAGTTTCACTCAGGGTTGATAAGTAAATCGTATTATCATAATAATCGAACGGTAACGCAGATTGAATCAGCTTCTAAGTGGTTGATTAGAGAGTTGTTTGCGGAAAATGGTTTGTAAGATGAAGGCGTATTGTTGAAACAAAATTAACATACGTTGCAACGAATATTTTCAAATCAATAACATTCTCCTTACTTTTGTACTCCTTTTGAATTTTCAAAAGTGATTAATAATCAATCAGTAATGAGAAAAGTAGCCTTTTATACACTTGGTTGTAAATTAAATTTCTCTGAGACGAGTACGATCGGTCGTCAATTTGAGGAAAGAGGATATAAAAAAGTGGAGTTCTCAGATACTCCAGATATATATATAATCAACACTTGTTCTGTCACTGACAATGCAGACAAAAAGTGTCAGAAAATTGTTCGTGAAGCCAAAAAAATCTCACCGAATTCTTACGTTGCGATTATTGGATGTTACGCTCAATTGAAGCCTAAAGAAATCTCTGAACTTGAAGGAGTTGATGCCGTTTTAGGTGCAGCTGAAAAGTTCCGCTTGCTAGATCTATTGGATGGATTTGTGAAAACAGAAGAACCCACTGTTTTAGCCAAAGAAATCAAAGAAACTAAAGAATTCGTTTCAGGTTATTCGATGAACGATAGAACAAGAACGTTCTTAAAAGTTCAGGATGGCTGTAATTATAAATGTTCGTTCTGTACAATTCCATTAGCAAGAGGTAAATCAAGAAGTGCTCGTATTGCTGATATCATCGAAAATGCAAAAGAGATTGCAGCATCAGATGTTAAAGAAGTAGTACTGACAGGTGTGAACATTGGTGATTTTGGTATCATCAATGGAAAACGCCAAGAAAGACTGATCGATTTATTAAAAGAGTTGGATAAAGTAGAAGGTATCGAGCGTTATCGTATTTCCTCTATCGAGCCCAACTTATTGGACGAAGAGATTATTGAGTTCTGTACTCAATCTGATAAATTTGTTCCTCACTTCCATATTCCATTACAATCAGGTTCTGATAAGATGTTGGAATTAATGAGAAGACGTTACAGAACAGATTTATATCAATCAAGAATTACTGAAATCAGAAAACAAATGCCAGATGCCTGCATCGGTGTTGATGTTATCATCGGTTTCCCTGGAGAAACGGAAGAAGATTTCTTAGATACATATAATTTCCTAAATGAGTTAGACGTTGCCTACCTGCACGTCTTCACTTACTCAGAAAGACCAAATACGGATGCCGTTCATATGGATGGAATCGTACCTAAGTCAGAAAGAGCAAAACGTTCGAAAATGCTTCGTATCCTTTCAGATAAGAAGAAAAGAGCATTCTACGAAACTCAATTAGGTACAAAACGCACAGTGCTTTTCGAACACGATATCGAAGAAGGTAAAATGTTCGGCTTCACAGAAAACTACGTTAGAGTAGAAGCGAAGTACGATCCAGCATTAGTCAACGAACTAAAACACGTTGAGTTGGTTCAAGTAAACGACGCAAATGTGGTGGAGATTAAGGAGCCTGAGGTGGTTTATGAGAAACACTAAGGAAATTAAGAATGAAAAATGAAAAGTTAAAAACGTAGTTAGTAAAGTTAACGCAAGTAGTTAAAAAAGACTGCTGATTAATCATCGAGCGTTAGCATAACATTTCACGTTTTTCATTCTTCATTTTTAATTTTTCATTCAAAAAAAGGTTAGCTAAGATAAAAAGCTAACCTTTTTTCTTTGTTAAAATAACTAAACACCTACATCCTCCCTTGCATCCCACCGTTATTTAATAGAAATTAGTTACATGAAAAAGTCTGTTCAACATATCATCTTTTCCACATTATTGCTTCTAGGCACAATAGGAGTGGTGGTCAACACCCATTATTGCAAGGGGTTGTTGAAGGAGGTGAGCATGACGGAAACGCATGCATGTTGTAGCAAGATGAATCATGAAGCAGATCAAAAAGGTGCTGACAAGAAGGGATGTTGCGAACAAAATAAGGAACATCTAAAAGTGACTGATCATTTTGACCATATTATTGATGTGGTGAAAATTCCTTTAGTGACGTATAAAGAAATTGTTAGAAACTTTTGGCAATCTGCGTATCAATTTGTTCTTCCGGAAGCATTGAAATTTTTGGTAGGTAGCACTAAAAGCATAGCTTCTGTTGAGGAAAAAACTCCCCCCATATATTCCAATATACCTCTAAATGTGTCATTTGAGGTCTTTCGTGTTTAAGTTTTAGGTTGATCCAACATTTTGGATGAAGACTTTTTGAGTCAATAATTTATTTATTTAATTATTGATGCTTTTTTGTACGACATATTTTTCGTACTTAATGTACCTAGAACACAATACTCACAATGATTAATAAAATAGTTCGCTTCTTTCTCTACAACAGAGTAGTGACAGTTGTGGCGTTGATTCTGGTTGTTTTTTGGGGATTGATGCACAGTCCTTTTAAATCTAAAATCAACGAATATATACCTTATAACCCCGTATCAGTTGATGCTATTCCTGATATTGGTGATAATCAACAAATCGTATTTACAAAATGGTCAGGTCGATCACCTCAGGATATCGAAGACCAAATTACTTACCCGTTAACGACTTCATTATTGGGTATTCCAGGAGTGAAAAGCATTCGCTCTAATTCCATGTTCGGTTTCTCTACCATCAATATCATATTTGATGACGAGACAGAGTTTTACTTTGGTCGAACAAGAATTTTAGAAAAGATCAACAGTTTACCTCCTGGTACTTTACCCGATGGTGTTCAGCCTACTTTAGGACCTGATGCGACTGCAGTTGGGCAAGTCTATTGGTATACTTTGGAAGGTCGATATCCAGAAGGAAACCCAACAGGTGGATGGGATTTGGATGAATTACGTTCCACTCAAGATTTCTTAGTGAAATATGCACTAATGTCTGCGGATGGAGTATCAGAAGTAGCTTCTGTGGGCGGTTTCGTCAAAGAATATCAAATTGATGTTGACCCTAATGCTTTAAAAGCCTACAATGTCACGCTTCAGCAAGTGATGAACTCTGTAAGGAATTCCAACTTAGATGTTGGAGCAAGAACGATTGAAGTCAACAATGCAGAATACTTTGTTAGAGGTATTGGCTACATCAAAAATCTATCTGATTTAGAAGAGGCGGTAATTAAGGTCAACGAAAATGTGCCGATTCGTATCAAAGATGTGGCGAAAGTAGTGGAAGGACCTGCCGTTCGTAGAGGTATTTTAGATAAAGAAGGAGCCGAGGCGGTAGGTGGTGTAGTGACCGCTCGTTTCGGAGCCAATCCAATGTTAGTTGTGGACAATGTCAAAGATAAAATCCAAGACATTCAATCAGGCATGCCTCAAAAAGTATTACCTGATGGTACGGTAAGTAAATTAACTATCGTTCCTTTTTATGATCGATCAACTTTGATTAAAGAAACCCTGGGAACTCTAAACGAGGCATTAGTTCAAGAGATATTAATCACTGTAATAGTAGTACTAATTATGGTGTGGAACTTAAGAGCATCCATGTTGATCTCAAGCTTATTACCAATAGCTGTACTCATGGTATTTATAGTGATGAAATACATGGGAATTGTGGCAAATATTGTGTCCTTGAGTGGTATAGCGATTGCCATTGGGACGATGGTCGATATAGGTATTGTCATGTCGGAGAACTTGATAAAACACTTGGATCGACGGGGTGGCCGAAAATTAGTAGATGTTATTTATGATGCTACTGAAGAAGTTTCAGGAGCAATCGTCACAGCAGTAGCCACAACAGTTGTCAGCTTCATTCCAGTATTTACCTTACAAGCATCAGAAGGAAAATTATTCTCACCATTAGCATACACAAAAACATTTGCCTTATGTGCTTCAGTGGTGGTGGCTTTAATTTTCTTACCCACTTTTGCATATTATTTCTTTAAATCATCAGAGAATAAAGGAAGCCGAAAAAATATCGGTCAATACCTATTCTTAGTGTTGGGTATTGGTATCATGATTTTCTCAAAAGTCAGTTTAGGTCTAGGTGTAGTATTGATCAGTGCTTATAACATCTTCGAAAAGCCAATCAAAAAATATATTCCGGAAGGGTATTATGATAAAATTAGAAGTGGCATTGTGGCTGTTGTGATTGCTTACTTATTAGCTATGGATTGGTTACCATTAGGTGCAGAAGAGAGCAATTTTAAAAATTTCTTATTTGTTGGAGGTTTGATTGTTCTCATCCTTGGAGGTTTTCAATTGTTCATCAAATTGTATCCTAAAATTCTAGCCAAATGTCTTGATAATAAAGCGACTTTCCTTTCCATAGTATTGGCTGTTATTTTTTCAGGTGTATCAGCATGGGTAGGATTTGCCAAGCTCTTTTCACCTTTCACCACATTAGGAAATAAAATAGGAGTTGATTTTACAGAGTCAAGAGCTTATCAAAATATGAATAAAGCCTTCCCTGGAATTGGATCAGAATTTATGCCCTCCTTATCAGAAGGTAGTTTCTTGTTGATGCCAACGACAATGCCGAATGCTGGTATTTCAGAAGCTAAACGAAACTTGCAACTGATGGATATGGCGGTCAAAAATATACCAGAAATTGAATCTGTAGTGGGGAAATCGGGTAGAACGGAGTCGCCTTTAGATCCTGCACCTATCAGTATGTATGAGAACATCATCAACTATAAATCAGAATATAAAGTGGACGAGGATGGAAATCGTCTACGATTTAAAGTGGATGAAGATGGTAAATATGTGAGAGATGATAAAGGAGAATTAGTACTTGATCCTGACGGAAAATATTTTAGACAATGGAGAGACGAGATTAAATCGCCAAATGATATTTGGCAGGAGATCGTAAAAGCGACTCATCTTCCTGGTTTAACGTCTGCACCTAAATTGCAGCCTATCCAAACACGTTTGATTATGACCCAAACGGGGATGAGAGCACCCATGGGTATTAAAGTATTTGGACCTGATTTAAAAACCATCGAAGGTTTCGGTATTCAACTAGAAAGTATATTGAAGGAAGTACCTTCCGTAAAGAAAGAAGCTGTTTTTGCCGATCGTATTGTAGGTAAACCTTATTTGGAAATCGAGTTAGATCGTCAAAAATTAGCACGATACGGTATGAGTGTAAAAGACATGCAAATGACCTTGGAAATGGTGATTGGTGGTATGCCTTTAACGTATACTGTGGAGGGAAGAGAACGTTACCCTGTTCGTTTAAGATACGCAAGAGAATACAGAGACAATCCAGATGTATTGAAGAAATTCTTAGTCAATGTACCTCTGGGTATTCAGGTTCCATTAGAGGAATTGGCCGAAATCAAGTACGTTGCAGGACCTCAAAGTATTAAATCAGAAGATACGTTCTTAACGGGATATGTCCTTCTAGATCGTAAACCTGAGTTCTCTGAAGTTCAAGTAGTCGATCAAGCAACGGCTTATATTCAATCAAAAATTGATAATGGAACATTGGTTGTTCCAAAAGGGGTGAGCTATAAGTTCTCAGGTAATTATGAAAATCAAATAAGAGCGGCCAAGAGATTATCTATTGTGATGCCTATCTGTTTGATGCTGATCTTCTTTATTTTATACCTTCAGTTTAAATCTGTAAAAACAACCCTCATGGTGTTCTCCGGAATTGCAGTAGCATTTAGTGGAGGCTTCTTGATGTTGTGGCTCTATAGCAAACCGGGTTTCATGGACTTTACCTTATTGGGTACGAATATGAAACATCTCTTCAATGTAGATACAGTCAATTTATCGGTGGCCGTTTGGGTTGGTTTCATTGCTTTATTTGGTATTGCTACCGATGATGGCGTGTTGATCGCCACTTATTTAGATCAATCGTTTGCTTCGCATACACCAAATACAGTGAAAGGAATTCGTCAAGCAGTACTTGAAGGAGGAATGAAAAGAATCCGACCTAGTTTAATGACTACTGCCACTACTTTATTAGCATTTATTCCAATCCTCACTTCTACAGGTCGAGGAGCGGATATCATGAAGCCAATGGCAATTCCTGGTTTCGGAGGTATGACGGTAGCTTTATTGACTTTATTTGTGGTACCTACATTGTACTGTGCAGTAAAAGAAAGTGCATTACTTAAAAAGAAATAATCATGAAAAGTATCATCAAAAAATATATAATTAGTATTCTGTTGTTGACTGCCTTTCAAGTGAATGCACAGAACCAATTCTTGGATAGTTATATTCAAACAGCTATTGAAAATAACTATGGAGTACAATCTCAATCTCAAAATATTCAAGCAGTAGCTGCCGAGAAAGAGATCATTAAAGGGCAGGGTTCTGGAAATCTTGAAGTAATGTATGGTTATGGAGTTTCTCCTATTGAAACTAGAAATGGCCCTTTAAATCATAAAGTATCTGCAGGTATAATGTTGCCTTGGTTTGGTACTCGATCGACGAAATATCAAGTGGTGGATCAAAAAGTTACTTTAGCACAAAATCAAAAGAAGATAGCTGAAAACAACATCAGATACTCTGTGCGAGCGACTTATTTTAAAATGATCCAAAATAAAAAGGACTTAGCCTCTGCAAGAGAAAATTTAGATATTCTGAAATCATTTGAGAACATCGCTTTAACACAATACGAAAACAGCAAAGGCTCTATGGTGGATGTGTTGAGGGTACAAATGGAGATGGAAGATGCCAATAATAAGATTGAGAGTTTGATGCAAGACAGCTTAGTGCTCAAACAACAATTGGACTTGGTCATCAACAAACCATTATCTGATGTTCAATTAGAGGAACAATTTCAGTTTAGATCATTTGATAATGCACACTTGGAAGAGAATCCTACTTTACAATCACTTACTGCTTCAGAACAAGTAGTTGGGGCGCAAATGGTGACTGTAAATAAAGCTGCTGCTCCTCAAATTAAAGTGAGTGTAGATTATGGTATTTTAGGGCAGGCTTCCGGAATGTCGGCAGAAGATGCAGGTAAAAACACTGTGATGCCGATGGTAGGTTTATCCATTCCTTTGTTTAATCAGAAAAAATATTCTGGTCAGAAAGAACAATTGAGAATGCAACAACAAACTATATCGCTTAAAAAGCAGGAGACTGAAAATGTTTTAAAATCGGAATACCTGAAAGTGCAAAATCAATTAAATGATGCACAGAGGGATATAAAGGTCATTCAAAGTCAGTTAGGACAAATTGATCAAGCTATAGATATTCAACAAGAAGCCTATACAGTGGCAAAACCTCAAGGATCTGAGTTCTTAGAGTTACTAAGATTACAGATTCAGCGACTTAATTATCAATTCAAACAACATCAAGCAGAACAATCTCAGTGGGAGGCCTTGGCCAAATTGAGTTTTATCGAAGGAGTAGAAGAGTAGATTGTTCTTATAAATAGTACTAAAATGAAAAAATACATTCAATCATATAGCGTCATCATTATAGTGTTTATCATAGGCCTGTTTTCAGGTTGGTTATTCTTTGCAGGAGAATCATCGCATAAACACAAGGAACACAAAGTAGCAGAGAAAGAGACACAGTGGTGGACGTGTTCTATGCATCCTCAAATTAGACAGCAAGAACCAGGAGATTGTCCAATTTGTGGAATGGATTTAATTCCAGCCTCTTCCGGAAATGAAGGTCAGGATTTATCTCATATTTCATTATCACCTTCTGCGGTAGCGTTGGCAAACATTCAAACCACTCAAGTCACAAAACAAGAAGCAGAGAAGGAGTTAACCATGCAAGGTAAAGTAGCAGTTGATGAGAGAAGAACGTTTTCTCAAACGGCACACTTTTCTGGAAGAATTGAGAAAAGCTTTGTGAATTATATTGGTGAACGAGTACGAAAAGGACAGAAATTAGCCACTATATATTCCCCTCAATTGGTCACGGCTCAAAGAGAGTACTTTGAAGCAAAAAAAGTGAAAGAAAGAAATCCTCAACTATTACGTTCTGCAATTGAAAAACTAAGACTTTGGAAATTGACGGATCAACAAATTGAAGAGATTGATAGAAGCGGAAAAGTAAGAACAGAGTTTGATATCAAGGCAGATATTTCTGGAGTGATCACAAAACTGAATGTGGTAGAAGGAGATCATATTATGGAAGGTCAAGTAATGTATGATGTGGCCGACCTTTCTCGACTTTGGGTAAAATTTGATGCCTACGAAAGTGATTTAGCTTGGTTGAAAACAAACGATAAAATCACCTTTACCGTATCGTCTTATCCTGGTCAAAATTTCAGTACTAAAATTGACTTTATTGATCCTTTCATCAATCCTAAAACAAGAGTTGCATCAGTTAGAGGTAGTGTGTACAATAAAGGAGGAAAATTAAAGCCAGAAATGTTTGTCACAGGTAAAGTGATGGCGAAACTTCCGGTGAAAGATGATGTAATCGTCGTTCCTAAAACTGCTGTATTATGGACTGGTCCACGTTCTATTGTATATGTGAAAGTACAAGGCGAAAATCAACCGACATTCGAAATGAGAGAAGTGGTCATGGGAACAGAGTTATCTAATGCCTATATCATCAAAGAAGGATTGAAACAAGGGGAGGAAGTGGTGACTCAAGGAACGTATACAGTAGATGCCGCCGCTCAATTAAAAGGAAAACCAAGCATGATCAATCCTAAAAAAGGAATGGATCACGATCATATGCACATGGATATGTCAAAAATGGAAAAGCATCAAAAATTTGGGGATGATTTGGTTTCTGAAGTGTTTAGAACTCAACTTCAAAAAGCCTTTCAAAGCTACATTATGCTAAAAGATGCATTAGTGGCTAGTGATGATCATAAAACATCAGAATTAATTAATGATTTTGAAAAATCATTAGAAGGTGTAAAAATGAATGGCGTAAAAGGCGATGCACATATGTATTGGATGATGACTTCCAAAGCATTGAAAGGTAGTTTAACTGAAATGTCAAATGCAGATAACATTGATACACAAAGAAGACACTTTGTAGAAGTATCAAAAGAGATGATCAATTTGATTACAAAATTAGGTTTACCTAAAGATCAAAAAGCCTATTTGATGTATTGTCCTATGGCCAACGATGACCTTGGTGCTTCTTGGTTGTCTAATGTGAAAGAAGTAAGGAATCCATACTATGGAGACATGATGCTGAAGTGTGGGGCTGTGAAAGAGGAAATTCAATAGCATAATACATATAAACAATGAAAGCATCCATCTATTTAGAATAAAAATAGACGGATGCTTATTTAGCAATATAGGTAAAAATATGAACTTAAATTTAGGTTAGATTTGAATTCATTTAAATAGTTATTAATATTGTTTTTTAAAATGTATTATAAAATATATAATCATGCAAACTTTAAACGAAAGAACTAAACTATCTAACCCTAAAGCAATCAATTCATTAGAAAAAAACTCAAGGGACAATTATTTGTACAACAGAGAAGGACCATGGCCTCAACCTTCTCCAAGAGACCCGAAAGGTGAAGCTCCTGCTGTTTTGAGATTACCTAGACAAGAAAAAGAGTCTTGGAAAAAAGAAATTGGAAAACGTTACATGAAAAACATGTGGACGTATTGGCCAAAAGCTTTAAAATACTCCATAAAGCATAAAGGACTGTCAAAAATCGATGATTTGGAGTTTAATGATCTTCTAACAAAAGGAGTTTTTAGTAAGTTTTTATCCAAAGGGATAACTCCACAAAAGAAAAAGATTTTTGAAGCAGTATTTCCATTTGACTATAATAAAGGTGACTACTATGTAATCGATTTATCCTTAATGTCTTTTACAAAGCCGTTTGAAGGAATTTTTGCTTCAGGAACGATTATACTTTTTGAAAAAATCGATAACAATCTGAAAGCTCAATTTATTTATGTGGACGAGTACGAGAATGATAAAATAGTCAATCCTTCTTCGGAATCTGATTTATGGGAAATGGCAAAGGTATTTGCTATGCAAGGTGCAGCGTATAAATTAATCTTGTCAGAACATGCATTATTACATTTTCCATTTGATTGTATTAATGCCATAAGTAAATCTTCTTTGCCTATAAATTCAATACTGTTGCAATTATTATTGCCACACTTTGAACATACTTTAGTGTTGAACAAAGTAGTATTAAATTCAACGGCATCACCTGTAGAAAATAACCAAAAGTTCCCTTATTCAGGATTCTTAGGAGATGGAGACGGTCAGAGATCTCTGGTTGCATGTGCTTATAGTGGTATTGATGGAAATGATAATTATAATGGATATAACTACTCAAAAGAAATAGAAAAATTTGATTCTCCTTATTATACATTCTTGCTAGAATACTATAAAGTAATAAAGAACTTCGTTTCTAATGTAGTGCAGATTATCGATGAAGAAGAAATGCAATTAATTGCCGAATGGGCGAAATATATCAATCAATGGATTCCTACTTTTTCCAATGGCGAGAAAATTATGAATAAGGAAACTTTGATAGAAGAGGCCTCTATGATTATTTGGGATGTTTCTGTGGCACATTCTGCAGATCATTACAGTTTTGCACAAATTCCAAGTTATTTAATCCCTTTAAGGGTAAGGATCGATCCGAAATCAGTAGGAAATAAATTGGTTAATTGGAAAAAAGGGATGAAAATTAATGATATGTTTAGATATAGAATGGAAAGAGAAATGTTTTTTAAACCAACTAATGTTTCTACACTTCACGATACTAAATATAGATTTGATAAAGTAAGGTATTCCAAGGAGACTAGGACTTATTTAGAAGAATTGAATACTATTTTTCTAAACGATTTAGTACAACTAGAAAATAAACTGAAAAGTAAAGAGATACCTTCATATATACCATTAAAAGAAATTGCAAGGTCGATACAATATTAAAAACTATCTTAAAGAGGAATCCCAGTAGAAATGCTGGGATTTTTTATTTAAATAACCTGTGGTAGTTGATCATTTCTTATTTAAATTAATTATACTCTTTATTTTCATTTAGCTAATACAAGATCAAAATATCCCTAAAATCTAATGTATATTTGTATATCAAATATTGAAAAAAATGAAAGAACTAATACTAGACACTTCCCTCGGTTGTAAAATGTGTGAAGCTAAAGTTCAACCACTTTTAGATGCAGATCCAAGAGTGATTGAATGGGAAGTGAAAGATGGACATATATTAAGAGTAGTTACTGAAGGTGCTTGTCAAAAATGTGTAAATAAAATAATTGGAGAGGCAGGGTATGAGGTAAAAGAACAATTTTCCTCTAAAGATGTTGATCCAAAAGATTATGCACATAAGATTACACACGAAATACCTAAGATAGAATACGAAAAACCTAAAGTAACAGCAGAGAATGCGGGTAAATATTATTGCCCAATGATGTGCGAAGGTGATAAGGTATATGATGATATGGGCGACTGTCCTGTTTGTGGTATGCCATTGGAGAAAATCCCAGAGCCAAAACCTGCAGTAAAGTATTCTTGTCCGATGCACCCCGAGGTAGAAGGTGATGAACCTGGAGATTGTCCGAGATGTGGAATGCCTCTAGAACCGGTCATGCCGGAAGCTGCAGTGGAGGAAGAAAATGAAGCCTATACTGACATGAAACGCAGGTTTAAGTTAAGTCTGTTATTTACAGTTCCTGTAGCACTAATTGCAATGTTAGGTCATATTATTCCAAGTATTCATCATCAAATGCTCAGTGTGATGTCTCAAACTGCTTGGAATACAATCCAGTTTGTCTTAACCATTCCAATGGTGTTTTACACAGGATGGATTTTCATGAAAAGAGCATATTCATCTATTATCACTAGGAATTTTAATATGTGGACACTGATAGGTATCGGAACTGTAGTTGCTTTTGTCTTTAGTGTTTTTGCTTTATTCTTCCCAACTATTTTTCCAGAACAATTTAAGTCCAACGGAGCAGTTGATGTTTATTTCGAAGCTACCTGTATCATCTTATTGCTGGTGATGTTGGGGCAATTAATGGAATTAAGAGCACACTCCAAAACCAATTCAGCTTTAAAAGCTTTATTACAATGGGCTCCACCAACAGCAACAGTCATTAGAAACGAAAAAGATCTTGTTGTAGCTGTTGAGCACATAGAAAAAGGAGATAAGGTAAGAGTAAAACCTGGTGAAAAAGTTGCCGTGGATGGTTTTATTTTAGAAGGATACGGAACAGTAGATGCTTCTATGATTACCGGTGAACCTATTCCACAGGAAGTGAAAGAAGGAGATAAAGTGAGTAGTGGTATGATCAATACCAACGGAAGCTTTATCATGAATGCAGAGAAAGTAGGAGGAGAAACGTTACTCTCCAAAGTAATTTATATGGTCAATGACGCTAGTCGTTCAAGAGCACCTATCCAAAAAGTAGCCGATCAGATTGCAAAATACTTTGTACCAATCGTGGTAAGCGTATCCATTCTCACTTTCTTGATTTGGTTATTCTTCTACAATGGAGAAAATGCAGCGGTTTATGCTTTAGTCAATGCTGTTGCAGTATTGTTAATTGCTTGTCCATGTGCTTTAGGTTTGGCTACTCCAATGTCTATCATGGTGGGTACAGGAAAAGGTGCTGAATATGGAATCTTAGTAAAAGATGCTGAGTCTCTACAACAGCTAAATGAAGTAGATATGTTGATGATCGATAAAACAGGAACCTTAACGGAAGGAAAGCCATCTGTTCATCAAGTAATCAGTTTTTCTGATTGGGAGGATGAAGAAATTATCAAAACAGCCGCAGTGCTTGATAAAAACTCAGACCATCCATTGGCAAAGGCAATCGTTAAAGCATCAAAAGAATTTTCTGATGCACAATATGAAGTATCCGACTATAAATATTTGATAGGTAAAGGTTCAGAAGCTAGTGTCAATAATCATAAAATTCAATTAGGTAATCACAAACTGTTATCAAAGAGTATTTTAAACGATCAACAGTTTAAAGAAATTGAAAAGCAACAGGCAAAAGGAGCAACTGTGGTGTATCTACTTCAAGATGATCAAATTAAAGGTGCTATATCACTCATCGACCCAGTAAAACCAACAGCGATTAAAGCTGTAGCCGATCTTCATAAAAGAGGTATTAAGGTCATGATGTTAACCGGCGATAATCAACAAACGGCAAAATATGTGGCTGAACATGTAGGTGTCGATGAATATCAAGCGGATTGTATGCCTGAAGATAAACTAGAAAAAGTAAAAGAATATCAAGCAAAAGGATTCACTGTGGCAATGGCCGGAGATGGTATCAACGATGCTCCAGCATTAACTCAAGCGAATATAGGTATTGCTATGGGCGATGGCACAGATATCGCTATTCAAAGTGCAGAAGTTACTTTATTAAAAGGTGATATATCGAATTTAGTAAAGGCCTTTAAATTGGGTGATAAAGTGATGAGAAATATAAAGGAGAACCTAGTTTTCGCGTTTTTCTACAATGTGCTTGGGGTGCCAATAGCAGCAGGAGTGTTATTCCCATTCTTTGGAGTTTTATTATCTCCAATGTTAGCGACTTTGGCAATGAGTTTTAGTTCTGTATCGGTAATTACTAATGCCTTAAGATTAAGAAGTTCTAAGTTATAGTAATAAATATAATAATTAAGGAAGAGAGAGGTTATGTCATTTACTGGATAACCTCTTTTTTATGAAAACAAAAATTTATACATTTTTGAATTTACAAATAACAGATTAGAATAAGTTGTTTCGTTTTGTAGGAGAATAAATAATTGAATAACAAAATACATTACTTAAAAGATCTTAGTGATAAAATTTTGCTTAGATCTTTTATTTTTTTGTTCTAAAATTGCAACTTTAAGTTAATTAAAGTTAAAACGAGATGAATATGTATTCATTTTTAAGGAGTTAACAATTCAATCTACTTGATTTGTAATACTAGCTACACAATAGATAAGTAACTACATTAGACTTAATAATGATAAATAATTTTCAACTCAAATTAACAATCACTCTCTCATTTCTATTTTTTACAGTGATTGATTCTTTTGCTGCGAGTGTTTACGAACCGAACAGTAATTTAAACATAACTTCCCTTGCAGAATGGCAAGACCCATCGAATTGGACTTGTGTTTCAGGAGATTGTACAACAGGCTATCCTCTAAGTGATGATACTGTTGAATTTGGTAATACTGCAACTAATTGTTGTAGTTACTCCATTACTATTAATTTCGATTTAGCATCAACGTATACTGGACTTTCATTTTCAAGTACAGCAAATGATTCAGAATTAACTTTTGGTGCTAATGCTGTAATCGATGCAGATTATCTTATCGAAAACAATAAGTCTACCATCTCAATACTAGAAGGCGGTAGTGTTGTGGTTAATAACGATTTCGTTACAGACAATAATGCAACATCACTTTCTGTATGTGGAAACTTGACTGTTTCTGGTAATATGACAATTGGAGGAGGTAATACAGTTACTGTTTGTGAAAATGGTAATTTGTACGTCGATGGTAATTTTAAGTCAATCGGATCGGATTTAAATGTTTATGGTCGTTTCGAAGCTACAGATTATGGCGATTTTGCTGATAATGGTGCTTTATCGAACTTAAATGTTTACTCAACAGGTTATGCAAAATTCAACGGGGATTTATTTGTGGACAACACCAATATTGATGTTGATCAATCTGGAATTTTAGAAGTGGTCGGGCAAGTTTCCTATACTTCTACAGCAAATAATCCAACTTGGTCCATCGAAGGTTATTTAGTTATTCACGAAGGAATTGATATCCATTGTGACAAATCCTTTTTAGTGGATATTGTTGCAAGTGACAAAGGTGGATTAATCATCGATCAAGAAAAAGCGGGTGATAATGAATGCGATCCAAAAGGAGTGAAGGCAGATGCCAATTACGATTGTAGTATGAAACTATTTTGTGATGACATCAACAGTGATTTATATACCCCAACTACTCCTCCAGATTTACCAATACATTTATTGTATTATAGTGGTTCTAGCTTGCAAGAAGGTGTTCTTTTAAGTTGGGCAACTGCCAATGAAGAAAATTCAAGTCATTTCACGATAGAATCTTCTTATGATAAATCTTCTTGGATAGAGGAGGAAACACAAGATGCGGCAGGGAACTCTAATGTGAGAATCGAGTATCAACAATATATTTCCAACCCTAATGGAGAATATTTTAGATTGGCACAATACGATTATGATGGAACGGTGACCTATTATGGGCCAATTCAGATTAAAAATAATCCATCTTTCAATGATCAAAGTTTGTTGTTATTTCCAACATTCCTAAAAAATGGAGATCATTTAAGTTTGCTCTCTTCAAACCCTTTTGGAGAGATTGATGGGACTTACAGCATTTATGATATACAAGGCAATCATATGCAGACAAAGGATATTACATTGGAAGAGGGTGGTAGCATCCAAACAATTAATTTAGAAAATGATCAATTGTCAAGTGGTTTATATTTGATGAAATTGAACTATGGTAGCCAAAAGAAAACATTTAAGTTTTTTGTTGAATAGGCTATATCATATATATAATCACAAAAATGGCTGTCTCAATGTAGAGGCAGCCATTTTTTTATCTTATTAATTGATCTGATTCTAATTCAATACACATTTGATGTGAAGACTTACTTCATTACCAACGGTAAAGGTTCCAGTATCTTTTCCTACATCAAAATCTAATCTTTTGATTTTTAAATCACCATTAAAAGTGTTTCCATTTTTAGTAAAGGTGATCTTCACTTCTTTGGTAACTCCATGCATGGTTAACTGACCAATGGTAATGTATTTATCACCATTTTTTTTGATTTCATTGGAGACAAAACAAATCTCAGGATATTTTTCAATCTCAAAGAAATCTTCATTTTTTAAATGTGTGTCTCTTTTCTCATTGTCAGTATTTACTGTTGATGAGGATATACAAACGTTGAATTTGGATTCAGATAAATTATTTTCGTCAAATTGAATTTCTCCTGTCATTCCATTAAAGAAACCTTCAACGGTATTCACCCTAAAGTTACTTATCTCAAAATCTACTTTAGATAACCCAGAATCTATCACTTGAGCATACGAAAAACTCAATGAGAAAAGATAAGCAGTAAGTAATAAAAATAATCGTTTAAGCATGTTCAATTATTTAAGGTTATAACGAGCACCAATCATTACTCCATCACTTACACCTCTAAACCTTTTATTACCAGGTTGTAATTCTGTTGGTGTTGAATATTCAGTAAATGTATGTGCAAATCCGAGTCTTGCAGACCACTTGGTATTGATATGATATTGTACGTAAAATTCAGAACTTAACATACCATAATCGTTGGCGGCAACTAATAATAAAGAAGGTCCATTAGATATAGCGGTGGTAGCTTGAGTGGATCCGTTACCTGTATAAAATGCATTTTGATCTCTACCAAAAGTATAACCAACAGCATCGATATTCATCCCCACTTCAAATTTGCTTTTAATTCTGTAACTCAAAGAAATATAAAGTGCAATATTCATTTGATTTGGAGAGACAATGCTTAATGTGTCTTGTTTTTCTTCTTTTCCATAATACTCTGGTGGAGCAGAGAAAAAGTCTTTGGATTGATTGCTATACCCTTGGAAAACAGAAAATCTTAATCCCGTACCAATGACAAATTTTTTCTTTTGTCCTAAACCCCAAGAATGACCATAGGCCAAAGAACCGATAAAATCTGTTCCTACTTGAACTGACCCATCCAAGTATACATATTTTGATGGTAATGTTTCATTGTCGCTTTCTTGAGCAATTACTTTTAAAGAGAATAAAGCGATGAATAAGAGAACTAATTTAATTTTCATAATAAAAAGATAAGTTGATTTTTAATATTAATTGGTCTTAGATAAATAGATTTCCTTACAATAACATTTAAACTTTTTATTAAAATATGTATCTACAGAGAAATTTAATGGGTAAATGTGATAGTTATTTCGATATGAAGATGGTTTTATTAGAATACTAAATTCTTTTCAATAGATAATCCTAAACGTTTCTATTCAATCATAATTTAGAAAAAGAGTATTTTTTACAGATATTATTTGGTGATTTTAATCATGCATCCCGTAACGCAAACCGTTGCAAAAAAAAAATATAAAAATACCTTAATAATGTGCTTTATAAACCTAAAACAATATGTTATTTTAGCTATGCGAAAAAGGTGACTGTACCTTTTTTGATTTAAATACAAGGACCGATCTAAAGAATATATAAAACATTATCTTCGATGAAAGTATCTTTCAAAATACATTATGATACCCAATTTGGTCAACAATTAGCTGTTTCCGGTTCAATTGCTGTCTTGGGAAAAGGAAAAGAAACTGATGCCTTAAAAATGTCTCACTTAGGTGGGGGTGTTTGGATTGCTGAAATTGATTTATCAAAATCTAGAGCAAAATCATTTGAGTACAATTATTTATTGGTGGATGAAGGAAACGGAATCACTTATAAAGAAGCTGGTGCTCCAAGAGTAGTAGAAATCAATAAAAAATTAAAAAAGGTTGTTCTAGTTGATGCTTGGAATCCTTATCATGAAATTGAAAATGCTTATGATACAGCTGCATTTGATGTAATCTTTAAATCAAATGCTCCAACAGTTAAAGCACCAAGAAAATCATCGAAAGATACCAACTATACTTTTGAAGTGAATGTTCCTCGTATTCACCAAGATTATGTGGTGAAAGTAGTAGGTACAACAAAAGAATTAGGAGAATGGGATATCGCAAAAGCGTTGCCAATGCAATACGATGCAGATCGTAGACTTTGGACTATTACAACTCCTATTAAAGCATCCCACCACAAACTAAAATATAAATATGTTTTAGTAAATGTGAAAGATAAAAAAGCAGCTCCTGAATTAGAAGGTGGTTTCGATCATATGTTCGACATTAACGAAAACGACCCTTCTATCGCAGTGAAGTTCTCAGATCACCGTTTCACTTATGATAAGCATAATTGGAAAGGTATGGGTGTAGCTTTACCTGTTTTCTCACTTAGAACAGAAAACGGATTAGGTGTTGGTGAATTTTTAGATATTAAAGGTCTTGTAGATTGGTCTGTTGAAACAGGTATGCGTTTAGTACAAATCCTTCCTGTTAACGACACAATGGCCACTTATACTTGGATAGATTCTTATCCTTATGCTTCAGTTTCTGTGTATGCATTACATCCAATGTATGTAAACTTGGAAGCTATTGGTGATCTTAAGGACAAGAAGAAGATGACCAAATTGAAGAAGTTAAAGAAAACATTAAATGCATTAGACACTGTGGACTATGAAGCAGTAATGGATGCAAAAATGGACTTCTTAAAAGAAATCTGGTCAGAGAAGAAAGCTTCATTCTTTAAGTCTGCTAAAGTTAAAGCATTTATTAAAGAGCAAGAAGAATGGTTGTTGCCATATGCTGCATTCTGTTATTTAAGAGATAAATACAGAACTCCAGACTTCTCTAAATTTGAAGATTTTGCAAAATTCGATGCCAAAAAAGTAGCGAAGTTATTTGATGCAAAATCAAAAGTGAAAGATGATGTGAACTTCTATGTATTCGTTCAATATCACTTGCATGCTCAATTATTAGAGGCCTCTGAATATGCTCAATCTAAAGGTGTAGTTCTTAAAGGAGATATTCCAATTGGTATTTACCGTTTCTCGGCAGATGCTTGGACAGCTCCTCATTTATATAATATGAATGGTCAGGCAGGTGCTCCTCCAGATGACTTTGCTGTAAATGGTCAAAACTGGGGATTCCCTACTTACGATTGGGATACAATGAAAAAAGATGGTTATGCGTGGTGGACTTCTCGTATGACTCACCTTTCTCAGTATTTCCAAACTTTCCGTATTGACCATATCCTTGGATTCTTTAGAATCTGGGAGATTCCAATCGATTCTGTACAAGGTTTATTAGGTCAATTCAGACCTGCACTTCCACTTCATATCAATGAGTTGGAAAACAGAGGTGTATCATTCAACCACGACAGATTCTGTAAGCCTTACATTAGAGAGCATTTCTTAGGTGAAATGTTTGGTGAGGATACAGATTGGGTAAGAAGTGAGTTCTTAGAGCATAAATGGGATTCTGCTTACAATTTCAAAGCAGCATTCGATTCTCAATTGAAGTTACAAAAACACTTTGATGGCTTAATGGCCAAAAAAGGAGCTGATAAAGAGCGTTTAGAAAGAGTAAGAGATGGTTTGTATAGCCTTCATAACGAAGTGTTATTGATTCCTGCTTTAGGTTACGAAGATGGTATGCATTACGCACCAAGAGTAACTATGGACAAGTCAAGGACATTTGCTGAACTGACTCCTGCACAACAATATCACTTCTACGAATTGTATGTAGATTACTTCTTCAAACGTCAGGAAGAACTTTGGGCTGCACAAGCAATGGAAAAACTTCCAGCGATCAAAGAAGCTACTAACATGTTGATTTGTGGTGAGGATTTAGGTATGGTACCTGATTGTGTTCCTGGTGTAATGAAGGAATTAGAGATCTTATCTTTAGAGATTCAAAGAATGCCGAAAGATCCATCAATTTCATTTGGTCACCCAGGAAATTACCCTTACGATTCAGTAGCATCACCATCAAGTCACGATATGTCAACTGTAAGAGGTTGGTGGAAAGAAGATAGAGGTGATACACAGCGTTTCTACAATGAAATCTTAGGTAATTGGGGAGAGGCTCCAGAAGATTGTGAGCCTTGGATTGCTGAGCAAGTATTACAGCAACATTTATATGCTGATTCTATTTGGTGTATTTTCCCTCTTCAAGATTTACTTGCTATTGATGGTGAAGTAAGAAGAGATGATGCAGAAGCAGAGCGTATTAACGTACCTGCAATTAAGCACCATTACTGGAGATATAGAATGCACTTAAGCTGCGAGGAGTTAGTGAAACTAAAAAGCTTCAACAATAAGCTGAAAGGTTTAGTAACTGCTTCTGGTAGAAATACTGCTTACTAGTATTAGATAATAAGTAATATTTAAGAAGCCTCATACTTTTAAAATATTATATCAATGATAGTTCTGTACGGACGTTTCACTGAAACGTCCCGCGGAGCACATTAAAAAACAGCTTTACTTGATGTTATATCAAAAGTAAAGCTGTTTTTGTATATCATATTAGTGCTTTTTATCAAGCTTATCCGCCAGTTACATTACGTTTCTTCTCTAGAATCCAATCCAAAAACTTAACATCCCAATTAAAACGCTGAACAATATTAAATCTAAATTGCCCCATCCAATAAAGAGCTATTGTATCCGATGAAGTGGTAATATTATAGCTTTCTATTACATAGGAGGTACCTACATAGGTTCTACCATGATTATAACCAAAGGAAAGCTTTCCATTTAATTTAGCTCCACCTTGCCATGCTGTATCATTCACATTCCCTTTATCAGTAGCATATTGATAATTACCATAGGTAATTCCATACCCAACAGCAGCAGCCCCGGTAAGAAATAGTCTTTGACCTAAAACAAACGTCTGAGCATACCCCCCAATCAGTCCCATGCTACCATAATTCCCTTCTATTACATTGGATTTTAAATGGAATTTATCTCGGATATGTTCTGGTACCAAAGAAGAATCAGCTTTTACCGAGAGTAAATTAATATAAGGACCATAAATTAAACTACCAGCAGATTTTTTTTGAACCTCTGTTTGTGCAAAAGCAGCTCGGAATGAAAATTTTTCGTAGTTCTGAATTTTGAAAGCGGTAATGCCCAAAGTATTGACTCTCATGTCACCACGTATTTCTGAAGGGGGGTTAGGAGTTCCAGGAGGGTTAATATCATTGTACTCTCTAAGAAAGAAACCTTTGTAGAATTGTAAACCAAAATCTATGGCATAACGTCTACCATACATATAGGATCTCATGTCAAGCTTTTTAGTTTCTCCTAATGTACCATTATCATTATTAATGAAGGGGAAGTTGAATCCGAAATTAATACCAAGTCCTTTATAATTGAAGCCAAAACCTAAGTTTAAATTACCATTTGGGGCATAGACTAATTGTTGATGTTCACTTTCAGGATTCTGAGCGTTTACTATAAGATTATTGAATTTGTAGACTGTGTATAGTCTTAAATGAAGATAATCATTATAAGATTTGTAATAAGTAGAATCGTGATAGTAGGTTTTCTTTTGTGCATTTGCGGCAAAACCTACTAAGAAAAAAATAAATATAAAATAGGGAGTGTAATTCTTCACAGTGTAGAATAGTTTAAAAGCTTATCTTAAAGATAAAATAAAATGATCTGAATTTGACGGATTGTTTTAAATTATTTTAAGAAATAGCTTCTAATCTAATCTTCATTTTGGGGGTGTTCTACTGTAAGGGTTTGTGGTTGTTCTACATACATAATGCTATTTCAATCAAAAAAGTTTATTTTGATGAAAAAATATACTTACGTAAGGAAATAAAAAAAGCTACCCAATTTTTGGATAGCTATATATTTTTATTCTTCTGGGTAATCGTCTAATGAATTGATTACAGGAGGTTCATCTTCAAATTCTTCAACGACCAATCCATCTTCATGAGAGATGCAGATTTTTATTTGATTTTCGTTTTCAAATACTAAAATCATCTCATCATTAGGGTAGAAGTCTTCCTTAATTTTTGTCAGCTTAACGTTAGAGATTTTTTGATTCAGAATTTCAGCCCAAATTTCCATTCGTACTACTCTAAAACTTTTGATGTCGATTTTACCATCAAATTGTTCTAATAGTTTTTTACGCTCCTCTACAGGGTCGAAAGAGACAATCTTGATTCCATCACTTTCTTCACCGGCAGTAAAAGTAAGCCTTGTTTTATCATCAAAACGCAATTCCAGCCAATCTAGACATTGGAATTCCTCTTGCTCGTTAGAGGTGTTACTCCAGATATGATAGATCACATCGTTGATTGCGACTCCTGCTAAGGCCTGAAGTGTTGACACTTCATCTTTTGTAAACTTTTGAATTTTATCCATATCAAAAAAACACTCTTATAATCCCACAAAGGTAATCATAAGAGTGTAATTATAATGTTATTTTTTAAGAACTAAGGTTAATATCAAATGATTAATAGAAGTCTACGGATACATTTGGCATTTGTGCTTTAAAAGCATCTACCTTCTTCTGATTCAATTTCGTTTTGTAACACTTCAATGTTTTCAAATTACTTAACCCAACTAAGTACTTTAAGTTATTGATACTGGTATTGTAACATTCAAATGTCTTAAGATTTGGCATTTTTGTTACATATGAAATGTTTTTCACTTTTACGATACCTGAAACCTTCAACTTCTCCATTTGAGTAAAGCCTTCTAAAACAGTGAATTTCTCTACAAGTGTATTCGAAATATTTAAAGATTTCAATCCTTTTAAGTTTTGAATATCAGTGATATCCGAAATAGGAGTGTTATCAATTGAAAGTTCTTCTAAAGTATTGATACCTGAAATAGGGGCAAGATTAGTAATACGAGTGTAAGAAATATTCAACTTTTTAAGATCGAAAAGCATTTGTAATGGCTTCAAATCATTGATGCTTTTATGATTACTGATATTGATTTCTGATATCATATTGATCTGGTGAAGTTCGAATTTATCCGGATTCTTATTACCAATTTTAGCTTCAGTACTCAATACTTCTTTCCATTCATCAGATAATCCTTCCCACCACAATTGAAGTTTAGCAGATCTAAAGACAACGATTGCAGGTGATTCTACAGCGAACTTAATGAAGGCAGCTTCAGCAGTTGTTGTATTATCTGCTTCAATCACTTTTAAAGATTCTAATCCTTTTAATGGCGTAATAGAACTTACTTTCGAGTTAGAAATATCTATTTTAGAAAGCTTTTCTGCATGTTCTAAAGGAGACAAATCAGAAATGTTTGTGCCTTTGATATTCAATTTAGAAAGAAGCTTATGGTTTTCTAATACCGAAATGTCTGTGACATTTGTGCCCTTAATATTTAGGTTACTAATGTTAGGACAGCTTTTTAAAGCATCAATTGAGTTGATATTTGTATTTGCAGCATTCAATACTTCCAAGTTAATCAAGAAGTTAAGAGGATCTAGATTTTGAATTCCTCCAACATTATGAATATCAATTTCTTTAATGTTGGCGATAATCTGAAGCTGCTCTTTTTCTGGACTTGTTGTTAATCCCGCTGTAGTTAACAATTTGTCTTGCCAAACATCGCTTAAACTTTCCCACCAATTTTTTAATTGATCAGACCCGTAAATCACTAATGTTTTTGGGTGAGATCGCATATAACTTTGAGCGATTGATGTATTTATTTGTGTTCCATCACAATAGATTCTTTCTACATTCTGAAGCTTACTTAAAGGAGTAAGGCTAGAAATTGAAGATTGGTCTGCGGATAAATTCTTTAAAGCGGATGTAGTTGCTAAAGAAGATAAATCATTGATTGAAGTTCTGTCAATACTAAGTTGCTCCAGCTTTTTTAATCCATACAACGCATCAATTGATGTAACTTCTGTATTAGAAATATCTAATGAACGCAACTGCTTCGTAGAATTTAACGGTTTGATGTCGGCAACTTTAGTATCGTTTGCCCATAATACATTTAATTCTTCTAAGTCAGTAAGTGGTGTTAAATCAGAGATATTCGTATTGAAAATATAAAGCTCTTTTAGCTGATCGAAGTTTTCAACAACCGTAATATCTTCAATTTGTGTATCGTTAATCATTAAAACTTTAAGGTTAGTGCAATACACAAGAGGATCAAGGGAGTTGATGCCTGTCATTTCACATTTTAAAGATTTTAGATTGGTCAATGTTCGGATAGGAGACAAGTCGTTTACACCAGTACCTGATATATTTAAATCCTCTAAGTTTCTCATTTTACTTAGTGGAGCCAAAGTAACGATCTCTGGGTTTAACGAAATATCTAATTCTTTCTTCTGAAGGAAGTGTTCTATATGATTGAAGATGTTCTCATTTAATGGCAACGTTGAATCGTTTTTAGTCACCATAATCGAGTCGATAATTGAAGTAACATCAGATAGTGGAATATTATTATCCAATTTGATGTCAGCACCTACTGTATTTCTCCAAACATCATCTAGTTTGTTCCACCATAAAGCCATATCTTCTTTTTGAGAAAGCTTAGTGGTATAAATAGAAGCGATTTTTAATTCTTGAGCATCTGGATCTAAGTTGATTTCTACGAATCTCTCTGCAGAGTTGCTAATCGTATCATTCATGACCGTTAATGCGTCTAATTTTCTAGTTAACTGAACAGTAAAGTACAGATTACCTTCGTTATTAACGCTATGCTCGATTTTTTCAACGATAAACTCAAAGTTGGCTTCTTCGAAAAAGAAATCAACATCTTTTAAATAGGCTTGTACATCTTTATTAGAAACTACTTGTCTGTTCGGGTCAAGATCATCTTCTATTTGCGTCTTGTCCGATTCAAAATATTTTAAGTAAGTCTCATTAATAATGATGCTTTTCTCTCTTTTCGTATAATCATCTCCAGCAATATCGTTCAGTGTACTTTCGATAAACATCACTAAATCTTTCGCCTCACTTTTATATTTGGCTAATCTTTCTGCTGGTATTTCATTACTTTCCTGACCAAAAGCATACTGACCAAAAAATAATGATAATGTTATTAAGTAAGTAAACAGTTTATTCATCACTGTGTAAGTTTTGTTTTATATCTTAATTGACAACACGAAGGTTATCTCTATATGTTTGAGTAATAACTAACGCTAAATTTATTGATCCTTGTGCAGTACATGTCGTGTCCATACATCCATATCTTCATTTTTAAGCGGCATTAATTCAGAAATCATCCACCCAGAATTATAGGAGTCTCTTTCAAACTTTTCTACAGAAAAGTACCAACCCGCAATTTGGAATACATGGAATTTTACATTGTTTACAGTTACAAAAGTAAGATCACCACTTTTTGCCAAGTAGAACAATACCGATAGGTAATCAATTTCGTAACCGTTTACACCATAATCTTCGACTTCGTTAGGATCTCTAAATGCTCTATGCAAATTCATGAAATCAATTTCATGACTCATAGGATGTAAAAAATTCTTTTTCGATTTGTCGTTTTTATGAAGGTCTTGAAGCATATCAGAGTATACATCAAATATGGCCCACTTATAACCAAGACTATCCGCTTGAAGTCTTAAAAATAGGGTTACATTTATATTTTTCCCTTTATATAAATAACGTGTTTCTACTTCAGCAAAATAACCACCCTGATGTTTCTCGATAAACTTAGGGGCTTTTTTATCGTTCACATCATTAATAAAGTCTTTCTTTAATTTATTCGTTAAGTTAGAGTTCTCCCCATCAAATAGTACCTCAAGATATTTTTTTCGCATCGTTAATTCTCTGAATTTATATGATCCAGAAGAATAGGGCTGACCATTCATATCCTCTTCATTATTAAATCGTTTAATAAATTGAGTGAACTGTTTTGTTTCCGCATAAAGTTTGGATTCATCACCTTTATAATGACCAATGACTTGTGCTTTAGAAACCCCTTCTGTTAGAAATGATGTAATGAAAAAAAGAATTATTACTTTGAAAATTTGTCGATACATTCTTTTGATAAGAGATAAAAATAAAAAATACGTTACAGTATTATAGACAGTTACCATTTGATTTTAGTCAATGTGTGGTAACTGAAATCCATATAAAAAATGTCAATTTAGATGACGATTTTATCGAAAGTAAAGATAATTGTTATGCTTCCGTTTTCAAATATCGCCCGTTAGAATTGACTACTTTGATAAACTAATTATCAAAAAAAAACTTGATGATAAACTTTATACAAATTCATCACCAAGTTTCTTATATCTTACAGAAAAGATTAACCTTTCTTTGTTTCAGATACTTTGATATCGCCCAATAGGACATCCCAGAAACCAATTTCTCTACCACCAATTTGTGTAGTCTTACGCTCTACATAAATAGTGATGTCTTTCTTAGTGATATCTTTGTAAACCATACCGTCTTCAGTAACACCTGTAAACTTTTGGTAGATAGTAATTACACCTACATATTTACCATCAGGTTGCTTTTCTAAATCAGAAATATATTGGATATCAAACCACTCGATGTTTACCGACTTGTAGTTCAATTTGTTTAAACGCTCCAAGTATTTTTTGATTGCGAAATATCTGATTTGGCTTTTACCTAAAGTCGATACACCAATTTGAGCATCGTCAACGAACAATTCTAAAGCTCTTTCGATGACACGGCTTGCTTCAGAGAATGAAGTGCCCTTATCACCAATCTTAGAGATGTATTTACTTAAATCGTGTACTTTTTCTAATGCCAAAGAATCAATAGCAGCCTTACGTGCTGGCGGCATTGGAGGCTCTTCTTTTTGTGTATCTTGACCAAATACTTGTAGTCCCAGTAGACAAAGGAATACTAAACTTAATGTTTTGATAGCTTTCATATGATAATTAAATTATATCTGTTGAAGTGTTCAATAAATTCACTAACAACAAATCAATTTTTCTGATATTACTTTTTAGTTAAAATCAATTCAGTGATTTTACCGTTTGCATCTGTCTTAAACTCTTTGATTTTATCAGGATTTCTTTGGACGTCCTTCAATTTGTTTAAATATTTTGATGCAGTTGTTGGCTTGTCGTAATCTACGATATCGCCATCGTTATAAATCTCAATCAAGACAGGAACATCTGGAGAAGCAAATAGAGCTAATGCTTCAGTAATCATCAAGTTAGCCGATTGTGTATCGCCAGAACCTTGGATGTTGTCCATTAAATAGTAAATATCTCTTTTTTGAGCTTCTTGAGCTTTCGCTTTTTCCGCTTCTTCTTTTGCTTTTTGTTCAGCAGCTAATTTAGCCTCAAGTGTAGCTCTTTGAGAAGCTAAATGACTATCAGCTTTAGAAATTAGATCGTTTACTGTAGCATCTTCTAAGTTGTAAGACTTGATCTCGTTTAATCTTGCCTCATCTGTAGCTAACTCATCTAAAGAAGCATAGTCTTTACCTACCATTGCTTCTAAGTCTTGTTGTGCTTTTTGTGTTTTTGCTAGTAACTCTTTTGCAGCTTGTTCAGCAGCAAGTTTCTTTTGACTTTTACACCCTGTGAAAGATACAGCCATGATCATTGCCATAAAAAGAGCTGTAAAGATTGATGTTTTGTTCATACTACTTTGTAATTCAGTTTAAACCATTTTCCCTTTTTATGATTATAAAGGTATTCGGTTTGTTTGTTGAAATTCAAAAAATAAAAATTTTGTCCAATTTAATCATTCTTACCGATTTCAATCAAAAATATTAGATCATTAGCAAAAATTAAGATGATGATTTAAAGAATTTTTTAATTAATGTATAAAAAAATACGAATTTACTTTTATTTATGTCGCGCACGATATAAATTTGAAGCATATTTAAACTCATTACATTTATGTCAGCACAATTTTATACTTATTCAGCAGAGAATCCTCAAGGGAACGAAATCAAAATGTCGGACTTTGAAGGGAAAACAGTTTTAATAGTCAATACAGCAACCCAATGTGGTTTAACTCCTCAGTTTGATGGGTTAGAAAAATTACATCAAGAGTATAAAGACAAGGATTTAGTGGTTTTAGGTTTTCCTTGTAATCAGTTTGCAGGTCAAGAACCCTTATCAAATGATGAAATGGAAGCAACATGTAAACTAAATCATGGAGTTACTTTTCCATTAATGAAAAAAATTGATGTAAACGGAGGGAATGCCCATCCCTTATACAAATACTTGAAGAAAGCTTTGCCAGGAACGTTAGTCAATTCAATTAAATGGAATTTCACTAAATTCCTGATCGGGAAAGACGGAACGCCAATTAAAAGATATGCTCCAACTGCTAAGCCAGAAAGTATAGAAGGCGATATTAAAAAAGCATTGGCCTAATCAAAAGTTTATTTAGTAAACTGAAATAACACAAAAGCCCAGGAATTAATCCTGGGCTTTTGTGTTTTACTCTACTTCTAATCCAAGTTTTTGCTGAAGCTTTTTCAATGCAGGGAATTTATCCTGTAGATATTTCAGCTTATCTGGACTAGAATATATTTTCTTAGGCTCGTTGGTATTTTCTATAGAAACTACTTTTGTTTGAATTTCTATTGAATCGTTCTTCAACTCTGTTCTAAGTAACCTTAATAATTCAGGTCTTACCACATTTAAATGTTCTGTTTGAACTTGATTTGTGATTTGAACAATAATATTAAGTTGACTATCCAATTCAATGGTGGATTCTTCTAAAAGGAGAGAAGCAAATTTACTCTTACCATTCCTTTTGTACTGATCTGAAAATACCTTCCATACTTTTTGAGCTTGTTCCAAAGTAAAAGAAGCACCCACTTTCGAAGGAGCAGGAGAGGATGGTCGGTTATAATTTGATACAGGTTGAGGCGGTAAAGGAGCTGCTGAAGGTCTATTTTGAACAATGTGTTGTTGTTCTTCTGCTTTAATCTGTTTTGCCTGTTGGCTTAGACCATTTTTAAGCATTTCTAAGTTACCCGAAATCTTAGTGGTAGATTTCATCGATACCTTAGCATTTTCCTTTTTAAAATGTTCTTCCAGCTTAAACGGCTGAGATGAGGTGGAAGGTTCTTCTTTTTTAGCAAGCTTGGCTTGCTTTGCTTTCAACTCAGCTAGTCTTTTTTTTTTATCTCAATTTGTGCAAATTGAATCGCTCTATTGATATGAGACATTTTCATTAATGTCAATTCAACATGCAAACGTTGGTTCTTTGATTCCTTGTATTTAGTATCACATTCTCCACCTAAATTTAGGGCAGTCATAATAAACGACTGAGGAACTTCTTGAGCTTGTTGCTTGTAGCGTTGTTTCACGCTTTCAGAAACGTCAAGTAGTTCTAATGTAACCTCGTCTTTACAAACTAAAATGTTTCTAAAGTGTTCACAAAGACCATTAATAAAATTATGACCATCAAAACCTTTTCTAAGGATTTCATCAAAGATGAGCATGGCTTGAGAAGCCTCACCTCTGTTCAAGAAATCGGTTAGTTTAAAGTAATAATCATAATCTAAGATATGTAAATTATCAACTGTAGTTTGATAATCAATTTCTTTATTATTTGAGAAAGTGCCAATCATATCGAACATCGATAGGGCATCTCTCATTCCTCCATCTGCTTTTTGAGCAATAAGGTGAAGTGCATCAGTATCCGTCTTAATACCTTCTTCATTAGCAATTTTTTGTAGCTGATTAACGATGTCTTTTACACTGATTCTGTTAAAATCAAAAATCTGACATCTAGAAAGAATGGTAGGAAGGATTTTATGCTTTTCCGTAGTTGCTAAAATGAAGATAGCATAAGAAGGGGGTTCCTCTAAAGTCTTAAGAAAAGCATTGAAGGCAGCTGTTGATAACATATGTACCTCATCAATGATATATACCTTCTTTTTACCTGGCTGAGGAGCGTACCTTACTTGCTCAATCAAATTTCTGATGTCTTCAACTGAGTTGTTAGAGGCAGCATCCAATTCCACAATATTTAAAGAGGAATTTTGATTAAAGCTAGTACAAGATTTACACTCGTTACACGGATCGCCTTTTTCAGATAAATTATCGCAATTGATTGTTTTTGCGAGAATTCTGGCATTTGTCGTTTTACCCACACCTCTTGGACCACAAAACAAAAACGCTTGAGCAAGATGATTACTCAACACAGCATTCTTTAGTGTATTTGTGATATGTTCTTGTCCAACAACTGTTTGAAAGGTATTCGGACGGTATTTTCTAGCCGAAACAACAAAGTTCTCCATGTATTGATCTCCTATATTTAGAGTAAATTCTTAGCAAAGATAAAAAATTCGATTGCGTATAAAACACATCAGACTAAATTATTTGTAAAATTAAATGATGTTTAGATTCTTCAAGAATAAATAATTAATGAAGAGGTTTTATTTTGAAAATCTATTATTTGATAATCAATTAGTTTCCCTTACAGAAGTATGTTTTTCTACAATGTTCTAATTTTTAAGAAATTAGAGTATAACATTTCTATGAATTTTTTTCTTGATTGAATTGAAAAGGTGTATTGAATGGTACTTTTCTCATAACTTATAGTAAAAGCAAGGAAATAAATGAAAAGATGCTTAAATTTGTATCAACAAGATGGTTCCTTTCAACTTAAATGGAATGAACTAATGAATTGACAATCTGATATCAAAATATATTTAATAGACAATTTAGCAATACAATCTTCCAACTAATACATTTTTAACTATCAGACTATTCTGAATTAAAAGGACAAACTTTCAACTAAACACAGATCGATATGCATTTAAGTATATCGATCTTTTTTTTATTCCTATTTTTCTACTAATTTTTGATATTCATTGGAAGTTTCATTTCTGAATTCTTAAACTTTGAGTCTAAAAAGCGTTTTGATGCCGCTTGTCGGCTTTTTATATAACGGACAATTATCTGTTGAGGGACAATTGCTCACATTTAAATCCGGATTGCTGGATCTAACCAAAAAGCCTGAAGGGTTTCGTAGACATGTGTCTAGATTATGGAAACTTTACCGACATAATCATGTAACTGGTCGTCAGCTTTATGTTGCACTCGAAAAACAACATTTTACGATTGATTTGGATGAAAACGGTTTCTTCCGTTTCGAAACTCCTATAGATAAGAATTATTCAAATTATGATCTAGACCATCTTCTGAAGTTTTATAAAGATGAAAAGCATACAGAAGAAATTACGGTACCTGCAATAACATTATCCAGTATTTATAATGTGGGACACCCCAAATACATTGTTATTTCTGATGTAGACGATACCATACTTATTACTCACGCAACTTCTTTTTTAAAAAGGGTACCGCAAACCATTGTTCGCCATGCTTTCAAAAGGAAAGAGGTAGAGGATATGAGTAAATTCTATAAAGAATTAAAAAAGCAAGGAGCAGAAATTTTCTATGTATCCAATTCCGAAATGAATCTATTTTGGATCATCAAATTATTTTTGATTACGAGAAAGTTTCCATTGGGACCAATTTATTTAAGGTATCAAAAAAATTGGAAGGACTTTATCAGATCACCTAAAGCCAATAACGATCAATTAAAAAATGTACATAAGGTGAGTCGAATTGCTTACTTAATTAATAAGTTTCCTGATCAGAAGTTCCTATTGGTTGGTGATAGTGGTCAAAAAGATCCTTACACCTATCAGTCCATTGCCCAAGAATTTTCAAATAATATTTCTGGGATTATGATTCGTGATGTCAACAAGGGAAAGAAAGATGAAGAGATGAAGGAAATAGAAAAAAGTTTGAAAGAAATTGGTGTTCCTTTCTTTTTATTTCATGATCCTAAAGAAGCTATGCGACAGGAAAGAAGGTGGTATCAAAGCAGGGTGTTAAGACATTAATTAAATGCAAAACAAAGCAGAGTGTCCTCAACCTGTTCAAATTGTAATTGATAACAGTTCTGATTTTCTGATACATCTTTAATAATTACCTGATTAGGCTCATTATCTTTAAAGTGTGTGATAATTTGAGACTTGTATTCAATATTAAGTTTTCCAAAGGCCTTATAAGAAGCTTCTTTTATACACCATATTTTTGTTCCTTTTACTTCGTTAGCATCTGCAAAAGCAATCTCGTCATTGGTTGCAATTCGGAACAATAAACGGTTTATTCTTGCTTGAATTTTTTCTACATCACATCCAATAGCATCATTATCACTATTTTTTGATACTGCCACCAGAGCATAATTTTTTGAATGTGAAATAGAACAAGACATTCCAACATCAATTAATTGAGGCTTCCCAATTTCATCCTTCAATATCCCTTTATATTTAATTTGAAGTGAATCTAATAAACCTTTCAAAGCTACTCTTGAAGCAATAGTTTGAAGCCTGTTATGCTTATTTTTTATATGTTCAAAAGATGTTTCATCTTCGAATGTCTTTACTAAAAGTTCTTCTTCGGTCTCTTCAATTTTCCATAGACACCAAAATACTTTCTGATCAATATTTTTATTAATGATAATTGGCATACCCAAAATTAAATAAATATTCTAAGATATCATTTTTTACTTTTTTGAATTAATTGTCATATTTGTTGCAACAATTAATATTATGATGAAAAGACAGGTATTAGAAGTAGAAAAAATCGCCCAATTTGGTGGTCACAAAGATGGACTTTACAGTGTAGTAAAAACATCAAACCCCAAATTATTTTATACGGCAGGAGCTGATGGATATGTGGTAGAGTGGAATATAGATCAACCTGATCAAGGGAAATTAGTGGCTAAAGTTCCTAATACGGTGTACTCTATGGCTGCCATCGAAGAACTAAATCAATTAGTCGTTGGACAAAATAACGAAGGAATTCATTTATTAGATTTAAATTCTGGTAAAGAACTTAAGTCTTTAAAGCTAACTGATAAAGCTGTTTTTGCTATCGAAAGAATGGATGATCTACTTTTTGTAGGCACTGGAGATGGTTGGGTATATGTGGTTTCTATTTCTAAATGGTTGGTACAATCAAAAGTTAAAGTATCTAATGAATCGGTAAGAAGCATAGCTGTTGATGCAGAAAGACTACATTTCTGGGCAGGAGCGAGCGATAGTATTATTAGAGGATACAATATTGATAACTGTTCTGAGATTCGTGAGTTAATAGGTCACGATAAATCTGTGTTTGCTTTGACTATATCTACAGATGGGAAATTTTTATTGTCTGGTAGTAGAGATGCACATATGAGAGTTTGGAATCTTGATGGTTTTATAGAAACCCAAGAGGATATTGTGGCACATATGTATACTATTAATGATATTTCATTTTCACCGAATGGGGACTACTTTGCTACGTGTTCGAAGGATAAATCGATTAAAGTTTGGAGAAGGAGAGACTTTAGACTTTTAAAAGTAATTGATAAAGCTAGACATGCTGGACATGGTACTTCTGTAAATAGATTACTGTGGTTAAATAATACAATTATTGTCTCTGTGTCAGACGATCATTCCGCTTCCGCATGGGATGTAAAAGGCTTATAATTTAATTTTATTAAAAATATCTTACATAACTTTTTTTAGATTGTGATTTTTGTAATTATTGAAAATAGAATAATAAATAGAAATCTATTGTATTTAATGTAGAATATGAACTCAAATACGTCGTATTAGGTTAATCATTGTAAAGAACGACCACATAATCAGCCCAAAACTTACTTATATTCTTTACAATTAATCGAACCATGACCCAGTACTATTTTAAATATTGTATTGCTATTACTTTATTCTTGTCTTTCGACACCTTATCCCAAGTAAATTACACTCATTATCATGCAGTTCAACCATTTGCTATGAACATTATTTTCAATGAAGAATTCGAAAATAATGATCATAAATGGGAGATCGTGCAACACGATGAAGACATATTTAGGCATAGTAATTTAAAGGATGGCAACTATCATTTATCTTCAAAAGAGAAAAATGAAACTGTAATCGAATTGAAGTCCGGTTTTCAGTACACAACGCTTGATAATTTCGAGATAGAAACAAAAATTAAGCATGTGGCTAATAATAAATCTCACGCAAATGGTATTATTTGGGGGATGTCACCTAACGGAAAAAAAGGCTATAGTTTTGTATTTAGCGGAGATGGAAGGTTCCATATCCAAAAATTAAATGATGGCCATGAAGTTGAAATAGTGAAGTGGCAATATCATAAGTCAATCAAAAAATATGATTATAATAAATTGACTGTAAGGAAAATCGATCATTCGTATTATTTATTCATCAATGAACATTTTGTTAAAAGATTTCCTTATTCGAAATTAACCTCAAAAGATGATGTTACTGGATTTGTTGCTGAGGGAACATCTATAAACATTGAAAATATCACCATTAAACACATTAATACGGTTATTCTTGATAATCATGCAAAAGAACAATTACTAGTTAATGCGAATAAAACACTTTCAAGTCCTGTGTTTGCATCTAGAGGTTTAGTAGTCGATAAAAAAGAAGTAAATAAACCATTTGAGGAAACTGTGGGGAATTTTTATGCTCTAATTATCAGTGTGCAAAATTATGATGATAAAGATATCCAAGACCTGAAATACCCTCATCGTGATGCTAAAAATTTCAGATCAATTCTTGAAGAAAAATACGGTTTTGCTACATCAAATATCATTCAATTAAATGATCCTAAAAGAGATGATGTGGTAAAGGCTTTTAATTCGATGAGGAATCAAATTAATGAAAACGATAACCTTATTATTTATTATGCAGGGCACGGTATTTATGATGAAGAAGTAGCTGAAGGATATTGGCTACCTTCTGATGCGCATAAATCTGATGATTCACATTGGATAGCTAACTCTAATTTAAGTACAAAATTAAAAGGTATCAAAGCAAAACATACTTTGTTAATTTCTGATGCTTGTTTTAGTGGTAGTATATTTAGATCAAGTAGATCCATACTAAACGAACCATCTCAATCGATTACTAATTACTATTCCAAAAAGAGTAGAAAAGGTATGACGAGTGGTACTTTAAAAACAGTACCGGATCAATCTGTTTTTTCTAAATATTTGTTCCAGACTTTGAACACCAATCAAGATAAGTTTATGACAGCCTCTAGTCTGTTTTACAGATTCAATAAAATTGTAGCAAACAACAGTCAAAACGCACCACAGTTTGGTGTCTTATATGGAGTAGGAGATGAAGGAGGTGAATTTGTTTTCATCAATAAACAAAAGAAATAAAAAAAGGCATCCACAATTGGATGCCTAATTTATTTGGGGAAAATTTATTCTTTTATTATTCTTCTAGAATAACTTGTTTCTTCATCAATAACCTGAACTAAATATACTCCCTTTGGTTGATTACTTAGATCAATTTTATATTCATTTTCGAAATATGTATTCACTGAATATACATTTTGTCCATTAAGATTATAGATGATAATTTTATATACTTTATTTGATAATCCTCTTAAGGTAATCGACCCTTTATTTGGGTTGGGATAAACTACTAATGGATTGTATACATTATCTATTGAAGTTGGGGCCTCTGCTTTTACAACCACACTAATATTTTGAGAAAAACTTCCATCTTCAGATTCAACTGTAACAGTACAGTTCCCTTCAGCTAAAGCAGTAATTATTCCATTAGTAACAGTAGCAATTGTTTCGTTAGATGAACTCCAAATTACATTTTGATTAGTTGCTTCAGCAGGAAGAACAGTAGCCGTAATAGTAGCAGTCTCATTAATGATTAATTCAACATTATAAATATCAATGTTTATTCCACTTACAGGAATACTTGTAGCAGGTGTAACAGTTATTGTAGCTGTAGCTCTAATACCACCTTCTGCTGTTACTGCAGTGATTTCCACTTCACCTTCTTGTACACCTGTCACTATTCCATTTTGATCTACAGTTGCGACAAAAGTATTAGAAGATTCCCATGAGTAATTCTTATTACTCGCATTTTCTGGTAAAACAGTAGCTGAAAGTTGAAGTGTTTTATACCTTTCAACATCAGCTGAAGTGATATCAAGTTCAATTCCTTCTACTGCAATAATATTTTCGGTATATGGAGTGAAGATCATTTTATCCATATTCCATTGCCAAGTGTTACTACCTGATGCGAGAACCTTAAAAGTATTTTGACCTGCCTCTAAGTAGAAATCAACTTCTAAAGCAACTTCTTGATAATCTCCCCAGCTATCATTATTAGGAACTACCACTTCTCCAACTTCTTCACCATTAGTTAATAAAGTTACTGCTGCTCCATCACTGGGAGTAGATACTAAAAAAGTTACTTTATAATTTCCACTTTCAGCAACGTTGTAATCAAATTCTACCCAATCACCATTATTTACCCAATTAATGCCCAAATTATCATCAGTAATTCCAACACCAAAGCCAGGACCTCCCCATTCTTCGTCGTCTACTGTGCCTCCAGTTCTATCAAAATCTTCTGCTTCAATAATGAATTCACTACCAGCACCATTTTCAATTACTTTTACATTAGAAGTAGCTGTGAAATTACCATCTTCAGTAGTTACATTAATTACCGCATCACCAAGACCAACTGCAGAAACAACACCATTAGTATTTACTGTTGCAACAGCTTCATTACTTGAAGTGAAAGTTACATTCTTGTTAGTTGCATTATAAGGTACAAAAGTAGGGGTCACATTATATGCACTACCATTGGCAACTACTTTTTCTGTTGGATCTAGAGATACACCTGTTACAGGACGAACGCCACCATTATCAGGAACAGGTTTGTAGACCCTTACCCAATCTACTTTCATTTGGTTTTTTGTAGGATCGTTTAAACTAGCTTGTGAGGGAGTTTGATCTAATAACCATCCTTGGGATTCTACATTGATAATGATGTCTAATTCTTTAGTGAATCCTTTAGCTTCAAGAGTGACACCATTACCATCTAAGTCATCATCATCTCCACCTTGGAACCAAGCAGGGTCAATAACATTATATCCATTAGAAGCATTTGATGCGGCTTTTAACTTATCCATATCAAATGAACTACTTGTAGAATGAATGATAACATCGGTGTAGCCTGCTTGATTTCCTGAAGCAATGTTTGTAGGTAACTTATACCCATTCACATCCCAAGTTAACGACTTAAAGTAAGTGTATTGCCAAGTGCCATTATAATTGGTAGCAATGGCATTATAATACATCACTCTTACCAATTCTCCATCTATATAGTATTCAAAATGTTTAGGGCTTTTCCAATAAACTCCCATTCGCATATAACGACGTTCACCACCGTTATTCCAACACCAATCACCCCAACCATAAGAGTTGTTTACTCTACTATCAGGATACCATGAATTCCAATCTCTTGGTTGATAATCTGTGAAAGGATTACGAACAAAGGAGTGATGACTGATATGAGTAAATTGTTTATAGAAATTTACTCCACCGTAGTTTTCTATGATATCAATTTCTTCAGTATCATCAGGACTTAAAAGCCAAAAACAAGAGGCTAACTCAATGTTAGCTACTGAAATGGCCGATTCTACATAGACAGGGTAAACAACTTTAGCATTTGAAGTCACACACCCAGAAGCTACACCATAGGAACCTCCTTTACTCGTTTCAGGAGTATAGCCTGCTGTAATAATCAAGTTGCCATTTTCTACTGTTACATTTTGATGTTTCCAATAAGTATATCCAGGTCCATCCCAATGGTTATGATAAAAGTTATACCATTTATCATTGCCAAAGTTTACTTTTGAGTCTGTTCCTTCAAAAGTATAATTAAAATCATCTGAGACATTGTCTTGTAATTCCCAAATACTGTCTGCACCTGCCATAGCTGGAACTGGGAAAATATCCCATTCTTGTGCTTGAAGTTGTATTGCTAAAAATGTTAATAGTAAAGTAAGTAATCTCTTCATTTTATTTCAAAAGCTTAGAAGTAATATTGTTCTTATTATGTCAAAAAGTTTAACTAATAAAATAGCGTCACGTCGTATTTTACAATTGTAAAAGTAACACATTAGGGTGTTGAGCGTAAATTATCATCCTAGATTAAAACTGAATTGTGATGTTAAAAAAGTACTAAGAAAGTCATGTGTTTTTTGTGTAGTCAAAATGTTGTTGTAAAGTAAAAAACCTTGATTTTAGTTATAAAATCAAGGTTGTGTAAGTTATTTATGTCTTTGTACTGTAAGATTACACTTTATATATAATACAATAAGGTTCATTTATTCATAGACAAAATACATCATTTTGTTGTGTTTAGCTTTTCGAGAACTGAGTAAGCCAAAGTAGGATGTACTTTTTCTTTTTTTGCTAATTCGATAGCTTCTAAAGCAGTCATCTTTGCTTTTTCATAGCTCTTTAATTTGAGTAGTATTCCTGATTTCGTTTCGAGGTTGATGGAGTTATAGTGAACGTCTAAAGAATTATCTACCCATTCTAAAGCAGTACTTAATTTCTCTTGATCATCATAATAGTGATATATATCCCAGGCCCAATTCCTATAGAGGTATGCTCTGACTTCAGGATCCCGGTCATGAAGCGTTTTTACACCTTCACTCATTTTATTATAAGCAGTTTCAAAATCTTGTATATTGATGTAAAAGGTAGGGTTGTAGGCTAAATTGAGAGTTGTACCTTGTTTACCTAATGAAGTATTTAAATAACTCATTAATTTTTCCCAACCTTTAATATTTTTCTCTTCAACATAAGGCTGCATAGAGATACTGGCAGCAGCGTTTATGGTTTGTATGATATCTTTAATGCCATGTTCACTTTCTATTACATTAGAGTGTTTTACGATATAATGTAAGCTTTCTGAATGTAATCCATTATGCATTGTCGCTTCTTTTAATGCTCTCCAAATCGATTCCTCTTTTAGCAGGTCATCATTTAGTCTACCTAAAAATTTCGACAACATTATTTCGTCTTCATAGGCTGCATTATAAGTGGTGTATATATAATTGCTTAGGATTTTAATATCGGGTTCCTTTTCGTTCTTTACCAGTTTCTGTAAAACAAATAATTGATTATTGGGATCTTCCGCTTCTTTACTAGCTTCGATAAACTCCTCTTTACTTTTCAATCCAGTGGCTAAATGTAATGCTTCAGCATCCTGATTAAGATACAAATAGGAAGGGTAGATCGATAAATTATATTTTTCGACTAGAGTTTTACCTAGTTTAGATTCAGCATCAACAGATAAATTGATGTAGTGGTTATTATAATACGAAGAAACTTTTTTGGTTTTAAATACTTCTTCTTGCATCCATTCACAGTTTTTACACCAATTGGTATGGATATCGATAAATATGCCTTTCTGTTCCTTTTTAGCTTTCTTTTGTGCTGTGTGTAAGTCATTGATTTCAAAGTTTATATTTTGACCTACACTAAGAATTGGTATTAATAAGATGTATAGCGTTGTTTTCCACATTAGGGTATGCGTTTAGGTGATTCTATATTTAAGTTATAAAATTCTAAAGATAAACGCATTACAATTCTCTATTTTCTTTTCCTTCTTTTTGTCTTTTTAGGTAATGCTAAAATCCCAGCTATAATAATGAACTGTACAGGTAGAATTAATAAATGTGGTTGTAAAAACATCCATGTCTTTTCGCCTAAACGTAAATAATGATCCCAATTCCACCAAGCTTTAGAAAAGAACTTTACCGTTACCCAAATAGGAATCGTCATAAAAAAAGTGATTAGTAATTTCTGACGCCATTTTAATCGATTGTTTCCTAACGCAGGGAAGAAACTAATAATGTTACTTAAAGTGATGATGAATAATATGGAAAGAAAAGATAGGCTAACATAAAACCAGGAAAAATCCATCTTAAAAGTGTACCACATTTTCTCTACAATAGGAGTGGCAAGAATCTTATTGATATTGATGAAAAGTAATTTAGATGAACCAAAGAAAGTAATAAATAAAAATGAGATGTAAATAAGAGAATGGATAAATAATGTGTTTTTTAATGATTTACCTATAAAACTAAAAATATCTTTTGTCGATCTAAAAAACCTTTTTCTAATTTTAAAGAAGAAAGAATTTTTACCATTGAATTTGGGTACAGAAGGCAATACATTTTTTTCACGTTCTCCAATTTTATGAGGAAGTACTTCGTGATAATAATCATTCGCACCATCAGTAGTCCATACGTAATGAGCCATTAGTGCTGCTGCATAAGAGAAACCTTGATGAACAGCTTGCATGAGTACATTTCTACTGACACCTTTCTTTTTACATTCAACAATTAAAGTGGGTTCGAGACCTTCCTCATCATTGTAGCCAATAATATCAGCTTCTTTGGTAGACGAACCCATTTTTACAGGTACACATACTCGAACATGAGATGCAGGGTAACCTAATTCATAGATTACTTTCAAGAAGGTTTCTAATTGAACTTTTTCTTCAGGATTATTTAAAGATCGAGTTTTTTGGTGAGGTAAATACGTTACTTCATTGGTTCTTTTATTGATCTTGATGACTTTATCTTTTAATCCTTTTGAAAGCCACTTCATCTGAATATGCGTTTTAGTAAAGATGATTTCTTGTGAACTCATCAGTTGAAAAAATAATTGCTAAATATAGTAGAAATTAGTTTTAATAATGGTTAAAATATCAACAAATGATTTATTTTAGTTTTTTATCGGTGAAGTGTAGTGTTTTATATTTAAACAAAAAAAGGTCTTGCTTTCACAAGACCTTCTAAATATTTTGAATGAAAGAAATATTATCCTCTCATTTTTGCTGAGTATTCTTTTACTGTATTGATAAAGACCTTCACTTTCTCAGGGTCAATATCAGGATATACACCATGACCTAAGTTAGCAATATGATGATCAGGACCGAAAGTATCTAACATCTTGATAGTCGCTTTCTCCACATCTTTGTCAGAACCATATAAGGCACAAGGATCAAGGTTACCCTGAAGCACTTTACCGTTAACTAATTTTCTTGATTCTGCAACATCCATGTTCCAATCAAGACCAACAGTATTACAATTTGATTTACCAATTGCTTCTCTAGCAAAGTAAGCACCTTTAGCAAATACTGTTTTTGGCACTTCTGTAATTGAATCACAAATTTGGTTGATATACGGCATGGCAAAAATATCGTATTGCTCAGGTGATAAAATACCCGCCCAAGAATCGAAAATCTGAATCATGTCCGCGCCTGCTTCGATTTGTGCTTTTAAGTAAGCAATGGTCGAATCAGTAATCATCTGAAGTAATTTATGAGAGAACTCAGGTTGAGTATAGAACATTTTCTTTGCTTTAGAGAATGTTTTAGACCCTTGACCTTCGATCATATAACAGAAGATAGTGAAAGGAGCACCAGCAAAACCAATTAAAGGAACTCTATCGTTCAATTCCTTTTTAGTTAATTTGATAGCATCCAATACATATCCTAGATCAGATTGTACATCAGCAACACGAATTTTATCTAAGTCTTTTTCAGTTTGAACTGTATTAGGGAAGAAAGGACCTCTTTTCTCAACCATTTCATAAGGTAAGCCCATTGCTTCCGGAATTACCAAAATATCAGAGAAAATAATGGCTGCATCTACGCCCAATAAATCTACAGGTTGGATAGTTACTTCACAAGCTAATTCTGGAGTCTGACATAATTCAACAAATCCTGAAACACTTGATCTAACCGCTCTATATTCTGGTAAAATACGTCCAGCTTGACGCATTAACCATACGGGTGTTCTTTCAGTTTTTTCTCCTCTTGCAGTTCTTAGTATTAAATCATTCATAAAGTTATATGACCTAGTTTATTCGTTTTCTGTATTTAAAGGTGTAAGTCCTAATTCGATACCTACATTAATCATAAAAGGCTTTGCTTCTTCGAGTGTATTTTTGATTTTCCCATCTAAAATCGCCTCTCTCACTTGGTCTTTAATCTGACCTACTTCCCTTGATGGTTTAATATCAAAAGTTTGCATGACTAGCTCGCCTGTAATAACGGGCTGAAAGTTACGTACTTTATCACTTTCTTCAACCGCTTCTAACCTAGATTCTACATAATCGAAGTTAGAAAGGTATTTTTTAACTTTATTTCCATCTTTCGAAGTGATATCGGCACGACATAACATCATCAAAGCATCGATGTCGTCTCCAGCTTCAAAAAGTAAACGTCTCACAGCAGAGTCCGTTACTTCTTTCTTAACTAAAGCGATTGGACGTAAGTGAAGCTTTACCAATTTCTGAACAAACTTCATCTTATCGTTCAACGGAAGCTTTAAACGCTTAAAGATACCGGGAACCATTCGTGCTCCTTTGTCTTCGTGACCATGGAAGGTCCAACCCACTCTTTGATTAAAACGCTTAGTGGCAGGCTTGGCGATATCGTGAAGGATAGCTGCCCATCTCAACCATAAATCGTTTGATTTTTCGGCAACATTATCCAATACTTTCAACGTATGGTAGAAATTGTCTTTATGACCTTTTCCATCTCTACGTTCAACACCATGAAGATTTTGCATTTCAGGGAAAATCAATTGAAGCAACCCTGAAGTAAATAGTAGTTTAAATCCATAAGAAGGAACAGGAGAGAGGATAATTTTATTCAACTCATCCATGATTCTTTCTTTAGATACAATGGAGATGCGTTCTTTATTATCAACTATAGCATCAAAAGTATCTGGATCGATATCAAAATTAAGTTGAGAGGCAAAACGAATGGCTCTCATCATTCTTAAAGGATCGTCTGAGAATGTAATGTTAGGTTCAAGTGGAGTGATGATATTTTTCTTTTCCAAATCTTGAACTCCACCAAAAGGATCAACTAAATCACCGTAGTTATCTTGATTAAGAGAAATAGCCAATGCATTGATTGTAAAGTCCCTTCTGTTTTGATCGTCCTCTAATGTACCATCTTCTACAATAGGTTTTCTAGATTCACGTCGATAAGACTCTCTTCTAGCACCTACAAATTCTACCTCGTATTCATCGAACTTCACCATTGCAGTACCAAAACTTTTGAAAGTACTACAAGGTAAATTGCCACCTTGTTTTGCAACCTCTTCGGCAAGGACGATGCCGCTACCTACACAGACAATATCAATATCTTTAGATGGACGTTTTAACAGGAGGTCTCTCACAAAACCACCGACTAAATAAGTATCAAAACCAACTGATTTGGCACTATTGGCGACAACATCAAAGATTGGATTTTGATCTAATATATCTTTAAAATTCACTACTTAAAATGATCTAGATTCCAATTGAATATGCAAAAGTACATTAAAAAATAAACATATGATGTGAATGTCGCTTAATTATTTAGTTCAGCCTAAAAATCTTGGACTTTGATTTTGCTAAGGGTCTAAAATCAAGGAATCTTCTGCTTTTATCTTTAAAAAAATAAAAAAATGATGAGCATTTAAATCTTCGATGGAGGTGCAGTTTGATTTATTTATATAAACCATCATTTTTGTAACTCAATTTTTTAATTATCTGAGAGTTGTTCTATGCGTAAGTGGGAAGACCTTTTAACTTTTTCATCAATAGCATTACTATTGATTTTATTAAACATTCATTCTGATAAACTATTCTTCCGATGGGATTTAACAGAAGAGAAGAGATTTAGTATCAATCCGGCTACAGAAAGGTTATTAAGTAATTTAGAAGGGAAGGTAGCTATCGATGTTTATCTTGATGGACCTTTGAATGCTGAATTTGAGCATTTGAAAACGGCTATTCAAGAAACTCTAGAAGAGTTTAAAGTACAGGCCAATGGGCAATTGGACTTTAGATTTATAGATCCGAACGATTTTGCTGATGTAAGACAGAAACAACAATTTCAGAAATCATTAATTGAAAAAGGTATTCCTCAAACGACTTTATACGATGTGGGGGCTAATGGAGAACAAACACAGCGTTTGATTTATCCAGGTGCATTAATCACCTATAAGAATAAACAAAAAGGAGTTTTATTGCTGAAAGGGAATAAAGCTAAATCTGCTCAAGAACAAATTAACCAATCGATAGAAGGGGTAGAATTTGAGTTGGCTTCAGTTATCAAAGATTTATCAAATACTCAGGAGAAAAGAATTGCGATTGTGCAAGGTCACGATGAATTGAAGCCTCAGGAGTTACAAGAGTTAACGGGAAGTCTTCAAGAAAAATATCAAATCAATTGGCTGACTGATTTATCACAGTTAAATAAATATGATGCCGCTATAATTGCTCAACCTAAAAAGACTTTCAGAAATAGAGATAAATATTTTATTGATCAGTATTTGATTAATGGAGGAAATGCGATGTTCCTTTTGGATAAGGTGCAAATGAACAAAGACTCGATTCCTTTAGGAGGTACTTATGCTTTTGGATATGATTTAGGTATTGAAGATCTGATTTTTAGATTGGGAGTAAGAACTAATGTGGATTTAATACAAGACCAACAGGCAGGGTTGATCGAGGTGGTCGCTGGTAATTTTGGTGATAAAGCCAATATCAAAAAGTTACCTTGGCCATATTATACTTATTTAAATACTTTCTCTGAACATCCAATCGTAAGAAATATGGATGTGGTTTACGGTAAGTTCGTTTCTTCTTTAGATACAGTTAAATCAGTGGGTATAAAAAAGACACCTTTATTGTTTACATCAAATTATTCTAGAATCCGCCCGATGCCGAATTTAATTTCTTTGGATGAGATTAAGGAAGCAAGTAATAAAGAACTATTTACCAAACCTCATATTCCTGTCGCTTATTTATTAGAAGGGACATTTAAATCGCTTTACGCCAATCGATTCCCTCCAAGAGGAATTCCAAAAGAATCCTTAATTAAGAACTCTGTTCATCCTACAAAAGTAATTGTGATTGCTGATGGCGATATTGTAAAGAACGAATTTAACCCTATCACCGGAAGTGTCGAATCCATAGAATTCGACCGTCATAGAGGACAAACCTTATCGAATTTAGAGTTTGTAATGAACGCTTTAGAATATCTAACTGATCAAGACGGTTTGATCATGGCTAGAAATAAGAAGGTGACCTTACGCCCTCTAGACTCTTTTAAAGTAAGAGAAGAAAAAGCCTTTTGGCAGTGGTTGAATGTAGGTGTACCGGTTGTGGTTACAGCACTTTTAGGTGTATTGTTTGTGTATTTGAGAAGGAGGAGGTACGAAAGATAATTATATATCTAGACAATTGTCTTTGCGGTAGAATATACTCGTTAATGAATGATCTCCACAAGAAGGAGCTAAACCATAAAAGTCTAATCTTTTGAAGCCCTTCTTGATTAACATTTCATAGCCTTCATTGTATATTTCTCTATCAGAGTTATCCCAAATAATTACTCCATTATCAGATAGTTTTTCTAAGGATGCATAGGCACATTTTACCCTTTTTCTTCCATCAATGACAACGATATCAAATAAATTTGGAGATTCTAAGACAGTATCTTCATAATTTTCTTCCAGACTTTTGAATACATATTTGACATTTGAGGGGATATTATTTTTGATTTTCATATACCAATCCTTGTCATGCTCAACAGAATGAACAGATTGACACCTATCAGAAAACCATAAAGTGGAGTTGCCACTTCCGTATTCAAATAAATTTAATTTTGATAAATCCCTTTGTTTAAGGAAATGAATAGCAGAGTAGGTAAACCAAGGGATGTACGATCCATTTTGATCGATAGAAGAAAAGCTTTTGATACTTTCATTCCACCCAATTTGTTTTAAGAACCCTTTCTTAACTAAATAATTAGCGTGGAGTAATACTTTTAGTAGAGACTGTTTTTGTAGCAGATCTATGAGAGTTGCCATAAGTAATATTCATTAATTGTGGCTCACAATATAGTGATTTATCTACTTGAATACCTTTTTAAGGCATAGTAAATTTTATAAAGCTTTCTTTTTATCCCTTTTACATTTACATGTTTATAAAATTTTTCGAAATAAAGATCACCGATTGAAATATCTTTATTGATTGATTTTGGGTTGACTTTGTTATAGTAAATTTTTGTTTGATAAGGGTCCCATATCGGAATTCCAACAAAGTTTTCACCACTTCCATCGGTGCCAATATTATTTGATAGTGATTGAGAGGTATTTAGGCATTTACCGTTATTTAATAAAATCGAAGATGACCATTTTATTGCCCACGTTTTAATTTCTCTATTGATATTCTTAACTAATTGTTCAGACCCTTTAAAGTGACCGTGAAGGTCTAATTCTTCAATGAGATTTCTATCAATAAGTTGTTGATAGATTTTCTCTGTGTCGTTATCAAAATATTGCCATGATTCTTTCCAAGTCGCCCAACCCCAACAAGACATATGAGTAGAAAGAAATGTATCTTTCTTTAGATCAAATGATTTTGATTTAGGGAATTGAGGAAGATAGGAATTGATATGAAAAATGTTGTCATCATTTTTATATACCTCTAAACTGTCATTCATGTACTTTAGAAAAAAAGGAGAGCTGATAATATCGTCTTCTAATACAATTACTTTTCCGTATTTCTCTGTTAGTTCGGTCACACCTCCGATAATAGAATTGGCCAATCCATTATTTTGGTCTTTTTCAATAAGGTTAAAATCAGGATGGTCGTTTAATAATTCTCTAACAATAGTTCTTGTATTCCGAATCCTCTCTTTTTGCTCATTAGTACTATTACTTTTTGCTCCGTCTGCATAAACATACAAAGGCGATTGATATAGCTCTTTATTTTCTTTTAAAGCTAAAATCGTCTTTTTTAAATGATCAGGTCGATCATAAATAAATAAAGCAATAGGAGCGTTCGTCATTATTTTTTAAGCGATTTTTTAATGAAGTAATAAAGGAATAAGGATCTCAATTGAAGCTTACCAATCGTTCTTGTTTCTTTAAAAAGAAGGTTGATAAAAATATTTGTAGAGAATAAAGTAATCACAGAAGCAATTGCCGCACCGTTAGTACTATATAATGGTATCAATACATAATTTAAGGCTGCATTGATAAATATCGATAGAAAACTGGTAATTAGAATGATTTTCTTCTGATTTCTTAGAATCAAATAATTACCTCTCATGCCTCCATTATATAATGCTATTGAACCTAAAATCAGAATATTTAAATTACTAATTGCCCCAAGATACTCCTCCCCATAAAGTAGGTTGATCACAAAATGACTACTAATTAGAACAAATATGACTCCTACATAAGCAACCCCTGTTAACATTGATGAAAGTCGTTCAAAAGAATGATGTAACTGTTTAATCCCTTGCTGAGATTGTTTGGTTAATTCAGGGAATAAAGAGTTCGCTATAATGGCATAGATGGCTACTGATATATCACTTAGTTTAACTGCACGAGTATATATACCTACAGCAGTTTCGTCCAATAACCTATCGATCATGATTTGATCTACCTTAGTGTAAATGATATAGGCCAAACTGGAAATGAGTAAAGGAAAGAAGGTGGACCAATATTCTAAAAATACTTTTTTGGTGAATTTATATTGATGGTGATTATATTTCTTAAGGTAGATATACATCAAAATGATAAAACCAATAACAAGTTCAATTAAGAATGATCCTACAAAGTATTCTAAAGGATAATTCTCTAAAATGAAATAAACCTTTAATAAAGAGCCGATAATGAATCCTGTTCCCTTAGCGATAACAATATATTTTGATAATAGATCGGCTTGGAACTTTGTGGTAATAACATCAAAGACTGAAAGGAAAATACTACTTGATATCAACCATCCTATCATAATCCTTGTAGAATTGCCTTCGGCTAGTAATTGTAGAATAATACCCGATAATAGGAAAGCAACTAAAGAAACGATTAAACGAACTGTAAAAGCAACAGATAAATGTTGATTACGAGTATTGTCATCAACATCAACTAGATTTTTGATAAGTAGACGTTCAAATCCAAAAGCAGAAAAAACAATAAATAGGTTACTTACACTTAGAGAAATATCCCAAATACCCATATTATAAGCTCCTAAATATCTACTTACCCAAGCATTAATTAATAAGCCTCCTAGCATTCTAAGAATGCGATCAAAAAAGAGCCAATTGATATTTTTTAAAATGGAATAAACGCCATCTTTTTTGATCCAATTGTTAAACTTTTGATATATACTTGAGACCATTCGGTTGATTTTGTTTTATAGATTTCGAATAACAGTGCAAAAGTATCTGTATTCGTTTTAGTTTAAAAAATAAAGAGTTTTAATTTTTTCAAAGATTATTAATTGTAACCATATTTGCACTATAAAATCGATAACATAAGCTAAATTAATGAAAGTAGTTCATATATCAACATATCCACGTGGTGGAGCTGCAAATGCTGCTTTACGATTTCATAATGGATTACTTCAACTAGGAGTAGACTCGAAAGTTTTGTGCAGAGATGAAGGGAATGAGGAAAAAAAGATCTACTCTTATGGAACATCTATCAACTTTAGGAGAATTTCTACCATCTACAAGAACTTAAAGATTTTACCTCATTTTTATATGGAGGATGATCAATGCGAAGGATTTTCTTCACCATTAAGTTTGTATAAATTAGAAAAACACCCAATTGTTGTAGAGGCTGATATTGTCATTTTACATTGGGTTGCCAATTTCATTAATTATCCATCCTTTTTTAAGAACATCAATAAGAAAGTAATCTGGTATTTACACGATATGAACCCTTTTCAAGGAGGATTTCATTATTATGAAGATCATGAACGATTTAAAAAGTTTAACAAGGTGGATCAACTCTTTTACAATATCAAAAAGAAGGCACTAAATGATACAAAATTAACAGTAATGGCTCCTTCTCAATGGTTATTGGATTTATCAAAAAAAAGTGAGCTGCTTGGAAGGTTTAATCACAAATTGGCAAGGTATGGGTTATCAACAGAAAAAGTGATTATTCATGATCAAATTGAAGTTAGAAAAAAGTTCAAATTACCATTAGATCATAAAGTATTACTTTTTGTTAGTGAAAGAATATCGAATACTCGAAAAGGAGCAATGTTATTGATCAATGCTTTAAAGAAGTGTGATTTGCAAGAGAAAGTAAGCATTCTTGTAGTGGGGGATTATGATAAAGACCTTTTTGAATCTGATCATCTTCATGCTGTTGGTCGCCTTCATTCGGTAGAAGAAATGGCTATGGCATACTCTGCGGCCGATTTATTTGTATTACCAAGTAGAGAAGATAATTTACCTAATGTGATGTTGGAAAGTCTGTATTGTGGTACACCTGTAATGGCTTTTAAAGATGGAGGAGGGATGAAAGAAATTATCCATGATAAGAATGGTAAACTTATTGATGATATGAATGAAGAGGCCCTTGCAGAAGCTTTACAACAGTGGATCGATCAACCATTTGATTTTAAAAGGGAAGATATTCGTGCAGAAGCAGTGGCTCAATTTGAGGAAAAGCAACAAGCATTAAAACTCAAGGAAGAATTAGAAAAAATTATGAGTTTGTAGTTTGGATGCTAAATAATAAAGTGAGATTTTTCAAACTTGAAGTACACTTAACTAAAGTACTCTAAGCATAACTAAAAATATTAATGGACAAGTTTAACTTTAAGAAGTATAATTGGGTACTCGCAATACCTGCATTTTTTATTCTAACATTCATCTATTTTAGCCCAGAATTTATCGATGGGAAATCATTAAACCAAAGTGATTTAATACATTTTGAAGGGATGTCACATGCCTCTCAAGCTGAAGCCAAAAGGACTGGTGAACCTCCTTTATGGAACACTGCAATGTTCTCTGGAATGCCAGAATTATTGTTCTCAAGCTTGCAAGGAGATCCAACTCATTATATGTATTTAGCAACAAATTTGGGATTGTATAAAACATATGAAAACCCAATGACGGTTTTTGCTTTAATGATTTGTCTTTGGATTGGGTTAATGTGTTTTAGAGTTAAACCATGGGTGGGATTCTTCATCTCAGCAGCATTTGCTTTCAATACGTTTTTCATTACCTCATTAGAGGCAGGGCATATTACAAAACTGAATGCTATAGCTTATTCAGCCTTAGTTCTTGGAGGTATGCGATTGCTTTTTGATAAAAAGTGGTGGATGGGAGCAGCCTTACTTGCATTTGGTGTTTGTATAGAAATTAGAGCATCCCATTATCAAATTACTTATTACCTCATTTTTGTTTGCTTGATGTATGGTTTGTCTGAACTGTATTTCTACTTCAAAAACGGGGAAATTAAAGTCTTTTTAACTAGAGTTATTCCTATCGGTATTTTAGCTGCTTCATTAGGTGCTTCTACACAATTATGGAGAGTGTGGACTACTAAAGAATACTCAGAATACTCTATTCGAGGTAAAAAAGAATTATCAGCACAAGCTGGTCAAGAAAATAATTATACAGAAGAAGGTTTGGATAAAGATTATGCTTTCAGTTGGTCTGAGGGGAAAATGGAGTCTTTAACCTTAATATCACCTAACTTTCTAGGGGGTAGTAGCCAAGAAACTTTAGAGAAAGATGGACCATTTTTAACGATGATCTCTAAGAATTATGGTCAACAAGCAGTTCAGCAATTATCTCAAATAAAACTACCATTATATTTTGGTGAACAACCATTTACCGGTGGGCCAATCTATCAAGGGGCTATATTATCTTTCTTGTTCATATTAGGATTGTTTGTACTTGATAAACGCGATAGAATATGGCTAATAAGTAGTTTATTAATGGCCCTGTTCTTTGCTTGGGGTAAACACTTGCAATGGTTTAACTACACACTATTTGATATCCTACCGGGTATGAATAAATTCAGAACGCCAGCGATGGCTTTAGGTATTGGTTGTGTAGTGATGGCACTTGGGGCCGCTTTAGGTTTCAACAAAATCATTAATGATGGTTGGGATGAGAAAACACAAAAAGCAGCTTACAAAGCAGCAGGAGCCACTGGTGGATTATTGATCATAATGTGGGTAGCAGCAGGTTTTATGGACGTAAGTGGGGCTAGAGATGCCGCAATATTCTCACAAATGTTCCAAACACAGGATGCTAATCTAATTAGAAACTTAACTTCTGCAATGGAAGCGGAAAGAATTTCTATGATTAGAGGAGATGTAGTAAGATCATTTATTTTGATTGCTTTGGCATGTGGAGTGTTCTATCTGTACTCAAAGAACAAATTGAAGTTATGGTTAGCAGTAGGTTTAGTAGGAGTATTGACTATAGGAGATGTTTGGAGTGTAGCGAAAAGATATATCAATAAGGAATCTTTTAAAGTAGATACGAACAAGCAGACACACAAAGCAACTCCTGCAGATACTTACATATTAGCAGATAAAGATCCTAACTTTAGAGTATTAAACCTTACTGAAAATACATTTAATGAGGCAAAAACTTCTTACTTCCATAAATCAATTGGTGGTTATTTCCCTGCGAAACTTCGTAGATATCAAGATTTAATTGAAAGAGAATTAAGCAGAGAAATTCAGGTATTTGCAAATACAGTTCAAAAAGGAGATACACTTCAGGTAAGAGAAATTCCTGCATTGAATATGCTGAACATGAAATACACCATTCTTGGACCTCAAAAAGAAGCAGTATTACAAAACCCGAACGCTTTAGGGAATGCATGGTTTGTAGAACATATTGAAAAAGTGAATACTCCAGATGAAGAAATGGAGGCGTTAGCATCAATAGACCCTTCTAAACAAGCGATTGTTAATGTTACTCGCTTTAATCAAGAAATCAAAACTTCAAAATCAGAAGGCGATAAAGTAGAATTAACAGAATACGGTCACCGTAGATTAAAATATAAGTCAAATAGTAAAAACGGTGGTTTTGCTGTCTTTTCAGAAGTATACTATCCAGCAGGTTGGGTAGCTAAAATTGACGGCAAAGAAACAGATATTATTTGTGCCAATTATGTTTTAAGAGGTATTCAATTACCTGCAGGAGAACATGAGATCACATTCGATTTTGATCCTGTATCTTTCGTTGTTGGGGGTACAATATCTAAAATCGCGGGCTACTTATGCTGGATCCTATTAGGTTTTGCTATATTTATGTCTGTAAGAGCTAAAAAAGAATAGTTTTTAATTATTTAAATAAGAAAGGGCATGTTTGCATTATTAATGATGTAGACATGCTCTTTTTGTTTATCTTCGAAGTATGAAAATTGCAATTATTGGAGGAGGTGCTGCTGGGTATTTTGCAGCAGTAACAGCCGCTAAAGAGGCTTCTAACGAAGTACATATATTTGAGAAAACATCAAAAGTTTTAGGGAAAGTAAAGATTTCTGGAGGAGGAAGATGTAATGTAACCAACGTTATTTTCAATCCTGTGAAATTATCAAAAAGTTACCCTAGAGGCGAACGTTTTCTAAAAAAGGCTTTCGGTAAATTCAATGGGGAACATACTGTTGAATGGTTTAAAGGTAGAGGAGTTAACATTGTTGCTGAGGATGATGGGAGAATGTTTCCTGACACTAACGATTCTCAAACAATAATTGATTGTCTTACTGATGAAGCTGATCGATTAGGGGTACAGTTACATTTGAGTAATACGGTATCTAAATTGACACCAAATGAAAATGGGACTATTCAATTAACCATCAACGATTCCAGTCAAGTATTTGATAAAGTAATTGTGACGATCGGTGGACAACCAAAACTGGAGAGCTTTGATTGGATCAAAAACTTAGGACATACAATTGAAGATCCTGTTCCTTCTTTATTTACCTTCAAGATTAATCATAAACCCCTTACAAAATTGATGGGGCTTTCTGTTCCTGATGCAAGAGTGAGAATTGTAGGAGAGAAGAAGCTGAATGAAACAGGCCCATTATTAATTACGCATTGGGGATTAAGTGGACCAGCTGTCTTAAGAACTTCAGCTTGGGGAGCCCGAATGTTGTATAATAGAAACTATCAGTTTGAAATATTGGTATCATGGTACAACAAATTACCTGATCAGGAATTGAGAGAATATGTCAATGATCAGAAGGTGATTTTAAAGAAAAAGCAAATCAAGAATAACAATCCTTTTGAGTTACCTCAAAGATTGTGGGATTATATTCTTCAACGTTTGGAAATTCCTGAAACCAAATTGTGGTTGGACTTAAGTAAAAAAGAACTGAATAAACTGGTTGAAGTTCTATTGGCTGATAAGTATCAAGTAAATGGGACGACTAAGTTTAAAGAAGAGTTTGTGACTTGTGGAGGAGTAAGTCTTACGGAGGTTGATGTGAAGACTATGGAAAGCAAAGTGGTTTCAAATTTACACTTTGCAGGAGAAGTATTAGATATTGATGGTATCACTGGCGGATTTAATTTTCAAGCAGCTTGGACGACTGGATATTTAAGTGGCAAATCTTGATATAGTACAATTTTAATTCTTTTTTAACAAGAGGTTGATAATTAAACAAGGTGTTCAAAAATTAACATCACTAATTTTGTGTTAATTTTTGAACACCTTGTTTTTTAATGATACAGTCAAATTTAAAGGTTTTGTAAATACATCTTAATTTTTTGAAATAATCAAGTACTTTGTTGGATAACTCAAAGCAGTCCCTACAACTTTACATCGTCAGCTAATCATTATCTACAAAGTACAATTTAAATGAAACACCTAGTTTTACTTTTATCAATCCTTTTATTTAATACGTTTACATCGTTTGCTTCAGATATTCAGATCTCAGGAATTATCACTGATGAAAATGGCGAAGCGATTCCTGGTGTTATGATTTTCGAAAAAGGAAATTCAGCACATGGTACAACCACTAATTTTAATGGTGAATATCACTTTATAGTTGATGAAGAAGCGGTAGTAGTGATCCGTTATATGGGATATCAAACAGAAGAAATTTTAGCAAAGGATGTTCCTCAATCATTCAAACTAACTCAAGAAGCTCAGCAATTAGATGCTATCGAAATTGTAGGTACAAGATCTCAAAATAGAACAGTAACAGAATCTCCTGTCGCTATTGATGTCATCAACCTAGAAAATGTAACTGCAGCGACAGGTCAATTAGACATGAATCAGTTGCTTCAATATGTTGCTCCTTCATTTAACGCACAAAGACAATCAGGTGCAGATGGTTCCGATCACGTTGATCCGGCTACTTTAAGAGGTTTAGGTCCTGATCAAACATTAGTATTGATTAATGGTAAAAGAAGACATCAATCTTCTTTAGTGAATTTAGTAGGTACTAGAGGTAGAGGAAATACAGGTACAGATTTAAATGCTATTCCAATGGCTGCTATCGAAAGAATTGAAATTCTTAGAGATGGAGCTTCGGCACAATATGGTTCTGATGCTATTGCAGGTGTAATTAATATAGTTTTAAAGAAAAATACCGATGGTGTAGCTGTAAATGTAGGTACTGGTGTAACAAGTGAAGGCGATGGTGAATCTGCAAATGTAGATGTAAACTATGGTACTGAGCTAGGAAAAGGTGGTTTTATTAACCTTACTGGACAATATCAACATAGAGGAAGAACGAATAGAATGCCTGAAGAAGAAACATTCAGAAATTATATTGGTGATGCCTTATCGACTGGATTTGGAGGTTTTGTAAATGCAGGTCTTCCGTTATCAGAAAATACAGAAGCCTATGTTTTTGGTGGAGCAAGTGTAAGACATGGTGAGTCGTATGCTTGGACTCGTGAAGCAGATGATGACAGAAACGTTCCTGAAATTTATCCTAATGGTTTTGATCCAAATATCATTTCTGATATTGCAGATTATTCTGTGAGTGCAGGTGTGAAAACAAATATCAAAGATTGGAAAGTTGACTTTAATAATACATTTGGTTATAACGAATTTAAATATTCTGTAGATCAAACATTAAATGCCTCTTTAGGTGCTAATTCTCCAACATCATTCTATTCAGGTAAGCATTATTTATCACAAAATGTTACAGGTGTTGATATCTCAAAGTATTTTGATGGCTTTTTAAATGGATTAAACATCGCTTTTGGTTCTGAATTTAGAATCGATACTTACGGAATTGGAGCAGGTGAGGAAGCGTCTTATAAAAATTATTCAGACGGAAGTGTACCGGGTGGAGCACAAGGTTTCCCAGGTTTTAGACCAGAAAATGAAGTTAATGCTCAAAGAACCAACGTTGCACTCTATTTAGATATAGAGACAGATATTACAGATAAATGGATGATTGCAGTGGCTGGTAGATATGAGAATTATTCAGATTTTGGAGGAACTTTAAATGGTAAAATAGCATCAAGATATGAGTTCTCTAAAGCATTTGCAGTTAGAGGTGCAGTAAGTACAGGTTTCAGAGCTCCATCTTTAGCTCAAAAACATTATAGTTCAATTTTCACAGATGTAGTTGGAGGTGTTACTATGGAAAAAGTAATTACACCAAATGACAGTGAGTTGGCAAAAGCTTTGGGCATGCCAGAATTGAAACAAGAAAAAGCATTCAACGCAAGCTTAGGTTTTACGGCCAATTTGTTAGACGGTCTATCTTTAACTGTTGATGGTTATTATGTAGCGATTGATGATAGAATTGTACTAACAGGAGCATTTGAAGATACTGATCCTGAAATTGGTGATGAACTGAAGGAGTTGGATGTAAGTGCAGCTCAATTTTTCACTAATGCATTGGATACAAGAACACTTGGTTTAGATGTGGTTCTAGCTTATTCATTTGATATTGATGCACATAATTTCACTACTTCCGTTGCGGGTAATATCAATAGAATGGAATTGGGAGATATTACTACCAACGAGAAACTGACTGGAAAAGAAGATATTTACTTTGGTGAAAGAGAGCAGATGTTCTTATTGGCATCAGCACCGAATCATAAGTTTAACTATACTATTAACCATAGCTACAAAAAATTAGCTACCATGATTAGATTAAATCAATTCTCATCTGTTGAACTGATGGATTGGGATGGTGAAATTGATCATTATGCAGGTAGACTAACTACAGATATAGCTATTACTTACAGCTTTAATCCCAAGCTAAGATGGACCATAGGAGGGAATAACATTTTTAATGTTTACCCAACTAAACAAGACCCTCTTTCAACAGAAACTGCAGGGTATTGGGATCCAGTTCAAATGGGATTTAACGGAGCATACTTCTACACTAAATTTGGTATTAACTTTTAATATGTTATTTAAAAATCCTCTTTTATTAAGAGGATTTTTTTTATTGTTCAACAGTAAAGTAGATCACTTGATCTTGAAAGTTTTTATCCACTAACTTCGTATTGGTAATCCAATCTTGAAATGCCTCAGGATAAAGTGTTTTAATTCCATTCTCTGTATTCAACATTGGTTTATCAAACTTAGTAGTACTAAATACAATATAAAGTCGATTATATAATTTATCTTTTCCCATTGTAGACAGTTGAAGTTCATCTACATTTCTATTTTGAATAGATTCTAACCCTTTATTTCCTTGTGCATCAAAAAGGACGTATTCCTGATCTGCATTCACTTTAATACAATTATTTTGATCTGCCGTTAATCTTGAATAAGGGAGTAGGCGATACACCATTTCTTCCTCTCTCATAAAGATACTTATATATCCATCGATAGGGCTTTTAATGGATAAATATAAACTTTCGCCTTCTTTAAATTTTTGAGTGATACAAAGATTCTTATTTGCGCATTTCAATAAGTTTGAATGTAGATCAATTTTATTTTTAGTGATCTCTCTTGCTTTACCTTTTACTTCACAAGATAAATACAGTTTTTGTCCATTATCATTTTCTTCGATAAACCACTTGTAATTAATTTCAGTAGTCTTAATCCATTCCCCCTTAACATTTGATGTACTCAAAGTGTTGAGATTAGTACCTGAATTATCTAGAGTTAAATCTGTATTGGAGGCGATTAAAGTTCCAAATTCATCCGCTAATGCTTTGATTTGGGCTTTCATTTTTAATGACTCTTTAAAATCTGCAATGGATATATTTTCAGTAATGGGTTCTGTTAATTTGGCACCAACTTTTTTTACCTTTTGTGCATAGGTATTACCTAATTGAAAGAAAGTGATGAATAATAATAATGTTTGAATAAAGTTTTTCATTATTAGCATGAAGATGTGTTAGAATTATTTTTTACTAATTTAGTCAAAAATTAGAAAAGCCTACATGAAATTAAAAGCAACCATACTGATATTTTTTTTCTTTTGCTTGATACTCGGAAACGTAAAAGCTCAATTTAAAAAGAAGGATAGAATTCCAACTCCTAAAGAACAAAAAAGTAAAGCAACAAAAGAAGCTAAAAAACAATCAAGATTATTTAGAGATCAAGGATACTTAGAATTACCGGGAGATTTGACAATAGAAGAACAAGTTTTTAATTCTACGATGTCAAAATACGAATTGGATTCTTTAGGAAACCCTGTTTATATAGTTGTTCAATCAGAAATCGTTGGAAATTCATTTGCTGAGGCTAAACGAAAAGGATTTGAAAAATGCTTAAAAGGTTTTGCTAGTAATGTGAATGTTATCTTAGCTGAAAAATATAGACAATCTATATTGAAATCTGAACCTATTTCTCGGAATCAAGAACTATTTGATTTTGTGAAAACTTTTAAATTCGATTTTTCTTGGGATATGTTTGGAAGAAAGACTCCAATTATCTTGCTAAAGAAAAAATCGAACAATCAAACTTTTGTAGTGATGTCTATGAGATACAAAACAGAATTATGTTATGGATTCCTTTCTGATTACTTTATCAAACAAATAGAAGAAACCATGACTTTATCCAAAGAAGAATTAAATGTTCTTAAAGTGAAACAGCTTCAATAGCTTTTTTCTTTCTCCATTGAATACTGTTGATCAATAATGCAGTTATCACTAAAATTCCGCCAAAAACTTGTCCAATACTAATTTCTTCTCCCAATATAAATGAAGCTGTTGTTCCAAAAACAGGAACTAGATTGGTAAATAATGTACTGGTTTCTGCACCAAGCTCTTTGATCGATATAAACCAAAATGCCCCGCAAATAGCTGTTGATAATGCTCCCATAAAGAAAACAGCTAAAAGGAAGTCTGTGTCCATAGGGAATACAAATGTTTCAAAGCCAACACTGTAAATACAGAAAGCAAAGCAGGCCACCCATGTCACTAAATTAGTCAACCAAAGAGGAGAGATGTGACCTAAGTACTTTTTGATGAAAACGTTACCAAACGAGAAACTTAAATTCGCTCCAAGTATTAATAAGTCACCTTTAGAGAAAGAAAGTGCTCTAATGACTTCAAGGTCACCTTTCGAGATGACAAATAGAATACCCATAAAACCAAGTGCGATACTTATCATTTCCTTTCTTTTTAATCGATGTCCCAGCATAGGAATTGATATCAATGCTGTATTTAGAGGAGTAAGTCCAATAATTAAAACACCATTAAATGCCGTGGTATGTTTTAGTCCTTCAAGAAATAAGATATTGTATAGAAAAGCACCAGTAATCCCCAAAAAGACAATATGCTTCCATTTAGATAGACTTTGTTTAATATCTTTTTTAGTAGGCTTTTTAAAGAACATAAAAGCCCCTAAAAGTAAAGCACCCAAAATATATCTATATGTTCCGGCTAACATTGCTCCAACATGTTCAATTGCAATTTGCGAAACATGGAAGTTAACGCCCCAAATAAGCGTAGTAAATATTAGAAAGAAGTAAAATTTCGTTTTGTTGGTTAGCATCGATCGAAGTATATGAAATGAATTATGATGCAAATCTAGTATAAAATTCACCCATAGTCCAAACCATACTTTTATATTGTTTCTTTCTTCATGATAAATTTTTAAATTAGAAAAAGAAATTATTTTACTTACAGAAATGTATGTAAAGTGCTATAAACTCTAAAACAACTTTATTTTTGATAATAATGACGATACAAGAACTTCAGGATCAATATCAATTTAATAAAGACACTCCGATTGTTATTGGAGATCGCTGTAAAGTCTATTTTGGAAAACTAAATAACGAAGATGAGGTAGTAATTATCTCGGACTTATCACCAAGAGTTATTCAAGATGAAGATGTAGATTCTTTTGAAGCAGGAGCAGTAATGTCCTTTAATGATACTAATGAACAGGAATCTAAAGACACATTTGTTTTTGGGTCAGTTCAATACGTCATTAGAATGCTAGATAACTATAGTGAAGAGGTAATAAATACTGTTCATCAGATTATAGAAGAAAAAGATGAAGAACAATTAAAAGAATTAGAAATTAGACTCTTAAAAGTTTTAAAGCTCCCTATTTTAGATAGAACTCAAAAACTTTTAGACATCAAGAATTTATATAAGCAAGGACTTTATGATGAAACTTTTAAAGCAATAGCTTACGACTATGCTAATGATATATTACTTGATGGCGATATGCTTTATTTACTAGGTGATATGTGTGAGAAAGGTATGGGGACTTTCCAAAATAAGCATCAGGCATTAAAGTTTTTCAAAAGAGCACAAGAAATAGGCATTACGAATGCTGAAAAAAGAGTCGAAATTCTTGAAAATGAATTAAAAGAAGAAAGTGAAGCGATTCAAACCGAAACTTCTACTTCTTTAGATCAACAGGAAGATAAAAGTAGATTAATACGTAAAAATCCCACTAAAAATAGAAAAAGGGGTTTGAGCAAAAAGAATAAACTTAGGTATTCTATTATCGGTTCTTTCTCATTTATAATGGGAATCATTTTTACGATGTTAATTGGTAGTTTTTTCAATGGCTCATCTTCAGAAGGTGTAACTGCTTCCGAGAATTCAGAAGAGGTGAGTAATGATGATGTTGCTGAAAATTCTAACAATGAGGTATTTATCAAAATTGAAAAAGATATTCTAAAGTCGACAGCGGATTTGAAAAACTACGATCATGCTATTAAGGCATTGGAAGGAGTAGTTTCTCAGATAGATCAATCTTTAAGAGTACATACTTTTACACCTGATCAAGTCAAGAGATTTGATCAAATAAAAGGAAATGTAATGGGGCAAATATCTAATCTTAAAGATAATGAGTCAGGAAACTTTACAACTTGGTACAATTCTAAAGCAGGTGAATCGGTTGTTGCCATAGCAAATAGGTACAAAATACCAGAAAAGAATTTATTTAATGAGAAAGGAGATAATTATCCAGTTGATTATACTTTCAAAAATGGAGAAAAAGTGAAATTAAAAATACCTGCTTTGTTTTTTGATCATAAAATCTTAGTAGGAGAAAGTATTGGTTCCATCTCTAATAAATACGATATACAACCAGAGGATATTCGAAAATTAAATAATTTATCAAGTAATGTAATTCATCCGGGACAAACGATTAGAGTATATATTAGAAAATAAAAAAGAGAGGTTGACAAAATAAAATGTCAACCTCTCTTTTTATCTTTAAACACGTTTGATAAAACGTAGTATGTTTTCTTATAATTTAAATGGCTTGTCTAGCATCAAAGTTAGATACAAACATCGATTTCTTAGATGAAATTTTAATTTGATCATACATTACAGACATTTTTGATTGTAATAGTTCAGAACCTTCTACTAAAGGTAAACGAACTGTTTTATTACAAATTTCAGCAATCTCTAAACCTGTTTTTACACCCACTGGGTTACCTTCTTCAAAAAGTGCATCAGTAAAGTCTAACAGTTGCGACATTTGCATAGTTGCTTGTTTTGCGTTACCGTTTAATGCTTGTTGAACTGTACTTCCAAATTCTTGTGGAACAACGTTTCCTAAAACTGTAATTACTCCAGAACCTCCAATTGAGATAATTGGAACTGTCATAGCATCATCACCTGAAATAAATAAGAAATCGTCTGGAGTAGCACTAATCACTCTCATTGCTTGAGTTAAATCGGCAGAAGCATCTTTAATACCAAAAATATTTTTGTGCTTCGATAACTCTACAATTGTATCCACATTCATGTTTACACCTGTACGTCCTGGTACATTGTATAAAAGAACTGGAAGTGGTGAAGCATCTGCAATAGCAGTATAATGTGCAATAATACCTTGTTGAGAAGGTTTTACATAATATGGACAAACTGATAGAATGGCATCAACGCCAGTCAAATCAAATTCTTTGAAATTTTGAATCACCTCAGCAGTGTTGTTACTGCCGTTACCAAACATAATTGGTTTATTGGTAGGATTGTTTTGCTTTACAAATTCTAAAACTTGTTTCTTTTCATCCTTAGTCAAAGTAGCACTTTCCGCAGTAGTTCCATTTACTACCCAATATTCTGCATCTTTAGTATGATCTAATAACTTTTTTAAAGCAGGGAAATCAACCTCTCTCTCTTTTGTAAACGGTGTTACTAGTGCGATACCTTGTCCAATAAATGATTCCATGATTTATATATAAAAATTAATATATGTAATTCTCTTGTATGTGTCTTATAATTAATACGAATATAAATTTAATCAGTTCAAGTATTTTGAACAAATATTCAATAAAAAGAAAACCTTTTCGTAACAAGTTGTTATATTTATAACTTCAATAGATAACATTAGAAAATATGATAACAATTGCAGAAGCAGTAGAAGAGATTGTCCGTAAGTCTCCATTTTTAGAAGAAGCCATAGTTGATGGCATTGTTAACTATACTGGATTGGCAAGACAAATTATGCCAGAAGTAGAGGAGAAATTGATGAAAGACGTGCAAATAGGTGGGGTTGTTATGGCAATTCAGAGGTTAAGACCTAAACTTTCAAAACTTGATATTGAGCACGAAGTGTTGGATTATTTGAAAAAAATGGGGGAAATCATCGTACGATCTGATTTAATTGATTACACTTTTAAGAATTCTCCAACTCTTTTGGGTAAACAACAAGAACTTTTAAAGGTTATACAAGGTGAGAAAGATGTTTTTCAAGCATCCTCAAAAGGGGTGTATGAAACCAATCTTGTAACTAGTAAAAAGATGACCGATCAATTGGTGAAAATTTTTGAAGGAGAAGAGGTGATTAGCAAAAAAGAACACCTTGCTTCATTAACCATGAGGTTGCCTCAAGATAATACTTCCGTTCCAGGTATATATTATTACTTATTAAAGAAAATTGCATGGGAAGGTATCAATATTGTTGAGGTGATTTCTACCACCAATGAGTTTACGCTTATCCTAGACAAAAATGATGTAAACAGAACCTTCGGTCTATTACATAATTTAGTAAATGATTAATTATGAATGAATTAACTCCGTTTGAAAAGTGGGTGATTGAAAATAAAGGTACAGAGCAACCTTTTACGGGTAAATTTTACTATCATAATGAAATAGGAGTTTATACTTGTAAAAGGTGCGATGCCCCATTGTATAATTCTAAGGATAAATTCGAGGCCAATTGCGGTTGGCCTGCTTTTGATGATGAAATTGAAGGAGCAGTAAAAAAGGTCAAAGACGCAGACGGAAAGCGTATAGAAATTCTATGTAATAACTGTGATGCACATTTGGGACATGTATTTGAAGGGGAGGGTTTTACTCCAAAAAATACTCGGCATTGTGTAAATTCTATTTCATTAAATTTTGAAGCTAAGGATTCAAAATTGTCAACAGCCATTTTCGCCTCAGGCTGTTTTTGGGGTACTGAATATTATTTCTTGAGAACAAAAGGAGTAATTTCATGTGAAGTAGGTTACATTGGTGGAACGACTGAAAATCCAACTTATGAAGAAGTTTGCTCAGGAAATACGGGGCATGCAGAAGCTTGTAAAGTGGTATTTGATCCGGATAGAATAAGTTATGAATCCCTTGCGAAATTATTTTTCGAAACCCATGATCCTACACAGTTGAATAAACAAGGACCTGATATTGGAACTCAATACCGTTCTGAAATCTTTTATGTAGATGAGGAACAAAAAAACATGGCATTTATCTTAATCGCTCAATTAAAGGCTAAAAGGATTGATGTCGTGACTAAAGTTACTGAAGCAACACAATTTTACCCTGCAGAAGATTACCATCAAGATTATTATGAAAAAACTGCTGGTAAACCTTATTGCCACATCTACGAGAAAAAATTCTAATGATAAAAAAACAGGTTGTCTCATAAGACAACCTGTTTTTTTATTAATAACGAGTGCTATTATTTATTATCCTCATCTTTATCATGACGAGTTTTTAAATGTTTTTTCTCCGCTTCTCTGATTACTTCAATTTCTGATAGGGTATTTCCTTTTTCGTTCTCTTGACCAACATGTTTAGGAGATCCAAGAATTTGAGAGTTGTAAATACTTGTATGACCTGAGAACATGTAAGCAGTAATACAGGCTACAGCTATAAAAACTGCAGATTCATGACCAAATAGTTCGATACCCATTACAGTACAAGCCATAGGAGTGTTGGTTGCGCCACTAAATACACCCACAAAGCCCATCCCGGCTAATAAAGCAATAGGGATAGCATTGTATAAATCGAATGACGACAAGAAACTACCCAATGTAGAACCAATATAAAATAATGGAGTCACCTCACCACCTTTAAATCCAGCACCCAGTGTAAATGATGTGGTTAATGTTTTCATCAAGAAATCGTACCAATGCATCTCTACAGTAAACGATTGACTAATGATAGGTACACCTAAACCAAAGTATTTCATATCATAATTACTGTAATCTAAACCATGATTCATGTTTAAAAGCACGATAGCTAAAGCTAATACAACACCACCTATCATTGGTCTTGCAGGAGCATACTTAATATTTGATTTAAATAAATGTCCAAAAAAGTGGTTAGCTTTACTGAAAAGCATGCCAGTTAAACCAAATGCAATACCAGCGAGTACGCAAAGCAGAAGGTTTTCTAAAGTCATTTCTGGTATTTGAAGACCATCAAAGAATAAAGCAAAATAATCGGTATGATGTATTCCTAATTCATGACCTACATGATGAGTAACATAATTGGCGACAATAGCAGTAAAGAAGCTTGGAAAGATGGCTTCATAACGCATACGACCAATGATATATACTTCTAATCCGAAAATTGCACCAGCCAGTGGAGTTCCAAATACAGAGGAGAAACCAGCAGCAATACCTGATATAATTAATAATTTACGGTCGTATTTATCTAACTTGAATATTTTAGTAAACTGATCGGCAATTGCACCACCCATTTGAACAGCTGTACCTTCTCGACCTGCTGAACCACCAAAGAAGTGAGTTGCAATAGTTGCAATTGTTACCAAAGGAGCCATCTTTAAAGGAATGATTCTATTTGGTCTTGTAATTTCATCAAGTAATTGATTATTACCTTTAACTACATCTTGCCCTAAGTAATGATAACAAGCTCCAATAAGAAAACCACCTATAGGTAAAGCAAATATAATCCATTGATTATCACCTCTCCAACCTGTTGCCCAATGAAGGCCCCACAAGAATAGGGCTGATCCCAACCCTGTTAAACCACCTACTAATAGACCAATTAAAACCCACTTGAGAATGTATAAAAACACCGGGAATTGTTCTACTTTTTTAACCCACTTTGGAAATTGTTCGTGAGTATACCCTAAAAAAGCCATAAAAGTTATTTAATTTAGATAATGATTTGATAAGTAAAGTTAAAAGATTTTACGAGATAAAAAACGAAACAAACGAAACTGTAAAGTTTCATTTAAGAATTATGAGAATAAAATTCGTTGTCAACAATTCGATAAGAGACTTAAAACAAAGTATTCAAAAAATTGGCCCATTTATTACTTCAGTTATTGTTGGTATAGCAAGTTTGGTTGCATTGATGACTTTTTCAGAAAATGTTCAAAAAGATTTAAATAGACAATCAAAAGAAATTCTAGGGGCTGACCTAGAGATTAGAGCAAATTATGAGTTAAAAGACTCTATATTAAATCATTTTTCGACAGAGGAAAGTCAATTTATCCGTCAATATAATTTTGCTTCTATTGCTTATAATGAGAAATCATCTAAAAATAGAATGGTAGATCTGAGGGCCTTGGAAAAAGGATTTCCTTATTATGGTCAATTGGAAGTAACTCCTAAAGAAGCCATTATAGAATGGGAAAGAAAAGATAAAATAGTATTTGTAGATAGTGCAGTAATGCTTCAATTAGAAGCAAGTATAGGAGATTCTATTCAATTTGGCCAAACCCATTTTAAGATTGCGGGGACAATAAAAAAAGGAATTGGCCAAAGCAGTATCATGGCGGCAACAGTTCCTATAGTTTACTTTCCCTTCAAATACTTATCATCTACAGGCTTGATACAAAAAGGTAGCCGTGTAAATTACCGATACTTTTTTCAATACCCTGATAAATTTGATGTCCAAAACCTCATAACGGAAAAAGATCAAATAATAGAAAATAATAAATTAAGAGTTGCCACAACAGAGAACAATACAGCCCGAATAGGACGTTTCTTTAATGATATTGATTCATTTTTAAAACTCGTCGCATTCATTTCCTTATTGCTAGGTTGTTTGGGAGTGTCGAGTGGTATATATATTTACATCAAAGGAAAATTAAAATCAGTGGCTATCTTAAGATGTTTAGGGGCAACAACCTCTGAAACATTTTTGATTTATTCCATTCAAATTGTCATTCTGGGATTTATCGGAGGAGTATTAGGAGCAGCAATAGGCTCATTTGCTCAAATATATTTTCCAATACTCTTTTCAGATTTACTAATGGTAGATGTGAGTAATGATTTATCCATACAAGCTTCTCTTTATGGTATTTTATTGAGTATAATAATCTCAGTATTATTTGGTTGGTATCCTTTGCTTCAAATTCTTGATGTTACCCCGGTTTATGTTTTACGAAACCTCAATCTACTGACAACATCAAATAATCTGGATAAAAAGATAACCCTAACATTAGTCATCGGTTTGTTCATTTTTGGATTTGCCTATTGGCAATTAGGTGAAGTTTTAAAGGCTGTTATATTTCTCTTTTCTATAGTATTTGTTATTACACTTTTAGCTATCATCAGTAAAAGTTTTATTTCTATCCTTAGAAAAGTGAAGGTTGGACAACTTCCATTTAATTTAAAGTTTGGAATATCTCAATTATATCGTCCTAATAATCAGACACTCATTCTAGGTATTACTATTGGTTTAGGTGTGTTTTTAATCATTTGTATGTTATCTATTAGAGGAATTCTGATTGATAAAGTTCAAAATGTAGGAAAGGAAGGGGATACCAATCTGATATTTTATGATGTTCAGAAAGGACAAGTTGAGCCTTTGTCAGAACTTTTAAATAAAAACGAGGTAAATATTGAACAGGATGCAGCTGTTGTTACTATGAGTTTGAAATCTCTAAATAGTAAGGATAAAAAAGAAACATTAGCAGATTCTACTCTAAAAGTAAAACGTTGGGTGTTTGATAGAGAGTATAGGGTGACATTTAGAGATCATTTAAAAGAAAATGAGAAAACTGCAGAAGGGACTTGGATAGGAAAGTCTTCAATAAATGAAATAGTTCCAATATCTATTTCAAAATCATTCTTAGAGTCTTCAGGGATGCAATTTGGTGATCAATTACTATTTGATGTTCAAGGTTATAAAGTGAAAACAAAAATTTCTCATATTCGAGAAGTTGATTTCGCACGTATGGAAGCAAATTTTGTTGTCCTTTTTCCGTCAGGAGTATTGGAAGCAGCACCAGCTTTTCATGTGATAGGGGCAAATGTAAAAGACAAAGTGAGGATAAGTGATATTCAATCAAAAGTATTAAAGAACTTCCCAAATATAAGTACAATTGATTTAGCAGTGATCTTCCAATCGTTAAATGACATATTGGATCGAGTAGCCTTTGTATTTAAATGGCTAGGAGGGATTTGTATATTATCGGGATTTTTGGTGTTGTGGAGTAGTTTATCAATTAGCAAGCATCAACGAAAGAATGATGCAGGAGTGTTACGAAGTTTGGGTGCGAAAAGTAGTAATCTGATAATGATAAGCCTCATAGAATATTGTCTAATTGGTTTATTATCATCACTTACTGGAATGCTTCTCGGATGGATTGGAAGCTTTTTATTGGCCTACTTTGTATTTGATATTCCTTTCTTTATAGCAATATCAGATAGTATTTTGGTGACATCTTCAATTGTAGTACTCACCATACTTGTGGGGATTGTTTATATGCGACAGATCACTAAAGTAAGTCCTTTAGAAGTGCTTAGAGATTCAACTATTCAATAGAAGTAGCAGAATTAAATGAATTCATTTCAATCTTAGCTTCCTTTTGCTCAGCTTCTTGATTTTCTGTTAAATAGTGATGTACCCCGACCAAAAAAAATAAGCCTATTACAAAGAATAACAGTCTTGCTTTCATAGATATTTGTTTTTATTTATAATATAGTAGTTTATTTGATCACAATATATAAATATTTTTGTTATTTATAGTATTTTACCTGAAAAAATTAAAACCCATTTAAACAATCAAAGTTTAAATGGGTTTAATCATATTTGATATAACGAAATTCTAACGACTTCGTCTGTTTATCTCATCTTTTACAAGAGTAAGTTCTCTACTTGCTTGTCCTGCAACAGAAGTGTTTTCTTCAGCTCTTCTAAATAAATATGGAAGTGCTTCTTTAACAGGTCCGTAAGGTAAATATTTAGCAACGTTATATCCCTTTTTTGATAAGTTAAATGAGATATGATCACTCATGCCAAATAATTGTGCGAAGAAATAATTTGTATCTGTAGAAGAGATCCCATATTTATTCATTAAGTCAACAAGCAATAAATTTGACTCTTCATTATGAGAACCAGCACATAAAGCAAAGCCTTTGTGGTTATCCATGATGAAGTTCAATGCTGCGTCATAATCTTTATCTGTAGCTTCTTTAGAAGGTTGAACAGGATTTTCGTAACCCATTTTTTGAGCACGTTCTCCCTCTTTTTCCATATAGGCACCTCTTACAAGCTTTACACCTAATATGTATCCGTCTTTTTGAGCATTTTCAAAATCAACTTTTAATTGAGCTAATTTTGCATGTAAATACATTTGATAAGTATTGTAGACAATTGCTTTTTCCTTATTGTATTTTTTCATCATTCTGAAAGCAAGTTCATCCACGGGGCCTTGCATCCAAGTTTCTTCAGCATCAATAAAGATTCTAACGTCTTTTTTATAAGCCGTAGCACATAATAATTCAACTCTTTCTACAACTTTATCCCAATCTATCTTTTCCTCAGAAGTAAGAGTTTCACCAGCGTGTACTTTTTCTAATAAACTAATTTTAGCAATACCAGTAAGCTTAAATACAGAAAATGGGATGTGTTTTTCTTGAGAAGATTTTTCAATAGTTTGAAGAATTTCAGAAACAGTATGGTCAAAACTCTCATCTGTTTCAGCACCTTCTACTGAATAATCTAAAATAGAACCTATTTTAAACTTACCTAACGTATTAATAGTATCGATACTATCATTAATAGTTTCGCCTCCACAAAATTGTTTGAAAAGCGTTTTTTTAACTAAAGATTTGATAGGTAAGTTAACTTTAAATGCAAGGTTAAGACAAGCAGTACCTAACTTAACAAGATTGGGAGATCCCATCATGGCAAATAAGGCGTAAGTTTGTTTTAACTCGTTATCATTTCTCCATTCAAATGCGGTCTTGGTATCTTTAAAATTAACCGTGTTTGTGTCAACCATAGTGGTAGAATTATGTTATATGTGTGGTGTTAGTATTTTATTAAGGTAGGTTTAACCTTAATCTACTACAAATGTAGTTCAACATGTTGAAATAAGTAAGTTTATTCATCTAAAAAATTAATAAACTTCTGTAATTTTGGATAATAAAAATCAATAACAAGATGTACGAACAGATTTCAAAAAACATAAGAGAAAGAAGATCATTTTATCCTTTAGAATATACACAAGAAGAAATCCCTAAAGAGGATATCATGGAATTTCTAGAAGATGCAAATTGGGCCCCTAACCATGGTTTAACTCAACCTTGGCGTTTTGTTGTATTCGAAAAGGAGGGATTACAAACTTTATCTGATGTTCAGGGGAAAGTCTACAAAAAAAATACTCCTGAAGAAGAATTTGAAGAGAAGAGATACGAAAAACTAAAAAAGCTTCCTCTTTTATCAAATTATGTGATCGGAATAATAATGCATAGAGGAACCAATAAAAAAATACCAAAGCAAGAAGAAATGTTAGCAGTGGCTTGTGCAGTTCAGAATATAGCTTTAGGTGTTTCAGCCAAAGGATATGGAGGGTATTGGTCCACAGGAGGTTTAGTCAAATTTCCTCAAGCTAAAGAGTATTTTGGACTTAATGAAGAAGATGAGTTTATGGGCTTATTTTATATCGGTACAATTTCAGGTCAGAAAAAAGTTGGCAATAGAGATAATATATCTGATAAAGTTACTTGGGTAAATGAATGATATTTTACTACATTTGTGCAACCAAATAAAATCTGTGACGTTATTAAAGATAGTTGAACAGATGATAATTTGTTCATATGAAATAAAACATTATCATAATGGGAAAAGCAATAGAAATTACAGACGCTAACTTCGATGAAGTAGTATTAAAATCAGATAAGCCAGTATTGGTAGACTTTTGGGCAACTTGGTGTGGACCTTGTTTGATGATGTCTCCAATCATTGAAGAATTAGCTACTGAATTGACAGATGCTGTAATTGGTAAGTTAGATGTTGATGCTAACCCTCAAGCAGCTGCTAAGTTCGGTATCCGTTCTATCCCAACTATGTTGGTATTTAAAAATGGCGAGCAAGTAGACAAGCACATTGGTGCAGGTTCTAAAGCTGAACTTTCTGAAAAAATTACAGCCCAACTGTAAACAAGGAAAAACATTAAAAGGAAGGGATCTTATTGAGTTAAGGTCCCTTTTTTTGTGTCAATGTACAGTCCTAAAATAACGATACACTAAAACAATCGTTTTAGGGAATGAATATATAGGTGAAGAGTACAAGTTTCATTTATTATTTGGAATGAATAATTGAATAGTTCAAAATAACAAAATTAAAAAAGGTTGTCATTGAACTTTAGTAGTAAAATAGAGATTAGACTCTCTATTAACTACTTGTTCTAAAGACAACCTTAATTTATTAAAAAAGACGTTTTCTTAGTCCATAGAGTGTTCCATTGTATGGAATACATTCTGAACATCATCATCTTCTTCTAGTTTTTCTAATAGCTTATCAACTTCAGCTTCTTGTTCAGCATCTAGTTTTTTAGTAACTGTAGGAATACGATCTAAACCAGATTTGATAACCTCATGTCCTTGTTCTTCTAAAGCTTTTTGTAAAGAACCAAAGCTTGAGAATTCTCCATAAATCATGATAGTATCATCCTCTTCGTCGATAAATACTTCCTCTGCACCGAAATCAATCAATTCTAATTCTAACTCTTCCTCATCAATCTCGCCTTTAGTGATTTTGAAGTGACATTTATGTTCGAACATAAATTCTACAGAGCCAGAAGTACCCAAGCTACCGTTACATTTGTTGAAATAACTACGTACGTTAGCAACAGTTCTATTGTTGTTGTCAGTAGCTGTTTCAACTAATATAGCAATGCCGTGAGGAGCGTAACCTTCAAATAATTTTTCATCATAGCTTGATGTGTCTTTATCAGTTGCTCTTTTGATTGCTCTATCGATATTATCTTTAGGCATGTTCTCTGCTTTACAGTTTTGTAAAACAGCACGCAATCTTGAGTTTGAATCAGGATCAGAAGAACCACCTTCTTTGATAGCAATAACAATATCTTTACCCAAACGAGTAAATGTTTTTGCCATATGTGCCCAACGCTTTAACTTTCTGCCTTTTCTAAATTCAAATGCTCTTCCCATTTTAATATATATTTTTTAGTGTGCTTCTTCTAAAGAATGCTCACTGATTAATTGTTCAATTACTCTTGGAAAATAGAAATGTTCCAATTTTAAAACTTTTGCTCCCACTTCTTCAGGTGAATCGGTTTTGAGGATAGGAGTAGTGGCCTGAAGAATGTATTGACCTTCATCGTAATGTTGATTACAGTAATGAATAGTTATTCCAGATACAGAGTCTTTATTTTCAACTACAGCTCTATGGACATTGATACCGTACATTCCTTTTCCTCCATATTTTGGTAAAAGTGCAGGATGGATGTTAATCACCTTGTTTTCATACACTTCCAAAATACCTTTGTCAACTAGTAATAAGAAACCTGCAAGAATAATGAAGTTGACTTCTTTCGTTTTTAAAAAGTCCAATACCTCACCATTTGAAAAAGCAGCTTTTGGGAAATAATGATTCTCCACATTTAGTTTAGCAGCTTTTTCTAATACGCCAGCTTCTTTTCTATTTGCTAAAACAACAAATTCAATATCTGTTCTTGCTTCAAAATGTTGAATAATTTTGAAAGCATTTGATCCTGTTCCTGAAGCAAAAATTGCTATTTTAATCATCGTAATATTAAGTTTATGCAAAGATAAAAGCTAAGATCATACATACAAATTCATCTTATTTTATTAGTTGTTGTTTGTAATCATCTAAATTATCAAAAATCAATTTTTAAATAATTTGATAATGATGTGTTTTTATTTTTTGCAATAAACATATGAAGGGATGAGTAAACACACATCCCTTCATATTAAATTCCTATTATTGAATCATTTTTTGTGATAATCCAATTTATTTTAATGCTGAAACCCCTAAAGAGGCAGCACCAATAATACCTGCATTATTACCCAAAGTGGCTAATCGAATATCAAGTTTATCGGTATAGTAAGCCGGAAGGAAATTATTGATCACAGCATTCATATTTCCTTTTAGGTAATCGAAAGTTTCGGAAACACCTCCACCAATAAGAATTGTTTTAATATCTAATACTCTCACTAAAGAAACTATTAGTTCACCAACGTATTGTCCCATATCCTCAAATACTTTGAGTGATAGTTCATCTCCATCATGGGCAAGTGTTGCTACCATTTTAGCATCGAATTCTTCAGGTAAGCTAGTAGTAAGTACCCCTTCGTCTTTATACTTTTGTGCCATTTTAATAATACCGGCCTTACCAATGTTTTCTTCAATAGTTCTTCCAGTAGAAGACATAATGTGACCAATTTCTAATCCATTACCGTCTCCACCTTTAAAGATTTTTCCATCAATTACACATCCACCGCCAACGCCAGTGCCTAGTGTTATAAATATATAAGTATCGGGAAGATCTTCTCCTCCAAATTCCAATTCCCCTAAAGCAGCTGCATTAGCATCGTTATCCATTACTATTGGTAGCTGAGGAAAATCTTCTTTTAGAATAGTGACTAGAGGTTTATTAGATAACCCTTCTACGTTAGGTAAATCTAGTGTTGAATTACCATCTGAGGAGATAGTTCCTGGAATACCAATTCCTACAGATTCAATATCTGGGAACTTTTGTAATCTTTTTGCCAATAGTTTAGAAAAGTTGGCACAAAAATCGCCACCTTCTGATACAGAAACTGTGGGGTATTTTTTCTTTTTGATGATGTTACCATCTGCGTCTACGACACCAAATTTTACGTTTGTACCTCCTATATCAACACCTAAAAATTGTTTCATACCTTTACTTTAGTTGGGTTCTAATATTTTTTGATTTATAATTTTAATAAATCTTTTTCTCTTTTTTGATAATAATCGAACATTAATTTTTAGGTAAAGATATTATTTGTCAATTTTTTGTTTGAAATGAAGAAACTTAGGTTCATACAAATATTTCTTTTATTGATAACTGTTACTTTCATAACAGAAGGAAGCACCGTGTCATTAAATGAACCAAGGACTAAAGGGGTTACCAAAGAAGTTGCTTATCATGTAGAATCTTTATTTGAGAAAAGTAATCTTGATAGCATTAAGCTTATTCTTGATAAGTATAAAATCTTTATTGATAAGAATTCTGAAGTAGCGGACCAGCATTGGCTCAACATACAATTAAGTCATTACTTTAGATTGGAAGGATTACTTGATTCTGCCGAGAAATATGGTAGAATATCTTATCAAATTGCCGAAGATAGTTATGACCTTCAATTATTAGCGGAATCCAATATTTTATTAGCTCGAATTTATTTAGACCAGAATAAGACAGTTTCTGCTTTAAATTTATTGAAGGTAGCACATAAAATTGTCAGTGAAACCAATGATGCAGTAAAGAAAGCATCCATATTAATTGATATCGGAGAGATCAATTTACAGTTTAAAAAGTACGTCACTGCTTACGAACATTTTGATGATATTGAGAACTTAAAAAATTCATCCAATTCTCATCATTTAGCATATCTTAAAAACAAGGCTTTATTAAATAAAGGTAAGATTCATATAGTGCTTAAAGAATACAATGAACTTACCAAAATTATCAAAAAGTTAGATGCTCAAAAATCAATTAGTCTAGAAAAAGACTTTGAAGGATATATTCAGCTTTTACTCTTAAAAGGGGAATTAGCTATTGGCTTAAATGATTTGAAACTGGCGAAGAAAATTTTGCTTTTGGCCGTAAAAGAAGCCAATAGAAAACAGATTTCATATGCTAAATTAAATGCCTATATCGATTTAGGTAATTACTATTTAAAAGTAGAAAATTACACTAAAGCATACGAGGCTTTTGAAAAAGCATATGTAATATGTAAGCAAACTAAAAACTTAGAAAAAGAGTACACTATTTCATTAGAATTAGCAAAAACGCTACAGCATATCAACAAAGATCAATCGATCTACTTTTATAAAAAGTCATTAAACTTATCAGATAGTTTATTTAATAAAGAAAAGCTAGCTGCAGTAGTAGATATGCAAACTTTTTATGAAGTTGAAAATCAAAAAAGTGAAAATGTAAAATTAGAAGAGTTGGAGTTTAATCAAAAAGTAAAACTTCAACAAAGAACGCAAGTTCTTTACTTTGCAATGGCGATCCTGTTTATTCTTTTAGTTTTTATTTACTATATCTTTCATATTCAAAAGAAAACAAAACGTCTGAATACACGACTTTCGATGACCAACGATGAATTAGAAATGGCCAAAGAAGCTGTGGAGGATATTAATCAAGATCTTGAAGCAAAAAATGAGATTCTGAAAGTGACATTAGAACATTCTAATGAGCAAAGTAAGCAACTTAATTATCAGAACAATAAAATAAATAGTAGTATCAAAAGTGCTCATTTGATACAATCTTCAATACTTACATCGTCTCATCGGATTGATAAAGCTTTTGAAGATAATTTTATTTTTAATCAGCCAAAAGATATAATTAGTGGTGATTTTTATTGGTTTGTAGAAATTGAGGGCTGGAAGATTTACGCTTGTGTAGATTGTACAGGGCATGGCGTCCCAGGCGCTCTGATGTCGATGATGGGGAATAGTTTACTTTATGAAATCGTAAGAGGTAATAAAGTCTTTCAACCATCAGTAATCCTCACAGAGTTGAACAAATTAGTCGTTCATAACCTTCAACAAGAACATAACGATAACAATGATGGAATGGATATGAGTTTAATTGCAATTAAAGAGAATGACTTATATTTCTCTGGTGCAAAGAACCCATTGTATATCGTTAGAGATGGCGAATTGACTAAGTTGAAGGGAACTAGAAAATCAATTGGTGGTGATCTGAATAATATCTATGAACAACATCATTGGACCATTGAAAAAGGAGATATGGTGTACATGACCACCGATGGTTATCAAGATCAGTTTGGTGGATCAAAAGCTAGGAAATTCATGGTGGGTCAACTAAGAGATTTATTTACTGATATCGCTAATTATCCTACAGATAAACAGAAGAAGATATTGTCTGGGACTATCAACGACTGGATGAAGGAGGGAAGATGGGAGCAAGTCGATGATATGTTGGTTCTGGGTATACGTTTTTAAATAAAATATCCCCTTGTAACTTAATTACAAGGGGATTTTTTTATTAAAGATCTAATACTAAAGAAGGAGGTCTACCAATGACCGCTTTATTGTTTTTAATAACAATTGGCCTTTCAATTAATTTAGGGTATTTGACCATGGCATCGATCCATTCTTGTTCAGAAAGTTCCTTACCCTTAAATTCCTCTTTAAAAATACTTTCTGTTTTTCTAAGAAGTTTCTCAGGATGAATATCAAGTAATTTGATGATTTCTGATAATTCATCTTTAGAGGGTGTGTCTTTAAGATACTCTCTGATTTCTATATTCTCATCAGAATTCTCTTGAAGCAACTTTAGTGATTCTCTACTTTTAGAACATCTTGGATTGTGCCAAATTTTGATCATTGAATAATTAATTTTTCGTGTTTTTATATATATCAATTAATTTTCTAGCACCAGTAAGTGCTGGAACCTTGTTTTGAATTACTCCATTTTCAAGTGAATCAATTTTTTCAGAAACAGCCGAATTATTATAAAAAGATCTTTTTAGGTAGCTTTCTATAGTTTCGTGCATCCAATGCAAGTTTTGTTGCTGTCTATTTGATTGGAAGTATCCTTTTGTTTTCATGTCTTTTTCAAACTTCATGATATTGTCTAGAATATCATCTAAGCCTTCTTTATCTACAGAAGAACATGTCATTACCTTAGGAGACCAGCCTGTTTCTGAAGGAGGGAAGAGGTGTAAGGCATTTTGATATTCAGCTCTTGCTAACTGTCCTCTACGAACATTATCACCATCTACTTTTGTAATAGCGATAGCATCAGCCATTTCCATAATACCTCTTTTTATACCTTGAAGTTCGTCACCAGCACCAGCCAACATCAATAATAAGAAGAAGTCTACCATACCTTTAACGGTAGTTTCAGATTGACCAACACCAACAGTCTCAATAAGAATAACATCAAATCCTGCGGCTTCGCAAAGAAGCATTGTTTCTCTGGTTTTATAATTAACTCCACCTAAAGCAGAACCTGCAGCAGATGGGCGAACATAAGCCAATGGATCGTTGGATAATTCCTCCATTCTTGTCTTATCTCCCAAAATACTACCACCTGAAATCTGAGAACTTGGGTCAATTGTTAGCACCGCTAATTTTTTTTCTTGAGAGGTAATATGTTTGCCAAAAGACTCAATAAAAGTACTTTTACCTACACCTGGTACACCAGTAATACCAACTCTTAAACTATTGCCTGTATGAGGTAATATTTTTTCAAGAACTTCTTCAGCAAGAAGTATATCATCGTCAAGTTTACTTTCTATTAGGGTGATAGCTCTACTTAAGATTATTCTATCTCCTTTGATAATACCTTCAGCATATTCTTCGGCAGATAATCTCTTTCTTCTTCTGTATTTCATGATTCTATATTTTGAAACTGGTATCGCGAACTACCGATGTAAAACTAATAATTCTTTTATCTATAAAACACTAATTCAAAGAATATTTCTAATCTAAATTTTTATTAAGTGTAAATATTTTAGTTATCTAATAATGATCAATAAATAATAAAATTATAAAAAGGTGATAAATGTAATCATTCTAATAATCAACTAATCAGTAACTTATAAATGGAGGGGAGATTTATCTTATCAAATAGATTATAATTTTATGATAATAAATTATCCTTTTGATGATGAATGTTACTGAATTTAACACCCTCAATTGTCAATTTTACGCTACAGAAATTAATACAACAGGTATTGCGAACCACTGTATTTTAATCATTTTAAAAATAAAAATATGAATATTTCACATATCGAACATATCGGAGTAGCAGTAGAAAATCTAGAAGAATCTATCAAGTATTATGAGGAGGTTCTAGGTCTTAAATGTTACGCTATTGAAGAAGTAGAAGAGCAAAAAGTAAAAACTGCATTCTTCAAAGTGGGAGATACGAAAATAGAACTTTTAGAATCAACTTCAGAAGATGGTCCTATTGGCAAATTTGTAGCTAAAAAAGGTCCAGGAATGCACCATATGGCATTCGCTGTTAAAGGTATCGAAGAAAATCTTAAAGACGCTGAGGAGAAAGGAGTACGTTTATTAGACAAAACTCCAAGAAAAGGAGCAGAGGGCTTAGATATCGCTTTCTTGCATCCAAAATCAACTCACGGTGTTCTTACAGAACTTTGTGAGAAGAAGTAGTAAAAAATACTTCAACTCCTTACTAACATACTATTAACAGCGCTGAAAGCTTTTATTATTATCTACTGAGATTGTTGCAAGTCACAATCTTGCAACTATCTCTTTTACTATCAAATTAACTAATCAAACCTTAACCTACCATGACAACAGTAAAACGAACACAGCAAAAGAAAACAACCAACTGTAAGATGACTCGGGACAAAAAGATGGAAACTATTATTAATGAACGGTACCATCAAGTAATGGATCAAGTCGCCTTAGAGAGAAGTTATTTAGAAAAGAAAAGAAAATAGATAACAAACACTTATTGATGACCGGTGGATCCGGTCTGATTTGACAAATGCCCTCTGGGTAAAAATTTATGGGTACAAACAGAGACAAGATCAGAGAACTTGTAGAGAAACGAGCTCAAGCACGCCTCGGTGGTGGTGAAAAAAGAATTGATAAGCAACACGACCAAGGAAAGTTAACGGCTAGAGAGAGAATTAACTTGTTATTAGACGAAGGTAGTTTCGAGGAGTACGATATGTTCGTAACTCACCGTACGAAATCGTTTGGTTTGGACAAACAACAATATTTATCAGATGGTGTAGTTACGGGTCATGGTACAATAGACGGTAGAGTAGTTTATGTATTCGCTCAAGACTTCACTGTATTTGGAGGTTCACTTTCTGAAACATTCGCTCAAAAGATCTGTAAAGTAATGGATCAGGCAATGAAAGTAGGTGCACCAGTTATTGGTCTAAACGACTCAGGTGGAGCCAGAATTCAAGAAGGTGTTAGATCTTTAGCAGGTTATGCTGAAATCTTCCAAAGAAATATTATGGCTTCTGGTGTTGTTCCTCAAATTTCTGCAATTCTAGGTCCTTGTGCTGGTGGTGCCGTTTATTCTCCAGCCTTAACTGACTTTATCTTAATGACTGATCAAACATCATACATGTTTGTTACTGGTCCAAAAGTAGTAAAGTCAGTTACAGGTGAGGTGATTACAACAGAAGATTTAGGTGGTGCAAATATGCATGCTTCTAAATCAGGTGTGGCACATATGATGACAGAAAATGACGAAGAGACTTTGATGTTAATTCGTAAACTGATCAGCTATATGCCATCAAACAATCTTGAAGATCCTCCAATTATCGCTTGTAGCGATCCTCATGATAGAATCGAAGAAGCATTGAATGAAATGATTCCTGACGATCCGAATAAGCCATATGATATGCACGACGTCATTCATTCAATCGCTGATAATAACGAGTTCTTAGAAACACATAGAGCTTACGCAAAAAACATTATTACTGGTTTCGCTAGATTTAACGGTAGACCAGCGGGTATCGTTGCCAATAACCCTAGTTTCTTAGCAGGTGTATTAGATATTGAAGCTTCTAAAAAAGCAGCACGTTTCGTTAGATTCTGTGACGCCTTCAATATTCCAATCGTAACACTAGTTGACGTACCAGGTTTCCTTCCAGGTTCAGGTCAAGAATACGGTGGTATTATCTTACACGGTGCGAAGTTACTATTTGCTTATGGTGAAGCAACAGTTCCGAAGATCACAATTACTTTAAGAAAGTCTTATGGTGGAGCTCACGACGTAATGAGTTCTAAACAATTAAGAGGTGACCTTAACTATGCATGGCCAACTGCAGAAATCGCAGTTATGGGTGCTAAAGGTGCAGTAGAAGTATTGGAAGGTAGAGCAATTCGTAAAATTGAAGACGAACAAGAAAGAGCTCAATTTATCCATGATAAAGAGGATGAGTACACTGAGAAGTTTGCTAACCCTTATCAGGCTGCTAAATACGGATTTATTGATGACGTAATTGAGCCAAGAAATACTCGTTTCAGAATCTGTAGAGGTTTAGAAGTATTGGCTACGAAGAAAGAAATAAATCCTCCTAAGAAACACTCAAACATCCCATTGTAAGAAAGTTATGGAAAATCAACCACTTCAAGTAGAATTATCTGAGGGTATGGTAGTAACTATCGTAGGGCTACTTTTAGTATTCCTTACTTTAGCAGTGCTTTTCTTGTTCTTTAACTATGCAATGCCGGTGATTCGTAGAAATATTGATGCTAAAAAGAATCAAAAAGCTGCGGCAGCACCAATTGCTCAAGTTGAGAAAGTAGAGAATGATGCTACAGGAGAAGTTAACGCTGTAATTGCAGCGGCTATCCATCACTATTTAGAAGAAGCACATGATGATGAAAACACCATGTTGACAATTCAAAAAGTGAAAAAGGCTTACTCTCCATGGTCTTCTAAAATTTATACCGTTCATGGTGGAATGCTTCACCGTTAATCAGTAAATCAAATGAAAAAATATAAATTCAATGTGAATGGTAATAACTATGCTGTTCATATCAAAAATGTAGAAGGACAGGCTATTGAATTAGAAGTTAATGGCACTCCTTATACAGTGGAAATGGAAAGAGAAGTGAAATCTTCTAAAACTCCAAAATTGGTTAGATCTTCAGCTCCTAGAACAGCCGCTCCAAAAGCGATTACTAGATCTGCGAAGAAAACCAATGTTGTTGCTCCATTACCAGGAACAATTGTTTCATTGAAAGTTGCAGCAGGCGACAAAGTAACTGCAGGTGACTTGTTAATGACAATGGAAGCCATGAAAATGGAAAATAATGTTTTAGCGGAAGCAGACGGTGTTGTTGGTACAGTAAAAGTATCAGAAGGTCAGTCTGTTTTACAAGGCGAGGTTCTTGTAGAGATGGAGTAGACTTCTCTGAAGTTAACAAAATAAAGAGAATTATATGAAACGTATATTTATAGTATTTGGATCGATTGCTACCATATTGGTAGCTTGGGCTACAGCAACAGCTAGCGTAGTTTCTAACCAAACGATTGGTTCAATAACAAATGAAGCTGCCGCATCTTCTACTCCTGGTTTTAGTACTATGGCGTTAGAAGGCTTGAGTAATTTTATCTCGATGACAGGATTTGCAAACGCAACTGTCCCGAATTTAATTATGATTGCAGTAGGATTGTTTTTTATTTTTCTTGCTATTAAATATGATTATGAGCCACTGTTACTTATTCCAATTGGTACAGGGGTTATCATAGGAAACGTACCTTTTGTTGCGGGAAACCAAATTGGTATCTACGAACAAGGTTCTGTATTAAATTATCTTTATTTTGGGGTCCAGAAGGGTATTTATCCTCCTTTAATTTTCCTTGGAATTGGAGCAATGACTGACTTTTCTTCATTGATCGCTAACCCTAAACTTATGTTGTTAGGTGCAGCGGCACAAGTCGGCGTATTCTTAACTTTTATTGGTGCAATCGCCTTAGGATTTGATCTTAAAGAAGCAGCATCAATTGGTATTATTGGTGGAGCAGATGGCCCAACAGCCATTTTCCTATCATCAAAAGAAGCTCCTCACTTATTGGGTGCCATCGCTATTGCAGCGTATTCATATATGGCACTAGTACCAGTGATTCAACCTCCAATTATGAGATTGATGACAAGTTTAGAGGAAAGAAAAATTAGAATGAAGCCGCCAAGAACGGTACATAAGACAGAAAAAATCTTATTCCCAATTATTGGTTTAATCATTACCACTTTCATTTCACCAAGTGCATTACCACTTTTAGGTATGTTGTTCTTTGGTAACTTATTGAAAGAATCTGGACATACAGAAAGATTAGCAAATACTGCTAGAACATCAATGATCGATATCGTTACTATTCTTTTAGGGGTAACAGTTGGCGCATCAACACAAGCATCAGAGTTTATTACTTTAAATAGTATGAAAATCTTTGCTTTGGGTGCAATATCTTTTGCAATCGCAACATTCTCTGGATTAGCTTTTGCAAAGTTCATGAACCTTTTCCTAAAAGGGGATGATAAACTGAATCCACTTATCGGTGCAGCTGGAGTATCTGCTGTTCCTGATTCTGCTAGAGTAGTACAGCAAGAAGGTTTAAAAGCCGATTCTTCTAATCATTTATTGATGCATGCCATGGCACCTAATGTATCTGGTGTGATTGGTTCTGCAGTCGCTGCGGGTATTTTGATGAGTTTCTTAACTTACTTCTCTAATTTATAGTTATAAATAATAAAGGTATCAGTAGCTTTAAATCTACTGATACCAATTATAAAAAATACTTGAATTTCAGTTCGAAATATTCGTTTATCTATTGATTGTAAATTATATAAAAATTAAATAAAAATGGCCAACAAGTTATTTTCAGACTTCGAGCCGATCAGTAAGGAAACTTGGAAAGAAAAAGTTATAACTGATCTTAAAGGTGCTGACTTCGACCGTAAACTCGTTTGGAAAACGGAAAACGGTATGCAAATACAGCCGTATTTCAACCCAGAAGACAGACCTGAAGCAAATACTTCATTAGAAAATTTAAAAAATATTCTTCCTTCATCAGAAAAAGAAGGTATGAATTGGTTAAGCTTGCAACAAGTTGTAGGTGCGACTAATGAAGAAGCTAACAAAAACGCATTATTCTTATTAGAAAGAGGAGTAGAGGGACTTATTTTTAATGTAGGTAACATTAAAGACTTCGATTTAGAAGTAGCTTTAAAAGGTATTAGCATTGAGATGGTTTCTATTGGATTTGAGAATGTTGCTCATCCAAGAACATTAGTTAAAGATTATGTAGGTTATCTTCACATCCACGGCGTGTCATTAGACAAAGCAAGAGGATTTGTGAACTTTGATCCAATCTCAGCTTGGTCTACTACTGGTAAATTAGATGAAGAAGGTTTCCAACGTTTAGCACGTTTGATCTCTTATACTTCTGAGATGCCTGAATTTAAAGTGTTGTGTATTAACTCACTTCCTTTTGTTAACTCAGGTGCTAACCATATTCAAGAATTAGCATTCTCATTAAACGTTCTTGTAGAGTATATTTCTCAATTACAAGAATTAGGTGTTGAGCCAACGGATGTATTGTCAAATGTAATGTTCCAAGCAGCAGTTGCAGGCGACTATTTCCACGAAATTGCTAAATTCAGAGCATTAAGATTGTTGACTATTGAAGTAGCTCATCTTTATGATAAAAACTTTGATCCTAAGTCAATTAATATCGTAGGTAACTCGTCTCTTTGGTCTAAATCACTTTATGATCCAAACGTAAACATGCTTCGTAATACTACAGAAGCGATGTCTGCAGTTTTAGGTGGTGTAAATGCGATCAATATCGAAGCACATAACGCTTCATACGAAAAGCCAACAACTCAGTCACAACGTGTAGCTTTAAATATTTCTCATATCATGAGAGAAGAAGCTTACCTTGGTAAAGTTGCAGATCCAGCAGCAGGTTCATTCTACCTAGATTCATTAACTGAAATGTTATTGGATACTGGTTTGAAATTGTTCCAAACAATTGAAGCTGAAGATGGATACATGACTAACTTTAAGCATGGTAACATCCAATCTTTAATTGGAAAAACACGTGATCAAAAAGAGAAATTGATTTCTCAACGTCGTAGTGTATATGTAGGTACTAACCGTTACCCTAACCAACAAGAAGAAGTGAATCCTGATTCAATTCTTGTAGCACACGATCAAGTAGCTGATGTAGAATTATTACATCCACAAAGAGCTACACTTCAATTTGAGCAGTTACGTTTAAGAACAGAGAAATACGTGAAAGATGGTGGAAGCCGTCCGAAAGTATTCAATGCATTGTTCGGTAACTTAGCAATGAGAAAAGCACGTTCTACTTTCGCAATGGATTTCTTTGGTACAGCAGGTTTTGTATCGAATGAGAAATTCTTTAATTCAGCAGAAGAAGCAGTACAAGGAGCTATCGATTCTGATGGTGATGTAATTGTTATCTGTTCTTCGGATCCTGAATATGCAGAGCACGTAGAGCAATTTGCTAAGACATTCAAGTCGTCGCCAGTGAAAAACAAAAAGTTGATTCTTGCGGGTCATCCGGGCGAAAAAGAAGCTGATTATCTTGCAGCAGGGATAGATGGTTTTGTTCATGTAAAAACAAACGCTATCCAAACTCTTCAACAGTTCCAAAATGATTTGGAAATTGTTTAATTAACTGAGTGACTAAAATTGAAGAAAATGAAACCAGATTTTTCAAAAATAGATCTAAATAACATTCAACTAACAACTCCAGAAAAGTTAGTTGAAGATCAAAATAAATGGATGACCGCTGAAGGGATTCCGGTTAAAAAAGGCTTCCAAGAAGAAGACTACTCATCTGCAGAACACTTAAATTTTGCAGCTGGTCTTCCTCCTTTCTTAAGAGGACCTTACTCTGCAATGTACGCGTTACGTCCATGGACGATCCGTCAATATGCAGGTTTCTCAACAGCAGAGGAATCAAATGCATTCTATAAAAGAAACCTTGCTGCAGGTCAGAAAGGTTTATCAGTAGCATTTGACTTGGCTACTCACCGTGGTTACGATTCAGACCACCCAAGAGTAGTTGGTGATGTTGGTAAAGCAGGTGTTGCTATCGACTCTGTTGAGGACATGAAAGTTTTATTCAATGATATTCCATTGGATAAAATGTCAGTTTCTATGACAATGAACGGCGCCGTGATTCCAGTTCTTGCATTCTACATTGTAGCTGCAGAAGAGTCAGGTGTTTCTAAAGATAAATTGAGTGGTACGATCCAAAATGATATCCTTAAGGAATTCATGGTACGTAACACTTATATCTACCCTCCAAAACCATCAATGAGAATTATTTCGGATATCTTCTCTTATACTTCTAAGAACATGCCGAAATATAACTCAATTTCTATCTCAGGTTATCACATGCAAGAAGCAGGTGCAACTGCAGATATCGAGTTAGCATACACATTAGCTGATGGTTTAGAGTATATCCGTGCAGGTATTGCTGCGGGATTAGATATTGATGATTTCGCTCCACGTCTATCATTCTTCTGGGCAATTGGTATGAACCACTTCATGGAGATTGCTAAGATGCGTGCTGGTCGTATGCTTTGGGCTAAAATTGTAAAGCAATTCGGTCCTAAAAATCCTAAGTCAATGGCTTTGAGAACTCACTCTCAAACTTCAGGTTGGTCATTGTCTGAGCAAGATCCATTCAACAACGTTGCAAGAACTGCAATCGAGGCGATGGGTGCTGCACTTGGTCATACTCAATCACTTCACACCAACGCATTGGATGAAGCTATTGCATTACCTACAGATTTCTCTGCACGTATTGCAAGAAACACTCAGCTTTACATCCAAGACGAAACAAACGTATGTAAAGTAATTGATCCATGGGCAGGTTCTCACTATGTTGAGTACTTAACTAATGAAATCGCTCAAAAAGCTTGGAAACTTATCGAAGAAGTAGAAGAGCACGGCGGTATCGCTAAAGCGATTGAAAAAGGTATTCCTAAGATGCGTATCGAGGAGGCTTCTGCAAGAAAGCAAGCTAGAATCGACTCAGGTCAAGATACAATTGTAGGTGTAAATAAGTATCTTGCAGATGAGAAGACTGAAATTGACGTTCTTGAAATCGACAACACTGTTGTAAGAGAAGGTCAAATTGCAGGCTTGAAAGCGTTAAGAGAAAATAGAGATCAAGCTAAAGTAGAAGCTGCAATCAAAGCAATTGAAGTTGCTGCTGCTACAGGAGAAGGTAACTTGTTAGAACTAGCAGTAGAAGCTGCAAGATGCCGTGCATCACTTGGTGAAATTTCAGATGCAATGGAAAAAGATTTTGGTAGATACAAAGCGACAATCCGTAACATCTCAGGAGTTTACTCTCATGAGGTAGCTGGAGATAAAGCATTTGCTGAGGCGAAAGACCTTGCTAACCAATTCGAAAAATTAGAAGGTAAGCGTCCAAGAGTAATGATTGCTAAGATGGGTCAAGACGGTCACGATAGAGGTGCAAAAGTAATTGCCACTTCATTCGCTGATATCGGATTTGACGTTGATATGGGACCATTATTCCAAACACCAGAAGAAGTAGCTCGTCAAGCAGCAGAAAACGATGTAGATTGCGTAGGTGCATCTTCATTAGCTGCTGGTCACAAAACCCTAATTCCTCAACTTATCGATGAGTTGAAGCGTTTAGGTAGAGACGATATTATGGTATTTGCTGGTGGTGTAATTCCTGAACAAGATTATCAATTCTTGTACGATTCAGGTGTTGAAGCCGTATTTGGTCCTGGTACCCGTGTTCCTTATTCAGCTAAAACAGTATTGGAAATCCTTCTTAAGGATTAGACTTTATATTATATCACGAGTGGAGGCACTGATTTATTTCAGTGCCTTTTTTTGTACATTAGCTTTTTAACTACTTTCGAACTAATTATTACACCATGAAATGGCTCCAAAAAAAGACTTTAAATGGACATCTTGTTGACCTAATACCAATAGATCTCTCTCATGAAAAAGAGTTAATTAAAGCTGCACAGGATGGTAAGTTATGGGAATTGTGGTTTACTTCTGTTCCTGCACCTGAAAACACAAAAGAATATATCCAAAAAGCTTTAGAAGAATACGAAACAGATACTTCTTTGCCTTTTGTTGCTCGAAGGAAAAGTGATGGAGTAATTGTTGGATCAACAAGATTGATGAAGGCTGATTCAAAAAATAAAAGAGTTGAAATTGGAACAACTTGGTATGCGAAAAGTGCCCAAAGATCCGGAATAAATACAGATTGTAAGTTATTGTTACTATCACATGCTTTTGAAGAATTAGGATGTATGGCTGTAGAGTTTCGAACACATTTCCATAATGTGGCATCAAGAAATGCTATTGCGAGTTTAGGTGCTAAACAAGATGGTATTTTAAGAAATCATCAGATTGATAAAAAAGGAAACATTAGAGATACAGTAGTTTTTTCTATTTTAGATAGTGAATGGAAAACAGTTAGATTTTCTTTAGAATTTAAGCTTTATAACAAATATAAATTACCCAAAGTATGAATACTAAAAAACTAGCATTAGTGACAGGAGCTAATAGAGGTATAGGATATGCCATTGCAAAAGGATTATTATCTGATGGATATATGGTATTGGTAACATCAAGAAATAAGATAGATGGAGAAAAAGCGACTCAAAAACTTAAAGAATTTGGAGACGCACATTATTATCCTTTGGATGTTTCTGATGACTCAAGCTTACATCAACTAAATCAATATGTTTCTAAAGAATTTGGAAAACTTGATGTGTTAATTAATAATGCAGGAATAAATTATGATACCTGGCAAACTACATTAGAAGCGGATTTAGCTGAGGTACATCAAACAATAGAAACAAATGTGATGGGTCCATGGAAAATGATGCAATCTTTTGTTCCTCTTATGAAAAAGAATAATTATGGGAGAATTGTGAATGTATCTAGTGGGTCTGGAGCAATGAATGGAATGGGAGGAGGAACACCTGGATATAGTGTCTCAAAAACAGCTTTAAATGTACTGACGATTAAAGTGGCAACTGAAGTTGGAGGTCATAACATTCTAGTAAATTCTGTTTGTCCGGGTTGGGTGAAAACAGATATGGGAGGGAGTGGTGCTCCAAGAAGCCCTGAGGAAGGAGCGGAAACCATTGTTTGGGCGGCAAAGTTAGAAGACCAATCTATGAATGGAAAATTCTTTAGAGATAAAAAAGAGATACCTTGGTAAATACAAAAGGCGAATCATTTAAAGATTCGCCTTTTGTATTTATAATAAGAATGACTTAAGGTAATGTCGCTTTGTAACTTCTTGGTGATGGAAATGAGCCATCAGGGAAAGAAGCATAGGTTACTTGAATGATATCACCTTCTACAATTTCAATTGTAGTTTGAGCATTCAAGATGTTTCCAATTTTTTGATCCACATCATCTTGTGTATTATTGTTGGAATCAAAATTTGGATAGCTCTCACCTTGTGATGTATAATCAGCACTTGTTACCGTATATTCTTTATTATGATTTTCTTCAGTTACTACAAATGTATAAACAGGAGCAATAGCCCATTCTTGAACATCGTTATCCCATTTTAACGCACTAACAGTATCAATTGTAGAGCTGCCATTATAGAATTTATAAGTAGCATTCATAATATCTCCATCTGTTCCGAAAAATTTTTGATTAATGATTTGTGCAATTCCACAAGTATCATCATCAGCAGGAGCAGAAGCAGAAAAATTACCAAACTTAGCTACATTTTCATTACATGATAAGCTGTAATCGTCTTCTAAAAGTTCATAGTCGATTACCGTAGGAGCAACTCCATTACCAATTTTATCTCGAATGTCTTTCAAAGGATCACATGAAAAGGCCCCGACGACAAGAATAAGACAACCAAGGAATATTTTATAATGATTTTTCATTTTTCTTTATCTCAGATTAGAATTGAACTTTTAAAGATGTAGACCATGTTGTACCTGCTCCATAGAATACTTGAGCAGTTTGGAAATCGTGAGTTGAACCATCAAACGCATCAGAAACATATTCAATATTGAATACATTATTTACTTTGGCCAAGAATGTAGCATTGAAAGGACCCATTGGGAATTTATAACTCGCATTCAAATCAAATAGATTATATGTAGGTACAATCCATGAATCTACACTACTTTCTGGAGTGTTTAATGAGGTGACATTAAAATCTGCAAACAAGCGATCATATAAATTCCAATCAGCCCCGACTTTTAAACCACCAATGACCATGTAATTGACACCTATTGCAGCAGTAGTTTGGGCAGCATCACCGACGTGAATACCTTTAGCGTACACATCAACTGTACCTACTACTTGTTGAGTATCATCAAGAATTGGAACATCTGTTACGTTTTTATCCCATTTCCAATCACCAATAGATAACATACCTGTGATGTTGAATTTATCATTAGGACGAATGACAAAGTCAACTTCTACACCCATGTGTACAGCATCGATACCTGGAATATTTGCAGAGAATGAAACAGAAGATCCATCTGGTCTAACTGATGCTCTATAGAATTTATCTTTCCAAGTAGTATGGTATACATTGATATTACCAGAAATTAGTTTACTTCTATAACCGTAACCAACTTCAAAACTCATCGCTTTCTCGTTTACAACACCTTTGTTTGTGTTATTATCAAATGTAGGCCAAACTGAGTTGAAGAAAGGTTGTCTAGAGAAGTAACCTGCGTTAGCGAAAACATTATGTTTTTCATCAATATTATAGTTAGCCCCACCTTTGATATTAAAACCGAAGAAGTTCTCCCAATCAGTAGCTTGATTTTCTGGGATATATTGGAAATAATCAATTCTTCTAAAAGATTGATTGGAAGCAGAAGCAGAGACAAATGCAGATAATTGATCGTTTGAGTATTCAAGCTGAGCATTGACGCCTTGCCACCAAACGTTACCATCGTTATTGTATTGAATTTTATCACCCACTTTTACAGCTCTTCTAACAGAACCTTCAGCACCAGGTTCTGCACCACCTACAGCAGGATCAAAATAGAACTGACCACCCAAAAGATCACCAACTTCTCTATAGTGATTGCCTTCGTAGTATCTTATGTCAAGACCAGTTGTTAAAATCAATTTTTCAGATAATTCAGTGGTTAATGTAGATAAACCGCCATACCATGAGTGGTTATTTACAGAATTACGAAGGATAGTTTCTGAGCCTTGTCTACCTCTTGCAGCATTTTCATCAACAATTCTGTCAAAGTCGATAACACCGTCTCTTCTATATGGGTTACTGAAAGTAGGAGAGAATTTATCAACACCTGCACTACCACTACCGCCTCCGCGGCCAAACGATGCATATAATACTGTTGCTAGATCCATTTTATCGTTGATGTTCCAGAACCAATTCAATGATATTTGAGGCTTATGGTAGTAATTTCTATTTACATGGTATTCTTGACCATTTTTATAACCCCAATCACCATTGTAACGAATACCTCTACCAGAAGCTTCATATTCTGATAAATTCATCTTGTTTCTTCTCTGACCGTGCCATTGAGGTGCGCCGAATGCAGTAAATGATAATTGATGTGAAGCATTGATTTGCTTAGATATGTTGGCAAAGTAGGAGTAACCAATAAATGAAGTACCATCTACAAAACCGTTACCAGTCGTTTTAGCACCTGATAAAGTGACTGCCCATCCATTTTCTGTTTGACCAGTTGATGCTGTAAAACTTAATTTATTATATCCATTGTTACCAATGCCATACATGATGTTACCACCTTTTTGAGCATCAGTTGTTTTAGTTAAAATATTAATAGTACCACCTACAGAAGGTACTGCTACTTTTGAAGCACCTAAACCTCTTTGTACTTGCATACTACGTGTTACATCAGATAAACCTGCCCAGTTTGACCAATATACCTGACCGTTCTCCATGTCGTTTACAGGTACACCATTAATCATAACCGCAACGTTTTCAGATGAAAAACCTCTTAAGTTAATTCTTGAGTCACCATAACCACCACCTGCTTTAGTTGCGTAAACACCAGGAGTAGATTTTAAAATTTCAGGGAATTCTTGAGAACCTAATTTTTCTTCTAAAACTTCTGGCTTAATAGAAGAAACAGCAACTGGAGTTTTTCTATCCACGGCGACAGAGGCCACAACTTCAACCTCTGCAAGACCAATTGCATCAGATTCCATTGTTTGTTCTCCTAGGTCTTTAGTGCCACCATTAAGAGTAACATCTATTTCGATCGTTTGTAAACCGACAAAAGAGATGTCAATAGTTACAGTTCCTGTTTTTGAAGTTTTCAATGTGAAGTTGCCATCGAAGTCAGAAGTTGTACCGACTGTTGTTCCTTTAATCACAACCGAAGCTCCGATTACAGGCTGTCCGGTTTCTTTTTCAATGACTGTACCTTTAATGATAGATGAAGCTTCTTGGGCGTACGTGAGAGAGCAAAAGATTGTACATAGAAGCAGCAGTAGAGCCTTTTTCATATAGGTTATTGTATTGTAATTAATAAATAGAAATTTAATCGTAATTCATTATTTAGTTAATGAAATATTAGATCAATACAATATAAGAAATTAAGACTTTTTAAAGTGATGGTTATGAGTATGTTAAAAGTAAAGTAATGAGATTTCTTGATATAAGAAAAAGCCAACAAGAAATAATCCTATTGGCTTTTTCATTTATGTAATAAAATTACTTATTGTCTTACAAAAGTTTCAGAACCAGCATCATAGATATAGTTTCTAGATACCTCGTTAGTCCCGTTATCGTAATAGTTATAGTAAACTGTTACTTCTTGATCTGCAACTTTATGTTGAGGGTAATTTTCGTTCAAAATATGGTTGATTTTAGCATCAATAATATTGTCAACAGGAGTTCCTTCAGGATATTCACCTGCCACATTATCATAGTAACCAAAATTACTGTATTGCTCATCTCCAGTAACCGCATAGTCAGCACCAGTTAAAGTAACAACTACTGCTAATGAAACTTTCCATGAATTTTCCTCAGATTTGTACTTGAACTTATCCATGTTTTGTTGACCGTAAAGAGGAGCAACTTGATCCCATGCAGTAGATTTAGTATAAACCATTGATTTAGTAATTGTTCCTAGATCACGACCCGCATAGTATTTAAATAAGAACTGTATTGTATGACCTTCTTGTGCATATGGAGCATATTTAGCAGCAAACTGTGGTAAATAATTCTCAGGAGCATCAGATGATGAGAAGTTATTGTATTTACCTGGAGAACCCATTTCGTCATAATCTTCAGCATATAGCATATATAACTCAGGAGAACCTTCGTACACTTCAAATTTACCTTCTTCTTTGATGTAAGCAGTATGAACTCTTTCCAATTCTACAGCATCTTCGATTAAACCATCAGTGTAATCAACAAATACGTCATAAACTGACATTACTAAGAATCCATCTTCTTCCGCAGCATATACACTATCAAGAAGAATATTTACAGTATCTAAAGCAATAGATTTGCTTTCGAAACCGTAGTAACAGTTTTCACCGAAACATAATTCAAGACCAAATTTCTTGTAATTGTCTTGGCTTAGTGTATAAGGCTCATTAAATTCTGGCTCTTCAACCAAAGTACCTACAGAATAAGTAACTTCAATAATTTTACCATCAGTGTAATGGTTAGCAGCATACATATCTGAAAGAATAGAAGGAATACCCTTTTGAGCATTTTCTACAGTAGCGAATACTGTATCTTCATCAGAAATTGTCAATGCTGTAGGAATAGCATCATTATCTCTTTGATCAGCAATATTTTTGTTTGCTTCATCATGTAAATCCTTATATGGATCACAAGAGAACAGGGTAGCTGCAATAGCTATGATATATAAAAATGACTTTTTCATTTGTTCAATTATTCAGATGATTAGAAGTTAAGTTTCATACCCATGCTCCAAGTTCTACCTAAACCGTAGTAGATTCTTGTTGCAGTAGCTGCTGTATGATCAGCACCGTCCTGAGCATCTGTAATATATGTTTCGTTGAAGATGTTATCTACGTTACCGTAAACAGTTGTACTTAATTTACCTAACTTGAAGTTGTAACGAACATTTACATCAACAACGCTGAAGTCTTTCATTCTCCAAGCTTCACTTCTGTCTTCTGGATTGTCACGACGAGTAGGGTCGAAGTCTGCATAGTTTTGACCGAAGAAGTTGTAGTCAGCACCTAATTTAAGACCTTTCATTAATTCGTAGTTCAAACCTAATGCTGCTGTAGTTTGCGCTGAGTTACCTACTTTTAGGTCTGCGATATAGATGTTTACTTCATCAACAACTTGGTTGTTTTGATCGAATACAGGAACGTTTGTTAAATCGTTATCCCATCTCCAATCACCAATTGATAACATACCAGTTAATGTTAATTTTGGAGTAACGTTATATCTAGCATCTAATTCAACACCTTGGTGAGTTGCATTTACACCTAAAAGGTTAGCAGTGAAATCTTGGTTTACTGTTTTAGTAAATGATCTATCTTTCCATTGAGTATGGTAAACGTTAACGTTAGCATTGAATCTTGCTGATCTATAACCATAACCTAACTCGAATGAAATGATTTTCTCATTTTCTGCATTCTTGTTACCATTATTTGTGTGATTAGGGAATACAGAACGGAAGAAAGGAGCTCTTGAGATATAACCAGTGTTAGCAAAAACATTGTGATTCTCTGTGATGTTGTAGTTAACACCAGCTTTTGCAGAGTAACCTAAGAAATCGTAAGCATCAGATAATTGATTACCGTCTGTGTATTGGAAATAATCTAATCTGTAGTAAGTAGTATTTGAAACAGCAGCTGAAACGAAAGCAGATAAGTTGTCTTTAGAATATTCTAACTGACCAAAAGTACCTAACCAGTACACTTCTCCATCGTTGTTGTATCCAACTTTATCACCAACTACCGCTTTTTGACCAGGATTGTTTACATCAACATTACTTAAGAAATACTCACCACCTAATAAGTCTTCTACTTGTCTGTAGTGTTCACCTTTATAGTAACGAAGGTCTAGACCACCCATGAAAGTAAGGTAATCTGTAATTTTGTTATCATAAACTGATAATGCACCAACCCAAGTATGGTTGTTATTAGATGATCTCAAAATAGTTTCTGATCCTAAACCTTGCTCAGCTAAAGCAATGTTTTCGTCTCTGATTTTTTCGAAATCAATAAGACCATCAGATCTTCTGTAAGCATCTGTATCTTTAGAAGTACCTAAGAAACCAGTACCGCCACCTTGTCCAACAGATACATAAACTGAAGTAGATAAGTTAGATTTATCATTAATAGTCCAGTAGTGGTTTAATGAAATTTGAGGTTTGTGGTAAGAGTTTGTAAACAAGTTATACTCTTGACCATCTAAGTAACCCCAATCAGAGTTGTAACGGATACCACCATATCTTTGGTAATCTTCGATACCCATGTTATAACCATTTCTTTGGCCGTGAGTCTGTGGAGCTCCAAATGCTGTAAATGACAACATATGGTTTTTGTTGATCTCTTTAGATACGTTCAAGAAGTAAGAGTAACCTTCGAATGAAGTAGCATCTACAAATCCTTGACCTGTAGTTCTAGAACCAGAGAAAGTTACGGCATAACCGTTATCCATTTTACCAGTAGATAATGTCAATGCCATTTTCTCTCTACCATCGTTACCAATACCATAGTAAACGTTACCGCCTTTTTGTGCATCAGTAGTTTTAGTAAGGATGTTAATAGTACCACCAACTGAAGGCACAGCTACTTTAGAAGCACCTAAACCTCTTTGAACTTGCATCGATCTTGTAACATCAGATAAACCAGCCCAGTTTGACCAATATACAGTACCATTCTCCATGTCGTTAACAGGTACACCGTTAATCATTACTGCAATGTTTGCAGAAGAGAAACCACGAAGGTTGATTCTTGAGTCACCAAAACCACCACCTTGCTTAGTAGCATAAACACCAGGAGTTGATTTTAAGATCTCTGGGAATTCTTTAGTTCCCAATTTATTTTCAATTGCTTCTGGAGCAATAGTAGAAACCGCTACGGGAGTTTTTCTGTCAATGGCAACAGATGCGATTACTTCAACTTCTGCTAAACCAATAGCGTCTGAAGTTAGAGTAAGTTCACCTAAGTTTGCTTCTCCACCTTTTAAAACAACTTCTTCTTCGATAGTTGTGTAACCTACGAAAGACACTACAATAGTTTGAGGTCCTGACTTAGAAGTTCTGATAGAGAATTCACCATTATAATTTGTGATTGAACCTGTTGTAGTTCCTTCAATAATTACTGAAGCACCAATTACTGGTTCTTTGTTGTCATTATCAATGACAGTACCCTTAATAAGAGTCGACACCTCTTGACCAAATGTTGAGAAAGAAATCAACATCGATAGAAGTAAATAATAAAACTTTTTCATAAGAAAAGTCAAATGTTAGATAAGATTGATTACAATGAATTATTTCATTTATGGGTGCAAAGCTAATGGAATGAAAAATATCTTAAAATAGTTTAGTTTATTCTTAATATAGTTAAAATTGTAAGTAGTTGAAAATCAGGCACAAACATGATGTTAATAAAATTAAATACATGAAACCTTAATAATGAGTTAATATTCACTTATAATTTAATGTAGATTAAAGTTGAATTCTTAAAATATTGTTAGTTATTATAAGATAATGTAAAATAATATTTTGTTTTATAATGTTTTTAAAGAACTTGATGGTGTTAAATTAGTAATGTTAAAAACATTAAATTCTATAATACAAAAAACGCCCTCCTAAATGAATAGGAGGGCGCACCTTATAGCTTAAACTTTAAGACTTAATCTTTCGATTATTTGTTGTCTTTAAGTTGTTGTTTCAAATTAGCCAATGCATCTAAATCACCTAATGAAGTAGTTGCATCTTCGTTTGAAGCCGCTTGCGCTTTACCACCTTTTTTCGCAGCTGATTTTTTAGGAGCAGCAGCTACTTCAGTGTGAGTGTGCAAGTGAGAAAGTAAGATTCTCTTATCCTCTTTAGAGAATTCTAAAACTCTGAAGTCTAATGACTCACCAGTTTCAGGAGCAGAACCATCTTCTTTCTTCAAGTTTTTAGCCATAGCAAAACCTTCGATTCCGTAAGGAAGCTCGATTACTGCACCTTTATCAGATTTAGAGATAATTGTACCTTTGTGATCTGAATCAGGAGTAAATACAGTTTCGAAGTGTTCCCAAGGGTTTTCTTCAAGTTGCTTATGACCTAAAGCAAGACGACGCTCTTCTGGGTTGATCTCAAGAACGATAACGTCAAGTTTCTCGCCTTGTTTGATGAACTCAGATGGGTGCTTGATTTTCTTAGTCCAAGAAAGATCAGAAACGTGTACTAGACCGTCAATACCTTCTTCTAATTCTAAGAATAAACCGAAGTTAGTCAAGTTACGAACAACACCAGTGTGCTTAGTGCTTACTGCGTACTTGTCTAACAAGTCTTGCTTAGTCCAAGGATCCTCAGTCAATTGCTTGATACCAAGTGACATCTTACGCTCTTCTCTGTCGATAGTTAACACTACAGCCTCGATCTCGTCACCAACTTTGATGAAGTCTTGAGGGTTACGTAAGTGCTGTGACCATGACATTTCAGATACGTGAATCAAACCTTCAACACCAGGCATGATTTCTAAGAACGCACCGTAGTCAGCAACGTTAACGATTTTACCTTTAACTTTAGCTCCAACTTCAACATCTTCACCAAGAGAATCCCATGGATGAGAAGTAAGTTGTTTCATACCTAATGAGATACGTTTCTTGTCATCATCAAAGTCAAGTACAACAACGTTAACTTTTTGGTCAAGCTGCAATACTTCCTCTGGATGAGAAATACGACCCCAAGAGATGTCTGTAATGTGAAGAAGACCATCTACACCACCCAAGTCGATGAATACACCGAAGTTTGTCATGTTTTTGATCACACCTTCCAAGATTTGACCTCTTTCTAGGTTGTTCAAGATGCGTTGCTTTTGCTCTTCCAAATCCTTCTCGATAAGGATCTTATGAGAAACAACAACGTTATCATTTGCGTGGTTGATTTTAACCACTTTCAATTCCATCTTCTTACCTACGAATACGTCGAAGTCACGGATAGGCTTCACATCAATTTGAGAACCTGGCAAGAATGCCTCGATTCCAAAGATATCAGTGATAAGACCACCTTTAGTTCTACGCTTGATAACACCTTCGATAACTTCATCGTTATCCAATGCATTTTGGATATTCTCCCAAGCACGAACGATTTTAGCTTTTCTTCTAGAAAGAACAAGTTGACCGTGATTGTCTTCTTGTTGCTCAACAAATACCTCAACTTCGTCACCTACTTTTAGGTCTGGAGTGTCACGGAATTCGTTTGAAGGAACCAATCCATCAGATTTGAAACCAATGTTCAAAACTACGTCACGATCAGTGATAGAAACTACTGTAGCTTTAACTACCTCTTGCTCGTTCAGTTGGTTCAATGTACCTTCGTACATTTTCAACATTTCTTCTTTTTCAGCTGCTGTATAACCGTCGCCGAATGCTGATTGAGAGTTCTCAAACTCTTCCCAGTTGAAGTCTTGTGATTGTTCTGACATAATAAATATGAGCACTTTTTACGCTCTTACGCTAGTGCCGTTACGTAAGAGATTAATTATTAATTATTTATGTTTTTAAATGATGCCAGAGCTAGTACGTGGAAATCATTTAATGTTGATATGCAGAGCTAGTACGTGCAAATCAGCATGCAAAGGTAGGAATATATTTTTAGATCTAAAAGATTATTTGATATTGCCTTGTTAAAGAGGGTAAATAGCATTAACAAAATCGGGAAATTATCAAATAGAAAGTTTAGAGAAGAAAAAAGCCTGCATTTAAATTATGCAGGCTTCAATATTTTTAGGCTTCTGAAGTTTCTGGCTCAAACCAATTACCATCACCGTCAATAATTTTTATTAGTTCATCTACAGCATTTTCAGAAGGCACCGATCTTTTTACGACATCCTGACCTCTGTATAAGGTAATCTTTCCTTTTCCAGAGCCAACATAGCCATAATCAGCATCGGCCATTTCTCCAGGACCGTTGACGATACAACCCATAATACCAATTTTTAAACCTTTAAGGTGATCAGTTCTTTTTCTGATCATGGCTGTTGTTTCTTGTAAATCGAATAATGTTCGTCCACAAGAAGGGCAGGAGATGTATTCTGTTTTGGTCATTCTCGTTCTTGCTGCTTGAAGAATACCAAAAGCTAAACGGTTACTTGTCGAGATATTTTCCAATAATTCTTCTTTTGATGCACCTTGAAGAGGTTTTAGGAAAACGCCATCACCGAGACCATCAATTAAAAGTCCTCCAATATCCGTTGAGCTATATAATTGTAATTCATCTGAAGTTACATTTTGATAAGTTCGTTCGATAATTACAGGAGTTTTAATGCCTGATTTATATAATTTGAATAAAATAGCTCTTAGTTCAGGCATAGCATGAGCATTATCTGATTTTATCCAAAGTACAACTGTTGAGTCTCCTTTTAATGAGTTGATAAAAGTATCATTAATTGAGTGAATATCACCTTTGATGAAGTTTAATGATACATGCTTTTTAGAAGCAGATTTAAATTCTTCTACATCAAAAAGTGGATTGATATTGATATCTTCATTCCAAGACGAGGCATCAACAATGTTTTTCATGCCGTTTGGCGACATAAAAGGTAAAGGTTGACTTCCTGTATAAATAAAGTCTGCTCCATGATCAGACATTCCCCATTTGTCAGTAGCAGGCAGATAATGATGTCCGATAGATTTTAAATCGGCCATTTCAATATTTTTTACATTAGAAAAATCTGCAATTACTCTTGGTACATTGTGATCGCCAAACGTATCAACTTCTACTGTTTTTCTTCTTTCATATTGGAAAGGATTTTTTGGAGAAATATCTATAGAAGTAGAAATCTCTTCCGCTTCTTCAGCTCTTTGATTGTAACGATTGATCAAAGCGGCAGCAACAGGTGCTTCTGCTTCCGGAGCCTCTGTTAAAGAAACACGAACAGTATCACCTAAACCATCTTCTAATAAAGTACCAATACCTACAGCCGATTTTACTCTGCCATCTTCTCCGTCACCGGCTTCAGTAACTCCTAAGTGAAGCGGATAGGGCTTTAATCCTTCTTCTTCCATTTTTTGAACAAGTAATCGGTAGGCTTGCACCATCACTTGTGTATTACTTGCTTTCATAGAAAGAACGATATTATGATAGTCCATGTCATCACAAATTCTTAAGAATTCAAGTGCTGATTCCACCATTCCTAGTGGAGTGTCACCATATCTACTTAAAATTCTATCTGATAATGATCCATGGTTTGTACCTATTCGCATAGCAGTACCATGTTCTTTACAGATTTCGACTAATGGAACAAATTTTTCTCTAATTCTTTCTAATTCGGCATTATAAGCTTTATCATCATATTCGATAAAATCAAATTTCTTTTTATCGGCATAGTTACCGGGGTTGATTCTAACTTTTTCGATGAGTTTAGCAGCAACTTCGGCAGCGTTAGGAGTGAAGTGGATATCCGCAACTAATGGAACGTCATACCCTCTTTCTTTTAAACCATCTTTTATTGCTTTTAGGTTTTGAGCCTCTTTAATGCTAGGTGCTGTAATTCTTACATACTCACATCCTGAGTCTACCATTCTTATCACTTCTTCTATAGAACCTTCGGTATCCATAGTATCTACAGTGGTCATCGATTGGACTCTGATAGGATTATCTCCACCCATTGGAATTCCTCCAATATTCACTTCTACTGTTTTCCTGCGTTTGTATGCGTTTATATTATTACAATACCAGTGCTTATGCATAATTTTTTGATTAGAAAGTTTATTGTGGCAAAAATAAAGATAAAATTGAATTTAGGAGGCATATTGTGAATTTGTTTACCTTAAATTCATGAACAAAAACTAACAAAGGAGAAAAATGTTTAGTAAAAAAAAGAGGCTCAAATTGAGCCTCCACCTGATTTCGAAAGTTTTTTTATAATTAAACGTTCATCAAAGAATCACGTCTTCTCATTTTTCCTGCTGGAATACCAAACATCATCTTAAAACGACGACAGAAATAAGCAGTGTCTTTATAACCGACTTCAGAACCGATAGCACGAATACTTTTTCGTGAAGTTCTAAGTAACTCTACCGCTTTTTCCATTCTTTGATATTCAATATAATCTTGTGGATTGATACCTGTTAGCATCTTGAAATATTGTCCAACATAGTCTTCTGATACATTGGCAACATTTGCTAAAATCTTGTTAGAGAGATCGCTAGATAAATTGTCTTTGATGAAGTTGAAGATATCGATTAGACGTGGATCTTTAAAATAATTACTGTTGGTAGCGATTTGCTCAACAAATAATTTTTTCTCTAGTACATGTCTGAATACTTCGATTACTGCATATTCAGTCAAGTTAGTTGCAATTCTATCTTTCCCGGGCTTTTCACCCAAAGATTCTTTGTAAATCTTATTAATCGCTTCGTTTACGATAGGTTGTTCCGGCAAGATAAAAGGAGGTATATCTAAAGAATTGAAGAAGTTTACAGAATCAAATGCTTTGGCATCGAATGTAACAGAGGTAAAGCTGGTTTGTACGTCGTGCAAAGAAACATCATCAGTAACTTTTCTTAAATAAGAATCTCTATCGTTAATGAAACTCTCATTAGTTACTTCAGTTGTGTCTTGATCGCCAAATGCAATCTCAACAGATTTACCACCAGGTATGAAAACAAGCTCGCCTTTTCTAGCAATTTCAGTTTCGCTTATCTGAACTACGCCAGATTTTACTTGTATGACGGTGTTTTGGACGTCATAAAAGTTTGAGACTTTTACAGATCGAATTACGTTTAGACTATTTGATCTAATGAATTTGATGTTTAAAGACTCAATAATTTTGTTGTACTCTTCAATCATAGTCATTCTAAATTAATGGGAGAAATATTGTATCCTGTCAAAGTAATTGGGCTTGATTTTTACCAGAAAATATACGAATTGTGCAATTTTCTATTGTAATTTTAAAATTTATTTCATGTACAATATTACTAAATAAACATTCTATTTAAGGTTAAAAATAGTTCCAATACTTAAATAAAATAATAATGAATCTTAAAATCAAGCATTTGGCCTTTAAATTTTAACTAAATGACATAAATCGTATCTTGTTTAAGTGCAATAAGATGATAAATTGTAGTCTTCTAGTCATATAAATACAATGCAAATGGGTGAATTATCACTTTATTTATATCAGTAAATGAGCCAAAATTGGATTTTTCATATAATTATAATTTTTGATCCACAAGTAGAATGACTCACTAAATCGTTTTGTTCAATATTGCAATTTTTTTAAAAGGAAAAGCCTTTAAAAAAGCTTGATACACTTTTCAAAAGACTTATTATATAATGTAATATTAAAACAGAAATCGACTATTTTGTGGAAGTATATTTCCCTTCGCCATAAAGTAATGGTTTTGTCGACTGACCAATTTCAACTTTTCTGATTTCACCAATAAAAATATGATGAGTGAACCCGTCATGGTATTCGGATAATTCACATTCCATATTTACTAATGCCCCCTCTAATTTAATAGACGATTCATCTATCTGCCAATTGCCTTCCGCAAATTTATCTTCTCCATGTTTTCCAGTAAAACCAGCAAAACAGTTTGAAAGTTGTTCTTGTTCTTCACTAAGAATATGAACATTAAACACTTTATTGTCTATAATTTTCTGATGGGCAGAGCTACTTTTATTGACACATACTATCAAGCTAGGAGGGGTGTCTGAAAGTGAAGTTACAGCAGTAGCCGTTAAACCATCTTTTCCATTAGCTCCGTTTGTTGTGACCAAGGTCACAGAGGCTGTCAATTTTCTCATTGCAGCTTTAAATTCGTCACTGCTAATTCTGTTCAAAGTCGTAGTGTTCATTAGTTGTTTTCACGTAATTTTTGATGAAGTTTACCTATCTCAACTTCCAAATCACTAATTTGTTTATTAGCACTATTTAATTTTTCTTGAATGTTGATATTAAGCATTAAACTTTCTTTCATCGTTTTCTCCTGTAAAGATAGTTGTTCGTTTCTTAATTGGGCCCTATCTAGTAGAATTCTTAATTCTTTTTCTTTTTTATCTTGATCAGATATATCTTGTATATAGGCAATTCTTCTCACGTCATCATTTAAGGTGATTTCCGTGATAAATACTAAAGCTGTAAAGACATCTCCAGAAGCACGTTTAAGCTTCATGGTCTTTCTGTTATTTAATGCTCTTTCAAAATTCTTACCTAATATTTCTGTAATATTCTTATCCTCAGTAATAATTCCAATTTGGAAGATATGAGAAGCAGCAGGGTTTAATCTTAAAATATTACCCTCATTATCAAAGGCAATCATGGCATCTAAAGCACGTTCAAAGAACAATAGACTTTCTTCCTCTTGATTTTCTAATTGCTGCTGCTTTACTTCCATCTGATTCTTGGCTTCCTGAAGCAAGAACATATTCTCTTTTAATGACTCTTCCTTAGAAACTAAAGTTTCATTAGTTTTCTGAGCTTCTTCAAAAAGCTCATTCGTTTTTAAAGTTGATTGAATTGTTCTGATCGTTAAGGCAATAGAAGGAGCAATCTCAGTTAGAAGGGATTTTTCTTCAAATGAAAATTCTCTTAAAGATGCTACTTCAATAACACCTACTACATCATTCTTAATTGATAAAGGAACGATAAATACGTTTTTAGGTTTTGCTTCCCCTAATCCCGAATTTATAGGGACATAATCTTCAGGTATCTCATGAATTAAAGTAGGGGAGTTTTTTAAATAAACCTCTCCAACTTGTCCTTCACCTACGTTATAAGTATCGCCGATTTTTTTTCTTCTATGTTGACTATAGCAAGCAGTCACGACTAAATTGTCATTTTCTTTATCATAAAGGTAAAAAGCACCTAAAGTAGCTTGCATATATTCTGTTATCTCTCTTAAGGTTTTGGTACTTAGCTTTTTGATATCTTTCACAGATAAAAGTAATTCACTAATAGATGATAAACCTGAGGCAATCCAACCTTGTTTTTCAACACTTTCTTTTTGCTCTCTAACTTGATCTCTCATGCTGATCAATAAGTTACCTAGTATATCGTTTTCGAAGATATCGTACTTTTCGTACAGTTTCCCATTAGCAATATCTTGAGCGAGTTTAGTATTTTCTTCAATATGCATTTGATCTTCTAAGAAGATAGCATAACGAGCATTTCTGTAAGCTTGTTTTTTGAGGTTCTCAGAAATGTATAAACAGGTGCCAAAATAAAAGAAAGTAATTAAAGGAATTGATACAAAACCATGATAAGATTTATTCTCTAAGCTTTCATACAATAAAGTGGTTAACCACATATCAGTACCAAGAAGCACTAATGAGATGTAGGTCATTACTGTTAGAATAAAATAGAGTGTAAGTACCGACCAACTCTGATACATGGTCAGCAATGTCATTACCCCAAAAAAAGCAAATTGAGCAAAAGGAATATTAGGAGAAACAACTAAATATTGTACCTGAAATAGATAAAAAGTAAATGCAAGAATATACCTCGGAGAGGTAGAACTGCTGCTATTATATAAAAGTATAAAGTAAGAGATTGTACTAGCTGTTGCTAAACCCAAAGCAATAATCCACTTACCAGTTTCAAAAGATAAACCTAACGCCAATACAAACATACTTAATAAAGTAACTTGCATACTGCGGTCAATTCTTTTATAACTTTCAGAATAATATCCTTCTACACGATCCCTTGATGGGTTAAATTTTTCAACTTCCTGTTGAATTGACATAATAAAAAATCTATGGTCTAATAATACCCCTAGAGTTGTCTATTATCATAAGGGGGTTTAGTATTAATACGATAACCTTTCGAAGATATTGCAGAACCATTAAAAACTCCTATAACCATTCCTTCTGCATCTTGGTTAGTTGCAATAATGTTCGTAGGTACGTTAGCTAATGGAGTAGCAAAAAGCCCTCCATTTGACATAGCAGACCTAGATCGACTCATAAAATCGAACGCTTTTTCTGTCATAGAATGAATTTCACAATAAACGCTATCGCCGACTTCATAATTTTTTTCACCTCTGTTTTCTTCATCTTCAGAAATACTCAAATTAATTCCTAGTCTAACAGGAGGGATGAAAGCCGTAGGTTCGGTTAATATATTACCAAAGTCACTTCTGCCTGGAGTTATATCAAATGCTAAAAGAATTTCTGATGATTTATTGAGGAGGTTCCCGTTTTTCCATGTCTTAATCCAGTAACAATCTGCTGGTCCAACAAAATCTTTTGCGAATAACTCTCCATAAATTTCATCTTCTTCTACAGTATTGCCTTTTGATGTTTGAAAAAAGATGGAATCAATAGGAGGTACTCTTTCTAAAGAAGTATATGATTCAAATGCCAAGTCTTTATTGTCAAAATTTACAGAGACCTCCAACTTGTAATAATTGTCGTATAACCCATCACCATCTCTATCAAAATCTCCTGGTCTTTGTCTTACAATTAATGTGTCTTCCAAGGTAGTTGGTGTCCATGTATAATACCCGTCTTTATCATAAGTGAAGTTCAACGTTTTATTATTGACCTGATCAATAACACGTACAGTAGCATTTTCTACAGCTGGTGGAGTTTCAGTATCAAAGTAACCTATGGTAGAAATTAATCTGATTCTTTGAGTTTCAAACTTATTGTTTAACCATCCATCCACAATTATTTGAGGGCGACCAGTTTCTAGATCTACATTAATAATGTCTTCGCAGCTACTTGTTAGTAGTATCAGTATTAATGATGTGTATTTTATTAGGTTTTTCATTACCATTTGAAGTTATAGGATACAGAAGGAATAATAGAGCCAATTACAGAAAGTCTAATCGCATTATTAGGAGGTGCAACACCTTGAGGAGCACGATCTGCTTGAGGTTGGAAATAAACCGAATATGGATTTCTTCGGGCATAGGTGTTATAAAAACCAAATACCCAATAATGTTCCCAACGTCGATCAGGCTTTTTCTTGCCATTTAAAGTGGCTGATATATCTAATCTGTGGTAGTAACCAATTCTTTGATTATTTCTAACACCATCTACATTATGTGGAATACTATACCCTTGAACTTGTATTTGGTTGGTTGGGAATGTTGTAGGTGTGCCTGTTACAAAATTGAAATTAGCTGATAGTGACCATCGTTTATTGATCTCATAAAAACCGCTCACAGTTAAATTATGAGTTTGGTCAAATCTTGTTGGATAATAAATTCCTTGATTTACACCTGCAGTAGCTTGTTCTGATCGAGCAAGAGTATAACTTACCCAACCTGTTAATTTACCTTTGTTTTTCTTCACATAAAGTTCTAATCCATACGCCCTGCCTTTAGAAGGTAAAAGATCGCCTTCAAGATTTTGATTTAGAAGAAGGTCAGCACCATCTATATAGTCCAATAGGAATTGTATGGGTTTATAATAAACTTCTCCAGAAAATTCGATCATATTGTCTTTGAAGTTTCTGAAGTAACCCAATGCATATTGATCACCAATTTGCGGAGGGATGTTGTTGGTACTAGGTGACCAAATATCTAGCGGAGACGCTGCACTAGTATTTGATATCAAATGAATGTATTGAGCCATTCTATTGTAACTAGCTTTCACAGAACTTTTTTCGTTGAACTGATATTTAATGGCAAATCGTGGTTCGAAATTCGTATAGGTTTCAATAGGTTCCCAATCTCCGTATTCCTTTTCAGATCCAGGTATTGGTTCTTTTCTTTCATTCGGAAGATCGGCAGGGGAATATTCGTAAGTTGTACCAGGTCCCATGTAGGTAAATAAGCTAAACCTTAAACCATATTGTAATGAGATTTTCTTAGAGATTTTTTGATCATTCCCTATGTATAAGGCATTCTCCCAACCATATTGCTTTTGAAGTGAAAATGGAGGTAACTCTTGGCCACTACTTACAGCAGTTGTTGTTCCAGGAGCGAAATCATATATAATGGATTGTCCACCAAATGTAATTGTATTTTTTGATCCTAAATACCAAGTAAATTCAGGCTTCACCGAATATGTTTTTATTCTAGAATCCCAATTGAATGAGTCTTGCACATCATTTACTCCTAAAGCATAATCATAGTCCGAAATATAAGCTGTTAGATTAGAGAATAGCTTTTCATTGAATAAGTGGTTCCATCTGAAAGTTCCCGTAACATTACCCCAGCTCGAAGAGAATAAACTTGCTGTACCAAAAGTATCACGACCCCAATATCCTGATAAGAAAATTTTGTTATTGTCGTTAATGTCGTAATTGACTTTAGCAGTTAAATCCCAAAAATTAAATTTAGAACCTTGTAAATCGTCTTCTAAAAAAGGACCTGCCAAAATATCTATATATGATCTTCGTCCACCAATTAAGAAGGACATCTTGTCTTTTATAATAGGAGCTTCTACTGTTAAACGACTAAAAATAGCTCCAATACCACCTTGTACTTTCAGTTGTTTTGAGTTTCCCTCTTTCATTCTAACATCCAGTATAGAAGATAGTCTACCACCATATTGGGCAGGAATACCACCTTTGATAAGCTTTACATCTTTAACGGCGTCTGGATTAAAAACTGAAAAGAAACCAAATAAGTGGGAAGAGTTAAACACGGGAGCTTCATCAAGTAATACGAGGTTTTGACCAACACCACCACCTCTTACATTAAAGCCTGTGGCACCTTCACCTACGGTACTTACACCAGGCAATAATTGTATTGATTTAATCACATCTACCTCACCAAGAAGAGCAGGTAATTTAAGGATGGTTTCTATTTCCATCTTTACTGTACTCATTTGAACTTCAGATACATTCGCATCTTCACGTTCACCAGATACAATCACTTCATCTAGTTCAACATCACTACTTTTTAGGTTAATATCGAGTTTGATGTTTTTGGTTAGATCAATTTCTTTTTTGAATGTTTGAAAGCCGACAAAAGCGATAGCAAGATCATGTTTTCCTTCAGGTAAAGTGAGGGAATAAAAACCATATGGGTTGCTTATAACTCCTTGTTTAGTTTCTTGAGAATAAATGGAAGCTCCAATTAATGTTTCGCCAGTTGATCCATCTTTAATGTATCCACTTATAGTATATTGCTTGGTCTGAGCAAATAATAAGCTAGGCAATAGAAGCGTCAGAGTTAATATGAGCTTTAAATAATGCATATGAATAATAGAAAGCGAAGAGTCTTTTTAAAAAAAAGTTTATAATAACTTTACTAAATAGAAAAGAATTTGTTTTTAAAATTAGAAAAAAATTATGTCATACTAACCTATTCTTACTAAATTAAAGAACAATACCACTAAATTAATTACACATGAAGATAAGAAATGAGATAATACAAAAGATAAAGACTACAAACGAATATGATGTTGTTGTTATAGGAGGTGGTGCGACAGGTCTAGGAACAGCACTTGATTCTACATTGAGAGGCTACAAAACATTACTATTAGAAGCCTATGACTTTGCAAAAGGTACATCGAGCAGAAGTACAAAACTAGCACATGGAGGAGTGAGGTACCTTAAACAAGGTGATGTGAGCATGGTAAAAGAAGCCTTGAGGGAAAGAGGTTTAATGAAAGAAAATGCTCCTCATTTAGTGCATGATCAGAAATTTATTGTTCCTGTATATGATTGGTGGGATGCACCTGTTTATACTACCGGACTCAAAGTGTACGATGTAATGGCGGGTAAATTAGGTTTAGGACCTTCTGAGATGATCTCAAAGGAAGAAACGCTTAAAATGATTCCCAATCTGAACGAAGAAGGACTTATAGGTGGAGTTCGTTATTACGACGGACAATTTGATGATGCAAGACTAGCGATCACTCTAATGCAAACCATTATTGATTTTGAAGGTGATGTTATTAATTATACCAAAGTAACGGGCCTTCTTAAAGAAGATAATATATTGAAAGGTGTTGAGGTGGAAGATCAAGAAACCGGGGAGTCAATTCAGGTAAATGCTAAAAACGTAATTAACGCTACAGGTGTTTTTGTCGATACTATTCTAAAAATGGATAATGAAGATGCTTTGCCATCCGTATCACCTTCTCAGGGAGTACATATAATTTTAGATAAAGAGTTCTTGAAAGGAAGTTCCTCTATTATGGTTCCTAGAACTGATGATGGAAGGGTTTTGTTTGCCGTTCCATGGTATGATAAAATCGTAGTAGGAACAACAGATACTCCAATGGAGGAGGTGAGTATAGAACCTGTCGCTTTAGAAGAAGAAATTGAGTTTATTTTAAAAACAGCAAAAAAATATCTTCATAAGGAACCAAAAAGGGAAGATGTGAAAGCAGTTTTTGCAGGGCTAAGACCTTTAATGAAATCTACTGATGAGGATACAAAGAAAATCTCTCGTTCGCATAAAATAGTAAAAAGCCAATCTGGACTTATTACTGTGGTTGGTGGTAAATGGACAACTTACAGACAAATGTCTGAGGATGTAATCAATTTTATGGAAAGAAAGAACGAAGACATAGGAGTGAAATGCATTACAAAAGATGTTCTATTGCATGGATACAAAAAAGATGTGGATAGATTAGATGTTAGGAGTGTCTACGGAAATGATTTGCCTAAAATAGAATTACTGATAAAAAATGATCCATCTTTAAATAAATATATTCACCCTGATTTACCTTACAGATGGGCTGAAGTGAAGTGGGGAGTAGAAAATGAATTGGCAAGGACAGTAGATGATATCCTTTCAAGAAGAACGAGAAGTTTATTATTTGATGCAAAAGCAAGTCTTGAAGCATCTAGTAAAGTAGCTGAATTTATGGCTGATCTTTTAGGAAAGGACGAAGCATGGATTGAAAATCAAATTACCTCCTTTAAAAAATTAGTAGATAATTATACCTGTTAGTACTAATCAGTAGAAATAATAAAAGGTTATATCAAATTCTTAAAAAGTAATTCGATATAACCTTTTTTATATTTAACTCAATTCAAATTATTTCTTCAAAGGAATAAGAATTGGGTCACTGTAACAACCTGAAGGATAGTTCATATTTAAGAATGAACAAATCGTTGGGGCAATTTCAGTGACAGTGTGAGGGGCATGTGTATATCCAGGTTCAATTTTCCATCCATAGAACATGATAGGAACATGAGTATCATATTTATAAGGAGAAAAATGAGAAGTACCTGTTTTCTGGTAATCCATGAAATGAGATCTCAATACGCCATACACATCTGGAGAGAATCTTGGATTAAATCCATTGTAAATTAATCCTTTATAACCCAATGTATATTCTTGTCTTTCTAAATCTTTACCCATCACAGCAGCAGCATATTGAGGCATAGTCATAATCGCTTCAGCAGCATATTTTTGAACTTCCTCTAGATCTAAACCTTTTTCTTTAATTAAAGGTCTATTCAAATAAGTCATTCCTGAGTAATAGCTTACCACATATTTTCCTTCACCATACTTTTCTACCAAGAAATCGTTGATCACTTTTGAGTCATCTTTGCTGCTTACATTCTCAGCAACAAAATTGAACTCTTCTCTCATGTAGTTGGTATTTTGTGCACCAGCATGATCAGCTGTCAAGAAAATAACATATTGACCTTTACCTACTTTTTGATCTAAGTGATTGATCAAATGCTCGATTTCTTTATCTAATTTGATATAAACATCTTCAACTTCCATTGACTGAGGTCCAAATGCGTGTCCAGCATAGTCAGTTGATGAATAAGATACGCCTAATAAATCAGTAAAGTTATCATCGCCCATTTTCTCATTATCTATAATCTGCATTGCCATTTCTGTAACTACAGTATTACCAAAAGGAGTAGATTTTAATAAATCATATTTTCTCCCAGACTTTACTCTAACACGATCTGCTGCCAACATCTTTTTCAATTCGTATGGGAACGTAGGTGTTTTTTTTCCTGGTAAAAGACTTTCATAAGGATTGTTATCTTCCATAGAAGCCGAATATTTTTCTACTGGTAGAGATAGATCCCAAACACCTTTCATGTATGTATCGATAGGGCGTTTTTTAGAAGAGTTCATCTCAGTGATCCAGTTAGGAAGTTCATCCATATAAAACGAAGAAGTGATCCAGTTTCCTGTTTTATCATCTAACCAATATGCACCATCCGCTTTGTGACCTGCAGGCAATACAGCCGAACGGTCTTTAATCGATACCGTATATACTTTTGAGCGAAGATTACTCGCCCATTTTAACTCATCAGATAAATTGGTTACAGTTAAGCGATAAGGGGATTTTTTTCCATTTTTTCCTTCAGCACCCACAGTTTCATATCTATCATCATCAACACAATAAATATTTTTTCCTAATTCTCTATCATAATAATGGTTGTTTACGATCGAGTGATAGGCAGGGGAAGTACCAGAATAAACAGATGCATGACCTGGTCCAGTAACTGTTGGAGCGTAATTGTATTGGCCATTTCTAGCAAAATAACCTTCGTTTACTAACTTTTTAAATCCACCATCGCCAAAGTTATCCCAATATCTAGAGATATAATCGTACTTCATTTGGTCGACGATAATTCCAACAACGAGTTTAGGTTTGTCTTCAGTGAACTGTGCAAAAACACTTGTCCAAGTCAAGACAGATAAAGTAATTAGTGATAAAAATCGTTTCATTTTAATGGATATAAGTATAGATTTTGTATGAGTTGTGAATTTGATTGAACTTAAATCAAAAACATAATTATTTATTGTTTAAATCGTTTTTCTGTATCTAATGATTCTTAATGTGATGTTGGGTTTACAATTTGTTCTTCAATTCTTAAAATAACATCATCAACATTAATTTTATTTAACTCTTTACACCATTTGATCATCTTTTTCAAAAATTTTTGATGTGCTTCTGATTCAGGATTAATAGGACGATGATTTAACCCTTTTAATATTTTATCCCATTGTTCCATTGTATTATAAGAAGAATCATCAAGTAATGTTTCTTTGAGATAATTCCATATATAAAGTATAGCCTGATGAGAGGGATGTACCATATCATCTTTATAGAACCGATAATCTCTTAGCTCATCAATCATAATTTCATAGGATGGAAAATAGGTAACATTTGCATATTTACTTTCTATTAGATGTGATGCATACCTTAGAGTGGCCTTACTTAAACTGTTATCGATTAATCCATTTCTAAAGTGCCTTACAGGAGAAACTGTAATTACAACCTGTGTTTTTGATGTTATCTCTTGCATTAGTTCATCAAAAGAAGCTACGATTTCCTCTGCAGATAAAAGTTTTTGTTGAAACTCTTTGGCTGGTAATTTATGACAGTTCCCAACCACTTTATTAGTTTTTTTGTACTCAAAGACAAAAGCAGAACCCCATGTGATAAATAGAAATTCAGCATCAGATAATTGTTCTTTAACTTTTAGGTTTTGAGAATCTATTAAAGTCTTTAAGTCATTGACATTGTCAGCTTCTATATCTGAATGATAATCTAAACTCTTAACAGTTGGGACATCATCTAAAATATGATCGTTATTTATTTCTCTTTCTCGAATTGCTGAAACAATATTTTGATGAATGCTAATCGGATTATATAAAGTTCCATAGGGATTGGATAAGATGTTAAACCGATAATCCTCTAAAATTTTTCCAATATTGGAAGAAAAGCAGGAGCCAATACTAACTATTTTAGAATCATATTTTATCTTTTTATCAAATTTTTGAGGTTGAATTGGCGTTCTGAATGTTTCATTTTGCATCATTTTCACAATATACGCTTTTGTTATTGAAATAATTTTGTCAACATCAAGACAAACCTTAGATTTGTATCCGAATTTATTTGAAAGAATCATTATTTACTTCAAATACACAAATGAAGAAGTACACTTATACAGAGAAAAAGGATACTCGCTCAGGATTTGGTGCGGGTTTACATGAACTTGGAAAAATGAATGAGGACGTGGTGGCTTTATGTGCCGACCTAACAGGTTCTCTTAAAATGGATGCATTTAAAAACGATTTCCCAGAGAGATTCTTTCAAATGGGTATCGCTGAGGCAAACATGATCAACGTAGCTGCAGGTATGACAGTAGGTGGTAAAATTCCTTTCACAGGTACTTTTGCTAACTTCTCTACATCTAGAGTATACGATCAGATCCGTCAGTCAATTGCATATTCTAAGAAGAATGTAAAAATTGCAGCTTCTCATTCTGGTTTAACACTAGGAGAGGATGGTGCTACTCACCAAGTACTTGAGGATATCGGGATGATGAAAATGTTGCCTCATATGACTGTGATCAATACTTGTGATTACAATCAGACAAAAGCAGCAACAATTGCAGCAGCAAAACATGATGGTCCTGTATATTTAAGATTTGGTCGTCCGTCAATTCCTGTATTCATGCCTGAAGGCGAATTCGAAATTGGTAAAGCGGTGATGTTGAACGAAGGAACAGATGTTACTATCGTTGCAACAGGTCATTTAGTTTGGGAAGCAATCCAAGCTGGAGAAGCTTTAGAAGCAGAAGGTATTTCAGCAGAAATCATCAATATTCACACAATCAAACCTCTTGATGAAGAAGCAATTCTTGCATCAGTAAAGAAAACAGGTTGTGTTGTTACTGCTGAAGAACATCAAATTGCTGGTGGTTTAGGCGAATCAGTTTCTGCAACTCTTACTAGAAACTTATTAGCTCCACAAGAATTTGTAGCAGTAAACGATACTTTCGGTGAAAGTGGAACACCTGCTCAATTAATGGAAAAATATGGCTTGACGGCTAACGATATTGTAAAAGCAGCCAAAAAAGCTATCGAAAGAAAAGGATAATTCCTTTTTCATATTGAAATAAAGAAGCTAGTTCATATATTGGACTAGCTTTTTTTGACTAACAATTTTTAAACGCCGTACATGAGGTTAATATTTTTTATACTGTTCATAACAACAACATTATCCTACGCTTTAAGTAATCCTAAAAGTTCTTATCAAGTACCCAAATTCGATAGTTTAATGAGGGTGTTTGAAAAACAAGAAATTTCAGATTCTTTGAGAATAAACGCTGCTCTTCAATTATCATGGTTAAATAGAAATATTTCACCTGACAATGCTTTTCTTTATGCCAAAATATCAGAAGATTTAAGTAGAAGGAATAATTTGATTTTTGAGGAAATTAGAGGTATTTCTTATCAAGGTATCGCGTTGAGAAATAAAGGTGAATACCAAAGAGCAATGCAGTTATTTTTAACGGCTTTAGAAAAAGCAACAAAAATTGATTCTAAAGAAGATCAAGCCTACGCACATATAAATATAGCCAGTGTAAATATCTATCAAGAAAATTTTGACGAAGCAACAGTTCATCTAGAATTAGCAGAAGTAATTGCTAATATCTTAAAGGATAAAAGGATTCTAGCCTACATTGATACGAATTATGGACGTGTATATCAAGGGTCAGAACTATTTAATAAAGCAGTGTTTTGTTTTAAGGAAGCTTTATTAAAAAGGGAAGAAATGGATGATAACTATGGTCAGATAGTTTCATATGCTGATATAGGGAAGGTGTATTTAGAAATGGGGCAAATCGAAAAAGCTTTAGAGTATTTACAAGCATCGTTATTATTAAATGAAAAAAACTTACATGATGCCGATAATATGGTAAGTACACTTACAGATATTGCGGTGATTTATAGAGAGAAGCAAGATTATCAGAAGGCTAACTTTTTTGGTACTAAAGCAGCAAACATTTCAGTAGAATCTGGTCTTAAACATATGGCGTTAAATGCGTTTATTGAACTGAAAAATATAGAAAGACTCAGAGGGAGATTCAAAAAAGCTTTAGAGTATGACGATAAAATTGAAATCTACAAGGATTCGGTATTTAGTGAGGAAGTAAGAATGAAACTAGCCGAAATGAATGTTAGGTACCTTGTTGAACAACGTGTAAAGGAAAATGAAATTCTTAAAAAGGATAAAGAGATTAACGAAATCATGTTACAAAGGCAGACGATTATCCTATTTTCTGCAGTCGTACTGATTATTATTTTAGTCTTGTTTGTCTATTTCTTATTTATTGAGAATAAAAATAAGAAGGTTGTTAATCATAAGCTTCAAAACCAAAAAGGAGAGTTGGAACTACAATCTATAGAAATACAGAGAATTAATTCTTTACTAAAAGAGAAATCTCAAGACATGATGGATTCTATTAACTATGCGAAAGGAATTCAAAGTGCTATTCTTCCAAATTGGTCTAATGTAAAACAGTTGATTCCAAATTCATATGTTTATTTCAATCCAAGAGATATTGTTTCAGGAGATTTTTATTGGTTTAAACAAGTATCTCTACATCAAGGTATATTGATTGCTGCAGATTGTACGGGGCATGGCGTTCCAGGAGGATTTATGAGTATGGTTGGTGAAACAGCTTTGGAATATATTGTTGATTCTCAGAAAATTTTTGAACCTGCGGATATTTTAGCGGAACTACATGCCCGATTATCGAGTATGCTTAGTCAAAAAAAATCGGGTAATATGGATGGGATGGAAATAGGAATTTGTTTAATTGATACTTATCAAAATATAATCAAATTTTCTGGTGCAGGAATGAGTATGACAATTGTTGAAAATGAAGGACATGAAATAGTAAAAGGTAATCAAAGAGGAGTTGGAGGTGTTTATTCATTTTCTACTTCTTCTACACATACATTCGAATTCGATAACTCAAAAATGTTCTTCCTGTATTCTGATGGTTATGCTGATCAATTTGGTGGACCTAAAGGGAAAAAATTGAAAAGCCCTAACTTCAGAAAAATCTTAGAAGCTTGTTATCAATTACCTGTTAAGGACCAAAAGAAATTTTTGTCAACACAGTTTGATGCTTGGAAAGGAGATGAGGATCAGGTAGACGATGTTATGGTAATTGGATTTACTGCTTAAAAAAAAGAGAAGCACTAAGGCTTCTCATGTAAGTAGTAGTTAGAATATATTGGGAAAAATCCTTAATAATCTTGTTGTTCCTCAGTTGGAATATTTTTGATTTTATTTAGGTTTCTAGTTTTCCCAAATAGTTCAATTGATTTTGTGTTATAGGCTAAAGCAGCTTCTTCAGCAGTTTTAAATGAGCCTATAAATATTGGCTTGCGATCTTTGTAAATCACAGCTTTATATCGATTCTTTTCTTTTAATACACCTATATATCCTGTTCTATTAACTGTAGATCTTGTGTTTCTTTTTATTTCAGAACGATTCGCATACTTTAAATTTTTTATCCTGCAATCTAATCGGTTGCCATTAATGATTCTGATTAAATTTGTGTTCTTTTCTTCACTTTTTTCTAAAAAATTCTCCGCAATATATTTGTGGAGATAAATCGTATCAGTCTTGTATTTGCCATTCGTTTGTTTCCACGATTTTTGAAATACAGCTCTACCTGAAGAATGCTCTCTTAAATTGTATATAAAATCTATACTTTTTAAGTAAGGATTGTTGCTTAAGTGTTCGTAAACGAAATCGTCAACGACTACTTGATTAGGAGAGTTCTTTAACTGAATTTTTATAAGCATGATAGTAGTGATATTATTTTGAAGTAAAACTATCCGTTGATAGATTACACTTCATTTGTTATAGCTTTGTTCGAATTTTTTCTTTTAAGCTTTATTTCTGAATTTTTTATTTTCAATTTTGCTGCTTCATGTTTCTTCTTACCCATTCTCCAATAACGGTTTGCAATATTAACTACTTCATCTTTTCTTCTAGAGGAAATAGAGTACAGACCATTTAACTGTTTTTCACCAAGTTTAGATATGGTTAAATCCGAGGCATGTTTATAATCCAATTCTTGAAGCTTTTCTGCCATTTTTTTTATGATAAAAGCTTCTTTCAAAGGGTCATTTTCTCGTAAAAGTTGATTTCGATAACTCATCAAACTTCCTAAAATTAAACCATAGTCCTTAGTACCTAACACACGTACTTCGCCAGGGTAATTCTTTCTTTTTCTCATTAGTAGAAGAGATTGTAGCAATTATAACGAATAGATTGTTTTGTTTATCAATTGTTAATTAAAGCAAATACATTGAATTATACAATTATTTCAAAATAAATTTCTATATAAATGATAAAATATGTTTTTCTTATCGTTCCATATTTTGGTTTTAATAAAGTAATGATTATTATTGCCCTATTAAATTGGTAGACTAAAGAGGTAATTGAATAAATTAATCTTACATGTTAGCAGATAAATTAATAGAACGAAAACTAAAGGTTCAACGAAATAAAGAATTAGAAGCTGAGAAATCAGGTCTTCGTAAGCAACCTAAATGGGTAAGTGTCGCTAAATCAGTGTCATGGAGGGCCGTTGGTACCATAGATACAATGGTGATATCTTATTTCATTACAGGAGAGTTAACCTTGGCTATTTCAATAGGCTCGATAGAAGTTTTCTCGAAAATGATACTTTATTATTTTCATGAAAGACTATGGGAAAAATTCACTAAAAAATAAGACAAATGATAGATATCATGTATATTTACTTACACTTAGTAAATTATTTATGCTATCTGACATAAAATATAAGATAAAATTAATGAGGCTTGTAATTTGCATAAGCCTCTTTTTTTGTATCCAGACTACTTATGCTCAAAGCGATATTACCCTTACTTTTTCACAAGGACATTTAGGAGGAGTAACCGCTTTAGACATTTCTAATAATGGGAATGTAGTCGTTTCTGCAGGAGAAGACCGTTTAATAAAAATATGGGATGTAGGTCAAGAACGTCTATTAAGGTCTATCTATGCCCATGATATTGGCATCACAGATGTTTCAATTTCGAAAAATAGCAAATACATTGTTTCCTCAGGTTTAGATCACACTATAAAAATCTGGTCTGTTGATAATGGTGAACTTCTAGCAAAACTTACCCAATTACAAGAAACTGTTCAAGAAGTTAGATTCGATAACCGTAAAGTAATCTACATAAATTCCATTGGAGATATCTTTCATTGGGATTGGGATTCTGATAATGAAAACTCTGCTTATCATTGGAATAAAGGCATGGCCAATGGTATTTCCCGTTTTATTCCCATGAACAATTCTAATAATGTATTCATTGGGAATTTTAAAGGAGAGGTGCAATTATGGAATACGAGTAGTAAAAAACTTAAAAAGTCTCATCAATTACATTCAGACTGGGTTTCTGGAATGGTTTACATTAAATCCTATAAATATTTAGTGAGCGGAAGTTGGGATGGTTCATTAGCTGTTTGGGATGTTCAAAATGATTCAATTCTACAAAAGATCAACCTCAAAGATGCTTCAGGGATCAAAGATTTGTGTTACTCTGAAGAAAATAATATGCTTATCATTACCTCGATGGGAAATCATGCATATTATTATCAAATATCGGAAGGGAATCTTAAGCAATTAAGCCGATTTAAAAGGTCTGGTGTTTCTGATACAGCTTTTAATGCCAATGGAGAAATTGGTGTTATTTCCTATTTAAATGGTGAAATAGAAATGTGGGATGTAAAGAATATTAAATTGTTAAGCTCGTGGAAGCCAATTACTTCAAGTGCTAAACGATTCAATATTTCTTCTACCAGCGGAGATATTGCTGTCGCATCAAATTTAGGAGAGATCAAACTGTGGGAATTTGGTAGTAGAAGTGATTTAATCAATTGGAAAGCACACACTAATGAGATTGTCGGTTTAGATTATCTAGCAAATGGTAATCTCGTGAGTTGTTCTACAGATTCTACGATTAAGATTTGGAATAAAAATAATCATTATACTTTATTGAATTCGTTTCATCATGAAGCTGCAATTCATTCCGCTGTAATGATTGGTAATAATATGCTGATTGCTGATGAGCATGAAGATGTGTTTATTGTAGATCTTAAAAACTGGTCGTTAGAAAAGATCTACTCTTCTTACAATAAAATCATGTCAATTTGTGTGAAAGATGATTTCTCAGAAGTTGTACTTGCTTTTAATAATAGAAAAATTGGTGTTCTGAATCTTAATAATCGACAGTTGTCTTATATTCCTGTTACAGATTGGACCATAAAATCAATTAAATATAACCATAAAGGCGACCGTCTTTTAATAGGCGGTAAACATCAATTGAACCTTTTAGAAACTGAAAATTTCACAGTTTTAAAAACATTGGATGTTGCAAGTCAAGTATTGGATGCTACCTTTTCTATTGATGATGAATACATTCTAGTAGGAGAAGAGAATGGAAAATTACGTTCTTTTAAAAATGACTTATCCGATGAAATCTATCAATACCATCAAAACCACAACAATATAGAGCAGGTGATTGACTTTCCAGGAAAAGATGTTTTTATCACTTTATCCAATAATTTTAGTATTCATATTTGGGATCTAACATCGCCTAATAAGTACGGAGGTGTTTATACAAATGGGGAGTCAGGTTGGATGGTCGAACACTATTCTGGTTTGTTCGATGCTTCAGAATCGAATATGGATGATTTGTATTATGTTGCAGATCGTGAGATTATCGATATTAGTCAATTACAGAATATGTACTGGGAACCCGGTCTTGGGGTGAAGTTATTTAAAGGTGATGCTTTAAGAGAGGTACCACTGTTAAATAGTATATCATTATTTCCTCAAGCGAGTCTTCATAAAAGAGGAAATAAATTAGTGATTGATGTGATAGATAGAGGTGGAGGTATTGGTAAAGTCGGTATCCTTGTCAATGGAAAAGAAGTGATGGATGATATTTCTGATTATAAAACAACAATTAAACAATTGTCATTTATAAACGGAAAGCAAAAAGAAAGATATCTCGTACCTATTGATAGTATTGGTTATTTATTTACGAGTGACCATTTAAATGATATCACAGTAATTGTCGAAAATAATGAAGGAACTCTTAATGGAAGGGGACTAACCATCAAACATAGAGACAATAGTACAACGGCAATACCTAATTTTTATGGAATTGTTATAGGAGTTTCCGATTACAGAGGGACAACATTGGATTTGAAATACGCAACTAAAGATGCCATTTCTATTTCAAATACAATTCAAAAATCAGCAGGTGAACTGTTTGGAGAAAATAAGGTTACCATAGAGACGTTTACAACTGATGCTGAAAACGAACAATATCAACCAACAAAGCAAAATATCAAAAACTCATTCGATTCTTTGAGTACTTTAATGACACCATCTGATGTCTTGTTTATATTTATGGCAGGGCACGGAATGTCTAAAAAATTCAAAGACGGAGAAGAAGACTTTTTCTTTTTAACAAAAGACATGATTACTGCCGATATTGATGATCAGGAAATAAGAGAAAAGTACTGTATTTCTGGAAAAGAGTGGTTGGACTGGATGAAGAAAATGCCGGTAACCAGACAAGTGTTTATTATGGATGCATGTAATGCTGGTCAATTTGCAGAGACTATTTTGGCGGTCAGAAATATTGATGATGAATCTGTGAGATTAAGAGCTTTAGAAAGAGTAAGGAATAGATCTGGGATGTACTTACTAGCGGGAGCATCAGCTGATAAGTTAAGCTATGAATCATCTCTTTATGGACAAGGGTTATTGACTTATGCTATTTTAGATTACTTCAAAACCGGAAATTTAAGAAAAGGGGAATTTGTTGATGTACAAATGCTTTTTGGAAATGCTGTAGATGAGGTGCCTAGATTAGCAGAAAGGTTTGGAGCGAGTCAGCAACCCGAAATGAGGATTCCAAACGGAGGAGACAGTTTTGATATTGGTCGGGTGACTGAAATAGTAAAAGATCAGATTAGATTGAACAGCAATCTGCCGAGAATTCGCTATACACAATTTGAGGAAGAAACTACATGGCTTGATAATTTAGAGATATCTCAGAAAATAAATAAACGACTTTTAGCAAAATCAGAAAGTCAGAATAATAGAAATACACCTTTTATATTTAGTCCTTACGCTCAAGGTGATAATGTTTATCAATTGAAAGGGAAATATAGTCAAGTGGAAGAAGGTGTTCAGTTAACAGTCAGGTTGTTAGAAAATCAGCAGTTAAAACATGAATTTGAAATTACAGATCAAGATGAGCAAAAGTTATTAGATAGCGTTATCTTTGAAATTGTATCTTATTTTAAAAGTATTTAAATGATTGATTTAAGTAAGTATAAAATTATTTTGGCATCAAATTCTCCAAGACGAGCAGAATTGTTGGCCGGTTTAGATATTAAATTCAATAAAGAAGTTAGGGAAGTAGATGAAACGTTTCCAGATAACCTCGAAAGTCATTTAGTAGCAGAACATATTGCTCACTTAAAAGCAAAAGCATTTGATGATTTAGATGATGATATCATTGTCATATTTTCTGATACAGTTGTTGTCGTTGATGGAAAGGTTTTAGGGAAACCCAAAGATCAATTGGAAGCAAAAGAAATGTTGGAATCATTATCCGATGGTAAGCATCAAGTATATTCTGCGGTCGTGATTAAAAAGGGAAATAAGACCTATTCATTTACTGATAAGGCTGATGTTTATTTTAATGCAATATCAGAAGAGGAAATAGATTATTATGTAGAATCTAGAAAGCCATTTGATAAAGCAGGAGCATATGGAATTCAAGAATGGATTGGAATGGCTTTCATTCAAAAAATTAATGGATCTTATTTTACCGTCATGGGTTTGCCAACAGCACAACTTTATTCAGAACTTAAAAAAATAATTACGTTATAATATGAATTATTTAGTGTGGTCCTTTCCCTTAATATCTGCGGGAATAGGTTGGATAACTAATTATGTGGCTATCAAGATGCTTTTTCATCCTAGAAAACCAATTAATCTAGGATTATTTAAGTTACATGGAGTATTTCCTAGAAGAAAAGAAACATTAGCAAGAAGGTTGGGAGTGATTGTCGAAAAAGATCTTTTTACCCCAGACATGATTGTAGAGAAGTTAAATACAGAGGAAAATAAGTCGAAACTCAGAGAAAGCATCATGAAAAGAATCAATGAGTTTGTCGATGAGAAGGCCGTTCAGTTTGGTCCTATGCTACAAATGTTTGGAGGGGATGCAATTATTGATCAAATCCGTAATGGGATGGAAAAATCTGTGGATGAGATGATTCCTAAATTAATGGAGGATATAGGAAATAATATTGGTTCCATCAGTATAGAACAAGTCGTTTATGAGAAAGTAATGGACTTTTCTGATGAGAAATTTGAAGACCTTCTGATGGCAGTAATTAAATCGGAATTGAGATTTATTGAAATAATGGGAGCTGTTCTAGGCTTTTTAATTGGTTTAGTTCAAGTGGCTTTACTTACATTATTCTAAAAATAGGTAAAAAAGAAAAATGGCTCTGTGCAAGCACAAGAGCCATTTTTATGTCGTCGTTTATTTTTTCTTTTTAGGGATGAAGATCGTCATGTCCTCATCGACTTTTATCGTTTTTTCAAACTGACCAACAGTTGTGTTTTGTTGTGGTTGTTGAAAATTACTTTGTTGTTGAAAGTTTCTTGCTTGTTCTTTTTGAAGTTTCATCAATCTCTTCGCCAGAATATTCATCAGAAATTTAATAATCACTTTTGAATATGTTTTGAAAAGAAAACCAAGTACAAGAATTACTAATAATATTTTTAACATATTTGCTTAGTTACAATTACTCTGTTGTTTAGGTATAATAAGATCTTTTCTTTTATTGCTCATAGAATACCTACTATATTTGTTCTTTATGCAAATATAGTTACTTAATTGATACGTTCAATTGTACTATTTAGTTTTGATATATCAACTTCTTTATATCTTTTTAATAAATGTTAGAAATTTTATTTCAGGATGAACATTTCGTAGCCATAAATAAACCTTCTGGTTTGATGGTTCACCCTTCAGAAATTACTGGTAGAGATGAAGAATTTGCTATATTTCAATTAAGGGATCAAATTAAACAACATGTTTTTCCATGTCATAGGCTAGATCGGGCAACCTCTGGAGTTTTGATTTTTGCTTTATCATCAGAAGCAAGTGCAAAATTTCAAAATCTAAACAATGAAAAGGGAGAAGTTGAGAAGTTGTATGTTTCTTTAGTAAGGGGACACCTTAATGAAGAGAAAATGTGCGAAAAGGATATAAAAAATAGGTACGATAAAGTGTACAAATCGGCCAAAACCTATATTAAACCTTTACAAAAAGTGGAGTTAGATATTCCAGTTGGTAATTACAAAACAGCACGTTATACACTAGTTCAATCAAGACCCTTCACAGGGAAAACACATCAAATAAGATTGCATTTAAGAGGAGAGAACCATCCAATAATTGGAGACAGAAGGTATGGCGATCATCGTCATAACAATATGTTTCTAGAGAAATTTAAATTGGATAGATTATGGTTGCATTCTACTTCATATACTTTTAAACACCCATTCATGGAAGAACAATTAAGTATTAAAGCTCCTCTGCCAAAAGATTTTAAAGAAATATTACAAAAAATAGAAATTAATTATGAGTAAGTTACTCGTTGGACAATACAATGAATTAGAGGTAGCAAGAATTACGGATTTTGGCTATTTCTTAACACACGAAGAAGGTGATGTCTTTCTACCTATTAGATTAGCAAACGAAGAATTAAAAGTAGGAGAATATACCACAGTTTTTATTTACACGGATAGTGAAAGAAGGTGGGTAGGTACTCATGAAAAACCAAATGGTATAGTTGGAGAGTTTGTGACTTTAGAGTGTAAAGACACCAACAAAAATGGAGCATTTTTGGATTGGGGAATATCAAAAGACCTATTTGTTCCGTTTTCTGAACAATCTGCAACCATGCAGATGAGGAAAAAACGAAAATATACCGTTTATATCGATTTAGATAGGAAAACGGGAAGGGTTTTTGCTAGTACAAAACTGAATAAATTTTTATCAAATAATACTTCCAATTTCGAAGAACAACAAGAAGTGTTTATGTATATTGCACAAGAAGTTGAACTTGGCTACGAGTGTATTGTAAATAGAAAATGGTTGGGATTGCTATACAAAAATCAAATTTTTGGTGAAGTAAAAATGGGTAAAGTTCAAAAAGGCTTTATTTCCAAAATACGTCCTGATGGAAAACTAGATCTTACACTTACAAAACCTGGTTACAGTGAGGGCGATATTGATAAAAAAGCTAAATCTTTATTGATGTTAATTAAGAAGAAAGGTGGATTTATCCCTTTCAATGATAAAACTCATCCGAACGAGATCAAGAAAGAATTTAGAATGAGTAAGAAGCAGTTCAAGTTGTTATTAGGTTATTTATATAAACTAGGAGTAATAAGATTTACTCAAGAAGGAACTGAACTTGTCGACTTTTAATTTTTTAAAAAAAATTTTTTTAGTATATCATTTTTGTATTATAACTTATCTTGAATAAATTGTACTTATTATTCTCATAAGTTAAAAAATGAGGACTTGACAAAATTGGATAACACTATTATTGAAGTGCATTCAGAAGTAAATTCTCTATATGAAAAGTTAAAAGGTAGAAATGGCCAAGAGCTATTCGCCTTTAAAGGCATCATGAATGATGACGTATTAGGAGAAATTCTGAGCCGAGTAGAAGATACATTATCTGAGCATGAGTCGTTAATGAAACTGCAAAGAAGAATTAATGTTATTGCTGTAGAGATCCTTCAAAATATATTTCATCATTTTGAAGGGATTGATTCTAAAACCGTCTTAGAACCACCATCTAATATTGTATTGTTTCTCTTATCTAAGGATAAGGATGCTTATTACATTGTTGCAGGCAATTATGTGCCTATTGAGACAGCTAACTTTCTTAAAGAAAGAATTGATTCCATTAATGAGCTAACCGTTGAAGAGCTGAAAAAACGCTACAGAAAGGTATTAAGCAATGGAGACTTTTCGGAACAAGGGGGTGCAGGTCTTGGTATCATTGATATTGCTAGAAAATCGGGTCAAAAACTTGACTATGAATTCTCTAGTACCAATGAAACTCATTCCTTTTTTACCATTAAAGTAAGCGTACCAATTTAACAGCACAACGATGAAAGATTTTTTAAAAAAAGATACACCTAAGACTCCTCTCATACAAATGGAATATGAAAGTGGTCACTTCTTAATATCAGGAAGATCAATTCCTGAAAATTCCATCGAATTCTATAAACCCTTATTCGAATGGATGGATGAATACAATACTAAACCTCAAAATAAAACAGTTTTTGATGTTAGGTTAGAGTATTTCAATACAAGTTCTTCAAAATGTCTAGTCGAAGTTTTTAGAAAATTAGAGCTTCTTAAAGCGAGTGGACATGATGTCGAAGTAAATTGGTATTATGAAGAAGATGATGAAGATATGCAAGAATCTGGTGAGGATTTTAAAGAAGTCATCAAACTTCCTATTCATATGCACATTCTAGAAGAAGACGAGTAAAAAATATATTGAGAGGGTAGATTACCCTCTTTTTTTATATTCAAAAAAAGCCCCAAGAAGGGGCTTTACTTATATTTTAGGATCGTTAGTGATCGCTGTTTGTATCAAGTCATCTACAAACTTTTTGGCATTTTTAGGTAAGGAAAGTACTAATTTCCCAGATTGATATGCTGGGAGTTGATCAAATAGTTTTTCTATTTTATCAAGTTCTTGACGATCGAGTTTAAATTTATATCTTTTGCTTTCAAATGATTTCTTATTTCTAAATACTGCAGTAAGTAAATCAAATTGTTCATCAGAAAATATCAATTCGCCAATACCATGTCCCATGGTTTCTACTTCATTGCGTTCAATCTGATCCATTAAGAAAAAGACTTCAACATCTAATTTAGTTTCAGAAGAATGATCTTCTTCAGTCAAGAATTGATTTTCATATACCATAAATATATGAGATACTAATTCTTGTTGGGATTCAGAGAAATATCGTTTGACATCTTCCCAGTTGATTTCTTCTTCGAATGCCTGTTTTAGGGATTGTAATTGTTTTTTGTTGTATTTAGAATCACCAACCTTCACAAAATCTTTTTCACTAAATACAGCATTTAACAACTTAATTTCTGCCTGAGAAAAATTGCTATCAGCAAAGATGGAAGAATCGTTATGGTTAACAGACGAGCTGTTCTCAATCTCATACAATTCTTTAATAGTAAAAGTGTGGAACTCAGAAGGTTCTTCTTCGTTCAAGTGAGAACATTTTTCAAGAATATTTAAAATGAAATTCTCTTGATCTAATGTTAGTGGTGTATTTTCTGGGTACTCAAGAGTTGTAATGATCTCTCTGATATAATCCAGTTGTGCGAGATCAAAAGTTAGGTTACCAATAGTAACTTGTTTTTTGTTCTTTGTTTCATCTTCATGAATAATGGATAATAGCTTGAATTCATCATCAGTTAATGTAGTAGATGACGATAAGTCATTATCACCGAATTCTCTCTCGATTTCATTCATCATGAATAAAACAGAGATATTTTTAAGAGAATCAATAAGTTCCCAACGATTATCATCTTTAAATTCCCAATCTGTTTCTACTTCATTAAGCTTTTCTAAAATGGGCTTCAGAAAGTCTTTTTGGTCATTATCAAGCGATAGATTATCAAACAAAGTATTGAAAGAAGATCTATTTTTTTCACTTAAATCAATAGTGTCTAATTGTTTTTTGATAACTGATGATTGCTCATCAGAGAAAGAAGGGAATTTACTCGTATCCGCCTGATCAAAAACATCATAGATAGATTTTAAAAACTCGTACTCATTGATGCTGAAAATAAAATCATCAGCCACAGGAGTGATGTTGTGAGCTACTAAATCTAAACGATCATTTTTTTCTAAATCATAAAGTTCTTGAAGACGCATTCTAATATTTTTTTATTGAATTCAGTTTACAACTTCAATAATACTTAATTTATAGTGATATTACATAGTAAATTTCCAAAACAGATGTAAAAAATAAGGTGTTATTTTGACAAGTGCTTTCTTATTAATAGATGTTTTCGTTGATTTGCAAAGTTAAAGTTTAAAGTGAGGCGATTATTGTCAAAATTGGTATAGTTTTGACACTACTCTTTTTAAAATAAACTTCTTTTATTTCACACACAGAACTGATAGCAAATAATATAATATATATATGGGATTGTTTGATTTCTTCTCTAGCGATTTAGCCATTGATTTAGGCACAGCCAATACCCTGATAATCCAAAAAGACAAGGTAGTGGTGGATGAGCCCTCAATAATTGCATTGGATCGTCAGAATGGAAAAGTAATTGCCGTTGGTAAAAAGGCAATGCAAATGCACGAAAAAACCCACGAAAATATCCGTACGATTCGCCCATTAAGAGACGGTGTAATTGCCGATTTCCATGCAGCTGAACAAATGATACGTGGTTTAATCAGAATGATTAACGAGGGGAAAAGATTTTTTACTCCTTCACACAGAATGGTAATTTGTATTCCTTCAGGTATTACTGAGGTAGAAAAACGTGCCGTTCGAGATTCAGCAGAACATGCTGGAGCTAAAGAAGTTTATATGATTCCTGAGCCAATTGCTGCTGCTATCGGTATTGGTATTAATATAGAACAGCCAGTGGGTAGTATGATCGTTGATATCGGAGGTGGTACAACAGAGATTGCTGTTATTGCTTTATCTGGTATTGTAGGTGATCAATCGATCCGTACTGCAGGTGATGTATTTACAAGAGATATTCTTGATTATATGCGTCGTCAGCATAACCTTTTAATTGGTGAGCGTTCTGCAGAGAAAATTAAAGTAGAAGTTGGTTCTGCTTTAACTGAATTGGATGAAGAAATCGAGCCATTCGAAGTGAGAGGTCGTGATTTAATGACAGGTATTCCTAAAGTAATCACAGTAACTTATTCTGAAGTGGCTTATGCTATCGATAAATCGATCTCTAAGATTGAAGAAGCGGTATTAAGAGCATTGGAGACAGCTCCACCAGAATTATCAGCTGATATCTACGATAGAGGTATTCACTTAACAGGTGGAGGTGCTTTATTAAGAGGACTTGATAAGCGTCTTTCAATGAAGACAAAATTACCAGTTCACGTTGCAGATGATCCATTAAGAGCAGTTGTTCGTGGTACAGGTAAAGCCTTAAAAGAATTGGACGAATTCAAAGCAGTACTAATGACTTAGTACTCGAATAAGAGATAAAAAATTAGCCTCATCAATTTAATTATTGATGAGGCTTTTATATTGATGACTACTTTGTGATTATCTCACACCGTGTGCCTTCGATTCATATAAACCTGAAGTCGTCATTTCTACAAATTCTACTTCGCCTTTCATAGCAGCGATTGTAGTTGTACCATTATAAGTCATACCAGAGGCTAAACCACCTAAATATTTCTTGATAATTGGCTCAACAGGACCTTTGTAAGGAACAAGTGTCTTTTCACCTTCCACAGAAATTACTTCTCTAGACTTTTTGTTGTCTTTCTTTAATTTACTGATGGCCGCATCAAAAGATGCCATACCTCTATATGTTTTAAATTTTCCTTCTGAAGTAGTGATCAATTCACCTGGCGCTTCGTCAGTTCCTGAAACGATAGAACCTACCATCACATTGTCCGCGCCAACACCAATTGCCTTTACAATATCACCAGGTTGTTTGATACCACCATCAGCGCAAATAGGAATTCTATCACCAACAGCTTGGTAAACATCATCTATTGCTGTTAATTGAGGAACACCACAACCTGTCATGATACGTGTAGTACACATAGAACCAGGTCCGATACCAACTTTCAATGCGTCAGCTCCCCACTCAAGGAAATCTACTGCTGCATCTCTAGTGGCAATGTTACCCACCATTACATCAATTTGAGGGTAATTCTTTTTAATGAATAATAAAGTCTCTTTGGTCATTTCTGAGTGACCATGAGCAATATCCAAAACAATAATATCAACTTTGGCTTCGGCTAAAGCAGCTAACCTTTCTTCGTAATCTTTAATCCCTAAAGCAGCAGCACAAAGTAATCCTTCTGATTTAACTCTTCTAACTTCGTCAGCTTGTTCTTCTATGGTAAGGAATCGGTGTAAAACGCCTAATCCGCCTAATCTACCTACTGCAATACACATCTCTGATTCACAGACTGTATCCATATTAGCGATTAAGATAGGTATTTCAATTGAATGATTTTTGGTTACCTTTGTAGTGAATTTAACATCTCTACGAGATTTAATTGTGTTGTACTTGGGTACTATAAGTACATCATCGAAACTATATGCTTTTCTGATTTTCATACTGACTTATTTAACTGTAATTTTTAAAACACAAAACAGACAAATATAAGATATACGGTAATACGTGCCGAATTTATTTTGTGAATAAATACTATGGAGAAGAAAATAGGAGTGACAATATTAACTGGCTTCTTGGGAGCAGGTAAAACAACTTTTCTAAACAATTTAATTCAAAAATACCCGAATACAAAGTTTGCGGTAATCGAAAATGAGTTTGGAGAAGTAAATATAGATTCAGATTTAGTTGTTGATAATCAAGAAGGTGTGTTCGAATTGTCAAACGGCTGTATCTGTTGTAATCTAAATGGGGAGTTGAGAGAGGTTTTAAGAAATCTCTTGAACTGTGGTAAAGATATTGATCATTTAATCGTAGAAACGACAGGGATTGCAGAACCTGATGGGGTAGCGGCAGCTTTTGTGGGTGACCCAGGCATTTCTAGATTATTTGAAATTAACGCCACTATCGGATTAATTGATGTTCAAAACTTTGAATTTGCCATCAACAATCATCCTGTAGCTATGAAACAGATTAGCTTTTCAGATTATTTAGTTTTCACTAAATGTGACTTAGCTACAGAAGAAGAAATCAAGAAAGTAAAATTTCAAGCAAAATTTATCAATCCTCTAGCACAAGTTGGACAGGTTTCAAAAGGTGAGGTGATAGAAAAAGATGTGATCAACTTAAAGGCGTACTCTGCAGAGAAAGTGATTGAAAGAGCTAGTTTTGTTGCTCATGATCATAATCATCAGCATGGTGATGTAGTCTCTCATTCATTTACATTTAAAGGATTGGTTGATCCTGTGAAATTAGAAATGTGGTTGAGTGTTCTTTTTAATCTACAGTTTGAAGTCATCTATAGATTTAAAGGCATCTTTAATATTAAGGGTGAAGATCATAAAGTAGTGATTCAAGGAGTTAGAAATGAATCTAAAATCGAAATTGGATCACTTTGGGAAGGGCATGAAGAGAGATTAAATAGAATTGTAATTATTGGGAAATCTATCAAGAGGGCACCAATTGAGAAGAAAATTAAATCAATCCTTGCTCCAGATTCAGTTGTATTGTAAATTCTTGTTAAGTCAAGAGAAGAATAATAATATTTGTTGGTATTCAAAATTAAAATTTATACTTTTGCAAACCCGAATTGTGTTCGGGGTTTGAAATTTTGAGTAAATCAAAAATTTTTATTAAAAATGGCAATTAAGCATTATGAAGTAGTCTTCATCGTGACACCAGTTTTGTCCGATTCCGAAACCACGGAGACTATTGCTAAATTTGAAAATCATCTGAAAGAGGCAAGTGCAGACGTGTATCATTCAGAGGATATGGGACTTAGAAAGTTAGCGTACCCGATTCAAAAGAAATCTTCGGGTCACTATCACCTGTTTGAATTCAAAGCAGATCCATCTATCATCGCTAAATTCGAAGTAGAATTAAAGCGTGATGAAAACGTTTTACGTTTCTTAACTGTGTCTTTAGATAAGCACGGTGTTAACTTCAACGAAAGAAGAAGAAACGGCGAATGGTCAAAAAAATCTGAAACTGAAGAAAAATCAGCATAATGAGTCTCCAAAACGAACCTATCAACAGAAGACAAGAGCGTACTAAAAAGTACTGCCGCTTCACAAAGTACGGTGTAAAATACATCGATTATAAGGATCCTGAATTCTTATTAAAATTCTTAAATGAGCAAGGTAAAATTTTACCTCGTCGTATTACAGGTAACTCGCAAAAATTCCAAAAGAAAATTGCTACATCTGTAAAACGTGCTCGTCAACTTGCTCTTCTACCTTACGTAGCAGACGGTTTAAAGTAATCTTAATTTTAGATATTAAAAATTTATCCTTATCATGGAAGTAATTTTGAAAACAGATATCAAAGGTTTAGGTTACAAAAACGACATTGTTTCCGTTAAACCTGGATATGGTAGAAACTACTTGATCCCTCAAAACTTCGCTATCTTAGCTACTGAAGCTAACATTAGCATGAGAAACGAGGAAATCAAGCAAGCAGCTCACAAATTAGAAAAAGTGAAGCAAGATGCTGAAGAGTTGGCAGCTAAAATTGGCGACTTGAAATTAACTCTTTCTGCTAAAGCAGGTGAGAGTGGTAAAATATTTGGTGCAGTTACTCCATTGCAAGTTTCTGACGCTTTGAAAGCTCAAGGTTTTGATATTGACCGTAAGCGTATTGGTTTCAACTCTGAAATCCGTATGGTTGGTGAATACACTGCAACACTTGATCTTCACAAAGAAGTTCAGCACGAAATTGCTTTAGAAGTAGTTACTGCATAATTAAAGTTTAAGAATTTACTGCCGTTAGGCAGCAATCTTATCACTTTGAGTTTTTTCCTTAAGAGGCTTTCATAACTTCGGTTATGAAAGCCTCTTTCGGTTTTAAACAATTCTGTTTGGGATCCCAAACAAAAAACTAGGTTTGAATTACTCCTAATGTATAGGGCTGATCATTTACTTTTTGATTAGCCGCTTCAATACCTGTAGAAATATATTTCCGTGTTTCTTCAGGAAGAATAATCTCATCTACCCATAATCGAGCAGCAGCATAGTAGGGTGACAACTGTTCGTCATATTTATCTTTGATTTCATCAAATAGCGATTTTTCCTCTGCTTCACTTAACACTTTACCCTGACTTTTCAATGAAGATAATTTGATTTGTAAAAGGGTAGTAGCAGCTGATTTTCCAGACATCACTGCAATTTTTGATGTTGGCCAAGCCAACATTAATCGTGGATCATAAGCTTTACCACACATTGCATAATTACCTGCTCCATAAGAATTGCCTATTACCAAAGAGAATTTTGGAACCACAGAATTACTCATGGCATTGACCATTTTGGCCCCATCTTTTATAATGCCTCCGTGTTCAGATCTTGATCCAACCATAAAGCCAGTGACATCATGAATAAATAAAAGCGGGATTTTCTTTTGGTTACAATTCATGATAAACCGAGCAGCCTTGTCTGCTGCATCCGAGTAGATTACTCCACCCATTTGCATTTCACCTTTCTTATTCTTGACTATCGTCCTTTGATTCGCGACAATTCCAACAGCCCAACCTTCTATTCTAGCATAACCACAAAGCATGGATTGACCGTAACCTTCTTTATATTGTTCAAATATAGATTCGTCGACCAAACGCTCAATAATTTCAATCATATTGTAGGGTTTAGTTCGGTCTTCCGGAAAAACACTTTCAAGATCATCAAGTGATTTGTTAGGTAACAGGGCTTCTTTCTTATTAAAATTAGAAAAAGGTGAATGCCCCATTTTATCTACTAAATCTTTTATTTGTTGAAGACAAGCCTCATCATTTTCACATTTATAATCGGTCACTCCAGATATTTCACAATGTGTTGTTGCACCACCAAGTGTTTCATTATCAATAGATTCTCCAATAGCCGATTTTACCAAATAAGAACCAGCAAGGAATACAGATCCTGTGCCATCGACAATTAAAGCTTCATCACTCATAATTGGTAAATAAGCACCTCCGGCAACACAACTGCCCATTATTGCAGCAATTTGAGGGATACCTTGAGCAGACATCACAGCATTATTTCTAAAAATTCTACCAAAATGTTCTTTATCAGGGAAAATTTCATCTTGCATAGGTAAATACACCCCGGCACTATCTACTAGATAAATGATTGGAATGTTGTTTTCAATAGCAATTTCTTGTGCTCTTAAATTCTTCTTTCCAGTTAGTGGAAACCAAGCACCAGCTTTCACAGTGGCATCGTTTGCTACGATTACACATAATCTGTTGCTGACTTTCCCTAGTTTAACAACAACTCCTGCTGAAGGACAACCACCGTGCTCTTCGTACATATTGTAAGCGGTAAACGTACCAATTTCTATAGCATCATTAGGTTGATCTAATAAAAGATCAACACGCTCTCTTGCAGTTAATTTGCCTTTTGATTTGTGTTTAGCAATCTTTTTCTCACCTCCTCCAAGAAATGTGTTTTCTCGTTTAGATTGAAGTTGGTGAAAAAGTGTGTTTAAAGTGGACGAAGTTGAATTCATACAGTGTTTATTGGTTAATATTCATATTCTGATATCTATTTTATCAAGTAGGTTAGTATTTGATATACATTAAAATCAGAATAGTAATAAAATGTTTTTGGTCTTACATAAGTTAGCAGGATATTATTAAATCGACAAATCCTACGTCTAATATGTTTTGCATTGTTAGAATTTGAGATCCGAACGCTTCATAAACTTGCACGATATTGTTAATAATTATGATTTGTTTTAGCTTGTTTGTGCGTTTTTATGCGTATATCTGCTTGAATGTGTATTTTTGACACGTCAAGATCACACATTAACTATATTCAATCGATACCTATATTATGCGTAGCAGAAGAGACTTTTTGAAGTTTTCGGCGTTAACATCGGCAGCTTTGTTAACCCCTCAATTATCTACAATATCTTTCGCAGGAAAAAGAAAAGGAAACAAGCCAGTAATGATTTCAACATGGAATCACGGATTTGGGGCAAATGAAGCAGGATGGAAAATCTTAGGAGAAGGTGGAGCCGCTTTAGATGCTGTAGAAGCTGGAGTTAGAGTTCCTGAAGGTGATCCTAACGAAAGAAGTGTTGGATATGGTGGATTACCCGATAGAGAAGGAAAAGTGACATTGGATGCATGTATCATGAATCATGCCTACGAATGTGGTGCTGTTGCCTTTTTACAGGATATTAAACACCCAATTTCTGTAGCAAGATTAGTGATGGAAAAAACGCCTCACGCTATGATTGTAGGGAAAGGTGCAAAGCAATTTGCATTGGAAAATGGTTTTAAAGAAGAAAACCTTCTTACAGAAAAATCAGAAGCAGATTGGAAAGAATGGTTGAAAAAATCAGAATATAAGCCTGTAATTAACATCGAAAATCACGATACAATTGGAGCTTTAGCTTTAGATGCAAAAGGCAATTTAGCAGGTGCTTGTACTACATCAGGTGCTGCTTATAAGATGCATGGTAGAGTGGGTGATTCTCCTTTGATTGGAGCTGGTTTATTTGTGGATGGTGAAATTGGAGCTGCATGTGCAACAGGTTTAGGTGAAGCAGTTATCAGAACAGCAGGTTCAGCAATGGTAGTTGAACAAATGCGTAATGGTAAATCGCCTGCAGAAGCTTGTGAGATTGTTGTGAAAAGAATCATCAAGACGCATCAAAATAAATTAGAGAATCTACAAGTAGGATTCTTGGCATTAAATAAAGACGGAGAGTACGGAGGGTACAGTATCCGTAACGGTTTCAACTTTGCTGTTGTAGATAGTAAAGATGGAAATAGAATGGAAGATTCTCCATTTAAAATGGAATGGTAAATAATAAATGACCTTACAACTACGATATGAAAATTAAATATTTATTCCCTTTATTCTTATTGACAATATGGGGTTGCACTACTAACGAGCAAAAACAAGAGCCAGTTAAATATACATCTTATGTTAATCCATTTGTAGGTACAGACGGACCTGGTAATACATACCCAGGGGCAACGGTACCACACGGTATGGTTCAATTATCACCAGACAATGGTATCTCTGGTTGGGACAGAATTGCAGGTTATTTCTGGCCAGATTCTACGATTGCAGGTTTTTCACATACTCACCTTTCAGGTACAGGAGCTGGAGATTTATATGATATCCTTGTGACTCCAAGAAATGGTAAAAGTGATAGAGTTGTGGTAGAAGCTGGATACGAAAGACCCGTTTCTTTATTCTCTCACGATAAAGAACATGCAGAGCCAGGGTATTACACTGTAGACCTTTTGGATTACAATATCAAAGCAGAATTAACTGCTACTGATAGAACAGGTTTCCATAAATATACTTTCCCTAAAGACGATAAATCTCAGATTATCTTTAATCTTGGATACTCATTAAACTGGGATGGACCTACAGATACGTACATCAAAGTAATCAATAATAAAAAAATTGTTGGTTATAGATTTTCTTCTGGATGGGCAGCTGTTCAAAGAGAGTATTTCGTAGCCGAATTTTCAGCTCCTATCGATTCTTATGAATTGATGAATTCTGAAGACCCAAAGAAACTTCAGATTGTTGATGGAAACGAAATTCAAGCGAAGAAAACAAGAGGTTATTTCAACTTCAAAACAGATGATAATAAGAATGTAATCTTAGTTAAAGTCGGTTTATCTAATGCTTCTATTGAAGGTGCAGAAAAGAATTTAGCGGCTGAGAATACGTCTTGGGATTTTGATTTAGTGAAAAATGAAGCTTCAGAAAAGTGGAATAATGAACTATCAAAAATTGAAGTGACAACTCCTAATGAGGAGCATAAAAAAGTATTTTACACAGCAATGTATCAATCACTTTTAGCTCCAACCTTACTATCTGATGTTGATGGTGGTTATAAAGGTGCTGATCAAAAGAATCATGTGGCGAAAGGTTATAAAAAATACGATACATTCTCTTTATGGGATACTTACAGAGCCGCTCATCCATTGTACACAATGATTCATGCTGAACGTGTTCCTGATATGATTAATTCGTTCTTATCTCATTATGATGAAACAGGTCTTTTACCAGTTTGGTCGATGAAAGGTAACGAAACGAATATGATGATTGGTTATCATGCAGTTCCAGTAATCACTGATGCTTACTTCAAAGGTATTAGAGATTTTGATGTTGAAAAAGCGTATGAAGCTTGTAAAGCATCTGCAATGAACAAAGAAGGTGATTCTATGGAAGATTACATCAAGCTAGGATATGTTCCATTGAATTATGATCACGAAAACTGGTCGGTTTCTAAGACATTGGAATATGCTTACGACGATTGGTGTATTGCGGAGTTTGCAAAAGCTTTAGGTAAAGAAGATGATTACAAATACTTTGCTAAAAGAGCAGAGAACTGGAGACATCATTATGATAATGAATCTACATTTATGCGTCCAAAAGACAAAAATGGAAAGTTCATTGAGCACTTTATTGCGAAAGAATACACAGATCACTTCTGTGAAAGTAATGCTTGGCAATACTTTTTCTATGTTCCACAAAACGTAGATGGTTTAATTGATGCAATGGGTGGAGCAGATCGTTTCGAACAAAAATTAGATTCGATGTTCTCTTATTACCCGACTCCAGAAGATAACCTTCCAATCTTCTCAACTGGTATGATTGGTCAGTACGCACATGGTAACGAACCTTCTCACCACGTGGCGTATTTATATAACTACATCAATAAGCCGCATAAAGCACAAAAGATGATTAACAAAATCATGAATACTCAGTACAAATCAACTCCTGACGGTGTTTGTGGTAATGAGGATTGTGGTCAAATGTCATCATGGTTTATCCTTAGTTCATTGGGTATTTATCCAGTAAACCCAGGTAATGGAGTATATGATTTAGGTACACCATTATTCCCGAAAGCAGTGGTTCATTTATCAAATGGCAAGACTCTAACTGTTATCGGTCATCAAACAAAAGATAGTCCTACAGTTTCTAAAGTTGTTTTCAACGGAAAAGAAATCAAAGGATATCAAATCGCAAATGCCGACTTAATGCAGGGAGGTACATTAGAATTTGTAAAATAATCATTCGATTTGAATGATAAAATATAGATAAGAGCAGTCTCATGAATCTCATCATAAAAGATATGATTTATGAGACCGCTTCTTTATCAAATCGTAAGCTAACAACCAACTTAACCTCTAAAGAAATGAGATTTTTATTACTGTACATCTTAATATTACCACTATCACTACATGTTTTTGCACAAGAAACATCTTTAATTCCTATGCCTCAAAATATTAAATGGGGAGAGGGATCTTTTACATTATCACCAAAGACAACATTATCAAAAGGAAATTCAGAACTTGATGTAGACTACTATATTCAAGAAATTCAAAAACAAAATAATGTTTCAATCACAGAAACTGATAAAGAATACGGAGATATAACACTTCACATAATCAATGAATTTAATCTTGGAGAAGAAGCTTATAAACTCACAGTTCAAGAAAGTTCTATTGACATTACAGCAAATACAGAATTTGGATTAAGAAACGGTTTAGCCACATTATTACAACTGATTGGCTTAAACAATACTGTAAAGTGTGTTGACATTAGTGATTCTCCAAAATATGAATGGAGAGGAATGATGTTGGATGTAAGTAGACATTTTTTCACTGTTGAAGAAGTGAAACGCTACTTGGATCTAATGACAAAATATAAACTCAATAAATTCCACTGGCACTTAACTGAGGACCAAGGATGGAGAATTGAGATAAAAAAATATCCCAAATTAACTGAAATTGGTGCTTGGAGAACAGAAAGAGATGGTTCTCGTTATGGTGGATTTTACACTCAAGATGATATTAAAGAAGTTGTAGCTTATGCTACCGCAAGAGGAATTGAAGTGATTCCAGAAATTGATATGCCCGGACATATGTTAGGTGCTTTAGCTTCTTATCCTGAATTAGCTTGTACAGAAGGACCTTTCGAAGTTTGGAATCGTTGGGGTGTGAGTGAGGATGTGCTTTGTGCAGGAGATGAACAAGTATATACTTTTATAGAAGATATTTTGGAAGAAATTATTCCATTGTTCCCATCAACATATTTCCACTTAGGAGGGGATGAGTGTCCTAAAACTAGATGGAAAGAATGCGATAAGTGTCAGTTGAAAATCAAACAAGAAAACCTTGCAGACGAGCATGAATTGCAAAGTTACTTTATCCATAGAGTAGAAAAGATGGTCAACAAATTGGGTAAGAAAATTACAGGATGGGATGAGATCCTTGAAGGAGGTTTATCATCTACTGCCACTGTACAACTATGGAGAGATTGGCACGACAAAGACGCTGTTAGCAAAATTGCCAAAATGGGAAATGATGTAATTGCATCTCCAACTGCTTGTTGTTATTTTGATTATGATATTGCCACAACAGACGTTGCACAATTATATGCTTTTAACCCAACGCCAAGTGATTTAAATAAAGAAGAAGCACAGCATGTTTTGGGAAGTGAATTTACGGTTTGGACAGAAAGAATTCCAGATCAAGATAGAGCAGACTTTATGATATTCCCTCGTGCATTGGCTTTCTCAGAAGCATTATGGACAGGTACAAAAGAGAATGGTTTAAAAGAATTTGAAGAAAGATTAGATCTCCAATATCCAATTTTAGATCAATTGGGAGTGAATTATGGTCCATCAGAAGTATTGATGGAGGTGAGTACATCCATGAAAGATGGAGATATTATGTTATCAGCCAATAAATTATCTGATAAACTTGAGATAAAGTATAAAGTAGGGAGTAAGGGTGAATTCCAGTTGTATACTAAGCCTGTAAAAGTAGAAAAATCTGGTGATATCATTTTCCAAGGTTTTAGAAATGGGAAAGCATTAGGCGATCCAATTTTAAAAACATTCCAATTACATAAAGGGAACTCAGCATCAATTAAATTGATTGAGGAGCCTTCTAAGCCTTATATCAATGGTGGAGCAGCTTCTTTAAATAATTCAATTATTGGAGGAGAGAAATTTCAAGATGGTACATGGATAGGATTTAACGGACAGAACCTACAAGCTGTTTTAACATGGGAAGAATCTCAAGAACTAAACAGTATTACGTTTGATGCGTATGATGAATTAGGATCTTGGATCATGTCTCCAAATTCGTTCAAAGTCTTAGTAAGTATTGATGGGTCAAAATATAAAGATGTCTCAAAGAAGTTTAAAGTAGAAAAGGTGGTTGATCTAAATAAAAATCAGTTTACTTTAAAATTTAAAAAGCCTCTAAAAGAGGTGAGAGGAATCGAAATCATTATCGAACATCCTGGTGTTTTACCTAAAAACCACGGAGGTGCAGGCAAGCCCGCTTGGATGATGATCGATGAATTGATAATAGAATAAGAATAGTCTAATATAAATCTAAGAATGCGTAAAGTTTTCATCACTATCAGCTTGATACCACTACTGTTTAGTTGCGTATCACAATTAAATCAAAAGGCGAGTAAAGAAGTCTTACCTAAATCGAACTCAGAATTTGTAGATCCTTTTATTGGAACTTCAGCTCATGGACACACATTTCCTGGAGCCACGGTGCCATTTGGTATGGTTCAATTAAGTCCAGATACTGGTATAGAAGGATGGGATTGGTGTTCGGGGTATCATTCCTCGGATAATTCAATTATGGGATTTTCTCATACACACCTTTCTGGAACAGGAGGAGGAGATTATGGTGATATCTTATTAATGCCAGCTGTAGGTGATGTTAAAACAGAAGCAGGTTCTAAGAAAAATCCTGATGAAGGTTACAGATCACGTTTCGAAAAAGTGAAAGAAGAAGCCTCTCCAGGGTTTTATTCTGTATTCTTAGAAGATTATGATATTACAGCAGAATTAACTGCAACAACACGTGTGGGTGTACATCAGTATCACTTTCCAGCATCTGATAATGCACACATTATACTAGATTTAAAACATGGTATTTCAGATTCAGCTAGAGAAACTTGGTTCGAAGTAACATCGGATAATGAGATCGTTGGTTTAAGAAGATCATCAGGATGGGCAAGAGATCAATATGTGTATTTTGTTGCTCAATTCTCTAAGCCATTTAAATCAGTTCAAGGCATTAAATCAGGAATGCAGTTAACTGAAACAAAAAAGTTAGATGGTGAAGATGTAAAAGCGGTTATCAATTACACCACTGAAGAAGGAGAAGCGATTGTTGTGAATGTCGCTATTTCTGGAGTGAGTGTTGAAGGTGCAAGAAAGAACTTAGAAGCAGAAGTACAAGGGTTTGATTTTAATAAAGTCAGAGAACAAGCGAAACAAACTTGGGATCAAAAGCTATCGAAGATTCAAGTAGAAGGTGGAGATCAAGTAAATAAAACTATTTTTTATACTGCTTTGTATCACTCGTTAATCGCTCCAAATGTATATATGGATGTCGATCATCAGTATAGAGGTATGGATCACAAAATCCATAAAGCAGAAGGATTTACGCACTATACTTTATTTTCACTTTGGGATACTTTTAGAGCAACCCATCCATTATTCACTTTAATTGCTCCAGAAGAAAACAACGATTTTATTCAGTCAATGTTAGTGAAGTATGAGCAATCGGGACAATTGCCAGTTTGGGAACTTTCAGCAAACGAAACAGGTACTATGATCGGTTTCCATTCTGCTCCTGTAATTGCAGATGCCATTTTAAAAGGTCAGGCTAAATTTGATAAAGAGTTGGCTTACAAAGCAATGGTGGCAGCAGCTGAAGATCCAAGAAGAGGATTGAATTGGTTCAATGAAGAAGGATTTATTCCTGTTGAAAAAGAAGCCAATGCTGTATCAAAAGGAGTGGAGTATGCTTATGATATGTGGGTGGTAGCCCAAGTGGCAAAAGAATTAGGTAAAATGGATGATTACAAAAAATACAGTAATCGTGCATTAAACTACAAGCAACTATTTGATAAAAACACAGGCTTCCTTAGAGGAAAAAATATGTACGGTGCTTGGGACGAACCTTTTGATCCAATGGCTATTTCACTTTTAGGAGCTGGTAACTATACTGAAGGAAATGCTTGGCACTACAATTTCTTTGCACCTCAGGATATTAATGGTTTAATCGATTTACATGGTGGAGATCAGAAGTTCATTGATAAGATTGATCATATGTTCAAGCAAGAAGCAGTGAACGATAATCATATGGCACATGACGTAACAGGATTAATTGGTCAGTATGCACAAGGAAATGAGCCGTCACATCATGTTATCTATCTATACAATTATGCTGGTGAACCATGGAAAACTCAATCGAGAATTCGCCAAGTAATGGATGAGATGTACACTTCTGAAAGAGACGGACTTTGTGGAAACGAAGACTGTGGTCAAATGTCAGCATGGTATGTCTTTTCAGCAATGGGATTCTATCCAGTAAACCCTGCTGACGGAAATTATGCGATTGGTAGTCCTATTTTTGGAAAAGTAACCATTCATTTAGATAATGGAAATGATTTTGTGATTACTGCTGATCAATCGTCTCCAACAAACGAATATATTCAATCCGCTGCTTTTGATGGTCAGGCGTATAATAAAACATACATCACTCATGATCAAATTGAAAAAGGAGGAATACTATCTTTCAAAATGGGAGAAAACAAATCAAATTGGGGAGCAGAAGTAGCGGCAAGACCAACTTCACATGCCATTCCATTAGATGAGGTAGAGAGTATTTTAGAAACGAAAGAAGTAGTTTACAGACCATATGTAACGAATTCATCAGTTATTTTTAATGGTGAAACAACAGTTGAATTTAAAGATGTGACTCCTAATGTGAGTATTTACTACACTTTAGATGGATCTATTCCTACAGCTACATCACCTAAATTTTCTGAAGCATTTACATTAAATCAATCGACTTTAGTGAAAGCAATTGCAATTGATCCAAATGGTGTTTCAAGTAAAGTTTCTAAATTCGCATTTAAGAAAGCATTCTACAATACGGGTGGTGAATTCCCTAAGTTGTCTATCAACTATGAGAAAAATGCTACTTATGATGCTGGTGAAAACGGCATCTTAAATGGTATTTACGCATCTGATAACTTAAGAGATGGTAAATGGGATGGTGTAAGCGGTCAAAATTTTGAAGTAGTAATTGACCTTGGAAAAGACGAGGAATTACATCAAGTGTCTATTGGTTTCTTAGAAAATACATCTTCGTGGGTTTTCTTGCCAAATAAAGTAGAATTCTTTGTGTCAGAAGATGGAAAAGAGTTTACTTCACTAGGAGTTGAGTCTACAGAAATGCCAAATGATCATCCAATTATTGGAGTGACACGTTTCGCTAAAGAAATAAAGGGTAACTATAGATATGTGAAAGTAGTTGCTATTCCTTTTGAAGCATTACCAGTATGGCATTCAGGAGCAGGTAATGCACCTTGGATGTTCACTGATGAAATTGTTGTTGAGTAATAATAGTCAATGACAAAAAGTTTTTATAGGCTCGGATGTTGCATCCGAGCCTTTTTTATTTGAATAAACATCATTTTCCATCAAGATTCTTTTTTGATCTCAAATTAATAGATATCAATGGCATGATATTTTAGAAGTTCTTAAAAATTGTATAACTTAAATTTTTAGTTGATTTAAAATCAATTTTTAATCTTTCTTATTGCTTTCATCAACTAGCTAAAGAAAACTCTAGCTGCACCACTACTCAATGAAGAGACTATTACTTAATATGGTAGGAGGTTTATCCTCCGAATGGTCAAGGATCTCGGCACTACTAACACTAGGATTTTTTACTGGTATTTTTATGGCGAGTTATAGTGTATCTATCAATACACTATTTATCTCAAAATTTGGTAATGAAAACGATTTCCCTTTGGCATTAGTCACTCAAGGGGTATTAGGTATATTATTTACAATATTATTCTCCAAGCTTCAAAATATACTAGGATTTAGAAAATTAGTCTATTACACGAGTATTATCATTCTTTTATTGGTAGGTGGTATATCTTTATCACTTGTACTTAAGGATAATGATGAAACGATTGTCTTTTTGGGATTTGCTACTCTTGGGCCTGTCGCATCTATCTCATTATTGATATTTTGGGGTGCATTTGGACGACTTTTTAACTTTACTCAAAGTAAGCGTTTATCGGGAGGTATTGATACAGGACAAGCTTTTGCAACCATATTTGCCTTCTTCTCAGTGCCGTTTATTCAGCAACTATTACCAAACCTATCTTATTTATCACTGGTAGGAGTTATTTCATACCTTTTTTGTTTTGTCTCTATAGTGTACATTTTAAAGAAATTTAGAATGCACTCTGCTGAAGCATTAACGGTTGATGAAAACGTAGAGAAGGTATCTAATAAAAGAACACGTTTGAGAGATTATAAAAACTACTTTTTTGTGATCTCTATTTTCGTCATGTGCTCTAGTTTTTCAGCTGCATTCGTTGATTATTCATTCGTCACAGTTACACCTCAATATTTTAAAGAGGAACAAGAATTAGCCAATTTCTTAGCCTTTTTTGAAGCATTTATCATCATTGTATCCTTCCTAGTACAGACCTTCTTAAACGATAGAATCTTAGAAGTTTACGGTTTACAATATTCTTTGATGTTGTTACCTGGTATATTGGTTTTCTTCTGTGTTATTGATCTAGTTATTGGATCTTTATTTGGTCACGATCAATCGTCAAGTGCCTTTTTGATGTTCTTTTTGATCATAAGTATGTCAAAACTAGTGACCGATGCCTTGCGGGATTCCCTAGAGAATCCCACAGTAAAAATATTTTTCTTTCCACTGCCAGCCGAGATTAGATACGAAGCACAAACCCTAGTAGAAGGTACTGTAGCTCAATTTTCTACATTGTGTGCAGGTATTCTGATGATAGGCATATCAAAACTCAACAACTACAATATTCTCTATAACAACTTTGTGATATTTGCGATAGTAGGGGTTTGGGTATTTATTACCTTCAAAATGTATAATTTTTATAAAATTTCATTGCAAAACCTTTTATCAGCAAATTCTACTGAGGTAAATTATACACAAGAGATCGGTAATCGATTTAAAAATAACAAAATACAGAACTTACTTCAGAGTCGTTGGAATAGTGTGCCTCATAAAGTTGCCCCTTTATTATTTCGATTAATTGAAAGGTTAGATGTATTTCTATTTCGTTCAATTTTATCAGATGAAGGTAGTTTGTATAGAATGAATAACAAAAGACAGGCACTTCAAAAAATTAAAGAATATAGTATTTATGAGAGTATCCCTTCTCTAAGAAATTATGAAGAAGGGACTTTCTCAGACGAGTTTAACTTTTCGAAGCTAGCAGTTCAAGTCGCTGAAGATTTAGAATTAGAGATAGTAACGGAGATATCTTACGAAAACATTGAGAAATTATCTAAATCATCAAATGCTGTGGATAGGGTAAATGCAGCTAGATATATGTTTAATATATATGATGAAAAGTACGATAAGATCATTGGGAAATTAATTAGGGATTATACTTACACTGTAAGGTGTGAAGCAATTTCTTTAGTAGGGTATCATAAATTATCAGAATTTATTCCTGCATTAGTAGAGCGTTTGGCCATAAAGGGGGATGAGCGTGTTGCATTGTCTGCAATTGTTGCTGTTGGTGAATCCGGAGCTAAAATTTTGGAGAACGCTTTTCATAAAAATGGTCAGTTACAATTAACTCAGCGATTGATTTTGCAAGCTTATGCAAAAATTGGTAGCGAAGAATCAGTTCAATTATTATCTGATAAAATTACCTATCCAGAAAGAAAAATTTCCTATGAAGCTTTATCTCTCCTAAGTGCTTTAGGATGGAATGCTGAAGATGAATATCAAAAACTCTTTCTAAAGGAAGCACTTAAAAGAGAGGCAAACAACTGTTATTGGAACATTGCATCAACTTTAGAATTAGAGAACAATAGAAATACTAATTTATTATCAAGAGCACTTCAGGATGAAATTATGACCAACTATGATCAGATTTTCTTAATCCTGAATATGTTATATGATAGAGGGTCATTATTATTGATCAGAAAGAATCATGAATTAGGAACAGCCGATAGTATAGGTTATGCCGTTGAATTGTTGGATGTATTGATTGAAGAGGATATTAAAGCCTATGTTATTCCACTTTTTGATGATGTTGCGTTAGATGATAAAGTAAAGAAGTTGTCAGAACTATTTTATAGAGAGCATTATACATCAGAACAAGTTATTTTTAAGTTATCTAATCGAGATCCAAACTGGCTTTCTTCTTGGGTAAGGGCGTGTGCTTTATATACTTTGTCTAGCATTAAAGAAATGTTAGATCAAGAAATGTTGGTGGGCTATTTATTTGATCAAGAAAGAATGATGTACGAATTAGCTGCATGGATTTTACGAATACATCATCCGGAAACTTTAGAAGATGCTTATGGAAGGTTACCACAGGATAAAGAAGCTGATTTAAGGGATATAATGAAAAATATTGATTCATTAAAGTGGGAAGATGCTCCTCATTTAGCCTTTTCAAAAGCACTTTATTTTTCTAATTTATCTGAATTTCATGGACTTACGGGAGATGAGTTAGCTGATTTAGCAAAAGTTTCTAAGATTAGATTTTATGAGAAAAATAAGGAAATTACGTCAGCAAAAAGGCTGAAAGAAAAGGGTTTATATATAGTGAAAAGCGGAACTGTAGCTGTAAAAGATGGAGACTTGGATGAGCATGCATTACTGTATTCCAAAAGATCAATCATTGGTTCTTATGTTTCAGTAGCCTCAGATGCATGGGTAGGGCATTGCCTTGCAGTAGAAGATACAGAACTAATAGAAATTGACGAAGAAGAGTTTTTCTTATTGCTCGCTACTGATCCTCATATGGTGGAGATTATTATGAACAATATTAGAAGGACTTTTAGAACTTCAATTAATTTGCAGAAGAGTACTGTATAGAAAATGTCTATATGTGTAAAAAAAGCCAACTATTTTATTACTTAAATCAGTTGGCTTTCCATATAATAATATCAGTTATCAGAATATGTAGATTACATATCTAAACCTATTGTTTCTTTTTGATCGAAAGGTACTTTGAAGTTCACTCCTAAAACTTTCGTTCTGATGTACCCAGCATATCTTACTTCAAAATCTTCACCAGTAGCCATATTCATTAAACCACCTAGTATGTTTGAGAATAAAGCTTTTGGAGGAAATTGTACTTCTAATGGTAAGGTAAATTCAGATTTACCTTTGGCTTCTGAGGAAACATTCTGATAAACATTTCCAATTTTATTTCCATTCACTAAAACATCTACATGAATTTCATCTATCGTTAATGATACTCCATTAGGGTTGTATAAAACCGCTTCCGCTTTGATGACAAAGTTACCGTCATCTAAAGAAGCCATGTCCATATTTCTAATATCCACAAATTCAGGTGATTTTGGCCCGCAAGAAGTGGTGATAAATAAAATTGAAAAAATTAGGAAATACCTAAATAAGTGTGTTCTTGAAAACATATTTAAAAAATTATTATTTATGTAAATTTATCAAATTTTGCGAATATCTATTGGATAAAGACATAAAATATATTGCAAAATTCTAAGCCTTAATATAACCATAGCGTTGTGTGCTTGTAATTCCAAATTTTATATATGATCTTATAATCAAAGTAATGATGTGGCTTATTTTTAAATATTTTAGACAATAAATGTTAATAAAGGCTATTAGAATTACCTAAATATGTTTTTCGTGTTACTTTTGTTTTAATATAATATTTTGCTGTATTAAGATTTTCCGAGCTTACCCATATTCAAATGCTTCAATTAATAGAGAGTTTGATAAAGAGTTGCTTTTTTAGTACTTAACGAGAAACCCGAAATATAGGTAGAATTATGACAATATCATCAATGATTCAACCCGAGAAAAAGATACATTTCTTTCAAATAATAGAACACACTGTATATCGCTTTTATGCTTTATTAAAAGAGGGTAAAGGTAATATCGGTGATGGTAAACAATGCTTCAAATTAAAAGGAAGAGGAGTTAATTTATACTCCAAAAGAGAATTCCTTGAGCAACAAGATATCGAAGAATCATTCTTTGATGACTTGTGCTATGAATTATGGGCTATATCAGAAAAAACACCTAATTGGGATATTGACAGATTGTTCGCTTATAAGAATGAAATTACAGAACATGCTAACTATATTTTAGAAGCTAAAACACTATCTGATTTAGAACTTTACATTTCAGATAGTAAAACAGCGAACTTCTTATATACATTCATGCTGAATTTTTTCAACGAAACGTTGAATGTAAATAACAATATAGATATACCCTTAAATCAAGAAAGAAAGGAAGCACCTATCTCTAAAGACAATCATGATGATGTTAATTTTCAAATAGAAATTTTAAATCGTTTCCAGATGATGGAAGAGAAAATACACCTTCTTGAAACTGAGAATAAACGATTGGATGCTATTGAGAAAAACTACATTGATAAAATAGCACATTTAGAATCTGAATTTAAAAGAGTTGAAAAATTAGAAGAGACCACCGAAAAAATTCAACTTTCTAGAAAAAAATCACTTGAAGAAATTGCAGATAACACAGAGAAGAAATTCTTAGGTGTGCTAGAAAAATTAAACTCTTTAGAAGAACATACTTTTAATAAAGATTCTGTACGCGATTTTATTGTGAAGGTTGAAAACCTAAATGAGCAAGTGTCTGATATGAAATCAGAATACGTTAAAGAAGATGCTCTTCAAACTTTCACAAAACAACTTGAAAAATTAAACAAAGAAATAAATCACATTAGTGATGAATATGGTAATGAACTCAAGAAAATTGAACTTAGATTTACCAAAATAAAAGGTGAGAGAGTTGAGTTAAGAGATCGTATGGATAATATCGAAGAAAGCACGAAAGACAAATTCGATGCTTTTGATGATAAACTCAATACTGAAGTGGAAGCTATCCACAAAGTCTCTGATGAAATGACACATAGACAACAAGAATTGCAATCACTATTACAAGATCAAATTGTTGGGAATAGAGAACATACTGATAAAAGTATAGAAAACATCGCTTCTTTAGTAGATGAATTAAAGGAGAAACAACATGAAATCTGGATAAAAATTAATGAGGTGATTAGTAAATCAAAGTCAACATCTGCTGCTGTTGTAGAAGAAACGGTTACTACCTCACAAGGGAATGATTTTGAAAGTGCTCCAACGAAAAGTAAATACGTTGATATTTTCTATGCAGAACCTGATGGAAATGGCTTTTTGACCAACCTATCACCAAAGAAGACCTCCTACAAACATGTTTACAAAATTAACGTTATTGACGAAATGAATGCCGATTTCGAATTTGTAAATGATGAAGATTCTATCAGAACATTAAATATGAACCTAGCCGTAATGTTTGATGAATATATGATTGATAATGGTACTTATGGTAAATCCATGAGTTTATCATTGTATGGAGAAGCGAAAAAAGTAAGAGGACTTAACGCTTGGAGAGTAAATAAAAAGGCTATGGTGACAAGAAGATAAATATTATCTCTGTGTGTGTTTTTCAAAATGTAGTGGATCACCATCCACATATACTTTTGATAATGGAGATTGAAATATAGTAGCATTGTTTAAGGCATGGACAGACATTTCTGACATGCCTTTTGTTTTTGCCTTTACATTGTCAGCAACAAAGTTTTTACCATCAAAATAACTACCTCCATTGGTTGTAAGGAAAACATTTACAGCTTTACCAGAGATATCCATATTTGAGGCACCTTTAAGAATGATGTCTGCTTTTTTAGTATTAATGTCTTTAAAGTCACCATGAATGTTACCAATCAAAATCATTTCTAATGAATCTGTTTGTAGATCATCCATTTCGATAGACCCATCTCCCTCAAACTTTATATAATTTAAATTAGAGGTAACCAATGAAAGTTCTAATGCACTTTTGTTATTAAAATCATTAGGATAAAGCCTTAAATTATTATCATCCTTAGTGATTTTCAAAATTTCTCCCTTTGTGGATTTAGGGTATTTAATCATTGATCCTTTAAAATTAGGATCTATGATAATACGAAGATTAATATTTCCATAAAGCTGTAAGGAATCGGTATTGGTTTTGAATCTTTTTTGTCTAATAAGAATTTTTCCATCTTCTAGATCATTTCTTTTGACAATCATTGGTAGATTATTGGCATCAAAGATTTCTAAATGCCCATGAGTGTTATACACTAAATTATTCTCTACACCATCATCAAATTGATGAATTCCCTGATCATTTAAATACGATTGTAGCTCTTCGTTTATTTTAAATGGTACCCCTTTTGGCAGGAACATATTCAAAGATAATTTCTGATTTCTATATTTTACTCCTCTAGGAAAACTAAAATGAGAAGAAAGAATAACATCATCAGAATTTATGGTGGTTACATAATCTATAGCTTTCGCATTTTTAATTGCCTTTTCACGAGTTTTTCCCCAAGACTCTTGTAAGAAGACAAATTTTAAATCATTCCCATTATAAGGGTTGATCTTTATTTTAGCTTCATTTAAAGGTATATTACCTACTTTATCTAGAGATAGAGTAAAAAGCTGAGAATTTATAGGAATAAGAATCTCTTCTTTGTGAGTTGCTTGATTATCAAAATTGTGTACTGACATATTTAATGCAGTAACTAGTAGGATAGAAGATATACTCATGATAATCGTTAGCACAATATAAAAAGAGGTTTTTACCACCTTTTTAAATACCATCAACGATAATGAGATCAATATAAGTAAAAGCTGCAGTGTCAAAAATTGTATTGTAGCAATAACAGCTGTAGTCTGTGGGATACTATATTGTAAAGTCGTAAGAAGGTTTCTATCAATACCAGTGATAAGTATATCTTGTTCTTGAACAGGTATATAATTGAATATATCTGTAAGTTGGAAGATTTTTAATGCAATTGAAAGTACTGGTACACCAACTACTAAAGAAACCAAAGTGGATAGAAAAAGAAATGCACCTGTTATAAATGATACTACTTTTAGTATATCAAGTAGAATAGGATCAATATTAATAGTGCCTAACTTATTATTTATTTTTTCAATTTTAGACCCAATAATTTTTTGAGACTTAGAGGCTTGATGTAAAGTTTGGTTTAAATAATCTTCAATTTCATCAAGAGTAAAGGCTTTACCAACACTCTGGAATTTATCTTTAAGTGTTCTTGAGTAGGGTGTAACTATCCAAAATACGATATACAAAAGAATAAGTACATTAAAGTAAAATGCTAATCCAATAAATAGCAATCGTACAAAGACAATATTTATCCCAAAATAATTAGAAACCCCTGCAGCAATCCCACCAAGTACTTTATTTTCTTTATCTCTAAAAAAGATCTTAATATTTTGGTCTCGTTCTAGATTTCTCTTTTCTGGAAGAAATAACCACATTATAATATAAATAGTAGTCGTAAAGATTAATGGGATCTTTGTTTCAGAAAAAAGGAGAAAAGGAATAAGGAAAATGATTCTTATGGCAATTGGATCAGTTTTTAATAAATGTGCAATACCTGTAGCTACTCCTCCAATTTGCTGTCTATCTACATCTCTAAACAGTTTATATAAAAAGTCTTTGGCTTTTTCTTGACTCGACTGAATGAAACTTAAAGATATTCTTTTGTGATCATAGGTTTCTTCAGTCTCTTCTTCTTTATCTGTTTCATTATTATCTGGAACTGAAAAGCCTTCCGGTAAACCTATAATCTTTAAACAATGAATCAATTCTTCAGTGTTGATATAGTCAAACTCATCTTGTATAAAAGGGATTAATAATTCTGAAAGCTTATATTCCAATTCCAATATGATTTTATTGAAATTTTGGAATGTGCTTAAATGCTCATGAAGTGCGGCATAGTAATTATCATATATTACTTTGCTTTCTTCAGACATCTTGAAGTTATTATTACCTATATGTACGTTCTTTAATATCACTGAAAATTATAAAAAAATGAGTTTTACCATTGTAATATTAATAGATTAGAAACTAAAATCTTTCCATATTGAAATTTGAACATCTTATACCTGTGTAACTATCAGGTAAACAGATAGTTACAAGTACTTTCTTTACTTTATTATCAAGTTGTAATTGTTAATCAATTGTTCATTTTTGAACATTTTGTACAGTAATCTCTACATTTTTTAATTCCTTTCTTATCTTTGAAATAGCAAAATTTAATTTTTTCAAGACATGATGAAAACATATTATTTATTAATTAGTCTATTATTTATTTTCCTAAATTCTAATGCCCAATGCGATAAGTGTCTCCCTCAAGAAGAGGAAATCGATTATTGCTTTAAAGACGCACGATTCGAAGACCTATGTGCTCAATTTGTAGATAAAAACTATTTTTATTTCAATAAAAAGAAAAAATCGAAGAGAATAGATCTAAACTTTGATGATGTAGAAGATATAGTAGCCTACAGGAAAATCACAAATAATAAAAAGTTGAAGTTAACAGCTAATGACCTACTTTTTATTCAAATGTCTGTATCGAAGTGGAATGTTGAGAAAAAACGTTTAGGATATGAATTCTTAGAATCAGGATTAGGTATCAAAATAATTAAGAAAGGTGGAGATGTTAAGCCTGTTGATGGTAAAACAGTTGTAGTACATTACGTTGGTTATCTCATGGATGGAGAAAAATTTGATAGTTCTCGTGATAGAGGACAACCATTCCAATTTCAATTAGGTAGAGGTAGAGTGATTAAAGGATGGGACGAAGGTGTAAAAAATCTAACCATAGGTACTAGAGCAATGTTAATGATACCGCCAGAATTAGGTTATGGTTCAAGAAATATGGGGCCAATACCCGCTAACTCTACTTTAATATTTGATATTGAAGTTTTAGATCAAAAATAATAAGAAGAAAAGACTGCTTTTAGAAGTGGTCTTTTTTTTCGTTGTGACACTACTTTTCTAGTTGTAGACAGTGTTTTGTTGTTAATAATCATCATTTAAGAAACTTTTTTCTTGATTTAAGAATCTTTTTAGTTGGTTAAAGCGTTTATAAATGTAAATGGACAACCTTTATAACTGTTATGATTATGAGAGTATTACCACTAATATTTTTTGTTTCCCTGACACTAAATAACTTATTTGCCCAAGGTGTTGACAGTTTCAATTACCTTTCCAACGAAACACAAGAAATTATAGAAGATATAGATAACCAATCAGAAGTTTATCTACATAAAATAGAAATCAAAGAAGATAATGATTTAGTTTTTCAGGAGTTCTTTGATCCGAATATTCCAATTACTAGAGAAGAAAGAGTAGCTTTAACAGCAAAAGATAATTCATATCTAACGCCAGTAGTTGGAATAAACACAAACGGTAAAAAAATATATAAGCCAAAAAGCGAGGCTGTATCAGTTATCCAATCAGATGGTACAAACGTTTATTATGCAGACAGTGATAGAATCTATGGAGCATACAACGTTTTGCCGGGAGCAAGGATATTGATTATAAATATCAAGAAATAAAAAAATAGGTCAACTTAAATGTTGACCTATTTTTTTTTGATTAATCATTAACTGGCTATTAATTGAGATTTATCAGATAGGATAGTAGAAATGTGAACATCAGCACTTTCTGATAATTCTTCAATATCTTCTAATAAGTCATCATCATTTTCTAATACATACCAAACAATCGAAATTTTCTTTCCTTTCAATTGCCATTTTTTTAATGTTTCTAAAACATTAAAAATTCCTTTTGAGGAAGCTGTGTCAAAATAAGTAATACCAAATGTTAGTGATAAATCATTCTTCAGTACAAAATATTCGTCAATCCACATCGTTATTTCTCTGTATAACTCAGCAGCAGTGATATGAAAAGATTGTCCATAAATGTTGCCGCTAGATTCGTTATATTTTAATGTTACTTGAGGAATTTGAATATTTTTGCTGTTTTTGTTAATTATTAAATCATTCATAATGTAGTTAGTCGATAATAATACAATCGGGAAACACAGTTTTAAATTTGCTTGTGTAATGATAATGTACGCTTTACACTTATACAAAGAAAAGTGAAAGAATTTATCAGATATGGTCAATTTTCATGAAATAATCCATTAATTCTGGAACTCCTTGAGTGGCAGAGGCTTCAATTACTTTTATTTTAGATGGGTCGATTCCCTTCGGAACATTAGGGTCAACTAAAAAGAGTTTACAATGTGAAGGGACATAATGTAGTAATCCTGCAGCAGGATAAACTTGTAAAGATGTTCCAACTATAATAAAGAAATCGGCCTCCTCTGTTAAAGTAATTGCTTTCTCCATCATAGGGACATCTTCTCCAAACCAAACGATATTTGGTCTTAACTGACTTCCTTTTTCACATTTATCACCTAGGTTTAATTCAGTACCTTCTACGGGGTAAATTAAATTAGGGTCTAAAGTACTTCTACTTTCAAATAATTTGCCATGTAAATGGGTGACTTTGGTAGAACCTGCCAATTCATGTAAGTGATCTACATTTTGAGTGATTATTTCAACGTCATAATATTTTTCTAAAGCAGCTAAAGTAATGTGCCCTTTATTTGGTTTAGCGTTTATCCCATTTCGTCTCCTTTGATTATAGAAATCAAGTACTAATTCTCTGTCTTTTGCCCAACCTTCTGGGGATGCTACATCCATAATATCGTGCCCTTCCCAAAGACCATCGCTACCTCTAAAAGTGGCAATTCCGCTCTCTGCACTGATACCAGCACCGGTCAAAACAACAATTTTTTTCTTTTTCATATGAGTTATTTTTAAAACGAACTTAATATATGTGTAAATGTCAATGAAAGAAAGTATTATTGTCCTAATTATTGACATAACGAACAATTTTATGAAAGCTTGGATTCAGGCCTTTAGATTAAGAACATTACCATTAGCAATTTCCAGTATTCTTTTGGCCAATTTAATGGCGTATAAAGTACTGCAAGGATTTTTCAGTTTTGAGATTTTTTGGTTGACTATTTTAACGACAGTACTACTACAAATTCTTTCGAATTTAGCCAATGACTACGGTGATGCCGTAAATGGAGCAGATCATGAGGGGAGAAAAGGTCCGCAAAGGGCTGTTCAGAGTGGTGAGATATCAAAAGAATCAATGAAAAGAGCGATTTATATCTTTAGTGCGCTCTCATTTGTATCGGGAATTGGTTTACTCTATCAGAGCATATCCACACTAGATGAATTTTTATACTTCATTGGGTTAGGTGTTTTAGCCATTATTGCAGCAATTACATATACCGCAGGTAAAAAGCCCTATGGGTATGCTGGTTTAGGCGATTTAAGTGTATTAATCTTTTTTGGTTGGGTAGGTGTGCTAGGAAGTTATTACCTACAGGTAGGTGAATTAGATATCACTTTATTATTCCCGGCAACAGCTTGTGGTTTGCTTGCAGTAGCTGTACTCAACGTAAACAATATAAGAGATATTGAATCTGATATAGAAGCAGGAAAAAAATCAATTCCAGTAAGATTAGGAAGAAAATGGGCCGTGATGTATCATTGGTTATTACTATTTTCTGCAATTATTTGTGGTCTATGTTATGTGTATTTTAATTATGAATCACCTTTACAATGGTTATTCGTTATTATTTTCCCATTATTGAGAAAAAATGGTTGGGCGGTAACACGTTTAAAAGAGCCAAGTGAATTGGATCCTTATTTGAAACAAATGGCCATTACTTCTCTTTTATTTTCTATCTTATTTGGAGTAACTCAACTTTTACCTTTATACTTTCAATTTTAATTTCTGATTGATGAATATTCAAAGATTAAATCAATTACTCGAATTTTATAAAGAAGATCCATCAGATCCATTTGTTATCTATGGTCTAGCTACAGAATATGCATCTGATAAAAATTGGGAAAAAGCCATTTTCTATTACGATCTATTACTTAAAGATCACGAATCGTATACAGGTACCTATTATCATGCGGCTATTGCCTATACTGAAATAGATAATAGAGAAGAAGCAGAGGAGATCTATAAAAAAGGTTTGGTGGTTTGTGAAAGAGAAAAGGATCATCATGCTTTAAAGGAATTGAGAAATGCCTATACAAATTTTCAGTTAGACGACGATGATGAGTGGTAATAGGCCCATATATAAACTCTCAAGACTTAACGAAAGTATAGCCAAAAAAATAGGAGAGATCGACCAATCATTTTGGATAAAAGTAGAAATTTCGAATGTTTCTATCCGAAATGGGCACGTTCATCTCGAAATTATAGAAAAGGACGATAAACAGATTATTGCTAAACAGCAGGCTAATATTTGGAGTCAAAGCTATCTGGCTTTAAAAAAGCGTTTAGGTGATGATGTTTTTGACGAAATTATTAAAAGAGGGTCATCTGTAGTCATTGAAATAAATATTCAATTCCATTCTATTTATGGTTTATCGCTCAATGTTATTGATATTGATGAGAACCATTCATTAGGTGAATTAGAAAGACTAAGAAGATTAGCAATTCAACGATTGGCTTCGGCCGGACTTATTGATAAACAGAAATTATTAAAGATTCCATTAGTATTTGAAAGAATAGCAATTATATCCTCACCTAAAGCGGCAGGTTATGAGGACTTTATGAAACAACTAAGAAATAATGACTTTGGATATCAGTTTACTATTAAATTATTTGATAGTGAAGTTCAAGGCAGTAATGCGACCAAATCTATCATTAAACAAATACATACTATTCAGGCTTTAGACGAAAAGTATGACGCTATTTGTATCATTAGAGGAGGAGGTTCAAAGACAGACCTTTTAGCGTTTGATAACTTTGATATTGGAGAAGCAATAGCTTTATGTACTCTTCCTGTTATCACTGGAATAGGGCACGAAAGGGATGAAAGTATTGCTGATATCGTTGCAAATAGAAAGGAGAAAACACCTACAGCTGCTGCTCAATTTATCATCTCAAGGAATTTCAATTTTGAGCAGAACTTGATGTTAAGTTTTGATTCAATATCAAATAACTTGAAGAATAGAATACAATTTGAGCAGAAGCAAATAGAATTAGCAGAATCCCGTGTTTTACCTAAGTTTGATAAATACCTTTATATGCATCATCATCGAATCGAAAAATTTGATTATGAAATTAGAGGTACAATCAAATCAAAAGTGGATGATGAACATTCACAATTGAAACAGTTGAACCAATCCATTAAGGATACTTCTAAGGGACAAGTTCGAAGAGAAAATCAGCGATTGAGTTATCAGAAAGATGTTTTGAAAAGGAATTTTGATAATACTATTTCTAATCAACACATGTTACTTGAAAGATCAAAAATTAGATATCAAGATGTGAACTTCTTGCTCAAAAGGAAAATCAATAATTTTGAGCATTTATCTGATAACATTTCTTCTTTATTTAAATCAAATATCAAATCTGCTTTACATCAGTTAGATATTATAGAGTTAAAGGTAGAGTCGAATAACCCTGAGAAAATTATTGATAAAGGATACACTATGACGCTTAGAGAGGGTAAACTTCTAAAAAAAGAAGACCTCAAAGAAGGAGAAAAAATACAAACCATCGGTAAAGGTTTCAAAATTGAAAGTTTAGTAAATAAAATTGACTAAATTCGTACATAACTAAGTTTAATAGAAAAAATATGTCAGAAAAAGACGAACAATTAACTTACGAATCGGCTTTAAAAGAACTTCAAGAAATTCAGAATAAATTAGACGAAGAAGAAGTAGCCATTGATGAATTAGCGAAGTTGGCAAAACGTGCCAAGTTCTTAATTCAGTGGTGTAAAGATAAACTAAAAGGAATCGATCAAGAGTTATCGGATATTTTTTCAGACAACAATTAAGTATATCCTCTAAGGAATGAAGGGAAGAAACAGTTTACCTTATTTTATATCAAAAAGGTTAAGTGCTCACAGAAATAATTCTTTTACAAAGCTAATTTCTAAAATCGCTATTGGTAGTGTGGCTTTAGGCGTTGGTGCTTTGATTTTAGCCTTTTCAATTTTTTACGGATTTAAGGAGGGTATAGAGGATAAATTATTTCTACATGTTGGCCATTTAAATGTAGAAAAGTTTACCATGAATAGGAGTAAAGAAGAACCTCCAGTGAACGTAAATAATTCCGATCTACATAATTATAAAGAAGAGTTGCCACATGTAAAGAACGTATATAATTACGCTCATAAATGGGGATTACTAAAATCGAACGAGGAAGTAGCAGGTTTACTTATTAAAGGACTATCGAAAGATTATCAGATTGAACGATGGAACAAAGAAATAGTAGCAGGACGTTTCCCTTCATTAGAAGTGGAGAAAAATGGTGCGAAGGAAATAATGATTAGTAAATCTCTAGCGACTAAAATGCATTTAAAAGTAAATGATGATATCATTATTTACTTCATTCAAAAGCCTCCAAAAGCTAGGAAAATGAAAATCTCGGGTATTTACAGTACTGGTTTGGAAGATTTTGATGATATGGTAGCTTATGGAGATATTAATCTTGTCAGAAGACTAAACAATTGGGGAGACTCATTGGTTGGTGGGATGGAGATTATAGTTGACGATTTTGATAAACTAGATGATATTGGAACAGAGATCGATGAGGAATATGTTGATGTACATCTTCATATGAGAAGTGTGAAAGATAAATATGCCCATTTCTTCGATTGGTTTCATATGTTATACAACAACGTTTGGATCTTTTTGATAGTAATAGTGAGTGTTGCCATATTCAATGTGATCTCAATTATGTTAATCCTTATAATGGAGAGAACGGCTATGATTGGTACATTCAAAGCATTAGGAGCCAATAATAATTTATTGCAGAAGATTTTTATTTTTGATGGTATAAGAATGGCTGTAAAAGGAATGCTTATTGGAAATGGTGTTGCTTTGATTTTTGGTGTTGTTCAACAAAAATTCAAGATTATTCCACTAGAGGCATCCACTTATTACTTAGATCATGTACCTTTTAGTTTCCATTGGGACACAATATTCTTAATCAATATCACTATTATAGTATTAACATCTTTAGGGCTTTTAATACCAAGTTCTATTGTTTTAGGTATATCACCAATTAAGTCGATCAAGTTTAATTGATTTTATCCTCTTTTATACAAGTTATTATCAAAGGATAACAGTATTTAGAAATATAGCATACGATAATTTTCACTTAGAGTAAAAAACTTTATAACTTTGTGATGAAAATTATTTGTGAGGACCTCCCTCGAAATGCAGCAAATAATTTTTAAACCACTCATTTGAGTGGTTTTTTTTATGTAAAAAGCCCTCACTTCAATTAAGAAATGAGGGCTTTATATTTTTAGTCATATAATTACATTAATAAATCTCAGGGAATTTCACTGGATCCACTTCACTCATGATAGAGTAAGCTGCTTCGAAAATATCTTCTGCATTTGGTTTAGAGAAGTAATCTCCATCTGAAGCATATGCAGGTCTATGAGGTTGAGCTGCGATACAAACAGGTTTAGAATCTAAATAGTTGTATGCACCTTGCTCGTCAACCACTTTTTGCATCATATAGCCAGTAGTTCCGCCAGGCATGTCCTCGTCAGCAAAAATAACACGGTTTGTTTTCTTAATTGACTCAACAATACTGTGATTAATATCAAACGGTAGTAACGATTGAACATCAATTACTTCTACTTGAATACCCACTTTTGCTAAATGATCAGCTGCTTCCATCACAATTCTACACATAGAGCCGTAAGTAACGATTGTTACATCAGCTCCTTCGCGAATAGTTTCAGGAACACCAAGAGGAGTACAAATTTCCTCTAAGTTTTCTGGCATTTTCTCTTTTAATCTGTAACCATTTAGACACTCAATAATTAGAGCAGGTTCATCAGATTTAAGCATGGTATTATAGAAACCAGCGGCACGAGTCATATTTCTTGGTACTAAGAAGTTAATACCACGAATACTGTTTAAAAGTGCAGCAATAGGAGAACCTGAGTGCCAAACACCTTCCAATCTATGACCTCTAGTTCTAATTATTAGTGGAGCTTTCTGCCCACCTTTTGTTCTGTATTGTAGACAAGCCAAATCGTCAGTTAAAGTCGATAAAGCATAATAGATATAATCCAAGTATTGAATTTCAACAATTGGTTTTAAACCTCTCAATGCTGCTCCTACACCTTGTCCAACAATAGTTGTTTCACGAATGCCTGTGTCTGTGATTCTTGTCTCAGAGTATTTATCTTGAAGCCCAGCAAAACCTTGGTTGACATCACCAATTTTACCTACATCTTCACCAATAGCAAACACTCTTGGATCGTTTTCAAAGATTTTATCAAAAGTAGCTTGCATAATCTCACGCCCATCCACCATAGGAGAGTTAGAGTTATACTCAGGAGTAACTTCTTTAACTTTTAAAGCAGCTTCTTCAGACTCACTGTATAAATAGCTACTATACCTTTCGTAATTTTCTTCTTTTACTTGTTTCAACCAATCACGCATATCATCTTGAATACCAAGATTTTCAAAACGAAGCTCTCTAAGTGCTTTTTTGATTACAACGATTGCGTCTTTTCGTATTGGGTTGATTGTTTTTTGAAGTTCTTTAGATAACCTTAAGATCTCATTATTTTGAGGGACAGCATTTGTGGCTCTTTTCATCAACTCTAAAGCTGTTTGATGATCACCTTTCATTGAATCTTTGAAAGCGTCCCAAGCTGCTTTACGTTGTGATTTAACTTTATCTAAAGCTTCTTTATCAATGGCATCAATTTCTTCTTGAGTGGCAAAACCTTCCTCAAGAACCCACTCTTTCATTTTTTTAATACAATCATACTCAGTTTCCCATTTTAATCGTTCTTCTGATTTATATCTTTCATGAGATCCAGAAGTAGAGTGACCTTGTGGCTGTGTTACTTCTTTAACATGAATTAGGGCAGGAGTATGATTTTTTCTTGCAGCATCTACCGCTTTCTTATATGTATTGATTAAGGCAGGGTAGTCCCAAGCATTCACCGTAAATATTTCAAGACCATTTGTATCATTTTCCTTTTGAAAACCTGCCAAAGCAGCAGATACATCATTTTTGGTCATCTGATATTCATTGGGCACAGAGATTCCAAAACCATCATCCCAAATAGATGTGATCATAGGAATATTTAAAACACCTGCAGCATTGATTGCTTCAAAGAACATTCCTTCAGCTGATGAAGCGTTTCCTATTGTACCAAAAGCAACCTCATTACCGTTTACAGAGAAATTACTAGCAACTTCGCTACCATTTAACTCTTTATTGTCACGGTAAAGTTTTGATGCATAAGCCAGTCCAACTAAACGTGGCATTTGACCAGCAGTACACGATATATCTGAACTAGAATTTTTTTGTTGAGTTAGATTTTTCCAAGAACCATCATCATTTAAACTACGAGTAGAGAAGTGAGCATTCATACATCTACCAGCACTTGATGGATCAGCTTCTACATCTGTATGAGCGTAAAGCTGAGCATAAAATTCTTGTATAGATAATTGACCAATTGCAAACATAAAAGTTTGATCACGATAATATCCCGATCTAAAGTCTCCATTTTGGAAAAACTTGGCCATTGCTAATTGAGGAACTTCTTTACCATCACCAAAGATGCCAAATTTTGCTTTCCCCATAAACACTTCTTTTCTACCAATTAAACTGGCATGTCTACTCTCTAAGGCTATTCTTAAATCCTGAAGAACTTCTTCCTTAGTGAACTTGTAGTTTATATTTTGCTTTGTTGTCATTGTTGTTGTGGACAATTTCAGATCTTGAAGTCAAAATTTAGTATGTGGACTCATTTATATACCCCAGAAGGATACATACAAGATTTATATTTTCGCACAAAATTAAGAATAAAAAGGGAGGATTTAAACTTAATAATTAAAAAGTGTATAATTTACATTAATGAAAAATGTTGAAATTAATCCTCCTAGTTGTATAAATATCTAATAGTAAGTGATTTATCATCTAAGATGATTCTAGTCATAAAAAAAGCATCTTAACAAATTAAGATGCTTTTTGATGTTATTTCTCAATGCTGAGTAATTCGATATATCTTTTATACCTCCCTAATATACTCTGAACGTAGTTTACAGGTTCCTTACCGCGTGCATAACCAAACTTGACGACTTCGTCTCTGTAGTATTGTTTATGACTCTTCAGAAGCATGTATTTTTCTACATTACCATCCCATACGTTAGGGTCGTGGTTGAATTTTGCCGCTAGACGTTGAGCATCTTTCACATGTCCTTGTCCTGCATTGTAGGAAGCCAACATGAATTTTACACGTTCATCTTCGTCCTCAATTTCATCCCAATATTTCTCAAGGAATTTAAGGTATTTTGTTCCCGCTTTAACATTTTGATGAGGATCTCTTGGGTTGTGTGCACCAAACTGTTTTGCTGTTGCAGGCATAAGTTGCATAAGTCCAACAGCACCAACCCACGATTTAGCGTGAGGATCAAATCTTGACTCCTGATAAACTAAAGAAGCCAATAAACGCCAATCCCAACCAATAATATCTGCTTGTTCTTTTATGATTTGATCGTACTTAGAAAGTAAACCTCTATGTTCTACAGTATTAAAGAATTTACTATCAAAACGCTTCGATTGTGCTCTTGTGTTCTTGAAGTACTTGTTATAAATCACATAATAATCGGTCGTTTTCTTCATAGAATCCAACCAATGACTTACCGATTCTCTAAGAAGGGGAGATTGCTTTCTAGTAGCCCATGCTATACGTTGAGGAAAACTTATTTCAGTTTTAGTATCTAAGTGAGGGTAGTAAGTATTGTTTACCTTAGCAATGTTTTCATCTGCTATGGTATAATCAATTTGTCCCTCAGCAACTCTATGAATAAGTTCTTCTGTAGATACGTTTTTTCCTTCAAGAACGATTTTTATATCTTCACCCATTTCGTTTTCTAGATTTTCTAGGCGCAATTGATATGGGGTATTTTCTCTAACATGTACTTCTTTATCCTTCAAATCGACCACATTTCTAATCACATGTTTATCAATTTTATGAAGTGGTAAGGATTTCCAATTTTTTGGTTTACGCTGAACCAATACTTGCTTCACTTGCATTAATGGAGAAGTAAAATCAACTATTTCTTGGCGATCTTTTGTAATGGCTAAACCATAGGCAATAATATCGCCTTCACCTTTTAGTAGTGCATTTCTTAAACTATCGGTATTGGTTTTTACAATAACCTTTAGGTCAACTTCAAGGTCTTCTGCCAATCGTTTTAATAATTCAAATTCATAGCCCATAGTTTGACCTTTGTAAAGGTAATAGGATGTTGAACTATAGGCTGTTAAAGCGATTAGTTTACCTCTCTTTTTGATGTCTTCTAAATCTTGATTGGATTCAAAGATGATTTCATTTTCAGGGGTTGGAGGAGTTTGCTTTTCTTCACTATAACTTTCAGCTTTTTTCGTCGGATTACAACCATACAATAAGGATATGATTATAGAAAGTGATAGAAGAAGTTTAGTTCTGTTATTCATTTATACTAAGCTTAAATAAAAAAAGTTTTGTGTATGTATAAATTTCTATATTGAGTTCAAATAGTACTTTATATTGCTAAAATAAGAATTATTTATGAAATCTTGAACCCCATCAGTAAAACATCATCTGTTTGAGGCTCATCTTTCTTCCAAGAACTAAAAGTATTTTCTACCATATTCTTTTGAACTTTCATACTTAAAGTGTGATGTTTTAATAGAGTTTCCTTTAATCTCCTTGGCATAAATTTTTTCAATTTCTCACCTCCAAATTGATCTTGAATACCATCAGAATAGATATAAAAAGAGGTATTTGGAGTATAATTAAAAGTGTGTTTTGTGAAGTGTTTTACTTCTTGATCAGGATGAAACATGCCTATTGGTTGTCTGTCACCTTTGATAAGATGTAACTCTTTATTTTCAATATAAATTAAGGGATTTTTCGCTCCTGAAAAAGAAATAGTTTTTGATGTTGTATCAAAAACTGTAAGTGCGATATCCATACCGTCTCTATTATTTGTTCTTTCTTGTTTTAGCTTTTTTCTTATCAATGTATCTAATTCAAATAAGATTTCATCGGGTTCATATATTTCTCTTGAGATGACAATATTGTTCAATGATTCTGCCCCTAAAAGTGACATAAATGCTCCAGGAACTCCATGTCCAGTACAATCAACAGCTGCAATCACAATCATATTTTCTTTTTTATAGAACCAATAGAAGTCACCGGAAACTACATCTAGAGGTTTGAAAAAAATAAATCCATCAGATACAATTTCATTGAACCGTTGCATCTGTGGTAAAAAACAACTTTGAATTTGCTTTGCGTAATCTATACTTTCAATCAATGAATGACTAATTTGATCGATCTGATCATTCTTGTTTCTTTCTAATTCGACATATGCATCTTCTAATTTCTTGTTTGTCTCTTTAAGAGTATCGTTCATGACAAATATTTCCTCTGAATTTTGTCGTACTTCTTCTTCCGCAGCAATTAATTGAGCATTGGTTTCTATCAATTCATCCATGGTTTTTAATTGTTGATCAACAAAAAATTTGGAAAGGAAGAATAACATAGAGGAAATCATTGAAAAATTAATCATCAATAATAGATTGAATATATGATGATCTCTAAGCTGAGCAGGGGCAATGTATTCAATTTCATGATCAATCATAATCACAATCCCTAAGAGAATAACAAAAATCGTTAGCCAATACAAAAGTGCTTTGCCCTTATAAAAGGCCAATGTTGCGGTAAGGGCAAATAAAGACCAAATCATCACAACGCCAGTAGATCTTGCGCCTCCAAGAATAATCTGGAATATAAAGGGGAGAAGGATAGAGAAAAATGTTTGTAGTGCTTTGTGGACGTTTTTGTTTTTAAATTTTAACCATCCATATACATTAAAAACACTGAATATAACATAGCCAATAGGGATCATTCCAGGCTTTGCTAAATCAAAATAAATGCTTAGTAAACCCCACGTAAATCCACCTGCAGTCATTAGACAAGCAAAAAGAAAAAAATTCCTGTCAGCTTCCTTTTTAGTTTGAGATAGTACTAAATTTTTAAATTTATTTTTGATTGAATAGAAAACTGAGGACTTAGAAAGCGTTATATTCAATTTTAATGACATTTAATCAGCAAATGTTCTGTAAATGATGTGTTACATTTGTGTATTATATAATTTCGTATTCTTTTTTGAATAAAGATATTGATTATTGATATGTCACAAGAAAATTCTTTAAATAATACCCCTTTAATTGTGGTAACCGGTCCAACAGCAAGTGGTAAAACTTCTTTAGCAACTCAATTGGCTTATCAGATTGAAGGTGAGGTCATAAGTGCTGACTCTAGACAAGTTTTTCGTCAGATGGATATTGGTACAGGAAAAGATTTGAAGGATTTTGTAGTCGAAGGCACTTCAATACCTTATCACTTGATTGATATTTGTGATCCTGGAGATGATTTTAATCTTTATTTGTTTCAAAAATTATATACGGAAGCAGTTCATGATATCATCAATAGAAAAAAGAATCCAATACTTTGTGGAGGAACAGGATTGTATATAGAAGCAGTCACACTCGAAGGATACGAAGATGTTTGGGTACCCAAAAATTTTCAACTAAGAGATAAATTTGAAGATTCAACATTAGAAGAAATGTTGGAATATTATAAATCTCTTCTAGATGACGATCAATTGAAAGATGTTGATGGAATAGCCCATCGTCAACGTTCTTTAATGCGTGCTATTGAGATAGAATATTTCAATAAATATAACGTAGAAACTGATATTCACCCGGTGAATATCCCCCAATTGGAGACGTACAATTTTGCTTTAAATATTGATAGGGATACTCGTTGGTCTAAGATTGAAAAAAGATTAGATGAACGTTTAAAAGAGGGGATGATCGAAGAAGTAGATTCTTTATTACAACAATTGGATGCAGAAAAACTGAAATCATACGGATTGGAATACAGATTTGTCACTTCCTATCTCCTAAACGAGATTTCATATGATGATATGAGAAATGAACTTCTTAAATCGATACAACAGTTTTCTAAACGTCAGATGACTTGGTTTAGGAGAATGGAGAAGAAAACTAAATTGCATTGGATCCCTGTAGAATGGGAGACGAATAAGAAAATTGATTTTGTATTGAATACTATCAATAGTAATCAGTAAATTAAGGGGTAAAAACTTTAGAACAGTTCCCCAATGCCACTAACATTTGCACACCCTACTTTTATTTTTTTCTTAAAGAATAGAAGAAACCTATCATTTACAGCTTTAATAATAGGTTCTATTATTCCAGATTTCGAACACTTTCTGATTTTCGATATCAGTAATAAATTTGGACATACTATTTTAGGAGTTTTTCTGTTTGATCTTCCTTTTGGGTTAGTTGTTTATTATTGTTACAAAACGATTATTCATCCTTGTTTTAAAAAAGTTATAAGCCTGAACAAAGAAGATAAAACAAGTAAAGCATTGGGTTTTATACAGGTACTTAATTCTTTAGGTTTAGGTGTTTTATCTCATTTGTTTTTTGATGGATTGACATCAAGAAGTGGTTATCTAGTGAAATTTCTTCCTTTTTTGCAAACGGATATGTTTTCATTCATAGGAAGACATATGACTTTATATATATTCTTATGGTATATTTTCACGACAATAGGGACAATTATTTTAATCGCCTATTTCTCTGCATATATTTATAATGTCAGAAAACATCAGTATAAATTTTATATTAAATGGAGGAACTTCATTGAAGTTTTGAGTTCATTCTTACTCATCTTTTCCATTGCTTTTCACATTAAAGATCCGATTGGATATTTGAGATGGGGAGTATTAATTGGAGGTAGCCTTTTATATACTGTAGTTGGTTACAGTTTGTACTGGAGATTAAAGACACAATATTCATTATCATCTAATAGAAGCGTTTTAAAAAAGCAAAAGGTCAAAAATTAACTATGCCTATTCCAATTGCTCATCCCATGGCAGTTTTGCCTATGTTTCGTTATTCCCATATTTTATCAGTATCCGCTTTAATCATAGGAAGTATGGTACCTGATTTTGAGCATTTTTTAGAGCTAAGAGTAAGCGATAAGACTGGACATACCATTCTCGGCGTGTTTATCTATGATTTACCCGTTGGAATTATTATTTATTACATCAACAAATGGTATTTAAAACCTATGCTAAAAATTGTGAGTCCAATTCGGTTTAGGCAGTTTTATCATCCTGTAAAGCGTTATACTTTTTTGCAAATTGTTCTTTCTCTATTAATAGGAATTGCCACTCATTTCCTATTGGATGCAATAACAGGAGAGGAAGGTTATTTTGTAAAGGATCTTCCATATTTATTTACAGAGGTACAAGTGACTTCAAGTGTTCGAATGAATATACATTTAATTATATGGATATTCGTATCAATATTTGGAGCAATGAATTGCTTTTGGATGATGTTTATCGCTTTTGATTATAAAAAAACAGTAGCTAGATTTCGTCTTCACTATTGGTCGATTCAATATTTTGTTGAAGTTTTTTTATTAACTGTAGTTATCTGTATCCTTAGATACTTTTTGATGGGAAACCCATATATCCTGTGGAATTGGGGCATAGTCATTGGTGGTGCCACTTTCTTTTCCTTTACTTTGATAAGTATGCGATGGAAGTTTGCACAAAGAGGCTATTTTGGCATGCCTAAGTTTTTATCAAATTATAAGGGTGTAGCATTCTATACCCAAGAAAATAAAAAAGGAAGCTCTCCCGAACTTCCTTAATATTTTTATCAAATGAATCAATTTATGTGATCGCAACGGCTGCTAATATGCCTAAGACATCAGCAGTCATGTATCGGAAAAAATTCTGGCATTTGATTCTATTACTTGATTTATCTCTTCCAAGATCTATCATCTCTATTAATAAACTAGTAGTGATAGCTCCAATGACGAAATATTTATTTCCTGAAAATAAAAAGGTGATCCAAAAACAGAATGTAAAGTGGAAGAAGGTTTCTCTTCCCAAAATCATTACTGATTTTTGTCTTAATTGATGTATTGTAGTTGATAGCTTGTCCATGTAAATATCGACTTAATTAGGTTAATCTCTTTTTCGAGTAGTCTATTAAATTTACTAACTAAATTGATTATTTGTTATATGATTTATGAGTAATTGGGTTATTTTAAAATTAATTAAGTCGATAACAATCCATGTAGAATGATTGAGACTGAATAATCATATAATGAAGACATTTTTATTAGAAAATAAAAAAAGCATTGTACGGAGGTTGAAAAAACTTCCATACAATGCTTTTAAGTAAAAGCTTATATTTCTACTGAGCTGCTAACTTTGATTTGATGACTAAATCTACATCAGACCAAAGTTTACTTTTGCCGTCAGCACCTTTGTGAAGGTCGTAACAGATTTTGTTAAGTGCTTCGATAGCTCCTAAAGCATCCCAGTTACTCATATCGATATTACCTTTTAAAAGGATAATGTTATCACTTACTTTAGCATCTAAAGCGACTTCCTTAGTAATTCCATTTAATGCGATATCCACTAATGCCTTACCGTTTGAGAAACTTTTTACAACACCTGTAATTTTAGAAGTGTTGACCATTGATCCGAAGAAATGCTCAATGATTTTACCGTTTCTTGATTTATCGTTGGTCTCTAAACTATTGATTGGAATTTCGAAGGTTAATCCACTTAAAATATCTGATGGATTACTAACAGATTCTTTTGATGTTTTTACTTCAAATTCCTGAAAACGACCACTTACACCTACTTTATCAGTAGTCTTAAATGCAGTGAATGAAACAACAGTTTGTGCTGGATCATAGGCATACGATGAAGCCGTAGTTTCAACTTCTTTTGTGTTCGAAGATTCAGTTTTTGTTGAATCTTTTTTAGATGAACAGCTAAATATACTTAGAGCTAAAAGTACGATTAGAGATAATGAAAGTTTCTTCATGTTTAATATTTGTTTTATTTAGTAAATATTCTGTGTACAGCTATTGTTTTTTGATTTTGCGACTATAACGCTGTAAAGCGATCTCACACTCTAGATTTCCACCTTTATCATAGATTTTAGTGATGCTAGCTTCCACTGGCGAGCGGCTCATTAATCTTGACTTGATTTCGATAGATAAATCCATATCTAAAAAGCCAATTTGTTTGTCATTAAGTTTTACCACCTTAATCGCAGAATTATCATAACGGTTCAACTCATCGGGCAGCAATTTTAAAAGTTCACCAACCTTAGTTTTTTTGAGTATATCTTGTCTGTTTTCTCCAGTATCGTCGTTTGGGTAACGAGTACCAGCAACTACAGTATTTAAGATATCCATTTTATTCAAACAAGAAGGATCATCAAATCTACGCATGTAACGATCGTAGTTGTCTAACTCAATTTTTCGAGCTGCTACTTTTTTTGCTTTTTTGTTTTTATTTTTTTTGCCAAAAATTAGAATCGGTAAAAAAATAATAGCAATAACTATTAATGCTAAGATGATGTCCGTCATGATTAAAAAATAATTTACTCGAAAATAATAGTTAAACTTAGTTCTAAAAAAAATGAATCTATATTTTTAGTAAAATGTGTTATATTTATATCAATATTGAAGATCAGTAGGAGATTAGCAAACGAAACTTTTTAAAATTAGAATATGGAAATTATTATTTCAGTTATTGGTTTAGTGGTGTATTGGTACTTATCCAACTTAGGTAAGGATAAGAAAAAGACACCTCCCAATAATATTATAAATAACGAAAATATTGTTCCTCCAAGAAGTTCAGAAGAGGGATTCGATCAAGCTCCAAGAGAACAAAGATCTGCTCCATCAGAGCCCTCATCATTTTCTGAATTATTAGGAATGTTGTCAGATAATGTAGCTTTTGAAGAACACAAGAAGGCTAATAATCCATTTGATCCAGAAAGAGCCGAAAGACAACTAGAGGAAGATTTAGAGGAGTACAAACCAAAATCCATGATATCAAATAGAACGTACAACGATGGATATCAATGGAAGGATGATTATGCTAGGGATGATAAACTAACTTCTTTAGTTAGTAAAAAAACAACAAAGACCAGAAAGAAAAAGAAATCAAATACTGCAAAACTATTTAAAAGCCCATCAAGAATTAGAGATGCTTTTGTAATGAATGAAATTTTGCAAAAAAAATACGAATAGAAAAAAGCCTGTTGAAATGATCATCAACAGGCTTTTTTTATTTTTTTGCTTTACAACTCTGATAATTCGTTTCTAAATCCACCCGATAAGATTGGGAATCTACACCATGTTTTAGGATCTAAGTTTTTATCATCTAAATGGAAGGAAGGAGCATATCTTTCACGCTTCCATTGGTTCCTACTCCAAAGTTGGAAGAATTTCTTCACCCATGCTATAATTGTTTCTCTAGAAGCATCAGGATGATTTGCAGAAAGGAAAAGCTGACATTCTTGTGGTGATTTTTTATCACGAATGGCTAATTTTTCAATCTCTTCCAAGATATCATAAGGCATTAAATCTGCCTCATCTGTTTGTTTTGAATCTTTCGGACGTAATTCAGCCGTTGGTTGTTGATCATTGACCAATTTTAATTCTGGAACATTCCATTTGTTATCCAAACCATTTGTTTCCATCCATCTTAACCAACTTCTCAAATAATTCTTGTCGATTCCTGCAATTGGGCTTAAACCTCCACTTGTATCTCCATCCATAGTGGCATAACCTACAGCAGCTTCCGAACGGTTAGATGTGGATAATAATAAAGCACCATTGATATTCGCTAGCATCCACACGGATGGGGCACGAACTCTTGCTTGTATATTTTGAAGTGTGATATCGTCTGTATCCCAACCTAATTTTCGTTCAATGGCATTTTCAATGGCATTCAAGTAACCTTTATACATCGGGTTAACATCAATGGTATAGAATGTGGCACCAACTGCTTTAGCCAATTCAGTAGCAGCATTTAAAGTAACATCACCACTATTTTCGGTCGGTTGATAAGCTGTAGTCAAAATCTTTTCACAAAGTGCTTTATCGTCCTCACAATCTGATAATGCCGAGAAATAAGATAGCTTCGACTTAAATCCTTCTAATCCTAAATCTTCTATACCCATCTTAATCATTAAGTGAATAAGGGTAACAATGGAAGAAGAGTCAGCACCTCCTGAAAGAGAAACAACATATCCTTTGGAGAAACTTTTTCGCATATAGTCAAATAGACCTAATGCAACAGCTCTACCAAATTCTTCTTCTTTTATATTGTCTGAATGTTCCCACGATTCTTCTACTGGAATATGTTTTTCAGGAGTCGTTCGCGGTATCTTAAATTCGTCTTTGACTACCAAGTGATTTCCAGTGCCTGTATTCGATGTATGACTTTGAATTTGAGCCAATCGAGCAATATCCAAATCAAATGTAGCGGTAGTTACCTTATAATTATAGAAGGCAAAACGCTTACTAATTGATAAAAGCTTACCAGATAATGCAATCATCACCCCGCCATCATAAATAGCACGACCCGATTCATTACCTAAAAGATTGGCATAGATATATCCTACACCAAAGGCTCTAGAACCTTCTAAAACAAATCGTTTACGAACATCAAGTTTATCAAAAGCGAAATGACTTGCGGAAGGATTTAAAATAATATCAACTCCTTGATGATACAAAGTTCTACCTGGACGGTTCGCCACCCAAGCATCTTCACAAATTTCAAATCCTATTTTGACACCATTGACATTAAAAATCAAATCGCCAAAAGGGAAGGAGGTGTCACCCAAAATAGAAGCATAGCTGTCATCAAATTCGATAGTAGAAAATTCACCTTCTATCCATGGAGTAAACCAACGTGGTTCATAGTGAATTCCGTTACCTGCCAAATGTTTTTTTGCTACAAAACCTTTTATTTTCTGATTAACGATTAATACTACTGTATTATAAAGCTTGTTTTTAAATCTTAGTGGTAAGCCCACAGAAATGACAAGATCTTTCGTTAATGGGAGTATTTTTCCTAATATTTTTAAGGCTTGATGCTCTGTATTTGGAGCATAAAAAGCATCCTCACATCCATAACCTGTAATCGATAATTCTGGTAAACACAATATAGAAACGTTTTGCTCTTTAGCAGTTTCAATTGCGTTTTTTATATTTTCAAAATTGTTATTCCAATCCAATGGAGTCTGATTTAACTCAGCCCCAGCAACTTTTATAAGGTTTGTCATCTATTTTTTATTTTGATGTAAAAATAATCAAAATGTGAGGAAATATGGATTAAAAATAGAAAAAGCTCTCAAAAATGAGAGCTCATTAATTTATTCTATTTGTCTTTTCAAAATTTTGAGAAAACGTATTTATCAATTAAAGTAAGTGTGCAATTTGTGTAATCACAAAGCAAACTAAAAATCCCATAATCACAGGAAGAATAGAAGCTATTGTAGTCCATTTGGCACTATTTGTTTCTTTATATATCGTATAAATAGTAGTACTACAAGGATTATGAATCAAACTAAATAACATCACATTAATTGCTGTGAGGAAAGTCCAGCCTCCTGCTACTAGTACATCATGTGTATTGCTCATAGATTCCAACTCGAACATTACGCCATTTCCTTCACCGTATCCAACAATATTGGTCGTCATCACCGTAAGCATTAAGATGGTAGGCATAACAATTTCATTGGCAGGGATAGCTAAAATGTAAGCGAGTAGAATCACTCCGTTTAAGCCGACTAACCACCCAAACTGATCCATTCCTTGTATCATCCATAAAGCAATACTTTGATCTCCAATATTTACATTACAAACCAACCAAATAACAGCACCTGCAGGAGCCGCAAATACACAGGCTCTCCAAAGAACAATTAACGTTCTATCGATTAGGGAAGTATATATTGTTTGAAGAATACGTGGTTTTCTGTAAGGTGGAAGTTCTAAAGTAAATGAAGAAACTTCACCTTTAAGGAATGTTTTTGAAAGGAACAATGAAACTAAGAAAGTCAATCCGATGCCCAATAATGCTACACCAATAACGGCACCTGTAGCCACTAAAGTTTTATATTCATTGGGTACAATGGCTCCAATAAAGATACTTGATAACAGAATCTGAGTGGGCCAACGTCCGTTACACAATGAAAAATTGTTGGTAATAATTGCGATCAAGCGTTCACGTGGAGAATCGATAATTCTAGTGGCCACAACACCTGCTGCGTTACATCCAAAGCCCATCGACATGGTTAAGGCTTGCTTACCGTGTGCTCCAGATTTTCTAAATAACTTATCTAAGTTGAAAGCAATTCTAGGTAAATATCCTAAATCTTCCAAAATGGTAAACATGGGGAAGAAAATCGCCATAGGAGGTAACATCACAGAGATTACCCATGCAAGGCATAAGAAAACTCCATCAATTAAAAAGCCGGATAACCACCAAGGCATTACTGCTTCCGCTTGTGCCTTTAGAAATACATAGACATTGTCTAAAAGGATGGAAGCTAAAAACTCTGAGGGTACATTAGATCCTACAATAGTTAACCATAAAACAATAGCAAGCACCAAGAACATAATAGGGAACCCCCATATAGGACTTGTTACCACTCGATCTATTGCACGGTCTAAATTGAAATTCTCTTTTTCGTGATCTTTAAGAACCGTTTTCTCTGCAATTTCTGCAGCGTTTGTATAAATACTTTCAGAAAGCTTATCATGAAATTCTTGTCCGATTTCCCAACGTGTTTCAGCAGCTTCAGAAAGTAATTGATTGATTTGATCTTCTTTATTCATTCGTCACTTATTTATCATTGATAAATTCACCATTCTCAATTGCTTTGATAATGTCTCGATCTCCATCAAGCAATCGAAAAGCGATCCAACGACTATTTGGAAGGTTAGGATAGAGTTGTTCTATTTTATCCTGAATCCTTTTGACTTCCTTTTCTATTTTTTTAGGCACATTTTTGATGCGATGTGGAGAACATTTGATTTCTCCTTTGGCCACTTCATCAACTGTTTTCAATAAATCGGCTATACCGATACCTCTTAAAGCAGAAGTAGCAACTACAGGTATGCCCAATTCTTTTGATAAAGTACGTGTATCTATTTCTATGTTGTGTCTCTTTGCTTCATCAATAAGATTGACACAAAGTACCGCCTTATCTGTAATTTCTAATATTTGAAGCGCAAGATTGAGATTTCTTTCTAAACGTCCAGCATCAACGACAATAATAGTCACATCTGGCTTGCCAAATAGAATGAAATTTCTAGCAATTTCTTCATCTTCTGATGTCGACATGAGAGAGTAAGTACCTGGTAAATCGATGATCTTATATTTTGATTCATCAAAAATATACCCGCCTTCGGCACGACCAACAGTTTTTCCGGGCCAATTACCCGTATGTTGTTTTAGTCCTGTCAAACTATTAAAAACAGTACTTTTTCCTGTATTGGGATTCCCTGCCAAGGCAATGACATAATCACTTTTCTCTATCTCAACACCTAATCTTTTTAATCTTCCTTGTGGATTCTGACCGCAAGTATCACAAGGAGAGTTACTTTTATTGCTGCTCATCTTGATTTACTTTTTTGATTAAAATCATATTCGTTTGTTCCTTTCTTAAAGCAATTAATGTATCTCTAATGAGGAAAGCTTTGGGATCTCGCATAGGACTAACCATACTTATTTCAATATTAGATCCTTTTACAAAACCCAAATCCAGTAATCTTCTTCGGTTTATTCCTCTACATTCTTGAGATAGACTATAGATTATTGCTCTTTCGCCAGGTTTTAAATCAGTTAATCTGTTGATGTTTTTTGGTAAAACCTCAGCAGTTTCTATAATAACTACCTGAATGTTATTTAGTTCATTTTCTGAAAACTCAAAGTTTCTACTCTCAGAAGTATAAATCAATTTATCTTTTGATGATTGAATACTTAACAATGAACCTATATGAATATCCTTTTTAAGAAGTTCTAGATATACCTCCTTAGGTTCATCCTCAATGTGTATGATCTTTACTAAAGAATTCTGTTTGATTTTGGATAGGGGTCTACCTTTTAGTTTAGGTAAAACTCCATCTTTAGTGGGAATAGGATCACCATGTGGATCGAACTTAGGGTAACCAAGTTCTTTGTCCATCTGATCTACTTCTTCATCAGACAATAAATGTTCTTTGCGTTCAGCTTTGCTATGCCAATTTTCTTTAGAGAAACCTGTTTTTTCAGCTAAATACTTTTCGTAAATCCTATGTTTACGAATCAGTTGAATAGCCTTAAAATGCCCACTTTCCTCAAGTGAAATTTGTTCATTAGTTGATTTTATATCTTTCTTATCAAATAAAGATTGAAGAGCATTGTTGAATGCTTCATCAGAGACATTGACTAATTCATTATAAATATCATATGCTCTAACTTCTTTTTTATCCTCTTTGATTTTGAAAAGTATTTTTAAAATATCCTCTTCAATAAACTCAAGAGGGTATTTGTCAAATTGTTTTTTGAACCAATTAAATATTGTATTCATTTATTTTTATAGTAATGTAGTATATCCATCATAAAGATGGTTTTGACCTGAATGATGTGTTTTGATCTTATCATATAAAGGTTTACACAAATATACATAATATTTTTTAGGCAAGCCTAAAAATCACATTAATTACAAAAAAGGCAGCCATTTCTGACTGCCTTATTATCATTTATTTGATTTTAAATTATATGTCTAGAATCTTAAGAATATAATTCAATCAAATCTTGGTTTATAAATCGAATGCTAAACCAACATTGAATCCCCAATATTGTTGAGCAGAGTAATTTCCTGCTTCGAAAGCGTAATTATACTTTACATTGGTATGCAAGTAAATAGAAGATCCAATTGGTACAAGGACACCCACTTCTGGAGCTACTTGCATATGCCACTGTTTTCCAACAGAAGCCATAGAGCCCATTTGATTAGTGTATTCGTAATGAGCAGCACCAATTCCTGCACCTATGTATGGACGAATACCACCTTGTTCACCAAAATAATAATGATAAGTGGCCATAATAGGGAACTGATCAATGTAATTGTACTCTTGACCTGAAATGTGACCATTTTCTCCTGGTAATTCTACCGTGTTATATCCTTTATATTCGTAGAATCGTTGATACCCTAAGGAGAAACCAACACTCATTTTTGGATTAACAAAATGACGATATTCTAAGGTACCACCTCTAAAACTTGGAGCATCTGTAAATGCCTGAGTTTCTCCCATTGGTGCAGCCATGCTGTATTGGAAAGATAGAATTTTTTCTTGAGCAAATGTTGTTGCAGTAAAACCGATCAAAGCAACAACTAATGTGATTAACTTTTTCATATTAGTATTAGTTTGAGTCATTTGATTGGATATAAGGTGACTGAGTAAACATTTGCTTAATGTTTTTCTCTACTCTCATGATTTCATTCGCTGTGTTTGTAGTATACCCATTTGTTACACCTTCCCACATAATAGGGTATTGTACTTCTTTTTCATCAGAAGGTAAGTGAACTGGGATATTCTCAGCAATTTCCACTAACACTGTTCCTTTTTGGTAAGCGTAAACTCCTCTAACAGGGTAACCCCATCCTGGATATCCCCAACCTGGGTAACCCCAACCTGGATATCCCCATCCTGGGTAACCGCCCCACCAATCCCACCAAGTATAAACACTTGTAGTGGTTACAGAGTAGCAAAGAACTACCATGTCAGGATGGTCGTTACTTGTTTCTTCGATAAAGGTATAACCTTTAGCTTCCATTTCAGCTCTAGTGGTTTCTAATACCTTAATATCAAATTCTGTGGGTTCTGTGATTGTTGTATCACCTACGTGTACAACTTTCCAAGGCATCCCGAAAGTTTTCTTTTCCGAGAATAGTTCTTTTTTTTCAGGGTCATAATTGGTGATAACGACATCATAGTCGGAAACATATTCTGGTCCTTGTTTGGAACAGCCTATCAACATGATTGAAAAAAACACAAGCATACCAAATGCTTTGGATCTTAGTTTGTTCATTGTCATGATAGTTGTGATGGTTTAATAAAATTAGATTTAATTTGTTATACTTTTTACGACAATGAAGAGTTCATTTTAGTCAGTTTTTTTACCTTTATTTAAGTTTGCTTAATCAATTTTGGGTTATGAAAGAGTATTTAATTTAAGTTATTGGCTTTTTATAACACAATAGGCCTATCTGTTTGATAAGCCTAATTATTAATTATTGATAAAAAAATCTTTGTAAGTCAATTAAAATTCCAGTTGTTCTAAAGTTAATTCACTTCCGAATATTTTTTGTAGTACAAGTAACGCATTTTCCTTATGTTCTGGTTTGATATGCATGGCTACAGTAAAGAAGGCACTCGTTAAAGCTGCTAAATCGTCTGTAAAGCCTATACCAGGTGCAATATCTGGTATAAGATCAATAGGAAGGATGAAATAACCTAAAGCACCCATAATAACTAGTTTAGAAGTATTTGGAGTGTCTTCATCCAGCATTGTGTAGTAAAGTGTAACAGCATAAAAAGAAAGTTTAATCCCCGCTTTCTTTGCGTATTTCATTAATTTTCTCCAAAACTTAGCATCTTTAAATACACTACTGAATTTTATCAGTTGCTCGCCAGTAATCTTTAATATCTCGGTTTTATTCATTTGGTTTATTTCATTGATCTCTCCAACTAATATACATAAGCATTGTCAGACGAAAAAGGTAATTCTTCGTACAGATGATTTTTTGTAAGTAAAAATGCTGAAAATAAAAGAAGTAGATTCCCTTATTTTCAGCATCAATGGATTTATACTCTATAAAGTAGATTATTTCTTACTCTTATACAGTTGGAATCTATTTACCGGCTTAATTCTCGGGAAATGATTATTTGATGTATCAATATCAGCTGTTTCTCTGTTAGGATCTAAGAAGAAAGAAACGACCTCTTGGTCTGTAACAAATACTTTTGATACTACTACATCGTCTTTTTTCCAGATTTCAGCAGGAATATATCTCTTTTCCGTAGTACCGTCTTTATATTTCAATTCGATAATGATAGGCATAACTAACCCACCTATATTTTCGAAGTCCACCTGATAAGCAAATTTATTAGCTGCAATCCACTCTTTATCCTTATCATTTAAAGAAGAAGTATATTTTTCATATTTCATTTTGTCTTCTTCTGTTACTTCGTATTTATCATATGAATTGTAGAAATCTTTTAGTTCTGGCTTTTTATCTACACGAGTAACTAAACCTGCTTTTTCATTATTGATTTCTGTGATACTTGGTTTTTTATCAGCTTCTTGTTGTTTCGCTAAATTCATTTCCACTTCTGGATTTTGAGTGTCTAATGATAAAGCTTTTACTTCTTTAATACTGATATCGCAAGCTTCAGTGGTATAGAACCATCCTCTCCAGAACCAATCAAGATCCATTCCCGAAGCGTCTTCCATTGTTCTAAAGAAATCGGCAGGGGTAGGGTGCTTAAATTTCCATCTTTGAGCATATTCCTTGAAGGCATAATCAAATAGTTCTCTTCCCATTACTGTTTCTCTCAAAATGTTCAAGGCAACTGAAGGTTTTGCATAAGCATTCCAACCAAATTGCTTGATAGATTCTGAGTTGGTCATGATAGGAGAAATACCATCTGGATCACCTTCCATATATTCGATGATATTATCAGGGAATCCTTCCATAGATGGATAGTTCTTTTCCCATTCTTGTTCTGCAACAAATTGAAGGAAGGAGTTTAAACCTTCGTCCATCCAAGTCCATTGTCTTTCATCAGAATTGACAATCATAGGGAAGTAGTTGTGACCCACTTCGTGAATAACCACTGATAACATTCCGTATTTAATTCTTTTAGAATAGTTGCCGTCTTTATCCTGACGACCGTAATTGAAACAGATCATCGGATATTCCATACCATTATTGGCTTCAACAGAAATAGCCACAGGATAAGGGTAATCGAACGTCATTCGAGAATATACCTCAATAGTATGAGCAATAGCTTCTGTAGAATAACGATTGTATAAGTTATAGGCATCTTTTGGATAATACGACATGGCCATCACAGTTTTACCATTTTGCTCAACGCCCATGGCATCCCAAATGAATTTTCTAGAAGAACCAAAAGCAAAATCTCTTACATTTTCTGCCTTGTAGTGCCACATTTTAGTGCCTTTCCCTTTTTTCTTTTCGTTTTTAATTGCTTCTTTCTTTGTTACAATCTCAACAGGTTTCTCACTTGTTTTCGCTTGTTCTAAACGTTCTCTTTGAGTTTCTGATAGAACAGATGAATCTTGTAAAACACCAGTAGAAGCGACAATATGATCATCAGGTACCGTGATTTTTACATCATAATCACCAAATGTTAGTGCGAACTCACCTCGTCCAAGGAATTGTTTGTTCTGCCATCCGTTCACATCGTCATACACTGCCATTCTTGGGAACCATTGAGTGATTGTGTATAATGTATTACCATCTTTAAAAGTTTCGTAACCACCACGGCCACCCATGAGCGATCTATCATTGATATTATAGAACCACTTCACTTTAAAAGTATAGCTTTCACCTGATTTTAAATCTTTCGGAAGATCGACCCTCATCATCGTTTGATTAATGGTATAAGGTAAATCTGTTCCATCAGCATTTTTTACTTCTAGAATTTTGTGACCACCATCGTAATCAGGGAAACCATCAATCCTATTGAAATAAGAAGCATTGGCTTGTTCCTTGATTTTATTTTGTCTGATTTTATAGGTGTTTGAGTTGGTTGCCCTCATGTTTTGGTCTAATTGCACCCATAAGTATTTGATGTTATCGGGGGAGTTATTGGTATAAGTAATGGTCTCTATACCATGTAACTGATGTTTTTCTTCATCTAATAAAGCCTCAATAGTATAATCGGCTTTTTGTTGCCAGTATTTATGACCTGGAGCACCGCTACCTGTACGAAAGGCATTTGGTGTAGGAAGTTCTTCGTCTAACTGCTTAAATTTATTGTTATTATAGGCCTCTTTTTGACCAAAAACTGCAGAGGATAATAAGAGTAAGCTAGAAAGAGTGAATAGTTTGAAATGTGCTTTCATAGTAAAAAAAGAATGCCTCATCATTTATTCAATAATGAGACATTCTCAGTTATATTATTTCTTGTTTTTCTTCGCCTTTTGCATTGGGTTTAATCTACCGCTATCATAAGTTCTTGGTTGGTTAGCGCCAGACTTATATAATTTGAAACGGCTTACCTCAGGCTTTCTTGGATAATAGTTGTTCTCTGTATCAATATCAGCTGTTTCTCTGTTTGGATCAAGAACAAACTGTGTTACCTCTTTTTCTGTAACAAATACTTTTGAAACTACTGTATCATCCATTTTCCAGATTTCAGCAGGGATATACTTTTTCTCAGAAGAACCATCTGCAAATTGAAGTTCGATGATGATAGGCATTACTAGACCACCTACATTTTCAAAATCAACTTGATAGACAAAGTGCTTAGAAGCTAACCATGCTTTATCCTTTTTATTCAATTGAGATTGATACTTTTTGTAGTTATCAAAATCTTCGATATTAGGATCAAGAGGGTCATAGCTGTTGTAGAAATCCTTTAATTCAGGTCTCTTCTCAACTCTAGTAACCAATTTTTCCTCTTCGTTATGAATAGTTGTGATTTGCTTAGGTTGATTATCACGTTCTGCTTTTTGTTTAGCACTTTCAGCTTTTGGATCTTGAGTATCTAGTTCTTTTACGATAACATTCTTAATCGAAATATCTACCGCTTCAGTTGTATAGAACCAACCTCTCCAGAACCAATCTAAATCTACAGCAGAAGCATCTTCCATTGTTCTGTAGAAATCTGCAGGTTTAGGGTGTTTGAAAGCCCATCTTTGTGCATATTCTTTGAATGCATAGTCAAATAACTCACGCCCCATCACCGTTTCTCTCAAAATGTTTAAAGCTGTAGCAGGCTTACCATAAGCGTTATTACCAAATTGCTTTAACGATTCTGAGTTAGTCATAATAGGAGTGATATTATCTTTTTCACCTTTCATGTAAGGAACAATATTTTCAGCAGGCCCTCTTCTTGAAGGATAGCCATCTTCCCACTCTTGTTCTGCTAAATACTGACAGAAAGTATTCAATCCTTCGTCCATCCAAGTCCATTGTCTCTCGTCAGAGTTGACGATCATAGGGAAGAAGTTATGACCCACTTCGTGGATAATTACTGAAATCATTCCATACTTGATTCTTGGAGAATAAGTTCCATCTTTTTCAGGTCGACCGTAGTTGAAACAGATCATTGGGTATTCCATACCATTTGATGCTTCCACTGAAATCGCTACTGGATAAGGATAATCGATGGTATATTTAGAATAAACTTCTAAAGTATGCGCTACCGCTTCCGTAGAATACTGACCATACAATGGGTTCGCTTCCTTAGGGTAGTATGACATTGCCATTACAGTTTTGCCATTGATATCTACACCCATTGCATCCCAAATGAATTTTCTTGATGAACCAAATGCGAAATCTCTTACATTTTCAGCTTTGTAGTGCCAAGTTTTTGTATCAGAAGCTTGAGTTTTTTCTTTTTTCTCTGCTTCTTTTTGAGTGACGATAACTACTGGTTTATCTGATTTTTTTGCTTCCTCGAATCTTTGCTTTTCAGTGGCTGTTAATACATCATCAGGGTTTTGTAATTCACCAGTTGATGCCACAATATGATCAGATGGTACTGTGATTTTTACATCATAATCACCAAAAGTTAAAGCAAACTCACCATTACCTAAGAATTGCTTGTGCTGCCAGCCGTTGAAATCATCGTAAACAGCCATTCTTGGGAACCACTGAGTGATCGTATAGATTGTATTACCATCTTCAGCAAAAGTTTCGTAGCCACCACGACCACCCATTAATAAACGGTCGTTGATGTTGTAGTACCAATCAATTTTAAATGCGAAGTTTTCACCTGACTTTAATGGAGTTGGTAAATCAATACGCATCATTGTTTTATTGATAGTGTATTTTAGGTCTTTACCATCTGCAGTAGTTACTTTTTGGATCTTATGTCCACCATCATACTCTGGGAATCCATCAATAGCTGCTAATTGATTGATGTTTGTCCCTTTTTTGATTTTATTTTGTCTGATTTTGTAAGTGTCAGAATCAGTTGCTCTCATATTTTGATCCAATTGAATCCACAAATATGTAAGTGTTTCAGGTGAATTATTGAAATAAGTCACTGTTTCTTTACCATTCAATCGGTGAAGTTTTTCATCAATTGAAGCTTCGATAACATAATCAGCTTTTTGTTGCCAATATTCAGCTCCTGGAGCACCAGAACCTGTTCTGTATACGTTGGGAGTAGGTAGTTCTTCGTCTAACTGTTTGAATTTGTTGTTATTGTAGAACTCTTTCTGTCCATATGCAAAAGGAATACAAACCACTGAAAAAAATAGGATTGCAATCTTTTTGATTGAGTTTGTCATAGAGATGGAAGGTTGCTATTAAAAATTGAGTAAAATAAAAAAAAGACTTTATCATCTATTTTCTTAATCAGAAATGTAGGTATTTTCGATGGTATACATTTCCATTAATCCATGCAAGATGCTAAAAAAAACTTATTTAATGATACTATTTATTGTAAAATCTGTTAATTACATATCATGTTTTAAAGAGAATATTTTAGCTATTTCCTCAACAGTTTTATAAAGGTTTTCTTTACCTAATGATAGCATATCATCAAACCCTCTAAACTTTTGGTTGATATTGAATATACTGTAAAAAGGATGCTCTATATTGGTTGACAATTTATTATTACCAACCAAGGCTAATACAGGTATTTTTAATTCATTTCCTTTTATTGCTACTTGATAGGGAAGTTTACCATACAGACTTTGATCATCAATCGTACCTTCTGATGTGATAATTAATTTTGTATCAGAGAGTTGATCTTCAAAACCTGAACAATCCATCACAAATTCACTTCCTTTTAATATTGTGGCATTTAAGAAAGCCATAAAACCTCCTGCAGTTCCGCCGGCAGCACCACTTCCAATAGCATCATGAACTTCAATACTTGTAGCTATTTGTGTAAGGTCGGCAGCGTGGCTTAAATTATCATCGAGTATTTTAATGGTTTCTGCATTCGCACCTTTTTGAGGACCGAAAACATGAGCAGCTCCATTTTTTCCTAACAATCCGTTTTCAACATCCACAGCAATGTAAAAAGAAATACCCTCTATTTTATTTAGTAATTCTTGAATATCAAATGTTCTGATTGAAGATAAATTACCTCCGTTGGGTTGAATAGGTGTTCCGTCATCATTAATACATAGTAGACCTAATTCTGCCAGTGCTCCCAAACCAAAATCAGTTGATGCACTACCACCTAGACCAATAATTATTTCCTTACATCCATCATTAATCGCCTGCATCATCACTATTCCTAAACCTCTACTGCTAGCTTCTAAAGCGTTTCTTTTGCCTTCATTGATATCGGCTAACCCACAAACAGATGCCATTCCTATTACTGCAGTCGCATTGTTTACTTTGTAATAACCAGAAGTATGTGGTTGGTTTAATGCATTCACTGTGGCCACTTCGTTCCATGTCCCATTTTTATATAAGGCAATAACATGATCAAAATCGTCTCCACCATCGGCAAGTGGTAGATTGATCACTTCATCGTTTGGTCTATTATTTAACCATGCCTCTTGTATAATATTGGCAGCCTCAATAGACGAAATACAACCTTTAAAAGCATTAGGGGCAATTACTATTTTCATGTTATTTTAAACTATAAATATTTCCAGGCTTTAAACGAATAATACCTCTTAATTCAAGTTGTAGTAAGAAGCCTGACAATTTAGGAATTGGCGTTTGAAGTTGAATAGCTAATTCTTCTATGTGATATTCGTTTTCTTTCAATAAATCTACAATAGATAATTCATCTTTCGATAAATCTGAGGTATCAAATAGCGTTTTTTGAGTATTATTTTTTTCTTGAATATCCCAGTTCATCATTTTGATGATATCATCAGCAGAAGTGTATATTCTAGCTTTCTGATATTTAATAAGGTTATTACATCCTTCAGCTAATTCATCATTCACCTGTCCTGGAACAGCAAAAACTTCTTTATGGTAGCTGTTGGCAATATCTGCAGTAATAAGCGCACCACCTTTCTTTTTTCCTTGAATAACAATGATGACATCAGATAATCCTGCAATAATTCGATTTCTAGCAGGGAATTTAGGCCCATCAGGTTCAGCGTCCATTAAATTCTCAGTAATAAGACCGCTATTGTCGTCCTTAATCATTTCTATTGCAGTGTTTTTATGCATAGAAGGGTAGACTTTATTCAAACCATTGGCCATTACACCAATTGTTCCCACATTATTGCTTAATGATGATTTATGGGCTTGTATATCAATCCCATAAGCCAAACCACTAATAACAGCTATATCTTTAAATTTTGACAAATCTTCAATCAATTTATTGGTAACTGATTTACCGTAATAATTTGCCGATCGAGAACCTACAATTCCAATTGTTTTCTTGGCATAAAGCCCTTTTGCTTTTCCTTTCACATAAATAAGGTAAGGAGAGTCTTTCTGGTATTTTAAACGTTTAGGAAATTCATCATCGGTATATGATAAAACCCGAACATTGGCACTTTCAATTTTTTGGACCTCAAGATCAATTTTCTTTAAATATTTTTTTGATATCCCAATTGAGTGAATCGTATGTTCTCCAATACCACTTACTTTTTTTAGTTGAGTAGGCGAAGATTTAAATACATCTTCAGCAGATCCTAAATGACTTATTAATAATTTACTTGTTGCACCCCCAATTCCTTGGATGTTGTTAAGCCATAGTTCATAAAATTTGGATTCAGTGATGGTCATTTTCAGGTATTATTTGATTCGTTAAGAAATTATTTGTTAAATATAGTGTCATTTGTTTTAAATAAAAACAATAATTGAAATATTATTTAGCAATGATAATGAAAGGTAAAAAGTCCGTTATAGTATCAATTTAGATAATTTTATAAATGATGATTAGAGTATTTGTATTGAAGCATAACTTCATTACTAATGAAAAGGTAGGTATTAAAAAACGAAACGGGCAATGCTTTTGAATATAAAATATCAGATATATCTGGTAAATTAATTGTACAAAAAGCAATGCCCGAAAATGATGTTATCCTGATTTCTGTTTTTAATATTTATATATAGAATTAGGAATAACTTATATGTTGAAAAGCTAGTGAAACTATGATTTTCTTATTTCTTCAATTTCCACTGTCAATTGAATAAAATCATCTACACTTAAGGCTTCAGCGCGTAGAGAAAATATATCCTTTTTAAGGAAGTCAGCAGGAAGACCAAATGGCTTCATTGCATTTCTTAATGTTTTTCTACGTGTTGAAAAAGCTTGTTTAACTACCTTGAAGAATAATTTTTCATCGCAAGGCAGGGTTTTTCTATCGTTTCTTTTTAATGAAATTACTGCAGAATCAACTTTTGGAGGAGGATTAAATACCGTTGGAGGTACAGTGAATAGGTAATCGACATCATAAAATGCTTGAACAAGGATAGTAAGAATACCTGCAGTTCTTCCACCTGTTTTACAACAGATTCTTTCTGCTACTTCCTTTTGAATCATACCCACACATTCAGTAATCTGATCCTTATGTTCTAGTACTTTAAAGTATATTTGAGTAGAAATATTGTAAGGGAAGTTACCAATTAATCCAACAGGGTGAGGAGCAATTTTATCAAAATCTAATTTAAGAAAATCACCACCAATAATTTGATCTTCTGGTAAACCGACAACATCTCTTAAATAGTCTACAGATTCGGTATCTATTTCTACTACTGTAGTTTTTATATCATCTTTATTAAGCAAACGAGTAGTTAAAACTCCAGTACCTGGACCGATCTCATAGATTTCTTTATATCCACCATATTGAGTCATTGCATTCACAATATCGTCTGCGATTTGCATGTCTTCCAGGAAATGTTGTCCTAAATGTTTCTTAGGTTTTACGTTGGCCATAAATGATAATTTTATTATGCTTAAAATAGGGATACAAAAAACACCCTTTTATTTTATTATTACAAATTCAATAACAAACAGATACAGAAATTAACCACATCGAAGTAGGGTAAAGATCTAAATTTAGATGATGATGTGCTTGTCTTTCTTTTTGCTCACCATAAATTTCAAAGAGGTTACCTTATCGTCATATTCCAAATTGATGATGTACATGCCATCCGTTAGATAAGGTAATGTTAAAGGATATTTGTTCCAACCTTTATTCAATTTTATATATTTTCTCTCCAAAACGTTATTACCAATTAAGTTCATGATTTTGATATCAAGTAACTTTTTATCGTTGGATAAGATCTCTACATTTATTTTTTGATCACTTACAATTGATGGAGAAACACTGGCCTGAATTGGAATCAAATTGTTGAAAACAACATTGTTATATTCAGTGTCATGTTTGCCTTGAATATCAATGTAGGATATCGCCCAACCCCAATTGTTTTTTGATTTTGTGGAGGAAAGCTCAAATCTAAAATATACAGTGTCTTGGGGACTAAAGTGCTCTAAAAGATTAATAGAATGGGGGACTTCTAAGTTTTGAGATCCCATTGGATCTTTTTTATTGATCGTAAATGTCCAATCTGTATTGAATGAAGCATTATAATTCCCACTAATATTTTTCCAATGAATAAGGTCTTTTGAGGCCTGTATTGATACATGGTCATTCGTGTCAATTAATGCTATATCCTTATAGTAAAGTGTACTATTATAACGATCTAATACGATTGGAGATTTTAAATACGAATACTTTGTTTCATTTACTTTGTATGGGTGTTCAGTATGTAAAGAATATGAAAACCCTGGTGCTGAAAACTCATTGAATAAATTCCCAGTTAGTTTATTTTCAACGGAATCAGACTTATGATCAAAGTGAAAATGAGAAACAGAATGACCAAATTCAAAAGGTGAAATATTAGAAGATTTAGAAGTATAAGGAAGTGAGTTTTTATATCCAATGGCCGATAAATCATTGATAATATCCTCAGTTTTGAACTTCACATAGTTACCAGTGATTTCTATTTTACCGTTATCAATGAGTTTCCCTTTATGATAGAATTGCAGAGAATCATATTGACTTACGTTTTCCATTTCAACGATTAACTCTTTTTGTTTGTCATAATAACTACTAAGAATTTTTGGTTGTAAGGATACATCTAAATGAAGACTCCATATTCCTTTTCCTTGGCTGCCTATAAAAATGCTGTTATCTCTATAATGGATATTAAATACAGAAGTGGCAGGGAAATTACTTTTTAATCTATGCCAGCTTTTTCCTCCATCTAAAGTTTGGAATATGCCAATTTCGGTGCCAGCCCAAAGAATTTGATTGTTGTATGGAAATACAAAAAGGTCATACACTTGTACATTCGGTAGCGGGTGTCGAGACGTATTTGCGTACCCAGAAATATCTTTCCATGTCTTTCCATAATCATCTGTCTTAATAATTTTTGGAGCGTTATTAAAAGCAAAAGTGATATAGGCAACATTATGCAGAATTGGGTCGGATACAATCTTTGAGATTTGTCCAAGACTTTTACCATTGTATTTAAAATCGCTTGTTGCCGTAAAAGTTAAACCACCATCTTTTGATACATGAATTCTGTTGTCTTCCGTTATCTCACTACCTGTCCATATAATTTTAGGATTGACAGTAGAGACATTTATATCCATGTAGTCTGTTCTCTTCCATAACTTATTTATTGGACTTAACATCCATGAGTCTCCAAAGTTTTCTGAAAACCAAACACCACTTTCACCAATTGTATACAATAAGTTGGGTTGATTTGGAGCATCGACAATTTTACTGAAAAAAGGAGCCGCTTCATCAATATCTAATAAATCATTTCCTACTTTTTTAAACGAAAAACCTCCATCTAATGAGCGAAAGAAATGATTATTATATATACTTCCTATAAGTATATCAGGATTAGATTGATGCCATATCACATCAAATCCATCACCAGGCAATCCTCTTCTATACTTACTTGAAATACTTGGGTTTGTAGGAGATACCCAAGATCCATTTTCTTGAGTTCCACAGAAAAATTGATCTTTATAGGGATGCTTATCAATATCGAAAAAATGAGTTGAATGAAGACCATATGAAGCAAAATTCCATGAGTTGTCTTTTTCTCCAGGTTGATGATCTCTTTTACTCATGTAGACACCACCATCAGTAGCTGTAAGTAATTGGAAACTGCTGTCTTTCTTATTGTTGAGAATTAATAATTGATGGTGATCAGGATGTAATCCTTTAATATTTGACATGCCAGACCATTGAAGAAATTGGTTTGGACCATTAAATTCAGAATAAGCATCAGAAATAGGACTTAAAATAGCTTGTCCTGTTTCAAAATTTCTAATTGATAATTTATTAATATTTACTCCACCAATATAGAATGAGTAGGTTTCATAAGGATGAGGAGTGATGAAATTATTATACCAACCTTGACCTCCGAATAATTGATTAATTGGACTCTCAAATTGCAATCGTTTCCAAGAGTTTCCATTGTTCATAGAGACATAGAGTATTGCTTGTTTATTACCTTTTCCAGTTGTAGAGGCTAAAACGATAGAAGTATTTACAGAAGCAAATGCCAAATTGATTCTACCTGACATTTTGAAATTGTTTCCAACTTTACCCCAAGTTCTACCTGAATTAATACTCTTAATAATTCCTTGGTTTTTAACTCCAGCTAAAATCACTTTGAAATTATTAGGTTGATATTCTAAGGCTTGAATGATAGAACTTGATTCATAAACTCCTTCCCAATTTTCACCTTCATCCATTGTTTTCAGAATGAATGATCTTAATGTATTGTCATTTATCCTTTGCGTTGTCCCGATAAGGAGTGTTTTATGATCATAAGGATCGATAATAATAGAGGTTATTGCTTGAAATTTTTCATTCTCCAGCGTATTCTTTACTATTTGCCAAGTATTACCATTATCAGTACTTTTTAGTAAGCCATTGCCAGATTGTATATATCTTTTACCATATGCTTCACCGGTAATTGCATAAAATATCTGTGGTTGAGATGGAGATTGGATAATTTTTGTTATTGGAATATTTGGTAAAGAATCGGTAACACAAGTCCAATGCTTACCTCTGTTTTTTGTTTTCCAAATGTCACCTTCAGCAGTTGTAGCTAACCAAGTATTATCATTAGTATCAGATTTGTCTGATACTATGCTGTAAATTGTTCCAGATACGTTCGTTGGTCCATTTTTAGCCCAAACAATTGAATCAAAATAAGGGTTACTTTCTGATACTTGATGTGCTTTAATTTCTGCGTTTTTATATCCAAGTGGATAATTTGATTCATTATTCCCTTTTTTCGTACTCAAAGTATTTTTCATCTTTAAGAACTTTCCAGGCATATCAGCCCTTATAATCTTATCATTAAGTTTATAAGGATTTGGTTCTGTATCGGAAAAACTATATTCATTTATGAAAGGTGTGTCATCTACAGGGGCATAGAAAGTAGAGTAGATCCAAAAACCCACAACAGAAGATAATATTAGAATATATATAAAATAGTAAAATCTCTTCATCGGCAATTGGTTTACTACCTGTTCTAAAAAAAGAACACAATTAATTTGATTTTGAAGTTTGTTATCTTGTTATTCTTTCAAATAATTCAATAAATCCTTGATTATTTACAAAAATACTTAATTTGAATTGGTATATCTAACGATGGTAATATTCAAGGAAATCATTTAAACAATATTAACCTGTTTATTAAAGTAACTATTTTCAAAATACAGAATCACTTTCTTAATTATTATTTTTATTCAATCTAAGGTTAATACTATTTAACATAGAAAAGATAGCATAAATGATTACTTTTGGTTAATTGAATTTAAATGTAGATGTACAGAATCTACTTTTTACAGAAATATGAGAGATAATAAAAATCAAAAAAATAGACGATCTAATAAACCTCGTATTGGTATTACAATAGGAGATTACAATGGTATTGGACCAGAAGTAATCGTTAAAGTGTTGCAAGACAAGAGGATAACAAATATATGTACTCCAATTGTATATGGCTCAGGCAAGATCTTGACTAAGTACAAAAGGATATTAAACTTAGAAGAGTTTACTTATCATCAATATAACAACAACAGTTACATTCATGATCAGAAGATTAATGTAGTGAACTGTTGGAGTGAAGTTCAAGAATTAGAACCTGGCAAAGTAACTCAAGAAGCAGGACAATGTGCCTTTTTATCTATCGATAAAGCTTCTGAAGATCTTAGATCTGAAGTGATTGATGCGGTAGTAACTTCTCCAATTAACAAAGCAAATATTCAAAGTGAAAATTTTCAGTATGCTGGACATACGGAATATTACAATGAAAATTTTGCTAAGGATAGAGAAACATTGATGACACTTTGTGCTGGCGATTTAAGAGTAGGTGTTGTTACGGGTCATATTCCAATCAAAGCAGTCTCTGATACTATTACTAAAGAATTAGTGACAGCGAAGTTGAATGTAATGATTGATTCTTTGAAAAAAGACTTCGGAATCACAAAACCTAAAGTAGCTGTAATGGGACTTAATCCACATGCAGGCGAAGAAGGGTTATTGGGAGATGAAGAGATTAATGTGATTGGACCTGTTGTGAAGGAGTTCAAAAAAAGAGGAAACTTAGTATTTGGACCTTTCCCAGCTGATGGCTTCTTTGGTACATTATCTTTCAAAAACTATGATGGTATCCTTTGTATGTATCACGATCAAGGGTTAATTCCTTTTAAATTACATGCATTCGAAAGTGGTGTAAATTATACTGCAGGTTTGGATATTGTAAGAACATCACCTGATCATGGTACAGCATATAATATTGCAGGTAAAGGTATTGCAGACGAGACATCTTTCCGTGAGGCGTTAATGCAAGCAGTAGATATTGTTAAAGTGAGGAATAATGTTGTTGAAAACATGATTCGTCCTAATGCAAAACAATTACTTCAAGATCGGAAAGATCATATCAAGAATCAAAAAATGGTTGTTGATAGTGCTGTAGGTGAAGAAGAGTACGACTTAAGTGAATTAGAAGCGGGTGAAAGAAAAGAGGCTCAGGTGACAAAACAACAAAAAATGTTGGAAAATAAAGCCAAGGGCCAAGGTAATCCGAAATTCAATAAAGGAGGAAACCGAAATCCTAATAACAAGAAAGAACATTGGAAAAGTCGTAAAGATAATTTTAATAAGAAACCGGATAACAATAACGCTAATAAAGCAGAAGACAATTCGTAATAAAATGAAGAGTAAGTTTTTTATTGTTTTATTGAGCTGCCTGTGTATGTCTTTCTCATTTGCTCAAGAGGATGATGAGATTTGGCAGAAACTTCTTAAAGTTGATTGGGAATATAAATATTCTGAAGAGTTTGAAATGGACATACCGTTTCCATTATTTACTAATGAAGTGAAAGCTTTAGATAATTCTGAAATAGTTATTAAAGGTTTTGTGCTTCCTGTAGAAACAGAAGACAACTCCATAATGTTATCTGTATACCCTTTCTCTAGTTGTTTTTTCTGTGGTGGTGCAGGACCTGAGTCTGTAGTGGCTATTTTCCTTAAGAATCATAGAGAAATAAAAGAAGAAGAAGTCACCTTTAAAGGTACACTTCATTTAAATGACGAAGAAACAGGATTGATTTACGAGCTGAAAGATGCTGTTGAATTCAATTCAAATTATTAAATAGTAACATGGAAGATATTAAAGAAATATTTATCAAATATTTGGAGGAGAAAAAGTTAAGAAAAACTCCAGAACGTTTTGCTATCATGGAAGAGATCTATAGCAGAGGCGGACATTTTGATGTTGAATCGCTTTATATCAACATGAAAAATAAAAATTACCGTGTGAGTAGAGCGACAGTATATAATACTTTAGATTTACTTTTAGAATGTGATTTAATTACTAAACATCAGTTTGGTAAAAACTTAGCATTGTATGAAAAAGCACACGGTTTTAAACAACACGATCATTTGATCTGTAAGGAATGTAATAAAATCTTTGAGTTCTGTGATCCTAGAATCCAGAAGATCCAACAAATGGTGGAAGAGGTTTATAATTTCGAAATCGAAAAGCATTCTCTTAACTTCTACGGAGTTTGTAAAAACGAAGATTGTGAAGGGAAAAAGAATAAAGAAGAACAAACAGTTTAATTGTTCTGAAACATAAAAAAGAGGGTGAATTAAATTACTTTTTAATTCACCCTCTTTTATTTTATATCCATTATGCCTCAGTTGAATTAGGCTTTTTAAGTACTATAAAGTAAACACCTAACCAAAGAATAGCCATTATCCAAAGGATCATTGGAGAATATTCTACTCTAAAAGCCAAAGGATCGTGTCCTTGTGATTGATAAATTACACCAACAGCAGTTAGTAAAATTAGGGTTAGAATAGTCGCCATTCCTTTAGTCCAACCTTTTATTATTTCAACAAATTTTTCACGAGTTTCTTTTGTTGAATACCAATAATCTTTATTTGGAGCGAAAACCATAATTTTTGGAAAATACAGAATTCCATTTCCAATGGTGATAAAAAAGATGTTGACTAATAATAAACTTCCCATAGAAGCGTAAAAGAAATCGCTTCTTGTCATTAACACCGCCTGACTATTGGCTGTTTGTTGAATGACGGTTACACCATCCTCAGGTAAATAGATATAAGCCAAAAGGTTTAGACCTAGATACACTAGTAATGATAAGCCCCATAAGTATTTGATATATTTCATGGATTAAGAAGTTTGAATGAAGTTAAAAATCCGTGCAAAAATAGGAGAGTAGTAGATATAAAAAAAATATGGAGTTATAAATTAACTAAAAAGTATTTAGCTTTATTTATAACTCCATTATCCTTAGTACTTAATAGAAAAATCTATTTAAATACATGTAATATCAATAGTACATCAAATGATGTGGGAATTGAATTAGTCTGCAATTGCAGTTTCTAAAGCAATCTCCATCATATCTGTAAATGTATTCTGACGGTCTTCAGAACTTAATTCTTCACCTGTTACCAAACTATCTGATACAGTTAGAATAGTCATCGCTCTAGCGTTAAATTGAGCTGCGATAGTATATAAAGCAGTTGTTTCCATTTCAACCGCTAGTACACCGTATTTAGCCCATTTCTTCCACTCATCAGCATCATCACCGTAGAATGCATCAGAAGAAAGGATATTACCGTTGTATGGTTTAATACCTTTCGCATTTGCTACTTCGTTGGCTTTTCTCAACATTTCGAAATCAGCAGCTGGAGAGTAATCCTTACCACCGAAACGGTTTTGGTTAAAAGAAGAGTCAGTTGAAGCTGACATAGCAATAACTAAATCTCTTGGTTTGATATGTGGTTGCATTGAACCACAGCTACCTACACGAATTAATTTACGTACGTTGAACTCAGTAATTAGTTCGTGGGCGTAGATACCAATTGATGGAATACCCATACCAGAACCTTGTACAGAGATTCTATGACCTTTGTATGTTCCAGTAAAACCTAACATACCTCTTACGTTATTGTATTGAACAACGTCTTCAAGGTAGTTGTCAGCAATATATTTAGCTCTTAATGGATCTCCAGGCATTAATACGACTTCTGCCACATCACCTGGCTTTGCACCAATATGTATACTCATCTTATAAAATCATGGATGCGAAGCTTCCTGTAGTAGGGGCTTCATTTAATAATAATTCTTCAATTGTAGTTCCGATGTCGGCAAAAGTGTTTCTAAAACCAATGTTGACGGGTTTTACCTTTTTACCATAGACTAAAATCGGAATATGTTCTCTAGTATGATCAGTACCTTTAAAGATTGGATCATTACCATGATCGGCAGTGATGATTAAAACATCATCCTCTTTCATGGCATCCATAATCTCAGGTAATCTTTGATCAAAATACTCTAAAGCATCTCTATAACCAATTAGATCTCTTCTATGTCCAAATAACATATCAAAATCTACTAGGTTAGTAAAGATAAGACCATTGTTGTCTTTCTTTAAGTATTCGATAGTCTGATCGATACCATCTTCATTGCTTTTTGTATAAACATGATCAGTAAATCCTTTACCAGCGTAGATATCAAATATCTTACCTACACCAATACTATCTTTACCGGCAGCTTTAATACGTGTTAGCATATTTTCTGATGGCTCTAAAGAATAATCGTGTCTATTTGATGTTCTTGTATAGTTACCGTTTTTACCCACAAATGGGCGAGCAATCACACGACCAACATTCAATTGTTCTCTTGCGATTTCACAGTATTTATACAATTCTTCAAAAGAAACAACTTCTTCGTGAGCAGCAATCTGGAAAACAGAGTCTGCAGAAGTATATACAATCAAATCACCAGAGGCAACGTGTTGGTCGCCAAGTTCTTCGATTATAGCTGTTCCTGAAGCTACTTTATTACCAATTGTCTTTCTACCTGTTGCTTTTTCAAAAGCAGAAATAATATCTTCAGGGAAGCCATTAGGGTAAGTAGGGAATGGCTCAGAAAGAATCTGACCAGCAATTTCCCAGTGTCCTGTAGTGGTATCTTTTCCTTTAGAAACTTCTTTGGCCATACCATAGGCAGCAGAAGTCGTACCTAGAGAAGGTAAACCATGTAAAGGAGCAATGTTACCTAAACCCATTCTATGCATGTTAGGAATGTCTAACCCTGCACTATCGGCAATGTGACCTAAAGTATTTGCACCGCGATCTCCATATTCGTCTGCGTCGGCACTAAAGCCAATACCCACACTATCGAGAACGACTAAAACAACTCTTTTACTCATATATATTAGTAGCTACCTTCGTCGGCTGTACCGCCTTGAATAATTTTAATTCCGCTAGATGTACCCAAACGAGTAACACCCATGTCGATATATTTTTGAGCAGTTTCATAATCACGAACACCGCCAGAAGCTTTTAATTGTGCTTTACCAGCAACAGCGTCTTTCATGATTTGAATATCTTCGTAAGCAGCTCCTCCAGTACCGAAACCAGTAGAAGTCTTTACGAAATCTGCATTAGCATTCACAGAAAGTTTTGAGGCTCTTTCTTTTTCCTCGTCAGTTAAGTAACAAGTTTCGATAATCACTTTCAAAACTCTAGAACCGATTGCTTCTTTGATTAAGCGGATTTCATTTTCCACATAATCGTTTTCGCCATCTTTCAATTTACCCACATTGATAACCATGTCGATTTCATCAGCACCATTTTCAACTGCTGTTTTAGCTTCGAATACTTTAGAAGCAGTATCCATCATACCTAATGGGAAACCAACTACGGCACATACGGCAACATCAGAACCGTTAGTATGTTCTTTTGCTAATGGCACATAAGATGTATTGACACAAACTGAGAAAAAGTTATGTTCTTTCGCTTCTTCACAAAGAGTAATAATCTGAGATGCAGTCGCGTTCGCTGCAAGAATAGTGTGATCAACGTATTTAGCTATACTCATATCTAATTTATATGCTTATTATGATTTGTATTTCTATTTGTAACGCACAAAGTTACTATTTGAATAGGTGAAGCTCATTTCTTTTGCAATTATTAATAATAATCATCACAAAAGTTCTTTGTATCCTATAATTATTGAATGTCTAGAATCACTTTCGGCTGTTCCACCTTATCGTTTGATATCTGATAAGCAGAATTCAATAATTCGACTGCCTGTTTGAATTTGTCATTCTCCTTGTTGTAGTGAAGTACGGCTAAAGTATCTCCTTTAGAGACAATATCACCTACTTTCTTTTCTAGAACAATACCAACAGCATAATCGATAACATCTTCTTTTGTTTCTCTACCTGCACCTAAAAGCATACCTGCTGTACCTACAGACTCTGCCTTTAATTGGGAAATGCAACCATCTGCATCCGCTTTTAATTCATATTTGAATTGAGCAGTTAAGAATTTCTCAGGTTGCTCGATATAAGAGGCGTCACCATGACAATCAGCAACGAAGTCTCTAAGGGCAGTAACCGCTTCACCAGAGTGTAATTTAGCAACAGCCTTTTCAATACCTTCTTCAACCGTTTTAACAACTCCTTTTTGAACAAGAGCGATACCTGTGATTGTTGTAATCAATTCTTCAAAGTCTTTAGGACCATTACCTTTTAAAGATTCAACCGCTTCGTAGACTTCAAGTCCATTACCAATAGCATTACCTAAAGGTTGTTCCATACCACTAAGTACGATATGCACTTTACGCTCGAACATTGTTCCGATATCTCTCATGATGTTCGCAAGCTTTTGAGCATTCTCCAATGTTTTCATAAAAGCACCGTCGCCTACTTTAACATCAAGGATAATTCCATCAGAACGAACGGCAAGCTTTTTACTCATAATACTCGAGGCAATCAAAGGATAACTATCTACAGTACCCGTCACGTCTCTCAAGGCATAAAGCTTTTTGTCTAGAGGAACAATATCATCTGTCTGTCCCATGATACCAATGCCTGAATGCTCAATGCTATTGACCATCTCTGCTTCAGACTCTGGGAATTTAAAACCAGGGATAGCTTCGAATTTATCTAAAGTACCTCCTGTATGACCAAGACCTTTACCGGACATTTTTGCCGTACCAATACCAAAAGTGGATAAGAGGGGAGCAAGAGCAATACTAGTTTTATCGCCAACACCTCCAGTACTATGCTTATCGATAAGAAATCTAGTGACCCCCTCAAGGTGAATCAAGTCGCCAGAGTTTCTCATAGTCTCTGTCAAAACTTTTAATTCATTATCAGAAAGTCCATTTAAAAAGACAGCCATTAAAAAGGCCGACATTTGATAATCGGTTACATCACCTTTTAGGTAACCGTCTAAAAATTCTTTTAATTCTTCAGAAGTTAATTCTAAATCCTCTCTTTTTTTAATGATTATATCGACTGCACGCATAAAATTTGTGTATGAGGTTTTTAATTGGTTATTTTATCGATAAACATATTTAGCACAAATGAGCAACTATAAATTCTTATCGATTTTTTATTTATTTTTTTTAGGTCTCTTCATAATCTCTTGTTCAGAAGAAGAACAAGGAACTAGTGGAGGTGAAAAATATTCCAATAAATTTCAGGACCACAAAATTAGAGAAATTTATTCTCTTAGAGATGAACGTAATACAAAAGAATTATTAAAGATTCTAAAGGACACCGTTTATCAAGAAGAAGTCTTAATTGCTCTTGGTTCTGTACAAGACACTTTAGCAATTTCTGATATTAAAGGAGTTCTTTTAGAATCTAATCACCTTAATGTAAAGATAGCAGCTGCATTTGCTTTAGGGCAAATGGGGGACCGTTCTTTATCTCCATTTATTATTGATTTTATAGTAAAACATCAAAAAGAAACAGAATTATTAGAACATATGTTCGAAAGTTTGGGGAAATGTGCAAACGATGGTGCTATTTACCTATTGACACATTTCGTATTAAGCGATGAAAATGTGATGTTTGGTATTGTAAAGGGTTTGCATAGAGCAAAAGATTGGCAGGGTTATCAATCGTATGATGCTTCTGAACAAATCATGCGCATTTTTACAAAATCAAAGAGTGTAGAAACAAAAGAATGGTGTAGTGCTTATTTTGCTAGAATCAATAGTAAGCATATGTTAGAAACGTTTAATTCGAATATTTTTGATAATGCCAGACATCATGAAAACGAGTTAATCAGAGCCAATTTTACAAAAGCGATTCAAAATTTTTCTAAAGGAGCAGGTAGTGCTACTGCATTAAAGAAAATCTTAACTGATGAAAAATCACCAACTGTGCTTCAAAATGCTTTAATGGCAACAGAGAAGGTAAGGTATTCAGGTGTGATTAATAAATCAATTGAATATTTAAGTTATAATGATCCTATTGTTGCAGAAATTGCTGCTCAGTCGATTTATAACAAGTTAGGTTGGTCAGAAGCAAAAGAAGTTTTTGATATTCTTGAGGTGGTTAACTTTAATAATGCAAAAGCGGAAGCTATGAAAGCCATTCTTCGTAAAAGGAATAAGGATAAAAAGATGTATGAATTTGCTTTGAAACATTTTGAAAATGCACCATCATCTTATGAGAAGACGATTTGGTTAGAAGCAATTACAGAATCAAAATATGGTAAAGACTTAGCATTTGATACTTGGAAAACAACTGATGTAAATATTCTAAAAACGAAATCTATTGAATTGGTTTTAAATGATTATTCCTCAAAATTCCGTCCATCGAAAAAAGAAGGTGAAGAATTAAAAAGAATTCTCGAAGAATGTATCGCAACTAAAGACGTATCACAGATTTACAATGCTTGTCAGTTTATTCAAAATAAGAAACATGATCATTTTAAGTCTCATTTTCCATCTATTGCTAAATTAAATGAGGTCAAAGATCTTTTGGAGTTGCCACTTCAAGTCGAAGCTTATATTGAATTAGAAAAGACGATAGCCTTTTTAGAAGGGAAAGAGTTTAAAGCAAAAACTTCATATCCAAATAAAGGTATTCAATGGAAATATATAAAGGATATTGAACAGAATCAGATTGCACGAATCAAAACAGAAAAAGGTGATATAGATATACAATTGAAAGTAGAAGAGGCACCTGCAACTGTTGCTATGTTTGTAAGTTTAATTGATAGTGGTTTTTATAATCACCTTCACTTCCATAGAATGGTGCCTAATTTTGTTACACAAGGTGGAGATCCAAGAGGAGATGGTTTTGGTGGTTTAGATTATAACATTCCGAGTGAGTTTTCAATGCTAAATTATAAGAGAGGTTCATTAGGAATTGCCTCGGCAGGGAAAGACACAGAATCTTGTCAGTTTTTCTTTTCTCTAGTTCCAACACATCACTTAGATGGCCGATATACAATTTTCTCTGAAGTGGTAGATGGTTTTGATGTAATGCAAAAATTAGAATATGGAGATGAGATTATAGATATATCTATTATAAGAGAAGAAATATTGACCTCAATTGAATAAAATGCATCATTTAATTGATGAATTATAAACATAGATTATAATTTATTGGATTTGGATTATTCTAATTCATAATTTCACAAATATACTTTAACTTGAGGGTAACGAATTAATGTTACCCTTTAGAATGAACTGCAACAAAATGAAACTAATTCATCCTTACTTGTATATTATCTTTTCTGCGATTGTTTTTTGTTCTTGTTCTCCAGAACAGTTCAATGATGAAAAGCCATTCTCTGTTAAAATTGCCTCTTTTAGAGAGTACGACGAAATGGAAAATGGTATAGATTATCTCGAAAATAAGGGACTTTCACCTTATGCAATTACACAATCTAATGATGTAGACGGGAAATGGTATCATATTATTATTGGTGCTGAGAAGAGTTTGGAAGATGTCTTAGCATTAAAGATGAAACTAGAGGATAATTTTGGATTGAATGCCTTAGAAGTTCAAAACTATAATAAGCTACACGAGGAATTAATTCCTTTATCAGAAAATGAAGTTGATAATTATCCTGCAAGTTGGACATCTTTAGATCTATTGTTGCAATTACCTCATAACCCGAATTTTCAGATAAGATCTCTGAAATCATTATCCTATTTTGATGATATAAATGTAAGATCGAATAGTATTAGCCGTAATATAGAATTTGATTATCCTAGAGGAATCATTCAAAGAAATTTCAAAAATAATGTAGATGAAATTGTTGAAGGAAAGTATGTTGAACCATTTTCTAAAACAGAATTGACTATTCATCTGGTAAAGTTGAAAGAAAAAAACGATTACAAAGAAGGTCTTTCAAAAGCTTTTTCAGAGAGGATTTTAAAATCGAAAAGATATAAAATTCAAAAATCAGAAGAAATTGTGATTGATAATGATTGGCAGATGAACGGTTATCAAGTAACAATTAATCCCAAGGAGTTACGCTCTTATTTAGTATTGGAGTCAGCATCAGGTCTACTATTGGCATTAATTCAGTCCAATAAAAATGATGTCCATCTTCTAAAATCATTTGCAAAAAATATTGGAGATAGACATGCTGTTGATGAATACAATAGTGTGAAAAGATTGCTTGGATCATTTCCTGATGCTTTAAATCCAACAGAGCGAATGATTGCTTTTGATTTTACAACAAAAGACAGCAGAAGAGGGAAAACGGCTTTGCTAGAAGTAGGACAGACCCAATTAAGTTGTTATTTCGAAAATTCTGAAAGAGGTACTTTAGTGTATCAGTTAGAAAATTTTAATGATGAAAATACCATCGATAAAATATTTAGAAATCGCTATAGCAGGTATTTAGATGATCCAAATGTAGAAAAGGTACTATTAGGAAATAGAGATGCCTTTTTCTATAAAACAAGGAGGAGAAATCCTGAGACAAGGAAATTAGATTGGATGTTAGAATCGGTTATCTTCCAAAATAGTGATAACATTGGGAAGATATCCAATTTCAAAAAAGGAACCTTCGAACAAGAAGAAATGCTCGAGAAATTAGCTTCTTTCCGTCTTGGAGACGATTATCAAATGAATACTCTTTAACCTAATCCTTTTTATTAATCAAATTTTGTGGCAATGCTTAAATTTCAATACTTCAAAAAAGAGTTGCTTTTCAATTTTCCGGCTAAAACATCTCGTGGGTCAATTTCTAAAAAGGACTGTTTTATTGTCTCTGTTTTTGATGCAGAAAATCCAGAAGTAATCGGTTATGGTGAATGTAATACTTTAAAAGGATTAAGTATTGATCATTTTGAAGATTATGAACTTCGTCTTAAAGCATTGATTGAAACTTTAAATGAGCATAAAGTTACTTTAGAAGATTTACCTGAGTTTATTGATAAAGACTTATACCCTAGTTTTTATTTCGCCATAGAAACAGCATTACTTGATTTGAGTAACGGTGGGTTTAAAAAGATCTATGATAATGCTTTTTATAAAGGAGAAAGCATACCAATTAATGGATTGGTATGGATGGGAGATAAGTCTTTTATGAAGGAACAAATTGATCAAAAATTAAATAAAGGTTTCGATTGTATCAAAATGAAAATCGGAGCGTTAGATTTTGATCAGGAATTATCACTTTTGAAATACATCCGTTCTCAATATTCATCAAATGATATTACGTTAAGAGTAGATGCTAATGGTGCTTTTCCTGTTGAAGAAGCCTTAGAGAAGTTGAATCGGTTATCAGAATTTGAGATTCATTCTATTGAACAGCCTATATGGCCTAAGCAGTTAGAAGAGATGTCATCATTATGTGATGCTACACCAATACCCATTGCCCTTGATGAAGAACTGATCGGTGTGGAAGAACATCTACAAGAAGAGTTATTGGATATTGTGAAACCTCAATACATTATTTTAAAACCGGCATTAATTGGAGGATTAGAGGCGTCGAGCAAATGGATAAAAATTGCTGAGGAGAGAAATATTCCTTGGTGGATGACTTCTGCTTTAGAATCAAATATTGGGTTAAATGCCATTGCTCAATTTACAGCTAACTATAAAATAGATAAACCACATGGCTTGGGAACAGGTCAATTATATCATAATAATTTTGCTTCACCATTGGAAGTGAACAACGGAGAGATTTTCTACAATAAAGCATTAGAATGGGACATAAATAATGATCTATAGTAATGTTATAAGTTATTGAATATCAATAGAGGTTGAAATTGTATTTTAATTAAACAACCTATTTTGATATGAGATCTTCTATTTTCGCCTTCATTCTGATTAACACTTTCTTTGTTTCTAATTTATCAATTGCCCAACAAGTTTATACCGTCTCTGAATTAAAAGATTATTATCACAAAGAGAAGAATCATCTACCCACTCCTACAAATGGATGGCATGAAGTATGGGTAATTATGCCTGATGATAAAGATTTCTTCAACAAACATCAAAAGGAAATTTTAGATGCCAGAGTATTTGTTGAAGATAATAGAATCACGAAAGTATACTATGACAATGAAAAATACGTAGAGAATGTATTCGCTACATCAAAAGTAAAGAAGGGTCATGCGACTTTTGAAAAAGTATACCTAGACGTTAACTACAATCTAACAGAAATATTTTCTGCACATATTCATGAAGTGATATTTAAAGATCATAGGGCAGAAGTACAATCACCTTTAGCCAAGGGGGCCTATGTTGGAAACGCTATTTTCTATTCAAATGAGGAAAAACTAGATAAGTTTGGCTTTTATGTATTTGTAAGAGACATTGAAACTGATCAATTCGATCTAATCGGTTACCTCAAAGAAAGTGATGATGAAGTGAGTTGTGAGAATTTAAAAAACTTACATATTCCCTTAAGACATGGACAATATGAAATATTTTCAGTTCAAAATAAAATACAATTCGATAGGAGGATGCCACTGAAAAAACTGGATTTACAAGTTTACGAAAATGAATGTCATCCAGTAGAGTTAGTAGTTAGATAGCTCTATGTATTTTACAATAGAATCATCTAAGTCTTATTATACAACCAAATTTTCACAACAATTTAGTGTTGTAAAAATCAACCTATCACCAACCCACGATTTCAATCGTTGGACCACAATACTAAGCATGAGTATCAAAAGTAAGTAGGACTTAAAACAAAAAAAGAGGTTTCTCCAACATAAATTGAAGAAACCTCTTTTCATATATATAAAAGGAATTCTTAGTGAATACCCTTCATCATTTTTGTCAAAATAGGAGATACTAAGAACGCAACCGCAGCAGCTACAAAAGCATACACTGTGATAAAGTAGAAAGTATCGAATTGATAATGTTCTGAAATCGCTGTCATTTGAGCTGCTAAGAAGTTACCCAAAGCGATAGATCCCATCCAGAATCCCATCATTACAGAAACAATTTTTGGAGGCGATAACTTTGTAATCATCGACAATCCGATAGGTGACATACATAACTCACCAACAGTGTGGAATAAATATACCATTACTAACCACATTGGAGAAATTAAAGCATTAGAAGCATTGTAAGTATCGTTTGCAATAGCCATGATACCGAAGCCAATACCTAAGAATACTAATGAGAATGCAAACTTGAATGGAGTTCTTGGGTTTGCCTTAACTGCTGTCAATTTAGTCCATATAATTGTAAATAATGGTGCTAAAAGAATAATGAATACGGCGTTGATTGATTGGAACCATGAAGCTGGAATATCAAAACCAAATACATTACGATCTGTATATTCGTTTGCAAAAGTATTGAAAGAAGTACCTGCTTGCTCAAAGCCTGACCAGAATACAATATTGAAAATGGCTAAGGCGAAAATTACACCTACGCGATTCCATTCCGTTGAACCAGTTGTATTTTGGAAAATTGTTACAAATAAGTAACCTAATCCTAAAACACCTATTACTAGAACTATATCAGTTAATAAATCACTATCAATATTAATAACTAAGTGTACAAGAATATACGATAAAATAGCTAATCCAGCCACATAAGCAAGGATGCTATTCCAATCCTTTCTCACTAATTTATTCTTCTCAGTACCTTGATCTTTTGGAGACATACCTACAGCAAGACCTGTTTCACCACTTACTACAGATGTTTCTCTCATGAAGAACCAAATAGTAGAGATGACCATACCAATACCTGCTGCCATAAATCCATATTGCCATCCTACATTTTCAGCTAATGAACCACCAATAAAGTTGGTTACAAAAGCACCAAGGTTAATACCCATGTAGAAAATTGTGAAACCTGAATCTTTGTTAGGGTCGTTTGCAGAGTACAAACCACCAACCATTGTAGAAATGTTCGGTTTAAAGAAACCGTTACCAATAATAAGTAGACCTAATCCTAAGTAAAGCGACATATGACGAGTCAAGAATAAATCGTGCGCGTCATAAATAGATAATGCCATAGTGAATTGACCAATAGCCATCAATAAGGCACCAATGTAAATTGATTTTCTTTGCCCAAGGATTTTATCAGCAAGGATACCACCAATAATAGGAGTTACATAAACTAATGCTGTAAAAATACCATAGATACTATACGCTTCTGTTTTTTCTAGGCCAAAGCCTCCGTTTGCTAGTGTTGCTGTTAGGTATAATACGAAGAAACCACGCATTCCGTAGTAACTAAATCTTTCCCAGAACTCTGTGGCAAACAAGGTATACAAACCTTTAGGATGCCCCGTTGTCGTCTTACTCACGTGTAAATTAATTTTGGTTAGTAATAAATTTAATTCTAATTAAGTTCGATGTGTTCAGCTTACGAACATAAAGTTTAGCTTAAGTACACAATTTGCATTTATACTAAAACTAATTGAATTGTTTGAAATGCAAATATCTAAAATTTATCCAAAAGAAAAAGTTGATATTAAACATCATTTCAATAAAATATAAATGCTATATTACATCCAAATAACTAATTTTTTAAATTTATAAACTAAAATTAAGAAATGACTTTGCCATTTTTAGCCAGTGTCCTATTGTTAGGAGTAATAGGATTCTTTGCACTATTGTATTTCGTTCCTGTTAATTTATGGATTACAGCATTCTTCTCTAATGTGAGAATCAGTTTGTTCAGTCTTGTAGGAATGAGAATTCGTAAAGTTCCTCCAAAAATTATTGTCAATTCTTTGATTACAGCTACTAAAGCTGGATTGGATCTAACAACTTCTGATTTAGAAACTCACTACTTAGCAGGTGGTCATGTTCCATCGGTAATTAAGGCATTAATTTCTGCAGATAAAGCAAATATTCCTTTATCATTTAAATTAGCTGCAGCTGTTGACTTAGCGGGTCGTGATGTATTTGAAGCCGTTCAAATCTCAGTAAACCCTCAAGTAATTAATACGCCATCAGTTTCTGCTGTAGCACAAGATGGTATTCAGTTGGTTGCTAAAGCACGTGTTACTGTAAGAGCTAACATCGCTCAATTAGTCGGTGGTGCTGGTGAAGAAACTATCCTTGCTCGTGTGGGTGAAGGTATTGTAACTTCAATTGGTTCTTCGTTATCACATAAAGAGGTACTAGAAAACCCTGACAAAATTTCTAAACTAGTATTAGAAAAAGGATTGGATTCAGGTACTGCATTCGAAATCTTATCTATTGATATTGCTGATATTGATGTTGGAGATAACATTGGTGCAAAACTTTCTATTGACCAAGCTGATGCCGATCTAAAAGTAGCAGAAGCTAAAGCAGAGGAAAGAAGAGCAATGGCCGTAGCGGTTGAGCAAGAAATGAAAGCGAAAGCACAAGCTTCAAGAGCGAAAGTAATCGAAGCTGAAGCAGAAGTTCCATTGGCAATTTCTGAAGCATTCCGTAACGGTAACTTAGGTATCATGGATTACTATAAGTTGAAAAACTTACAGGCCGATACAACAATGAGAGATGCTATCGCAGATTCTTCTAAAGATGACTCTACATCATTGAGAAATGATGATGAAGACGAAGATTAATAGATAAATCTTAATCATACAAAAAGGCGATCTCAAAATAATTTTTGAGATCGCCTTTTTCATATTTATTAATTTTTCTTAGCTGCTAACTTGTACGGACGTTTTACTTAAACGTCCCTACGAACCACTTGAATTAATCCTCCTCAGGAGCATCATCAATCATCATCACACACTCTTTACAATTGAATTTTAGCTTGTAACGAGCATTCTTAGATTTCAAGAACAATGGGAATTTCACATCTTCAGGTGCTTTTACGAAAGTTTCGTATTCATCACAAAGACCAATTTGATATCTAAGGCAGTGCTTAGTCGTCATCAAACGAAGTTTCGATTTATCTTCTCTTCCTTCAAAACCTTCCTCGATTTCTGTGATACCATGTTTTGCATAAAATTGTCTCGCTAACTTATTTAAGACATTACCATGGTGATCCCATTTCTGTATTTTCTGTGGGAAAGGATAGGAGTGATCAATTTCCGTATTTAATCTTGGTGGTTGCTTGTATTCAGAATTTCTTTTATTCTCAAAAGCTTCAATTAAATCCCTTCTCATTTGATTTAATCGACCACCTGGAATAAATGGTAGATCTCCTTCAGGAAGCGTCACATTATTAATCAAGAAAATAGTGTTACCCGATTTCTTTAAGCCTTTTGTTAAGTTCTGCTCCGATTTTTCACGATTGGATGCGACTTCAAAAGGTTCTTTATATTTATCAGAATAGGAATTTCCGTAAATATCTTTTATGGTTAAAGTGATTGTATGATCTTTCCAATCCATAACGATATCACTTTCTATTTTTCTTTGTGTTTTCTGAGACTTTAGGTCCTTAACGAATTGATGATCGTGGTTTCTGAAGATATCAGCTCCAACACGAACACCCATCACTAAGGAAGTCTTGATCCAGCCTTCAGCATCAACATGTTCCACTTTCATTCCTTGAAGTTGCTCATGTTTATCATAGAAACACAAACCATCGCCAGGAATCAGTTTTTTACCTTCATCCATCTCAATTAGGTATTGATTAGCTTTTATCTGCTTTACTTTACCTACTTTATCTCCAATAGCTTTAGGCGTATCGAAATGAACAATTTCAGGATTTCTTTCCTCATAGAAGTAAGTGGTAAACCCTCTGTTGTATGTTTTTTCAATAGCAGGTTCAAAATCAAGCATTGTTTTCCCTTGAGAATCTGCTACGAATTCATCACCGTATTTATCTAGAACAAAGTCGATTCTTTTTCTGAAGTTACCTACTTGGTTTTTCACATAAGATTCGTCTTTTAAACGACCTTCTATCTTGAATGATTTTACGCCTGCTCTTGCTAAAGGAAGAACATAATCACTCATATTTAAATCTTTTAGTGATAATAGGTGTTTTTGATTGGCTAACTTTCTGCCAGTATTATCCACTAAATCATAAGGTAAACGACATGGTTGTCCACATGCTCCACGGTTAGCAGAACGGTCGCCCACATTATTTGACATATAACATTGACCTGATAAACTCACACATAATGCACCCGCAACAAAAGCTTCTAATTCAACATTAGTCGCTTTATTAATCTCTTCGATATCTTTTATGGAAAGCTCACGAGCTAATACGACTCTATCAAAACCGACCTTTTCTAAGAATTTTACTTTCTCTAAATGATAGTTATGTGTTTGAGTACTTGCATGCAATGGAATTGGAGGTAAATCCATTTCCAATAAGCCCATATCTTGAATGATTAATGCATCTACACCTGCTTCATATAAACTCCAAGCTTGTTTGTGAGCAGATTCAAGCTCTTTATCAAACATCAAAGTGTTCATAGTCGCAAAAATCTTTGAGTGAAAACGGTGGGCATGCTTGGTTAATTTCTCAATATCAGAAATAGAGTTACCCACAGCATCTCTTGCTCCAAATTGTGATGGACCAATATATACTGCATCTGCACCATGATTAATGGCAGACATACCAATTTCTATATTCTTAGCCGGAGCTAATAATTCCAAAGATTTCATTTATGTGAAAGTTATGTGTAAACGGAGTGCAAAGATAATAGAAAGCTAATTGATAAAAAAACAACTTACCTAATCCTGTTGGGATTAAGTAAGTTGTTTTTTTAAGTGAAGAGTGAAGAGTGAAGAGTGAAGAGTGAAGATCGGAATGAATAATCCCAATTTACATATCAAACTTCATTCATTCAATATCACAATTTATGCCTCTTGTAAATTATCAGCTTCGTTTTTGATGGATTTATCCACTAAAATAGCCACTGATGCATCACCTGTTACGTTAACTACTGTACGGAACATATCTAAGATTCTATCTGGAGCCATGATCAAACCGATGGCTGCAGCCGGTAATCCTAATTGTTCTAATACAATAACCAGCATAATGATACCTGCACTTGGTACTGCGGCAGAACCAATTGATGCTAGAGTTGCAGTTACAACGATAGATAATTGTTGTTGAAGTGTTAAATCAATACCAGATACTTGAGCAATGAAAACTGCTGCAATACCTTGATATAAACAAGTACCATCCATATTTACTGTGGCACCTAGTGGAAGTACGAATCCAGTAGTTTCTTCTGATACACCTAATTCTTCCTCCACTTGTTTCATTGTAACAGGTAGCGTTGCCGCTGATGATGAGGTTGAAAAGGCCATCATCTGAGCAGGGAAGATGCCTTTGAAAAAGTCTTTATAGTTTACCTTACCAAATACTTTTAGCATGGTAGGGTAGATAACGGCTATCATGATTAACAATCCAAAAATTACCACTAGTGAGTATTTTGCTAAGGCAAATAACAGTTCAACTGCCTTCGATGGATCATTTTCGGCAATTTCAGAAATTAATGAGGCGATTAATGCAAAAACACCAAAAGGAGCAAATTTCATGATCAAATCAACCATTTTCAATATTACTTTATCTAAACTAGAGAATAAAGCTTTTACTGATTTCGAGTGTTCTAGTGGTATAGCCACTAAAGCCACACCAAATAGAATGGCAAAAAAGATCACTTGAAGCATGTTTTTGTTACTGCTCATGGATCCAAAGATATTATCAGGTACCATTTCAACTAATGGTTGTAATGGTCCTCTTTCTTTAATTTCGGCTGCAGCTTTCACTTTCGTGGATGCAGAAGCAGCAAATTTCGTAATTAAAGCTTGTTTGGTTTCTTCTGAAAATCCTTCTCCAGGAGTGAAAAAGTTAACTAATACCAATCCTATTGAGACTGCAATCAAAGTGGTAGTAAGGTAGATACCAATAGAACGACCACCAACTTTAGATAACTTTGATAAATCAGTCATTGAAGCAACTCCATTCACTAAGGAGATAAGTACGAGTGGAACCGCAATTAATTTCAATAAATTGATAAAAATAGTTCCAAATGGTTTTATCCAGTCCTTCGAAAAATCAGCATTTCCTGTATAACTTAATGTAAGCCCGAAAGCTAGACCTAAAGCCATCCCAATGATGATTTTCCAATGTAAAGCAAGTTTCTTCATTTCTGTGATTTCCTATAAAAAGGACAAGTAATTTAAAAATTGATTGATCTAAACTCCTGAAAAAGAGCTCTTAACTATTTATCATTTTGATATTATAATTCAGCAATGAATTATTTATGTATTCTGTACCCTAAAATGACCCTACAATTTAATGTAAGAATTTTAAATAGTTTCGTTTTTTGATATTTATTAAAGATTAATTGTTACTTCTTGGCAATAAAAAAGCAACAGTTAGTTGACTGTTGCTTATTATTATCATTATGCTCAGATTAAATATTCTGATCAATATAATCAAGTACTTTGTTCATTAAGTGGATTCTATCTTTTCCTCTTACGTTATGTGGGTGACCAGGATAAGTGAAGAAATCAACTTGAACTCCGTTATTCACACATTCTTGTAAAAATCTGAAAGAGTGTTGAGGTACTACTACGTCATCAATTAATCCATGAATAATTAATAATTTATCTTTAAGAAGGGTAGTTTTATCCAGCAAACGAGCATTTGCATAACCCTCAGGATTCTTTTGAGGAGTTGACATATAACGTTCTGTATACATCACTTCATAAAAATCCCAATCCATTACTGGACCACCTGCAACACCCACTTTAAATGTGCCGGCAGCTTTGGTCATCATTGAAGTCGTCATAAAACCACCAAATGACCAACCGTGAATGGCCATTTTATCAGCGTCTACATATGGAAGAGATTTAAGGTATTCTACACCTTTTAATTGATCTGCCACTTCTTCATCACCTAAGTGAAGGTGAGTAGCTTGTTCAAAATCTTTACCTCTGTTTTCAGAACCTCTACTTTCGACAGTATACACTATATATCCTTTTTGAGCAGCAGTTTGCATCCAATAGGCAGCACCTGCTTGCCAACGGTTTGTAATAAGCTGAACACCAGGCCCACCATAAACATATACAATAACTGGATATTTTTTAGCTGGATCGAAGTTAACAGGCTTGATCATCCTTGTGTTAAGATCAGTCTTGCCATCTGCTGCTTTGATTGTACTTAATTCGATGTTCGATACATTATATCCTTCTAATGGGTTTTTGGCTTCCATGATTGTTTTAATCACTTTGCCATTCGCATCCATCACAAATTGTTTGTTAGGAGTATCAATGTTAGAGAAAGAAGCTAAGATTAAATTGCTACTTTCATCATACTTTACACCAGAATATACACCAGAAAGCGTAGTGATTTTCTTCACTGATTTCGATTTTAGATTTGCTTTATAAATCTCTCTATCCAAGCCATTATTATCAGTTCCTAATACAAAAAGGTTTTGTTTCTTCTTGTCAAACCCGATAATATCCATAACAACCCAATCACCTTTAGTTAATTGAGCCAATTCTTCACCATTCGTATTGTATAAATAAACATGCTCAAAACCATCTCTTTCCGATCTCCAGATAAATTTATCATTAGAGTTAGGAAGGAATTCCATTGGATGAGTTAATGATAAGTACTTATCATCTTTTTCTTCAAATAAAGTTTTTACAAAATCACCTGTCTCTGCTTCATACTGATTTAAAGCCAAATGATTTTGATCTCTATTTAAAATACCGATGTAGATATACTTTTCATCTGGACTCCAAACCACATTTGTTAAGTATTGCTCTTTATCTCCTGTAATCTTAATAGGGGTAGTCAGTTTCGTATTTACATTGTAAACATGCAAAGTAACCTCTTCTGATTTTTGCCCTGCCATAGGATATTTGATAGGGTTAGCTTGAGCAGGTACAGTTGAAATATCAACTAGAGGATAATCAGTGACCATAGTTTGGTCATTTCTATAGAAAGCAATAGCATTTCCTTTTGGTGACCAATAAGTGCCCTTATGTACACCAAATTCATTTCTATGTACGACTTTACCAAACTCAATTTCTTTATTTTTCTCGTCAGTAATCTGAGTTTCTTTACCATCTACGCTGATGTATAAGTTATTATCAATCGTATAGGCGATTTTCGAAAAGTCTGAAGTGAAATCAGCATTATCACCTTTAACATCAATTACTTTTTGAGATTGTTTCGTTTCAATATCAATCTTATAAAAAGCTTTTTGATATTGGAACATCATTTCTTTTGCATTCAACCAACGATAACGTGGTAAACGACTTAAATTTGCTAAATCAGAATTACTTGCTTTGATATCATCCAAAGTGATTAAAACTTCAGAAGTACCTTTTTTAGCATTTACTTTTAAAATTTGATTTTCATCCGTTTCAGAGTAGAAACCCTTACTTTCCGGAATCCATAAAACAGATTTGTACTCAGGGTATAACGACCAATAGCCCATTATCCCTTCTGCGATTGTTAGTTCTTTTTTTTGTGCCGATACAGAAAAACTAAAGCATACTGCCAATATAAGAAGCAAGCTTTTGTATGTGTTTTGAATCATAAAATATATGGTTTGATTTGTTTCGGGTGTAAATGTAGAGAAATGGTATCAAAAAGAAAATATCAATAATGATATTGACAAGATATTATTTCAATTCTCTGTCCTTCATTTTTCTTTCCTACAATTCGATAAATCAAACGGTGTTCTGAATTAATTCTTCTTGACCAAAATCCGGTTAGATTTTGACGTAGAGGTTCTGGTTTACCAATACCTTTAAAAGGATCTCTTTGAATGTTTTTTATTAACTCATGTATCCTTAAAGTTATTTTTTTGTCTTCAGTTTGCCAGAATAAGTATTGTTGCCAAGCAGTTTTTGAGAATAGTATATTCATTTAAAGTTCAAATTTGATAGTATCTTCACCGTCAAGCTCTTTTATAGATTTTTCGAGTAGCTCTCGATTGTTTTTTGAAGATAATAAATATTCAGTTTCTTTCATACTGTTATATTCTGATAAAGTCATCAATACGATAGCTTCTTTGTTACCACTTCTTGGAACAATTAAAATATCTTTGTTATCTTCTAACTCATCGAAATATGATTTGAGATTTGCTCTTAAATCACTTAATGTTGTTGTATTCATAATATTAAGTTTTTTGCAAATGTACAAAATATTGTACAAATATAGAACTCAATGAAGAAGTTGTATCTTTTTTTATTATTGGTATTTATCACAAAATCAGCCTTCTGTCAACAAACCATCCAATGGCTCACTTTCGAAGAAGCCCTTCAAAAGAACAAATTAGAGCAAAAACAATTTTTTATTGATGTGTACACCAATTGGTGCACTTGGTGTAAAAAGATGGATAGAACAACCTTCAAAAATGAAGAAATAGTAAGTTATATCAATGCAAATTTTTATGCAGTAAAGATAAATGCTGAGGATCATTCAAAGTTGATGTTTCAAGGAGAGGAGTTTACCTATGAATCTTTATCTCATACTTTATTAGGAGGGAACATGGGTTTTCCAACCTACGTTTTTTTATGGGTGAGGAAAGATGAGCAACTTCAAGCTAATCCATATCCAATTCAAGGATACATAAAAAAGCAAAAGTTACATTTGATGTTGTCTTTTATGAACGAGGCAGCGTATGAAGGAGTGGAGTTTAAGGAGTTTAGAGAGGGGTATTTATCACCTTATTAATTGTTTGATATTTCTACTTATATCACTAATATCTATCATATCGCATATATCGGAGGGGTTGCACCCCTCCTTGACGAAGATAGGTAGATGATAAGTTCTATGATATAGGTAGAATGGCGGTTAAGGATAGGGTAATGGAAGGGCTACGGCATCTCCTTCGACTTCTCATAAGATACCACAAGACTACTTCTTTGATAAACTCAAAGTCAACTCATCCTCTCCAACGATGGGTGCAACCCATCGCACAAGTAAGGTCACCTATAGATGCTTGGATAGCTCAAAAAATACATCTTAACAAAAAATGGTAGCCCCCAAGCCTAGTGAACCAATTTTTTCACCACTCTCAAAGTCTACCATTCTTCCCCAACGATGGGTGTAACCCATCGTATTTAGGTAGGTTGCAATTCTTGTCATTTAAGGAAAGCAACCCTATTACTTATTCCTTATTAGTTATTACCTAACCCTTACTTCTTAGCCACTCTTTCCAAAGTCAACACCAAGAAATCCCAGAATCTAGCTACTGTACCAATCTCACACATCTCGTCTGGAGAGTGAGGATTCTTGATAGTCGGACCAAATGAGATCATATCTAAGTTAGGGTAGTGGCTACCAATGATACCACATTCCAATCCAGCATGAACAGCGTTTACTGTTGCTGGCTTTTTGAAGTATTCTTGATGAATTTCTTTCATTTCCTCAAGAATTTGAGAATGCGCATTTGGTGTCCAACCTGGATAAGCACCACCATGTTCTACGTTGCCACCTGTGATAGCAAAAGCGGCATCTAATTGATTGGCTACATCATATTTAGCAGTTTCAACAGATGAACGAGTAAGTGATTGTACCACTACTTTACCCTCTTTTACTTGCACTCTTGCCATTGAAGTAGAAGTTTCTACAAGACCTTCTAACTCATCAGACATTCTGATAACACCATTAGGAGCAGAGTAGATAGCTGACAATAAAGCATCTTGTGCTTTTACGTCCATTACCTTAGCAGGAGTAGCAATAGCTTCCAAGTTAATCACCAAGTTTGGTTCTGTAACTTTTAACTCTGCTTGGTAATCAGCTTCTACTTGTTTGATGTAAGCTTCGAATTCATCTGCTTTAGCAGGATCGATCACCACATTCGCAAAAGATTCACGAGGGATAGCGTTTCTTAATGAACCACCATCAATTTCAGCGATTTCCAAACCGAATTTTTCTCTAGTTTCCCAAAGCAAACGGTTCATTAATTTATTGGCATTACCACGACCTAAATGGATTTCACATCCTGAGTGTCCACCTTTTAAGCCTTTCAATTGAATATGATACGCTTTTCCTTCTGCAGCAGATTCTGCATAATCGTAATTGACATTCGTGTCGATACCACCGGCACAGCCAATACATAATTCATGCTCGTCTTCAGTATCAAGGTTCAAAAGGATATCACCTTCTAAAACACCTTCTACTAAACCAAAAGCACCAGTCATACCTGTTTCCTCATCGATAGTGAAAAGACCTTCGATAGGACCGTGTTTTAAGTCTTTTGAAGCCAAAACACCCATAATTGTTGCTGCACCAATACCGTTGTCAGCACCAAGAGTTGTTCCTTTTGCTTTTACCCAATCACCGTCAATATACGATTGAATACCGTCTGTATCGAAATTGAAATCAGTATCCGCATTCTTTTGGTGAACCATATCAATATGTGCTTGAAGGATAATTCCTTTGCGATCTTCCATTCCTGGAGTAGCCGGCTTTTTGATAATGATGTTACCACATTCATCAACGATGGTTTCTAAACCTAAGTCTTCACCAAATTGCTTAGTGAAGGCAATAATTCTTTCTTCTTTCTTTGATCCACGAGGGATCTCGTTCATTTTTTCGAAGTTTTCCCAGATTTGTACTGGATGTAAACTTGCAACCTCTTTGTTCATGTTTATATATAGGTTTAAATATGTCTAGTTTAAATATCCAACAGAGTATTAACTCTTTGCGGTATAGAAATCAGTCCTAAATTTCTTATTCCAATCTTGTTTTTCAAACTTTCTTTCTTGATTTCTGTCAATGTACATCAAAAAAGCCTCTCTTGGAATTTCTTCGGCACCCATACTTTCTAAATGGTCTGTGTGCATCTGACAATCTATAATTTCAAAATCTTGTTCTTCGAGATTCTTACAAAGCATGATGAAGCCGAATTTAGAAGCATTACTTTTAAAAGAAAACATCGATTCGCCAAAAAAGGCTTTATTCATCGATCCTCCGTACAGTCCTCCAACCAATTCTCCATCATCCCATACCTCTACAGAATGCATAAATCCAATGTTGTGAAGGTTGATATACGCTTCCTTCATTTCATCAGTAATCCAAGTACCTCCTTGATCCGGACGATAGATTTTTTGACAAGCATCAATAACTCCCGCAAAATCTTGATCGAATGTGACGGTATATGTTTCTCTTCTCAGTAACTGTCGCATAGACTTCGATACTTTGATGTTTTCAGGAAACAAAACACATCTTGGGTCAGGGGACCACCACAATAAGGGATCCTCAGGATTAAACCATGGAAAAACGCCACTAGCATATGCCTCTATAATTCTCTCACTGGAAAGATCTCCACCAACTGCTAGTATTCCACTTTCATCAGTTAATCGAGCAGGAGGGAATAAAATATTATCATCTTCAAGTTGAAATATAGGCATACTATGTTGTTAAATAATCTTTCATTTTGAAATAATTTTCAATTTACAATAATCGGAATGAAAATTAAATTAGGTAAGGGAATATCATTAATAATAACCTTAAATAAAGCTAAAATAAGAATAATAGTGGCCTGAAGTGATGTTGACGTATAAGACACAGAAGGATGAAGTAAGGAGTTATTAGTATGATTAATAACGTCAGTGTAGGTTTCGATTTTAAATCAAAACACCAGCTATGAAATCTTTTTTTCTATCGATTATTCTAACACTATTAATGCATTGCACATATGCAAACATTCATTTTTCCGTAGATCAAATTATTAGTACTCCAACTACATATACTGATGCTGATGGAATATATATTGATGCCGGAGTAACTTTAACCATATCATCAGATGTTGTTTTTAATGGGAATGTAACCTTATTAAATGGAGCAAAACTAATTATTGATAATGGGGCAAAAGTAACTATAAATGGAAACATCAACTTAAATAACTCCATACTTGAGATTAAAGAAAAAAGTATTCTTGATGTTATCTCTGGTCAATTAAACCTTCAAGGAGATGGTGGTTCGACTGATCAAGTGATAGTAGATAATTCAGCTTTAATTGTAAAAGAAATTCATGCTCAAAATTTAGGAGGACATGAGATCACCCTCAAAAATAATAGTGTGTTATTAGTAGAAGATTTTATTCAATACAATCAAGAATTAAATACTGATACAACTGATGGAGCTATTGTTGTCGGTGGGAATGTCCAAGGTCCAAATGTAAATCTAGACTTTGGTGATGCTTGTGGTGATTTAAATGGGAGTGAAGCATGTGATGAATTTGAAAGATCTTCTGCGGAATTATCGAACGCCTCTCAGTTAATCGAAAAAGCGAGAGAGGAATTACTTAAAGGTACAGATTTAGATGCGGTTGTTGATTATATACAGTCAGGTGGTGAGTTTGATGATGGATATGACTTGCCTGTTGAATTATTATATTTTAAAGGATTCGCGAAAGAAAATACCATTGATCTACATTGGGCTACAGCCACCGAGACCAATTCAGATTACTTTGTTATTTATAGATCATTTGATAATAAACATTGGACAAAAGTAGATGAAATTGAAGCTGCTGGTCATTCGATTACGAAGATCACCTATTATAACCAACAAGCATTAGAAGAAGAAATACAATATTACCGTTTACATCAAATCGATTTTAATGGCACTGAACATATTTTAGGAAAGGTAATGATTCAAAAAGAAGAAGATAATCTGAGCAATATTCAATTAATTACTTATCAGAATAACATCAATTTATTTTTTCTAAATAATACGCTACTCAAAGAAGTTGTGGTATATGATGTAAATGGGCGATATGTTTTATCAGAAACTAACATTGGAAGTGAGATGACAATCAGTAATTTGAGTTACAATAAAGTCTATATTTTAAGAATTAGAAGTGGCAGTCAAGTAACCGTAAGGAAAGTTTCGATTTTACAATAAATAGCCTTTTGATTAAAATTATTAAGAAAAGGTGATGAAAAAGTAATCAAAGTCATTATTTTTGTGACTCAATATTTTTTAAGTGCGAAATCAAATACAATGCAACTAATTGACGGAAAAGCAACTTCCAATGCTATAAAAGAAGAAATTGCTGAGGAGGTAAGAAAACTGACTGCCCAAGGAGGCAAGAAACCACATTTAGCCGCTATCTTAGTTGGTGAAGACGGTGCAAGTAGAACTTATGTGAATCATAAAGTAAAGTCTTGCGAACAAGTAGGGTTCACATCGTCTTTATATAAGTTTGATGCCGATATCTCTGAAGAGGAGCTATTAAAAACAATCGATGAGTTAAACAAAAATGCTGATGTTGATGGTTTTATCGTTCAATTGCCTCTTCCGAAGCATATCAACGAAACTAAAGTAACAGAAGCTATCGATCCTGATAAAGATGTGGATGGCTTCCACCCAACAAACTTGGGTAAAATGATGTTGGGTCTTCCAACTTTCCTTCCTGCAACACCTTATGGTATCATTCAATTACTAGATCGTTATGGAATCGAAACATCAGGTAAAAAATGTGTGATTATCGGGCGTTCTCATATTGTAGGTACACCAATGAGTTTATTGATGTCGAGAAACTCTAAGGTAGGTAACTGTACAGTAACCCTAACTCACAGTAGAACTAAAGACTTAAAAGAAGAATGTCTTCAAGCAGATATTTTGATTGTCGCTTTAGGTAGAGCTGAGTTTGTTACTGCTGACATGGTTAAAGAAGGAGCAGTAGTAGTGGATGTAGGAATCACTAGAATCGAAGATCCATCTAAAAAATCTGGTTTCTCTTTGAAAGGTGATGTGAAATTCCACGAAGTAGCAGAAAAAGCTTCATGGATTACACCTGTACCTGGCGGAGTTGGACCAATGACTGTAGTTTCATTATTGATGAATACTTTAGAGTCAGCAAAAAGAAAAACTGTTAAGGAATCAGTATAGTTTGGTAATTGACTAAATTTATTGCCAAATTTGTATATACGAGTCCTTCAAGGGTTCCCTCACCCCTTGAAGGACTTTTTTAAGCGTTTTAAAAAAAAGGACTAAATGGTAAAGAAATTAGATTACTCTGTTAAAGAAAGAGTCAAACAAGGTCACGCACTTCCAGTAATGGAAGCATTTTATACGATTCAAGGTGAAGGAGCCTATACTGGTCAAGCAGCATATTTTATTCGTTTGGCAGGTTGTGATGTTGGATGTGTTTGGTGTGACGTTAAAGAATCTTGGGAGCAGGATGCTCATCCTGTTTTAGAAATCGAAGAAATTATTCAAAATGCAAAGAAACACCCAGGTCGATTAGCGATTATCACTGGGGGAGAACCTCTTATGCATAATTTGGAACCTCTTACTAAACGATTAAAGGAAGAAGGTTTCCATATCAATATAGAAACATCAGGTACTCATAAATTTACAGGACACTTAGACTATATCACTTTGTCGCCTAAGAAATTTAAGAAACCTGTAGAAGAGGCCTATCAGTTGGCATCAGAATTTAAAGTGGTCGTTTTCCATAAATCTGATATTCAATGGGCCATCAATCTATCAGAAAAATTAAATAAAGATTGCAAGCTTTATATTCAGCCTGAATGGTCGAAAAGACAAGAAATTACACCTTTATTGGTGGAATTTGTGAAGAACAATCCAGAATGGCAGTTGAGTTTACAAACACATAAATATATTGATATTCCATAAAGAATTATCAATACAATATTAGTCCTTTTAGAAAGAGGATGATTCATAAATATATGTATCATCCTCTTTTTTATATGATCATATACGAAATATTAATATGTAACAGGGTCTGTACGGACGTTGCACTGCAACGTCCCTACGAAATGTTTACGATTGCCCAAACGAACCATTTAGAAAAATATAATTGACAAACCCAATACTATTCCACCAATCTTTTTTGAAATACACCCACACAACTTATATTTATATTTTGGAAGAGTAAGTCCGCTAACATCTTACTCCATACTTTTTACTCCTTACTCATAAAACATGAACACCGATACTAAAGACTTTATTAATCAATGGCTTTTAAAGTATCAAACTTCTGTATTCCGATACGAAAGAATATCGGCGATTGTGGCTTCTACATTATCCATCGTATTTGTCATTTTTGAATATGGTTTTTATTTAGAACAATCCGATGAGCGTTTCATTAGAAATATTGTTCCGGTATTATTCATCATATATATATCAAATTATGCCTTAAGAACGATCTTTACCAATTACCGGTTGGAGTTTATAAAGTCCACATGGTTCGAAGGAGCATTTTTAAGTTTCATCACCTTACTAGGTTTATTCCATTTTTTTGTTGGTTTTGAAATTGATAGAACAACAAATCAAGTCTATCAGCATGTCGTTTATGCAGCATTGACCTTCTTAGTGATGATAGAGATTACAAAAGTCTCTGTTCTCATATCAGAATATAAGATTAAACCATCAACAACATTCATATTCAGTTTTATCATCTTAATACTTTTCGGAGCATTCTGTTTGATGTTGCCAAAAGCAACTATCGGTGAATCGAGTATGAACTTTTTGGATGCTTTATTTACCTCAGTAAGTGCTTCTTGTGTGACAGGTTTAGCAGTTGTAGATACTGGTCAATATTTCACAGCTCAAGGTCAGTTAGTGATTTTGTTATTGGCGCAATTAGGTGGTATAGGTATTGTATCCTTTGCGACCTTTTTTGCCACTTTCATGTCTCAAGGTGTATCCTTAAAACACAAAACCATAATTCAGGATGTATTAAGTAGTGAGGATTTGTCATCAGCTACAGGTTTATTGAGGAAGGTAATTCTACTGACTTTAGGGATTGAGACACTTGGGGCCATCGCTATTTTCTTTTCATGGGGAGATTCCCTTCAATTCAATAGCTTTACTCAAAAAGTATTGTATTCTATCTTCCATTCTGTTTCTGCATTCTGTAATGCTGGTTTCAGTTTATTTCCCGATAGTTTAAATACAAGTATCGATGCAATTGATACTACAAGATTCGATAATGGTATAATTGATATCCGACATATGTATGGATTACATATGGTAATTGGAATAATCATTATTTTCGGTAGTTTTGGTTTTACGACCATTGAGGAAATATTCTCTCCAAGTAAGATAAGAGAGCGTTGGAGAAGTCCATGGAAAAAATATTCCATAGGAACATCTATTTCGCTTTATTCGACCATCATTTTGATATTGGTCGGCATGCTAACCGTTTTCTTTCTAGAAATTGATCAACTTCGACAAGACCGATCTTTTGTGGAATCAATCATAGCCTCATTTTTTCAATCAGTTACTACTAGAACAGCAGGCTTTAACTCAATGGACTTCGGTTCTATGAAACCTCCAACCATTCTTGTTATGATCTTTTTGATGTTTATCGGTGCGGCACCAGGTTCGACAGGTGGAGGTATTAAAAGTAGCACTTTCTATCTTTTACTCTTGTCATCTATCGGTATCATCAGAGGACAAGAACGTATAGTAGTACGAAAAAGGACGATTTCAGATGAGAACATCAAAAGATCATATTCCATCTTTATGTTTGCTTTGATATATAACTTACTTGCCTTATTTATCCTTAGTATCACTGAGTTAGATAATCCAAAAATTGAGTTACTTCCATTGATTTTTGAGCAAATATCTGCTTTTGGTACCGCAGGATTGAGTATGGGTATAACAAGTGAATTATCATCTATCGGTAAAGTTGTGATAATTATGTCGATGTATATTGGTCGAGTAGGTACGCTTACGCTGGCATTGGCTTTGAGTTCTACGGTAAATACGAATAGTTATCAATATCCTGAGGCGCATGTGATGGTGGGGTGATTTTAGGTAGCAGGTAGCAGGTAGTAGGTAGGAGGTGCTGAGTTAACGCTCGTTATTTTGGTAATAAGTAATAACTAATAGGTAAGGGAGAAAGTATTAAAAGCCCAGGGATTTATTCCTTGAGATGCCGAGATTGAAGTATGAGGTTAAAGGTAAAGCCACCTGGCGCAAATGTTAAGCGCTAGCGACATTTGTGCCTATAAACGTTAGAGGTCTCCCGACCTCGTCCCACATATATTTTAAACACTGATTTGAGAATTGAAAATCTGAGATTATTTTTAATGTAAAAAAAGGTAACATCTATCATACATCACAAAATAAAAATCTCTTATCTTTCGAATTGAAATAGATCTTAGGCTTTTGCAAAAATAATAATAACACAAATGGTTATTATATATTGTGCACAAGTACGGACGTTGCACTGCAACGTCCCTACGGACCACTCTAATACCATTTTGTTATTGTCTTTTTAGAAAAGAATAGTAATTTTTTAAAACATCATAAACTATGAACAACGAATTAAAAAGAGTGGCAATGATTGCCCATGATGGGAGAAAAGCAGAAATGGTGGGCTTTTTTAAAGATCATATGGATATTCTTTCTGACATAAAAATTGTAGCTACTGGTACAACAGGTAGTCATTTAGTAAAAGCAGGATTAGAAGTAGATTGTAAACTTTCTGGACCAAAAGGTGGTGATGCTCAAATTGCAGCAATGGTTGCTGAAGGTGATGTTGATGCAGTATTTTTCTTTAGAGATCCACTTGGAAAACACCCTCACGAGCCAGACGTTCAAATGTTGATGAGAGTTTGTGATTTATATGATGTGCCATTGGCAACAAACCCAGCTTCTGGACAGTTATTGATGGCGGGGATTAGAGATGTGTTTAAGAAGTAGGTATATTTCAGATATACAAACATTTTGTACCCCTTGACCTATGCGTGTATATAACCCACGACTGAAGTCATGGGTTGGTGATATGTTGATTTTGACAACACTAAAGTGTTATCAAAATTAGGTTTTGGGCATAAATTCTTTAAGACTTTAGTCTTTGAGAATTCAGCTTATTACTAGCCCACGATTTTAATCGTGGGTTGAAGTGGGGTTGAAAAAAATCCCATAGACTAAATAAAGTCTATGGGATTTTTTATTGTTTCCTACCTACCATTTCAATCGTGGATAAGTTAGGAGATATCTTGCTATTACTTCACCCCCTCAGTTTCCTTCTCCGTTATCTTCGACTTACCCTTAGATTTCTCTTCAATATACCCTTTATAATAAAGTAAACCTTGTTCCACCCCGTACATGTAGAAGGATAGAATCAATACAGTAAGGTGAATATTGAATAGGAAATAGGAGATGACCGACATCAATCCAAAGAAGACTAAATAGAATAGTGAATCTTGAAGAATTTCCATCAAGAAGTGATCTGAATTGAAGAACTTCTCCATGAATTTCGTCACAGGATCTCTAAACGTTAAAGCTTTATGTGAGATGTAGGTAAAACAGATAAAGATAAAGATGAAGAATCCAATGGTGATTTTATTATAACCTCTTTCAAGAGTAATAAATGCATTGGTAAGGATAAGTGGACCAGGCATAAACCCATAAATAGTTTTATGAATATCATGATCCTCAAAGTCTCCCATTACAATAATTCTGTCTTTTGTATAATCTTCGATTAAGAAAGGAGGCATGTTTAATAACTCATGCATTTGAATGTACATGTAGTCATTCTTAACAAAAATATCATATGGTCGGATTGGGTAGTCCAGGATGTAACTATCCAACATGTAATTACCTCTGAATTTATTAAATAGCCAACCTTTTTCAATCGTCTCTCCATACATTCTTTCAGCAATTAGGAGAGGAGTTGATTTTAAAGAATCGGCCTGAATAATATGGTACTTTAATAAAACAGTTTCTTCATGATTCAATTCTTGTACTTGTAAATCGGATAGACCTATAGGTACATCTACAACAGGATAATGCGGTTTACCATCAGCTCCTTTATGATATGAAACAATCGTATTTTTTGATTGAGCAAAAGCAGCTTGCATCAAACTATCATCCTCAGATTCATCATAAAAACGAACATCGACCAAAAGATACTCGTGATTATCAGGGTTTTGATTCAATTGATTTACAAATTTAGTAATCGATTTACGATTAGTAATATCCACATTACCAATCACAAAATCGTTAGAATCCTTTTTTACTGTTAAATCCTTTTCCCAAGAGCAATTCACAAAAAGAAAACGATCTTTAGATGGCTTATCTTCCACACCCAATAACGCATTCTTCACCATAGAAAGTGTTTCAATCAAAAGAATTTCATCTGGCATCACATAAACCAATGACATATAGTACATCAGTCCAATGATCATAACAAAAGAATGCACAATAGAAATCGCCCACATCAAAATGCTATTGTTCTGCATTCGAAAGATTAGACGATCTGTTTTTTTTCTTGGTTTGCTCATTATTTAAAAAATTGTTGTTCTTATTATAAAATGAAGAAATAAGAATGATAATTAAAAAATTGAGATATTGAAGATGCACCTGTACGGACGTTGCACTGCTACGTCCCTACGAACCACAAGAACGAGCGTTAACTTTGGCTACCTACTACCTACTACCTGCTACCTGCTACCTAAATAACCCCAATATCCTCACTCCAATCTTCAAACATCACCTCATCCACCTTGCCATAAATATCAAGAACGTATTGATACAATTCTTTCTTCACAGTTTCCTTAGGTTCATTCTGGTAGTCTGATAAGAATTTCTTAAGAGAGAGTAATTCAGTTTTTAATTTATCCTCATTGATGAAAACAGGATCGAAGCTACCTATATGTTTTGGATTTGGTTTTTCACCACTCATATCTAGGTAGTATACATCCACTGTTTCTATTTTATCTGTATTTACATCTTTGAATACATTATTAGCATCAATCAAGATTTTATTATCTGAACCATAATTCTCAATCCAGCGATTGTATGCCTGACCTTCAGATACAAATCGAACAGCCATTTTCTTATCTTCAGTTAGGGGATACCTAAATTTGTCGACATTGAGGACTACTGAATCGCTCATGAAGACATATGGACCACCATTGAAATAATAAGAAATATCCATCTCTCCACCGAAAGTTACTCTACGCGTACTCATCATTTTATTTGATTGTACAGGGAATAACACTTGAGATACTAAACTCATGAATTCACCATCTTCATTCTTGGATGTTTTACTTCCATCCAAAAGCATTTTACCTTTAGATCGAGCAATGACTACAGCTTTTGCAGTGTTTGTTGCAAATTGTAAAGCTAGATCTTCACCTAACATATCTCCACTTTTAATTGGAGTATTGGTTGCTGTATTTATGATCTCACCCGTTACATGAAGTACATACCAATCTTGTCCAAAAGAGACAAGTGAGGTGGTGAGAAAAAGAGTAACGGCTAGGATTATATTTTTATAGTTCATTTTTAGTATTTCTAAGATAGATATTCAGTTATAAGTAATCAAAAACTCTACCTAATTAGTATTTGACTTTTTGGATAGTGAAAGTTTTCTTACCTGCAGGAGTGACAACATCTACAGAATCACCAATTTGTTTATTTAACAAAGCTTTTCCAATAGGAGAGGCAATAGAAATTGTTTGCTTTTTGATATCCGCTTCATCAGGTCCAACAAGACGAAGGGTCATCATGTGGTTGGTTTGATCTTTAAAAGTCACATAAGCCGAGAACATGGCTTTATTTTCATCAATCTCTTGATCAAAAACCTTAACATTACCAATTCGTCTTCTGAGGTAAGTCAAACGGCCATCAATTTCTCTTAATTTCTTTTTACCATATATGTATTCGGCATTTTCCGAACGATCGCCCATAGCGGCTGCATCAGAAACTGCTTCAGTAACAATTTTTCTTTCTTCCCAAAGGACTTGCACTTCTTGTTGCAATCCTTCCATTCCTTCTTTTGTAATGTATGCTGACTTTGTCATTATTATTCGTTTATTAGCCCGATCCAGAATTTCTGTAGGTAATTCTTCAAATTATAAATATATGATGATTTGAAAATCAACCGTTCGGACGTTGCACTGCAACATCCCTACAAGAGTATTTTGTAAGAATTCCTTCTCAAGTTACCATTGATAACAAAAATAAGAATGTTTTCTAAAAATTGATTCAGATCGATGACTTAAACATAGGTTTTTTATAAAATACCACCTCTGACGTAAAAAAACTCCTAACTCCTAATTCCTAACTCCTAGTTAATATCTATTTTTAGGAGATTTTTTTCATTTACATCAAAGTATCTATTATTACCTTGAGTTTTTTAAAGAACCTCACTTACGAATTTTCATCAAAAGTGCTTAGTCAAGCAGTGGTTTTGTTGGGATCAGTCTTCATGACTAGATTTCTAACACCAGCTGATTATGCCTCATTTGGTATAATGGTGGTCATTGTAGTGACTTTAAATGTTTTTCAAGACTTTTCTTTACATGAAGCACTCATACAAAAGAATCAGGTATCGGATAGAGAACTTTCCACAGCATTTTGGGTGATCTTGACTTTAGGCTTCATTTGTTTTTTGACATTCAATCTATCTTATTACGGATTAACTTTTGTATTTGATGATTTTACCTATCAACCTTTAGCCGCTTTTATATTGAGCTTATGTTTTCTCTTTGAAGGGTGGGGAGGTTTATCCATGACTAAACTGAAAATTGATTTAAAGTTTAAAATCACCTCCATAGTTTATACCATTTCATCTTTAAGCTCAACGATTTTAGGATTAATAATCGCTTATCAAGGATATGGAATCTTTGCTTTAGTTTGGACTTTCCTTTTAAGATATGCTCTTCAATTTACATTATTCTATTTTTTGTGTTCATGGAAACCAAAAGTTGAGAGGACATCTTTAGCATCTTTTTATCCCTACATGAAAACCCGTTCAGCCTCTGTGTTTTTGAACAATTTATTCTCTCAAATAGACATTTTATTAATACAATTTGTAGGAAGCAGCTTAATGTTGGGAAGTTATGTCAAAGCCAAATCCATTCAACAGCAAATAAGTAATTCACTTTTTCAAGTCGTCAATAACTTATTATTACCTTATTTTTCAAAAGGGAATAAAACTCAGTCCTCAAAGATCTTATTCAATAGATCCATTCTAGTCACTTTTTTGATCACTTTTAGCATCGCCTTATTTCTATTTTTTACTTCAGAACATCTGTTTGTTTTCTTTTTTGGAGAGGTGTGGAGAACAAGTGGACAATATTTTGGACTACTCTCATTTTTGATTTGTACTCAAAGTGTCTATCAAATTGCAGAGGTATATTATAACAGTTTAGGCGAGACCAAGTTTACGTTGAGAGTGAATATGTTAGGGAAGGGGTTGTTTCTGGGGTGTTTATTTGTTTTGTATTTCTTTGGAATACTACCATTTATTATTTCAATGATATTAGTAAATATGTTAGCCATTCTAATATTAAAAATAAAACTCTAAATTTATATCACTGTATATGAGTTGAATAAACAAAAACTCCTAACTCCTAACTCCTAATTCCTAACTCAATTCCTTATTTTTGTCCGTACATTAAAATAACCTTCAATGAAAATAATAATACAAACCATACAATTTATCCGATCAATTCTCCCTAAAGATCAAAAGGTTAAAGCTATTGGTGTAAGTATTTTACTCTTTATAAATTCTGGATTAGAACTCATAGGTCTTAGTGCGATGTTGCCTGTGTTTGCGGTATTATTGGAAGATAATATGGTTGAAAAATATGCTTGGGCGAATTGGATTTACACTACATTTGGTCTGACAGATGATAAACAACTTATCATATTACTTACTTCTTTCTTATTTGTTATTGTTCTTCTTAAAAATGTAGGAGGGATGTTCATAATAAAGTGGCAAAGTGAATTTGCAATGGGTTTATATGGCGATTTTGCTAAACGATTACATCAGATATACTATAGAAAAGGGTTTGCTTTTTTTAAAGAAGAGAATTCAAATGTTTTATTTCGTAACATCCATTTGGCAACTCAAAACTTTGCTAATCAACAACTTTTAGGCGTATTAAATGTATTAAATGAAATTGTTATTTTATTACTAATCGTTTTTGGTATTGCATATTACGATTTAAATATAATGATGCTTTTAGCTGTTATAGTCATTCCTACTTTTTTCATTTTTTATAAATACGTTCAAAGAAAATCAATCGCAATTAGTGACGTTAGACGTGATGTAAATCCCAGACTTAGTAAAAATATTTTCCAAAGCATTTTTGGATATGTAGATGTGCTGATATCTGGTTCAGAAAATACCTTTAGAGAAAGAATCACTAATGATGTTGACGCTTTAGCTGAAACTAATATTAGAGCTAATATATATAATTTAGCCCCAACTAGAGTAATTGAATCCTCATTAATGTTGGCTATTTTAGTAATGAATGTATACGGTGTATATTACCTAGATTCCCGCTTAGAGTTACTTCAACTTTTGGGTGTGTTTGCCATTGCGGGATTTAGAATCATGCCATCAATCAATAGAATGATGACCTATATAAATGGCTTAAATCAAAATAAATGGACATTTGAAGTACTAAAACCACTAAAAAAAGAAGTCCATTATAAAAGACCTACCCAAAAGGAAATTACCTTTAAGAAAGAGCTTTATTTGGATAATATTTCGTTTAGATATGATGATGCCGATGAAAATGTAATTTCAAATTTTTCTCTTAAGATTAAAAAGGGAGAGACCATTGGTTTAATAGGGTCTTCCGGTTCAGGTAAAACAACTATCATGAATATTTTACTTGGCTTTCTAAAAGTATCGGATGGAAAGTATTTAGTAGATGACGTTGTTTATGATGAGACCTATGAAGATGATTTTTACCACAAAGTGGGATATGTACAACAGAATGTATACATCATAGATGGAACATTAGCTGAGAATGTCGCTTTTGGTTGTACTGTTGAGGAGATTGATTTTGAAAAAGTGAAAGTTGTTCTTCAAAAAGCAAGTCTATGGGAAGTAGCTAATGAGCTATCAGATGGAGTAAATACCCGAATAGGAGAGAATGGTACTAAACTCTCTGGTGGACAAAGACAAAGAGTGGGTATTGCTAGAGCACTATATTTTGATGCTGAAATATTATTCTTTGATGAGGCTACATCAGCATTAGATAACGAAACAGAAAAAGAAATCACAGAATCTATCAATAGTTTATCTCATACTGACGATTTAACCATAATAATTATTGCTCATAGATTATCTACTTTAGAAGAATGTGATCGAATAATTGATTTAACACCAGAAGTTGTAGAATAGAAAATTTTTCAGCTATAACTGTTTATATAATAAAACCCATAAAAGTTACATTTCATGGGTTTTATTATGGTATCACTAATAACGACAAGTGAATTATTTGATTACTTTTTAATCACTCTAAATACACTACTTCCTTTATCAGTATGTATACTAATCATATATACTCCGGAGGGATAATTTTCTATATTTACTTGCTTCTCAAAAGAGTTAATTGAGCTTAGATGATTATCTAATAATTTTCCTTGAATATCTCTCACTTGAATACCTTCTATAGATAGATTATTTGACTTAATAATTAGTACACCATCAGTAGGGTTTGGATAAATTTTAATATTATTCTTTACTGCATCATTAGTTGATGTTACTTCTCCATCTACTGTAATAGAAAATGAAGTAAGTAGTTCATTCGGATATCTAGAATTTTTAATAGTGTAATTATATTCCCCAATATTATTCACCCAAAGGGAGTCATTTGAAGCGTTATTGATCAAATTACCATTTCTATACCATTGATATTGATCATCTGCTGCTTTAAGATTATCAGGGATGATGAGGTAATTTACCCCGTTTTCTAATGTTACGGTTGAGTTTTCAACTCCAATAGCTTTTTGATTCTGATAAACAAAGTTTTGGCCATTACCATTACTTGGATCAATATTTACTTTATCCAATTCGGAAAAGGGCAAATGATTGTTAGAGAAATTAGCATACTCTAATTGATCATTAGTGTAAAAATCTTCATCAATAGATTCAATATCGTTTGATCCAAAATTAATCTCTTTTAGCGAATCTAAAGTAGAAATCGATGATGGGAAATTGGTAATATTCTTACTCCAAACGTCAATATAAAATACTCTTGAACTATAGCCATCTACTTTAATTCCTTCCCATGTTCCCACCGGCTCAGAAGTGTTCCAAGAGAGTGTATTATCAGAGTTTTCATTCATCAAGGTAATTAAAGCCAAAGAATCATTTGTAAAAACTTGATCTGGTGAAACATTGATATCTGAAGTTCTTAATAATAAACTAGGGAGCTCTGAATTCATAATGGTCACATGATAAACACCAAATTGATTATCTACAGTATAAGTCCTGCTAGTTTCACCAACTAATTGATTTCTTTCATAAAACCATTGATACTGATTGGAACTTACTAAAGGATCAACACTTGGGTCAACAGAAATATCAATTATACCAGCAGTTGCTATAAATTGTTCTGGACCTGCAGCTCCTTGAGGTGAATAGGTGAAATTTGAGATATTATCTTTATTAATCTTCAATAAATCATCGAAGGTGAAATTATTATTGGAGACATTTAAATAGTCTAATTGGGAGAGTTGACCAACAATACTATTAAGGAAATCAATTTGATTAGAAGAAATATCAAGGTGTAATAACTGAGTTAAAATATAGACTTCATCTACTAAAGATGTTAATTGATTATGAGATACATCTAAATAAACCAATTCAGTGAGGTTGCTCCATAAAGTAGGTAGAGCACTAAATGTATTGTAACTAATATCGATACTATCAAGCTTGTTTAATAATTGAATATTATCGGGTAATGAATTTAAGTTAGTGTTTGATAAATGTAGACTATTTACCCTTCCTCCTCTTAGATTTACACCATTCCATTGTGAAATTGGATCTGACAAACTCCAACCTAAAGTATTTGAGGGATTGTTTTCATAAATAGATCTTACTATTGTTGAATCTTGATCGAATAATGCTTGATCAAAAATAAAAATATTATTTTGTCTTAATGTTAAAATAGGGAAATCACTATTTGTGATTTCACAATGATAAGTGCCAATTTCAGTAGTGGAATATGTTCTTTGATTTGCACCACTTATAATTTGACCATCCTTATACCATTGATAAATATTATTTCCAGATGTATCAGTAACTGCTAAGTCTACTTCAAGATTAACAGGGGTTCCAGTATATCCAATTGATTTTTCGGTACCTAAATTTGCTTGAGGTGAATAGGTGAATATATTAGTAGGAGATAGTCCTTGTGTGGCATATAATTTGTCAAATACAAATCTATTGTTGGACAAGATTAAAGTATCTAATCCTGTAAGATTTTGAAGTGCTGTTGGTAGTTCAGATAGGTTTTGATTGTCAATATCTACTTTTGTGACTTGATCACCAAGGAAACCGGTGTGTGTAACTCCAGTCCAATCTTTTACTCTTATTGTTGGAGACCAGTTTAGGTTGTTTGAAGGGTTATTATTTGATAAGCTTTCTAATGCTAAGGAGTCAGATTTAAAAGGTGCAGAATTAACCATACTGAAATTTGCTGTTTTAACTTCAGTAAGTGAGGAAAAATCACTATTTGTAATAACACATTGGTAATCACCATTAGTATATATAGTAAGATACCTATTGTTTTCATTTGGTAACATAATTTTATTTTTATACCATTGATGATTATTATTTGTTAGTGAGTCTTTAGAATCAATAGTATAATTGTTATCAAAAAATATTGTAGTATCATTTTGTGTGTTTCTTTGTGGTGAATATGAGATTTTATTTAAAAAACTTTCAGGAAAATTATTTAGTGAAGAATAAGAAAGTCTGTTATTTGAAATGTTTCCAATATTTAAAGAATTTAAATTTTTTACATTAGGAGAAATATATGAAATTTCACTATTTTGACAGTCAAACCTGTTAAGGTTATTAAAAGATATGAAAAAGTCATCAATTGATTCAATTTTAGTGTCTGCCAAATGAATTCTTGTTAAACTTGTTAGTTTACCAAGTGATGATGGTAGGTTTCTTATTTCATTTCTATTAATTAATAGTTGTTTTAGCTCACTTAAATCGCCTAAATTAATTGGTATAATAGTTATATTTTTTTGTGGAATATTAAGAGTAGTAACTCTTCTTGAACCATCCAAAATAACACCTTCCCAATTCTCTAAAGATTTATTTAAGTCCCATTCTAATGTATTATTTTGGTTTTGATTGAATAATTCAACAAGTGCTAAAGAATCAGTTATTGTTGATTGTGAAAATGATTGGAAAGATATAAAAAAGATTAAAAATATGATTTTAATATATATTTCTTTAAATAATTTCATTATGGTGTTTTCTAAAATTTACGATTAATAAAAATAAATTAATTACATACAATATAAAAATAAACTAAAGATTTAGAATGAAAGTTGTGATTTTTGCAGGTGGTTTAGGTTCCAGAATATCAGAGGAGTCACACTTAAAACCCAAACCAATGATTGAAATTGGAGGAAAACCAATTTTATGGCATATAATGAAAATATACCAGTCTCATGGTTACACTGATTTTATAGTTTGTTTAGGCTATAAGGGGTATATTATAAAGGAATATTTCGCAAATTACTTTCTACATAATGCAGATGTAACATTTGATTTAGCCAATAATCAGATGGAAATACATAAAGCAAATGCTGAGAATTTGAAAGTAACTTTAGTGGATACTGGTTTGAATACAATGACTGCCGGTAGATTACAAAAAGTAAAATCCTATTTAGAAGGAGAGGAGGAATTTATGCTAACTTATGGAGATGGTGTGTCAAATGTTGATATTACAGCATTAGTGAATTTTCATCGTCAACATGGGAAAATAGCTACAGTCACAGCGATACAACCAGCGGGTAAGTTCGGGGTCTTAGAAACAAATAGTAATGAAGAAGTTACAGGATTTGTTGAAAAACCCAATAGTGGAGGAGCTTGGATTAATGGAGGCTTTTTTGTTCTAAAATCGGATGTATTTAAATATCTTGAAGGGAATATGGAAGATGAAATGTGGGAACAGAAGCCTATGAAAGGGTTAACCCAAGATCAAGAATTGGTTGCTTATCACCATCATGGTTTTTGGAAGTGTATGGATATACTAAGAGATAAGGTTGAGTTAGAAAAAATGTGGATTACAAATCCTCAATGGAAAAAATGGAACTAAAGGATATATTATCAAAATCGTATAAGAATAAGAAAGTTTTTGTTACCGGGCATACTGGATTTAAAGGGGCATGGCTTATTCTTTTATTACATAAGTTAGGAGCAGAAGTAAAAGGATATGCATTGCAACCTGAAGAAAGATCATTATATAATGATATATCAGGTGATAATTTTTGCGAATCTATAATTGGAGACATTAGAAATCAAAGTAATCTAATAAAAGAACTACATGCTTTTCAGCCTGATTATGTTTTTCACCTTGCTGCTCAGCCTTTAGTATTAGCTTCATATGAACATCCGGTGTATACCTATGAAACAAATGTAATGGGTACCGTGTATTTGTTGGATGCTATTAGACAGTTGGAAAAAAAATGCCATATTGTAATGATCACAACAGATAAGGTGTATGAAAATAAAGAATGGCTCTATCCTTACAGAGAAACAGATCGTTTAGGTGGTTTCGATCCTTATAGTTCTAGTAAAGCAAGTTCAGAGATTGCTATAGCCTCTTTTATAAAAAGTTTTTTTCCTGTTGAACAGTATAATCAACATCAAAAAGCAGTTGCTGTGGTGAGAGCTGGAAATGTAATAGGTGGAGGAGACTGGGCAGCCAATAGAATCATTCCTGATATTGTTAAGGCATTGTCAAATGAAGAAACAATAAATGTACGAAATCCAAGAGCAGTAAGACCATGGCAACATGTTTTAGAAGCATTGATTGGCTATTTACAGATTGGGAAAAAGTTATCAGAAGAAGATGATATTGCAGTCTGGGCAAGTGCTTGGAATTTCGGTCCTCTTTATGATGAATTTGTGGATGTAGAAACATTAGTTCAGAATGCTGTGGAAATTTGGGGAAGTGGTAATTATGAAGCAGTCGAAGTAAAACAGCCTCATGAAGCAAAACTGTTAAGGCTAGACTGTTCTAAAGCATCTAATTTATTGGGGTGGCAACCTCAAAAAAATGCTTCTGAAGCCATTAATTTCACTATTCAATGGTATAAGGCAGTACTTCAAGAGAAAATTCCAGCATCAGACTATACTAATCAACAAATAGACGAATATTTAGGATGAAAATAGCTTTAATAGGAGGGTCTTCATTCTTAGCGGAAAAGATACTAGAACAGTATTCTTTGAATGATCAAGATGAAATAACTATTTATACAAGAACAAAAAAATCTTGGATGTTCTATCCCTCTCAAGAGGGGGATCATTTAAGAAAACCTAAGTATAGAATTAAAACGTTCGATGCTTATGAAGATCAAGTTCATTCATGGGTATACGAATGGTCGAGAAATGATGTCATTATTAACACAATGGCAGCAGGTGTGCAACCAAAACAGGAAGTAAGTTCTCAAGGTATACTAGAAATTAATGCTTTTTTTGCGATTAAATTGATAGAAGGACTATTTGAACATAAGTTTAATGGAAAACTATTTACTTTTGGGTCCTATTTTGAAATAGGCGATACTGATAATGAGGAGTTATTGTCCGAACAAGATTTTGTTTTTTCAAATAATAAACTTCCTAATACCTATTGTATATCGAAGAAAATCCTAACACAGTTTATACATCATAAACATCAATCGTCACCATTTGATTTTGAACACCTGCATTTGATTTTGACTAATATCTATGGTAAAGGTGAAAATGAGAATAGGCTATTCCCTTATATAGTTCAATCTGTAAAGGATAAGAAAGATCTCAAGTTTTCTTCAGGTTTACAACAGAGACAATTTACACATATTGCAGACATAGCTAAATTGGTGATTAAGTTGGCTAGTTCAACTTCTCATTATCACGGAATATATAATATTACATCTGATAAGACAAATAGTGTAAAAGAGGTAATATTAATGATGTTACAACAACTTGAGGAGAAAGGTTATGTGTTGCCAAAGTATGAATTTGGTGAAGTCAATAGAAGAGATCAATCCATGAATTTTTTGGGTGTTTCATCAAAAAAAGCTCAAAATGAATTAAATTGGGTCCCCGAAATATCTATTGAAGAAGGGTTAAAAGAATATTATGAAAATAATTAACAGTTACTTTGAAGAAGTACACCATATTGAGAGTCATTTTTTTAGTGATGAAAGAGGTGTTTTTTTAAAAGCATTTGATAAAAATACTTCAGTTTTTAAGGATTATGTTATTCAACAGTCGAATTATGTCCACACTAAAGACAAGTACACTTTAAGAGGAATGCACTTCCAGAAAGAGGAGTTTGCTGAAGCAAAGTTTTTTAGAGTAATACAAGGAAAGGCACAAATAGGTTTTGTTGATGTAGTGACCAAAGAATCTGAATGTTTAAACTCAGGGTCTATTATTTTAAATAATCCTAAAGAAAGTGTATTTATACCAAAAGGTTATGCAACAGGGTATTTAACTTTAGAACCCGATACTGTTGTTTTGTATTTTTCTGATAATATTTACCAACCCGATGCAGAAAGAGGAATTCTTTGGAATGATTCTCGTATAAATATTCCTTGGGAATCTCAAGATCCAATTTTATCACAAAAAGACAAACTTTGGTAAAACAAACTTATGCTGTTAGATATTTTAATTCCAACTTATAATAGATCACAAGAATTAAAGAATAATTTGATCTATCTAATCGATGAAATTATAACAAACAACCTCAATCAAGATATTCGTATACATATTTCTGATAATTGTTCAAGTGATAATACAGAAGTAGTTGTGAAAACCATTATTAATTCTAATAAAGATGTGAACATTTTTTACTATAGAAATTCTGAAAATATTGGTTTAGAGAGGAATGTAGTTTCAGTGTTATCTAAAGCTACTTCTGAATATATTGTATGGCTTGGTGATGATGATATATTAGATAAGGGGTATTTGAAATTTTGTGTAGATGAATTGCAATTTAATAAAAATATAGGATGTATCATCACTGGTATTTTAAAAGAATACGAAGATGGAACTTTAGTAAAAGTTAGAAATCCTGGTTTTAATTCTAAGCAATTAACTAATACATTTTCTGATATTTTAAATTATTCATATTTAGGACATCAATTGTCTGGCTTAGTAATGAAAAGAGAATCATTACTACATGATTATTTAGAAAATGATTCTCATAGGAATATATATTTATTTATCTATTTTGTTACAAATAGGATGTCAAAATATGAAACTTTATATGTTCCGAAATTTAGAACTAAAGTTCCTGTTTTCAATGTAAAATTCTGGGAGTATAATCAAATAGGTCTTCTAGATGAAGTTTTTAAATCTTATTACCCTTTTATTTCAACAATGGGTATAAGAAAAGTTTCTAAGCTTATATCTTTTTTTTTAATTCAGCAATCAACTTTTCGCTTAAATATTGAAAGAAAACATCCGCTCAGATTAATGATGCAATATCTTGAGATTATAAAATGTTTACCCTTTAAAAGTACTAAATTAGCTATTGAAATTTTTCAAATTCTACTTAAAGAATATATTTTAAAATTTATTAGATGAGAGTTTTAACATTAGATCCTGTTCCTTCTTCTACAAGAGGAGGACAAGAAAAGAGCCTTTTCGATATTTTAAAAGGTTTTAGGATAAATAATATTGAAGTTGATCTATTATACGAAGAATGGGGTGATTATTTAACGGAATATAATAGAGTTGGAGTTGGAGTTTTCAAAATAGGGTCATTAAATTTTAAAAAGTGTTTTTCTAATCCTATTCATATAAAATCTGTTTTTTCTTTTTTATTAAAAGAGAAAAAAAAGTATGACATTATTTATATTAATGAAATAACGGAATTACCTTTTGCTTGGTTATTTTCAAAAATATTTAGTTCAAAAATAATTTGTCATTTAAGATTACCGCCTAACATTAAAACTAATAATTTTTATAAATCAAAATTTAATCTAATTGGTGCTTTTATAAATTCCGTAGATGCATTTATAGTTGCAAATCTAAAAATGAAGTTTTTATATACTTCTGTAGGTTTAAATGATAATAAAATAAAAGTTATACCTAATGGTTTTTGGGTAGACAAGATGCCTAATTTTCAAGAAAAGAAAATTAAATCGGTTAAAAAAATTGTTTATTTAGGGCGTATAACACCTCAAAAAGGAATTTTAGAATTAATTGAAATTTTTGAAAAACTCATTGAATTAAATTATGACTTATACTTAGATATAATAGGTGATGTTATGAATAAGAAGCAAAGGGATTATTTATTGAAGTTAAAAAAGAGAATTAAAACTAATAATTTACAAGAAAGGGTGACTTTTGTTGGACAAACTAAAACTCCATTGGAAACTCTTTATAAATATGATTTAACTATTTTTCCATCAATATGGGAAGAACCATTTGGAAGAGTTTTATTTGAGTCTATCTATTCATACACTCCTGTCATTGGGAATGATGTCGGAAGTGTATCTACAATAATTTTAGATGAAAAAAAAGAGTGGACATACTGCTCTAAAAATGAAGCAGTTAGAAAAATAATTAGTTTTATTGAATCTCCGGGAAAATATAATATTAATGAAAAAAGAGAAATAATATTAAAAAATTATAATTTAAATTATATAATTAAAGATTTGATAGATGTTTGTGGAAAATGAAATATTTGTATCTATAATAATGCCTGCTTACAATTGTGAAAGTTATATAAATAAAGCGATTGATAGTATTGTAAATCAAACTTATGATAATTGGGAGTTAATTATTTGTGATGATGGATCAACTGATAATACAAAGAATATTATAGATAGTTATAATGATCCTCGTATTATTAAAAACCACAATGAAATAAATATTGGTAATTTAAAAACAACAAATAAACTTATTTCTTTATGTAAAGGAGAATTGATAACAATTCAAGATGCTGATGATTGGAGTGATTTTGAAAGAATAAAATTACAAGTTAATGAATTTAGAAAAGATCATTTATTATTTTTATGTGGTTCTCAAAGTGTAAAAATCAATAATAATGGAAAAATATTAAAGAAATCAGATTTTCCATTAAGCTATATTGATATTAAAAAAGTTCTACCTTTTGAATTTCAATTCACTTCAGCATCAATAATGTTTAAAAGAGAAATTATAAGTTCTCATGAGATATTTAATGTTTTTTTTGATAGAAAAGGAGGGGTGGATTGGTATTTTTTTGGTTCAATGATCTTAAAATATAAGATGATTAATTTAAAAGAAACTTTATATTTTTATCGATATAATTCTAATTCTATTACAAATAAAAAACCTGAAAATCCAAGTAATATGATTATGGGTAGAATTGTGGTTTATCTTTTAGAACAAAAAATCAAATATGGAAAAGATGGATTAACTGATAATGATTTATTGAAAAATAGATTTAACAAATACTATAATGCATTGTTAGATGAATATGAAATCGATAAACTATTACTTGGTAGACAATATGCAATAAGATTGATACAACATCATTCGTATTTAGAAGGGACAAAAGAATTAATATTGAATTTTTTTTCATCACCAGCTTTATTTATTAAATGGATATCAAAAAAAATATTAAAGATTTGAAAATACAACACATATTTTACAGTGGATTAGGTGGTCATGGAAATGTTTTTTTCTCTTTAATAAAAGCACAAAATAGTACCTTATTTAAAAATGAAGTTTTACTTTATGGAATAGAAAAACCAAGACAAGAATATATAGAAAAGTTTAAAAAAAACTATATAAATTTTAAATATGTAAAAAAAAATAAAGGAATTGATTTCTTTTTTTGGTTTAACATTTATAAGAGTTTAAATAAAAATAATGATATATTTTTTTTACATGGAAGTTATAATATAATACCAGTATTTATATTTTCTTTAATTTATAAGAAAAAAATAATTGTTAGAGAAACTCAAGCAAATCATTTAAAATCAACTATAGAATGGATTTTACTTTTTTTTAGTTTCTTATTTTCAAATAAAATTATTTTTTTATCATTGGATTATGAAAATGAGTTAAAAAAGAAATTTAAATTTCTTTTTCCAAAAACTAAAACTAACATAATACCAAATGGAATAGATTTAGATTTATACTATAAAATAAAATCCAAAAACTCAAATAATATTTTAAAAATTGGAATGTTAAGTAGGATAGTTCCTATAAAAGATCATAAAACTCTTATTAAATCAATTTGTAAAATCTCTAATAAGAATATTATTTTAAGTATAGCGGGTGAAGGTGAATCTACAGAATACTTAAAGAAATTAGTTGCAGATTTAGAAATGAATAATGTGATATTTGAAGGTTTAATTAATAGTGAACAAATACCTGCGTATTTAAAATCTTTAGATATTTATGTGCATGCTACTCTTGGTGAAACAATGAGTACTTCTATTATGCAAGCACAAGCATCTGGTTTGCCAATTATTGCAACAAATGTAAATGGTGTAAACAATGTTATTATTGATAATATTAATGGTTTATTAGTTGAGAAATATAACATTGATAGTTATGTAGAAAAAATTAATTTATTAATAAATAATGAAAATTTAAGAAAAAAATTTGCTAATGAATCGTTATTATATTCTAAGAGACTTTCAAATGAAATTATGGCTGATTTATATAATGAAATTATGATAAACCTATGAAAATATATTCTTTACAAATAGGAAGGGCTTTAGCTGCTCTATTAGTACTTTTATTTCATTTAAGTGTTAACTTTAATGAATTATTAGGTATTAAATATTTAAATAACTTTTTCTATTTTGGTTCATGTGGTGTAGATTTTTTTTTTATTTTAAGTGGTTTTATTATTTCTTATTCAACGGATAAAAAATCTATATCTACTAGTTCATTTATTACTCAAAGAGTTTTGAGAATTTACCCAATTTATTGGGTGACATTTATATTTTTTTTTATAAGTAGTTTATTTATTGGATCCAGTCATTCAAGAGAAATAATAAGTATAATAAAAAGTCTTTTACTTTTACCTAATCATGATATGCTTACAGGTGTAAGTTGGACTTTATCATATGAGTTATATTTTTATTTACTATACTCTTTTTCTCTTATTTTTATTGACTTAAAAAAGAGAATATTTTGTGTATCAATCTTATTATTTACAATCTTATTTTTTTCAAATTTATTTACTGAAAATTTATTTTTTAGTGATTTTATTGTATTCGAATTTATATTTGGTATTATAATTTACCAAATATGGCAATTAAATAAACTGAGGAAATTTAATTCTTATTTTAGTATTTTCATAGGTATAGTATTTTTAATTATCAATGTTGTCTTTTTTCGATTTCATAGAGTAATTCAATATGGAATACCTTTTTGTTTTATTTTTTATGGTCTTTTAAAAGGGGATTTAAAAAATAATAATTTTTTAATTTTACTTGGGGATTCATCTTATGTTATGTATTTATTACATTTGCCAATTATTAGAATATATACTAAAGTTTTAAATTACTTTGAAATAACAAATTTATTATTTATAAATATTACTAACATTTTATTAATTTTTACTATAATTTATATATCAATAATTGTTCATAGAAAAATTGAATTACCAATAAATAAATATTTAAAAAATAAATTAATTTAATGAGAATTTTATTCATTCAAAAGGTGAAAGGTTTAGCAGGTAGTGAAAAATATTTTCTTGAGATGTTGCCTGCATTAATGAAGAAAGGAATACATTGTGAGTTTGTATCTGTTAGAATGTTTAATGATAATGACAAACCCTTAATATTTATAAAATCATTAAGAAAATTGGGCATAAAAACTTATGATTTAAGTTTTAAAAATTCTTATGATTACAGAATTATAAAAAATTTATCTGAAATTATTAAAGAAAATTCATTTGATATCATACACAGTCATCTAATTCATGCAGATATATGGTGCTCAATTTATAAGATTTTCTCTAGAAATAAAATACCTTTAGTTTCAACAAAGCATGGTTATGATGAAAAATATATTAATAAATATGGTTTTAAAGTTAAAATAAATTATTTTTCAAAATATTATTTACTAGCATTGTTTTGTGAAAAATTTATTGATAGATCATTTGCAGTTTCTAATGGAATAAAACAATTATTTACAGGACTAAAAATTTCAAGTGAAAATAAAATTGATGTTATACATCATGGCTTTTTATATGAAGATTTAAAACAAACTAATTCAAAACAAGAATACCAATTATTAGTAGTTGGAAGATTAATACCTTTTAAAGGACATCGATATTTGATTGAATCAATAGCAGAATTAATTGATTTTTACCCAAAAATAAAATTACTCATTTTGGGGAGTGGACCAGAGAAAATAAGTCTAAAAAAAATAACTAAAAAATTTAATGTTGAAAAAAATGTTATTTTTACTGGGTTTGATTCGAATGTTAATAAGTACTTGTGCGAATCTCAAATTTTAGTTGTACCTTCAATTTCTGAAGGTTTTGGTCTTGTTTTTTTAGAAGGTTATAATGCGAAAATACCAATTATAGCTTTTGACGTACCTGCTAGTAATGAAATTATAATAAATAATGAAACAGGAATACTTGTTAAACCATATTCAACAAAAGATTTAACAGTTTCAATAAAGAATCTTTTCAATAATTCATCAGAACAAAAAAGGCTAGCAACAAATGGTTATAAACGACTTAAAGAATATTTTAATATTGAAAGAATGGTTAATGAAACTATTTCATTTTATAAAAACGTTTTAAATTTATAAAATTCAAAATTAAAAATAATGTAAAAAAGGGCATAATTGGTGTTTTAAATCTTTGTAAAACACCAAAGTTAAATGAAATGTAACCGGCAATAAATCCGAAAATAATTGTATAACTTATACACAAAAATATTTCAGGATTATTGTAGGTTTTTTTGATTATATTAACAATTCCTTTTTTCAATAATAAAAGTATAAACATAAATAAATAGACAAAACTTTCAAGTGCTCCAAATAATTGTACTATTTTTTTAGCTTCCCAAGGAAATGGTCTAAATAATGTGACAATGACTGCTTCAGGAACAGCTTTTAATAAACCAATAATACTAATATCACCACTAGTTTTTAAATGATAAGTTGATGCTTCACCTCCACCATGACCTTTAATTCTTGATCCATGATCACCTTGAAAACCATTTATTTTTTCTTTAGCTGTAATAAACTCTTCACTAGTCTCAAGATTATTAATTATTTGATTTTGGTAAATTATTAAAAATAATGGAGTAAAAAGTATAAATATAAGTAATACAAATACTTTTTGTATTTTAGATGTTTTCCCAAGTCTTTTTTGAATGATAAATATTATAAGACAAGGAATTAAAGTAATAATTGTTGCACTTTTTATTTTAAAAACGACTATCACTAATATGAATAATATAAATATTTTGTAATATTCTCGCTTATTTTTATTGATTAATTCTAAGGTGTAATATGTTATAAATGAGATTGATCCTGTTAATATTGATTCTTTTAGAATACCACTGCTCCAAAAAATACAAGATGGAATGAAAAGTGTACAAGAAAGAATAACTTTGTAATTTTTTTTATATTTATTTGTAAAATATGTTAATAATTTGAATAACCCTAAATAAGACCATAAACTAAAGAAAAGCGAAGTTGAATAAAAACTTTTAAAAGTAAATATTGATATAATTGCTGAAATTTTAGTTATAATCCAAGTACTATCGTCTCTCTTGTAGATGATATTATTTAGATAATAAAGTTCTCTTCCAGTTAATAATGAATTTTTCTTATAAAAGAACACATTGATACCAGTTGAGAAAGAATCATAAAATGAATTTATTATTTGTATGCTTTGTTTAAAATACGCTATAGTATCTCCATACCCATAATAAAACTGATATATTAAACAGAAAGAAATAGCCCCAAACATCTTAGCAGTCAATCCCCACCAAAAATACTTTCTAGTATATTTGTTAGTCCATCTTTTAGCAAAGTAGGGAGCAATAACAAAATAAATAAGACAGAGATAAATAGGTGTAATAAATAGGTTATATAAAGGATCCATAGATTAAAAAATTACACCACAAAACAAACCACCCCATCACCCAAATTAACAGCACAAATACAAACACTTTGTCTTGCACCAGTATCCGGATTATAAACCTCTAAAGCTTTAGCAATTTGGGGTGTATTACTTTGTTTTGCTAAAACCATTGGGTGTTGGTCTGATGGGATTTCCACATCAGTACCTTCGATGAAGATTTTTCTGATATCCAATAAGTCTTCTTCTGACTTTGGTTGGATACCTTTACCTAAAATTTCTTTCGCTTTATTATTGACGAATTTAGGAATATTGTCTTCATCGGTTAAAATTACACCAATATTTGATGATTCAAAAACATCTGTTAAGAATGTATTGGATGGGAGTGGTGCGGTTCCCTGATTTTGATATTTTTCTAATTGAGATTTTGCCCAGCGAAGTTCCTCTAATTGAGCATGGAAACGTTGAGTGATTTCCGCTTCCGTTTCTTTTTGCTGGAGTTGTGAATTTTTTCCATCCTTACTCATTTCCAATTCTAGGAAAATGTTGTGCCACTCGGCAGGAACATCTCTAGATAATTCTGAACCGATACCTTGAGATTCGTATTCTAAATGTTTGATGAGGATGTCTAAAGGATTATAAATCCATTTTTTATTAGATGAACCAATCGTGAGGTATAAAATACTTATTAATACAATGCTTAAAAGTGTAATTGGTAAGGTATTGATACTCTGATTGAGCCATAAGTCTGCTCTCTGTACCACTAAAGCAATCGATCTTTGAGATTGATTATCAACTTCAACTCTTGTGATAAAAAACTCTTTATAATTTTCAAGGTTTTTATATCTCGTTTTCTTGAATTTATTACTTAGAAAATTAGGGATATCATGATGTGCATTTTTCTCGAAAATATGAGATTCTGCATTATTATTGATCCAAAAGATAGGAGAGCCTTTGTCGTTAAGAAAATAAACATCAGCATTAGTGAATTTGAAAAGATCTAACCCAGAAGTACGAATCTCTTCCACCGATTTCTTTATTTCTTTTGAGGATATTCTATACTGAAACAAAGCTTGAGAATTACTTAAGGCATTGTATAGGAATTGTTTTTCCGCTTGCACATCGATGTACATTTTCACCAATGAGCCACTAAGAATGGCTAATATAAAAATGATGTACAATACGGCTCCACGTACCTGAAGCTTCGAAAAAATAGCGTTTAGCTGTGCATTCATCCTTTAGAGTTCAAATTAATTCTTTGCTGTTTTGATAAACGATCCAAGCGTACTTCGTAAGGTAAATCGTCACCCAACTCAATATGATTAATCAATTTTTGTGCAAAATAGGGTCCTAATGACACGCCCTTTGCACCCAATCCATTAAAGATATGAATATTTTTATAATCTTTTGATGTTCCTATGAAAGGTCTTCTATCAAATGTAGCGGGGCGTATACCTGACCAATGATCTAAAATCTCAAAATCATCATCGACCAATTCTACTTTTTCTAACAATTGTCGCTTACCCTTTTCAGTAGGATTTTCCATATCCTCCACACGCTCATAAGTAGCTCCTAACTTGCAATTACCTTTATCGTCGATAGGAAGTATAAAACCATTTCTATTAATTATATGATTGAAACGGGCATTTTTAAACTTTATCAATAGCAATTCTCCTTTCACAGGACGGAAATCCAAAGTAGGAAAATAGGGGTTGTTCTCTACCTTATTTCCCTCAGCAAAAATGACATGTTTCGCTTCTATATTTTTATATCTGATCGTATCTACACCAATATTTAATTCTTGATGATCGAAAAGCTCCAATTCAATTTTATCTTCCTTCAATGCCTGCTCTTTAAAAGCATCCAAAAAAACAGGAATATCTAAATATCCAGAGCGAGTCACCTCCATTCCTCCAAATTCTTGATGAATGACATCAGTATATAATCCTTCTGAATGAAACTCTTTGATATAGCCATCGTATCGATCATCAGCACTCGCACTCAACCAATCAGTTTGCTTCTCTTGCCCCTCAAAAGGAAAATATAAATTGATAGGCTTGAAGGAATCAGTGCTATATTTTTTATCATATGCAGGATAGAACTCATCGATCTTCTCCCAAAGCACATCACAAAGCCAAGTCTTCACCATTTTTCTTCCAGTGATAGGATTATATAACCCACCAGCTACTCGAGAAGAGTTTTTGAGTGTCCCATCATCAATAATTCTAAACGAAAAACCTCTATTTTGGAGTGTTTCTGCTAAAATTGTCCCTGCTAACCCTTGTCCTACGATTAAATAATCGACCTTATATGCCATTCTAAAAAATCAAAGTGTAAATTTGTGGCAAATATAAGCATTTCAATTATATTGTTTGGGGTGTAGGGTTGATGGGTGGTAAATCGCATACAACCATGCTACCCACGATGGGTTGCACCCATCGTTCGCGAGGAGAGTAGACCGATAGTACCTCGATATAGAGAGATTAGTTATACAGACTTGTTCCATAGATAATCTCGAAGGTAATCACTTCCCCAAGGAGGGGTGGAACCCCTCCGGATTGCTGAGGTTACAGTCACTCACCACCCACGATGGGTTGCACCCATCGTTCGCGAGGAGAGTAGTCCGATAGCACCTCAATATAGAGAGATTAGTTATACAGACTTGTTCCATATAAGATCTTGAAGGTAACTACTCTTCCCCAAGGAGGGGTGTAACCCCTCCAGCGCAGAACTCTTAAAAGTCACCATACCTCTCCAAATAATAAAGTAATAAACATTAATAATAATGATACAAATACAAACATTCACATTCAACCCCTTCCAAGAAAACACCTACCTCATCTGGGATGAGACTAAAGAAGCCGTTATTATCGATCCAGGTTGTTATGATGAATCTGAACAACAACAATTAAAAAGTTTTATAGAATCAAACGAATTAAAAGTGGTGAAGATTGTCAATACTCATTGTCATTTAGACCATGTGTTTGGTAATAAATATTGTCAAGATACATTTGGAGTGAAATTATATATTCCAAAAGGAGAGGTGGAGACACTAGCTTCGGGTAAAGATTCGTGTGCTCGCTATGGTATTCCAGGTTTTGTAGAATCTTTTGCAGATGAATTAATGGAAAATGAGGGAACACTTACTTTTGGTGAGTCATCAATGGAGATCTTATATGTTCCAGGACACTCACCGGGTCATTTAGTTTTCTATTCTAACTCAGATGATTTTGCTTTGGGTGGTGATGTATTGTTTAAAGGATCTATTGGTAGAACGGATTTACCGGGTGGTGATCATCAAACATTATTAGACAATATTGCAAATGTGATGTATAAATTGCCTAATCAGACGAGAGTGTACCCTGGTCATGGACCTTTTACAACTATTGGAGATGAGAAGAGGAGTAATCCGTTTGTAAGGGGGTAACCTGATTTATTTAGAAGTAAACGAGGTCGGGAGACCTCTGAAGTTTTTTAAGCACAAGAACCGCTTCGCTAAATTCTTGCGCTAGTATTAAATATAAATATTTTGAAAAGACATATTCCAAATGCCATTACCTGTGGAAATTTAATTTCTGGGTGTATTGGTATAACATTTTGTTTTGAGGGCAATTTGGTGATGGGTGCCTTTATGATTCTTGTAGGAGCTGGTTTCGACTTCTTCGATGGTTTTGCTGCTAGAATGTTGAAAGTATCCTCGCCCGTCGGTAAAGAATTGGATTCGTTGGCGGATATGGTCACATTTGGTGTTCTACCTTCTGTTATTATGTATCATCTATTGATGTACGTTGATGTTCATCAATATCTACCATATTTAGCTTTCCTGTTGGCAGCTTTCTCGGCAATCCGTTTAGCCAATTTTAATGTGGATGAAAGACAATCGGATGGGTTTATAGGTGTTCCGACACCTGCAACAGCCATTATCATTGGTTCACTTCCTTTGATTATGCAATGGTATCCACAATATGATGCTTATGTATCAAATATATATGTTTTGGTAGGCTTAACACTACTATTATCCTATTTGATGAATGCCGAAATTCCTTTGGTCTCACTGAAATTCAAAAACTTCGGTTGGACCGGAAATGAAGCTCGATATATATTAATTATATCAAGTATGATTTTATTGGCAATATTTAGAGTGGCTGCATTACCATTGATAGTATTGATGCAGATATTGGTTTCTGTTGTTTTTCGAACGAAATCAACGAAATAATAAATACCGTTATTTATTCTAATATGACTTTAGTCGTGTTAGAATTTCATATCACTAGCCCGTAACTTCTGTCGTGGGTTACAAGGGCAATTGATATTATAACTTACTATTGCAAAAGTCTCCAGACTTATAACCAAAAACTATTAGGTGATAAGTCTGGAGACTTTTTACTATGTTTTATCACAAGTGTCACTTGTCATCTTAACACTTCCAATAGTGATTTTTTTACTTACTCTTCCACCTTCTTCAACAATGCATTCCCACTCTTATTACTCCTAAATATCTGATACCTCTTATACCCATACATAAATTCTTCCATTCCTACTTTTAAAATAGTAAGTGTTGGAATAGCAAACACCATCCCAACAACTCCACCTAGAGCAGATCCAATAAATACTGCAAGGAATATGGCGAGGGGATGAACCTTTACACTCCTAGAGAAAATGATGGGTTGCACAGCTACGTTATCTACCACTTGAACGATACCAAAAACCGTAAGGATTTTAGCTCCAAGGAAGATATAATCTGGCATTTCTACAAGAGAATTATCGGTAAGTATGCCCACCATCATTCCAAAAGTGAAACCTAAGAATGGTCCCAAATAGGGGATTAAGTTAGCTACTGCGGCAAACACGGCAATGGTAATCGCATATTCAACATCTGCTATCTTTAAACCAATGGTGGCGATGGAAAATATACTGAGCATTTGAAGAAATAGACCAAGTAGATAACTTGATAGTAATTTTTCTGTTTTTATTAATGCAGAAATAGATACTTCAAAATATTTATTTGGTATCAATGTGATGATTTGCCTTCTAAATAACCCAGGATCATTAAGGAAAAAGAAGGTGATAAATAATACCGCCATTGTACCCACAAAGAAATTACCTGTTAAGGATATCAATCCATTGATAACGTTACGAATACTATCACTTTTTACTAGATTGTTGGCATTCTCTAATACTTGACTAAGTAAAAAACCTTCTTCTGCTTCAGGCATCACATAATCTCTAATTAATTGTTCAATACCTATAATTGGTCCTTCAACTACAGAAACAATTTCTGTTGGATTCTTTTCTGAAAGTACACTAATCTGACTTTTGATCAATGGATAAAATAGAAAGACAAATAATCCAATGATGGCAAATAATAGTATAAAAGAAAATATTACTGCTAATGGTCTTGGGAATCTATACCCTACAAAATGTAGATTCGATAAATAGTTTGTAGGTGTTTGAAGTATGGATGAAATGATAAGGGAAATGATAAGATAAGCGAGTACATCTTGTAATTGCACTGATAGCCAAGATAGGATCAAAATCACTAAACCAATGATAATTAAGTTGGTAAATGATCTGAAATACTTTGCAACAGCTGCTATTTCTTTAAAGGATGATTTATATTTATCTGACACTAATCTTATCTGTTTAAGTAAATGGAAAGTTAGGTTTGTTAAATATAGAAAGGCTCCCGCTTAAATAAAAACAGGAGCCTCTTTAGATCAAAGATTTTTTGACTAATACGATAGATCGTTGTCTAAAGGTTCGCTTTTATACTTGTCTTCATAGTTGTTATTCTCCTCGAAGTCATAGTCCGACAAAAGATCGTTTTTCACTTTGTCTACACATTCTCCAAGGGCATCTACGAATTTGTCAAAGTCTTCCTTGTATAAGAAAATTTTGTGTTTCTCAAATACAGGTTGATCATCTTTAAAACGTTTTTTACTCTCTGTAATAGTTAAGTAATAATCGTTTGAACGTGTTGCCTTAACATCGAAAAAATACGTACGCTTTCCAGCACGTACTTTTCTTGAAAAGATTTCTTCTCTTCTCTCTTCCACAATCCTAATCTTTTAGTTACAATTACACTGTAATTTTTGTATATCATTTAATAATTCCAAGCGATTTTCGAAAAAAATGTATTTTTTTTACACTTTATTTTCATTTATCAATATAAGAGTAAAAATGTTGTATATTGTCTTTCTATTTTGAATATTCTTTCAGAGATACAATTATCCAAAATATATCTTTTTTAAATTTTAGGGGAGACCCATATGACAAACAAAGTATTTTATTTAACGCTTACATTCATTCATTTTTTTGCTTTATCATTTGCTCAAAGCATTACGAAAATTGGTTATTCACAGATAGGAAAAGCGTCCTATTACCCTGATAATAGAGAAGGTAGAATTACAGCAGGAGGGTATAAATACGATATGAACAAGCTTTCTGCAGCCCATAAGTATTTTCCTTTCGGTAGTATCGTTAAAGTTAGAAACATTGATAATGGTAAAACGGTATTTCTTAAAATAATCGATCGCCCATATACCAATGAAAGAATCATAGATGTGACTTTAAAAGCTGCTCAGAAATTAGATATTATTGGGTTAAATGATGCTGAGGTGGAGGTTACTTTAATGGATACTCCTGAAACTTTAAGAGCGAAAAAAGCCAAAGAGAAGAAGCTTCAATCAAATAACACCACCACAAATTTTAGTAAAGAATTATTTTATCCTACAGGTACTTACACCCTAAATGGAGAAAAATATAATGGAGAAGGCTATTCTGTCATGTTTCTTGCTAATTCTAATATTGAAGACACTTATAATGACGCCATCAATATCAAAAAGTCTTATAATTTTGAGGATGTTTTGATACAGACAGGTTGGTCAAATGGTCAGAAAGAATTTAGACTATTAATAGGTGATTTCACCTCAGAGGATGAAGGAGAACAATTACTTCAACTCATTAAAAAGATATCTGATCAAGCTGAAATAAAAAAACATTTCAACTAAGCATTATAAACAAATGAACAAGTATAAATTTCTACTACTTATATCCTTATCATTTTCCACTTTTGTCTTCGGACAGAAAAAAGTTGGTGATGTAAAAAAAGGACAAGCGTCCTATTATGCGAATAAATTCCATGGAAAAAAAACAGCAAATGGAGAACGATTTAATATGTATGCATTTACATGTGCTCATAGAGAATTACCGTTTGATACCTACCTTAAAGTAACCAATTTAAAAAACAATAATTGGGTAGTGGTGAGAGTAAATGATAGAGGTCCATTTAAAGCACATCGTATTATTGACTTATCTAAAGCTGCAGCAGCAAAAATTGATATGGTCAAAGATGGTATTGGTGATGTATCTATTGAAGTTCTTTATATCAATGGTCAAGGAACAAAAGTAAAAGAGGGAACGACTGGTGTTACAGGAGATGTAATTCCTAAAAATAAATATGTGAAAGAAACACCAAAGAAAGATCCTCCGAAAACTGAAAGTAAGCCCAAAGGAGAATTTGCAGCACCGGGTACTTACAGTATTTGGGGTACTCCTAAAAATATTAAGAATGGCTATGGTGTTCAGATGGCTTCATATACAGATGTTAAAAAGGCTATTTCAAATGGGAAAAAGGCCAATAAAAAAGGGTTGTCAAGCATTTTTATCCAAGCTGGATGGAGTAATGATAAAAAGGTATATCGTTTAATATATGGCGATTTAACTGAAGCTGACGCAAGAAATAAAGTAGCTAAGGTGAGAGGTAAAGGGTATAAAGGGGCGTTTGTGAAGAAACATCTATAGGTAGGTAGTAAGTAGCAAGTAGTAGGTAGTAGGTGCTGAATCTACGCTCGTTTTTTGTAAAGAAGTAAAAAGTAAAACTGCCGCAAACGTAAACGATATTTACGTTTATACCTAAAAATGTCAGAGATTCAATACTGGCGCAAATGTTAAGCGATAGCGACATTTGTGTCTAAAAAACGTTAGAGGTCTCCCGACCTCGGTTTCATAATTTGACATTATATTTACTTTCAAATCTATTTATTTATTATATTAGATAAGACGAATTAAATAACTAGAAAACTATGCAGGAGATTTCATTTGATACAATTAGACAATATGGAAATATAGAACTACTCGCTAAACAAATGGTGGAGGGGTTTATTACCGGTCTTCATAAATCACCTTACCATGGTTTTTCTGTAGAATTTGCTGAGCATAATTTATACAATCCTGGCGAGAGTACCCGTCATATTGATTGGAAGGTATATGCGAGGACTGATAAGTTATTTACAAAGAGATACGAGGAAGAAACGAATCTTAGAGCAATGATTGTTTTAGATCGTTCTCCTTCTATGTATTATCCTGATAAGACCTTCGATAAGATGGCGTTTAGCACAATGGCTGCGGCATCTTTGGGGTATATGCTTCAACGGCAAAGAGATGCTGTGGGGCTTTGTACTTTCTCCGATGATATTGAGGAAATGACTCAAGTGAAGTCAACAAAAACGCATTTGCATCAGATTTTCATCAAATTACAGCAAATGTTGGAGAAGCCTCCTCCACAGAAGGAAACACATATCGCTAAGGTTTTACATCAAGTGGCTGAGACTATTCATAAGCGTTCATTAGTCATCATTTTTAGTGATATGATGGGACAAATGGGGAATCGTGACGAGATGTTTGCTGCACTTCAGCATTTGAAGCACAATAATCATGAAGTTCTATTATTTCATGTAGCTGATCATAGTACGGAATTGCAATTAGAATTTCCAGAACGTCCTATGGTGTTTGTTGATGTTGAATCCGGACAAAGAGAAAAATTGAGACCTTCACAGATCAGAGAACAGTATCAAAAGACAATTTCAAAATTATATCATGATTTAAATGTGAAATGTGGTCAATATAAAATTGATTATGTTGAAGCAGATAGCAAGAAAGAGTTAGATCAGATTATTATACCTTATATGCTGAAAAGGCAGATGATGAGATAATCATCTAATAATTTGATCTAGAAACAACCTTTTATTTGATAATAAAAATCCCTTATCGTATCGTAAACCCAGGAACTCCTGAGTTTACGATACGATAAGGGATAATTTTTTATTCTAAATAATAGAGTCCTTGATTACCACTTCGTGTTTCTCATATCACCTGAAGTCATAAATTCAGAGTGCATTTTAAATACTCTGTCTAATGCTTGTGGAGTTTGAGGATGACCTGTAGTTACATCAAGATAATCTCTTAATGTCTCTTTGTAATCCGGGTGAACACAGTTCTCGATAATTGCTTCAGCACGTTGACGTGGAGATTTACCTCTCAAGTCAGCTACACCTTGCTCTGTAATGATCACTTTCACTGAGTGCTCTGAGTGATCTTCGTGAGATACCATTGGTACAATAGCACTAATGCTACCACCTTTCGCCACTGAAGGACATGTAAAGATCGATAAGAATGAGTTACGAGTGAAGTCACCTGAACCACCAATACCGTTCATCATCTTCGTACCTAAAACGTGAGTAGAGTTGATGTTACCAAAGATATCTGCTTCAATTGCCGTGTTAATTGTAATCAATCCTAATTGACGAACGATTTCAGGGTTATTTGAAATCTCTTGAGGACGAAGTACAAGTTTATTTCTAAAGAAATCGAAGTTTCCATAAATTTCTTTCAGTACATCTGGAGAAACTGTTAATGAACAACCAGAAGCGAAAGTGATATCGCCGTTTTTCATTAAATCGATTACTGCATCTTGGATTACCTCAGTGTACATTCTGAAAGGAGGGATACCAGGATTTTTACCCAAAGAACCTAATACCGCGTTGGCAATATTACCTACACCAGATTGAATTGGAAGGAATTCTTTTGGAATAGTACCTTTCGCTAATTCACCAGCAAGGAAGTTCGCTACGTTATCACCAATTTTTTGAGTTACCTCATCAACAGGTGCGAAACCACCTACTTCATCAGGAGCGTTAGTTTCAACGATACCCATGATTTTAGAAGGATCAATTCTTAATACAGGATCACCGATTCTTGCATCTGGTGAGTATACTGGAATAGACTTTCTGTAAGGAGGGTCTAATGGTTGATAAATATCGTGAAGCCCTTTAATAAATTTAGGGTGATTACTATTTAATTCAATAATAACTTTCTTAGCTAATTTTGTGGCTGTTGGAGAGATACCTACGCCTGATGTTAATACCACTTCACCGTTTGGCGTAATATCAGCAGCTTCGATAATTGCTACATCAATTTCACCAAAGAAACCATATCTCATTTCTTGAGCTAACGCAGATAAGTGCATATCAAAATATTCTACGTGACCATTATTAATGGCACCTCTCATATCTTTATTTGATTGATAAGGAGTACGGAATTTAACCGCGTTTGCTCTCGCCAATTCTCCATCTAAAGAGTCTCCTGTTGAAGCTCCAGTGATCATTCCAATTTTAAATTCTCTACCGGCTTCGTGCTCTTTTTTCGCTTTTTCAGCAATCGCTTTAGAAATTACTTTTGGCGATCCTGCAGGAGTAAAACCACTAAATGCAACAGTTGTATTATGATGTACATAAGATGCTGCCTCTTCTGGAGTTAAAATTTTAAATGGCATATTTTCTTTCTTTAATCTGGTACAGTTTATCTGTAGATAAGTTTTTTCATTTTCATTTCCCTTAGGTTTTATAATAATACTTCACACAAGAAATATGAACCATTAAATATTCAACCTGGAATGATGATGTAAAGATATAAGTCAGTTTATTAGAAAATGGTGACTAATAAATAACCCTAAAAGGTGATTTAAGTAATGAATTAATTAATATTTAATGATATAAATTAACCTCTTATATTTAACAAAGTATTAAAAGGAAATTATACTCCGTGTTCTATTTTCATTTCTATTTAAAATTGATGAAATTGCGCTTCTTGTTTGAAAAAAATACATAGATATATAAATGGCAAAGCAAAAACCTACCGTACCAAAGGGTACAAGAGATTTTGGTCCAGAGCAAATGGCAAAGAGAACGTACATTTTAGATACTATTAAAAGTGTATATAAAAAGTATGGTTTTCAGAACTTAGAAACTCCAACCATGGAAAACCTTTCTGTATTGACTGGTAAATATGGTGACGAAGGGGATCAATTATTATTTAAGGTTGTAAATTCTGGTGATTACCTTAAAAAGGTAAAACAAGAAGACTTCGAACAAGGAGCGAAGCATATGTTACCAAAAATCTCTGAAAAAGGTTTAAGATATGATTTAACGGTACCTTTCGCTAGATACGTAGTGATGAACCACGGTAATTTATCTTTTCCATTTAAAAGATATCAAGTTCAACCCGTTTGGAGAGCAGATCGTCCACAACGAGGTAGGTATAGAGAATTTTATCAATGTGATGCCGATGTAGTAGGTACAGATTCATTATTATGTGAGGCAGAAATCCTAGCAATGATGGGAGAGGCTTTAACTAATTTGAAAGTTACTGATCATACCATCAAATTAAACAATAGAAAAGTACTTACAGGTATTGCTGAAGCTATCGGAGAAAACGGTAAAGAATCTGAGCTTTGTGTAGCTATTGATAAATTAGATAAAATTGGTGTTGAAAAAGTAAACCTAGAACTAACAGAGCAAAGAGGTTTTACTCAAGAAGCTGTAGATCAGTTAGCACCTATTTATGAAATGAGTGGTACTACTGAAGAAAGAATTGCTAAAATGAAAGATTTCTTAGCCTCTTCAGAAGTAGGTCTTAAAGGTTTAGAAGAACTAGAAGAAGTATTTAATTATACCTCTAAGTTAGGTGTAAATACAGATAAAGTAGAATTTGATGTAACCCTAGCAAGAGGTTTATCTTATTACACAGGTGCTATCTTCGAAGTAAAAGTAAACAACGCCAATATGGGTTCTATCTCCGGAGGTGGTCGCTACGATAACCTAACAGGTGTATTTGGCTTAGAAGGTATGTCAGGAGTTGGTTTCTCATTCGGAGTAGACCGTATCTACGATGTATTAGAAGAACTGGATCTCTACCCAGAATCAGCTATCGAAACAACAAAAGTAATGTTGACCAATTTCGATAACGCCGGAAGAGATTACTCATTACCATTGCTTCAACAACTTAGAAACGCAGGTATCAGTGCAGAACTATACCCTGATAACGCTAAAATGAAGAAGCAAATGAACTTCGCCAACCGCAAAAACATCCAATACGTTGTGCTTGCATGGGAAGACGAGATGTCTCAAGGGAAGTATTCTTTGAAGAACATGGAGACTGGGGAGCAGGAGATGTTGAGTGGGAGTGAAATTGTTGAAAAACTAAGGAACTAAGAAACTAAGGAACTAAGTTTTTAATGAAGATATAGAATTGGGTAGATTAATAATTTTATTAGTCTACCCTTTTTTATTAACTTTATTTTTATGTTTAAATAGATCATCCAACTTTTTGATGATATTCATAAAATTAACTATTTACGATTCATGGAATTTTTAAGGGAAAAGACAGTAAATTTCTCATTGAGAATTATCAAACTAACTCATTTTTTGAATAAAAAGAACGAGTACATCTTATCCAAACAAATCCTTAGGTCTGCTACTTCGATTGGAGCAAATTTAGCTGAATCAAAATATGCTGAAAGCAAAGCCGATTTAATACACAAGTATCATATTTCTTTAAAGGAAGCTAATGAAACAGATTATTGGTTGGAGTTAATATACAAAGCCGAATATATCTCAGAAAAACAATATAAAAGCTTAATAAAAGATCATCATGAAATAAGAAAAATATTAGTCACATCATTAATTAAAATGAAAAAACTAAGGAATCAAAAAAGTTATAGTTAACTTCCTTAGTTCCTTAGTTCCTTAGTTCCTTAGTTCCTTAGTTTATGAATGTGTCCTCATATTATAATAAACCCTTGCTGTTCTCCACAACCTTACAACAAAGCTCCACCATCCCACAAACATCTCCTGGCTCCGCCATTTCCACTGTTTGATGTAGATATCTCATAGGAATAGAAAGTGCACCTGCGATTGCACCATTTTCTGGCATTCTCTGGATGTTTGCTGTGTCTGTGCCACCAAAAGGAAGGATTTCTGCTTGGTGAGGGATTTCATTTTGATCGGCTACTTCTTCTAGGAGTTCGACCATTCTGCGGTCGCAGATTGTGCCTCCGTCGAAGTGTTTGATGCCAACCCCTTTTCCCATTTGAGTGACATAGTTTTCTGGTGCAAGTCCTGGGATGTCGTTAGCGACAGTAACATCTAGGGCGATGCCGAAATCTGGAGAAACGCCGTGTCCTGCTACTTGAGCACCACGAAGGCCAACTTCCTCTTGAACTGTAAATACGCCGTAAACATCACAATCGATGTCTTCTGCTTTAATTGATTTCATTACCTCAACAAGAGCGTAAACACAAACTCTATCGTCTAATGATTTACCGTTGATAAGGTTACCCACCATTTCTAGGTTTTGAGACCTTGTGATGGAATCCCCAATTTTTACGTGTTTTGTAATTTCTTCTTTTGATAAACCACAATCTATAAAATATTCTTCGTTGGTAATTACTTTCTGACGTTCTGCTGGAGTCATCGAATGAATAGGCTTACAACCCATAACACCCAATAGATCTTTCTTTCCATGTACAAGAACACGCATTGATGTTAATGTTTTAGGATCAAATCCACCTAAAGTTTGGAATCTTATGTAGCCATTATCATCAATATGTTTGACCATGAATCCGATTTCGTCCATATGAGCAGCAAACATAAATTTCTTCACATCTGCTTTTTTTGATCTCTTTATTGTGATCAAGTTGCCCATATTGTCAGTATAATATTCATCTACATGAGATTTTAGCTCATCGATGATTAATTCTCTTACTTGTTTTTCAAACCCTGGAGCACCAGGTGTTTCGCTAATTGATTTTAATAGGTTCCAATCGATTTTTTCGATGCTCATGATATGTGTTTATTTAATCTTCTTTTACTAAAATATTTTCTGATACCAATGCAGAAATAATTTTCTTATCTCTATCATTGATAGTAATTTCTAAGGACTGATCAAATTCAATTTTCTCAGTAATATATAATTTAGAGCCTATACCAATTCCCATTTTGTCTAAATATTGAAGCAAACTGCTGTTCGAGTCTTGAACTGCAACCACCACAACTTTCTTCTTACATTCTATATTGGTTAATTTGATGGCTTCTAATACATCAAATTCTCCATTTTTATTTGGAATAGGATCTCCATGAGGATCGTGTTGTGGGAAACCTAAGAATTCATCTAATCGTTCGATCATTAATTTCGATTTGATGTGTTCTAATTGTTCAGCCACTTCATGTACCTCATCCCAATTAAAATTCAATTTTTCTAATAAGAATACTTCCCATAATCTATGCTTTCTGATGATTAAGAGTGCTTCTTTATTCCCAGTAGAAGTAAGGGTGGTTCCTTTATATTTTTGATAATTGATAAACCCTTTCGTATTGAGTTTTTTAATCATGTCAGTCACAGAAGCAGGTTTTGTGTTTAAAGCTTCAGCAATAGCATTTGTGCTAACAGGAGATTCTTTCTCGGATAGGTGATAAATCGTTTTTAGATAATTTTCTTCGGAGTGACTTAACATATGATTTAACTGAGGTTAATTGTGATACGCAATTTATAAGGTTTGTATCACTTTTAACAATTTTTCTTCCTCAGATTTCCATAAAGGATCTATTTGATCAGGACTATTTTTGTAACCTACATAAGAATCCAACTTTTTAAGTAGATCTGTGACATTATTTGATGTAAAATCGTGATATAATGCTGCATTTTGAGGGTTAGTGATATTTTCCCATAAAGGATTAGGGTTAATTATCATTGGGATTTTTAAAGCGAGACATTCATACATTTTTGTAGGAATACAGCCTTTTGTGCTTTTGTTGTAAGGATAGGGAAGACAAACAAAATTTGCTTCCAACATTTTTTCAACAATTAAATCATGAGAAACAAATTCTTCGATGCCAATTGCTGATACATTCTGATATTTAAGTTCAGCAATACGAATTCTTTCTATGATGTCTTTTTCATATGCTTTACCAATAATAGAAAAAGTATATTTTTCAATCTTCAATTTTTTGACGGCATCAATAAAATCTAAAAAATGATGTGCACCAAATATTTTAGTAATACTTCCACACATCAAAAAATGAATTTTCCCAGGTTGGAATGACCTTAATTCAATTTCACCTCCGTATTTATTCTCTAATATAGTTGCTTTATTAATAGGTAATTTCTTCTCTTCAAAATAGGTCTTTTCAGCAACAAAAAGGTGATCGACATATTTAAAACAAAGGTTTTCTATTCTTTGTGCAGCAAAAGAAAGGATAGGTGATAGATATTTCTTATGATAACGCTGTTCGGTAAAATTTAAGGGGTAATTTTCTAGTATATCATAAATTATTTTTACTTCCGGGTGTAGGTATTTGAATAATATTATGCTTGGTATTAATTCAATAGTATGAATGATAATAATATCCGGTTGATGTTTTTTTAAAAAACGAAAAAAGTGATTATTCGCCACTAAGCGATGAACCACTTTTTTCTTTTCTTTAAATATAGGATAGAACTTGATGTTACCTTCTTCAGGTGTAGCATCTTTAATATCTGTTCCTACAATCAATATTTCTGATGAAGCTAATTTAGCTAAGGATTTGCCGATTTTCTTGTAAACTCTAGAGTCGTTTACCGGTTTCAACACAGATCCTAAAACTACCTTCATATTATTCTAAGATTGGTGATAAGAATTCCATAGTATCTATATCATCAGCATAGGTATCTACTGATGGGAACTGCGCTTGACCAAAATCTTCTGTTCCTGCTAACCAATGTTGGTCTGCAACAACCACCTGAATTTTGTCCTGATGGATAGACATTTTTTCTTTTAAGTCTTTTCCATTCTCATAATGTTCATAATATAGAACAGAAACAGGAGAGACTAAGTCTTGGTTTTCAGTTAATATTAATCCACCATTGTCTAAATGCTCCACTTTATTGACTAAATAAATGGACTTATTATAGTCGTAGTTATTCGCAAATTTATGGTTGATAATCGTCTTTTTAGCTCTTTCTTCTAAAGCTTCCATTAGTAACTTGAAATCGTAATCGACTGGAGCATAGACTTTAGAAATGTTTCTGCAACCTAAGCCATAGTACAAGAAAATGTCATCTGCCAATTTTGCTAAAGTTTCTTTTGATTCATCCCCTTTAATTACAGCTACTGAAGAGCGGTTGTGTCTGATAATATGCGGGAATTTAGAGAAATATTTCTCGAAATAACGATTACTGTTATCTGAACCAGTAGCAATTACTTTATCGATTTCTAGAGCCGGAGCATCTAAAATAGATATTTGGTCTTTGAATTTAGGTTCAATATCAATTAACCAATCCAAAAGGATTTTCATCAAGAAAGTATCTTGAGAACTAAGTTTAGCTTGTAGATGATGTCCAGAGATCAAAACGCATAAAGCATCATGAAAACCAACCGCAGGAATATTCCCGGCCATCACTACCAATATATTTTGTGATGATGTTTCTGCTGAAATAGAGTAGTTGTTTACCCATTTTTCCAAAACATCACGTTCTAACATTTTCTGAATACCAACAAGAGCATTATCAACAGTAGTTTCATCAAACCAACCATTGTCATCGTTTGCTCTTCTAGAAAGCATATTTGAAGTCTCTTCGTCGAGTGTTTTTAATTTTTCACCTAATGCTACGAAAGCATTAATTCTATCTTGCAGCTTCATCTTTACCTGTTAATTATAAAAACAGTGCAAATCAAATTGAATAAAGTTCTTAATACAAATATATACTCTTAAAAATCCATTAAAGCGAAAGAAATAATGTTTGCACCCATTTGTAATGCTTGTCTCCTTAGTTCTTCAGGATCTTTATGAATACTTTGGTCTTCCCATCCGTTACCCAAATCACTTTCATAACTATAGTAACAAACCAATCTTCCTTGATACAAAATACCAAACCCTTGTGCAGGCTTTCCATCGTGTTCGTGGATTTTAGGAAGTCCATTTGTGAAATCAAATACTTGATGATAAATAGGATGAGAGAAAGGTAATTCTACAAAATCTAATTCAGGAAACACTTTTTTCATTTCGAGGCGAATGAATTTATCTAAACCATAATTATCATCAATATGTAAAAAGCCACCACTTATAAGGTAGTTTCTTAAGTTTTCAGCATCTGAATCTGAAAAAACGACATTACCATGTCCAGTAAGGTAGATATATGAATAATTAAATAGTTCAGGACTTCCTATTTCAACGATTTCGTCATCAGGGTCGATATTACTACCTATATTATCATTACAGAATTCCGCTAGGTTGGGAAGGGCAGTTTTATTCGCATACCAATCGCCTCCTCCATTATATTTTAGCTTAGCTATTTTAATAGAATAGGTGCTTTTTGATAATTGTGCAGAAACCTGCCAAGATAAAAACAAGAATAAAGTGGTGATGAAAATTCTCATTATGAATTATGTTTTCACTAAAGTGATGGTCTAATTTGATTAAAGCCTAATAAGTTCATTTCAAAAAATATCTGTTTATCAGACTTTCTCTAATGAAATTAAGAGAATACATTTAAAAGATCAACTGATATTAGACAAATGTTTTCATATTCATCAATTGCACAGCTACAATACCTGCCGTTTCTGTTCTTAAACGTTCTTTGCCTAAACTCACCCAATCAAAACCATTGTCTTTGGCTTTTTCTGCTTCATTTTCACTAAATCCACCTTCAGGTCCTACAATAATAAATGTATCACCATCAGAATTTAACTTAGAAAATAAGTGTTCAGTGCTATCTGTAGGTACATAGGCAATAAACTTTTGATCTGCTTGTGTGGATAAAATATCGTCGAATGTATTCGCCAAGGATAATTTAGGTAGATGGAATTTTCTAGATTGCTTCATCCCTGAAATAGCAATTCTTTCTATCCTTTCTAATTTAATATTTTTCCTTTCTGAATTTTCTGAGAAGAAAAAGGTAATGGATTCTACACCTATTTCTATAGCTTTCTCTACAAAAAACTCTATTCGGTCCATGTTTTTGGTAGGAGCAATGCCAATATGTAAGCCTTGGCCCGCTTGAGGCATTTTTTCTTCTTCTTCTATACTAACTCTACATTTCTTAGGGTTGGCATCAATAATTTTAGCAGTATATCTAAAACCCTTTCCATCCATTAAATAAAGGTGGTCATTGGCTTTCATTCTTAAAACACGAACAATATGTTTCGAATCTTCAGAATTTAAGACAACTTCTGAATCATTTTCTCGTATGTCACTATGGTAAAAGAGTCTCATTTTTATATAAAAAGGATGATTTAATCTATTATTTAGGCAAAAATAAACCTATTAATGATTTATTTTTAAATTATTCTATGAAAAGATGAAGATTTCTTTTGTATGTAATATTGATTTTGTATTTTTGCAAGCCAAATCAGATTAAGGTGAATAAGAAAAAACCATATAGTATAGGAATTGCTGGGCTGAAGAATGGTAAGCACCAGTTTGAATTGGAGTTGTCACGCGAACTTTTAGATTTATTTGAATCTGAATTGATGGAAAATATATCAGGAAGCGCGATATTGCAACTTGCAAAAAGTGAAACTGCTATTGAAGCAGAGATAACACTTGATGCGAAAGTGATGTTATTGAGTGATAGATCACTAAGAGAATATGAAGAAACGATGAATTCTCATCAGAAAGTATTCTTTAAGTTTTCAGATCACTTTGAGATGTTGGAAGATGATTTATTTAAAATACCATTTAATGAAGCATCTTTAGATTTTTCTCAGATAATTTATGATCAAATAGCATTATCTCTACCAACAAAAAGACTTCATCCAGATGAAGTCGAGGAGGAAGATCTGTTTTATACAACAGCAAGTGAAGAGGAATTGTTGGAAGAGGAAGATAACGAAGATCAAGAAGATGAAGAAAAAGCATCTGATCCTCGTTGGGATATTTTGAAAAAACTCAAATGATATAATAAAATTTAAAAATGGCACATCCTAAATCGAGAATCTCGAAAGCGAGTAGAGGTAAGCGTCGTACGCACCTTAAAATGGATAAACCTACAGTCTCTTTTTGCCAAACAACTGGCGAAGCACACGTTAGACACCGTGCTTTCTGGTCAGAGGGTAAAATGTATTATCGTGGCCAAGTGGTGATCGATAATTCATCAGACGTAGAAGAAGCAGCTGAATAGTTTAATCTGTTCAGAATCAAGCCAATTCCTAAAAAGGGATTGGCTTTTTTTTATGTTTTATATAGAATTTGCTAGAGTTGTTTATCTTTGCATCTTGTAATTGTGTAGAAACAACATTCTATTCGAAAATAATATAGAAATACCTATAAAGTTATGGCAATAAAAGCAGCAATTAAAGGCGTTGGGGGATACGTTCCTGATTATGTGCTTACCAACGCAGAATTGGAGAAAATGGTGGATACCAACAATGAGTGGATATTAGAAAGAACAGGTATTTCAGAAAGGCGTATATTAAAAGGAGATAAAGGTACTTCGTATCTTGGTGCAAGAGCCGTTGAGAATCTCTTAGAAAAAACGAATACTAAAGCAGAAGATATTGATTTAATTATTTGTGCTACGGTTACTGCAGATATGCATTTCCCTGCAGCAGCAAATATGATTGCTCATCAAGTGGGAGCAAAAAATGCATTTAGTTATGATATTAATGCAGCTTGTTCAGGGTTTGTTTACGCATTGTCTACAGGTTCACAGTTTATCGAAACTGGAAGATACAAGAAAGTAGTTATCGTTGGTGCAGACAAAATGTCTAGTATCGTCGATTATACTGATAGAACAACTTGTGTATTATTTGGTGATGGTGCAGGTGCTGTTCTATTAGAACCTACTGAAGCTGAAGAAGGAGTAATGGACTTCGTCTTAAAGACAGATGGTGCTGGTGAACCTCACTTACATATGAAAGCAGGTGGGTCATTGCATCCTCCAACTCATCAAACTATAGATGATAAGATGCATTATATCTACCAAGAAGGAATGCACGTATTCAAACATGCAGTAGTTTCTATGGCAGATGTATCAGCAGAAATCATGGAGAGAAATAATTTGGGGTCAGATGATATCGCCTATTTAGTTCCTCACCAAGCCAACAAACGTATTATCGATGCCACAGCCAATAGAATGGGAGTAGGCGAAGAAAAAGTGATGATGAACATCCATAAATACGGTAATACAACTGCTGCCACTATTCCATTATGTTTAATGGACTACGAAAATAAGTTAAAAAAAGGCGATAATCTTGTATTTGCTGCTTTTGGTGGCGGATTTACATGGGGCGCAGCTTACATTAAGTGGGCATACTAATAAATATTTGTATTTTTGCCTTTGGTCTAAAAATTGATTGTTAGACCTTAGCATTTTATCAAAGTCAAAAAATAGAGTATATATAAAATGGCATCTACAGCTGATTTTAAAAATGGTCTGTGTATCGAGTTCAATAACGATGTATTTCAAATTATTGAATTCCAACATGTGAAGCCAGGTAAAGGTCCTGCTTTCGTACGTACAAAATTAAAGTCTGTTCGTACTGGTAAAGTAATTGATAACACTTTTGCTTCTGGACATAAAGTAACCACTGCTCGTATCGAAAGAAGAGAGCATCAATACTCTTACCAAGATGATATGGGATTCCATTTCATGGATACTAGTTCTTGGGAAGAAGTAACTTTACCAGAAGAACAAGTACCAAATAACGATTTGTTGAAAGATGGAATGAATGCTGATATTCTTTTCCACGTTGAGGCGGATGATGAAGTTATTGGTTGTGAATTAGCTCAATTTGTAGAAATGGAGGTGATTTATACTGAGCCAGGTATTAAAGGTGATACTGCAACAAACACACTTAAACCTGCCACAGTTGAAACTAATGCTCAAATTATGGTTCCTTTGTTTGTTGACACAGGAGATGTAATTAAAGTGAACACACAAGAGCGTTCTTATGTAGAACGTGTTAAAAAATAATTTTTTTAAAGGAATATGTTTGAGTGTAAAAACTCAAACATATTCTAAGTATTTAATATTATACAGAAATTAACTTTTTGAAGCCTTCTTTTGAGGGAAGATTAAAGTTCACACACTATCACATTATGAAAGCACCAGAGGTAAAAGATCTGATTAGCTTTATTGCGAACTCAGGTTTGCAAGAAGTAAATGTAGAAACTGCAGAAATCAAACTTCACGTTAGACGTAATCCTGAAGCGGCAGCTGTTGCTGCTCCAGTAGCTGCACCTGTTTTAGCTTCAGCTCCAGTAGCACCTATCGCTGCTCCAGCAGCAGCTGAACTTCCTGCATCTGCACCAGCACCTGCAGTAGAAGCTCCTTCTGCTCCTGAAGCACCTGCGGCCGATTCTTCGAATTACATCGAAATTAAATCACCTATGATTGGTACGTTCTATACGTCACCTAACCCTGATTCAGATACATTCGTTAATGTTGGCGATAAAGTGAAGAAAGGAGATGTAGTTTGTATCATCGAAGCAATGAAACTATTTAACGAAATCGAATCTGAAGTATCAGGTACTATCGTTAAAGTATTGGCTGACAATATGTCTCCAGTAGAATACGACCAACCACTATTCTTGGTAGATCCAGCTTAGTCGTTCTTTTAGAATGATCTATAGCATACAGTTAAATATAACTTCTTACTAAAATAGGAACATCGTGTTCAAAAAAATACTAATCGCAAATAGAGGAGAAATTGCACTGCGTGTTATCCGTACTTGTTCTGAGATGGGTATCAAAACAGTAGCAGTTTACTCTACAGCTGATAAGGAAAGCTTGCACGTAAAATTTGCTGACGAGGCAGTTTGTATCGGTCCAGCAGCAAGTACAGATTCTTATCTAAATATACCAAACATTCTTGCGGCAGCTGAAATCACTAACTGTGATGCGATCCATCCAGGATACGGTTTCTTGTCAGAGAATGCTAATTTCTCTCGTATCTGTGAGGAAAACAATATTAAATTTATTGGAGCTTCTGCAGATATGATTGATTCAATGGGTGACAAGGCAACGGCAAAAGCTACTATGAAAGAAGCTGGCGTTCCTACTATCCCTGGTTCAGAAGGTTTGTTAGACTCTGTTGAACAAGGTCTTGAAATCGCTGAGCAAATCAAATATCCAGTTATCTTAAAAGCTACTGCAGGTGGTGGAGGTAGAGGTATGCGTATCGTTACTTCTCCAGACGAATTCCAAAAAGCTTGGGATTCAGCTCGTCAAGAGTCTGCTGCAGCATTCGGTAACGATGGTATGTATCTTGAAAAATTCGTTGAAGAACCACGTCACGTAGAAATCCAAATTATTGGAGATAGCTACGGTAGTGCATGTCACTTGTCTGAAAGAGACTGTTCAATCCAACGTCGTCACCAAAAGCTTACTGAGGAGGCTCCTTCACCAGCTTTATCTCCAGAATTGAGAGAGAAGATGGGTAAGGCTGCTATCGCAGGTGCTGAAAAAATTAAATACGAAGGTGCTGGTACAGTAGAATTCCTAGTGGACAAGCATGGTGATTTCTATTTCATGGAAATGAACACTCGTATTCAAGTAGAGCACCCTGTTACTGAGCAAGTAACTGGTTTCGATTTAATTAAGGAACAAATTAAAGTAGCAGCTGGAGAGAAAATTTCTGGAAAGAATTACGCTCCACAAGCACACTCTATCGAGTGTCGTATCAATGCTGAGGACCCTGCAAATGATTTCAGACCAAGTCCTGGTAAGATTACTACTTTACATATTCCTGGTGGACCAGGTGTTCGTGTAGATACTCACGTATATACAGGATATACTATTCCTCCAAATTATGATTCAATGATCGCAAAATTGATTGTTACTGCTGAAACAAGAGCAGAGGCTATCAAGAGAATGAAAAGAGCTTTAAATGAATTCGTTATCGAAGGTATTAAAACTACTATTCCATTCCACTTGCGTTTAATGGATAATGAAGTGTTCCAATCAGGTCACTTTACAACTAAGTTTATGGAAGAACATACTTACGAAACACTGTAAGTACTATCTATAGATAAAAAAATAGGCTATCTCATTTAATTGAGATAGCCTATTTTTATTATAAGACGCTTTTTATTCAACTCTTAACCAAGTTTGAGTTTTATAAATAAAACCTAAATAACCTCTTACTTGTAACTTTCCTTCTTCTACCCATACTTTGCATGAATAAATTTTACCATTTTCAGGCTTTAAAACTTTACCATCTGTCCACTGGTCGCCATTTTTTTCCATTCCCCAAATGATTTGCATACCCATAACTTTTTGGTCCTTTTTATTTCCAGGACATTTATCACAAGTAGTATCTTCAGGATCTTTCAAAAGCTTAATGATTTTACCTGACATAGTATTATCAGCTTCTTTATAAATCTCTACATAAGCTTTAGCTTCGTTTGTTTCATCATCAATTGTTTTCCATATGCCAAAAACTGAAGATTCCTGAGCATAACTACAAATTGATAGAAAGAGTCCTGTTAGTAAAAGAAGAATTGTTTTGTTCATAATTATAATCTCTATTCAATAATAATTTCTTCACCCGAATAAAAATCAAGTATCTTCATAGAAAAGATAAATTGATATTTCGATCTATTTAATTCTGCACGTGCAATATTCAAATTGTTTTCAGCAACAACATAATCGGTAGTATTCGCAGCACCAGATTCAAATCGCTTATTTACTGAACGGAACTGTTCTTCTAACGATTCAACTGATTTTTTATTAGATACATATGTTTTTTGTGCCGATAATGCATTAATATATGCTTGTTCTATATTTATTCTTAATGTATTAAGTTCTTGTTCTAATTGAACTTCATTCTTTCTAATTGCAATAGTTGCTTTATTTACATTCGTCTTTACATTACGTTTACTGTAAATAGGAATATTCATTTGAATTGAAGCTACTTGACTGAAATAATCTTCAAATTGACGCATCAAAGAATTGTCGTTAGGATCATTTCTATTAATGTAATTTGATGAGTAACCCGTACTTACATTACCATTTAAATTTAATGTTGGGTAGAAGTCACCTTTTGCAATCTTTCTTTGATACTCAGAAACCTGAATATTCATCTTTGCCGCTTGAATTTCAGGCATAATGCGTTTAGATTCTTCAAATACCTCGTTAGATGGAACAAACTGTAATGTAGTATCAGGCTCAGCAAATTCTGGAATATCAATCTCAAATTCAGTATTGAAATCCAATTGCATAGATTGTTTTAGTGTAAGTAATGCAATATTGTAAGCATTTTCAGCTTCAGTCAATTGTCTTTCTGAATCAGCTGACTGAGAAAGTAAATCCAATAATTCTGAAAGAGGAGCAGAACCGGCATCAACCAATCTTTTAGTTCGATCAACTTGTTCTTTAAGATTGGTGACTCTCTTTTCTGAGATACCTACATTTTCATATTTAAAGATAACATCAAGATAGTTTTCAGTAACCTGAAGAACGATGTCGTTCTCCATTTTTTCTTTGCTGTAAGTCGCACTCTCAATATTGACCTTTGACTGTTTTATTTGGTTTCTAACCTTTAGGCCACCAAAAATCGGAACACCAACTTGAGCTCCAAACTGACCATTATTTGTAATTTGATTTACCAATAAGTTGGTGTTCGGATCTGGGTTTAAACCTCTATTAAAACTATGGTTATAAAAACCTGTTACATTAGGATAGCGTTGAGATTTTGCCTGTTTAAATTCTTCTGTTCTCTCATTTACGTTATACGATTGAAGCTTAACAGAAAGGTTATTTTCGATAGCATATTCGACACATTGCTTGTAATCCCAAGTCTCTTGGGCATAAATTGACACTGAAGTTATCGATGATAATAAAAATAAGAGGAGTTTGTTTCTTGTCATGGTAATATGTAATGCAAACGCATTAAAAAATTAAATGGAAGTGCATGTTTCAAAACAATATTTAAAACATGCACTTAATTTAGTAAAGTTTTCTAATGTAAACTATTTAGTCGTCAACATTTGGTAAAAATGTTACGTCTTGTACCCATTTTATACTTTTAAGGTACTCTAATGTTATATCTCGAGGGGCAGAGTCCATTTCTATAAACTGACAAGCAGTTTGATGTTTACCTTTTCTAGAAACGGTCATTTCTGCAATATTTACATCTTCTTGTGCTAAGAGATTTGAAATGAAGGATATAGATCCTTTTCTATCTTCTGCAGTGACAATCAAGGTAGGAGAGTTTGCACTAAAGTTAGAAGAATAACCATTTACTTGTCGAATAGAGATGATTCCTCCGCCTTTAGAAACACCAACTATTTCAAGTTTACGATCCTCTTTAGTCAAAATCAGCTTGATGGTGTTTGGATGATGTGCAGATGCATTACCTACAGGCCTAAATTCGTAATCAAAAGATTTTGCTTCAGCAATTTCAAAAGATTTTTTGATATTAGGATCATCAGTTGACATTCCCATTAAACCTGATATGATTGCTTTATCAGAACCGTGACCTTCATAAGTTCGTGCAAACGAATTATAAAAAACGATTTCAGCATGTTCTGGAATTCCTCCAATCATCTTAAAACCAACTCTACCTATACGTACTACTCCTGCGGTGTGAGAGCTAGAAGGACCAATCATAATAGGCCCAATCATGTCAAAAATACTTGATTTATCCGCCATTTGTGTTTATAAAAAATAAGCTTCAAGGCACAAAATGTTTATGATGTACCAAGAATTAAAGTATGTGATTATGTGTTTCTAGTAAAAATAGTGAACAGGATTAGTATTATTGGAAGTTTTGATCACTTTTATTTCATCAAATTGCTCTTTGATATAATCAATTAATAATTCGGAGGTAAATTGCTCACTTTCGTAGTGTCCAATATCTGCAATCATGATTTGATCTTCAGCATCAAAAAATTCATGATATTTAAAATCACCTGTAATAAAGACATCAGCTTTAACTCCTTTAGCATTTCCAAGTAAGAAGCTTCCTGCACCACCACAAACGGCCACCTTTTTAATCGTTTTATTCACGACTTTAGTATGTCTAATCGCTCCAACTTTGAATGTGTCTTTTAATTTAGATAGGAATATATCAGCTGGAATGCCTTCAGTATAAGTACCATACATTCCAGATCCTACAGTTGTATTCACGTTTTCTAACTTTGTGATATGATACGCTACTTCTTCATAAGGATGCGAGGAGTGAAGTGCATTTAATACCGATCCTTTTAAGTGAATTGGAAATTGAACTTCAATTTTGTTTTCTTCAACTTCTTCTAACTGATTAGCTTGACCAACAGATGGATTGGTATTCGAGTTGCCTAAAAATGAGCCAATTCCTTTTGTTTGATAACTGCAATTGGAGTAATTTCCAATTTGTCCAGCGCCAGCATTGCCAAGTGCTTCTAAAACTTTTTGAGTAGCTTCGATTGGTACATAAGAAGTCAATTTAAATAAAGTATCTTTCTTAGGGGCAAGTATTTTTAGATTTTCTAAACCTAATAGGCTGCAAATCTTAGCACTCACACCATTATTCATGTTATCTAAATTGGTATGAATAGCATATATAGCGATGTCATTTTTAATGGCTTTAATTACAGTACGTTCAACGTAATTTTTTCCATTCAATCGTTTCAACCCTCCAAAAATCAATGGATGATGAGCCACTATTAGATTACAACCAGTATTAATTGCTTCATCTACAATATCTTCTACGCAATCTAAAGTAACCAATATGCCTTTTACCTCTTCATTTCCACTTCCGGTAAGAAGGCCTGAATTATCATAAGATTCTTGATATACAGGAGGAGCTAATTGCTCCAAGCTTTTCACGATTTCTTTAATTTTCATGTTACGAATTTAAGTATGTTGAATGTATTTTCATACAGTTTATTCATGTATTTTAAGTACAAAAAAAGCCCATAGGATACCTATGAGCTTAAAATTCATTTCATTTATAACTAAACTTTATCTTTCATCTTTTTATTGAAAGTAAGTACTGGTCGAACGGCGTGGTTGGCCACTTCTTCGGCAATACTTCCTAGTAAAAGGTGTTGAATACCCGTTCTGCCATGAGTGGTCAATGATATCATGTCTGCATCAATAAATTGAGCAAATCCTCTGATACCTTCTTCTTCAGAAAAGTCATTAAAGCTATGAACATCGTAATTTTTAAATTTATGTAACTCAGCAAACTCTTCTAATTGTTGAATAGAATAGGGGGTTGCTTCAAAATTACTAGGGGTGATCACTTTCACTAAATGAATCTTCGAATCATATATTTCCTGGAAAAGCTTTAATGTAGCAATTGCACCGTTATTAACTTTATGGAAATCAGAGGCAAAAACTATATTTTTTGGTTCGAACTTCTCATCTTTCTTTTTCACGGTAAGCACAGGGACTTTTGATAATCTAATTATTTTCTCGGTATTAGAACCTACCAAAAGCTCATCTAAACCATTAATACCCTGTGAGCCAATAACAATTAGATCCGTTTCTTCTTTACTAACGAAATCGGCTAAATGTCTTTGAAGTGAATCAAATTCAATGTGTTTTTCGATTTTAATGTTGGGATAAGTATCAATTATTTTTTTGATCTTATCATCAACAACTTTTGATAATTTATTGGTGTAATGATTATAAATCTCAGGATCTTCCATACCCACATCACCTGCACCAAATACAGATAGACTATCATAATGATTGATAGTAGGGACATCGATAACATGAAGTAATGATAGTGATGCATCGTTCTTTTCAGCTATTTGAATAGCTATTTCGAGTGCATTATTTGCTTCAACCGAAAAGTCTGTTGGGACTAAAATATTTTTGATCTTCATGATGTTTATCTTTTAGGATTAATGATATATCTAATATACTTTATTTAATGCTGATTTTTATTGATGAAAGTCAATAAAGTGTAAATAATACGTTATTTTAAATCATCGAATATTTTTATCAAAATATCTATTGATGCATCGGAGTGATTACCTGTAACTTTGGTGTATTCCACTTCATTATTTTCTAAGATTAAAGATTGATAAAGACTATCTGAAGTACTGATTGGAAGAATCTCATCCTCAGTAGAATGATACAAATGAATAGGGTAATTGTATCTTTTAACAGATATTGAGTTGGAATTCAAATAGGTATTTATTTCATCATTACCCGTTTTGACTGATGAAAGAAACTCTGATGTAAACAATTCTTCAATGTTATCAGATAATTGACTGTTTACTTGACTAATATTTAATGAGCCATCAAGTATAGAGGCAATTCTATCATTGTATGGTGCATTGAAATAATATTCATAACCATCTTCAATCCTATAATTTTCATTAAATGAATAGATAATTAAAGCTAAAAACGATGGGGCGTCATAGGTGTCATTACTCAAAATTGTATTCATTACTTCCTCAAGAAAATAACCTCCAGCACCTGCATACACCTTACTTACTTGATAATCTGTTTTGTTATAATCATCGAAATACTCCATTATACTGAAAGTAGATGCACCACCTTGAGAATATCCTGCTAAAATTAAATCATTAGAGATGGATACTCCTTTTTGATTTAGAAACTCTTTGGTTGCTTTTAAAAAATCAATAGATGAATAGGCGGTAATATTCTTTATGAAATAATTTTGAGGTAAGGCATTACTTTCTCCAAATCCAATCAAATCCGGAGTCATAATAACATAGCCTAATGCTGCACCTAGTTCATAAGTGGGTAACGAATTGATGCTAGGTGAATTTGTATTTGCTAGAGTTGTACCTCTGCTTAATAATATACTAGATAGTTGATTATCTGTTTTAGGAATAGAGACCACTCCAGATACGGTGATAATATTATCATCGATGTCTTTTGTTGTATAAGTCAGAACATATGATTCAATATCAAATTCTATTTTTGGAGTGATATTTCCAAAGCCAGCAAATTCGGTAATTAATCTCAATTCCTGAGTGGTTAGGGAAGCCTTTAGATTACTATTAATTAGTGTGCCCGTCTCATTTAAATTGATTTCATCACTTAAATCTTCATTATCGGAACAACTGTAAAACAGAAGTATGAAAGGTAATAATGAGATGAATAGTCTTATATTTTTGAAAGTAGAATGCATAAAAAAAGAGTTGATTTATTTAAATTAATAAATCAACTCCTAAAGTAAAATGTTTAAATATTTTTTCTAGAAATATTATTTAACTGTTCATCGCTTCTTGATGTAAATTTTTATTATTTGAAGATCTTCTATTGTAATTCTTTTTTAAAACAGGATAAGAAAGAACCGATAGTAAAATAACGCTTGCTCCAATATAAAAACCCGGCGACATTTGTTCTTTTTCACCAAAGAACATTAGCGCCAATAATATACCATAGATAGGTTCAAGGTTTACAGTAAGGTTGACTTGAAAAGCACTCAAATTCTTTTGTATTTCTACACAAACTGCATATGCAGCCGTCGTACAAACGATAGAAAGAACCAATAAATAAATAATATCTTGATTCGACGGGATAGATAACCATGTGTCTCCTGTCGATAAAAAGGGCAATAATATAAATGAGGTGATGGCACCACCGATCATTTCATAATAGGTGATTTTTGGAGATGAAATTCTCTTCACAAACTTACCATTTAAAACACTAAAAGTAGAAGCAACAAATGCAGCACACAAAGAAAGTGATAATCCTAGTGCATGATCAAATTCGAATTGGAAGATAATATACAATCCCACAATGACGAATAACCCTAAGACAACTTCATATGGTTTTACACTCGTACGATTGAAAATTGGTTCAAGAAATGAGGTAAAAAGGGCAGTAGTAGCAATACCTGCTAAACAGACACTTACTTTTGAAATCTTTGCTGATGTAAAAAATAAGATCCAATGCAAGGCAACCAAACCACCTGTACCCAATAATTTCAATACATCTTTGGTCGGTAATTTTGTTTCCCATTTTTTTATTTTCATAAAAACACCCATCGATAAGGCGGCAATTAGCGTTCTGTAAAACACTAACTGAAAAGAGTCAAGCTCAATGAGTACTCCTAGGATGGCCGTAAAGCCCCAAATAAACACAATGATGTGTAACTTGAATTGGTCGTTGAACATTTCGGAAGTTTAAAAGTTTGTGCTGCAAATGTATAAAAAAAGAGTCTAACCATTAACTAGTTAGACTCTCATTTTGTTCAAATTATCGTTTATTATTTCTGTACCTTAAAATAGAGGTAAATCGTAACGACAAAGAATATTATGTTAGGGAGCCAAGCTGCTAGGAATGGACTTAATGTATCTGCTTCTGCAATTGCCCTTGACATCAATACCATTAATAAATAGATAAATGCAAGAACAAAGCCCATGGCTATTTGATATCCGGAACCTCTTCTTGATTTCACAGAGGATACACAAACACCCATTATGGTTAAGATAAGAATGGCGAAAGGATAAGCATAACGTTCGTATAAGGCGTTTTCATAAACACCTAAGTTACCTACACCTCTTTCTTTTTCTGCTTCAATAAACTCTGACAATTCTGTGTTTGTAAGCGTTTCATGAAGGGCATACTTACTTTCGAAATATTTCGGATCCAAGTTTAATTTCATGGTCAAACTATTTCCTTTCGAGAAGGTTTGCTTTCCATCAGGCTTGAATTCATATTTTTCATATCTATCAAAAGTCCATTCTTCTTTAGTAGAATCCCATTGAATACGGTTAGCAGAAAGCTTACTTAATAATTTGTTTCCGCTAAGTACTTCTAAAGTTGGACGATAACCTCTCTTAATTCTGTTGTTATACGTTTCAACATATAGATATGATGAATCACTCACTCTATAGTGAATATCTCTCTCATTGAAATAATAGGGGCTTTTGAGGTATTTAATTTCAAAAGCTACTCTTGTTTTTGATGCATTCGGAACAGCAAAGCCAATAAGCCCAAAAATAACTATACCAACTAAAACTGCACCCGCTACATATGGTGCTAAGAATCTATGGTAAGAAACACCATTTGATAAGATCGAAATAACTTCTGTGTGCGAAGCTAATCGAGCGGTCATAAATACTACTGCTATAAAAATAGACAGGGGACTAAGTGTATTCACCCAATGTATAAAGAGATTTACATAATACTCTTTAAATACGTATCCGAAACTGAGTCCATGTTTAAGGAAATCATCTTGCTTCTCTGTGTAGTCTACTACACATACAATGATGTTCAATAACAGAACTACAAAAATAAATGTCTTAAAAAACTTTTTGAGAATATACTTATCCAGAAGTTTCATATTGTCTGTTGTATCTATTTTTATATGAAAAAAACCGATTGGCTTACGATATACAAAAAACGAATTACTATTCTAATTTTCCAACGTCTGAGCAGGATAGATGACTATAAAAGTTCACTTTTAACGTTGTTTCACACCCTTTTTTCAAATTTGCATTATTATAAGGAGGGAAGAATTAAAATAGTGATTGAAGTAAATAATAATTCTTGTACTTCTACTAGTTAATGAGTTATAACAAATAAAAAAGCCCTCCAAGAAAACTTGAAGGGCTCCATATATTATTAACTGCTTAATTAGTCAACGATGTCGATTTTTAAGCTGTTTGTTTTACCAGAAACGCTCAATGGTAAAGCAGCGATGTTAACGTAACGGTCGCCTTTTGCCAAGAAACCTTTTTGTACCAAGATAGCTTCAGCCTCTTTGAAAGTCTCAGTAGAAGACTCTTTTGGTAACAAGTGGAATGCTCTAACACCCCATACTAGGTTTAATGTAGCAGCTAACTTCTTATCTGATGAGAAGATGAAGATGTTAGTATCAGGACGGTGTCTAGAGATACGAGAAGCCGTAAAACCAGATTGAGTAAGACCGATGATACACTTCGCTTCTAAATCTTTAGAGATTGCAGCAGCAGATTGAGCGATAAGGTTACCCGCATAGCTATCTTTTGCCGGATCGAAGTCATACGTTTTGTTGTAGATGTCTTGAGTTTGACGCTCTACAGCAGAAAGGATACGTACCATAGCTTGAACAGTTTCTACAGGGTAGTCACCAGCAGCTGATTCAGCTGAAAGCATTACCGCGTCAGCACCGTCAGTTACAGCGTTAGCAACGTCATTTACTTCTGCACGAGTAGGACGAGGGTTAGTGATCATAGACTCCATCATTTGAGTAGCAACGATTACTGGCTTACCAGCTTTGTTACACTTACGGATGATTTCTTTTTGGATCATTGGTACGTCCTCGAATTTGATTTCAACACCAAGGTCACCACGAGCTACCATAACAGCATCAGTAACTTTCAAGATTTCGTCGAAGTTAGTGATTGCTTCTGGACGTTCGATTTTAGCAACGATCTTAGCGTCAGAACCTTTAGACTTGATAATGTCTTTTACAGTCATGATGTCTTGAGGAGTTCTTACGAATGAAAGAGCTACCCAGTTTACACCAGCTTCAAGACCGAATTCCAAGTCTCTTTTATCTTTTGCTGTAAGTGAACCTTCTGAAATGTTTGTATCAGGTAAGTTCATACCTTTACGTGATTTCAATTTACCACCGTGAACAACTTCAGCAATAATTTCATTACCTTTTACTTCAATAACACGAACACAAAGGTTACCATCATCAATCATGATGTTGTCACCTGCTTTCACGTCTTTTACAATGTTAGTATAAGTAGTAGATACTTTATCTTTAGTACCAACTACTGGAGTATTAGTGATGATGATTTGCTCACCTTCAACAATCTCAACTGCTCCACCTTCAACTTCACCAATACGAATCTTAGGACCTTGTAAATCTTGAAGAATCGCTGTGTTGTGACCAAATTTAGAATTGTATTCAGCTACCCAATCAATTACTTGTTGGTGAGCTTCGTGAACGTCGTGTGAGAAGTTTAAACGGAAAACGTCTGCACCTGCATGGATTAACTCAAGAATTTTTTGCTTATCTCTTGTTGCCGGTCCGATTGTAGCGACGATCTTAGTCTTGTTGATTGCGATACTCATAATTTTTAGTTAACGAATATATAATTTTGAAATGATGAGTGATTAAAATTAATAACTCTGTTTTATTTAAAACTGATTTAATTTCTCACTCTATTTTTGAAACACATGCGAATTTATTAGATTCCACTTTATAGAACAAGAAATATTAAATCATCTTATATTAACAAATGCAATTATCGATAGAAAATTGGCTTTTGGAGAGAAAAAGTGAGCTGAAACGAACGTTAGCTATACTAATTGACCCCGATAAGTGGTCAAATGACGTATATTTTTTCTTAAAAAACGGGAATAAAAATCATTTACCTGATATTTTTTTGGTTGGAGGAAGTTTGTTATCCACAAATCAACTCGAAAAAACAGTTAAAGATTTAAAATCATTAGGAAAACCAGTCGTTTTATTTCCTGGTAATTCAATGCAAGTAACCAAAGAGGCCGATGCAATTCTTTTTATGTCATTAATTTCAGGGAGGAATCCAGAATTTTTAATTGGACAGCAAGTTCATGCAGCACATCATGTAAAAGAATCAAAGTTAGAAGCTATTCCTTTAGGTTATGTTTTAATTGATACGGGAGTGCCGACTTCTGTTCAATACATGAGTAATACGCAACCTATTCCTTATAATAAAGAAGATATCGCAATTAGTACAGTGATGGCTGGAGAACTATTAGGTATGCGAGCATTTTATTTAGAAGGTGGGAGTGGTGCAAGCAAAACAGTTTCAAATACCATGATCAAAGGTGTGAAAGAGAAAACAGATAGCCTATTATTTGTTGGTGGAGGAATTAGATCAAAAAATGAAGTAGTAGAAAAATTTGAAGCAGGGGCTGATATTGTAGTAATCGGATCGGCATTCGAAAAAAATCAGTCTTTATTAAAAGAACTTTATGAAGAACTAAACGTGACTATTTAAAAGATATCATTTTAATACGAAAAAAGCCCAGGATGTACTCCTAGGCTTTTTTTATTAATCTTTTGGTTTTTGTTGTTGATTAGGCTTCGGTTTATACCTTTTCTTGTAGCCCGAATTATTTGATTTGTTATTCGAAAAATTCTTTTTACCCGGCCCTATAAAGTTCTTTGGCTTATTCGAAAAGTTTCTTCTTTTATTCCCGCCACCTTTTCTAACAACAGGTTTATACTCTGGACCTTTACCAATAAAGTTTGGATTTTCAGGTTTTTCGATATCTAAACCAATAAGCTGCTCAATTTTTGCAAACGAACCTTGCTCTTTATAATTTTCATTGATAAACGTTATTGCTTCACCTTCTCTAGAGGCACGTGCCGTTCTACCAATTCTATGTACATAATCTTCAGGATCTTTTGGGACATCAAAATTGATTACTAATTCTACTGTATCAATATCAATACCTCGAGAAATGATATCTGTTCCTACTAAAATTTTTGTTTGCTGTGCTTTAAACCTTAGTAAAACTTCCTCTCTTTCTTTTTGATCAAGATCAGAACTAATCCCCTCAGCATTTAGCTTTCTCTTTTTTAATAGAGTAGTTACCTCGTTTACCTTTTGTTTTGTACTTGTAAAGATGATAACACTTTCATATTCTTTTAGCGTCATCAAATAATCTACCATTGTACCCTTTTGTTGATCATACAATAAGTAGGCTTTTTGTGTAACGTTTTTAGAAGTTTTTGAAATAGCAATATTAATCTCCAAAGGATCTTTCAATAACTCTTTTGCAAGTGTTCTGATTTTTGGAGGCATCGTTGCCGAAAAGAATATATTTTGTCTTTGCTTAGGTAAATGTGAAGCAATCTGAAGAATATCCTCATGGAATCCCATATCCAACATTCTATCTGCTTCATCTAATATCAAGTTTTTGACTTTACTGACATTCGCTCCAATATTTAGATGCGATAACAGTTTACCAGGAGTGGCTACGATGATATCAACTCCTTGTTTTAAAGCGTTTCTTTGATTTGAGAAAGATGAAGAATCTCCACCATACACTGCAATGGATGTTACTGGAGTAAAATAAGATAGACCTTGTATCTGATAATCGATTTGTAAAGCCAATTCTCTTGTAGGTACTATAATTACTGTATGCGTATCCGTTCCATCATAATCTGAAGTATGGATTTGGTGCATTATAGGTAATAAAAAAGCTGCTGTTTTACCTGTACCTGTTTGAGCACATGCTATGAGATCTTTATTATCAAGAATAGCTGGTATAGCTTGCTCTTGAATAGGAGTAGGTTCATGGAAATTCATGGAATAAATTCCATCCAAAAGATCATCGTTTAAATCAAAATTATCGAAAGTCACTTTATTCTTAATTATTATTTTGTCTGAAAGCTTCAACTGCTCTTCTAACTGAGCCGTTTTTCTCTAAAAGGGTTTTAGCTGTTTCTTCATCGACATCAATTTCTTCCATAACCATACGTTGTGCTCTTTTTTCAAGCTTGTGGTTAGTTAACTGCATATCGACCATTTTATTTCCTTTTACTTTGCCTAATTGTATCATCACAGAAGTGGAAATCATATTTAAACAAAGCTTTTGAGCAGTACCGGCTTTCATTCTCGTACTACCTGTTACAAATTCTGGACCGACTATAATTTCTATAGGATATTGGGCAACTTCGGCCATTTTACTATTTGGGTTACAAACAATGCATCCTGTAAGAATACCATTTTCGTTTGCTTTCTGCATTCCTCCAATCACATAAGGAGTTCTACCGGATGCAGCTATGCCAATTAAGCAATCATTTTCGTTGATGTCATATTTTTGCAAATCAACCCATGCTTGAGTTTCATTGTCTTCAGCATGTTCGACTGCTTTACGAATTGCTCCGTCTCCACCAGCTATAATTCCGATAACGAGATCAAAAGGGACGCCAAAAGTAGGAGGGCATTCTGATGCATCTACTATACCTAATCTTCCGCTAGTGCCTGCACCGATATAAAAAAGGCGACCACCTTTTTTCATTCTTTCCACAATCCCATATACTAATTCTTCTATTTGAGGAATAGATTTATTGATAGCTTGTGGAACGGATTGATCTTCTTTATTCATGGATTGAAGTATTTCTTCAACATCCATTTTTTCAAGATCATTATAATTTGAGGATGATTCGGTGATCATTATTCTATAAGTCTAAAATTTGATTTAAAGATATAGAAAAAAGATCAACTATCTTAAAAGTGAGCCATAATGTCTTCAATTCTATCTATAGCAGGAGTGATATTTTTACACAAATTATCTAATAGGAGGTTAGTATTGGCATTTGTATCGTTCATTACTCCAAAAATATAATCTTGTTGATCTTTTTTTGAAAACTGAATTGAATGCACTAAATGTTCACCTGTTTTTTTGATTTTAATACAATGACCATCTTTATTTAAAGTACCCTCTAATCTTAAGATTTTTTCATTACCACCAATAAGAATAGAATTCATGATATGAAGAAGTTCTTTCTCGTCTGTCGAAGCAGAAATTGGGAGGATGAAAATATTTAAATAGTCATTAATACTTTCAATATATCTGTTATTGTCACTGACCTTAGTTAATAGTTTATTTATTTTTTTATCGTAAGAAAGAGCATTTGGATTTACTTTTTTGGCGAAATAATAATTACTAGGAAATTCATCATTAATAATTAATCGATCAGCAAAAGCTAGATCGTGCCAACTCAAGTTATCATTTAAGTGAATCATATTGATCATTTCTGCTTGAGTATAAGCTACAGTATCTTTCCAAATATATTTTTCCATTAATTCTGCATCAGATAGTACTAAATGTGCAGCATCTTCTAACGAACGCTCTCCATCAGTATATAAGCAGATATCAGTATTATTTTTTTCTAATATTGTATGGATCCAGTAATTGTTATTATCCATTTTTACCCATTCAGCTAAACTATTGCTTCCTGTTGGGGCAAAATTAATTGAATTACCTTTTACCTGCGGTAAAAAATTTGTTATGGTGATATAGTTCTTATTTTTCATATTATTCGATAGCAATGTATTTGATACACATACTCATAACAGTAAAAAGAATTGAAATAATTCATTTATATTCTGAATATATGTTTATGAGTTGTAGTTAGTTATATAATTTGATATCTAATTTCTTACTAAATTATCGCAAATAATTGCTGTAGCAATAGCGACATTCAATGATTCTGCATCACCAAATCTTGGTATTGTGATTTTTTCATTAAGGATATTCTCAACATCTTCAGAAATACCATGTGATTCACTTCCCATCACAACAATAGACTTCGAATCGTCTTTATAGTTATGAATGTTGGTTCCGATCATATCAGCACCCAGAAGTTTGATACCTTCCTCCTTATAATTGGATAATTGATCTACTAAATCAACAATATGAATATTAATTCGAGAAAATGCACCCATAGTAGAGGCAATTACCTTAGGAGCAAAAACATCTGTACATTCTTTTGAAAGGAAAATATTTTTGATGTTATACCAATCGGCTATTCTTAAAATTGTTCCTAAATTACCGGGATCTTTTACATTATCAAGTGCAAGAGATACGTTGCCTAATTCTTTTTTTGTAGGAAGTGAGAATTTAGGAATTTGTACTACTGCTAAACCAGAATCGTTTGTTTGTAAATGACCATTTTGTTTTAATGATTCAGGAGTAGTTTCTTGAAGAATCTCAATCTTTTTGTCAGCATATCTATCAATAACGTCATTTAGCTTTTCAGTATAGAATAAACATTCTATAGTTAAGTTAGACCTTAGTAATTCTTCAATATTCTTTCTTCCTTCAACAATAAAACGATTGCTTTCTTTTCTTTTTTTCTTTTGTAGTAAACCTCTTACTTCTTTACTCCAGCGTTTGTTCATTTAATTACGTCTTTTGAATTCTGGTATCTCTAATGCGTCGTAGACCTTATCTAAGTTAGTAAAAGAATGATTAACTCTATTACTTAAAACTATTAAAAATGCATCGGAAGGAGGATAATGTACAAATAATGTGGAATATCCTCTCCACCAACCACCGTGATATACTATAATTTCGTCTTTTGAAGTTTTAAATAATCGCCAACCATAGCCATAATTGAAATTTCCTTTTCTTTTAGGAGATTGAAATTTAAAAGCTTCCGATTTCGATTTTTCTGTTAATAATGAATCTTGTAATAATGCCTTATGCCATTTGAAAAGATCTTCTGTGGTAGAATAAACACTCTTATCACCTAAAACACCATTAAGAAAAAAGTCTTCATACTTTCTACGGCCACTTGTATGACCAATAGCAACTTCATCTCTATGTACTTTAGCTGTATCGAATGTAAAGGTTCGATCCATATGTAAAGGATCAAAAATTCTATTTTTCAGGAAATCGCCAAAAGATTGTCCACTTACTTTTTCGACAATAGAGGCCAATACCATGTATCCACTATTGGAATACCTAAAACGACCATCAGGACTTCCGTATTTACCAGGTTTGTACTCCGTCATGTAGTCCATACACAATTGATTATTAATTGGAGTACTTTTGTCTTTGATATAGATTTCCATTAAATAAATATAATTGGGTAATCCAGATCGGTGACTTAACAGCATTTTGATCGTTATGCCTGGGTAGGGGAAGTCAGGGAAAAATTTATTTACTGTATCACTTAAACTCAATAATGAGTCTTGTTCTAAAAGTAGAATTGAAGCAGCAGTAAATTGTTTTGAGACTGACGCCAATTGGAAAATATCGTCATTATGAAGTTTAGTTCTTCTTCTTAAGTCCCTGTATCCATAGGCCTCATTAAAAACAATTTCTCCTTTTTTTGCACCTAAAACAACCCCGTTAAAACCTCTTATTTTATTTAATCTTGTAAAAGTCGAATCAAAAATATGATGCAATGAATCTTTTTCTTGAATCGATAAGGTGTCTTCTACAGTTTGTATTGTTGGTTCCTCTACTTTCGTTTCTTTTTTATTAGTAGTATTACAAGAAATACAAAAAAAGGTGAGAATGTAAAGTAAAGTAGCAGTCACGTATTTAGTCATTCTATTATTTAACTTCAAAATCAAGAAGTTTTTTATCTTCAATATAAGCAGTTAAGCGATCTCCAATATTCACTTTTCCAACACCTGCAGGTGTCCCAGTAAAGATAAGGTCGCCTTTTCGTAGTGTAATGTATTTTGATATAAATGAAATGATCTCATCAATCTTCCAAATCATCATTTCTGAATTACCTTTTTGTCTTACTTCTCCATTTACTTCTAATGAGAAGTTTACTTCTTGGATATTATTGAATTCAGATAAATCAATAAATTCAGAAATAGGGGCACTTCCGTTAAATCCTTTCGCTAAATCCCAAGGCAAACCTTTTTCTTTCAACTTGGATTGTACATCACGTGCAGTAAAATCAATTCCAACAGCTACTTGATCATAATAACGTTGAGCAAATTTTTCTTGAATATGTTTACCTTCTTTACATACTTTCACCACTAATTCAACTTCATGATGTATATCAGAAGAAAATTCTGGGTGATAAAAAGGAGCATTGTTTCTGAGAACGGCAGTATCTGGCTTTGAAAAAATAACAGGCTGATCAGGTCTTTCATTGTTGAGTTCACTGATATGGTCAGCATAATTTCTTCCAATACAAACAATTTTCATATTAATCGAAGTGAATGTTAGAATTATAAATTAAAAACCAAAAAAAGCCCGATAATGTATATCGGGCTGTTTTCATCAAAAAGATAGAAATTACTTCTTTTTAGTCGTAGCTTTTCTACCTCTAGTTGATCTACGTTTTGGAGCCGGTTCTGGTTCCTCGATGATTTCTACATCAGTCAAGATTCTACCACAGTGCTCACATACGATAAGTTTTTTCTTCTCACGAATATCTGCTTGTCTTTGAGGAGGAACTGTATTAAAGCATCCACCACATGCACCTCTTTTAACAGATACTACTGCAAGACCATTTGATGAATTATCTCTAATCTTTGTGTAAGATCTTAATAATCTTTCATCCAGATGTTTTGTAGCTTTTTCACGTTGTTTCAGAAGTTTTTGTTCATCCACTTCAGACTCAGCCATAATTTCATCTAGCTCAGCCTTTTTTGTCGTAAGGTCTTTTCTACGCTCATCAAGTCTTTCTTTCGTGTCTAAGACACGCTCGCGCTTGATTTTCTCTTCAGCCTCGTTGTCACGAATTTTCTTTTGTGCAACTTGGATGTCAAGATCAAGCATTTCCATTTCTTTGGTGATTGCATCAAATTCACGGTTATTTCTAACATTCATTTGTTGCTCTTCCAAATAAACGATACGCTTTTTGAAGTCTTGGATTTTACCTCTGTATTGATCAATATTTGCCTCAACCTCGCCAAGATCTCTTTTTAAGTTGTCTATACGAGTTTCGAAACCTACGATCTCATCCTCTAGATCTTGAACTTCTTCTGGCAAGTCGCCGCGTAATTTGCGGATTGCATCTAGATCGCTATCGATTTGTTGAACTTTCGAAAGCGCATCGATCTTTTGGGCGACAGTATTCTCCATAGGGATTGGTAAAACTAATGGTTGACATTAAAAATATAAAGTGATAGAGATTTTTTATCTAAATCACACGAACTGCAATTTTAATAAATAAAATTGTAATATTTAGCATTAATTAGAATTAATAACGTTTGATTTTTGTGAATCAAACAAAAAAGGCTAACAATTTTACTTGCTAGCCTTTAGTGCTCCCAACTGGGCTCGAACCAGTGACCCTCTGATTATGAGTCAGATGCTCTAACCAACTGAGCTATGGGAGCTGCTTTTCCTTGAAAGCGTTGCAAATATAGACGTTTATTTTCGTACTATCCAAAAATAAAAATAAAGTTTTTTGAGATTATTTTTTAATCAATTGTAAAACAATAAATTATTTTATTCATTTAATCTTGTTTACATAACCTTTAATTTTTCTTCAAAATAGCAGAAAAATCACTTTTTAACTGTTAATCAGTGGATTGGTGAATTTGAAGTTTTTTGCATCAAATAATCCTTTGTCGCTTAATTTTAGTTCTGGAATGACCAATAATGAAACAAAAGATAAAGTAAGAAAAGGATCATGTAGTTTTGATCCGAAGGATTTTGCTTTATTTAGCAAGTTAATATAGTCTTCAGCAACATCAGTTCCTTCTTTATCTGACATTAATCCTGCTATTGGCAAGGGGAGACTGTGAGTATCAAAACCATTCGTAATTACAAGTCCTCCTTTCATATTGATCACTTCATTTACTGCTTCGCATAACACTTGGTCATCATGTCCCACGGCAATGATATTATGAGAGTCATGAGCAACTGTAGAGGCTATTGCTCCTTGTTCTAAGCCAATCCCTTTAATAAATGCAATCGCAGGAGGTTCATTCCTATATCGGTTCACCACAGCTAATTTTAAAACGTCATTCGCTTTTAATGTGGTACTATTAAATATTTCTTTTTTTGTGATTAGCTGACCGTCTTCAACAACTATACTTTGTACACGTTTTCCTTTAGTATCTAAGAAAAATTCTGAAACCGTTTTTTCTCTAGCTTGGAAATTATTGATAACATCTGGTTTCTCTGTAGTGAATTTTACTTCTTTATTTTCATAAACTGCTTCTCCGTTAATGTAGGTAGCAATAGGAATAAATTGAGACATGGTTTCTACAATAACAAAATCTGCTAAATCACCTTTTCTTAGTTGACCTACATCTAAGTTATAATGCTCAATAGGGTTGATGGATGCTATTTTTAGCACTTCAAAAATATCAGCACCTAATGCGAAAGCTCTTCTGATAAATAAATCAATATGTCCGTTGATTAATTCATGTGGATGAGTATCATCTGTACAAAACATCAAATGTTCTGCGTGGGAATTAAGTAAAGTTGATAATGCATCGAAATTTTTAGCGGCAGATCCTTCTCGTATTTGGATCTTCATTCCACCTTCAATTTTATCTAATGCCTCTTCTAATTGTGTGCATTCATGATCCGTGGTAATACCTTTACTAGCATATAATTTTGCTTTATCACCACTTAGGCCTGGAGCATGTCCATCAACAGGTTTGTTTAAAGATTTAGCCGCTTCAATTTTGGCCATAACTTCCTCATCTTCTTCTAAAACACCCGGCCAATTCATCATTTCTGACAAAAACTTTATTTCTTTTCGTTCCAAAAGAATTTTAACGTCTAAAGCATTTAACTCTGCACCAGCAGTTTCAAATTTTGTGGCGGGAACACAAGAAGGAGCTCCAAAATTAAATTTAAGGGGTGATTTTTTTGCCTCATTTATCATATAATCCACACCTTTTAAGCCTAAAACATTGGCAATTTCATGTGGATCAGAAACTGTGGCAACAGTACCGTATTTAACCGCTAATTTACAAAACTCTGTAGGAGAGAGGAGCGTACTTTCTATGTGTATATGACTATCTACAAACCCGGGGACAATGTAGTTTGTAAGTCCCTTACATTCCTCATCATAAACAATATCTTTAATGTATTTTCCAGAGATTGTGATCTTCCCGGGGTAGATCATTCTTCTATGAACATCTACAATATTTCCTTTAATAATTTTATCCATGGGTCATAAAAAAAAAGTCAAAACAAATATTAGGTTGTTCTGACTAGTTTAAGTTAATTAAATATACACTTTATTTTAGAATATTAAAGCATATGAACAGGTGATATCGAATCTAGATATAGATAAATCCTCTCCATTTACTCTAGATATGTCTGAAATACCTGTAGTATATCTAAAATCAATCATAATATTTTGTACAATAGCCCCGATACCAAAAACCATTGAAAAATTGCTATCATTTAAATATCGATAAACATTTCTTTCGTTACTATTCTCGGCAGGTTCAAAACTGCCATCAATAATATTAGTAGGACCTTTTTCTTTAGCATTCGCTAAAACACTAATCATAGGTCCGAAATTAAAGAAAAATCGATTATTCTTACCAGTAGAAAATTTTGCAAGGATAGGTATATCTACATAACTGAGATTTACCGTTGTACTTTGATATTTTGATGAAATAAGGCTGTAATTACATTCAGTCTGTAAACTAAATAAATCATTGGTAGCAGCTTCAAAAGCAACACCGAAAGTAAGGTTGGGTTTGTAGGTAAAATCTGATGTTCTATTCGATCTTATTTTGCTAATATTTGTTCCCACTTTACCAGCGACCATCACACCTTGTGAATAGGAAAAGTTGGAAATAAAAAGTAGACCAAATAATATAAAAAAATATTTTCTCATGTATTGATGTAACGAATTAAACAATATAACTTTCATTTAATATTGAGATAGTCCATCTGATAGAATTGGCTTTATCAGACGTACATTACATTAAATGTATAAAAATTGACGCACAACTTAAAAAATATAATACAATTAACATTAATCATATACTCAAAAATGCTGATTTCTTATCAGAGTATAAACATTTACATTAAACACGTCATCTTTATTTTATGATTTAATAGAAATTAATATATTTATGAATGAGTGAATACTTAATCATTCAATGAATTATTACTACTTACTATGAAGGATTTAGATTTTGATTATATAGTTATTGGATCTGGTTTTGGAGGCAGTGTATCCGGAATGCGTTTGGCAGAGAAAGGATATAAGGTTTTGATTATAGAAAAAGGGAAGAAGTTAGAAAATAAGGATCTTCCTAAATCCGATTGGAATATTAAGAAATTTCTATGGGCACCAATTATCAAATGCTTTGGCCCACAGAGTCTAACTTTTTTTAAAGAAGTCTTCATTTTGGGTGGTGTTGGTGTAGGAGGAGGTAGTAATGTTTATGGTAACACTCATATGTATCCTGGAGACCATTTTTTTCAGAATAATGTATGGTCTCATTTAAATAGTAACTGGAAAACCACATTAGCTCCATTTTATGATCTAGCAAGATTTATGTTAGGTTCAAAGCCATTTAAAGATTTTCATAAAGAAGATTATATCCTTAAAGAAATTGCTTCTGAAATGGATAAGGAATCAAGTTTTGGTGGGGTGAATATTGGCGTTTATTATGATGATTTTGATAAAGAAGACAATGATCCTTATTTTGAAGGATTAGGTCCAAAAAGATCTCCATGCAAAAAGTGTGCTGGTTGTATGTTAGGGTGTCCACATAACTCAAAAAACACTTTAGAAAAGAATTATCTTTATTTCGCTGAGAAATTCGGAGCAGAGATAATGCCTGAAACAATGGTTACGGGAATTTTGCCAAAAGAAGGGTATTATGAAGTAAATATTGAAAATAGTACGTCTATTTTTAATAAAAAACCTAAAACATTAACTGCAAAAGGCGTAATAGTGAGTGCTGGAGTGATTGGAACTATGAAATTGCTCCTTAAAGAGAAATACCAAACCGAAAATCTTTTTAAAATTTCTAATCAATTGGGTGGGAATATTAGAACAAACTCTGAAATGCTATGTGGAGTTTCTAACGCCAATACCAAATTAAATAATGGAGTCGCTATATCATCGTATTTTAATCCAGATGATCATACACATATAGAAGTGGTTAAATACAATACTTCTTCAGGTGCTATGGGTAGAATGGCTTCTTTAGCCACAGGGCCAGGACCAACAGGTTTACGTTTCGTTAAATTGTTAGGTAATATCATCACAAAACCAATTAGCTTTTTTAAAAGTACTTTTAAAGTGCATAAATGGGGTGATAACTCTATCATTCTATTAGTGATGCAATCCATTGAGGAAAGCATGAAATTACAATGGAAGAAGGGGCTTTTTGGGCATAAATTAAGTTTTGATTCAAAGAACAGCTTTGCCGTACCAGCATATATTGAAGTGGGGCAAAAAGTACTTCACAAGTATGCTAAAAAAGTAGACGGTGTTCCTTTAAATGCACTTTCCGAGATTCTGTTTAATACACCTATGACAGCACATATTTTAGGAGGTTGTAACATGGGGAAAGATGCTAATGAAGGTGTAGTAAATGAACGCTTTGAAGTAAATAATTATCCTAATTTTTATGTTTTAGATGGATCTATTATACCGTGTAATTTAGGAGTAAACCCATCATTAACCATTACCTCATTAAGTGAATATGCCATGTCTCTGATTCCTGAAAAAGAAGGGAACACAAATATTCCATTAAATAAACAACTTGAAAAAAGAAAAGAGATAGTCAATAATTAAGAAATCACCCTCATTATATGACTTAATTGATGTGTTATTTTACCTTCTTTGTTACTATAGATACCTTCAACGGTAAATAAATCTTCTCTAACATAATGAGAAGCATGAATAATTTTACCATTATTTGATACGATACCCACATGAGTGATACGTCCCTTGTCATTATGAAAATAAGCTAAGTCTCCTGCAGTAGCTTCTTCAAAAGTGACTTTAGATCCGATTTCAGCTTGTTGATAGGCGTCACGTGGAAGTTTAATCCCATGTGCATTATAAACAGTTTGAGCAAATCCTGAACAATCTATTCCAGCAATAGATCGGCCACCCCATAAATAGGGAACACCTAAGTATTTAGAAGCTGTTTCTAATAGATCACCTTCATTTTCTGATGGAAGCACACTGTGTAATTTCGCATAGTTAATTTGTGTGTTATCACACTTTTCGTAATGAAAAGGTAAAGTTGAACCAATCGAAAGATGAATTGTTTTTTGTTTGTCGAAAATAGGAAAAATAGGTCGAGTGACTACCGGATGTTCCGCTTTGATATATCGATCCGCATAATCTTTAGCTACTTCATTATGCTGACCCTTAGTAATATATCCTTCGTATTTATCAAAATGCATTTGAATTTTCACCCATTCATTATCTTCAGTGAATTCAATCACTTTATAGAGTTCTCCATATAATAATTGAGAAGTCATTTCAGATGAATGAGCGTTTTTTCCTCTAACCGCTAAAGTGCTATATATACAAATACCGTAAATTGGTTTCATTTATTTCTTTTTTTTGAATGCAAAGTTGATGTTTGCTGTAATACTAAAATTACTCGAGGTATTAGGAGTATCGTAAATTTCGTAATTTGTTGTCAAATAATAATAATTGATGATAATATCAAGAGATAAATTCTTTGTCCAGAAATTCCCAAAACCGATACCTAAGCCGTACATGTTTCCAAATCCATCGAAACGAGCAACATTATTTTCAACTGAATAAGAAAGGACTGATTTATTAAAACCATAAGAAGCTTCGAGGAAAAATCCATTGAAGACATATTTTCTTACCCTTGGCCCAACTCCCAAAAAGGTTTCTAGATTATTATTTGAATAATTAAAAGATACAGACCTTAACCCTCCAAACCCAAAGGCACCTACCCAAAATTTATCATATATGTAATGTCCTGAGTAGACTATTCCAAAAACATCTAGAAGGACAGTACTTTTAGTGAAAGCTAATGATTGATTTTGATAGGAGACACCTAAACCGTATCCCATACCTACAACCCATTTACCTTTCTGTGTCTGATATTTAAAACTTTCTAACTCATCATTTATCCACTCCAAGGAGTCTTCATTATTTGATGCGTTTTGAGCATTCAAATAAGAAGCACATAAAAGTATAAAAATGATATTTAGAAAAAGGGTTTTCATTAAATAATAGAGAGTCTTTCTAAAATGTACATCTTTTCCTCTTCGTTTGTCATAATCAACAAAACAGAGAGCGAAGTGAAAGTTTGTTTAGGAGATGGCTTAAAATACCATTCATGTCCTTCTCTAATAGCCAAAACCATTGTCGAAGGTAGTTCATGAATCTTAAGAGATTCTAAAGTTTTACCAACATATGATGCAGGTATTTTTATTTCTTCGAGACTAAACATATCCGTTTTGTCTCTTCTTACTATATCTAGAAATGTAGTAATGTTCGGGCGAATCATTTCCATAGCCATTCTACGTCCACCAATCGAATGAGGTGATACTACTTCGTTGGCACCTACAGATAAAAGTTTGCTCTTAAATGAAGGACGTTTATTAGCGGAAACAATTCTAATTTCAGAATTTAACTGTCTTGCTGTTAGCGTAGTTACAAGATTGAGATTATCATCATTAGTACAGATAAAAATACCCCCAGCACTCTTTATCCCTGCTGAAATTAATGTTTCATCTATTGTACAGTCACCGACAATACCGTAGGCATTTTTATATGTACGACGGTACTCTCGATAAATTTCTTCATCATTCTCTATAAAAACAAATTGATGATCAACACGATCAATCTCTTCGGCGATTCGGAGACCAACTCTACCTAAACCACAAATAATATAATGATCTGTAAGATTGTTTATCATTCTTAAAGTTCTTCTTTTAATAAATTCTTCCTGAATATGTCCTTCTAGGAAAAAGGCAGATAGGGATGTTGCTATATAAGTAAAGGTTCCAATGCCAGAGAAAGCAACAAAAATGGCGAAAACTCTACCCACAGGGTTATTATCTAATGGAATGACCTCACCATAACCAATTGTAGTAATAGTTATTGCAGTCATGAAAAAGGCATCCATAGGAGCAACATCAAAATCGGCAGTTGCCATAAAGCCAATAGTCCCAATTATTAGAATGAAAAATATAATTCCAAATGCTGGGAGGATCTTGGATAATAATGCACGCATTTAAATGATGTTAACTTCAGGTTCTATCTCAATACCAAATTTAGTAAAAACATCTCTTTTTATTGTCATCGCTAAGTCCCAAGCTTCTTCGCCTGTTGCTCCACCATTGTTAATTAACACAAGTGCTTGCTTACTATATGTCCCCACATTGCCTTTTATCTTACCTTTCCAGCCGCTTTGTTCAATTAACCAACCTGCTGGAATTTTAGTATGATTTTCATCAATTACATAATGAGGAGCATTAGGAAATTTACTGATGATCTTATCTGCTTCAAGTTTTGAAACTACTGGGTTTTTAAAGAAACTTCCACAATTACCAATCACTTTAGGGTCTGGTAATTTTGAATTACGTATCTCAATAATGATGTTGGCTAAACTATCAGGAGTCAGCTCTTTGATGTTTTTTTCGAGAATTTTATCGTTTATAGCACCATAAGAAGTATTAAACTTCCATTTTTTACTTAATCGTATTTTAATAGAAGTAATAGAGGCCTTACCTTTTAAGTCATGCTTAAAAATGGAATTTCTATATCCAAAATGACATTCTTCTTTGGAAAAGGTTGTTTTTTCTAGATTATCATGATTGATAAAATCAACAGATAAAATCACATCTTTTGCTTCAACTCCATATGCACCTATGTTTTGTATAGGGGCAGCACCGACGGTGCCTGGAATTAACGCAAGGTTTTCTATTCCTTGCCACCCTTTTTGAACTGTCTTCATGACTGTTTCATGCCAATTTTCACCAGCACCAATTTGTATGTCAACGTAGTCGTCTGTTTCGTTGATCACTTCAAAACCAGGGATTTCATTTTTGATAATTAGCCCTTCAAAATCTTGAGTAAATAAAATATTACTTCCACCTCCTAATAATAAGAACTTTTTAGGTTGTTCCTTCAGAATTTTAACTAATTCGTTTTCAGATTTGACTGTAGTAAATTCTTTTGCTTGAACTTTTGCTCCAAACGTATGGTAAGGTAGTAGTGAAATATTTGGTTCAATCATTAGTAAATAGGCTAATTATATGTAAAAGAAGTTTTTTTAAATAACCTTCTTTCTAACATTATATTAAAAATTACATAGAGACGTTTGTGCTTACCTAAATATTTTAGGCTTTACAAACGTCTCTATGCTATTAAATCAAGAGGTAGTGTTAAGGTATAACCTCGAAAAATTATTTATGAGATTTTAGCTACTAAATCATCGATGGGCATATCATTAAATCTACCTGATGACATTAGTAGTAAATTCTTTTTACTGTAATCAATTTCTGAAAGAGCATTATAAAGGTCTTTTTCAGAAGTGAATACTTTTAAGTTTTTTTGATTAAAGGCTGCTGCTACTTCATCTGCAGAAATAGATTGCAATCCTTTACCTTCAACTACTTTCGGATTAAAATAAACAAACGCTTGATCTGCTTCTTTTAATGTTTTAGAATATTGATCTAAGAAGGATGCCGTTAAACTACTAAAAGTATGTAGTTCTAAACAAGCTACTAATTTAGACTTATATTGATTAGCAACGGCGTGAACAGTCGCTTGAACTTTAGAAGGGGCATGAGCAAAATCACGGAATACCTTTGTTGTTCCGTTATCAGCTAACAATTGCATACGCATATTTGCACCTTCAAATGAAGCAATCGCTTCAATGAACTCATCTCTACTTACATTTAAGCGTTTACACACTTCCATTGCAGCAGACATGTTTCTTAAGTTATGATCACCAAAAGTACTTACCTCAGTATTTTCAGAACCAGCAGTAATAATCGTTTTACCGTCTTTTACTTTTGATTTTAATTTGTCGTAAGGAATTACATCCACATCACCAGAGATTGTACATCTTTTGATCAATTTCTTAAGAACTTTATCATCTGATGAATACACCAATACACCTGCCTTAGGAGATGATTCTACAAATTTTTCAAATTGTTTCTCATACTCATTATAATCAGGATATACATTGATATGATCCCAAGCAATACCAGTGATAACACCGATATGATGTTTGTAATGGAGGAATTTAGGTGAATCATCTAGTGGAGATGAAAGGTATTCGTCGCCCTCTAAAATAATTACAGGTGCTTTGTCTGTAATTTTCACAGGACGTTTTACACCTTTTAAAGAAGCACCTACCAAGTAATCACAATCAATATTCCAGTAATTCAATACATGAATAATCATAGATGAAACAGTGGTCTTACCATGACTACCTGCAACAACAATTCTTTGTTTATTTGTAGTTTGAGAATATACATATTCTGGGAATGAATATATGTTTAAACCCAATTCTTTTGCTTTAAGCAACTCAGGATTGTCTTTCTTTGCGTGCATGCCAAGAATGACAGCATTGATATCCTTTGTTATTTTTTCCGGATGCCAACCATTTTCTTCAGGAAGAAGATCTGCTTCTTTTAAATTCGATAATGCTGGCTCGTAAATACTGTCGTCAGACCCACTAACATTATAGCCTTTTTCTTTCAAAGTGATGGCAAGATTATGCATGATGCTACCACCAATTGCTATAAAATGAACTCTCATGTATGTTAATTATGATTATACTCTTTATACTGTTTGCAAAAATAATATAAACGTTGGTTTAAACTGTATTTCGTTTCAATTATTATTTGATTTACTCTTACAATTAAGATTTAATTAATAAAAAGACAATTTTCAATAGTTTTTAGAACCTATTTTAAGTGAAAAAGGATGTTTTTTTATTGGATTGATTCTGTGATAAATAATTTTTGTTTTAAATAATTATGAATGAAGCACCTAAAGTATAAGGCAAAATACCATAAAACCTATTAATTTTGTGTTATGGATAAATCAAAAGGTTCAAGAAGTAATTTAATTCATTCCGCATTTCCTAGTCAATCACTAGAACCTGCACAAAGTGCAGAACTTATGAATGCGAAAAAACGTCCGTGTGATCATCAGTTGGAACAAGCCACATTGGGTGCCTTAATTTTAGAAAAAGAGGCATTGAATGAGGTTATTGAAGTATTGAAAGCAGATTCTTTCGATAGGGAAGCCCATCAGATGATTTACAACGCGATTGTTGGAATTTTTAATCGCTCAGAACCAGTCGATGCGATGACGATTGTCCATGAATTAAAGAAGAAAGGAGAGTTAGAAAAAGCGGGAGGTGTGTCATACATCGCTCAGTTATCTAATAATGTTACTTCATCAGCTAACGTAGTTCATTATGCTAGAATACTTCAAGAATATTCTATTAAGCGAAAGCTAATAGGTGTTTCTAATGAAATTCAACAAAAAGCCTATGATGATACTACGGATGTCTTCGACTTATTGGATAAAATGGAAAACTCATTATTCGAAGTATCTGAAGAAAATGTTCGTAAAAACTATGTCGGCATGAACGATGTTGTGAAAGAAGTTTTTATGGAACTAGAATCGCTTAAAGATAACCAAGATGGCATGACAGGTGTTCCATCTGGCTTTACTGGTCTAGATCGAGTTACTTCTGGATGGCAACCTTCTGATTTAATTATTATTGCAGCCCGTCCTGCGATGGGTAAGACAGCCTTTATTCTTTCTGCTTGTAGAAATGCATCTGTAGGATTCCAAAAAGCTACTGCGATATTCTCTCTAGAGATGAGTGCCGCACAGTTGGTAAAACGTTTGGTTTCTGCTGAAGCTGAATTGGAAAGTGAAAAACTTAAAAAGGGTAACTTAAGTGATGCTGAATGGAGGAGACTTGTAGACAAAACGGGTCAACTTTCTTCTGCACCTATATACATAGATGACACACCTGCCTTAACAGTTTTAGAACTAAGAGCTAAGTGTCGTAGATTAAAAGCACAGCATGATATTCAGCTAATTGTGATTGATTATCTTCAATTAATGTCAGCTGGCGATAGTAAATCAAAAGGTAACCGTGAACAAGAAATTGCCTTTATTTCAAGATCATTGAAACAAATTGCGAAGGAACTAAATGTTCCAGTAATTGCACTATCTCAATTATCAAGAGCGGTTGAAACAAGGGGTGGAGATAAACGACCACAATTATCCGATCTTCGTGAATCGGGATCAATCGAGCAAGATGCTGATATGGTTATGTTCCTTTACAGACCTGAATATTATGGTTTAGATGAGGATGAAGAAGGTAATTCTACAAAAGGAATGGGCGAAGTGATTATTTCTAAAAACCGTAGTGGTGGTTTGGAAAATGTTCGCTTGAAGTTCATTGGTCAATATACCAAGTTTACCGATTGGGAGGAAAGCTCATTTATGCATGATGATATGATGGGCAATATGGATATGGGTGGTTTTGCTGGTGCTCCAATACCAGCAAATATGCCTAGTGGAGAAGTGAGCTTTGATCAAATGAATGCACTACCGCCTGATCTAAATTTAGAGGAAGGATTTAACGAAGGAAACCAGGATAGTAATCAACCTATGACATTCCCTTCAAAACTTAATAGAAATGAAGACAATAATGATGAGAATGTACCACCTCCATCAAATGATCCTCCATTTTAATATTTAATATAACAAGAAACACTCATCTTTTTAAAGGTGAGTGTTTTATGTGATTTTTTAATATGTTTACATTATAGAACAGATAACTTCAATTCATCATTTCTTTTTGTTAAAATCAAATCATTACATATTAATTCTTATATCTTTCTTAATATCAAGTTGTGTTTCCTACAAAGAACTTGAGAAAGAAAACGCCCTTCTTGCTAAACAAAGAATTGAAGGAGTGAAGTACACCGATCGTTCTGTCCTAGAAAACCTCATTCGAAATAAACCCAACCGTACTTTTCTTGGAACAGGATTAAGAACTCCATTAGCTGCTTATCAAAGAGGCGAGAAGTATTATGAAAAGCAGGTATCAAAAGATAGTGCTAAACTTTCAGATCTAAATGATTACTATGAAACTCTCATCAATTATAAAGAGAAGGAGTTACTTGAATCTATAGAAGATAACAGAGCCTTGTTAGATAGTTTATATCAATTGGATATTTACGAAACATATGCTAAAGTTCATGAGATTGAGAAAAGGAGTGTACGTGATTCAATAAGAGGAATCAGAAAACTAAGAAAGATAAAATCGAAATCAATTTCTAAAACAGAAAAGTTAAACACCCGCTTAGAAAAAGGAAATTGGTTAATGCGTTCTGCAGGAGAACCTCCATCATATTTTGATATAGAATCATCTGAATCAGCTGCAAAAAGTATCCAACGTTATTTAGTAACCAAAGGGTATTTAAATGCAAAAGTATCCTATCATTATGATACCTTACAAACGGAACCTTACGTATTTGTTAGAGAAGTATTTACGGTAAAAGAGAATAAGCCTTGGATGATCAATAAATTGGTTTATGATGTTAAAGATAGGGAAGTGTTGAACTTTATCATGACTTACAATAAGAAGTCAATTTTAAAGGAAAAGACCCAATATTCTGAAACGAAACTACAGAATGAGAGAAATCGAATCACTAAACTTTTAAAAAATAATGGCTACTTCGACTTTAATACGAATTATATCAAATATGAAGTAGACACAAACAAAACCCATTTAAAAGTCGATGTAAAACTGATCATTGATTCTCCTGCAGACAAAGATACCCACACTAAATACTACATCAAAGATATAGTGGTTGAGACAGATCCGAACGATAAAGTCGCTTCCGACTCAACAGAATATGATGATATCACATACATTCAGCATTCAAAAAAATACAAGGAAAAGATACTCAATGGTAAAATGGCTTTAAAAGAATCCAAACCTTTTAATGAGTCATTAACCAATGATACCCGTTTTTTCCTCAGTCAAATGGATGCCTTCAAGTTTGTGAATATTGAATATGTCAAACAAGGAGAAGATTCTTTAAATGCTAACATTTATACAAGTTCGTTCAATAAGTATCAATATGCCTTTGAAACAGGTTTAAATGTAAGCCGATCATTACCAGGTCCATTTGCCAGTATCTCTTTAAAAAGTAGAAATATATTTAGAGGTGCTGAGTCTTTGGAATTTAGAGGCCGTTTTTCTTTAGAAGCACAGGCATCTGTTACAGAAAGTTCAGATGAGTTATATAACGGTACCGAATATGGTTTTAGTACTATCTTAAAAGTACCACGACCGTTAATTCCTTTTTCTGCAAAACTGAATGATCTTTATTATTATAGAACAGCCAAAACGAAAATACTTTCTGATGTTGCTTATGTCAGTCGACCAGAATACACTCGTTTAAACATTAAAGGACAGTTTGGATATGAGTGGAGAAACAGAAAAGAAGATTTATTCGAATTTTCCCTGGCAGACCTTAACGTAATTAGAACTCCATTCTTGAGTAATGATTTTAGAGTACGTCTTCAGCAATTAGCAGAACAAGGTAACACACTTCATTATTCATTTGACAATTCATTTGTTACAAGTAGTCACTTGAGTATGTCAAGAATGAGAGGGAATTATGTAACTGGAACTTCAAAAGCTTCTTATATAAAATTATTTGGAGAAGTTGGAGGTAATTTTCTTGATATTGTTAACGATTGGACTGGAAGTCAACCTGGTTCGATATATGGTTTACGTTATTATAAATTCTATAAATTATATTTTGATTTACGTCGAGTTGTACCTATTGGTGAAAAGAAGAAACATATTTTTGCTTCGAGGATCCACATGGGTGTTGCAAAATCATATGGTGAAGTAGATGCATTACCTTACGAAAAATACTTCTTTAGTGGAGGTGGTAATTCCAATAGAGCATGGCGTCCAAGACGATTAGGTCCGGGTTCTTACACACCGCCTCAAAGAGAAAATGGTACGTTTGATTATAGTTATGAACAGCCTGGCGATATGATTATGGAGTTTAACGTGGAATGGCGTTATAAAATCTCAAGATTATTGCAATGGGCATTCTTCATAGATGCATCTAACGTTTGGTTATTGGAAGAAGATCAAACTCGACCGGGAGGGAATTTTGAATTTTCTCGTTTTTGGAAAGAATTTGGTATTGGCGCAGGTGTTGGTGCAAGACTCGATTTCTCATTCCTAATTATACGACTTGATGTTGGAACAAAAATATTTGATCCTGCAAGACAAGAAGGTTATAGATTTATTGCTGGGTACGATTTTCTAGGAAAAGGCACAACAGAATTTAATATAGGTATTGGTTATCCGTTCTAATGCTTATTTTTGGAAAAAATAATTTAAATGAGTTCTATAATACTTTTATTAGGTGCTAATCTGGGCAATAAGCTAGATACTTTATCAAATGCTGTCAATTTTATTCAAGATGAAATTGGAGATGTAAAGTCGATTTCTCATATCTATGAAACTGCTGCTTGGGGTAAAGAAGATCAGCCTTCTTATTATAATCAAACACTCTGTGTTGAAAGCGATATATCTCCTGAGGATTTAATCCTTATCACTCAAAAGATTGAAAATAAACTTGGAAGAGTAAGAAAAGAGAAATGGGGTGCACGTATCATTGATATAGATATCCTTTTCTATAATGATATTATCATTGATCAACCTAATCTAAAAGTTCCTCATCCTTTTATTCAAGAAAGGAGATTTACATTAGAACCGTTAACAGAAATTATTCCTGAGTTTATACACCCAGTTTTAAATCTCAGTATAAGTCAATTACTTTTGCAATGTAACGACTCGTTACCAGTAAAGAAGTTACAAAAGGTAATGAGTTAAATTAGAATCAAATGGCAAGAAGAAAGAAAAATATAGTTCTAGAAAATATTGAAATCATCGATATTGGTGCTGAAGGAAAAGCAATCGCAAAAACAGAAGATAATATGACTGTTTTTGTAACAGGTGCTGTGAAAGGTGATATTTGTGACTTGCAAGTGACTAAAAAACGCAAGGCATATATGGAAGCGAGACCGATCAATTTCCATCAATATTCTGATCTTAGAGTAGATGCTTTTTGTGAGCATTTTGGACTTTGCGGTGGTTGTAAATGGCAAATGCTTGATTATAAATCACAATTGCATTTCAAACATAAACAAGTTGAGGATCAATTGACTAGAATTGGTAAGATAGATCTTCCTGAATTCAATCCGATTTTAGGTTCTGAAAAGACCAAAGAATATAGAAATAAAATGGATTTCACATTTACTTCAAGCCGTTGGTTAACGAAAGAAGAAATGGAAACAGGTGGAGAAAACATTGAAAGAAGAGGTGTTGGACTTCACTTGCCAGGAATGTGGAATAGAGTTTTACATTTGAACGATTGTTATCTTCAAAATCAGCCAGCTGATAAAATCAGAAAATCTCTATATCAATTTATTCTTGATAATGATTTAACAACATTTGATCATTATGAGCATACTGGTTTATTGAGAAACTTAATCATTAGAACGGCATCAACAAAAGACCTAATGGTTATGGTGCAGTTTTATGATAATAATGAAGAACAAATTCAATTGGTGATGAATCATCTTAAAGAATCATTCCCTGAGATTACTTCTTTATTATATGTCATTAATCAAAAGAGAAACGATAGTTACCAAGATTTAGATTTTAAAGTTTTCAATGGGAAACCTTATATAGAGGAAGAAATGGAAGGTTTAAGATTTAGAGTAGGTCCAAAATCTTTCTACCAAACAAACTCTGAACAAGCATATACTTTATACAAAGTAGCTTGTGATTTTGCTAAGCTTACAGGTGAGGAAAGAGTATATGATTTATATACTGGTACAGGTACAATTGCACAATTTGTTTCTAAAAAGGCAAAAGAAGTAATTGGTATTGAGTATGTAGAAGATGCAATTAAGGATGCTAATAAGAATGCAGAATTAAATGGTATAGAAAATTGTAAATTCTTTGCTGGTGATATGAAAGATATTCTAACAAAATCTTTCATTAAAAAGCATGGTAATCCAGATGTGATTATTACTGACCCTCCAAGAGCAGGAATGCATGAAGATGTAATTAATCAGATTTTGGAAGTAGAGCCAACAAGAATTGTATATGTAAGCTGTAATCCTGCTACACAAGCAAGAGACTTGGCCTTACTCGATTCTAAATATAAGGTTGTAGAGGTAACTCCAGTAGATATGTTCCCACAAACTTATCATGTTGAAAATGTAGTAGCATTGGAATTAAAATAATTTCAATAACTCATATAAAAGAAGAACGGGTGATACTTTTTTGTATCACCCGTCCTTTTTATATAAACTCATTTTTTATAATGATGAATTTTTCTCCGACTTCTAGTTTATCACTTCCTTTCTGTTCTTCATAAATAGTTTTTAAAAGAAGCACATCATCCCAAGTTACATTTCTTGGATCTTTCTCTAAAACTTTAAACAATCTTCTTGTTAGGGTGAAAAAGCCATCGCCATACTGAATAGTCATAACTATTTGAGCGACATCAATATTATGTGTTTTAACAATTCTGTTGTCATCCTTTGCTTGGATATCAAAAGATAAAACAGTCAACATTAATAGGGTAGTAGCGAAAATTTTTAAAATAGACTTTTTCATAGTTTGAAGAATTTGTTATGAATAATTAATCAACACTTCAAATCTAATGTAACATTGTTACATATGCAAGAAAAAAATAAATTTATTTAATTTTAATTAATTGAATAACAATGTTTTATGATTTAATAGGAGGGAAGGAGCCATTTTTTAGCTACCTCAATATCTGAAAAATATTTATGATCTATCGAAACATTATAGATGCTTCGTTCAATTGTATTTTCTAATGAAATCTGTGAAAGGAATTTTTCTGAAAGAATAATCGCAAATTTATTAATCACATAATTGATTTCTTTAAGAGCCAAATCGGATGACCATTTTTGAATTTCTTTAGAAACTACATAATGGAAATTACGTGTATCTGTGATACAATATTTTGGTTTATACTTTAAACAAACATCCACCCAGAGTCTAACTTCGTTCTTATACTCTTCTATGGAAAAATTTTGTTCGTTCACAATATCCCATGAGTTCATTAAAAGATGATGTTCAGGGTCGTATAATATTGTGTGTAAAGAAGATTTGCTTAAGTTTTTCATTGTAAAGATATAGCATGAAATAAGTAGGGTAAATTTAATTATAAATATTGAATATAAAAGATCTATTTAACATAATGTATATTATATGTGTTATGTCATAGGCAATTTCATTTTAAACTAACTTTATTTACTACCAGCCCAATATTCTTTCAATACATTTCTGCATAATAATATATTCATTTTGAGGGCTGATTTGAAGGTTTTCAGTACTCTTTAAAATTTTCCAATCGTGTTTATTTTCATCATTTAATTCATCAGAAACACATATTATACCGTAAGGTTTTCCTTCACAAAATTCCTTCATATGGTCAATATACTGCTGATTTAAAGGTACAGCAAAGTAAAAATAATCGCAATACTGTGCCTTTGTTATAATTTTTGATTTAGATTTAGCAAAATCTTCTAAGTTAGTAACTACTTCAACTCCAATAAATTGAGGTCTTTCCTTAGTCATTTTATTGGGCTTGCATACAGAAAGAATATCAATTTCAGTATATGCACCTAAACGGAAACTAATAAGATGTTCATGCTTAAAAGTGAAATCTTCTTTAAATGTTCGCGCTAACCATTGTTCTGAACGTAAAGCATTAATAATATTGGCTCTAGCAACATTTTCTGAAGACACTTGATATTTTTCCATTTTCTTCAGATCTTCCCAATATTTATCTAAAGAATTAGCCTTAACGTGTTCATTTTTACTACTATCCTTTAAATCATAAGGAACAACGAATTGAGACTTTGATTTATCAGCTGCAATTGGAGTTTCTTCGGAACGTTTCCTACCTCTTTCAGTCTTCCCCCCTTTCAATGGTCTATATATGTTCCACAATTCTCTTAATTCATGACGCATATTTTCACCTGAAATCATCTTGTCTTTTACTTCATCAACTATACGTTGTGGAGCGATAGTTCTTACTTTACTAAATGTTTCTAATTGTTCAGGAGTTGTTTTTACTTTTGCTTCATCCATTTTATCCACATCATGAACCCCCAAAAGCTCTGCATATAATTTCGCACCAGAACGAGCACGCCACAAAGTGGATATATTAATTCCATTTTTTCGTGCTAATTCTTTAACATATTCAGTAAAAGATCTAGAACGCAATTTATAAAGCTGGTTAACTTCAATCTTATCCAATAACTTAGCTACTCTTAACCAATTACGTCTATCCTTTTGTATAAGAATTTCAAATTCTAACTCTATTTGTTCTAATTGATATAAATTCATAGTTGCAAGTTGCAACTATATATCAATAAAATCAACCTTTTTATTATCATTTTCTAACCTTTTTTGTATTTTCGGTTATACAATAATCATTTTGAAAAAATTACTACTCTTAATAGTCGTCATCTCTTGTTCACATCCTATTTTTTCTCAGGATGTATTATCTCTATTTGCGACTAAAGGTCCTATGGCTCAGCAAAGGAGTCTAGAAGTATTTAGAAGATATGCCACTCCCCTCTCCCAAAGTTATGCATGGTCTACAAGTTTGGGTTGGATGTATACTGCACGCCCTCACAGACCGATTGGCTTTGATATATCAATATCTAATGCAGGAGTTATTTTACCTGATAATGCTTTATATTATCGAGTAGATGATATTCAAGGAGTAAGAGTTATTTCAGGAGATAATAGTTTACCTACCTTTTTTGGTAGTAATACTCAAGAATCTGTAATTGGAATTATGAATGATGATGGTTCAGAGGCCGTGATTCCGGCAACACGGGGTATTAATATAAACTATGCATTACTACCTTCTATAAAGTTTGGACTTGGTGTAGGAAAGAATACTGAATTAATTGGTAGGCTTTTTCCAAAAGTGGAATACAATGGGATTGTCGTTAAAATGTGGGGAACAGGTATTAAACACAATATTGCCCAATGGTTTTTTAAAGAAAAGTCGCCATTTGATCTAAGTTTATTTGCTGGCTATACACAGTTAGAAGGACAATATCCTCTTCAAAATTCACAAGTTGCTCCGGTTGTTGATCCTGGATTCCTTCAGTTTGAAACCAAAGGCGGTAATTTTGAATGTATGCTTTCTAAAACATTCCCCCTACTCACTATATATACAAGCGCAGGTTATGTTTACACTAAAAATGAAACTTTATTAAACGGCAATTATACCTTATTACAATTAACCGAAGAATCATTAAACATACCTACAGACGGAGTACTTGATATATATAGGTTACAATCTTGGAAATTTAGTGCAGGTTTGATGTTTAAAATTGGTTTAGTTTATCTTAATGGTGATTACACTTATGGGTGGTCACATCAAATAAATGTGGGTTTAGGCCTTACATTAAAATAAATGCCTCTAATTTTTGTTAAGAATTCTTAAATGAAAGCAGATTATTACCCGTATAAAGGTTAAATAAACGATTTTTGTATTTGCGTTTAGAAAAACACGCTTAATTATCTATCCATTGATCGATATTATAAATTTTTCTAACATTAAGATTGTAATTATAATAATGTTTCAAACATTAAAATAAGACTATATCGTGGATTTATTTGAAAAACTTCTTCAGGATAGAGGACCGCTAGGGTCACATTCCAAAATGGCTCATGGTTATTATGCTTTCCCTAAACTTGAAGGAGAAATTGCTCCTCGCATGACCTTCAGAGGAAAAGAAGTATTGACGTGGAGTTTGAACAACTATCTTGGTTTAGCAAACCACCCTGAAATTAGAAAAGTTGATGCTGACGCGGCTGCTGAATATGGTTTGGCATACCCAATGGGTGCACGTATGATGTCTGGTAACTCTAACCTTATCGAAGAATTTGAATCAGAATTAAGTTCTTTCGTTGGTAAAGAGGATACAATGGTTTTAAACTTCGGTTACCAAGGTATCATGTCAGTTATCGATGCATTAATTGACAGAAAAGACGTTGTAGTATACGATTCAGAATGTCACGCTTGTATTATTGATGGTTTGAGAATGCATGTTGGTAAAAGATTTGTATTCCCTCACAATGATATCGAGAACTGTGAAAAACAACTACAAAGAGCAACTAAACTAGTTGAACAAACTGGTGGTGCAATTCTTTTGATTACTGAAGGTGTATTCGGTATGCTTGGTGATCAAGGTAAATTGAAAGAAATCGCAGATTTAAAAGATAAATATCAATTCCGTATGTTGGTAGACGACGCTCACGGATTTGGTACTTTAGGAAAAACTGGTGCTGGTGCTGGTGAAGAGCAAGGATGTCAAGATAAAATTGATATTTACTTCTCTACTTTCGCTAAGTCAATGGCTTCAGTAGGTGCATTCATTTCTTCTGACGAGCAAGTGATTGAGTATTTAAGATACAACACTCGTTCTCAAATTTTCGCCAAAACTTTACCTATGCCATTGGTAAAAGGTAACTTGAAGCGTTTAGAGATGTTACGTACAATGCCAGAGTTGAAAGACAAACTTTGGGAAATTTCTACTGCGTTACAAGACGGTTTGACTAAGAACGGTTTTAATATCGGTGAAACAGATACTCCTGTTACTCCAGTATTCTTACAAGGTGGTCAAAACGAGGCGGTAAACATGATTATGGACTTGAGAGAAAACTATAATATTTTCTGTTCAGTTGTAGTTTACCCTGTAGTTCCAAAAGACGTAATCATGTTACGCTTAATTCCTACAGCATCTCACTCTCTTGCTGATGTTGAAGAGACAATTACAGCTTTTAAAGCAGTTAAACATAAACTTGAATCTGGTGAGTATGCGAAAGCAGAACCACAAATTTTCTCTTAGTTAATTAAGATTCAATTTGATATTAAAAGGATAGGATTTTCGTATAAAAAACGAGGTTTTATCCTTTTTTTTGTGCCCTAAAATTGTGCTATTTAAAAGAAATTGTATAAATTGGGGTATATATATTTTAATTCATCGATAGAAATTTTTTAGTAAAATGGACAAATTCACAGAACTAAAAGAGCTTATCCAACAAACTGAAGAGGACGCTCAAAAATTCTACAACAACAAAGTTGCAGCGGCTGGAACTCGCGTAAGAAAAAACATGCAAGACATCAAAAAACTTGCTCAAGATATCCGTCTTGAAATCCAAGAGATCAAAAACAACGGTTAATTCCTGTTTGGATCACACGACAAAAAAAGGGGATGTTTCTAACAACATCCCCTTTTTTTATTTATGCATTCGATGTAAAATATCTACTGCTTCTCTTATCCTTTCTGTAAATGAAACTTGATCATAAGTTAATTTCATTTCGTGTGAATCCACATCTTGATGCTCACCCAAAGCCACTCTACAAATGGCATAAGATTGTGAAACTAATTGATCAAGAATTTTAGAAACACCATAAGTAAAAGAAAACAAATAATCGAATTCTTTTTTAATAAAATTCTCAATATTCGATTCAGGATTTTTCTTATTCCAATTTACTTTTGAAAGTGGAATTATTTTATAACCGAAAGGAACATCAAATTCTATTTTTTTCTCTTCTGTAATAAAAATAAACTCAATATTTTTTACCCCTTTTGGGAAAATTTTATCTACTATTTTACTTTCATTCAAAGTAGACCTTAATTGTTCACTGTCTTTTATATAAAATATAAGCCCAATAGATTTGGCATCATTCAGGGGAAATTTATTATGATGCTTTCTATCTTTATCTAATCGTTTGTTTATTAATTGATTACCAATTAATTTATTTTTAAAAAGTTCAATCATTCTTAGTTGTTTATCATTTCAGAAAATTCTTCTTCCGTTAAAACAGTAATACCTAATTCGGTAGCTTTTTTCAATTTAGAACCAGCCTTCTCTCCTGCAACAAGATAATCAACATTTTTGGAAATTGAAGTTTTTACACTTCCTCCATTTTGTTTAATTAAAGCATGCATTTCATTTCTAGAATAGATGCTAAACTTTCCTGTGCAGACAAAAGACTTACTTTCTAATGTATCTTTTACTTCTTGTTTTTCTAATTTAAATTTTAGACCAGCTGATTTAAGTTTATCCAAAAACTCTAGTTGCACATCAGAATTAAAAAACTTTTTAACCTCAACTGCAACTGTAGATCCAACATCATAAAGTTCAGCAATTTCTTCTTCAGTAGCTTCAGCTAACTTATCTATATCTGTAAATACTTCTGCTAATTTTTCTGATATTGTACTACCTACACTACGAATTCCTAGTGCAAATATGACTTGTTCATATGGTATGTTTTTAGATTCTTCAATACCTGACAACAGTTTATTTATAGACTTTTCTTTAAAACGATCTAATTGTGATAGTTTTTCTTCTGTTAAGCTATATAAATCACCGGCATCTTTTATTAATCCAATACTAATAAGCTGTTCAATTGTCTCACCACCTAAAGAGTCAATATTCATTGCTTTTCTACTTACAAAATGTTGGATTCTCCCTTTTATTTGTGGTGGACACTCATAATTTTTACAATAATGTTGAGCTTCTCCTTCTTTTCTTTCTAAAGTAGAATTACATGCAGGACAATTTTCAATATAATTGACTTTTGTAGCTCCTTCCCTCCTAGATGTTTTATCTACACCAGTAATTTTAGGTATAATCTCACCTCCTTTTTCAACGTAAACAACATCGTTGTAATGCAAATCTAGTCTTTCGATTTCGTTTGCATTATGTAGTGATGCTCTTCTAACCGTCGTTCCTGCCAATTGAACAGGTTCTAAATTTGCAACTGGTGTAATTGCCCCAGTTCTACCTACTTGATAGGTAATGGATAATAAAGGTGTTTTTGCCGCCTCAGCTTTATATTTATAAGCTATTGCCCATCTTGGACTTTTGGCAGTGTTACCTAATTTTTTATGTAAATCCATTTGATTTACCTTAATAACTACTCCATCTGTTTCAAGAGGCAAATCTTTTCTTTTTTGATCCCAAGAAGTGATATAATCCCAAACTTTATCGATATCACTGTTGATTTCAAAAGTATCTGGAATATTAAACCCCCAAGCTTTTAGCCTTAAAAGTCCATCGTAGTGAGATGTAATTTTCTCATAATCAGAAGCAATTTGATAAGCATACATATCTAATTTTTTCTCAGCGACTTTCTTGGGATCTAACTGCTTAAGTGCACCTGCAGCGGCATTTCTTGGATTAGCAAGTAATGGCTGTTCTTTATTTCCTTTTTGTCTACGAATCTCATTCTCTACAGAGATTTTTAAATTATTCTCTTCAAAGGAATTTTTACTCATAAACACCTCTCCTCTCACTTCAAGAATATCAGGAAATTCACCTGTCAACTGTAGAGGAATACTCTTAATTGTTCTAGCATTTTTAGTAATGTCATCACCTTTAATACCATCACCTCTGGTAACTGCTCTAACTAAAATACCATTTTCATATGTTAGACTTAGTGCAACACCATCATATTTAAGTTCACAGACATATTCCACTTGATCAAGATTAATATCTTTTTTTATTCTATCATCAAAATCAGTTAGATCTTCTTTATCATAAGTATTTGATAAAGATAACATTGGAATTGCGTGTGCTACATTTTCAAAGTTTTGGGATACTTCACCACCCACTCTTTGAGAAGGTGAGGTAACTTTTAATAATTCTGGATAATCTGATTCTAATTGAATCAATTCATTCATCATTATATCAAATTCCTGATCTGATATATCAGGTGCACCTTCTCTATATTTTTTATCTAAATCATGTATTTGATTAGATAATTCTTCAACTCTTTGCTCCGCCTCTTTGAAAGTCATAATCTATGAGATTTCCTTAATTATAATTGTTCTCTAATTTTTGATGCAATCTCTGCTAACTCCTCATTGTCTAATTTTAATTTATGCTCAAAATTCATATCAGACATTCCATTAATAGGAATTAAGTGCATATGTGCATGAGGTACTTCTAATCCAATAACAGCATGTCCTACTCTATTACATGGGAATACTGCTTTTATTGCTTTTGAAACTTTCTTAGCTGCTACATATAAGCCTGCTAATGTTTCATCATCTAAATCAAACATATCGTCCACTTCTTTTTTAGGAACGATGAGTGTATGCCCCTTTTGTACCGGAAATATATCTAAAAAAGCATAATAGTTTTCATCTTCATAAACTTTATGTGAAGGGATGTCTCCTGCTATGATTTTTGTAAAAATAGATGCCATTTATATTTTATTTTTTGGTTTAATAACTAAATAAATAATCATGAAAAATGCACTTAGAAAGCCAATTGTACTAAGAAAAGGCATTCCAAGAAAATTTCTACTTGAATATGGAATTGGAGCATTCATGATTAATGCTGAGGTAACCAATAAAGCAGATATTAAGATCACAATATTTAAGTTAGAAGCAGCTTCTTTTCTTTGTTGAATGAGTGGTTCCAATCCTTTGTGATCAATGTTTATAGACAATTTACCTGTTCTCGTTTTCTTTAAAATATACCTCACTTCCATAGGAAGATTGTAGAATAAAGAAGATAATTGGTAAAAAGTATAATAAAAGTCTGAGCTTAAATTCTTAAATGAGAATTGTTCTTGAGCCAATTTTTTTGCGTACGGTTCAATTTCAGGTAAAACCTCTAAATCTGGTGAAATAACATTTATAATACCTTCTAAAATAGCTAAGGCACGTAAAATGAGAAATATTGAACCGGGTACAGCAAGGCTATGCTTGTAAATAATTTCTTGTAAAGCAGTGGTTACCTCAGCCATTGTAGCGTCTTCGTTACCATGAGTATAGTAACGATCAACCATGTTGTTTAAATCTTGTTCTAGTGCTTTACTGTCTTCATGATCAGTTTCTTTTGCAATGCGCCTCAAGTGAAGTGCCATTCCTCTAGCATCATTTCGAGACATTGAAGCCAAGAAATTAGCAAGACCAAATCGTTGATATTTAGATAATCGGCCAATCATACCGAAATCAATAAGAATAATTTTTCCATCAGGTCGTACCAGGACATTACCTGGATGCGGATCTGCATGGAAAAATCCCTGCTCAAAAATTTGATCTAAATATATATTCATTCCCGAAGTAGCAACATCTTTTAATGAAAGCCCCCAGGATTTAATAGTTCTAACATCAGTGATTTTGCAACCACTTACATATTCCATCACTAATAATTTTTTCGTGGTATACTCTAAATGAGCATAGGGAATATGAACATGATCTTTATCTTTATTTGCTCTCCTAAACTGAACTAGATTTTTAGCTTCTATTGTATAATCCAATTCACTAACTATACTCTCCTCAAAAGTTTCAACTACTTCATCTGGATTTAAAAGTCCGTGTCTAAGGAAAAAAGCATGCGTATGTTTTACGAATTCTTTTAATAGCCTCAAGTCAGTAAGGATTTGCTCGTAAGCACCCGGACGTTGAATTTTTAATACAACATCTTTCCCATCTTTTAAGCGAGCACGGTGAACTTGACCGATACTGGCAGCACCAAGTGGTTTATTATCAAAAAAGGATACAAAATCGTTAAGATTCATTCCTGTTTCTTTTTCGACAATGGCTATCGCTTCTTCTTCTGAAAATGGAGGGACATTGTCCTGTAATTTTTGGAATTCCTCAATTAAATCTTGAGGTAAAATATCAGGACGATTACTTAGAGTTTGAGCAAACTTAATAAAGGTTGGACCTAATTCTTCTACTACAAGTCTAAACCTTTCAGCACGACTAAACTTAAGTACAGGTTTATTATCTCTTTTCCAATCATCAATAGGTACAAAACGTTTTAAAGAAGTAGTTGAAACTACATCTTCAAATCCGTATTTCAACAAGATTTTAATGATTTGCTGAAGTCGTTGTATATTTTTTACTTTGGTGGAAAAAAGCATCTAAAAAAATAAAAGAGTCAAAACAATTTTTGTCTTCTGTTTATAAAAATAGAAAAAATTAATTATAAGCAGTAATATCAATTTGATAAGACAATTATTTATTCTTCACTACAATTTAATGATCCTATTTTGAAATAATATTATAAACAGATAATTCTTCAACCTAATTTAAATAAAATTAGGTTTAAAATATTATTTGCTAAAAAAGTATACGCTTAATAGTAAAATATAACCTTTAAAATTGATTTAGAATGGGTATCCAATGGCTAAGTTAAATACAAGTTGATTCCAAGACGGCTTTTTTATGACCCATTGATCTCCATCATCTGGAGTATAAGGAACTCTAAAAGGCATGGCAAAATCTAGTCGTAAAACAAAGAATTGAACATCGACTCTTAAGCCTACTCCTCCACCAACAGCTAATTCATCTAAGACTTTTCCTACTTCAAATTCCCCTCCTTCACGTTCAGGATCTTCGGATGCTAACCAAACGTTACCATAATCAACAAAAGCTGCTAACTTTAAATATTGGTGTAAATCATAACGATACTCTACACTACCTTCTAATTTAATATCACCAGCATGTTGGCTAAAAGAATTTGCATCTTTATCATCAGAAGGTTTATAGCTACCTGGTCCTAGAGTTCTTGATCTAAATGCTCTAAGGGAGTTAGGTCCTCCAACAAAATATTGCTTTACAAAAGGAAGGAATGTGGAGTTACCCCACGGCACTGAATAACCTGCAACAAGTCTAGTAGCGATGGATCCTTTTTCCGTAGTTTTAAAATAAAATCTTAAATCATTTGTCAGTTTTACATATTGAGAGAAAGGATTACCCAAGATTTGATATTGCCCAGTTTCCTGATTTTTTTCAATACCTGTGGCTTGCATAATACCATACCACATATTACCTGAAATATCTATGTTCCCTTTATAGTAAAAACTACTGTTTCTTACCTTTTTATCCCATGATGGTGCATATTCAAACGTATAATTTGAACCTAATATAAACTGATTTCTAAATGTCTCTGCAAGGGAAGGAAAGGCATCAGCAATATCAGTCCCATCGGTTGAAGATGTAGCTTGATAACTGATAGCAACAGGGTTTAATGTATGTCTAATTTTTTCGTTTGTTCTCCAATCAAAACCATAACTTGTATTGAAATAGTTTAGTGAATAAGACGGGAAAAAGTGATATCTTTTAAATCCTAACCCAAAATTGGTATATGGAATATAAAAATCACCACCAGGTCGAACATCGAAAGGTGCTATTACTCTTGGAATAGATAATTTTGTATCGAAACCATACCAAAAGATCACATCTACACCATTTGTATTCCCTCCGAACTGTTTTTGTATACCAGTAAAGAGTGTCACAGAGAATCTTTCAGCACCTCCAAAAGTATTTCTATTTTTCCATGTAAAGTCTAACTCTGGTCCGGTGTAACCTGTTGACCAAGTAGACATCGATAATTCTGTAGAAACAGAATGCAAGGTTACCTGAGACATCTTTGCATTCACTTTCATTTTCCCTTTATAAGGATCTAGAGTTTCCTTTGGCTCAAATTCCATATTGACATATTTGAAAACCCCTAAACCAGAGAATTGCTTTAATGATGCCTGATGATCATGTCTAGAATAGGTTTCTCCTGCTCTTAATTGAAGTGTTTCATTCAGAATTTTTGGCTTTAAGTTTACAGGATCACCATAATAAACTATCCCACTATCCACATCTACTTTTTGATGATTTCTCTTAGAAACATTCAAACCATCTAAGTCAAAATCAGGTTGTAGAATAACGGTATCAATTTCATATTGGCGTTTTACCTTATCAGGCATTTCCTTGAAATAGGCATAGACATTAATGGTTCTGTCTTCATTTGCAGAATCTAGATCAAACATCAAATAGTTGGAACTGAAGTAGTAATAACCACTATCTTTCAGTGCCGTATTTATTCTTGTTCTTTCATCCCTAAACGCTTGAAGGGAATAGCGATTTCCTTTTTTTAGAATTGATTTGCTACTTAAATTTTTAATCTTTCTATTAAAAGGGTTTTTATCCTCTAAATTCCAATTCACACTATCTAAGACATAAGGTTTATCTCTTACCACAACATAGTAATCAACTGATGTAGATTTTGACGCTGAATCTTGAATGTTTTTGTATTTAACCCTTGATCCAAAGTACCCATTGTTGTTTAGTGATGCTTGGATTAGCTCCACTGTTTTTTTCGTGAGGTTTTCGTCGTAATACACAGGCTTTTCCCCAAACGCTTTGTTCAATCCTTTCTTTAAGCCTTTTGGTCTTTTCGCATTTTCAGCTTTAAAATGATACCATGCAGCATTTTTCTTATTAGGTGCAATAGATAAATTTTCTGATAGTATATACTTGAGATCTTCATCAATCTTAATACTATCAGGGGTATCGTATTTTATCTGAGCGCCTGTATAAAAACTTTTATCCTCTTCGATGTATTTTGTGATACTACATCCAAAAAGTAAAAAAGTGAAGCATATTATTATAAAATATCTATTAGTTGTCATTGTCTGCTAATAAGCTATTTAATGATTCTTCTCTATGAAAAAATGGAATAAAAGTATCCATATATGAAGATGATTTCTCTGAATTACTAGATGAATCACTTTCTACAGGAATTTCATTTATGGTTGAATCCGGAAGTGTATTTATTGAAGTGCTGTCTATTTCAACAGCAGGCTTCATACCTCCAGAAGAAGTAGAATCAGGTTTCGCTGGTTTCATTCCGCCACCTGATGAGGTTGAATCTTTTGGTGAAGCCATCATACCTCCTCCAGTATTTGACCTCTTGATCATACCCAACCTTTTTCTAACATCTTTTCTTTTATCAAGATTTCTGATGAATAATTCTTTCCCCTGATTATAATCCTTCGTGAATACTATTGAAACTCCTGTCTTAAATACATCCGGTGTGAAATATTGAGCGTCAATAGATCTAAATAACCTATTTTTAAGCGTCCCATCTGTAAGGAGATTGTATTCTAAGAGGAAATCGGTGTTAAAGGTATTCGATGAATTTGATGCTTCATTACCATTTACCGCTACTTTACCTCCAACAGATACACTTAAACGATCATTGAAAAGGTTTTTCTTTAAAGTTACTCCAACGTCAGTTCTATTTGATGAACCACCTTTGTCATTATTCTGAGAATAAGAATCAACATCAAAATTCACATCAACAAAGCCGTTGGTTAAATTATTAGTTACATTATTCAATTGCTGACTGATGATCGAACTTACAGATCCTGCTACCATATCAGTAGTTGAAGCTCCATCTCCACCAGCATCATTTAAAAATGTACCTAAAATCAATAGTGCAAATACCTGTTTATTTAATTGAGATTCATCCTGATTTAAATTTTCGACTGCAGTCTCAATTTTATCACCACCTTGACTACCCTCTGGATATTCTAATTTAAATGATAATTCAGGAGTGATCACATCACCTCTCATATTCATATATACCTTGAAAGGCCTTTTGGATTTGTACTTATTGGTTTCACTCTGACTGATCAGGTTGGCAACTAATGGATATGGTGAAGTACTAATCTCATAGATAGCAGTCATATTTGCTTGTGGATTGTAGGGATCACCTGTCCAAAGTACAGAACTTCCTTTTTCTAATAATAACTTTTTATTCATCAACTGATAAAAAGTCATGCTGTAATCTCCTTCTGTTACTTGATATTGGCCTGACATCACTAAATCCCCTCCAGCATCCATTCTTAAATTCAAAGTTCCGCCTCCTACTAAGGTTAATGCATCCCCAGCTCTTGGGTCGATTACTATTCTAAAAGAAGATTGATTATCAATATTAATTTTAGCATTCAATTCATAATTGTCAGACTTCTTTTTGATATTAGTTGTATCTTCTTCAGCTATAAATTCAATAATATCATCTCCTGTTTCTACATCACCTAAACCTCCATCTATGTAGACATAAGTTAGGTTGGTACCTCTTGAAATACGAATATCAGAATCGATAATCAAATGATCTATTGGACCTTTGATTGAAGTTAAATTACCAATGATCAATTGACCGAAGTATTCGGGATTATCTTTCACTGTTGAATTAATTAAGACGATATCATCAGCAGAGAATTTTAAATCAAAATCCATGCTCTGATAATCTGTTGTAACTATACTACCTCCAAGTAAAGCTAAGTGATCATGTATGTCTCTAAATCCAAATTTGTTGAAGTGAATACCTTTATCATCAAATGTTGCATCACCATCTAAACCATATAAAGTTAGGTTTAGCATATCAACAGTAAAAGTTGGATGATACATATTGATGCTACCTCTGACATATAATGGAGCAGAACCACCACCTTTTACCTTCATGTCTCCTTTAAATCCACCAGATAAATCTGATAAATAACCAAACGAAAGTTTTTCGAAAGGTTTTATTAAAAGGGAATCAATAGTCATTGTTAAATCCAAGGGAGCAATCGTATCTGCCATATTAAATGTGGCGTCTGATCTCATATTACCTATAGGACCATTAATTACTGTATGGTTTTCATAAATATTGATGTCTGTTGTATTCTTAGCAGTATTTTTAATAGTAGCAATGATGTTATTGAAGAAACCGAAACCATCGATAATTAGATTTGAATTAAGTTTACCTCCAGAAGATATGTCTCCTATTTCTACATCCATATTAATATCACCATTGATGAGGGATGTATCATTCTGGCTATTGTAAGTCAGTTTATCTAAAGAATAATCTTTTATCTCGAATTTGTATACGGTATCTTTTTCATCGTACTGAGAAGTATATAAATTTATTTCTTGTTGATCCTGTTTTAAGCGAACATTGCTTACATAAGGAAGTCCACCATCTGATAAAATATAGTTTTCCTTATTCACATCCCACTTCATTCCATTCACTATGAATTTATCTTCTAAATTAAATCGATATGTGGTAGAATCTAGAATTAATTCTCCTCCGGCCCATAGCCATTCTTTTGATAAATCTTCTGTCTTACCTTGTGTTATAAAAGTCAGATCATTGTCTTTAGCTTCTCCATTAAGACTCCAATGATGTAATGCATATTCCTCGTACCCCAACATTTGAAGTAATCTAAATCCGACATCATATTTTAAGGAAATACCATTAGCATGTAATGATAAATATGTAGAATCAAGATCAATATCAGAATAAGTTATTCTTGGTAGAAGAACATCAAAATCGAATTTATTAGTAGAGGCATCGAAAAGGAAATCACATTTGCTTAAAACCAATGAGTCCAATCCTTCTATAAAACCATTGGTCAGTAGTTCGGAATCTGTCAATTTTAAATAGCCTGACATTTTGCCATTTGATGGTGGCAATTGACCAATCATATCTCTTGATGAAATGTATTGTGAAAAATACCTTTCCAAAACTACAGATAATGAATCCAAAGGTAAATCAGAATTTATGGCACCTTCAATATGAGGAGCGACTAGATTACCTGCAATATGTGTTGAATCTAATTCTGCATGCAATTTGATTTCATCAAAAGTGTAAGTGTCTTTACCATCGTAAAAATATAAATCCTCAACTTTTAAGGTAGAATTCAAATCCTTGATATCGAAACCTCGAGTATCAGAATCTATTATCATTCCTATAGTTAGTGTGTCTTCGTAAAAATTGAGTTTCAAAAAGTCTAAGTGTTCAATTTTACCATGAATATCTGCAATAGGGACTTCTTGATTCATGTCAATAAAACCATTAAGGTCGAATTGAGCACCATCTCCTTTGGTTTTCGCATCCCATTTAACAGCCATTCGGTCTACATCTAAGTTGGCTTTTAATCCACCATAATCGTAATTATTATAGATAGCTTCTTTGAGATGGAAAGTAATTAAAGCCTTTAGATCCTTTTCAGGATCAAAACCTTTACCTACAGCTGTCAAATAAGTACTTACTTCACCGATTGTGCTGTCCTTTAAAATTTTTCCAACTTCTAAATTATAGGTGTTAGTTTTGATTTTATACTCATCTTCATTTAATAAGTAATATTCTAAATCAAAAGCTCCATACTCATCTAGTGCCAATTTCATGTCCCCAGATAAATCCGTTGGGTGTCCTTTTACCTTTAAATTACCCACTATATGTTTTGGTAAATCAAATGACTCTTTTAACGTATCATCGAGATTGATATTTATAAGAGGGGTTGTATAAAAGTTTAGAGAATCGATTTTTACGGCGAAGTATAGAGAATCTTCGCTCATTACATCTTTCAATTCTATATCAAAATCTGTTTCTAAACCTAAATTTGAATTTATTTTACCCTCTTTGATGGACATTTCTTTTGTATTCCCTTTGGCTATTAAACTACCATCCACATAAGATGTCAAGTAAGGAGCAATTACAGAATCTTTTTTAAGTGTTGGATCAAAGATTAATGCATCAGAAAATGTCAAATGAGATCGTTTTAAGTGATTATCAAATTGAAGATCGTCTATATAGTCTCCTATTTGATATAAATTGGTGAATCGCAATTTCAAATCATTTAGTAAAAAGCTATTATTCACTTCAACCAACAATTCCCTTAACTCAAGACTTTGTGGTTGAACATCTATATATGAGGACAAACTATTGATACTTAAACCAGATTTTTCGACCATATCAAAATGCTCTAGGTCGATATAAATCTGTTGATCGTTGACCTTAATATCAGTAGTTGAAAGGTTGGTCTTAGAAATGAAAATATGTTTTGCATCAAAACCTTCAACATTCTTATAAAGGTGATCATCATATTTTAAACTTAGGTCTTTGATGCCTATTTCGTTGATGGCTACATTCCAACCTATACCTAGATCTTTAAGAGGTGCTAAAGGTAAAACTTTAGCCGGAGGTGCTTTTATTGTAGTATCCGAGGTTAATTGATATTCAATAGAAGATTGATTTAAATCAAATTTTTCAATGTTAATATCTTGTTTGACTAAATCAAATTCATGTTGTAATAAATTAAGATCACCTATGTGAATAGTCGCTTTCTGTGGACTTACTTGATCATCATAATCAAGATCAACATTATGGATTTGTAGTTTGCTTAATATTAAATGAAAGGGAGTTTCTTCATCTGTAGATGTTTGAGTGGTATCAACATCAGATGTAGGCATTTCATCAAATTGGGTGTATGAAATTTTACTGTTTTCTAGTAAAATATTACTCACGTTGTATGATGATGTATTTAAGTTGATTTCGGGAATGCTTGTATTTAGTCTACCAATATTTAAATGTGCATCCATATTCATCACACTATCTAAGTAGGTAATATCTACATCTATTAAATCTATATCGTGAAGAATGATTGGAGGAATTACTGAAGTAGTGGTATCTTCTTCTACAACTTCCTCCTCATTAGAAGCGAATGCATTGATTAAATAATCAAAATTGAATTCACCATTCTTATTGACTTTAATATTTGTTTGGAGACTATGAACAGCAAACTTATCGATAACCACTCTTTCTAAAGATATGGTTTCGGCGTCGACGTCTAATTCAATTTCTTTTATAGAAATAAAATCTTCCCCATTGGGATTTTTTAGAAGTACGTCGTCTATGACTAAAGATTTAGGGAAGTTTAATGCTATATAGCCTATACTTACTTCGCTATTAGTTTTGTCTGAAAGATATGATGTTGCCTTATCAACGATATAGTTTTGTACAAACGGCACTCGTAAGATACCGTACACAAGACCTAATAGTAGGATAAATAAAATTAGGATTCCAAAGAAAAGGCGTTTGAGAGATCCTTTCATTCTCAGTTATTCGAGTTTAATTATGGTGTTACCAAAACTAAAATTAAAGATTTTTATATTTTTTTACGAGAATAAAGGGCGAAAATATCAAATCGTTTAACTTTTATTTTTCCACATATCGTAACGCTGATTTAATAACTTACTCATTATTGAGAAGTTATCCCATGTGTCTTGAATATGGAACATACTTTCTAATTCTTTTAAAAGTGCATCCTTATAGTCATTTAAGTATTGTCCACTGCAGTAATATTCCAACACAAATGGTTTTATGTCATCATCAAATAGATCTATATCTAATATACCATCTAATGTCTCTGCAAGGATAATTGGAGTAATCTCTTTTCTTGAGAAATACAGAATTTGTGATCCAAAATCATCTTCATATTCTTCACTATAAAGGTCATTGGCAATCACCCAACCAAAAAAATGTCCAATGTGAAGGTAGGCCTGGTCTAAAGATAAATCTTCTGGGTAATCGTTCCCAAAATAATTTCTAACGTTATCAATTACAGTAGTATTCGTTGAATTCATAGTAAGCTGGAAAAGTATAATGAATAATATGAGCTAGTTATATCACTAAAGTGTATGGTTAATATTACCATTTTTTTTTCGTAAGATGCAAAAAGATTTCAAAATTATTTAATTTGAATAGGATTTCAAGTGTATTATAAAGTAACTTGAGATGTAATTATTAAGGCATAATCTTAAAAAATTTGAGAACACTTACATATCTTTCTTTTATTTTTCTGACTATCATCTGTTTAACTTTTCAAAGTGCTACAGCTCAGAATGCGACACTAAGAGGTGTTGTTTTGGATTCTATAGGGAATCCAATTTCAGCGGCAATGGTACAAGAAGGGACAAATAAGAATAATTTTTACATTACGAATAATGAAGGGGCCTATATTTTAGAGTTATCACCTGATTCTTTAACAACTATATTTTTTAATCATCCTAATTATTCCCCTCGAGCATTTCAGATAAAATTATTAAAGGATGAGATAAAAACTTTAGACATTAAGTTATACAAACAAATCTTTGAATTGGATGAGGTGAAAATTGTCGATTCAAGAGAAAGTGATATTAGAACAAAGGCTGGAGCTGTTTATGTTAAAGGTGAAGATCTTCAAGAAATACCTGTAGGCTTTGGTGAATTCACTCAACAATTAGTAGCTAGTGGTGCATTAGGTATTGCTTCTAATAATGAGCTTTCTTCTGATTATTCTGTTAGAGGAGGTAGTTTTGATGAAAACCTTGTTTATGTAAATAACATAGAAATATACAGACCTTTTATTGCTCGTGCAGGTCAACAAGAAGGACTCAGCTTTGTCAATTCTAGAATGGTAGATAACATTGAATTTTCTTCAGGTGGTTGGGAAAGTAAATATGGAGATAAGTTATCAAGTTCATTAAATATTCAATACAAAAAGCCGATGAGCTTTGAAGGAGTATTGGAAGCATCCTTACTAGGCGGAAGTTTAACTGTTGGCGGAGCGTCAAAAAATAAGAAACATACAGGTATTGTTAGTGCAAGATATAAATCGACAGAATACCTATTAAATACATTACAAACAGAAGGTGAGTATCGTCCCCGATTTGGTGATGTCCAATCGTATTTCAGTTTTGATTTATCTGGAAAAGAAAAAAAAGGAAAAACTTATCTAGATGCAATTTTATCGTATGCATCAAATAGATATAGTGTTTTTCCAACTACTCGATCATCAAATTTTCAAACAGGAGAAGGTGTAAGTAACTTAACTATTGCTTTTGAAGGGAAAGAACAATTAGATTATGATACTTTCCAAGGTGGCTTAAAATTGATTCATAACTTCAATGAAAATTTCACTTCAAATATTATCACTTCTGCCCTAGTTACTCAAGAAAGAGAAAGAAGTAATTTAGAAAACGCCTACCGTATTTGTGATACTCAAGATTTTAATAGTATTAATGATTGTTCTACTGAACAAGGCATTGGTGGAGGTTATCAATATTCTCGAAATTCGTTAAAGGCAAATGTTTTTATTGTTGAGAATAGAAATGAGTGGGATCATTCTAACCAACTTCATTCTGAATTTGGAGTTCAAATGAAAGTGGAGGACATAGATGACCAATTGTCTGAGTATCAATTTCAAGATTCTGCAGGATATGTTATTGATGTAAATAATGTACTTAGTGCAAATAATAACATTACCTCTCAGAGATATTCAGGGTATTATCAAACTACCTATTTTTCCCCTAATGATAAACACAAAATGACTTTGGGTGTTCGTGGAACGTATTGGACGATTAATAATGAATTTAATTTTTCACCACGTTTCCAATATTCCTTTAAACCAGAATGGGAAAAAGATGTCGTTTTCAATTTTGCTTCGGGTGTGTATTATCAACCTCCTTTCTACAGAGAAATGAGAAGACCTGATGGTACTTTAAATCTAGATCTAAAGGCACAAGGATCCTTACATTTTATAGGAGGAATAAATTATAATTTCGAACAATGGGGACGTCCATTTAAATTGATATCTGAAGTCTATTACAAGCATTTATGGAATGTTGTACCATACAATGTCGATAATATAAGAATTCGATATTCAGGTGAAAATGAGGGTGTAGCCTATGCTGCAGGTATTGACACCAGAATTAGTGGAGAGTTTATTCCTGGCACCCAATCTTGGGTAGCACTGAGTATAATGCAAACGAAAGAGAAAATTGAGGGTGACCCTCGTGGGTTTATAAGGAGACCAACGGATCAAAGAGTTACTCTTGCTATGTTTTTCCAAGACCATTTACCGAATAATCCAACTATGAGAATGAATCTACGTTTCTTATTTGGTTCTGGTTTGCCGTTTGGACCTCCAGATCAACCTGAATTTAGAAATGCATTTAGTGGAGGTAATGAATACATGAGATTAGATTTGGGTTTCAATAAGATTATAGCATTGAATAAAAAATCGAATAACCCAAGTGAAGAGTTTATGAAAAACCTTCAGATTGGATTAGAAATACTAAATGTTTTGGGAAATAATAATGTAATTTCTCACACTTGGGTAAAAACATATGATGGAAAACAGTATGCAGTTCCAAATACTTTGTCCCAAAGATTTTTCAATGTAAAAATGATTTTGCAACTTTAGAGAAAGAAATATAAAGATTATGCAGGAGAGTGATTTAGTTAGACCTAAAGTGGGTAGATTTTGTAGAACAGAGATTGCATTTCTTGGTACGTCTCCAGGGATTGTTAAAGAATTAGTTTTTAGACTAATTGAGAATCTTTCTGACAATTGGAATTTAGGTTATATTGATTGTGACCATCAAAGTTCCGAAATGGAGAAGGAATTAGGTATTGATTCCTCTAAGGCACTATCGCATAAAGCACGTGTTGAAATAATTGATAAAATTACTTTTTCAAGAGCTGATTTTAGAAAAGCTTTCAGTGTACCTGAGAGACATGTGTTATTAAATGATATTGATGCTGCATTTATCAATGGCAACCACTTTAAAGCTTCTAAACAAATTCTTATAATAGATAAAGATAAAACACCTACTCTACATCGTAAAATTAACCGATTAAGTAATGTTTTATGTGTTGTATTAGCAGAAGGAGCATCAAAAGAGGATATCCCTCCGATATTATATGAGAGAATACATAATATTGAGCATAAGCCAATATTTGAAATAGGAAACACAGTTGGTATTAGTCAATTTATTGAGATAGTATTAAGACAAGATACTGGAAATTTAAATGGCTTATTGCTTGCTGGAGGCCGTTCTAAAAGAATGGGTGGTAAGGACAAAGCAAAGATAAATTATCATGGTAAAGAGCAGCGTTTCCATATGAAGGAAATTCTTTCTAAGTATACCTCAAAAGCATTTATGTCTTGTCGACCACAACAATTGAAGGATTTTTCGGATCAAGAGAATCTCCTACCCGATTCTTTTATTAATTTAGGTCCTTTCGGAGCATTATTATCTGCATTTAGACAAAATCCAAATTGCGCATGGATGACTGTAGCCATTGACTTACCTTTTGTAGATGATAAAACTATTATGCATTTGATTGAACAAAGGGATCCTTCTAAGTTAGCTACACTTTACAAGTCTAAGGATACTGGAGCTCCTCAGCCATTATTAGGTATTTGGGAACCAAGGAGTTATCTTAGACTCCTTCAATCACTGGCCTTCGGAAAAAACTCTTTGAGGGAGATTTTAGAAGATGCCAATATCAAATTAATCGAACCATTATCAGACCATACTCTAAGTGAAGTAGATACCATGGATGAGTTAGATATTGCGATAAAACAACTAAGTCAACAAAATTCAATTTAATTTTTTGCTGATAATTTTTAGTTTTGTACTAGTAAATTAAAAAAGAAGTCTTGAACAAAGTAAGATTAGAAATACTAGGGCTATCAGCTAGCCATACTTCCCACGGTTCTTTCGCACTAGTATTAGGCGAAAAACACGGAAATAGAAGATTACCTATAATTATTGGTATGTTTGAAGCACAAGCTATTGCATTAGAAATAGAAAAAATTTCTTCAAACAGACCTATGACCCATGATTTATTTAAAAGCTTTGCATTAAAACTTGGAGCAAGCATTAATCATATACAAATTTCGAATTTAAAGGAAGGTGTATTTTATGCTGATATTCATGTAATTACTGCAGAAGGCGAAGAAATAATATTAGATGCAAGGCCTTCAGATGCTGTGGCCATAGGAATACGTTTTAACGCTCCTATTTATGCATATGAGAATATTATGGGCGAAGCAGGAATTCAAGTTGAAGAACTTGAACAAGATGAAGTAGAACATGCTGATGACATCGAAGATGATGACGATGATTTGGATATTGAAGACTTTGAAGGGCTAGATGATGAGGAAGAGGAAGTTAGTTTAGAGGCTGATGACGAGGATAATGATAGCGGATACGCACATTTAAGTATAGATCAACTGAACTCTTTACTACAAAAAGCAATTGATAACGAAGATTACATGAAAGCAGCTAATATACGTGATGAAATCACTAAAAGAAGCTAAATATTAAATCCCACAAATGTGGGATTTTTTTATAATGTACTAGTTGCTTCTTCATTGGTTGTTCCAGAAGAATCTTCTAAATCTTCTTCTTTAAATTCTTTAGGAGATGGTAAATCTTTTAAGTTTGAAATGCCAAAATACTCTAGGAATTTATCTGTAGTTCCATATAGCATAGGCCTACCTATAGCATCGGATTTACCTTTCATTTTTATTAGTTCTTTCCCTAATAGCTTTTTCATGGCATAATCACAGCCGACTCCCCTTATTTTTTCAATTTCCCCTTTGGTAATAGGTTGTCTATAAGCAATAATAGATAAGGTTTCTAGTGCTGAACGTGACAATCTTTTTTTAGACCTATTTTTAAGTAAAGCATTCACTACATTACTAAATTTTTGTTTAGTCATGAAACAGTACCCTTCACCACTTTGAACCAATTCAAAAGCAAAAGCATCATCCATATATTTATTTTGCAATAATTTTATTAGATCTAATGCTTCCTCTTCTGTAATTGAAGTTTCTTCTTCTGTTATTTCTTCTACTAAAGCAATTATCTCATCAACCTGAAGTGGTTCTTCGGAAATAAAAACCATCGCCTCAATAGTATTTAATAAATCTGTTTGTTTCATAGGATAAGATGAAAAAATCTTATAAATATTCTTTAAAAGAATTATCACTAAGTTCGTAGATTTTCTATATATGATTAATATAGAAAAATAAGTCTATCTATTAACCTTGCTATTGGTAACAAGAAAAAGGCTATCTCATGTTTTACGAGACAGCCTGTTAAAATTAATTTCTTTTTAATTTAGCTTCAATGGATTGTTGAGTGTGAGGTACGGCTCTCAATCGTTCTTTTGAAATTAAATTCCCAGTGTCAACACAAACCCCGTAAGTTCCATTTTTAATACGAATCAACGCTTTTTCTAGCTGTTGTTTGTATTTCATGGCTCGAGCAGCATAATGGTTTAACTGTTCTTTTTCGAAGGCATCTGCACCATCTTCCAATGTCTTCCCTCCAGTGTGGTTAGAATCTTGTCCACTTGATACTTTTGAAATTGAAGCTTTTAAGTGGTCCAATTCTTTGTTTGTTTCTTCTAGCTTTTGGTTTAATAGGGTCTCAAACTCTACTAACTCCTCAGCCGAATATCGTAATTTTTCAACTGCCATATATTTTGAAAGCGGTTAAGGTTAGTGATGTACAAATTTAATAAAATAGAATTAGAAAAAATCGTACCAACAGAAGATATTCATCATTTTTAATCGATTATTAAAATCATTTGATTGAATTCTAATAAATATTGAATAATTTTAAGAAGTCAAATTAAATCTAATGTATGAATTTCAATCTTATAAATATTGTACGTGAAAACTTTTGGCCCAAGTTAAATAGAGAGAATGTTTATCCTTTATTTAATGAAGAAAGGGCTTTATTACCTCAAGATAAAAAAGTTATACTACAAAAAGAAATAGATTCTTTTCGAAGAGGTTTTAAAAGAAAAAGGAATTTTCTGCTCATATCTAACGTTATTCTTTATTTTTCATATAGTAGCTTATTTCCTTATACCCTTTGTTTATCACTAGGTTATATATTTATGAAGTCCCAAAATCTTAAATCTTTACCTAGTTATCTAAAGAGACATAGTCCAAAGGTGAAAGCTTTATTTGGGAATTTATATAAATATAATCAACAGCGTTCTTTAAAATATGACCCAACTACTCTATCCATTCACGATTTGCAAATTGGATTTTTGGTTGATTATAAAACTAGAACATATCAAGTGTTTGAACATTATGAACAGTCATTAGACGACCACTTTGAAGAGAAGTTCTCAATTATTGAAGCTGCTACTGATCATAATAATCAGTTTAATGAACTGATTATTTTTAAGGATAATATTAAAAGTACACCTGAGATTTATGTAGGGGTTAAGGTAAATGTTTATAGCATTAAAAATGACCTTGATACTGAGATTCGTTTAAGAGGAAAAGCTGAAAATACCTATCAGTTCTACAACACCAATTATTTCCTTGAATATTATAAGAGTGGACTGACTTATTCATTGAAAGATAAAAAGGTAATTGGGCCATTGAAAAAATGGTTTTACCTTAACGAAACAAGAGATAAATTCTTGAGTATTTATCAAATTAACTCTAAAGAATTTGAAGCTTACAATGGAGAAATAGTCAATGATGCCTACTTTACTGATATTCTACCTCGGTAATGAGTGTTAAAAAAAGTTAGCTAATTGTAAGTAACTTCAATGGCAAAAAAAATCTATTAATTTTGAAGTTATTATTCATTGAGAAGACTTATCTTTATTGCTTCATAGCAATGATATAAATATTATAAATTATATGATACTAAAAGCGGATAACCTTATTAAACATTACGGTAAGCGTACGGTAGTGAATGATGTTTCTATTAAAGTAGAACAAGGTGAAATTGTTGGTTTACTTGGACCAAATGGTGCTGGTAAAACAACGTGTTTCTATATGATTGTTGGGCTTATTAAACCAAACAATGGTCAGATACACCTTGAAGCAGAAAATATTACTAAGCTTCCTATGTATAGACGTGCTCAAAAAGGTGTTGGATATTTAGCACAAGAGCCATCTGTATTTAGAGGATTAACCGTTGAGGAAAATATTATGCTTCCTTTGGAAATGGAAAAAATTTCTAAAGCTGAGAAAAAACAAAGAGTAGATAACCTACTTGAAGAATTTTCTCTTACACATGTTAGAGACAACCTAGGTATGTCTTTATCTGGTGGTGAAAGAAGAAGAACGGAGATTGCTAGAACATTGGCTACTAATCCTTCTTTTGTATTACTAGATGAGCCATTTGCAGGTGTTGACCCTATCGCTGTAGAAGAGATTCAGCGTATTGTTTACAACTTGAAGAAGAAAAATATTGGTATCCTAATTACTGATCACAATGTTACTGAAACTTTATCAATTACTGATAGAGTATATATTTTACAGAGTGGTGTTGTATTTAGAGATGGAACTCCAGATCAATTAATTAATGATCCTGAAGTTAGAAAAGCTTATTTTGGTGAGTATGCTGAATATAAGAAAAAAGATTTTTCTGAATAAAATAAATATATTATTTTAAGGATACTCTTTGTCTAAAAAGGGTATCCTTTTTTTTTATTTTTCAACTCAAATTGAAAACCAAAATCAACTATTGATTTTTTTAATAAAATAGTTGATTTCAGGTTATAACAGTGCTCTAACCCAATAATTGTATGGAACTTTTATCTTCAGCTATACAATGGTTTACTAAGCGGAGAATGCATCAGATTGATCATTTCAAGCAATACCCCATAGATGTACAACAGCAACTTTTTAATGATTTATTATCAACTTCAAAGGACACTGAATTTGGAAAAAAATATGGTTTTTCTGACATAAGTACTTTGGAGCAATACCATCAGAATGTTCCCATTTCTACCTATGAAGATTTATTTCCTTATATAGATCGAATGATGAAAGGTGAACAGAATATTCTATGGCCAACTAAAATCACAGAATTTTCAAAATCATCTGGTACCACTAACGCTAGAAGTAAGTTTATTCCTGTTTCTAAAGAAGCCCTTGAAGATTGTCATTATAAAGCGGGAAAGGACCTATTGTCTATATATATGAATAATCACCCATCAACTATGGTGATGTTCGGTAAAAGCTTAGGAATTGGTGGCACTTATCAAAAAAATAATTTCAATTCAGGGACTATAAGTGGTGATGTTTCTGCCATTATCATGAAAAACCTTCCTTTTTGGGCAGAATTTATGAGGGCTCCGGAACTAGAGGTAGCTCTAATGGACGAATGGGAAAGTAAAATTGAAAAAATTGCGGAAACAACGATAGATAAAAATATCACAAATATAGCCGGAGTTCCGACTTGGACATTGGTTCTATTCGAGAGAATATTAGAGAAAACGGGCAAGAACTCACTTATTGAGGTATGGCCAAATCTTGAAGTTTTCTTCCATGGTGCCGTTGCTTTTGGCCCTTACCGAGAAACATTCAAGAAATTGATTGGTAAGGATGACATGAACTTTATGGATGTCTATAACGCTTCTGAAGGGTTCTTTGGTATACAAGACACTACTAATAATGATGAGTTACTTTTATTATTAGATTATGGAGTGTTCTATGAATTTATACCTGTAGAAGAGCTAGGTAAAGATCATCCTAAAGTCGTACAACTAGTTGATGTTGAAATTGGTAAAAATTATGCTTTACTGATTACCACCAATGCGGGGTTATGGAGATATATGATTGGTGACACTGTTCGTTTCACATCAAAATTTCCGTATAGAATAAAAATATCAGGCAGAACAAAACATTTTATTAATGCTTTTGGTGAAGAAGTGGTGATTGAAAACGCAGAAGAAGCAATTAAAGCTGCCTCTCATATCACGAAAGCTGAAGTAAGAAACTTCACTGCCGCTCCTGTATATTTATCTTGTGGTCAAAAAGGCGGTCATGAATGGGCAATAGAGTTTAAATATCCGCCAAATAATCAAGAATTATTCGTCAAAACTTTAGACGAAAAGTTGAGAGAAGTTAATTCTGATTACGATGCAAAAAGACACAAAGATATTGCATTAGTCGCTCCGAAAGTTCACTTTTTAGAGAACAAATCTTTTTATAATTGGATGAAAAGTCGAGGTAAACTAGGTGGACAAAATAAAGTACCTAGGCTAGCAAACCACAGAAAATACCTCGATTCGTTATTAGCATCCGTAGAAACTACTTAATATGAATAATACTTCAAATACAGCTATATTATTAATGCACTGTCCCGACCAAAAAGGGATTATATCATATACCACACAATTCATTCATGAAAATCAGGGAAATATTGTCTATTTAGATCAATATGTAGATCGTGATGAAGATCGTTTTTACATGAGAGTAGAATTTGAACTAGACTCTTTTCTTATCCCAAAAGAGAAAATCAAGGACTACTTTAACACCTTATTGGCACAGAAGTATAATATGACTTTTCATTTACATTTTAGTGATAAAGTTCCAAACATGGCATTATTTGTTACTAAGATGTCTCACTGCTTGTATGATATTTTATCAAGAGCTGATTCTGGAGAGTTAAAGGTGAATATTCCGATGATTGTAAGTAATCATGAAACACTTAAAAAAGTGGCTGATAAATTTGATATTCCTTTTTATCACTTTAAAGTGAATAAAGAAAATAAGGCTGAAATTGAGGCTGAACAAATAAAATTAATGAAAGAAAAGAATATTGATTTTATTGTTCTTGCTAGATATATGCAGATATTATCTGAGAACTTCATTGAAACATTTCCAGATAAAATCATCAATATACATCACTCTTTCCTTCCTGCATTTGTTGGTGCTAAACCTTATCATGCTGCACACGAAAGAGGCGTTAAGATTATTGGTGCGACTTCACATTATGTTACAACAGATCTAGATGCCGGCCCAATTATCGAACAAGATGTGAGTAAAGTAAGTCACAAAGACACCGTGAAAGAATTGATTCGAAAAGGTAAGGATTTAGAAAAGATTGTCTTATCAAGAGCTATTTATAAACACGTAAATAGAAAGTTACTTACTTATAAAAACAAGACAATCATTTTTGATTAGTCAAAATAATCAATAAAATAAAAAGAGATCATTTTAAACGATAAATCGTTTAAAATGATCTCTTTTTTTATACTAAGTCCTAAGTAAATAAATTACTTAGGACTTAAGAATATCATATCAATTAAGCATTTTGCACTGCTGTAATCTCTTCTTCAGAATTCACAAGGTCGAACATCACTTGATCTGAAGCCAATGTTTCACCTGCTTCAACAAAAACGTGGTTTACATAACCAGAGAAGTCAGATAAGATATTGTTTTCCATTTTCATAGATTCCAATACCAATACTGTTTGATTTTTCTCTACTTTATCACCAGTTTTTACTAAAACATCTAAAACTTTACCTGGCATAGGAACGTTGATCTTTCTACCTAGTTTTAATTCAGCTTTAGCTTCTACTTTTTCTACTTTCTCCTCAACAACTTCAACAGGTTTATTTGCTTCCCATTGTTCTTTCTTAAGGTTTTTCAAGTAACCTTTAGCTACTAGTGGGAACAATTCTAATAATAATTCCTCTTCATAAGTTTCAGCAAGTTTTACGTTACCGTATTCTGGTAATGTAGGGTTGTCTTGTGATTTATATGAGCTAGTATCAAATGGTCTCTCCTCTTTAAAACCACAGATTTTTTCTCTGAATTCAGGTTTTACTGGAATTGGTGTTTTACCGTAATCACCTTTCACTAAGCTGATGAATTGGTTAGATGTATTTGCATACATTTCTTTACCAGCTTTTAAGCTAAGTGCAGCGTTTACAGCTTGAGCACCTACGATTTGAGAAGTTGGTGTTACTAGTGGAGGTAGACCAGCATCCATACGCACTTGAGGTATCAATTTCATTGCTTCATCAAGAATTTCTTCTGATTGAAGTGCTTTCAATTGAGCAACCATGTTAGAATACATACCACCTGGTACTTCCGCTTCTTTTACTTTAGTATTAGGTTTAGGGAAGTTGAAGTAATCTTCGATTTGATGACAAGCATCCAATAAAGCATCTTCATTACCTTTTTTCACAGCCGCGATAGCTTGATCAAAGATTTGATCGATATGAGCTGGAAGAGTATCTGTAAGCGGGTTGAATGGATTAGGGAAGCTATCATAAGCATCAAAATCTTTCAACTCTTTTCTGATATCAATTAGTTTTTGGTTGATTTCAGCAACTGCTTCCATATCAACGTCTAATTTGATACCTAACTTTTGAGTAAATACATACATCAACTCAATGGCAACACCAGCAGAACCACCTGCAAAGTTCCAAATACAAGTATCTACGATATCAGCACCACTCATTACAGCAGCTAATACAGCAGCTAAACCATAACCTGGAGTACAGTGTGTATGGAAATCAACAGGGATAGTTAATTTAGATTTGAATAACTTGATTAATTTAGCTACTCTCATTGGAGGAATAAGACCACTCATATCTTTAATAGTGATCATATCTGCTCCTAATCTTTGCATTTCTAATGCTTTATCTAAGAAGTATTGATCTGTAAATACTTTCTTAGGGATTTGTTTTCCACTAAAGAACCCTTTGATACGGTCCATAGTAGAGAACTGTGGATCGATTGTGTAGCAAACTGCACAATCAGCTATTCCACCATATTTTTTTACATACTTTATTGTTGATTGAATATTATTTGTATCATTAAGAGCATCAAAGATTCTCATAATGCCTAAACCATTGTTGATTGACGTTTTACAGAATCCTTCAATGATTTCTTCAGTATATGGAGTATAACCAAATAAATTTCTACCTCTTGATAAAGCTGTTAATTTACTAATATCTCCAATTTGATCATGAATACTCTTCAAACGGTGCCATGGATTTTCACCTAAATATCTCATTACAGAATCAGGAACTGCACCACCCCAAACTTCCATTGCATAGAAATTTGCGTTTTTATAGTCAGGTAAAAGTCTTTCAACTTGTTCCTGTCTCATTCTAGTAGCAAAGAGAGATTGTTGACCATCTCTCATAGTGAGGTCTCTTATTTTAAGTTCTTGTACCATAGGACTAACACAATTTATAAGTTTGAATTTTTATCTAAAACACATTGCGATTTTACGTATATATTAGAGTTAGAATGGTGACTAAAATATTGTTAAAAGGATGATTTTGATAAACTGTTACTTTACGTACTTAAAATCAGGGTTTTAATGATCGTTTAATCCTTATTGGTTTGTTAATAATGATTAATGAGTGAAAATATTATTATAATTGAATCAATAACACTGTAAAAACAAAAAAAAGCGAATGCCTTCACATTCGCTTTTCTACATGGTATAACTAGCGTTTCCGCTAATCTATTTTTAAAGTGAAATATCTAAGATTTCAAACTTCATAATTCCTCTTGGAGTTTTTACTTCAGCTATCTCCCCTACTTTTTTACCCATTAAACCTTGAGCAATTGGAGAATCTACTGATATTTTATTTTCTCTAACATTAGCTTCTTTTGCAGATACTAATGTATAAGTCATCTCTGCTCCAGTTGGTGCTTTGATTTTTACATTAGATAAAATACCTACTTTAGATGTATCTAATTTTGATTCATCAATTACTCTTGCATTAGCGACCAAATTAGTTAATTCAGCAATTTTAGCTTCTAAATGACCTTGAGCGTCTTTGGCTGCATCATATTCTGCATTTTCACTCAAATCTCCTTTATCTGTTGCTTCTGCAATTTGTTTTGCAATATCTGCACGGCCTTTAGTTTTTAATTCGTTAAGCTCGTCAGTTAAATTCTGAAGACCTTCTTGTGTATAAAAAGTTGTCTTTGACATGTTCAATACGTTTATAATGAAAAACGATCCAATATGAAATTAGACCGTTGTTTATTTATTTCTTAGAATACAAATATACTTCTAGTATATTAATATATAAAATTTTTTATTTGTGATCTATTGTTTTCTCTGCTTTCGTTGTAATAAATACTGCTCCTATCAAAACTACTAATAACAATACGGCTGTAAGTTCAAATGAAAAAATATGATTAGTCATGAACTGATCACCTAATACTGAAACAATACTTTGATCAGGAACATCTGTAATCGTTATTACCTTTTCTTCCAAGATTCCCATAGTGAGTATTGAAAAAATGGCAATGCCTAACACAATTCCTAAAAGCATTCGTTTTGATCCACTGACTACTCCTTCCTCATTTTTATTTTTAGTATACATGATACCAAATAACAATAAAACGAGAACTCCACCTATGTATATCATCACTTGAGTGATAGCAAGAAAATCTGATGCTGTAATTACAAAGAGTCCTGCGACACTTAAAAGTGAGAATAATAAATATGCAGCATTATAAATTACTTTTTTTGTAAAGAATAAAGCTACTGATGATACAAAAATCACAGTAATCAAAAAATAGAAGATTATTTCTATCATTTTTTCTTAATAACTTTTGGTGAAAATTTTGGCCTAGCTGATGTAGAAGGTTTAGAAGATTGTTCAGCATCTTTTTTTAATTTCTCAGCTTTCTTCTTCTCCTGTGCTTCTTCAAAAAGAACTTTTTTTGCAGTGACTTCTTCTTCTGACATTTCTGCAAAACTATAAGTAAGTTCCCTCATGTCTAACTCACTAAAATCATATGATTTAGTCATTGTCAAACACTCTGTTGGACATACATATGTACAAAGCCCACAGAAACAACATTTAGCCATATCAATATCAAATTTTGCAGCATATATTCTTTTAGCTGTTCCATCTGATGTCTCTCCAATGACATCTTGAGATAAAATTGGATCAATCTCAATACAGTCAACTGGACAAACCTTAGCACATTTATCACAAACAATACAATCATCTATTTCGAGATCGAGTTTATAGCGACCATTATCAGGTACTGGTAAAGTTTCTTCAGGGTACTTTAGCGTTACCATAGAACTTTCAGGATCAAAATATCCATCCTTCTTAAATGAATCATTACCAATTCTACGTTTAGATAATGCATTTTTTAAGTGGATAATAGATAGTTTTAATCCATGAATTGACGTTTGTATTGCTTCTGTTATATTTCCAAAATACGAACTATTTGCTCCTATCTTTTTTATCATTCAAAAAAATTATTTTATTTCTTACAAAGTTATTAATAAAATCGATGGAGATCTATTAATTGTTGAATTGTTTTAAACAACTTTAATGTATCTGCCTATTTTTTTTAATAAGCGTAAAATTAAATAAATTGTTTTTGATTTAACCTGATTAATTAGCCAGATTTGTAATATGAAGATTCAATATATTGTAGACGATTTTATTAAAAGCTACGTTACCCCATCTCAATACGATTATTTATTGGCTGCTGGATACCGACATTTTGGAGAAAATTTCTTTCGTTACAATATTAATTTTCATCAAGATAAAGTTTGCAATGTCCTTCCTCTTCGTATTCCTTTAATTAATTTTTCTTTGAGTAAATCTCAAAAGAAAATTTTAAATAAAGCAAAATCATTTACTTGTTCGATTGATAAAGTTACTATTGATGAGACTACTAATGAATTATTTGATATCCATAAGCAGAAATTTGTAGATAATATCCCTAATTCAATTTATGACTTCTTATCAAAAACAAATACTCAAAATACACCGACAAAAATATACGAGTTAAGAGTTTTTGATAACACAAAAACTATTGCTATTAGCTATATAGGGATGGGAGAACAATCATTGTCATCAATATATGGTATGTACGACCCAAACTATTCTAAATATAGCTTGGGACTACTAACTATGCTCTTAGAAATACAATTTGGTTTGGCTAATGATTTTATCTATTACTATCATGGCTACTCCTATGATATCCCCTCTTTTTACGATTACAAAAAGAAGTTTAAACCACTAGAGGTTTTGAATTGGAATGAAAACAAATGGCAACCTTATAGTGGTTAATCATTTGCCTTTTTCAATATAGAGTTAATTTTATTCATCATACTATCCTCATCATCAAATAGAACATGAGGAGTGATAGGAAGAACAAAATAATTAAAATTTGATTCTTTGGTTAAGGATTTCAGTTTTGCGGCATCCTTTTCAGTAATTAATATATTATTTATTTTACTTTCTGATTCTACCCTAGCAATCGTTTTCTCGGTAAAAGAATAATGATCTCTAAATTTGAAATGATGATCTACACTGATATTTATCTTTTCAAGATGTTCTATTAGTGGCTTTGGATTTGCAATAGAAGTGAGCAGATTAATTTTCGAAGGTATTTTAACTTCAGTATTGTCTTTTAAAAAATACGCTTTATCATATTTTATGGATGTAAAAAATACTTCTGCATTACTATAATTTTTAGCTTTTTCTGTATAATTCTTTTTTGTTTCAACATCTAGAGTTTCAGGACATTTCGTGAAAATAATAATATCCGCTCTGTTAGCTCCTTCTCTTCTTTCTCTTAGGCGCCCGTATGGTAAAACATGATCATCAAAAAATGGAGCATTATAATCAGAGAGCATGATGTTTACATCTCGGTGAATTCCTCTATGCTGAAAAGCATCATCCAAAAGAACTAAATCTGTATTTTCAAAAAGTGGAACTCCAAAAACTCTTTCTTCAGCTACAACTACTTCTACTTTATCATATTTAGAATGATATTGCATCGGTTCATCTCCAATAGATTTTGATGTCGCTTCTTGGTCTGCTTTAATTGGTCCTTTAGTTTTTCTACCATAACCTCTGCTAAGAACACCTACATTATATTCTTCCTGATATTTTTGTATTAAAAATTCAACAAAAGGTGTTTTGCCAGTACCTCCAACAGATAAATTCCCAACATTGATCATCGGGATATCGAACTTAAAGGTTTTAAATGGCTTTGAATCGTATGACTTATTTCTTTGATGCGTAATTGCATCATAAATTTTTGAAAGTGGTTTTAATAAGAATTCCATAATTCAAAGATAAAAAAAGCAGTTGAAAACATACGCTTTCAACTGCTTCAAAGACTATTGTCTTATAATATTATTTATGCTAAAGCATTTTTTACTTTTTCAGCCGCCTCAGATAAAGTAATCGCTGATACTACTTTAAGACCTGATTCGTCGATAATCTTAGCTCCCTCTTCAGCATTTGTTCCTTGAAGACGAACAATAATTGGTACTTGAATGTCACCAATGTTTTTGTAAGCTTCAACAACTCCATTTGCTACACGATCACATCTTACGATACCACCGAATACATTGATAAGGATAGCTTTAACGTTAGGATCTTTAAGAATGATTCTAAATCCTGCTTCTACTGTTTTAGCGTTAGCTCCACCCCCAACATCAAGGAAGTTTGCTGGATCGCCACCAGAAAGCTTAATCATATCCATAGTAGCCATTGCAAGACCTGCTCCGTTTACCATACAACCAACGTTACCGTCAAGTTTTACATAGTTAAGACCAGATTCACCTGCTTCTACTTCAGTAGGATCTTCTTCTGAGATATCACGCATTGAAGCGATATCTTTATGACGGTATAAAGCGTTATCGTCGATACCTACTTTTGCATCAACTGCCATTACTTGGTCATCAGAAGTTTTAAATACAGGGTTGATTTCAAACATTTCAGAGTCAGTACCTACGTAAGCATTGTACAATGCTGTAACGAATTTTACCATCTCTTTGAATGATTTACCTGAAGTACCTAGGTTGAAAGCAATTCTTCTTGCTTGGAAACCTTGGATACCTAAACCTGGATCAACTTCTTCATGGAAGATTTTCTCAGGAGTTTTTTCAGCTACTTCTTCGATGTCCATACCTCCTTCTGGAGAGTACATGATCATGTTTTTACCAGTAGCTCTGTTTAAAAGAACAGAAATGTAATATTCTTTGATTTCAGACTCACCAGGATAGTATACATCTTGTTGAATCATCACTTTATTTACCTTCTTGCCTTCAGGTCCAGTTTGAGGAGTAACTAATTGCATTCCGATAATTTGCTCAGAAAGTGTTTTAACTTCTTCTAAGCTTTTGGCAACCTTAACTCCGCCACCTTTACCGCGACCACCTGCGTGGATTTGAGCTTTTACCACCCAAAAGTTAGTACCTGTTTCTTCGTTAAGTTTTTTAGCAGCTTCTACAGCTTCATCTGCAGTTTCAGCTACGTATCCTACTGGAACTTTAACACCGTATTCTTGAAGAATACTTTTTGCTTGGTATTCGTGAATATTCATGACATTTTCCCCTTTTGGGTGCACAAGTTTGTTTAGTGTATTGCTATATTTTAAACGCAATGACCTTCATCATTACAGTTTGGTAATACAATTCTAAATAAAATAAAACAAAAGTCAAATTTGCTTATGCGAATATTCAAAATAATAATTACCCTTTTAACCTAATAATCGGTTAAATTTCAATTATTAAGGCATTAATATTTATTTAGGCAAAAAGAATTTTAAGTTTTTTTGAAATAAAAAAAACACGCTTAATGAAAATTAAGCGTGTTTGTCGATTATTTTTTCTTCGCCGCTGTCTTCTTTTTAGCGGGAGCTTTCTTTTTTGTGGCGGTGGTTTTCTTTGCTGCTGTCTCTTTCTTAGCAGCAGCTTTACCTCTAGTTTTAGGAGTAGGTGCCTCTTCTATGATTTTCTTAACTTCTTCATAAGTTAATTCAGCAGCCTTTTCCTTTAACTCTTTAGGGATTTTAATATTTGCCTTATTGTAAGAAATATAAGCACCCCAACGACCATTTAATAATTGAAGGTTTTCTTCTTCTTCAAATGTTTTGATCAGCTTCTTAGCATCTGCTTCTCTTTTAGCTAAAATCAGCTCAATTGCAGTATCTAATTCAACTGTTTCTGGAGCATATTCTTTACCTAAAGAAACAAATTTACCATCGTGTCGAATATAAGGTCCAAAACGACCAATGGCTGCAACTACTACTTTATCTTCAAATTTACCAAGAGTTCTAGGTAATTTAAATAGCTCAAGGGCATCTTCTAGAGTAATAGACTCTAAGTATTGACCTTTTCTTAATGATGCAAACTTCTTTTCCTCATCGTCTTGCTCACCAATTTGAACAATAGGACCAAATCTACCCAAACGAGTAATGACTCTTTTTCCTGATTGAGGATCAATACCTAATTCTCTTTCAGCATGTGCCTCTGCTCTATCAGCATTTTCCTCTGTATCAACTACATTTTCATGGAATGGAGTATAGAAGTTTTTCAGCATATTTTGCCACTCCATATTTCCATGAGCAATTTCATCAAATTGTTCCTCTACATTTGCTGTAAAAGAATAATCCACAACTTTAGGGAAATGCTTTACAAGGAAATCATTTACCACCATTCCCATATTTGTAGGGAATAACTTTCCTTTTTCAGCACCATAAGTTTCGTTAAGGTCCTTGCTTACGATTTCGCCAGCTGAAAGAGTTAATTGATTATAAGCTCTTTCTTTTCCATCTCTAGCTTCCTTAATCACATATTCTCTTTTTTGAATAGTTGAAATTGTAGGAGCATAAGTTGATGGACGACCAATCCCTTTTTCTTCCAAAGTTTTTACTAAGCTTGCTTCAGTATATCTAGCAGCTGGTCTAGTAAATCTTTGAGTAGCATTAATTACATTGATAGGCAAATCTTGACCAACATTCAAAGGAGGTAACATACCTTTTGTAGTTTCATCCTCTTCAATATCATCATCGTCATTCGATTCGATATATGCCTTTAAGAAACCTTCAAACTTAATTACTTCCCCTTTAGCGGTAAACTTCTCAGTTCTTTTTGGAGTAGTAATTTCTGCAGTAGTCCTTTCTAATTGAGCATCAGACATTTGAGAAGCAACTGCACGTTTCCAGATCAAATCATATAATCTAGCCTCTCTATTATCTTCTAATTTTAATTTGTGGTTTTTAAAATTAGTAGGTCTAATGGCTTCGTGAGCTTCTTGTGCTCCTTTATTAGAAGTTTTGAAATGTCTTTCTTGAACATATGCATCACCATAAACATTTGCAATCTCTTCTGTAGCTGATTGAATAGCTTCTTGAGATAGATTTAATGAATCGGTACGCATATAAGTAATATGTCCAGCTTCATATAATCGTTGAGCAATAGACATAGTAGAAGCCACTGAGTAACCTAGTTTTCTACTCGCTTCCTGTTGTAAAGTGGAAGTAGTAAATGGAGGTGCCGGAGATTTTTTACCTGGACGTGTTTTGATATCAGAAATTTTGAAATCATCACCCAAGCAATCATTTAAAAATTTCTCTGCTTCTTCCTTAGTATTAAACTTTGTATTCAGCTCAGCTTCTAATGATTTATTATTACCTAAATCAAAATTAGCAACTACTCTATAATAGTCTTTTGGTTTAAAGCCTTCTATTTCTCTTTCTCTTTCAACAACGAGACGAGCGGCTACACTTTGAACTCTACCTGCTGAAAGGCCTCTTTGAATTTTTTTCCAAAGTACTGGAGATAATTCAAAACCTACTAAACGGTCAAGAATTCTTCTAGCTTGTTGAGCATTAACTAAATCAATATCAATAGTACGAGGCTTTTGTATCGCAGATTGAATCGCAGTTTTAGTAATTTCCCTAAAGACAATTCTTTTAGTGTCTTTATTTTTTAAATTGAGTGCCTCTTGTAAATGCCAAGAAATAGCCTCCCCCTCGCGGTCATCATCGGTCGCTAACCATACAGTTTCTGCTTCCTTAGTTAATTTTTTAAGCTCACGAATTACATCTTTTTTATCAGACTGTACTTCATAAATGGGCAAAAAGTCTTTTTCAACATCAATGGCATCGTTACCTTTCTTTAAATCTCGAACGTGTCCGTAGCTTGATCTTACTGTATATCCTTCGCCTAAGTATTTTTCTATTGTCTTTGCCTTTGCAGGTGACTCGACAATTAAAAGGTTTCTTGACATATATATTTATATTACACTATTAGTCTTCTATTTTTCATTTGCGAAATAAAGAGGTTTTCCTCCCGCGCGAAACAACTTATCACAAACATTATTAAAGTTCAAAAAAAAAAGTAATAAAAAAGTAAAATCAATAACAAAAATTTAGAAATGCTAATTTTTATCAAGTATGATTATGACAAATGTCATTTCTATCAACAAAATTATTTTTCCTTGATAATTAATCATTTCTTAATCTAACAATGTCAAAAACACCCCATTTTTTTGTTTAAAAACTATTATTAAGATATATTTAGGCACTCAAATCAATGGAGCGACCCATGAGGCGATTATTTTACACGTGCGAACAAATTAATTAACACCAAAATGCAAGAAGTAGAACTTGACCACAACAAACCTCAAACAAAGTCAGAAAAAAACATGAGTGAAAACACAGCGCAATTAACTTACCAGGGTAATACTTACGATTTACCAGTAGTTAAGGGCTCAGAGGATGAGCTAGGAGTAGATATTAGTAAACTAAGAGCGACAAGTGGATTGATCACTTTAGACGTAGGATTTAAGAACACTGGTTCGACTACAAGTGATGTCACTTTCTTAGACGGAGAAAAAGGTATCTTAAGATACAGAGGCTATTCGATTGAAGATTTATGTGAGCATTCTACTTTCTCAGAAGTAGCTTACTTACTTATCAATGGCGAATTACCAACAGCCCAAGAATTTGAGCAGTTTAAACACGACATTTCTCGTCACACATTAGTTCATGAGAATGTAAGAAAGATCTTTGATGGTTTCCCAGCAGATGCACATCCAATGGGTGTTTTATCTTCTTTGGTTACTTCATTGACTGCATTCCACCCGGAATCGTTGGATCCAAACAGAGATCCTAAAATGGTTGATTTAACAATCCACCGTTTGATTGCAAAATTACCTACACTAGCATCATGGGTGTACAAGAAGAGTATTGGTCACCCTCTAATGTATCCAGAAAATAAATTAGGTTATATCGAAAACTTCATGAAAATGATGTTTGGTCTTCCTGTTGAAGATTATGAGATTGACCCTATCTTAGTAGACGCTTTGGATAAACTATTAATTCTTCATGCAGACCACGAGCAAAACTGTTCAGCTGCAACTGTAAGAGTAGTTGGTTCTTCTCAAGCTTCTTTATATGTAGCTATCGCAGCAGGTATTAACGCACTTTGGGGACCACTTCACGGTGGTGCTAACCAAGCAGTAATCGAAATGTTAGAAGACATTCACGCTAGCGGTGGTGATGTTGATAAATTTATCGACAAAGCAAAAGATCCTAATGATCCATTCCGTTTAATGGGCTTTGGTCACAGAGTTTACAAAAACTTTGATCCAAGAGCAAAGATCATCAAAAAGCATGCTGATGCAGTTCTTGAAAAATTAGGTATCAACGATCCTCTATTAGAAATCGCAAAAGGTTTAGAAGAAAAAGCATTGAACGACGAGTACTTCAAAGCTAGAAAACTTTACCCTAACGTTGATTTCTACTCTGGAATTATTTATAAAGCGATGGGCTTCCCTACTGAAATGTTTACAGTATTGTTTGCTCTTGGTCGTCTTCCAGGTTGGATTGCACAATGGAAAGAATCTAGAAATCTTAATCAACCAATTTCTAGACCTCGCCAAATCTATACAGGTGAAGTTGCAAGACCTTATCCAACTAAATAAGGTTTTAGAAATAAAGAAAAAGCCATCAGAAATGATGGCTTTTTTTAACTAAAAAACTACATTGTCTTTATGAGACAGCAATTATTTACTCTACTCCTATTTATTACTCCATTTCTTAGTTACTCTCAAGGAAATTTTTATTGGCAACAGCAACAAGGAGCTAATGGCAACCTTTTAGGAGGATCTTTAGCTTCAGGTGTGAATGATAACAGTGCAATTTTCTACAATCCTGGTGCCTTAGCTTTTACAGAAACTCCGAATGTATCTTTTACTTCAGACTTGATTGGTTATACTGTTGTAGATATAGCAAACGGTGCGGGCGAAGGTGTGCATATTAAAATGAATACAATGGACACCAAACCTCAAATGGTTGCCGGTACAGCTTTTAAATATGACAAGAAAAATTTCAAAGTCACTTATGCCATTATTAATCTATTGAATAATCGTGCTGAGTATACTTCTTCAAATACAGCATTTATACCTGAAACTGGAGAAATATACGAGGGTTACTTTAACTATAAAACTGTACTTCGGAATGATCGTTTTGCCATAGGAACTACATTTCGATTAAATGAAAAGTTAGGCGTTGGTATCACAAGTTTTGTTGATATAAAGAATGCACAGATCACTAACAATATCAATCAAACTTGGGGTGTAAACAACGAGGTAACTAACTATCATGTTGATTATAAAAATGTGCGATTTAATCAAGTTTCTATTTTATGGAAATTAGGTGTTGCATGGTTAGTTAATGAAAATCTCAACCTTGGTTTTAATTTTGAAACACAAGATATTAGATTACCATTTTTATCAAAGTCTAGTTTGATAAGAACATTAGAAACTAAAAATGACCAAGGCGAAGTTCACAAAACAATTTCTTCACAAGAAAAGATTTTTAGTAAGTACAAACATCCTTTTACAGCTGATATTAATATTGGTTATCACACAAGAAATTCTGAAATCTCGTTGAGAGTTGGTTATTTTGGACCTATCAATAAATATGGAATTTTCGAAATGAAAGCTGAACAATCCATGTTTAGACCTCAAGATGAAAGCTTTGGTCAATATTATGCAGCCAATAAACAGTTAGTGAATCTTGCCTTCGGATTTAAAAACAAACTTTTTGAAAAGATAAATTTGTTATCAGGTTTTAGAACAGATTTCAATAACCTAGACCAAAATAAGATCAACCCAACTTCCGAAAATCTGTTATCTTACGATTATTGGGATCTTTATCATATATCTTCCGGCATTGAGTGGTTTGGCCCAAGGTTTAATGTGATTGCCGGAATTGTAGCTGATATGGGTTTTTCAAAAGGAGACCCTCAATTGGTCAATTTAACTGCTCGTCCATATCAAGAAATCGGAGACATTAATTATAATACAAAAGCAACCTATCTCCAATTCAATTTAGTATTTGGTATAACCTACCACTTCAAAGATAGAACACAACTATAATAAACATATTAATGAAAAATTTCTTTCTAATTTCAATTATTACTTTACTTCCATTCTATTCATTTTCCCAAAAGAAGGTTGATAGAAATGAAGCTTTTGCTCAGTATCAAAACAATAAAGACAAATCCTTTTTCAAGAACGTACCATTTAGGAATGTAGGCCCAACAATAATGAGTGGCCGTGTTACTGATATTGATGCAAACCCTAACAATCCAAATGAATTTTATAGTGCCTTTGCCTCAGGTGGTCTATGGTATACAAATTCGAATGGAGTGAAATTCACACCATTGTTTCAAGACGAAGCATCCATGACTATTGGTGATATTGCGGTTAATTGGGAAAACAACTCGATTTACATTGGAACTGGTGAAAACAACTCATCAAGATCGAGTTATGCAGGTAATGGTTTATACAAGTCGAATGACAAAGGGCAAACTTGGAATCATATAGGTTTAGAAAATACACAACATATTGGACGAATCGTTCTTCATCCTAAAAATGACAATACACTTTGGGTCGCATCAATTGGTAATTTATATTCTAAAGATGATCATCGTGGAGTCTATAAATCAACTGATGGAGGTGCTACTTGGAGTAAAACCTTATTTGTCTCTGATAGTACTGGTGTAATTGATCTTATCATTGACCCTAAAAACCCTGATATTTTATATGCATCAGCTTGGGAAAGACATAGAAATGCATGGAATTTCAAAGCCTCAGGTAAAGAATCTGGAATTTATAAATCTGTTGATGGTGGTGAAACCTGGAAGAGATTAACAGTCGGTAATACAGGTTTTCCTGATAGTGATGGTGTTGGACGTATTGGCTTAGGAATATCATCACAAAATTCTGATAAACTATATGCTTTTTTAGATAATCAAGATGCTAAGGAGGATGTTGAAAAAAAAGAAATTGCTCTTCATTTCAATCAGTTAAATGAAATGAGTAATGATGCTTTTTCAAAATTATCTGATGATGATATCAATGAATATCTTGATCATTATAATTTCCCTAAACAGTACAATGCTGAATCCATAAAATCTGATATCAAGAATGAAAAATATTCTCCTAAAGCTTTAGTAGATTATTTAGGTGATGCTGAGGAAGATTTATTCAATACAGAAGTAAAAGGTGCTGAAGTATATGTTTCTGAAGATGGCGGTCTATCATGGAAGAAAACACACGATAATTATTTGGACCGTGTGGTGTATACCTTTGGCTATTATTTTGGAAATATTAGAATAGATCCAAAAGACGATAATAGAATTTATATTTTGGGTGTTCCTTTCTTAGGTTCTACTGATGGAGGAAAAACTTGGAAAGATTTAGGTGATGATAATGTACATGTGGATCATCATGCACTTTGGATTAACCCCAACAATACGGATCATATTATTCTTGGTAACGACGGTGGTGTCAACATATCATTTGATGGAGGTCAGAATTACTTTAAATGTAATAGTTTCCCTGTTGGACAGTTTTACTCAATAAATTACGATATGGCTGAACCATATAATATTTATGGAGGTCTACAAGATAATGGTGTCTGGGTTGGTTCTTCTAAAACTGAAATTAGTAGAGGTTGGCAATACAATGGTAAATATCCATTCCAATCAGTAATGGGTGGTGACGGTATGCAAATTGGTGTAGACGAAAGAGATAATAATATTATCTACACAGGTTATCAATTTGGGAATTATTACAAGATCAATCAGAAATCTGGTAAAATGTCCTACATCACCCCCAAACATACTTTAAGTGAGAAACCCTTACGATGGAATTGGCAGTCTCCTATCGTCGTTTCTAAGCACAATTACGACGTAATTTACTTTGGGTCTAATCGCCTACACCGTTCTTTAAACCAAGGAGAAAGTTTTGAAGCTGTTTCTAATGATTTAACGAATGGTGGAATTCAAGGAAATGTTCCTTTTGGTACATTGACTACAATTTCTGAATCCCCTATTCAATTCGGTCTTATTTATACAGGTTCTGATGACGGGATAGTAAGCATCTCTGAAAATGTTGGTGCTTCTTGGAAAGCTATTTCTAAAGGTTTACCTAAAAATCTATGGGTAAGTAGAGTCATAGCTTCAAAGTATGATGTGAATACCGTTTATGTATCATTAAATGGCTACAGAAATGATGATTTCAATAGCTATTTATATGTTTCTACAAATAAAGGTGATTCATGGAGTAAACTTGGTGATTTACCTGCCGAATCAATAAATGTCATCAAAGAGGATCCTAACAATAAAGAAGTACTTTATGTTGGAACTGATCATGGCCTTTACATATCATTTGATACTGGAAAAAGTTTTATGGTACTTGGTGATTTACCTAGAGTGGCCATTCACGATCTAGCTATTCACCCTAGAGATAATGAAATCATTGTTGGTACTCATGGTCGAAGTATTTATGTTGGAAAATTAGACAACATCCAAAATCTCTCATCAAAAGATTTTGAGAAGGCGATTATTACCTATCCTCTAAAAGAAGAAACTTTAAATAAAAAATGGGGTCAGATTGAAGGTTATTTTGAATGGGGTGTTCCTATTGAATCGACTATTGACATTCCTGTTTTTGTTTCATCAAATGGGGAAATGAAGATGGAAGTTCTAATTAAAGATAAAGTGATATTCACTCAGACATCCACTGTTGATAAGGGAATTAACTATATCAAATATAATTTCGAAGTAGGAAAAGAATATAAAGAGATTTATCAGAAACAGTACAAAAAGAAATATCAATTAGCTGAAAAGCAAAATGGCAATTACTACCTCGATGAAGGTGAATATACAATTCGATTTACAATAAATGGTGCTTCAAAATCTGAGAAACTAAAAATAAAAGCTCCAGAAAATAATGGAGGAAGAGTAAAGAAAAAGAAAATCCCATAAAGAAAATAAGGTTGCTTCGGCAACCTTTATTTTTTTCCTTGATATTTTATCCCTCCTACGAGATGTAAATAAATGGATCTTGACAGTCTAAATATCAAAGGCATAAAAACAATCATAGGTCCAATTGCTGCTGCTAATAAAATACTTACATCATCAATATCAAGTAATACGGTAAATACAAACATTACACCTAAAATGATGGCTGTATTAATAGCGTAACTTACATACATTGCTCCATAATAAAATCCCGTTTCAGGAACGAGATTAGCATTACAGTTGGGACATCTCTTATGTACTTTATGGAATGATGTCGAGTAAGCGGCATTAGTAAAGATACTTTTTTCTCGACAAGAAGGACAACGATTATTTAAAACGGCTAGTATAGAAGTAAAATTCATTAGGCTTGATTTAGGTCTAATTTCTGTTGTACCTGTTTTTTTGAAATATCTTTGATCGATCCTTTTTCAAAAACGATTGAACGTTCAGGATTTAATCTTAAAAATGAATGTTGATGTGTTGCCATGATCACACAAGTACCGTCTGAATTGATTTCTTTAAATAATTGAAGAATTGACCTGGATACTTTCGGATCTAAGTTTCCTGTAGGTTCATCTGCAATAAGTACTTTTGGATTGTTGATCAAAGCTCTAGCAATGGCTACTCTTTGTTGCTCACCACCTGATAATTGGTGGGGCATCTTTTGTCTGGATATTTTTGACAAATGTACTTTCTCAAGTACTTCATCAATTTTCTGATTTATCTGAGCTGCTGATTTCCAGCCTGTCGCTTTCATCACAAACTCAAGGTTATCTTCTACAGATCTGTCCGTAAGTAATTCAAAATCTTGAAAGATTACCCCTAATGATCTTCTTAAGAAAGGAACCTCTTTATCTTTGATTTCATCCACTTGAAATCCATTTACCTTAATTACTCCATCAGTAGGTTTTTGATCTGCATACAATAGTCTTAATAAAGATGATTTACCACTTCCTGTAGGTCCTAATAAGTATACGAACTCTCCAGAAGCGATATCAATACTGATATCTTTTAATACTACGGCTCCATCAAAACTGAGCTTTACATCTCTTAAACTAACTACTGAATTCATTAAGATTAAATTTCTAATTTCTGAATTTTACCAAACTCAAGATGATCAATTACTTTTTTAAGTGCTTCCTCTTTACCTTCAAGACCATATTTTTCTAATTTTGAAAGAGGCCTATCCGCTCTAAAATAAGCGATCAACACAAAGTTTTCGTCTCTTAGTTGGATATAATTAGGGATTTTTGCTTTACCCTTTACTTTGATAATATACATAGTAATTGATGATTACCCTTAATTTTTTTCTGAAATACTGAAAATAAAAGAGCATATAAGAAAGAGGTTGTCTCATCTGTGTACAAAACAACCTCTATTAATTTTTATTCTTCCATTTTTTTAGCATCAGCTACAAATTGAGCCAAACCTTTATCAGTTAAAGGGTGATTCAATAGTGCTTTGATTGCTGTCAAAGGACAAGTGGCAACGTCTGCACCAATAGCAGCACACTGCATAATATGCATTGGGTGACGTACAGAAGCAGCTAGTACTTGAGTACCGAAACCGTAGTTTTCATAAATTGTTACGATATCTTCTACTAATTGCATACCGTCTGTAGAAACATCATCTAATCTACCAATAAATGGAGATACATAAGTTGCTCCAGCTTTCGCAGCTAACAAGGCCTGACCTGCTGAGAAAATAAGCGTACAGTTTGTATCAATACCTTTGCTAGAAAAATATTTAATAGCTTTTACTCCATCCTCGATCATAGGTACTTTTACAACAATCTTATGATCAATTGCTGCCAACTCCTCACCTTCTTTGATCATCTCCTCATAGGTTGTTGACAATACCTCTGCACTTACGTTAGCATCAACAATGTCACAAATTGCTTTATAGTGAGCATGAACAGCTTCCTTTCCCTTCACTCCAACTTTAGCCATCAAAGACGGATTAGTTGTTACACCGTCCAATACGCCCATAGCGTATGCTTCCTTGATTTCGTCTAAATTAGCTGTGTCAATAAAAAATTTCATATCGTTTATGTTTAGATTCTATAAGTTAAATATCTGATAAGTATTACTCATCGCAAAAATAGAATTAAAAATATTATGTATATCATTCAAAGATAAAATTCATCATTTTTGAATGAAAAAATATATCAACTAGATGTTTTCTGATAAAGCTATTGCCTGATCAATACATTCTGGCACTGCAATACCTCCTTTCCAATTGGTTGTGAAATGAAGTCCATCTATTTCGTTTTTGTTCATTTCTTCCCATAATTCTACTATATCATAAGAATACTGAGGAATTGCCTTTTCCCATTTAAATACTTTCTGATAAATAGGTTGACCTTCAATATTGAGTGTTGAATTCAGCTCATGTGCTACTCCTTCTTTTAACTCATCTTCTGACAAGTTTGTTTTTTCAGGATTTTGCATCCCTCCAACAAAAGAAGTGATCATAGCTTCTCCTTGTGGTGTTCTATTTGGAAATATACATGAAGTCCAAATCGAACCAGCAGTAAATGTTTTTTCTAATCGTGGATTTAATCCTCCAAAACCAATTGGAGCATTTTTCACTGCATCTTTACTATAAACACTGTGAACGACACACATTGGTGGAGCTACAATATTTTCGATCTTATTCGCCACAGTTGGTAACAATCCTTTCAAGAAAGAACTACTTGAATAAATATCTGATGCAATGACTACATGATCGAATTGTAAAGTTTCTGATTCACCTTCTATAGTAAAATACTGCTCCTCTTTCAGTATATTTTTTACAGTAAATGAGGATTTAATATTCACCTGATCAGCCAACTTTTTGATAAAAGAGAAATTACCTTCCTTAAAACTGTAAGCGGTTCTTCTTTCAGTTGGTACACCATTTTCTTTGTTCTCTTTTCTTTTCTTTATCATCCCTTTGATAATCGAACCATGTTTATGTTCTGCTTCATAGAGTGATGGAAAAGAGGCTTTAATGGCTAATTTCTTAGGATCTCCGGCATAAATACCGGAAACAAATGGATCCAAGGCATAGTCACATATTTCTTTGTTGAACCTTCTTAGAAAGAAATCATATACTGTCTCTTTATCCGATGCTGCTTGATTTTTTCTGAAATATTCTGTGATTATCTTCCATTTGGTTTTACCAGAAAAAAACTTGTTAGAGAAGAAATTTTGAGGTCCTGATGGAAGTACATGATACTTACCATTTTTAAGTATGAATCTATCTTTATTTACAGCTTCAGCTTCGATTAATTCATCTAAAAAACCGACTTCTTCTATAAACTTTAAATGTTTAGATGTAAAGAGTAGAGAGTTGGGTCCATTTTCATAAATTCTCCCATCTTTTTGTTCAGTGGAAATACATCCTCCTGCTACATTATTTTTTTCCAAAACGGTACAGTCGTACCCTTTTTTCTGTAAATAAAAAGCAGCTGTTAAGCCAGATATGCCTCCACCAACAATTCCAATTTTCATATATAATTATGTAAAGATCACTGATTCAAATACTTCTCAATTAAAAGATAAAAATATCCATCATAGAGAATGAACTATTATTCCTTTTAAAGACATCAAATTTACTTATTTCAATTAAAAAGTAACTGATTATTATAAATTTTTAATTGGAGAGCAAAAAAAAGAAGCCACTCAAAACTGAGTGGCTTCCAATATTGAAATGTATATTATTTCCTATGCTTCAACTTCAAGCAGACCATTTGTTTTAGAAACACCCTCAGCAGATGTTACTAATTTTGCTTTTTCGTCTTCTGAAAGCTCGATTTCAACGATTTTCTCGATACCGTTTTTACCAATCAATACTGGTACACCAATACAAAGATCGTTCAAACCATATTCACCTTCAAGAAGTGCTGAACAAGGGAACATTTTCTTAGAATCCAAAGCGATTGCTTTAACTAATTCAGAAACTGCAGCACCTGGAGCATACCAAGCTGAAGTACCTAATAATTTAGTCAACGTAGCACCACCTACTTTAGTCGCTTCTACGATACCTGCTTTTTGCTCTTCAGATAAGAACTCAGATACAGGAACAGAATTACGAGTTGCTTTTTCGATCAATGGAACCATTCCTACGTCAGAGTGACCACCGATTACCATACCTGATACGTCAGATTGAGGACAATCTAAAGCTTCAGCCAAACGGTACTTGAAACGAGCACTATCTAAAGCACCACCCATACCGATGATTCTGTTCTTAGGAAGACCTGTTGCTTTTGCAGCTAAGTAAGTCATTGTATCCATTGGGTTAGATACCACAATGATGATTACTTCTGGAGAATGCTTGATTAAATTCTCAGCTACAGTTTTTACGATGTTTGCGTTAGTTGTAATCAACTCTTCACGAGTCATGCCTGGCTTACGAGGAATACCAGAAGTGATTACTGCTACGTCTGAACCTGCAGTTGCAGCATAGTCGTTTGTAACACCAGTGATAGTTGAATCAAAACCGTTTAAAGAAGCCGTTTGCATCAAGTCCATTGCTTTTCCTTCAGCGAAACCTTCTTTGATATCAACTAATACGATTTCGTCTGCGAAATCTTTGATAGCGATATACTCTGCGCAGCTTGCACCTACTGCACCCGCACCTACTACTGTTACTTTCATGTGATTTATTTTTTGCTAGTTTGTAAAACTTGTGTTATAAAAAATTTACAATACAAAAATGCATTAATTATTTAATATAAATGAATGATAAGAGAATTTGTTTAAAATGATTTTTGTCAGTTTTTAATTTTTATCAAAATTGCATTACTTGATAAAACCATATTTCTTTGTAAAAAACACTGATTACCGGATGAAGATTCAAGATTTATATAAACTTTTTTTAACAGCTAACGGAGTCACAACAGACTCTAGACAAATAAAAGATAACGCCCTATTTTTTGCCTTAAAGGGAGGAAATTTTGATGGTAATAAATACGCCAAAGGTGCCTTAGAAAAAGGGGCTTCCTATGCTGTAGTTGATGATGAAAATGTAGTTTGTTCAGATCAATTTATTCTTGTAGATGACGTACTTTCTACACTCCAAGAATTAGCTAAATATCATAGACAACAATTTGATATTCCGGTCATTGCTATTACGGGTTCTAATGGTAAAACAACGACCAAAGAAATCTTATTAAAAGTGTGTGAAACTACTTTTAAAACACATGCTACAAAAGGAAATTTCAACAATCATATTGGTGTTCCTCTTACTCTATTAGACATGCCACTTGGTACTGAAGTAGCCTTAATTGAAATGGGTGACAACCATGTAGGAGAAGTAGCTGAATTGGTAAAAATAGCCTTACCAAATCAAGGTTTTGTTACAAATATCGGAAAAGACCACATTGAAGGCTTTGGTAGTTTTGAGCAGAATGTTAGAGCCAAAAGTGAAATTTTCGATTACCTCATCAAAAACGAAGGAATTATATATATCAATTCTCAAGACGATCTTTTGATGAATATGTCAAAGAGAATGCAAAAACCTGTTTTTTATGGTGGTGAATATGATTTCTCAAATTTAGAATTTGTAGAGGTCAATCCTTTTATTGTTTATAAAGACCGACAAGAAAAAAGAGTTGAAACCAATTTATTTGGTGCATACAACTTTGAGAATATTCAGACAGCATTTTGTGTAGGTAAGTTTTTAGGTATATCAGCTGAAAAAATGCATCAAGCGATTGCTTCCTATATTCCTTCGAATAACCGATCTGAAATTGTCAAAACAACATCAAACACTTTAATTTTAGATGCTTATAATGCCAATCCTTCATCAGTAGAAGTGGCTTTAGAAAATCTTAAATTAATCGAATCAGATAAGAAGAAATATATCATTCTAGGTGATATGTTCGAATTGGGTGACATATCATCTCAAGAGCATAAGAATATTATTGACAAAGCATTAAACTTAGGTTTTGCAGCTTGCATTTTTATTGGAGAACGTTTCGGTGAACATTCTTCTGACAAAGCATTATTCTTTGATGATAAAGAGAAAGCAATTCAATATCTAGGTGAGCAAAAAGTTACTGAAGGCATCATTCTGATTAAGGGTTCTAGATCTATGGGATTAGAAATTTTAAAAGATAGTTTCGAATAAAATGGAAATATCAACACAAAGATTATTCATTCGACCATTATCAATTAAAGATGCAGAGCAACTATTTGATTATCGTTCAAATAAAATTGCTAATCAGTATCAAAGCTGGATACCTGATACTATTGAAGATACACACCACTTTATCAGAAAGTTAACACCTACTTTTAACTTACCTAATACTTGGTTTCAACTAGCGATAATAGAACAAAATTCAGAAATAGTTATTGGGGATTTAGGTATTCATTTTATAGATAATAATCAAATAGAAATCGGATATACTTTAAGTTGTGATTATCAAGGAAAAGGGTATGCTACAGAAGCGGTTAAGAGTATTATTGATGTTCTTTTCCATAAGCTAAAGAAACATAGAATTTCAGCGTCATTAGATCCAAACAATTCTGCTTCTATTAAATTATTAGAAAGACTAGGTTTTAGAAAAGAAGCACATCATATTGACAGCTATTTTCACAATGATAAGTGGGTAGATGATGTTATTTATGCTTTATTGAAAAGAGAATGGAAAAAATAAAAAAGGGTCAACATCAAATAACTTGATATTGACCCTTAATATATTTTCAAAAGAAATTATCTTCTTTTCTTTCCTCCTCCTAAACGAGAACGAAGTGAACCTTTCTTTTGTCCTTTGGCTTTTTTACCCATACCAGGTATACCAGACATTTTGTTCACTTTCTTCATCATCTTACGCATCTCCTCGAATTGTTTGATTAGGTTGTTCACTTGCTGAACTGAAGTCCCTGAACCATTTGCCAAACGTTTCTTACGTGATTGATCCAATACATCTGGATTTAATCTTTCGTAAGGAGTCATAGAGTTGATGATTGCTTCAACAGGTTTAAATGCGTTAGAATCAATTTCTTGATCTTTCACCATTTTATTTAAACCAGGAACCATTCCGATCAAATCTTTCAAATCACCCATCTTTTTGATGTGTTGGATTTGAGACAATAAGTCGTTGAAATCGAATTGGTTTTTACGAAGCTTTTTGTTCAAACGTTTTGCTTCATCCTCGTCGAAAGCTTGTTGTGCTCTTTCAACTAGGGAGATAACGTCACCCATACCCAAGATTCTTTGGGCCATACGATCAGGGTGGAACTCATCTAAAGTATTTTCTAATTTCTCACCAGTTGAGATGAACTTAATAGGCTTCTCTACTACTCTTCTAATTGAAAGGGCAGCACCACCACGTGTATCACCATCTAACTTTGTAAGAACAACACCATCAAAATCAAGACGATCGTTGAATGCTTTTGCTGTATTAACGGCATCCTGACCAGTCATTGAATCTACAACAAATAGAGTTTCTGAAGGATTGACTGCATTCTTAACAGCTTCAATCTCTTTCATCATCTCCTCGTCTACTGCCAAACGACCTGCTGTATCGACAACTACGATAGATTTACCGTTTGTCTTCGCATGTTTAATGGCATTTTGAGCAATTTCTACTGGGTTTTTGTTTTCTCTTTCGGTATAAACATCAACACCAATTTGCTCACCAAGTGTTTCTAGCTGATCAATCGCGGCAGGACGATAAACGTCGGCTGCTACTAGAAGTACTTGTTGACCTTGTTTCTTTAAACGAGCACCTAACTTACCAGTAAATGTAGTTTTACCAGAACCCTGTAAACCAGAGATAAGTACAGTTGCTGGAGATCCCTGAGGCGAGAATGGAATCATTTCTCCACCCATCAACTCAGTTAATTTATCACTAACAATTTTAGTAAATAATTGACCTGGTTTAACGTCAATAAGAATATTCTGACCTAAGGCTTGCTCACGAATTTCATTAGTAATTTCTTTGGCTACCTTAAAGTTTACATCGGCTTCAAGTAGTGCACGACGGATTTCTTTTACCGTAGATGCAACGTTGATTTCACTAATTGACCCCTCACCTTTCAGATTCTTTATTGCACGGTCAATTCGGTTACTAAGATTATCAAACATATATTTTTATAAATATTGTATTTGCTTACAATTCTATTTTAGCAGGCAAAAATAAAGTTTCTATGTGGTTTTTACAATTTAATTTTGTCTAAACTACACTTTCCTTCTTGATTTTTTCCAATCATTAAAAATTATATTTCCAATTGTCTCAGGTTCTTTTTTAAGAATTTGCTCCTGTTCTTCTTTAGATAGATCTTCTAGTAAATTCGTTTTAAGACTGTTAGATGTAGATATTTTTGAATTGACAAATTTTTCATCCAAGCATTCGAACCCTATTCCTTCAAAAAAATCTGAAATGTCAGAATGGTTAATAAATCTATGTTCAGGCAATTTATGGTACTCATCTGAGTCATCTATGACCTCTGCCACTGCAAAAAGGTTCGAAAACTTATTCTTAAAAAGTAACATCAATTGATGATCGTATTCTATAAAATGATAATTGAAATTATATCGATCTGAGAAATTCACTTCCGCTTTTACCGAAAAAAAACTTTGTACGGTCTGCTTCCAAATATCATTATCTATATATTCATTTTGGGTTTCTGAAAAACCAGTTATTCCTTTTGTAAGACGCATCTTTTTTAATTTTCGTATTAATAATGCAAACATACTATTATTAAAATATTAAGTAATTATGTTATGAACTATCATTAACCTTTTTACCTTTGCAGAAATTAGAAGAAATATCATGTTAAAGAGATTTATTGGTATTGGTGCATTAATGGGAATGGGTATAGGTGATATCATTTATAAAAACTATGATGGTATTCCTAGAGATCCCCTAAACCATAAAACAACAATATTTATTACTTGTATGATTTGTATTTTTCTTGGAACACGTCTTTATGAGTTTAGTAAAAACAAAGACGAAAAATGGTTACAAGCAAACATGATCATTTTATACATGTTAGGAGGATTGATAATTATTGGAAGTATTTTTATTACTTCATTAATTTAGAAGAAATTGGATATTTCTTATAAACATAGTTGAACATTACATAGTTTATACAAGTAGTTTCATCAATTTTTGATAACTTTGTTGAAACACATATATACTTAATTGGAATCCGAGTCCATACTCACTTATAACAATGTCAGAAAAATTTAAATTAAACTCTATCGAGGAAGGTATTGAAGCCATCAAAAATGGTGAAATTATTATCGTTGTTGACGACGAAGATAGAGAAAATGAAGGTGATTTTGTTTGTGCTGCAGAAAAAGTGACACCTGAAATTATCAACTTCATGTCTAAAGAAGGTCGTGGTTTAATTTGTGCACCTCTTATCGAGGACATGTGCGAAGACCTTGGCCTAGAACTGATGGTAGGTAAAAACACAGCTGCTTTCGAAACTCCATTTACTGTATCCATCGACCTTATTGGTCATGGTTGTACTACTGGTATTTCTGCAAGCGACCGTTCTAAAACAATTCAAGCTCTTGTTGATCCTAACATTGATCCTAGCGAATTAGGTAAACCAGGTCATATTTTCCCTCTAAAGGCAAAACGTGGTGGTGTGCTTAGAAGAGCTGGTCATACAGAAGCGGCAATTGACTTAGCACGTTTAGCTGGTTTACAACCTGCAGGTGTTTTAGTAGAGATCATCAATGATGATGGAACAATGGCTCGTCTTCCAGATTTGGTAGAAGTAGCTAAGAAATTTGATCTGAAATTAATCAGTATCGAAGATCTTATTCAATATAGATTAGATTTAGAAGACACTTTAGTTGAAGAAGAAATTGGAGTAGATATGCCTACTGAATTCGGACATTTCAACTTAAAGGCTTTTAGACAAACAAACACTGGAGAACTACACCTTGCCCTAATTAAAGGTGATATTAGCACAGGCGATCCAGTTTGGTTAAGAGTACACTCTTCTTGTGTGACGGGAGATATTTTTGGTTCTTGTCGTTGCGATTGTGGCCCTCAATTACACGCTGCAATGGAAATGATTGAAAAAGAAGGACGTGGAGTTATTCTTTACATGAATCAAGAAGGAAGAGGAATTGGTCTAATCAACAAACTAAAAGCCTATAAGCTTCAAGAAGAAGGTATGGACACTGTTGAAGCAAATAAAGCTTTGGGTTTCAAATCTGATCAAAGAGATTATGGTGTTGGTGCTCAAATTTTAAGAAAATTGGGTATCACTAAAATGAAATTGATTTCTAACAATCCTAAGAAAAGAGCCGGTCTAATCGGTTACGGATTAGAGATTGTCGAAAATATTCCAATCGAGATTGCTCCAAACAAATACAATCAAAAGTATTTGGAAACGAAAAGAGACAAACTTGGTCACAATATTTTAAAATAATTAATTTGGGGGAACAGTTTAGTTCCCCTTTTTTTTATGCACTTTTTTGAAAATTTAGAACTCCGAAACGAGTCTGAAAAATTATATAAATTCAATACACTTCAACATCAAAAATTCTTTTTGGTGCTGATTAATGATGTTCAGACTTTGAGAGATCAGCAACATTTAGATCTTCTTAAATCTAATTACATGGATATTGAGTCGGCTAACTATGAAATATATGTGATTTGTTCTTTATCAGAAAATCAAATCAAACAACAGCTTAAAAAAAGAGTGTACCCCTTTCCTATTCTTTCTGATCCATCCCGAAGAATCGCTAAATTTCTAAAAACAGAAATACCACAGCTTTCTTTATCACAAAGAACAACTGTGGCATTTGATCATGATTTTATAGAGGTCGATAGGTGTGTTTTTATGTCAACCCCTCAAAAACATATAGACTTTATCTTTAGTTAAATTAGTTAACTATTAATGATCCATCATTAATTTGAGAAAGTAATTGATCCAACTCATCTAACGAATCTGTTAGATCACTATAATTCTTGATTACCCAATACTTCGTTTGGAATTTATCTTTGATGTAAGGTGTTTTTAGAATTTCTAATACATTAAAGTCCGCTCTTTCTGGAACATCACTAAATAAACTATATTCTGATTCACCTTTAGATGATAAGATTCCAGCACCATAAATTCTTAGTCCATGTTCGGTTTGAATTAAACCAAATTCCACTGTGTACCAGTATAATCTAGAAATCAATTCGATGATATGCTCATTTTCGATGTATTTCAAAGCGATAACACTCATCTTCTCTAGATACTTACAAAAATCAGCATTTGTCAATAAAGGAACGTGTCCAAAGATATCATGAAACATATCGGGCTCTTCTAGATAATCTAGTTCACTCAATTTTCTGAACCATGAAGATGAAGGAAAACGTTTCGCTTTCAATAATTCAAAAAATTCTTTGTTTGGAATAAGACCTGTAACGGGTGTAATCCCCCATCCAGTTTCTTTGCCTAGGATCTGATCAAGCTCTTTAAAATCTGGAATTTTGTTCGCGGTAAACTGAATTGTTCTTACTCCATGCAAGAAGTCATCTTCAGCTAAATTAGGTAGCATTTTCATTTGCCTCTCAAAAAGTGTTTTCCATACGGAGAGGTCATCCTGAGTATATTTATCATACTCTTGACTATTTACAAAATACATGTTTATATGTTGAATTGGTTAAAATACAGTTAGTAAAAAAGGATTGGAATAACATCCCAATCCTTCAATATGTGAAAATTTTACGAGATTTGTCAATTAAATCCCTTTTATTTTCACGTTGTTATCTTTTAAAACACTCCTAGATTTATCTTTCACATACTCTATTTGAGCACTATCTATTTGATAATCATCACTAAAATTCTCAATGAAAATATCAAATGAAATAAATTCAATAGGTAACATTCCAGACTTAATAGAATGTTTTAATTTTTTGACTTCACGATCAATAAGCTGATCGATTTTTTCTTCTTTTCTAATCATGTTCCACTAATCTTGGCCCAAGAATACGATTTACATCGCTTTCGTCCAAAATTTCTTTCTCTAAAAGAATACCTGCAAGCTTTTCGAGGTCATCGTTTCTTTCTTTTAAGAATTCTTTAGTTTCTTCGTAACACTTCGCTATGATTGCTAAAGATTCTTGATCGATTTGTTTCTCAAGGTCTTCAGATCTTCTAATGCTTTGTCCTCCATTACCTAAGAAGTTATTCTGTCCTTCTTTTTGTAAAGATAAATTCGGAAAATGATCACTCATACCATAAACGGTAAGCATTGATCTTACGATACTCGCTACTTTCTCTAAATCATTAGATGCTCCAGTAGACACAACACCAAATTTGATTTCTTCTGCTGCTCTACCACCAAGAAGACCTTTGATTTTACCAATTAGTTCTTCTTTACTCATTAAGAAACGGTCCTCTGTTGGAGCTTGAAGAACGTATCCCAAAGCACCCGAACCTCTTGGTACGATAGATACTTTACGTACCGGATCTGCTCCTTTTGTAAAGTGACCTACAATAGCATGACCAGCTTCATGATAGGCAACCGTTCTTTTCTCTGCTTCATTAATTACAGCATTCTTCTTTTCTAGTCCTGCTACAACTCTTTCGAATGCATCAAAGAAATGGTGATGATGCACTTCTGTTTTACCCTCTCTTGCTGCCAGTAAAGCAGCTTCGTTACAAAGGTTGGCAAGATCTGCTCCTACAAATCCGGCTGTTTGTGCAGCGATTTCTTCTAAGTTTACATTATCACCCAATTTAATTTTTCCTGAGTGTACTTTCAATATCATTAGACGACCATTAAGATCCGGTCTATCTACTTGTACCTGACGGTCAAATCGTCCAGGTCTCAATAATGCCTTATCCAATATCTCTGGTCGGTTGGTAGCACCCAAAACGATGACTGTTTGGTCTGCTGCAAATCCATCCATTTCAACCAATAGTTGATTTAATGTATTTTCTCTTTCGTCATTTCCTGACATACCGTTAGAACCACGGCTTTTACCGATAGCATCTAATTCATCAATAAAAATGATACAAGGCGATTTAGCTTTGGCTTGAGTAAATAAGTCTCTCACTCTTGCTGCACCTACACCCACAAACATTTCAACAAAATCAGAACCTGATAATGCATAGAAATGTACACCCGCTTCTCCTGCTACTGCTTTAGCCAATAAAGTTTTACCTGTACCCGGAGGGCCTACAAGTAAAATACCTTTAGGAATTTTGGCACCAAGGTCTGTATATTTTTCTGAATTCTTAAGGAAGTCAACTACCTCTGCTAATTCTTGTTTGGCTTCGTCGCAACCCGCAACATCATTAAAATCATGTAGATGTTCTGCATCAGAAGCATAGATTTTTGCTTTACTTTTTCCAACATTAAGGTAGTTGTTTCCACCTCCTCCCATGCCTCCACCTTTGGTCATTCTTCTCATAAAGAAGCCCCAAATAAAGATTAGAATTAGGAATGGAACTACCCAATTGGAAATAAAATTACCTAACCAATCGTTTTCTATTACCCCTTTATAATCAATACCCTTTACCTGTAAATCATGTACCAGGTCTTTATCATCTAATTTGATTACATAGAATTGACGGGCTAATTCTTCTTTCCTCTTCTCATAGTTTAGACGCATACTCCAAGGTGTTGATTTCCCTTCTGGATTAAGATGCCATAAACCACTTCTTGTATTTGCCGTAGCGGTGTCTCCTTCTGCCTCAGCGGCTTCTTGTGCCTCTACCTTTTGCAACTGTTGATCAATTTCAGTTGAATCCTCCTCTTTTTTTACTTTACCATAGATTTTCTCATCAGAAATTACAATTTGTTCTATTTTGCCTTTATCAAGATTCTCTCTGAAATCGTTGTAAGACATTTCTTTCATATTGGGACCTGAAAAAAATAGGGTTTCTAAAAAGAGCATTCCACCGAGAATACTGAGAAAGTACCAAATGGAGAATTTAGTTGTGTTTTTCATTAAACTAGTAAGTTAGGATTAGTTACAATCGGCACATAGCAATCATGTAGTCGTTTGAATTAATAGTTTGAAAATAAATAGAATTTTTTAGAAATAAAAAAGCCTGACGCTATGAGCGGCAGGTTTTCTACTAGTGTCAAATTAATTATCTTTAAAACGTATTGCTACGTTGTATATTTCTTTTTGATTTTTATATCTTATGTATTGCAAAAATATTAAAACTTTAGCTCAAACCAATATTTTTTTTGCAAAGAAGCATCTTTAAAGCGATTTTAAGATATATGAATGAATTAACAGCATTTGCTTTTTCTTTCAAAACTTTTAATGAAAAAAGAAAAAGTAATTTCATAATACCTAAGCTAGGTAATGTAAATGAGCAAGGAATTACGTTAAACAATGAGTTAATCGTTTATCATGATATTCTACGTATAAACTATTACAAGGGTTATCTTGTAATTACATTTGTTAATTATCCGATCATTGGTAAGTCCATTTCTGAATGGTTAATCAAGAAAAATAATTGTATCATCATCAAATCGGATATGATCAAAGAGATCAAATTAGCTTTTGATATTTTTCAAACCAGAAATGCTAAAAATAAAAGAGTGTGTGGCTTTTGTGATAATCCAATAGATTGGGACAATCACTTTGAAACTCAATATCAATACTGCGAAGAATGTCATTCTATAAGCGATAAGCACGGTCTTCTTATCTCAAATGGAGAACAATTTGATATTTGTCCAGAAACTGGTTACTACGATCGATTAAGGAAACGAAAGCAATACCAATACTATTATTGGAAAGGAAAAATGTATTGGACCACCACTTCTACCTATGGAGGTGATAATTTGGGTATAGAGTTTTTCCATAAAAATATTTTCAAAAATATGATGTTCCTAGTTGGGCTACCGGGAACTATCAAGGAATGGTACAAAGCTAATGAAGGACATCACCCTGATTTTACTGAGTTAGCAGAAGCTAATTTTTCTAGTAGATGTGGAGAAGTAAAGGAAGCAGCGGACACTTATACCAAGATGCAAATGCGTTTACCTTATTTCCCAGCTTTGCATTACAACCTTGCGTTGACTTACTTACAAGCTAATAATTTAAATTTAGCCAAGCGCTATTTTCAAAAATCATTAGAAGGATGTGCGAACTACACTCCTACGATTAAGATTTTAAAATATTTATCAGAAAAGGAGAAATTGATGGATGTTTCTCCAACTCCAGCTTCTGGTAGTCAAGCTATGTATAATTCTGAAGATGAAATGACTCAAACAGAAGAATATCAAAATGATATAAATGAGGGCAATCCTACTATGGGCCAAAATCAGTTTAGTAATTTTGATTCTGACTTTTTAGATAATGAAGAAAAAGAAAATCATCCATAAAATTTTATTCTTATGGATGATTTCAAATATATTTTTTTTAAGATATAAGATAAGACCTTTTATTCGATGTATTTTTTCTGACTTATCTTTTGATCAATTTGTTTAGATAATTCACCTCCAATTTCTTTAGCCTTTTCCCATTGACTTACAGCTTCATCCACTTTTCCTAATTTGAAAAGTACATCACCATAATGTTCGATAACAGTACCTGATTGCGACATTTCTGCTGCTTTCTTTAAATGCATTGCCGATTTTTCGTAATCACCTTTAACAAATAAAACCCATCCATAAGTATCAAGGAATGTATCGTTTTCCGGTTCCGCTAATATCGTCTGATGAGACATCTCTTCTGCCTTTTCCAAGTTTTCTTTTCTAAGTGATAAGAAATAAGCATAGTTATTTAAAACATAGACATTTACTGGGTCTACTTTTAAAACTTCATCATATTTTTTGAATGCTTTATCTACTTCATCCAACTTATAGTAAGCATCTCCTAATTGAGCATTAAAATCTGTTCTTAAGCTTGGATCAACAACTACAGTTAAACCTTGGTTAAACATAACAACAGCTTCCTCATAATCTTCCTTACTCATTTTTGCTGTGCCACTATACAAGTAAAGTAATGGCTGATTAGGGAAGTACTCAATCGCTAAATCTGAGTGTACATCAACTGAATCGAATTGTTGCAATTCCCAATCAATTGAAATCACCTGCTTCCAAAGCTTAAAATTGTTTGGATTCTTGTTTAATGATTTCATGTAGAAAGTACGAGCAGCATCATATTGTTTTTGAGAAACAAGATAGTCTGCATTAAGCGAAAGAATTCTATCGTCTTTAGGGTGAGCTTTTAAGGCGATATTGATTAATTCTTCTGCTTCTTGACGTTTCTTTTCATTATAAGTAAACTGTAAATATCCGTTCAAGATATTGTAGCTTTCGTCTGTCAGAGCATCACTGCAGCTAAATGCTACTTTTAGTTCTTCATAATACTTATCCGATTCACCTCTGTTTCTGTAGATATTCGCTAATAGAAAATGTACAGTACCCTCGTTAGGATGATTTTCAAGAATAGGTTCAAGAATAGCTAAAGCTTCATCTGTTTTATTATTTCCTAAAAGAAGTCTTACCTGTGAATATTTAAATTCCAATTCATCAGGATAGGCTTTTATCAATTTCTCTCCTTCTTTTAAAGCAGCATCTAAATCGCCTAAACGGATGTATATTCTTTGCTTTTGCCTTACGATAACATCATTAATACCGTATTTGCTTTCTCCAATGTCAAAGTATTCGATAGCACTTCTTGGTGCTCCCATTTGAAGGTATAACATGGCAATCTGGAAATAAGCTTCCTCGTCATCACCTGTTACTTTAATCTGCTCTTCTAACACGCCCAATGCATCTTTGTATAAAGAAAGCATTTCGAAGTTTTGAGCAACTAATTTGTAGTAGTATTTATTATTAGGATCTAATTCCAATGCTCTTTTGGCATACTGGTTAGATTTCTGATAATTTTGAAGTTTTTGATAAGCTAAAGCCGTTTGATATTTAATCCCATCATCTTTTGGATTTAGGGTATTACATTTCATCAACAACTCGATAGACTGATTATATTCTTCTAATAAGTATTCGTTTACAGCATAAACAAATAGCTCTTCTGCTTTTCTTAAATCCTTTTTTGATGGTTCTTCTATAGAGACCACCATAGTATCTTTAGCCTTTTTCTTTTTTTTCTTTTTCTTCTTCTTTTGTGCAAAAGCAACGTCACATGACAATAAGCCAAGAAGAAATACCAACGTGAAGGTAATTAAGCTAAAAGAGTATTTTTTCATATTTCTTGAAATCCCAAAAAATGTAGTAACGGCATTTTCTGCCAAATAAACTTTCCTAATATAACAGGTATTAGATTAAGATACCTAAATCTACAAATATTAGTAAACGAAAAAAACAGCGTATATAAAATTATACGCTGTTTTAGTATATAATAAGAGAATTCTTATTCTTTTACCGATGTAAAGTCACCGATAGATAAATCTTTTGAACGACCTCTGTATACTACATGGTTACCCACTACAGAGTTTTCGATATTCACTTTTCGAATATCAGAATCTTCTTGAACGATTGAGTTTTGTACTACTGAGTTTTCAATGATTGTATTTGACCCAACAGATACATATGGACCAACTACTGCATTTTTGATTCGTACATTTTCTCCAACATAAACTGGAGATATTAAGACTACATTATCCAACTCTGAAGAATCGTGTACTAATTCTTGATCTTCGATGTAAGTCAAATATCTTTGGTTCGTATTTACGATGGCATCTTTATTACCACAATCTAACCACTCTTCTACAGTACCAGGCTTTAATTTAGCCCCTTTCGCTTTTAAGTTTTCTAATGCACCCGTTAATTGATACTCACCATCATTCATGATATTGTTATCAACTAAATATTGCAATTCAGCTCTTAAGCGTTCTCCTTCTTTGAAGAAATAAATACCGATAATTGCTTGATCAGAAACGAATTCTTGAGGCTTTTCTACAAAGTCTGTGATAAATCCATCGTTATTTAATTTCACTACACCAAATGCAGATGGGTCTGCCACCTTTTGTGTGTAAATGATACCATCCTCAAACTTATCAATAGAGAAGTCTGCTTTGAATAAAGTATCTGCAAAAGCGACGATAATATTACCGTCCATACTATCTGCAGCACATAAAATAGCGTGTGCAGTACCAAGAGGTTCATCTTGATAATAAATAGTACCTTTTGCACCTAATGATTCAGCAATACCAACTAATTCCTTTTCTACAATTTCTCCAAAATCACCAATTACAAAAGCAATTTCTTCTAATTTTTCGTCAGACATAGCAGCTAAATCTTCCACCAAACGGTGAACGATTGGTTTACCTGCAATTTTAACTAATGGTTTTGGAGTAGTTAGTGTATGTGGACGTAGTCTTGAACCACGACCAGCCATTGGTACAATAATTTTCATATATCAGTATTTTACTTTTATTTTTTTCCTGTACTACCGTATCCACCGGCTCCTCTTTCAGTATCAGATAATTCTTCTACTGGAACCCATTCTACAGTTTCATGTTTAGCAACGACCATTTGAGCAACTCTTTCGCCGTCTTTGATTTTAAAGTCATCATTAGATAGATTTACTAATAATACTTTTACTTCACCTCTATAGTCAGCATCAATCGTACCAGGGGAATTTAGTACTGTTAGACCATGTTTGAATGCCAAACCACTTCTTGGTCTTACTTGTGCCTCAAAACCAACTGGTAGCTCAATGTATAAACCAGTAGGAATTAACTTTCTTTCTAGGGGTTTTAAAATGATAGATTCCTCAAGCACTGCTCTTAAATCTAAACCAGCGGAAGCAATTGTTTGATATTCAGGCAAAGCGTGGTGCCCTTTATTTATTACTTTTATTTCCATTATTTCGTTGTATTCTCTCGATTACCAAATACTCGTTTTAAAAAATTTCTCTCAGAAATTGCGATAATGATTATAAATCCGATAAACAATACATTCTGAGTAATCAGCTGTGGCCAAAATTCTTGTTTTGGCAAATTAAAAAACAAAACTAAAAACGCTCCTCCCAAAATCAAATAAAATGAGATCATTTTTACATTATATGGGATGGGATAATATTTATTTCCTAAAAGATATGCAATTACCATCATACTGAAGTAACAGACAAATGTGGCTATTGCACTTCCATAAAAACCTAAAAGTGGAATTAATATAAAGTTTAGCGTTAATGTAATTCCTGCTCCTATGAAACTAATGATAGCACCATATTTTGTATTATCTGTGACTTTAAACCAAACAGATAAGTTATAGTACATTCCTAAAAAGATGTTTGCCATTAAAAGTATTGGCACCACAGGCAATCCGATTAAATATTCTTTTTGTCTGATAAAAATAGAAGCCAACCATTCTAAATTAGCAGTTACACCTACTACCATAAGCATTAATACTATGACAAAGTAATACATGATGTTGGCAAAAACTTTTGGAGAATCTTTTGAATTTGCCTGATTAAAAAAGAATGGCTCCGCAGCGTATTTGTAGGCTTGTACCGTAAATGTTACAAAAATTGAGAGTTTGTAGCAAGCTGAATAAACACCCAAAGCATATTCAGCATCACCAAAAGCATAAAAATCTTTTGGTAATAAAATTGGAATCAATATTCTATCGAAAACTTCATTTACAGCGAATGCTAAACCTGAAAAAAGTAATGGGAAACCATATTTATAATAAGGTTTCATCGACTTCCAAGACCATTGGAGTTTAACCTTTAGGATTTTATCAGATAATAATATTAGAATGCTGACTTTTGAAATCAAGTTGGCTACAAATGAATAACCTAATCCAAATTCAGGATCATAATATTGACCCAATAAACTTGTTGGTTCTGCAGCAGCATATAGATCATTAAATATGACTAAGAATAAATAATTTAGCCCTACTGTTAACAGTACTTCAATTATTTTTAGAATCGCAAATCGTTTGGCTTTACCCTCTACTCTAAGGCTTGCAAAAGGTATTGCTAATATGGCGTCTACCGCAAATAAAGTAGCAAATACTTTTACGAAAGTGGAGGAGTTATCATAGTCTAAATACGTAGATATGTATGGAGTACATATCCATAATATCCCAGAGAATAGAACTGACGTAATAATTACTGAGGATAATACTTTTGAGAATACTTTATCTTTATTCTCCTTGTCTTTGGTAGCAAATCTAAAATAAGTAGTCTCCATACCATAAGTATAGATCACATTAAATAGAACAGCATAAGAATAAAATAAAGATAGAATACCAAAATCGTCAGGACTGAAAACCTTAGTATGGATGGGGACTAACAAGTAGTTAATCAACCTCATAAGGATGGTTGTTAGTCCATATATTATTGTATCAGATAATAATCTTTTAAACATTCTTAGAATAGAAAAACCTCTTTGCACAAATAAATCATACAAAGAGGTCTATTTCAATATTTTATTAAGTTACTTCCCTTGGAAGTTAGGTTTTCTTTTTTCTAAAAAGGCAGTAGTACCTTCCGTAAAATCTTCCGTTTTAATTGCACTAGCAAACGCATTGGCTTCCGATTGATAACCTGCTTCATTTTTTGTTGATGCATTTACACAATCAATTGCATGAGCGATAGCTAAAGGTGCTTTTGCTAAGATCTTATTGGCTAAGGACTTTGCTTTATCCATCAATTCTTCTTGAGGGACCACATGGTTTACCAAACCAATTTCATATGCTCTTTGAGCAGAAATCATATCACCTGTAAAAATTAGTTCATTAGCGATACCCTTTCCAACTAATTGTGGTAAACGTTGAGTTCCTCCATAACCTGGAATTATACCTAAAGAGACTTCTGGTAAACCGAATTTTGCATTATCTGAGGCCACACGAATATGGCAAGCCATGGATAGTTCACAACCTCCGCCTAAAGCAAAACCATTTACAGCTGCAATTACAGGTTTAGGACATGCTTCTATACCATTAAAGATTTCTTGTCCTTCCTCAGAAAACTTTCTTGCATTTAGTTCATTCAGGTCTTTAAACTCTGAAATATCTGCACCTGCAACAAAAGCTTTCTCACCCTTTCCCGTGATAATTACTGCTCTTATGTCTTGTTCATCATAAGCCATTTCGAAAGCACTTTTTAACTCTTCTAAAGTTTTTCCATTTAGTGCGTTAAGCTTACTTTCTCTGTTGATTGTGACAACAAGCAAACCTTCATTTTTCTCTAAAAGAAGATTTTGATATTCCATATGGTAATAATTTCAGTTTTGTTAGCGTTTGATTATAATTAAAGATTTACATCCTCTCAAACTCTATTCATCAATAAATGTAAAAAACTTATTTACATTTTTGATAAATACTATCTTCAAATTTATATTTTTTTTCTTGAATGCTACTTAAAAATTGACAAAATGTTGATTTATGTCCTACTAATTTCAAGTTTTCGTAGACATTCTCTAATATCTCATTAACACTTGAGTTATTAAAAAGTTCTTGTGATGAGTACTCTTTATCTAAGATGAGTGTATTTGCTATTATCGTAGGACTTAGTTTATAATCTTGTTCATTATAATATAAGGCCATATTGAAAGACTCTTTCGCTTTATCAAATTGTTTATTTAGAAAGTAAGATTCTCCAAGGTTATATCGGTACATCGAATTAGTTGAAGACATAGATACTGCCTTTTTAAAATACTTTGATGCTTCTATCAAACGATCTTTCTTCATGGAGATCATACCTAAATTATTATAAGCTTCATGTCTCAACTCGTTGATTTCAACAGCCATTAAAGAATAGTGGAATGCCGAGTCCAATTGATTTAGTTTATAATAGGTATAACCTAAATTAGTATATAACACATCATTATTTGTTGTAGATGTTCTTAAGGTATGAAGATCTTTCAGTGCGTTATCAAATGACTCTAAGTCTTGATAGAGTGTTGCTCTATTTAATAATAGTTTATGATTATCTGGCTCACATTCTAATCCTCTATCCAAAAAATCAATGGCATTTTGCGTATTTTCTTTTGTGTAATGAAGATTGGCTAAATTATGATAAGCATCTGTGAAACACGAGTCATGATAAATAGCATTTTGATACGCTTTTTCAGCCTCTTCGTGATTATTCAATGCAAAATAAGCCACACCCAAATTGTTCCAAGCATCTGAGAATGTACTATCCTGTTGGATACTCATCTCTAACTGTGTAACCGCTTTTTGATACTCCTTTTGCTTTAAAGCATCTCTCCCTTTTATAAAGGAAGTATTTCTTTTGTTCTCTTGGATACAAGAGAATGTAGATAATAAAATCAGTGCGTAAAATATATTCTTCATAGCTAAAAAAACCGACAAAATAATTTTTGTCGGTTGCAAATATATCTAGTTTAATGCTTTTATCGAAACTCGTCGGTTTTTTGTTCGACCCTTTTCTGTATCGTTAGACTCTAACGGCCTTTCAGATCCCCATCCCACAGTTTCTAACCTTGATGGATCAATACCTTTTCGTATCAATTGTTTCTTTACTGAAATTGCTCTATCTAAAGATAGCTTTTTATTGGCTGAAACACTACCCACATTATCGGTGTGTCCTTCTATACTCAATTTAAGCTTTGGAGCATATTTCTTCAATAATTTAGCTAATTCGTCTACTGTTTGCTGAGAAGCTTTTGATAATGTAGCACTACCAGTTGCAAATTGGAAGTATAAATCCATAGAACCTTGGGATTTCAACAACTCCAACATCTCTTGAGCAGTTTCAGCTTCTTGTATCTTATCTTGACCGATGATAGTCACTGTGTATGATTCTCCTCCTTCATGTGTTTCTATAACACACCAAAACTTTTTAGTATTGGATTTAATTTGAAAAGAACCGTAATTATCTCCTTTGTATAATGGCTTACCTCTTAAAGATCTAACCTTATCAAAATATGTCTGTAAAATTTGTTGATTGTTAGGATGTTTCCCTGCAGACTGATATTTAAAAGTTGCAAAAGTTTTATTACCTGCCAATGGAATTATATCTACATCACTCATTGGAAATTCAATTTCATCCGGCTTTTCTTCGCTATAAATCATATCATAACCACTTAATTTTAAAATCATGGGGTTAGAAGATACACCTTGTGAGAATGCTGTTAATGTTATCAATAAAAAATTTAATCCCAATAAGAATTTCTTTTGCATTACAATATCTTTTAAGTCTTTTACTTTTGATTAGCAAAATACGTGCAATTTAAATCAATTTTGAGGATTTGAGTAAAAACTATAAAAAAAGCCATTCATTTTGAATGGCTTGTATTTTTTAATAATGATTATTCTAGTTTAGGGAAAATGTTGGAACAGCTGGAGACGCCATTTCAGCAATGCTTAATTCCATTATTTTCATCTCTACAAAATCGTAAAGTTTAAAAGCGGCCAATAGGTTATCTACTTCATCTTCTGATGCAGCATCCATGGTTAACCATGCACGTTGTGCGTTATCAGATAACATGAAAGATGAAATAATACCCTCATTCATCATATCACCGATTTCTTGATATTGTGATGGTAATAGATCAATTAATTCTTGATCCAAAACTTCCGGTAAAATGATTTCAACAATAAATTTCATATATTTTTATTAGTGATAAGTAACAAGATTATCTAAAAAAAATAACGATTCCAATTTTTTTTAGTTTACTTCGATGATAGTTATTAAAAAACTTTGTGATGTATCACATAATCAATCGATTTTTTAAAGTATTCATTTTTTAAGACACTTGAGTATAAACAATATACATATTAAGACTGTATTTTTTATCATTTATTTGATTTCTAACATTGATTTTGTCATTGCCCAAAAGGTGGATACCTCATTTCCTAAAGAAGAGATTGATACTTATTTAGGTAGTCTATTATCCCCTTCTCCTAATGAAAAAACATATTCTTATCCGAAAAATCGGTTGTATTCAGATAATCTTCTTCTGATTAAAGGGTTAGTGGAAATCAAAAAAGGAAATTACTGGAGGGCTTATTGGGACTTAAAAAAGAGCTATCAATCCTCAATAAAGAAAATTGAGATCGATTCGACAGATATCATTTCGAAATTAAATGCAGCCATCATTTCTATTGCAATAAGTGAAGTGCCCAACGAGTATCATTGGCTCAGAAATTTCTTAGGTTTTAGTCCTTTGGATTTTGCTTTACAAGAAAAATATATCAGTGAAGCCAAAAACAATCCTTCTGAATATATAAGTTTACAAGCTTACCTCACCGAAATTTTAAAAACATCTTTCCTTTTAAAAGAAAGAGAACAATCGTTTCAACTCGCTGAAGAAATTAAAAAGAAATTTCCTGATAATAAGTATGTAAAGGTGGCTTTAGGGTGGATCTACATAAAAATTCATTATCCTGAATTATCTATTCAAGAATTAATTGATTTACCTGAAGATATCAAATGGTTTGGGTATTATGATTATGTGTTGGGAACTGCTTATTATTATGCTGAAGAATATCAAAAAGCTAATATACATTTCAATACCTACTTGCATCACTATTCAACTGATTATGTAAAGGATATTTATTACAAAAAGCTCATCATGGATTGGTTTTCAAAAGAGAATAAATCATTTAATGAAGATTTAAAAGATAGTGTCTTAAATGAAGGAGGAACCTACATGAATCTGGATAGATATGCTTTGAATTTTGTAAGCAATCCCCCCTATCCAAATCAATGGATTACGAAGTCAAGAATACTCTTTGACGGTGGAAAATATGATCGATCGTTAGAGGTTCTTCAGCAGGTAACAATAGATACATTACCTCAAGTAGACAAATTAGAATATTATTATCGTTTAGGTCGATCAAATCAGGCAATAAATGATACAACTTTAGCAATAAAATGTTATCTTGAGGTGCTAAAATTTGAAGGAGATAAACCAAAGGTCTATTATCCAGCAAATGCAGCTTTAAATCTAGGTATTCTTTATGAAGGCTTAAATGATAAACACAATGCTGTAAGATATTATCAGAAAGCTTTAAACTATCCTAAACATCCTTACAAAAACAGTATAGATGCGGAATCCAAAAGAAGATTAAACACCTTGAATGCAAGCAAGTAAGCACTCGAACTGTTTTTCTTGTTGTATTTGAGTGTAAAAAAAGTTAGTTTCGCAGATATTTTTTAATAAAGATATGGAAGAAAAAAAAGACAATTATTCAGCCGGTAATATCCAGATCCTTGAAGGTTTGGAAGCTGTTCGTAAAAGACCAGCCATGTATATTGGAGACATTGGTATTAAGGGTTTACATCACCTTATTTGGGAGGTTGTAGATAACTCTATTGATGAAGCCATGGCTGGCTATTGTACAGATATTTATGTTACTGTAAACGAAGACAATTCAATCACTGTAAAAGATAACGGTCGTGGTATCCCTACGGATATGCACCCTAAAGAGAAAAAATCTGCTTTAGAGGTTGTAATGACTGTACTTCACGCTGGTGGTAAATTCGATAAAGATACATACAAAGTATCAGGTGGTCTTCACGGTGTGGGTGTATCATGTGTGAACGCCTTATCTAAAGATCTTAAAGTTACAGTACATCGTGCAGGGAAGATATTCCAACAAGAATATAAAACAGGTATTCCTCAATATGACGTAAAACAAATTGGCGAAACAGACATTACTGGTACAATCGTACAATTCTGGCCTGATTTGAGCATCTTTACTCATGGGGTTTACAATTACGATACAATTGCTACTCGTTTAAGAGAATTGGCTTACTTAAATGCAGGTATTAAAATTCACTTTAAAGATCTACGTCAAAAAGATGAAGAAGGTGAATATATTCAAGAAACTTTCTTCTCAGAAGGTGGCTTGAGTGAATATGTAATGTACTTAGATAGCACTAGAACTTCTCTTCTACCTGATCCTATTTTCATGGAAGGAGAAAAGGCGAATATCCAAGTTCAAGTAGCAATGACTTACAATACTTCGTATTCTGAAAATGTGTTCTCTTATGTGAACAACATTAATACATACGAAGGTGGTACTCACGTTGCTGGTTTCAGAAGATCATTGACAAGAACATTAAAGTCTTATGCTGATCAAACTGGCTTACTAGATAAAGTTAAAGTAGATATCTCTGGTGATGACTTCAGAGAAGGTCTTACATCAATTATCTCAGTTAAAGTTCCTGAACCTCAATTTGAAGGTCAAACAAAAACAAAATTAGGTAACTCTGAGGTTGCTGGTGCTGTAGATTCTGCAGTGACTGAAACTCTAAAAACTTTCTTAGAGGAGCATCCAAAAGAGGCTAAAAATATTGTACAAAAAGTTATTACTGCTGCACAAGCTCGTCATGCTGCAAGAAAAGCAAGAGAAATGGTGCAACGTAAAAACGTTCTTACAGGAACTGGTTTACCTGGTAAACTCTCTGATTGTACTGAAAAAGATCCCGCAGCTTGTGAACTATACCTAGTGGAGGGTGACTCAGCAGGTGGTTCTGCTAAGCAAGGTCGTGATCGTATGTTCCAAGCGATTCTTCCATTGAAAGGTAAAATCCTTAACGTGGAAAAAGCACAAGAGCATAAGATCTATGACAACGAAGAGATCAAAAACATTATCACTGCTCTTGGTGTGCGTTTCGGTACTGAGAACGATGAGAAAGAATTGAATCTTGAAAAACTTCGTTATCACAAAATTATCATCATGACCGATGCCGACGTCGATGGTTCACACATTAGAACATTGATTCTTACTTTGTTCTTCCGTTACATGAAACCATTGATCGAGCAAGGTTACCTTTACATTGCACAACCTCCATTCTACTTAGTGAAGAAAGGTAAGCAAGAAAAGTACTGTTGGTCAGAAGAAGATAGAATTAGAGCAATCCAAGAATTCGGTGGCGATGAAGGTAAAGTAAACGTTCAACGTTATAAGGGTCTTGGTGAAATGAACCCAGAACAGTTATGGCACACAACTATGGATCCTGAATTCCGTAGTATGAGTAGAGTAGATATTGAATCTGCTGCCGAAGCTGATCACCTATTCTCTATGTTGATGGGTGATGAGGTTGCTCCAAGGAGAGACTTTATCGAAAGAAACGCACGCTACGCTAAAGTAGACGTTTAATTCGACAACATATATTATACTTAGGGCAACGGATAATTATTATTCGTTGCCTTTTTTACTAAACCCCTATTTCATTTGTCATATTAAAATAGAGGTGATAACAAAAATAAAATGAGTCAACACAAAGGTTGGAAAAAAGTAAAATATGAGCTCATCTATTGGGCCGTGATCTTCTTTTTAAAAGTGGCGAATCTAATTCCAAGAAAACTTTTGATGTGGAAGTTTTCTATGTTGGGTGGCTTTGCCTATCATGTAATGCCTGGCACAAGAAATTTATCCATTAAGCATTTAAAATATGCTTATGGTGATGAATTATCAGAAAAAGAAGCTAAATCAATTACTAAAAGGGTTTTTAAAAATCTTGGTAAAAATTTTACGGATATTATCCGCTACCCTTCTATGAGTTCTGTTGAGGATATCAAAGAAATTATGGAAATCAGTGGTGAAGAACATCTTAAAAATGCTTTGGATAAAGGAAAAGGAGTTGTCTTCTTAACTTGTCATAGAGGTGCATTTGATATGGTGGGATATTATATCAACCTTAACGATTATCCTTGTATTGCGATTGGTGCCAAACTTCATGATGACAAATTAAACGAATTGGTAGTTAACAATAGAAGAAGCAATCGAAACGGACGTGCTGATTTTGTAGAAAGAACAGATCCTAGAGGTTCCATCAAGATGTTCAAAATGTTGAAAGATGGAGGAATGGCTTTTCTATTAATTGATCAGGATACCAATAAAGTTCAGAATACTTTTGTTGATTTCTTTGGCAAACCTGCTGCCACTCCAATTGGTGCAGCAATGTTAGCATTAAAGGCAGATGCTGCTGTAATTCCTGCAGCTGTAAAACTTCAAGAAAATGGTAAACATATTCTTGAAATCAGAGAAGAAATTCCTTTGGTTAGAACAGGTGATAATCAAAAAGACATTAAAGTAAATACCCAAAATATGTCATTGGCTTTAGAGAAATTTATCCGCGAAGCGCCAGATCAATGGGTGTGGTTTCACGAAAGATGGAAAACAAAACCTGAAGAAGATGTAAGTAATAGCTAATTCGTTAGCTTTAATAATAAAATAAACTGCTGATCAATTTTTATCATAAAATGGTCAGCAGTTTTTTTATGTAAGAAAATTAGTGGGATCAATAACCTTTTTGATACCACAATACCAATATCATGAAATAATACAATTTCTTTAATGTAAATCATAAGTGATAAAAACTTTAAATAATTAAAATATTGGGGAACTTTTTTTCAATCCAATAAAATTCTAAAAAATATACTATGTGTAATTTTTAGATTCATTTCGAAGAAACGATTTTTTTTCAGATTACGTTTTCTTGATAAACCACCACTACGAAAAATGAGACCTGATTTTAAAAACTATTGCAGCTATCTGATAATACTTATAAGCGTATTAGCCTATGGCAAAACATTTGCACAAGACACCCAATTTTCTCAATACTATGCTACTCCTCTCTATTTAAATCCTGCCCTAACAGGTAGTACCGGAGAAACCCGTGCTATTGTCAATTATAGAAATCAATGGGTTGGATTACCGGCAGGGATTCAGTCTTTCATCGCTTCTTTCGATCATAATTTCAAATATAAACGGTTTTCACTTGGAGCAATTATTAAAAATGATAACTACGGTGTAAACGAAGGAACTCCATTAAAACATTCCTCATTTACTGCATCAGGTTCATATACTATTCCTATCAATAAATACACAGGACTTAATGTGGGCTTGCAAGTAGGCTATGGTCAAAATAAACTTGATATTGCTGCTTTGGTATTCAATGATCAACTTGATTCCTTTGGTTTTACAGGTGGAGCCACCAATGAACCCTTTATTCATTCTCAAAGATCTTATGCAGATGTAAATTCTGGAGTGATGCTTTATGGTGAAAAATATTGGGTAGGTATTGGTTATTATCATATGAATAGACCTAATATTTCATTTATAGGTGAACGTAATTTTCTTCCATCAAGAATCACAATAGAAGGTGGGTATATGATACCGCTTGAATACAAAGGACATCGTACGCATATTCCTGATTACAAAAGAAAATCTATGACCCTTGCGGTACATTACCAATCACAAGGCAAAAACGATCAATTAAGTATTGGAGGTTATTTCCATTATCAACCATTACTTATAGGTGTTTGGTATCGTGGTCTTCCTTTAATCAAATCAGCAGAAAAAGACAATGCGGTAAATCACGATGCTATTGTACTGCTAACAGGTGTGAAAATTGGTAATCTAAACTTTGGATATAGCTACGATATCACCATGTCTGACCTACCACAACAGCATGCTAATTCACATGAAATAAGTCTTCAATATACATTTAATCTGTACAAGGACTATAGAAAAAAACCAAAACGTAAACCTATGGATTTACCTTGTCCATCCCCTATTCTATAAGAATAGTACAATTTATATTTTTACTTTGCTTGCTTTTCTTACATCAAAACTTCATAATTAGTAGTTTTTTGTAAATTAAATAACAATCGTTTCATAGTGTTCATACGTATATTATGAAACCACCAAAAAAAGCAAATTATTAACCCAGGACTATAAAAAGTGACTACGACCCGAAGACTTTTTATAGATTATAATACTACTAATTGCTATGAACAAGTCGTTATTACGATCATTGCTCTTCATAATAACTTGTACATTACTATTGTTAAGTAACTGTTTGTTAGGTCAAACTATTGTGAGAGAATATAATGGTACTGTCTACTCCGATCCCAACCAAATTATAAACGGTTGTGGTGGTTTAGCCGTAGAGTTTAGTGTAAGTCCACAAGCTGGACATACCTACTCTAATTTTTCTTGGTCCATTGTCAGTGGTGGTACTTCTACCCCTTTTTCGAGTTTAGCAAATCCATTCGAACAGTTCAACACACCTGGGTTATACAGTGTTGAAGTGACTTATACAGACGATGTAGATGGGGTCGTAACATTGAACACAGCTGTAAATTCAATAGTTGTTTTCACCCAACCTTCAGGATCTTTTTATGCCAGTCGGACCAATGTCTGTGTTGGAGATAATATAACTCTTTACAACACCACACCCGGTACCTTTAACAGCTTAGAATTTTTAGTAGATAACCAATTATATACCGTAACAGGCGATTCAGCAGTCATTACCTTAAATAATCCAGGTCAGTTTGAAGTTGCTTTAAGTGGTTCAAGCTCCGATGGTTGTTCTTTTATTTACAGAGAAACGGATTATATAACGGTTCAAGCTCCATTTACAACTTCTTTTACTACATCTCAAACCTTAAGTTGTGCCGCCTCTCAATTAGTAACTTTTACTGCCACATCCACTGATGTTGATGGGAATACTGTGAATCCAACCTATTATTGGGACTTTGGTGATGGCACCTTGGATACCACTTCAACAGCTACAGCTTCACATACTTTTAATTCAGGAGGAGGTTCTGATTTTACTGTTACATTAGCTTCATCATTAAATAATTGTGATGGAACATCCACAGATACAGAGGTCATATCCTTTAGAGATGTAAGTACTTTATATCAAAATGCTGTGATATCAGGAACCTGTAACACTTATGTTGTCACTTATAATCCAAATCCAGTTGATCCCCTATTTTCTGGTGGCCAACTTACTTGGGATTGGGGTGATGGAACTATAGAAACCATTAATATTGGTGATGTAGCCACCCACACTTACAGTAATCCTAACCCTACTCCTGTAGTAGTCAATATCTCAGCCAATGTACAAGGTGTAGTGGATAACAGTTGTACTTTTACAGATACCCAAACGATACCTATTTTACCACAAGCCGGTATATCTATTGCCGCCAACGATGTAGATTATTGTAGTAATAATTTTTCAGTCATTGTCAATGCCGTCAACCTCCAAAATGTCACCAATTTCTATTGGGTAGTTGATGGAGGTGTAGCACAAGGAGCAAATGAAATGACCGACACATTGAATGTAGTCGGTTTTGGCACGCATAATATTGAGCTTTGGTTTGATGCTCAAACAGGTGATCCAAACGATAATTGTGCATTAAATACCATAGAAGTCTATTCAGCACCAATCGATATTGCCATTGCAGGACCAATTATCGCTTGTGAACCATCAAGTGATACTTTTACGCCATCCATTACTTGGACAGATCGAAATGGAGCCACAGTGGCGAACCCATTTACAGTAAATTCTGAATCTTGGGATGTTTTAAATACCAATACCGGTGTAACAACGAATTATACCTCAAACCCACTGACTTTCACTAACCTTCCTCATGGACTTTACGAAATTGAATACACCGTAAACACAGATCCAATTGGCGATAATGCTGGTTGTTCATATACCTCTGCTCCCTATACTTATCAAGTAGGTGAAGTATTTGACTTTCCGACATTAAATGCTTCTCCAACTACCATTTGTATTGGTACCACAGTGGCCTTTTCTACAACAACAAATGCAGACACTGCTGGATTAGGATTATCAGGTGACTACCCTATCATTTATGAATATCAGTATGCGAATAATCTGCCTTGGGTAACCGTTGGCCCTGGAGGAAATGGTGCTTATTATTATGGTGATATTGTTGATGATAACAGAGTACCACTTCCTGCTACCTTCCAAGTAAGTATCAGAGCAGTTATCAATGGATGTACTGGTCAACCTACCACACGAACAATAACTATCAATCCTTCCGAAGCAGAACACGAAATCACTACGGATGATTGTAATCCTACAGGCCTTACCATCGTCAATAACTCTTTAGGGACTACCGATACCGATTATCAATGGACAGTAACAATTGATCCTCCAGGTAATGGTGCTACCGATCAAGTAACATGGACCTCACCGGTGACTAAAGATGAAAATTATATCTTTACTTCAGATGGTACATTTCCTACTTTTACAGGTTATTCAGCAGGTGAAATTCCAGAAAGTTCTACCGTTGATGTGAGAATTACAGCCACAGAACCAGTTAATGGATGTTCTGATGTGGAAGACACCACGATTGTAATGCCTGGTCCACTCCCGGTTTTAGCTCCAACTCCATCAACATCTACAGGAACATGTATCAATCAAAACTTAGTATTTGATGCTGGAGATGGGAATTTAGGAGCACTTTATTCTTGGACTTTTACACAAATCGCAGATCCCACCATTCAATTCACTTTTGCAAGTAATAATAGTATTGTAAATACTTCTTTCCCTATTCCTGGCGATTATAATGGACAAGTAACAGTAACAACAGCTGGTGGATGTACTTTCTCTGAAAATCTCGGACCAATTCAAATTACAGGTGGCTCAGTAACAGTGACAGGAGCTGCCACCGCATGTGTCAATCAATCACTAACATTCCAAGGAACCAATTTGATGTTCAGCCCAACAAGTCCTACATATGAGTGGTTTGTTGACGGTGCCTCAGTAGCTTCAGGTACTGTTCCGGGAACTGGTCTTGTACCAGATTTGACGGGTGTGGTATTTAGTACCCCAAATTCACCTCAAAGTTTAGCACATACGATTACATTAGAATTGACCGTAAACGGATGTTCTGCAAGCTATTCTCACGATATTACTGTAACGAAACCGGAGTTTTCATTTCCACTTCCACATAGCAACTTTGTAAGCTTTGATTACATCTGTGATGAAGTAGTGACAGTTTTAGATTTAGATTTAGATGTCAATGAAGTCTACAACTTAAATACTGCCACAATTAATTTCTTTACAGGTGGTGTGGGTGTTGGTCAGGTCACTCCTAATTCAATTACCAATGATCAAGCTCGATTATCTCTGCCTGCTGGTGCATATACTTTAACCGTAGAAGTTACCGATGAAAACGGGTGTTCTGATAATGAGGATTTATCTTTTACGGTACCCACCATGCGAGAATTGGAAGCCGGATTTACTCCAAACGTGACCAATCTCGTCTGTCCTGGTTTTGTTAGTTTCACTGATTTGGCTAATGAAACTGCAGGAAATACACAACGTAGAGATGACCTTGATATTACTAATACTTTATACGATGTAGATATTGCCCTTTGGCAATGGGATTTTGATAATGATGGAAGTATAGATGCCACCACCACTACGGGAAGTGTTACCCATTATTATGATTCACCTGGTACTTATGATGCCACTGTAACAGTTACGGATGATCATGGTTGTCAGGATACCGCCACACCAATATCAATTGTAGTAGGTGGTACTTCTGGTAGCTACGAAATATTGAAGAAAATTGGTTTCGCTCCAGCGACTACACAGATGGTTGCCTACCCCGTAGATGATCCTAATACAGACATTACCAATACGATTTATCAATGGTCTTCTGGTGATGGCCAATTAGGAACCGATAGTCTTAACACATTTACGTATAGCTCTACTTTAGGTGGTGCACCTATTTCTACCTTCACTCCCAACCTGACTTTCATTGATGAAAACGGTTGTTCTTATCCCGCTGCTTACTCAGGAGATATGACCGTTTTAAGTTGTCCTGATATCTCATCTTCAGACATTACACTCTGTACAGATATAGGAAGCTATAATCTGAATGTGGAGGATATGGCTTGGAATAGTTCATACAATGCATCAGATACTATTGAAACTACTGAATACATGTACTATTGGGATTTAGAATATCAATGGTATGTAGATGGCACTTTGATAAGTGCAGCAGATGGAGGTACTGACCCCGATGTTACTTTTATTCATGGACCTAGTTTCTCTACACCATGGACCGTAAATCCAAATATTGCAACAGGTAGATTATATCGAATTGAAGCACGTATTATTTCCAATTACATCGATAAAATAGACCCAACTAATAATTCATTAAATCAGACAGAATGTACGATGTCTGATGATATTCGAGTGATTTATAACCCAACTCCTGTTGCCAATTTCACTAACGATGAAGTCTGTGAAGGAAGTGCGACAACTTTAGATGCTCGTCCAACTGATTTTGGAATTTACAATGACCAAGCCATCGCTCAATTCGAATGGGATATCGATAATGATGGTACTTACGATATTACGACTACAGATAGTGTGACTACTTATACTTTCCCCACACAAGGGATCTACATCGTCAATTTAAGGACAACATCTGCTGACGGCTGTATTGATACATTTACTGAAAACAATGTAGTGGTCAATGCAAACCCAACAGCTGACTTTACCTATCAAAATGTCTGTCAGACCAGCAATGTTGCCTTTGTTGACAATTCAACTATCACTCCTGTTACTGATGATGAAATAGTACGTTGGGATTGGGATTTCAATTCCAACGGTACTATTGACTTTGGTGGTACAGATACACTTGCCCATCGTTTTCCAACCATCGATTTCAGCACTCAATTAGATGGTAATGGAACACTAATTGGTAACGATCAAGTTTTAACTACAACCCTAACCGTTACCACTAACAAAGGTTGTACTCATTCATTTACTGCCAATTCAAACACCACCTTGGTATATATGTTTAATAATCCTGATTCAGAGTTAGAAGCAGAAAGATTATCAGATGGTGTACCTAATGAAGTTTGTTTAGGTCAAACAATGCAATTTAGAGATCGGTCAACAGTTGATAATTCTAATTTAGCGACATTTATTGCAGCAGGCGATATCCCTGCTAATGTGAATGATATAGTCGCTTGGTTCTGGGATTTTGGAGATGGTAATACATCAAACGCTCAAGATCCTCAACACTTATATGCAGCAAGTGGTGCCTACAATGTCACCTTAGTAGTAACTACTGCGAGAGGCTGTAATGATGTAGATAATATTACCGTAAACGTAAGAGAAAACCCTGATCCTGAAATTGGTCAAGATAGTATTATTGTCAATGATGATGTCACTGTTCAGCTTCGTCCGGTTGCCAGTAGTATGACTAACTTTGCTTATCAATGGTCGGTGCTTTCAGGTCCAACAAACGGTACCGTAACACAATCTGCATTAAATATTCACAATGCGACTGTTGATACGGATGAAACTGATTTTAATAACGGAGAAAGTGTCATCGATATTCGTTATCAATTAGAAATAGTAGATAACAATTTCCCGACAGCTTGTACTACATACGATACTGTTGATGTTCAATTCCATAGAGTTCCGAGAATTGATTTAGATACTACTTTAAATGATTGTGGTACTACAGCTTCTTATATTGCACGACCATTTGGCACAGAAATTATCTCAGGATTTAACTATGCCTGGACAAACGTAGTAACTACAGGAGGTACTGTGACTACTACCGACCCTACCTTACAAGATTTCACAATAACCCCCACATCATTTGATGCGGGTAGCACACGAATTTATACTAAGTATTATATCGATGTGACCAACTCTATTGGAGGTGCAGATAGAGATAGTATAGAATTCTATTTCTACAGAGAACCTGATTATGCAGCTTGGGATCAATACGTCCCTATCTGTTCAACTGCAGATAGAAACTTATATACCATCACCTTTAACCCATTTGGAACAGAGTCTTTACCTCATGGTAATGGATACAACTACTCTTGGAGTATGACGAACACTCCTGCTGACCATAATGTTGATCCAGCATTTTTAGGTGATTTAGTCAACCAAGTAACAACCAATACCACTGATCAAAACTTAAGCTTAACGCTGACGGAAGATTATTTTGTTGATGACTCTTTGAATCTAAGTTTCGACATCACTTTACTTGTTGAAAATACTTACAGCAATACTTGTCAAGAAGATACAACTGTAACGATCAATTTGGAACGTATTCCTAGAAACTTCACTTTGACAGATCCAAGAGTAGATCCTTGTAATCTTTCTGTTACATTAAATCATCATACTGAAACATTGGATTTTAATTATAGATGGAGACGTGTCAGCGTTTCATCGGGATATAATGGAGCAAATATTAACGAAACCTATAATCAAACAAGAAGCTTATCATTTACTGATGCTGATTTTGCCAACGGTGCATCAGAATTTACGGTTAGGATGAATAACCGTGTTAGAAAGAAAAATCCAAACACAGGACTGGATGCTAGTCCTCATTGTGGGTTAAATAGAAATATTGATTTAGTATTTTATAGAACGCCTAGCATAAGTTTTACAGAAACTAAATTAGGAGGAAATCCATGTGCAGCTACTGCTGAAATATCATCGGGTACTGAGGTGATTCCTGGGTTTACCTACTCATGGAACCAAACATCAGTTACAGGAGGTACACTTTCTGAAGATGCATTAAACAATAAAGACATTAACTTGACAGTGGCAAGTTGGGATTTAAATCAAACGATCATTACTGCCACTTATGAATTGACGGTGACCAATACCAACTCGCCAACTTGTATGGATGTGCAATCCTATACCATTCAATTCTTCAGAACTCCAGAAATAGATTATACACCAAGTTCGATCAATTGTATTTTAACCGATACGATTACGGCAAATAGTGAAGCTTTAAGCGGTGCAACTTTCTTCTGGAACGTTAATTCTTTAACTGGAGGTACGATTGATTCTACAAATAATGGAAATCAATATATAATTGAAGTGGATGATTTTGATGTGGGATCACATAGATTGGATGCACAATACAATCTGCAAATCATGAACAGTACTATGAGTACTTGTGATGATGATACCACTTTCAATATCAGTTTCTTTAGAACGCCGGACATTAGTTTCGTTCAAACTAGAACAGATTCTTGTTCATTAGTTAACACTCTCCAACCCTTCGGTACGGAAGTGATTGCAGGTTACAACTATACTTGGAGAGAATTGTATGTAAATGGTGGTACAGTAACCACTTCATCATTAACCGATCAAGATTTAACGGTTACCGCCAATACTTTTGACCAAGACACCGCATATATCGTTGTGGCTTATGAGTTGACCGCTAGAAATACCGATTCTTTTGGATGTACTGATGTCGATACTGTTGAATTTAGATTCTACCGTACACCAAATGTTGATAATTATACCACTACTGTTCCATTGGATTCTTGTGGATTGTATGCTTTTGCTTATCCATTAGGACAAACTGAAATAATCAATCATGGAAGTGGATTTGATTATACTTGGACGTTTGATAGTGTAACAGGTGCTGGTGCTGATGGCATGACATTACCTACTGGGATAATGGATTCCATTACCAACAAACAGAATGATCAAAATTTTGGGTTAATCATGCCAATTACTGCTTTTGCAAGTGGAAGTCATGAAATTCAATTGACTCTAGATCTACATATTGAACATTCAGAAACCAATGTTACTTGTTCTGAAGACACTACAATCACCTTATCATTTAAACGACCTCCTGTAATAGACATGAAGGAAGTAAAAGTAGATAGTTGTGCGTATACATCCACTCTACAACCATTCGGGACAGAAGCAGTTGCAGGTTTCAACTATCAATGGCAAATCACTGATATCACAGGGTATGATGGGAACGATGGAAATCCAGCCAATGATTTAACAATTGGCAACCTAGCCACCACTCAAGACTTGAGCATAACGATTACAGATGATGATTTTATTGATACAGAATCAAAAATCACCATTGCATTACAATTAGATGTTAGCAATAGTTTAGCCTCTGGGAACACTTCATGTCAAGATATATCCTTTGATACCCTTACCTTCTATCGTACTCCGATTATAGATCCAGCTTTTGCTTTCAATAAATTGGCAAATTGTGATCATTCAGGTACCATTGAACCATTCCCGACCAACATCAACGGGTTTGTCTATGTGTGGACTCCTGTTACAGTTAATGGAGGTGCAGTTACCAATACATCATTGGCATCAAGACAAATTACTTTAGATGTCGATTCGTTCGATACCAATAGTTTACAAATTGATGGAACCTATCGATTGAGAGTTTTTAATGCAGAAGTACCATCATGTTTTGATCAGGAAGATGTGAATTTTGAGTTTTATAGAACACCAGAAATTACTTTCTCTGATTTAACTATTCCTTGTGCTGTTGAAAATTCAAGCATCACCTTATCGACCATGAATGAAGCCTTTACGAATAATGGTGAAACATTCATATGGCATTTGGATAACATCAATGGTGGTACTATTGATTCGACAAATAACAATTCAGAATTTATTGTTGATGTCGATACATGGGATGCCAATTCTGCACAAATAGATGTTCAATATACCGTATCAATTAGCAACAGTTCTGCACATACATGTGATGATGATACTACTTTCTCATTGACCTTCTATCGTCAGCCTGAAATTCAATTCTTGTCTACTCGAACCGACTCTTGTGCTCAAGTAGAAACCATGGAAGCCTTTAATGGAGAATCCCTGCCATTATTTGCAAGAACTTGGAGACAACTTTCAGTCACTGGTGGTGCTGTAACCCAAAACTCTGCTGCTAATGATCCTATTTTAGAAGTGGAAGTCGATACTTTCGCCATGCATTCAGCAGAAATCACAGTGCAATATGAGTTAATTGCGCAAAATACGATATCACCTACTTGTTTTGATACAGATACCGTAGAATTCAAATTATATAGAAATCCAGATTTTACTGCCTACATACAAAATGATCCATTCGGACTTTGTGGTGGACTTTTTAGAGCTCAGCCTTTAGGAATGAATGAAGTAATTAATCACGGAACTGGATTTGATTATCAATGGACTTTAGACCCGGCAACAGTAACAGGAGCTGCAGGTGGAGTATTGATTAGTTCTGTGATGGACTCTATCAATTTCTATCAAAATATGCAAGACATGGAATTACAAGTACCTGATTCTGCCTATGCTGATGGAAGTAATATGATTCAGTTTGAAATGGATTTAGAAATCAAGCACTCTAATCCTAATCTTGCAGCATGTTCTGTAACAGATACTACGATTCTTTTCCAATATCTTCGTTATCCTGATATTGATATTACTGAAACTAGAACCGATTCATGTGATCTTTCAACAACCCTTCAGCCTTTTGGTACAGAAATGATTGGGGGTTACAATTACGATTGGGAAATCACGAATATTACGGGTTATGATGGCTCAACATATAATGTTGGTGATAGCTATACCACTCAAAATACAGTTTTCACAGTTACAGACACAGATTTTGATAATACAGAATCTCATATAGCTATTTCTATAAGATTAACAGTAGAAAATCAATTAGGACCTGCTGATCCATCTTGTACGAACACCGTAAATTATGTACTTAATTTTTACAGAACGCCTGATATTCAAAATCCATTCTTAGCACAAAAAGCTGCGCAATGTGATTGGAATGCAAGTGCCTCTCCTTTCCCTACGGATGTGAATGGCTATACTTATGTTTGGTCCATCGATTCCATTAGAAATGGTGCAATTACCGATAATTCTGCCTTAGCACAAAGAGAGCTCTTAGTACAAGTCGATAGTTTCGATAACTTAGAATCGATCATGTATGTGCATTATAAGTTGAGAGTGATCAATACGTTATCAAACGATTGTTTTGATGAGGATACAGTGAGCTTTGTTTTCTATAGAACGCCTGAGATACAATTAACGAATTTATCTGGTGCATGTCAGAACTCCATCAATGTGTCATCTCATAACGAAATGCTAAATGATGTTGACTTTGACTGGAATCAAAATAGCATTACCGGTGGTACAATTGTAACAAACCCGGTTATGCCTGACGGAAATAGAGATGTAACGTTTAATGTGGGAAGTTTTAATGCCGGAGCTTCTCAGATAGATGCAAATTATACTATTACTATGTTGAATTCTGGTGCGTCTATGTGTGATGATGATACGACATTTAGCTTTACGCTATTTAGAGAACCGGAAATTAATTTGACGTATACTAGAGCAAGTAATGATAGCTGTAGTAATAACTTGACTTTACGACCTTATGCCTCGGAATCCATTTCTGGCTTCACGAACAATTGGTCGCAATTATCGATTAATGGTGGTGCTATTACGACATCAAGTTTAACAAATGAAGATTTAACGTTGACAGTGGATACCTTCGCTATTAATTCGACTAGAATTGATACACGTTACGCTATTACATCGTTCAATACCAATTCCCCTGCTTGTGAAGATTCTTCAGCGATTTCCACTACCCTTTATCGTCAGCCAGATTTTACTGCTTTTGTTGAACAAAGAACGGCGGGTGATTGTGGGTTGAGCATTGATTTCTATCCTTTAGGATTGACTGAAAACATTGCCCATAATAGTGGTTTTGATTATACTTGGACATTGGATGCATTAAATATCACAGGTGCAGGAGCAGATGGATCTACCCTTCCTCAAGCAGTTCTTGATAGCATCAACAACCAAGTGAATGATCAAAACTTCTCATTAGAAATGCCAATGGATGCCTTTGCTGATGGAAGTAATACGATTGTTGTTCCTATGACGATCGAGATCCAAAATTCAGATCAGAATTCATGCGTAGCTTCTTTAGATACAAGCCTTATTTTCTATCGCCCTGCGACTATTGATATTCAACAAAGTTTAGTGGATTGTGGAGTGGAAAATATTATCACTCCTTATGGAACAGAAAATGTGAGTGCAAGCTTTAATTTCAATTGGACTATTGCCGCTGTTGGAGGTACAATTAGCAATTCAAGTTTGACTGGTCAGGATCTTACGTTAAATGCTCCGGTATTTAATGCAGGAAGTGATACTATTTTAGTGGATGTAACACTAAATGTCGAAAATGCTGCCAATACCCTTTGTGAAAGAGATACTGCATTTAGGTTCTATTTCTACCGTCAGCCAAGTATTGTATTGAATCAAAATATGGTAGCTTGCGATACGATCAACCTGATTTCGAGTTTAGGTACTGAAACTATAAATGGTTTTGATTACCTATGGGATAGCCTAAGTGTAATCGGTGGTGATGTGATGATCAATGCTCCATACAGTATTTCGACGCAAAATATTGAATTTGCTAAATCAGCTTTTGATTCTGGAAGTCATAAAATAGTAGCTGATTATCGATTAACCGTTAGTAATCAAGATACATTGGGTAATAGCATTTGTAATGATATTGAGAATGTGAATTTCACTATGTATAGAACACCTTATATCAATGTAGTACAATCATTAACTGCGGGCGATTGTGGTGCTCAAAACAATATCAGTTTATTTGATAATGAAACGATTAGTGGATTTAATGTGACTTGGACGGAGGTTTCTGTGAATGGAGGTACCATCAACTTATCTTCTACTACTGATCAAAATGTCACTTTTAACAACCCAGTATTTGATCCTGCTTCTAATCAAATTGACGTAAACTATACGGTCTATGTAGAGAATTCTGAATCGTCTACATGCAACGATACAGAAACGGTGACTTTCACTTTCTACAGAACACCTGATGCTACTATTGCGAGTATCAACCCTGAATGTTCGAATACAAGTATCACTTTAAATACAGTAGAGAATTATGTTCCTCAGTTTACTTATACTTGGAATTTATTGAATACGACGGCCGATAATAATCCAAATACTGAAGCATTGACATCTCCTGCGGTGAGTCAGTTAAACAATACGTATATTTTGAATACTCCGGTGGATCAAACGGGCTTCTTCCCTACAGGTGCAGCTCAAATGACGTATCAATACGAAGTGATAGTGACTAATAATCTATCACCTACTTGTTTTGATAGAGATACCATTGAAGCCAACTTCTATAGAATGCCAATTATAGCAGCGACTCAGTCGTTAGACAGTTCTGCCTGTGAGCAAAATAATATCATTCGTCCGTTTGGTACGGAAGTGATTCCAAATTTCGCCTATAATTGGTCGCAAGTATCCATTAATGGAGGTACCATAGATACAACACATATCAATAATGGTCAGGATGTAGAGTTTACAGTAACTTCATTCGACTCATTAAGTCATAGAATAGATGTATCCTACACCGTAGATGTTACTAATCTAGCAGGAAGTTGTACGGATACAGAAACCTTTAATTTTACTTTCTTCAGAACACCACAAACCGATCTTTCCATGTTAAACCTAAGCCCTGTGTGTAGAGGAACTCAAGTGGTGTTATTCCCTACCGAGGCAAACAATCCGGGTTATCAATACACTTGGAACCGTATAAGCATTCTTACGGACAATGGTATTGACTTATTGTCCGGAGGAGTATATCCAATTGAGAGCGGATTGAATACACATACCATTACCTTAGATCACAACCCTGCCTTCCCGAATACGGGAGTGAGAGTAACTGCTGTTTACGAACTGCAAGTGATGAACATGGATAATGGATGTATCACTTCCGATCAGGTAACGGTTGTCTTTGACCGTGAAGCAATGTTGGGTCTTACGTCTTCTACCTTTAACGTATGTGATGATACTGATTTGACGTTACAAACAGTAGAACAACGTCCGGATAACTACAATTACACATGGACTATCGATAGTATCTATACCGACAACAGTGCCGCAATTAGCAATTTGATGAACTTCGATACATCAGTAGGTGGTGCTTTGACGATTGATACAGATCCTGCTGATTTCCCTAGCGGAGCAACGTTAATAACGGCGGTGATAGATGTCGATGCTCAAAATCAGTTAAACAACAACTGTAGTGCAGATACGAGTTATACCGTAGAATTGGCTCGACGACCAATGATTGCCTTTACAGATAATCATGCAGAATGTGCATTAGATACTGTAACGATTAGACCTTTTGGTAACGAAACTATTAATGGTTTCGATTATACATGGAGTATTTCTAGTATCGATGGATTTAATGGAACAACTGCCGATATCATCAATGGTCAGACCAATAATCAGAACTTATCATTACATATTGATGATGATGACTTTATGGTCGGTCGCTCTCAAGTTGAAATAACATTCGATTTAGTAGTTGATAATCCTAACGGTCCTACCTGTAGCGATAATCAAACACATACCTTGATCTTCTTTAGAGTACCGAACATAGATTTCACAGCTACTAAAGCAGGAAATGATTCTTGTGCTAATGAAATCACCATTTCTCCATTCTCAGAAACAGTAAGTGATTATCAATATGCATGGTCGAAATTAAATGAAATGAATGGTAGTGTTTCTGAAGTGAATACATCCGTTAGAGATTTAGTCGTAAATGCTCCGGTATTTGATCAAGGAGAAACTCAAATTGATGTGACCTATGAGTTACAAATTACGAACATGAATCCGCTTGCGACTTCGAGTTGTGTTACTACAGAACAAGTAACAATTAGCTTCTTCAAAACTCCAGTACTTGCTACGAATTTAAATACCAATGTGATCGGCTGTGGTGATCAAGCAATGTTTAAAGCATTGACTTTCCCAATCACTGCAGATCAACGATCGAATTATATATTTGAATGGACTTTAAATTCAGTGAATGGAGGTACTGTGGATACTTTATCAAGATATGATAGTTTAGAAATGAACCGCCTAACTTTTGATAATGGATCAGGTACTGTCGAAGTGAATGTTGATGTTACCGCAAGAAATGCTTATCAATCCACCTCATGTTTCAGTACACAAAACGATGTGATTGAATTCTACAGAATTCCTAATAACACCCTTACTCCTAGTTCATCTGATATTTGTGAAGACCAAAGTATTGTGATAACCACTGGAGAAGAATTAGTACGTGATTTTGATTATGTATGGTCGCTTAACATTACAGATGATCTGAGCTTAAATACAGGTACGATCGATACCACATCATTAGGATCTGGTGGACATGAATTGACCATGAGGTTACCTACCTTCCCGAATGGGACATCGTATATAGAAGTTGAAGCTACGTTAGTGACAACACATAGAGTAAGCGGTTGTGCCGATACAGAAGTGACTACGGTTCGTTTCCATAGACAACCAACTGTTAGTTTAATTGCCTCTCCTATCACTTCTTGTGAGACCGGTAGTATTACTATTAGACCGACAGAAGGTGAAGTTTCGAACTTTGATTATACATGGACGAGAACTCAATTCATTAGTGATGTTTCTGATGATACAGGTATCAACTTAGTTGAAACGCCATCAGCATCGAATTACGAGATGGTACTATCTGCGCCTGAATTCCCTCAAGGTGCGGCTCAAGTCACTGCCCGTTATAAATTAACGATTGGAAATCAGACTAATCCTTATTGTGCGAGTACATCAGATTCTATTGATATTACGTTCTTTAGAACTCCGGAAGCGGTATTAGGTAATGATTCTCTTCTATCTTGTGGAACCACACAATTTGTCATTCAACCCGTAAATGAAGAACAAATCAATAACTTCAATTACAATTGGACGGTGGATCAATTAGATACGGATATTACATCAAATGATGGTAGAGCCTCTGTTAGTATTAATACAAATGGGGATTATGCTCCATCGGTAATGATCAATACTATTCCGGTCGATGCTTCTTATGTTACCGCACATATTAGCTTGGCGACACAAAATACTTTTAGCAGCTGTGGTACATCAATAGATCAGCAATTGGTTACTTTCTTAAGAACTCCTGAGGTGACGTTACCACAGACGGGATTAAGCGGTTGTGATAACTCAACCTTTAACGTTCAACCATCCGAAGTATATTGGAGTGGTATGGATTATCAATGGAGTTTAATTGATGTTACCGGCGGATCAGTAGCGACTCAGATCAATTTAACTGGTCATCGTGCTACATTTGCCGATCCAGTATTTAATGACAACGCATATGAGGTAACCGCAAAAGCGGTATTGAATGTAAGCAACCGATTAGATGCTACTTGCGAGGCATCGGATACGACCTTAATTACTTTCTACAGAACGCCTGTGGCAGGGTTTGCACCTGATAATGGTTTTGGTTGTCAAGGATTATTGGTGAATTTCAATACAGACACATCAATTTCGCCAGATCCGAATAGTTTATATGAATGGGATTTCAATAACGATGGCACTTACGATGACTCATCAAATGGCGATATTACTTATACTTTCAATACGATAGGTACGCATACAGTGAATCTAAGAATTACTACTCCTTCGGGATGTGTATCAAATATAGCATCATACAATGTGGAAGTATATGAAGTACCTACTGCATCCTTTACGGTAAATGATATCTGTTTAGGTGATGTAGCTTCCTTCTTAAATACCACTCCTCAATTGGCATCATCAGGAAACCATGCTATACAAACGGTGGAATGGGACTTTGATTATGATGGTAATGCTGGGCCTAATTTCTCAGCATACAATACGAGAACGACAGATGCGACATATCAATATCCTGAAGCGGGTACGTTTGCTGTATTGGTAAAAGTAACTAACGTGGGAGGTTGTTCGAATACCTTTGTGGATAGTATTAAAGTCACTCCTCCACCTGTATTAACTATGCCAACAGATGTTTGGATTTGTACGGATGGATCGACTACGATAACACCTACTACAGATGTTCCTGTTACTTATAATTGGTCGACAGGGGCTACAACTCCTACAATAGATGTTGCACCTTCTACAGAAACCACGTATACATTAACGGTAACAAACGATGTTGGATGTTCCACTACTCAAGATATCACTATCCACATTGTGCCTGATGTAGTCGAAGGTTTTGTCATGGAGTCTTGTGATACTGACCCTATCACTTTCGATGGCCGTATTCCTGAATACCCAGGAATAGTACAGTCGTACGAATGGAGTACTGGAGAAACTACTCCAACCATTGAAGTATTAGAAACAGGTACTTATACATTACGTACTATTGTGGAGCATGAATCGGGTACACGATGCGAATATACACACGATTACCAAGCCACTTTCCACCCGAATCCAGGAAGAGTGCTTGAGGATACCACTTTCTGTTTCGAGTTTGGAGACGTATTAGAGATTGCAGCTATTGAAGGTGATAATTTCTCTTACTCATGGAACACAGGAGAAACTACAAGAGTAGTTACAAAAGACCGTTCTGGTGTATTTACAGTAATGGTAATTGATGAAACACACGATACAAGATGTTCTACTGTAGACACGATTAATGTCAACCAAATCTGTCCTCCAAGAATGTTTGCTCCAAATGCTTTTACTCCTAACGGTGACGGAAATAACGACGAGTTCTTGTTAGAACCAGCCTATGCAATAGATATTGAATTAAATGTCTATAACAATTGGGGTGAATCTATATTCCACAGAGAATACAGCACATCATTTGAAGCAAGTACAAAAGGTAATGGATGGGACGGTACCTATAAAAATGCAATTATGATGTCGGGTAACTACAATTATACTATCCGATACGTTTCCGAAATTGATGGAAGTGTGATTGAGAAACAAGGTAGTATTTTGTTGATTCGATAGTTTAATAATCTAATTGAATTATATAGAAAACCCCGGATTTAACCCGGGGTTTTTGATACATAAATATTTATATCAAATTCTATGTTTTCAATTTACATTAAATCTCAAACTTCACCCCTGTTTCTTTCTCAGATAATTCCCAAAGTCTTTTGGATACTTCTTTATCTTTTGCATGAGGTTCAATATGATGTGCTCCAACCGGTCCCACCCAATTGCTTCTACCTGTTGGGCCATAAAATCCTGTTTGATCTAAATCCGGTTCTGTAGCACACATTAATTGGGGATATGCTCCTTTTTCTGCAGTTTGTGTTAATGGTGATAGTTTCATTAGATTGAATATCATTCTCATCATGAAGCTACCACTCGTATTAATTAAATTTGTTCTAGAAGAACCTGGGTGACAAGCATAGGCTTTTACATTGTTATTCCCTGCCGCTTTTAATCGATCCTGTAATTCATAAATTGACATGATCTGTGCTAATTTACTTTGGCTATATGCATTATTAGCAGTGTAATCATTATCCCAATTTAAATCATCGAATTTGATGGTTTTGATACCCATATCATAACCCATACTACCGACTGTAACAATACGGCCATGAGATTTTTCGATTAATGGAAATAATAATGCTTGAAGAGTATAATTACCATAATAATTCGTTCCCATTTGGCTTTCCCATCCATCTTCAGTCATTACTTGATTAGGTACTTGAGCAATTGCAGCATTACATATTAAGGCATCAATTTGATCAACCGATGTTAAAACTTCCTCAGCTGCTTTCTTTACAGATGACTGAGATGACAAATCCATTTTAATAGCAGAGACTTTGATTTCCTGACCTAATTCTTGTTTCAAAGTCGCCATAGTATCCTCAGATTTCTTAGGATTTCTATTAAGCATGACCACTTTAGCACCTTTAGATAATAAGATTTTGGCTGCTTCAAAACCAGTTCCACTAGTTGTACCAGTAAGCACAAATGTTTTACCATTTAAATTACCGATTCTCTCAGGTGTCCATCCTTTTCTACCAAATTGATTTGTACTCATTTTCTTTTACTTTTATGTGATTAATTGATAATACAAATATTGCAGTTAGTTATCGTTCATTTATTATACAAAAGTTCGGATTGTGTACACTTTTTGGTAAATGACTAATTTGATGTAATCATCTAAAATCTTACTCATCCATATCTTCTTCTAACCAAGCTGAATCCAAGAAATATTTATTATAGTTTTTATTAAAGCTACCAAACATTAATGTTGTATCTGAAGAGCTAACCGTTAACCAAGATCCACTATTAATCGAATATGTAAATTCATTTTCCCCTTGACTTAACTTACCCTCTATTTCACATGGATAATGTCCAAATGAATGATGCCACTCTGGTCCACTAATAGATTGAGCATCTTTAATAATTCTTTGAATCTGAGCATGACCTAAGTTCCATTTCTCACAGACTGATTTACCATTATCAGATGAAGGATATTCGTTAGATTTTTTAATTGTAACTATTTGGAATTCTTTAGATTTGTCAAAAGGCTCAGAGTTTTTTGATTCGGAAAATTTATTTTCTGGATTACTTGATAGTAATAATGATAAAAGTAGAAGTGTAATGTTTAGTTTCATGGTAATGCTTTCGTTAGTAGTTATAATTAAGAAAATTACTGATGAACTAATTTTATTATGATTTTATCATACAGGTCATCTCCCTTTCTGATAAAACTAATATTCCTTATATTTAAAGGATCTATATCTCTTAACTTATTTAATTGAGAATATAAGAGAGTATCATTTTCTATTAATAAGATAGGTCTTTCATCTCCTGTGCTATGTTGGAATATTTTAAATATCTTATCAATAGATGCATTTCTATCATCAATAAATTCTTTATCTGAGTAATGTTTCTTTTCCCATTCATAAATATCTTCAGTACTGATTTCATTCATCGTTTCAACATTTATGGAGGTATCAATATTATACATCCAAATAAAGATTAGAGTATACATTACCATACCTGTGATTATTGCATTTTTTCTTTGACGATGAAGAATTAAATACCCATCATTTTTTAGTGACCAACGGCGAAATAATTCATTTGGCCATTTTATAATCATTGTTATAATTTCTAAGATGGAATGACTTTCAGTACTTCTAGCTTCCATCTCCAAAAAATATTGTGCCTTTTTATTTAGAAAGTAGTTTTGGATTTTTTTATACTGAGCTTCATCAGATATATTTCTTATATACAATTCTTCTTTAGCTTGATCAATTGCAATTGTATTCCAGCTTTCTTTTTCTGCTAGGATTTCAATAAGTTCTTCTGTATCTCTTGTTGCTATTGGTGGATTAAATTCCATTGAAAGTTTGCTCATTCTTACTTTAATATTTCACTTCACTCAAGTTTAACTTGAATTTTGGTTAATACAATTATAGTAAACTTTCAGTTAACTTATTATGATTAAATAAATTTGTTGAATAAATCAGAAACCGTTTACATGTATATATGTATTTCACTTCATATTTTACTATCAAATAATATGATATTGTAGGTGCAAGAAGCTACTTACATTCACCTCTTACACCCACAATATTTATTATTCTACTGTCTTACTTTCATTCTCCTGAGGAGATAAGATGATCGTCTTGATTTCAAAAGGAGCAAAAGTTAAAGAACAACTATTCTCTTTTACTTCAATAGCAGAACGCTCGCCTTCATCCATAGTAGATGCAAACATCTCTAATAGTTTTTGACCATTAATTTTTAGCTGACATGTAGTTTCCTTTTTATTTGTTTCATACAAACGAAGAACAATATCTTTTCCTTCTTCCGATTGCTTAATCGTTTGTAACACAATATTATCAGGCAAGCCTGTCAAGAAACTATTGATCATTCCTTTACCATTTTGTTTTTCAAGTGGTTTAATGAGTAATTCTGTATTTAAGGCTTTAGCAGTCTGAATTACTTTCCCCTCGGTCAAATCACCTTGATGTAGTAATACAGCATATGAAAAATGTTCTCCTCCTAAATCACCTGAGGCATCTTGTCCCCAACCTACATTCTTGAGTTCTGAATAATCATGCTTTCTTTGACCATAGCTCATCACTAATCGGATTCCTCCTTCTTTTAAGTTATAACCATAGCGTATATTATCAATCATAGCAAAACCATATTCATCATCAGAAACATCTGCCCACTGATGCACACAAGTTGGTATTTCTAATGAATCTGTTGCTAAAAGTTTTCCTCTACTCACAGGCATGTAACCAAATTGAATACCGTGGTTTGCCGAATCATTTTTTATTGACATTGGGAAATCAACTTCTAGTCGATCTCTTTCATTCCAATCTAATTTTGTATCAAAAGTGAGTAATTTGCTTCCTTTCTTAAGGGATATAATTTGTTGAATCCCTGAGTTTTCATACGATCTATTAAGTTCCAAACTACTGCTTAACGCCCCTTTCTTGTAATTTTTAAAACTGGCTTTCGTTAGAATTACTTTTGGACCTTTTTCTACTTCATGTGGTTGTGCTAGCAATTGGTTCTGCACTTTGCCATCTGGAACAAGTTCTTTCTTTAATTCCTTGTCATAGTAACTCGTGATCTCACCAAACTCGTTGAATTTCACTTTTACAAGGGTATTTTCTAATACTCTCTTGCTAGCTAGTAACTCTTTTTTAATAGTTGTAGGTTTTTCACCATTCACCCAATATAATTTAGCATAACTCATGGCAGGGATTTCAGGCATATTGAGGGATATTTGACCTTTAGTCAATACTTCGTAATTGACCTCATTGTTATTCTCATCGATCAATTTCCATTTTGCTTCTCCATTATATCCTAAAGACATTACACCACTTTGGGGAATCCCAGATGAATTAAACACCAATAATCCATCGTGTTCCATGGCTATTTGTTGTTCCAAATGATCCCATGCTTTTGTTCTTAAACTTAATACCTGTTCGTTTATTCTTTTTAAACTTTCATTGGTTTTGATCATCACCTCAGGAACTGCCATACCTGTAATAATATCATGGAAATGGTACAACAATAATTCTTTCCAAATCGTGGTAAGTTCTTCTTTTGGATAAGTATAACCCGATTGACTTGCCCAAGCTGATAAAGCTTCTGTTTCGCGTAATAGTTGCTCTGCTTTTCTATTTTGCATCTTGATGCCATTGGCCATCATGAAGGTACGTTGAATCCATCTTCTAGGAAGAATTCTTTCATTGTATTCCGCAAAATTGTCTTTTATTTTGACCTGTTCTTGGATATAGTCATACATATTCGACCATTCGACTTTCGGGATGGAAGGTAAATCTTTAACCAATCGTGCCAACTCTAATTGATCTTCGGTGCCTCCACCTCCGCCATCTCCCCAACCAATTAATAATAATTGCTTGTTGGTTGCATCAGCATCTTTAAATCTTTCCCAAGTTCCTACTAGACGTCGAGGTCCAGGATCTGGAGCATTGTAAGTGGTGATTAATTCAGGAGTTGGTACTCTATTACCATGGACAGCGCTAATAAAAGGATATTCCCATGCTGGTGTGGTAAGTGCATTGACCAATATTTCTGATCCATCAATTCCTTTCCAGCGATAAATACTATGATCTATTTTAGGAGTATTTACTCTCATGGCAATCAAATGATTAATTCCAAACCCTTGAGCCACCTGAGGTAAAAATGGTGGGTAACCAAAGGTATCTGGAAGGAATAAAACTGGATTTTTCATTCCTAACTCCTCACGGAAAATGGTCAAACCATATAAGAAGTTACGAATAATACTTTCACCACCTGGAAGATTCACATCTGGTTCTGCATAAGTAGCACCATTAGCCAACCATTGTCCTTCCTCAATTTTATCTAGTACTCGAGCATATAATTCTGGATAAAGTTCTTTGAGACGCTCATAGTGATAGGGCATAGTGAACATATACTTGTATTCTGGATAACGATCCATTAAATACAGATTGTTCATTACTAATCGTTGGATCTTATCATCTGTTTGTGCTAAAGTCCATCGCCAAGCACTATCCAAGTGACCATGCATCAGCATATAAAGTGTTACTTGATTATCTGCTAAGGCAACAATCTTTTGGAATTTCTCTTCGAGCTGAGGTAAATATTTTTTTAACTGAAGATCGAATAATACTGTTCCCGAAATATCGAGGTCTATTTCTGCCATCACTTCATCGGCAAGTTGTCGTATTTCTGTATATCCATTGTCCTCTTCATTAAGAATACTTGCAGCTTCTACCAATACTCTTAGGTACCAATACAATTGATCTATCTCTTTATTTCTTTCTACGATACTAATTTCTCTATAGCCTCTAGGTTTATCAAAAACTCCAAAGCTTTTTAAGCATACCGACTCTACTTTATCCCCAGTCATCAATTGATCTAATGACCAATAAAAATGTTGTCTTAAAAGCGACGCTTTCGCTTCTCCATTAATATAAATCGTTGTTTCTGGCCAACCGACCAGACTCATTTCCATTGGTTTTAAACAAAAGAAACGTTCTTTCTCATTTTTCTCAGGGAGTTCGGGGATATCAAGCCAATAAGAATGTGTAGAGTGTCTGTCGCCTGACATATAAGATGCCGGAACTTTTTGCAGTCCATCTTTCCCTGCCTTGATCAATTCATTTCCTTCTTTCCAATCCTCTTGATAATAGACACTGTCTGCTTTCCATATCACATTATGTCGAAGCTGACTAAGCCTGTATAAATACAAGACTTCATGTGATTTGAAAAAAGGATAAGGCATTACATGACCATCCAAAGCCATATGCCCACCTTCAAGCGCTAAGTGATCACCTTCAGCAGCAGCCTCAATGTATTTAAGCGTTTCTGATGATAATTTGTTAGGTATAGTTTGTCCTGCCAGAATTGTGGCAAAAAAACACAGTGATATTGCAATTATTGATCTTTTCATAAAAGCAATTTACCGTGCCACCAATTGACTGTTCTTTGATTTTCTAAAACAACAGAAATAAAGAAGAGAAAAACATTAGATTTTTATTTGATCAGCTACTCTTATCGCAGAAAGAATAGCTCCTTCCATATACCCTCCAAACTGATTTGAAGTTTCTGTTCCTGAAAAGTACAACTTATCATTCATGTAACTTTCCTGAAGTAAAGGATGTCCATTATTCTGATGAGGGCTATTCATAATATGATTATCACTGATGAGATATTTATCATTCCAAATCTTGTCATGATAACTCGAAAGTTGTAGGACTTCATCACCTAACAAAGGGGATAATTGATTTAAAACAAAACCTTTTCTTTGCTCTTGTGAATAGGAAGCTGCTCCGGCATTTAAGAAACCTGTAAATCCATATTTATTTTCTTCAAAATTCGTATGATCGTACATTTCAGAGATGATTCCGTTATTACTATATAACAATCCTGATAACTCTTTTTCTCTCCAAAATGGACGCTCATATTCCAATACAAATTTTATAGATTCGGCCATCCATGTTTGAACTGTTGGAAATAACTTATTTAAGGATTCGGGTAAATGAGGCATAAACTTTATTTTTGTACCTACTAAGTGAGGGGGCAAACAAACTATCACTTTATCTGCTTGTACTACTTGCCCATTTGAAGTTTCAATTTCTAACTCATCTCCCTTTTCTTTTATAGAAGTCACATCGGTATTAAGCTGTATATTTTCTTGATTCAAATAACTAACTAAAGTATAAATTATATTTTGTGTACCCCCTTCAACTCTATAAGAAGGCATTTCTGATTCTGGTACAATAAATTGTTGAGGAGGGACAGAAACATCCGTTTGGTAGATCGATACTCCTTTTGTGAATTGTGCAAACTTCTTAATATGAAATTCATTAAGAAGGGATAATACATTTTGATGTGCATCAGAAAACCATGTAGCACCTAATTCTAATGGGGTATCCAACGCTCCTTTAATAGTATGGATACGACCTCCTAATCTATTTGATGCTTCTAAAACCTTTGTCTCTATATTCTTTTTTGAGAATAAATAGGCAAGTGTCAATCCACTTATACCTCCTCCTACAATAACAATTTTTTTATTCATTTAATTTATCGCTTCTTTGAGATTTCACTACCTCAATTTACAGTTCAGAATAATAATTTATGAGTTTCAAAATTGTTTATTGTTAGGTTCAATTAATACCATTTAAGAAATATTTAATCCCATATATTCCAATTAGAATGAATGGAGTCCCTCCAAATACCACTCTTTTCGGAAAGAGCAAAGGCATTTTCAATGGTAACATCATTTCCTAAAATTACTCCTATTGGGACTATTCTTATATTTTCATCTTTAATATCATCTGCCGCTATTGAAAACATTTCCCAATAATTTTCTTCCCATTTCATTATTTCAGTGACGGGATCTCCTTTAAGCACTTCTAAATTTGTCGTCACTTTACTGTCTTTGGGAATTGGTAGATTCCATTCCTCTGTTAACCATTGCCATGCTAATTGAATATTATCACCCCGTTCTTTTGACATATCAGGGATATCAATAGTAAAATGTTTTTCTTCGGGTATAAGTTGATATACCTTAATATCATTAGAATTATAATAATCAAATACACCAAGTGTTAATTCTTTAGACCAACTGAATTTTGCCTCTCTTAATTTGAACTTACCAAAATTATGAGTATTTATCACTGAATTCATATTAGTTAAATCTTTATCTAGTGCTTTGACAATTTCATTAATAATTTGAGACTTTTGTTCTTTGTCGAAATATGCTCCTCCAGCAAAAATTATTTCAAAGCCAAATTTTTCATTTAAACCAATAGAATAGATATATGCAGGTTCAGTACTTTCAATTACAGAAGTAAGATGTAACCCATATTTCTTGATATTATTTGTTATTAAGTTTAAAAATTCTGATCTAGTCATATATATTATTCTTTAAAATTTGAATAAACTTATTCTTTTCATCGTTGAAATAAGAGTATTCGGAAAAATAATATTCATTATTACTAGTTATAATGGTAGGTACTTGATTGAAATTTTTAAATCCTTTTAGCCAAGTTAAAATTTTTTCGATTCTTAATCCTTTATTATTACCCATTTCAATTTGTTTTAGCTTAATAGCTTTAATCTCATGAATTGGGATTTGATAACTTTTTGGCAAAATTGGTCTTAACTTTTTTAGTCGAATCTGCTGAGCACATATTGTTATTTCTTGAGTCTCATAAAATGAATTAATATTTACTACAATCAAGAAAATGGCAATTACAAAGAATGGAATAGTGAATAGTAATCCGATCAGAAGTATTCTAAAAATAAAGATCATCATGGCTATGATTCCAATAAAGTAGATAAATGAAAAAAATAAGCGATAATATCTAAACGAATGAAATTGTTCTAGACCAATTTTTATTATTGTATCTCCTCTCTCTCTAGACACTTGATATTGAACCCTATTACTCATATTTTATTTTTTCAATTTCATCAATAAACCTCATCATAGAAGGCTTTAGGCTAGAAAAATGATCTCCTTCCAATTCTATTAGATTGAAGTTCTCTGGAGTTTTATCATTATATATTTTAGATAGGAATGCATCATTTTTTTTGTATTGATCATCAGTTCCAATGTACATTAGGTGTCTTCTCTCTAGGTAATCCAACATATAAATCGGGCATCTTACCAATAATTCATTTTCATCTGAAATCGAAAAAGGAATAGATTCACTTTTGATCAAATAAGGCAACCATTCTTTGATGTATAAACCGGAACAACTTCCATTTAATTTAGAAGGACAGTTATTATTTAAACTTAGTAATGTTGATATACCTCCTCCAATACTATGGCCAAAGACAAAAATATTGTCAGCATCTACATAATCTTGTTGAGAGAGCCATTTGACAGCATTTTCTGCATCGGTTACTTCACCATAGAAATATTCAAAATTTCCATCGTTTCCATTTTCTCCTCTATAAGTTGGTGCAAAAACAATATAGCCAGCATCGATAAATGGTTGACAATCTCTTAAGTCACCGTAACTAAGGGCAAATCCGCCATGTAAATAAACAATGGCTTTAGTTTTTTTAGTCGAATCGATGTTTTTTGTATTCAGAAGACCCTTCAATTTTAATCCTTCTGATTCATACGTTTCAACTTTAACATTTTCTGGTGGAGTATCAAATTCACTAAAATATTGAGGTGCTTTTACTTCTTTAATAAGCGATGTTTTAAAGTTCGTTCTCAGTTCTTTGAAAGACTTCGCATTCATTAAATCTACTTGATCTTGTTCCTTAGTTTTAGTTTCTTTTTGAGCATTACATCCTAGGATGCAGAAAGTCAATAGACATAAAAATATGTTTTTCATGTTTGTTTGCTTTAAAAATTGAAGATTAATAATCTAATATAATTACTTTTTTAAAAATTTATATTCAATAATCAACCATGCATAGTTTAGCAAAACCGACCATGGACTCAAATTTGGATGAGGAGCTTTTCCTTGACCTAGACGTTTTATTTGTTTTTCATACCAAATAATATTCATCATAGCATCAATCGCTTTTATACCCGTTTTTTTAATATTCACAGTAAAATCAAGTCGAGTTTCTTCAAATATTTCATGGGCAATTTGAGGATATATAGTAAATGGTCGTGCCATTCCAATAATATCTAATTGATCTGAAAGAATAGCCTCTTTCATACCTTCTGGAGTACGAAAACCTCCTGTTAACATTAATGGAGTTTTCGTTACCTTTCTTGCTTTTTCTATATAATCCATAAAATAAGCTTCTCTCTTTGCAGTAGACTCTTTTCTTTTTCCCATCATCACAGGCGCTTCATAAGTACCTCCAGATATTTCAATCAAATCAATTCCTTCCTTCGATAAGATCTTCACTACTTCAATGGATTCTTCTTCTGAAAATCCACCCTTTTGAAAGTCTGCAGAGTTGAGTTTGATACCTATAGGAAATTCTTTACCTACTTTCTCCCTCATTTTACGATACACTTCAACAACAAACCTTGCTCTATTTTCAAGGGATCCTCCCCATTTATCTTTCCTAATATTGGTGTAAGGAGATAAAAACTGACTTACTAAATAGCCATGAGCACCATGAATTTGTACACCTGAAAAACCTGCGTCTTTCAAAATAACTGAGGTGTTTGCAAATCGATTGATTATATCTAAGATCTCATTTTCGGTTAATTCTTGAGGGATTTTTGAAGATGCATTTTTCCTTCCTCCCATTTTTAAAGGAACTGCAGATGGTGCTTTCAATATTGGATTGATTTGTTCCATGGCTTGTCGCCCTGGGTGATTCAGCTGCGCCCATAATTTTGTTTCAGTTCCTTTTACCGTATCGGCCCAAGCTTTTAGTTGCTCAAAGTTATCTCGATTTTCAACAACTATATTTCTAGGTTCACCAATAGCATTGGAATCAATCATGATGTTACCCGTTATCAATAAACCGGCTCCGCTTTCAGCCCATTTTTTGTACACATCAATTAAGAGGTTTGTTGGCTCATGATTTTTGTTTGATAAATTTTCACTCATTGCTGATTTAGCAATTCGGTTATTGATTATTGATCCGTTTGGTAATACTATTTTATCTTTTAGTTCAGTCATCTTATATTTTTATATCATGCGATTCCACCTGAAAAATACTTCGTAATCATCCACTTCCCATTTACTTTACTAATTTCAATATTGTTGTCCCAAAAACAAGCAATACCGCAAGCAAAACTATAATGAAGGTAGCCTTTTGTATAATCTTTATTGAAAACTATTCTTGAAATGAATAAATAACCAAGTTCCTCAGAATCAGTTTCAAAACCTTTAAATTCATCTAGGGGAATTAAACGAATATCAAAATATTCATTATCAAAAACATGATGAATTTCTCGTTCTTTGATACTTCCATTTTTCAACTTTCTAAATAATTTTTCCTCCTCATAATAATATTCTAAACTCGTTTCATATTCCTTTTTTTGATGGTCGATTTCTTCTTTTGTTATGTCAAACCCATCCATCCCAATTAAATAACCTTCAGGTTTAAAAATTTGAGCTGTAACGGTATCTAGAGTTGATATAATATATAGTTTACTCTTTTCATCACCCCTAGTTTTGATTCGTTTTACCTCTTTGAATTTGATCAGTTCTATCAAAATATCATTAATAGCTTCGTACTCTGTATTAATGTAAATATCACTTTCGTAGTTGCTACAACTCACGCAAGAAAAGAGAATAAGTATTTTTAAAGTTAGTTTTTTCATGTTTGTCTGATAACCTTATTAGTTGTTTGTTTTCATAATCTCATATTCAAATTTCAAAACCCTAAGACCCCACAAAGTTAAAGTTTGAATAGCTGTAATTTTGTCATTAAGACAACTAACCACCAATTGATCCTTGAACGACTTAATGAATTTTGTCCATAATTGACCTTTTGAGTCCTTAAGTAAAAAGTAAAACCCACTATCTCCTATTTTTTCACCTGATGAATCCAAAATGAGTTCTCCTTTTGTACCAACACTTGGAGATAAAATAACCGTTGCATTTCCATTGGGTAATGGAAAAACCGCTTTTATACAAGTTTGTCCATTGGGTAATCGACAAGTATCATAAACTCCAGAATACACTACTTGACCAGATTCTTTAAATGTTCTCAACCATATTGTTCTTTTGATTTCATTAGTTTTAGCATCCAATAATTTAATGATTTCATTTGTTAACCCAGATGAATTCTTTATGTCCTTAATTGGCACATTTAATTGCTCAATTCTTTTACTGAAAATCTTTTGAACTAGAATTCCAAAAAACTTGAACAACGGTGTCCATTTTGCTTTTAACAATAGATTATAATCACCTGTATTTTGATAAAAATCAACGACTTTGGGATGTAAACTACCTAATTCATCCTCAGACAAATTAAGCCGTTTAACTGAATCTATCAACCCTTTATTAGCTTTATCTTGATTAATTATAAGTCCTTCATCTTTAGCTAATTGATGAATAAACTTTTTCCCAATGCCATCGATTCCACCAAAAGGACCAATAAGCCAACTATGATTCGATTTACTAATGTTTTCACCAAAAAGTATAACCCATTGTTGAGTAATCCAATCTTGAAGGTGTTGGTTTTTATTAGCGATTCCCATTAATGATTAATTTTTTGGTTAGGAATAAAATTTGTTTTTCCTTTCCATTCTCCAAACTCTCCAATTGGTTTAAATCTTAGAGTTGTAAACTCAAAATGAAAATTCTTTCTCTCTCTTTCTTTCATTGCATCAGAATGCCTTTTTGGATTTTGAACTTCACTATGACCACGAACCATATCAGTCATTTCTTTTTCAGTTTTCCAAATCGAAAACGTAGATACTGTATTGGGGAACTTAACTGATGCCAATGAGAGCGTTGCTCCCGGATGATCTCTCACAAGTTTTTCTACAGGCCTTCCCCAATATATAAATCTTGGAACTGCTAAAGGTTTCATCTTCGCAATTGTAATCGCAACTACTGGTGAGGTAGCACTATCTAATTGTGATTTATTAGTTGGTATTTGAAAACCACTAAACTTTCCCCATTCTCTAATAAAAGACAAACGTATGTGCCAGCCTTTGGCTAAAATTTGTCCAAAGCTGTCTTGTTCTAAATATTTAGCTAGTGCAGCCTCATTTTCCCATTGCATAAATACAGCTACTTGTCCTATTAGAAATCTAGAAGTAGAAATAATAGGCGAACCTAAAGTCATGGCTGTCATATATTCTGAATGTATCAGGCCTTTTGTTTTATTAGAAATTGGATTGGAGAATATCTTCTTTATGGCAAAGAAAAAGGGAAGTTTGACTAAATGGTATGAGAATATGTTCACTTTGTTTTTTATTGAATTGTTCTTTTAGTTTCTATTTCTTAAAAAACCTTGTATTATCAGATATAATTAAGCTACTCAGAAAATATTTGAAGTAAATTGTTGTTTAGTAATTCAATCTATATTTGAATTACTAAAATAATCACTCAATCTAAAACTATTTTTAAGAATTCTTTTCGTCTGAAAAATATACTCACCAGAATACCTCTCAAATTTATTATGTTCAATAATGCTATTTAGATAATTTGTTAGCTCTTCGACATTAAAATCTAAACTTGATTGATTCATAATTGCCTCATTATTGGAATAATCTGTCTTGATTTTTAACTGGATATAGGTATTGTGACCGTTTCCCAAAATATATGGTTTTTGATAAAATGATCTTGGAGGATTTAATGTCGATAAATAGACTAAATTTCTTAATGTCGTTAATTGAGATGCATTTAATTTGCTGATGAATAATTCATTTTTAGAATCATGTGATAAAGAACCAAAGAAAAACACTTCTCCATTTTCTAACACCTCAATGTTATAACCTTTATTGCCATTTATATGACGATTACTTGATAATGAAATAAGTCTAAAGTCTGTTTTAAATGACTCTTCTTTCTCTAAATTCACGAATTTCATCTTTTCGCGATGGAGCACAAAACCTCCTAAATTTTGTATATCCATCCTTATCGGACTAGTTAGTTGTAATTCTAGAGTATCGCTAGTTAGCTTTGTTATTTCTCCTTTAAATGAATAAAATTGGTTAGAATCACATTCCGTAATATGTGATATACAAACATGATTATTAGAATTTTGATAACTAATTTCACCAATTGAATCAATTATTAGCATGCTGTGAGATAGGTAATCAACTTCATTATCACTTGTTGAAATCCATTTTGTGTTGATTAATGAATCTTTGTCAAATTTTGGTTTGGTTTGACAGGAACAAACTAAAATTAGAAGGACTAAAATATATTGAAGAAGTTGTTTCATAATAGTAGATGGTTTTGTTCATTGAATATTTTAAGTCGACATTAATTACCTTTTTTCCTTTGGCATTTAAATACTCTTCAAAATCCCACCCAACCCTCATTCTATTTTCTTGGTGTGTTCTATCAGGATGTTGCTTTTTAAATTCTTCATAGTAATAATCTTCACATTCTTTGTTATTGATTATATATATTCTCTATCTTCTATCATATGATCAAAGGTATTATTTAAAAGCTTCCTCCAGCTCCTCCTCCTGAAAAACCTCCTCCCGTACTTCCACCCGAACTTCCTCCAGAAGAGGACCAGGTACCTGCTGAACCTTTTTTAGCGTTCACTGAAAACTTAATTCTGTCTTTATTCCTTTTAAATCCATCTAATTTGTAAAAATCATAAAGTATATAGATTATAAGAAGCCCTATAATTATTATACCTAAATAATAAGAAACATCTGAACTCTCATTAGTATTAGTTTTATCCTCAAATGTTTTAATAGAATTCAATATAGCTTCCGAATATTGCTCTTCTTTTAATGAAGGTAATAACTTAGCATTCACAATTTCTTGAACCTTATCATTCGGTATTTTTAATGCTGTTTTTGTACTAGTTGCGATAAATGCTTTTCTGTCTTGAGTTGAAATTAATATCAAAATTCCCTATCCATCTTTTGTAGCTCCAATATCCCAATAGTTACCTACTGAAGTAGCAACCTCTCTAATATCATAATTTTCTAAAGATGAAATGATACACACTGAATATTCAATATCAGATTTTCTATTTATTTCATTTATTTTCCCAATTAATGAATTGATTTCGTTCTTGCTTAGTGTATTGGAATAATCATTTACAGAAAATGAGTAGGTAAAAGAATTTGATACGAAATCATCTATTGTACTTGCATTTAAGCATATAGAATTTATAAAAAGGATAATGAACAAAATATTTCTCATGTGTAGTTTGCTTGATTGAGTTTGAATTCGACTTTAATTTATGATACTTTGATGAATTTTAGAAACCGGAATTTTTTGGGTTTGATTTTATCGTTTTGCTTGCCTTGATTTTGGAATGTTAATAACACCACATCCATCAACTAACCAACTATTATCAATCTTCTTTATTTTTATGGTAATATAAAACCCTTTCCAACTCAAACTTTCAACAGTTAAATAATTTGTTGACTTATCGTAATTGAAGAGCTTAAACCTATCATCTGGAAAATCTTGAGCATCAAAAATGGGATCAAAATCAAGACCCATTTCTGGTTCATTTTTTTCAGTTTCTAAAATTATTTTATACAATTCATTTTTAAATGAAACACTAACATTTGGATAGTTATCTATCCAATTCAAGATCTCTTTCCAATCATTACAACTATTTCTGTAACTAACATAATCATTAATAAATTTCACCGCAATATCAGTAAGTTTGTTATTATGTGCTGAAAAGTAAAATATTCTCTCATAGTGAAATTTAGTTGTGTTTATTTCTTTAATATTTCCTGAAATCGTAGTATTACTTTTTGCATTATTAATACTAAAATTTAATAGACTAAGTATTAATAGAAATTTATACCTCATAAATTATGATTAGTTTGCTGTACAATTATTTTATAAATATAAGAGGGATTTTTTCATAATATTCTATATAGGGATAACACCTTGAAATTATATCCCAAAATTATAATAAGATTCCGCTTATTAATTCAATTAAAGTCATTAATGCTAACAGTACAGGGAGAGTTTTTATTATGATTTTTCTCCTATTTCTGCTAAGAAGTTAAACAGATCTGTTGAAGGAGCTTTTGTCAATTCTAACTGATGTCCCATTGTTATTATCTGGCCTCTATGAAAAGTACTATGATTCATACAATGTTGTAATAAATTTTCTTGAGAAAATGTACCAGACAAATTCTTTGTTTTTACTGTTCGTAATTCAGATAATTCACATTCACCTAGATTTAAAGTATAGTTGTCAAATTCTATAGATTGTTCCACTAAACCATTAATTGCTGTTACTGTAGACTTATCCCAGCTTTTATTAAATGGGATCTTTTTTACAACACTAAGGTAGAATATTTGAGCATCCCAAATGTGATTGATCGTCAGACCAATTGTTGGAAAACTTGATTTACAATTTTTATCTAGTCTATTTGCTTCATTAGAGAGCAACCAGTTTGCTATTCTCTGATTAGCCCAGAGATTATATTTGCTTAATAACTTAATTTCTGTCATTTTCTGATGTTACTTTCATTCCCCTTTTACAATGTCAACAAATATATCAAGAGATTTTTATAGAAGAATTTCTCACCAAGTCCTCGTTCCAATTAACTCTTCAATATCTGCATCAGTAAACGAATATGCTTTTGCAATTTCACCGAAATCTAAGGCAAAACTTTCTCGTGCTGCAGTTTCAATCTCACTTTCATTTTCAAAAAACTCATCTTCCAAACTATTAATTTTATTAGTGGCTAGATGAGTTAATTTATATAAGTCTTTTGGGTTTTGGGGATTTTCCTTCTCAATATTTAAACACAATTCGATTAAAATTTTCTCACATTTGTCAACCAAAAAAGGTGGAAAATAAGAATCTGAACGCATATCAACCAAGAAATTATAATTTTTCATTTTCTCATTTTTGATCATGTGTTTTGATACATCAGCCATCTCAAATTTTTGATTTGTTTTTCGTTTACCAAAAAATATTTTAGTTGATAAATAACCAATAATGATAATTAGAATTAAAATGAATACATTTTTCATAATTTGTTTGTTTTTTAATTGTGTCTAAAGTTTACTTTAAGCGAGCACCTTTTTTATCTGTTGGAAAAGCTCTGAACTATTAGAAATCTTATTAGATAAAAAATACTTTTGATTAAATGTTCTAATAATTAATCCATGCTTTTTAAAGATTATTTTGTCCAAATTTTTCAAATCAATTATAATCTTATCTCCTTCCTTGAAGTTGAGAATTAACTGATTACTTTCAACCTGATAAAATGAATTCGCTAATTTTCTAATTGACTTTTTAATATCAATAATAATCAGAGTCCCAGAAATAAAAATAGACATTGAAACAGCAGTCACAATGATCCAAGGATTTACTTGTAAATCTAAAAGCTTTCTAATAAAGATATTTGAGATGATTACTATGATCATAAGTAATATCAATAATCTCTTCGGTAACTTTTGATATACTACTTTTTTAGCGTCTTTATATTCTAATTCAAATTGGTTCAATTTTTAAAAAGTTTATGATGTATTGTGTGTAGAATATTGACAATTTGATATTTATTCTACAAAATTCACTATTGAATGCTCTTAATCTTTAATATTTTTTCAAAAATTAATAGACTACTAGTAAGTAGATAAAATTACTAATTTCGTAATTGTTCCATTTCCTCTAAAGAAGACTCTAGTTTATTTAATATTCCACCATAAATTATTTGTACATCTTTACGGTGAATGGCTTTACTGAAGACACTCATCAAGATAGCAATAGATAGAACTAATAAAGTCGTTCCTAGATGAAGTCCGAAAAAAAGATCGCTATTTTCGCTTACTCTTTCCCGAATGTTTTCAAAACTGCCTGAAAACCAAATACCAAGATAGACTGTAAGAATTAGCAAAGGGTATAAAAATCTATACATTTTACCATATCGTTCAATAGATTGGTCGATCCAATTTTTATATGATTTTAAAAATAAATAACTACTTTGTCCCTTATCTATTTTTTCTAAACTCTTTAATTCGTTGTATGCTGTATAGGCAACATATAACATCATTATCAAAACTATACTACCCGCTATTAGAGCTCCTGCAAAGTAGGAACCAATAAATAAGAGGCTCGAACAAATTATTATTCCCAAAATATTATTCAAGAACATCCTCTTGAATTTAGCTGAAATATGTAATGACTTTTTATTGTATAAATTGTTCACTTTTGGTGCTACTAAAGCATCTTTATTGAGAAACCCTTCTTTCCACATTGTTTCAATTGATTTTTCCATCTAATATTTTTTTTAAGCGTTCTTTAATTCGTTTAATACGTACCCCAATATTATTTGGATTGGTACCAATAATATCTGCAATTTCTTGATATGATTTTTCTTCTAAATAAAGAAGAATTACTGCTCTGTCTACTTCTGACAATTGGCGAATGGCACGGTAAAGTTGATCAAGAGATTCATCGGCAAATGCTTGAGGCTCTTCTGTAATATCACTGGCTATATGATCTGAAGAAGCGCTTTTTTTATCGTTTATCCTTTTCTTTAGCAAAGTCATGTTTACATTCAACGAAAGTCTATACACCCAAGTAGACCATTCAGACTGTCCCTTAAAGCTGTTTCTACTTTTCCAAATTTGCAAACATACTTCTTGGTAGTGATCTTCAAAATCTTCTTGAGTATCCGTATATGCCCTGCATATCTTTACGATTATCGCAGAAAAAGGTACAATGGATATATTATAAAAATCGGTGCTCACTTTCGCTCAAAGTCTTAGTTATTATATATTAAACTACTCTACCAGAAGATACGGCCTTAACATCTAAGGAATGTCCTATAATTAAACCAATGAACATTCCGATTGATATACCAAGTGCTATTCCCATGGATCTCTCTAGATTCGATAAAAACACCGTTCCAACAAGCAAACCAATTGTCATTCCTAAAGCTATACCATTCTTCACGTAATAACCTTTAGGTGCTAACGAAAAAGTTGTTGCTAGATATTTCTCAAATTGGGAAAGAGCTTTTTGGTAAAATCTTTTATCGTGATGTGTTGCAGAAATTAGATTAAGCCTAGCTAACTCTGTCTCTATCGATTTAATTTCAGTTTCAGATAAATCTCTTTCTTTCAAACTAGAAATAATTCGAATGAATTCTTGATAAACCTTGATTTCAGATGTATTACTGGTCTCAGATACTAATCTTTGAAAATAATCTAATGCTTTTTGTAAAGTCATAATTTTAATCTTTTCTTAGTTAGTGGCTCAAATCAAAGATTATTACACCTTTATGAAATATTATTTTCATTAAAGTATAAATTTCATAATAAAAAAGGCGGTGATTTTATAGGTAAACTTCTGGTTTCTTGTAACTTGAATGGTAATAAGCTATTTCTTATCAAAGTATAAAACTTCTTTATTTCAGTAGCATTCGACTTTTGTCAAACTTTATTTTTATTTATCAAAAGAATAGGATTTGAAGTCCACTTCTTCAAACCCGTCATAAATATCGTCTAACTCACCAGTATTTATTATCCTTAGTATAGGAAGCTGCTTTGCTTTTTTTAATGGGACAACTATCTTTCTGTATTCATAACCTTCACCTTTGTTTAAACTTCCTGTCTCCAAGAGAAGATAAGTATCTTTTGAAATTAGTCTTAGCTTCACTTTTCTATCGCTTGCTCCACTACTATCATTTAACTCAAGGTTGATACCATTCTCTATTTTATTGGATTTTTTGATAATAGATAAATTCCAACCTTCCATGTCTGATTCTGCTATCAATCCTTCACTTATTACCATGGGATAGTAAATATTGTATTCGAAGAGAATGTCACTACTTTTCAATCTTTTGAGTTCCACATAAACTCCTTGAAAATCATCTATATTCAGATTTCCATCTACTTTATCAAGATCAATTTGAGGATAATAATTGCCTTTTTCTAAATCGCTATTGAGTTTGTTTATTGTTTTTGAAAGTGATAATTTCAAGTTATTTTCACTTGAATAGTCGATTAGAACCATTCGTTCATCAACTACGTCTGCATCAGTATATTTGATTTTTGAATACTCTAAAATATCAATATTCTTATTTAGGACATAGTCTTTTAGTTGCTTCGAAATAATAGTATCAGCATTAAGCTTGATGCTTTCAATTTTAATTCTAATGTTATCTTGACTAAAAGCATTTGAAGAAACTAATGATAATAGAATTAATGTAAGTTGTTTTAAATTCATACTTATTCTTTGAATGTATTTTAAGAATATATTACTAATTCGTCTTTGGAAAGCTTTTAATATTATATGATCATAATTGTTAATCAGAAATTGATGTTCTCCCTTTCTTAATCTCTAAATCAATTACTTTTAAACATAACCATTCATTATCAGATAATTTTTCAGATTTTAATATCATCTCAACTACTTGTTCATTTTTAATAAGTTCATCATATTCAAAATCAGATACTTTTTTAAAATCATCACTATTCAAATAAATCACATTACCCTTACTGCTTCTATCCTTGATATCTGTTTCAAAATTGATATAATCGTATAGTATAGAAATTGAATCTCTACGATTAGATGTTTCTGAAAGCTCAGCAAAATTCATTTTTCCCATATAATTTCTAAATGTTAGCCTTCCTGTCAGAGTATAGATTTGTCCGACCTTAACTAACTCTTCTGGTGATGTTGAATTTTCATATAATTGCTTTAAATGTTTTTCTGATAATGGCTCATTGAAGCTATGAATTATAGAAGCGATAGAAAATCCAAAGTAAATACTAATTGATATAAATATAACAATTGGTATAAAAACGAGTTTACTCCTTTTTCTCAAAACAATAGCTAAAATAAAGGACATTATAAGTCCTAACATTATAACCATAATAATCGGAGTTAATCCACTAAAAGATATGACTGACATTATTTCTATACGTATATGATAAATTGATACAAATGGGTGCAACACCGGTCATGCCGTAGATAGAGATGAGTTATTTTCATTCTATTCAATTATTTGATTTTCTATAACAAATTCATCGAAAAGTATTTGTTCGTTTTGCTTTTCAATAGTCATTTCAGATAATTTTAAATCACTCATTCCTCTTGGTGAATAGAAGTGAGTTTTCCAAATCGGTCTATGCTTTACAAAAATTCTTTTACTGCCAAATTCATCATGTGTGTAAATTCCAATCCAGAATTTCATGATGACTAAAAGTCCTAAAAATAATATTATTATTCCTGTTTTTCTTTTCAAGTTAAGATTTTCTTAAGTGTTTCACCGTGATGACTAAACTATGTGTTTATTGGGTCAACCATGATTGGAGTTTAATTGATGTTGAACAAAAGCTTCGCTAGCTAAAGCCCACAATCTCTTACCTTTATATCTTAATTGATTTTGTAATTAATAGTTTACTAAGATGAAAAAAAAGAGACAATAGTCGAAAAAGCGAAACGTGTTGTTCCTGGTTTTAAAAACATGTTTGATCAAGTGTATCAAAACATGACGCTAAGTGGAAAGTCTTCTTCTACTTTTAAAAACTACATCCGTACTATCGCTAGTATCTCATTGTACTTTAAAAAGATCCCACTTGAACTTTCCGATGATCAAATTAATGATTATCTGCTACTTCTCAAAGAAAAACAAAACACTTCTTACACCATCTTCAAGCATTATGTCTATGCCTTGAGGTATGTCTTCAGATTAAGTGATAGAGACGATCGAGCCATAAAATTACCTTCATTGAAAACAAATGCTACCATCCCAGATATTTTGTCTGTGGAAGAATGCAAAATCATTTTTAAAACACCCAAACACCTAAAACACCGTGTGTTATTTGCTTTAACCTATTCTGCTGGACTCAGAATAAGAGAAGTCGCCCGACTTAAAGTATCTGATATTGATTTTGATCGTATGACAATTTACATACGTGACACTAAATACAGTAAAAATAGAATTGTTCCGCTCTCTAAAACTATGAAAGTTGGATTGGAAAAGTATCTAAAACATGTAAGACCGAAATTATGGCTATTTGAAGGATACGATACCAGTAAACACATGGCGACAAATTCCATCGGATCATTATTCAGAGAAACACTTAAGAAAACGAACATCAAGAAGAGAGTTACAATTCATACTTTAAGACATACTTATGCCACTCATTGTATCGAAATGGGAATGGACCCTTTCACTTTAAAAGAGCTGTTAGGACACGAAGCTCTACAAACAACTATGCTTTACCTTAATCTCGCCACAGTTAAAAAATCCAATTCATTTTCTCCATTCGATAAGATCTATGCAACCAAAAATTGAGATCGCTCATATACTAAATCAACAGCAATTTTGGAGGGAATCCACTCAATTTTTAGCAAGGCAAAAGTATGATTTACATGCGATGACTTTATGTAGAACAGCAAAGCTTGGACGACATATCGATCATTGTGAAAAATGTAAAGAGGTTCGTATTTCATATAACAGCTGTAGAAATAGAAACTGCCCTAAATGTCAAGCTACATACAGAGAAAAATGGATTTTAAAAAGAGAAGAGGAAGTTCTTGATGTTCCCTATTTTCATACTGTTTTTACAGTTCCGCATCATCTAAACTTCTTGTTTCTAAAATATCCTAAGGAGATGTATGATTTACTTTTCTTTGCTGCTTGGGAAACCATTAAAACTTTTGGAAGAGTGTCTCTACAAGGAGAAATGGGGATGATTACTGTACTTCATACTTGGGGACAAAACCTTACTTTGCATCCTCATCTGCATTGCATTATTCCTGGAGGTGCTCTTTGTAACGGTAAACATTGGAAATGTTCTGATAAAACAGGTAAATACTTATTTCCTGCTAAAGGTTTAGCCAAAATGTTCCGGGCGAAACTCATTCAAGGGATAAGAAAAAATGAGCTTCTGAGAACTATTCTTGAAGGAGAGGTAGCTAGAAACTGTTTTGAAAAAGAATGGGTGGTGTATGCTAAAAGACCTTTTGGAGGAGCAAAACAAATCATACAATAACTGGGTAGATATACACATAAAACAGCTATCTCAAACCACAGATTATTGGACTATTCCGATGGTAAAGTCACTTTCTCTTACAAAGATTATAGACAAGGCGGTAAGAAAAAAGAAATGACACTCTCAGATGTAGAGTTTATACAGAGATATGTCAGGCATCTTCTACCAAAAGGTTTTAGAAGAATACGTCATTTTGGGTTTTACAATGGAGCTATAAAGAAAAAGAAAGTTACTCAAATTAGAACTTCCATTGGTCAGAAACCTCCTAAAATTAAGGAATGGGATTGGGTTAAAATATCGTCAGAAAAACTTGGGTATGATCCAAAAGTCTACCCTTGCTGTAAGGAAAGAAGTATGGTGATCATACCACGTTTTGCTTCACAAAGAGCTCCTCCAAAAAAGGAAAATCTAAATGCAGCTTCAATAAATTAACTCCATCATTCTCCAAATTTTCAACTTATGAAAGTAAGCCTAGGTTTCTACACCCTTTACTTTCCAAAATCAAGTACTTTTGAGTGAAAATCTTTGCTCAGAAATACTCAGGAAAAGACTGTTTTGGGAATGATTGAAAAATAAGTCACAAAAAAGACCTTTCATATCAATGAAAAGTCTACCCTAAGTTCCATACAGACATCGATGTGTAAACCACCGCCTTTGTTCAACTAGGGCTTAATTTTAGGTCTTTCAGACCAAACTAAGCCCTAATTATTGTAGCCAGAACTTTTTTAATCCCACCACAACCAAATTCCATTCATTTCTTTTATAAGCTGCTTTAAATTTTCTATTTCTCCAACTCCTTGGTCAACCGTATCAGGACAGAATTCATAAACCTCGTCAGCAAAAGCGTCTAAATCAGTCGGTAATTTTTTAAATTCCAATTCAAGCCAATCTCGTCCACAACCAATTACTGTCAATCCAAATTTATCATTCCATTCAGATATTTTCGCAACAATATCGTTATTCTCATAATCGTGATTAATTCCGTCTGTTCTTCTATATCGTAAAATATCAAGATCGTTAGTTCCTTTAATAACTCCGATACTTTTAGAATCGCTTTCGCCAGTGAATGCAAATATTAAATATCCTCTTGCTCTAAATTTTTCTTTTAATTTTTTTACAATCGAATTAGCTTTTTTTTCTGTAGTTATTGAGTGAATTCCGTTATAGTATTCGTCTAAAATATCTGCTGTTTCTTGGTCAATTGCTGGTAACTGAATTAATTCATTTTTTGTTTCGTTTTTCAGTTCTTTCATAAGTTCAATATTGAAATCCAACTTATTAACTAATTCAATTTCTTTTGATGTTAATTTTTTTGCTCCACATCCAAAGAAAGATAAAATTCCCATAATTATTAATATTTTTTTCATTCTGTTCTATTTTTCCCTTATTGGCTACAACGTTTAATGTAAAATGCGTTTTAATGCATTTTTACATATTGTTGTATGCAGGCTTTATTTTTAAGTATCCGTAGAAATATTGTCCCAATCCTGATTTAAATATTTAATTAGCCAGTTTAATGCATAATGCCTTTCATAAACAACACTTGAATTCAAACCACCAGGAGCAACTTCATTTTTGACCCTTGCACTTACACAAGCCCAATCTAACCTTAAAATTAAATCAGCTTGGTCAAGAATTTCTGCCTTACTTCTCAATTTTGATTGTGTCCTAAATTTGTCAGGTCCCAATTCATATATGATTTTCACATCATCAGCAACATTACACATTTGGTTGGGATATATTAATTCATCAATATAACCTAAAGACCAAAGTAGAACGTGCAAACTTTCATATCGCCAATTTGCATCAGTCCTTTGTTGGTTAGTTGGATTTGTGGAGTAAGCGTATTCTTTTTCCGATGGTGATAGTTTAGAGGAAACCCCATAGTCTTCTTCCATTTTGTCCAAATGTACTTGTTCAAGTCCTTCGCTTTTCAACCCTAAATACAATAATGCAATTGCTCTATCAACTATTTCGTCCTTTGTTCTTAACTCTAATTCTTTTTCTGGGGCAATAAAAAGTGAATTTGGATTCTTATAAATTGGAACACCATTTGATTCACATACTTTTTCAGATTTTGCTCTTCGTTCTTTTTGGTCGTCAGTTGCAGAAATATTCTCTACCGGTTTAGTTATAAGCGGATTAATAGAATCGGATTTGTTTTCTGATTTCCTATTCTCTTGACCACAACCAAATAAGCTAGATATAAATCCCATAATCATTATGATTCTTAAGTAATTCATTTAGTTTTTTTGTTTTTTCGGCTTGCATAGTAGAGTAGAGCCTGATAGCTCTCTCTGTTTAAATAATTATAAATGTAATCATTTTGAGAAAACTATCAGAACCCCCTTCATCAAACCGTACGTGAAGTTTTCCCTCATACGGCTTACCGATAGAATTCTTCATTGAGCTTTCGCAAGTGTTTTCAAGCGAGCATACTTTTCTAAGTCTATCAGACCTTTGCTTTTGACAAAGATACGATAGGGACGCTGGCGAAGCATCTTATGCGCTTTCCGCCCTTTACTTTTGAGCCACTTGAAAAGTTTATAGTCAAGTTGTTTGATAATAATCTTAGCCGTCTCCCAAATATGGGTGACTTTGCTGATAGAAAAGTAGTTCAACCAGCCATATAGTACTGAGTTCAGTTTGTAAATCAAGGGTTCTATTTTCCAATGACGTCGTATACATAATAGCTCACGAATATTGGCAAATAGTTTACTTCTTGATTTAATACTAGGACGAATGTTCGTGTATTTCTTGGTATTCCATGAAAACTTGGAACGAACATAACGAAATTCAAAACCCAGAAAGAATAGACTCTTCTTGTGTACATGAAGAATTGAGGTCTTATTCTTGTTGATCGTTAGACCCATCCTACGCATTATTGAATTAATATATTCAAGGATTTCTCTACTGTAATAGTAGTCACCCATCAATACAAAATCATCTGCGTAGCGTACTATTCGGATGTTGGCTTTGGCAAACTTACCTCGTGGATTATTAACAATACGGTCAAAAGCATGTAAATAAATATTAGAAAGCAAGGGACTAATCACTCCTCCTTGGGGGGTACCCATTTTGGACTGTATTCGTTTCCCATTCTTTAACTGTTTGGGAGCACAGAGCCATTGCTTAATAATATTGAGTATTCCTTTATCGCTAATTCGCTCTTTTAACAACACAAACAACTTATCATGAGGGATTGTATCAAAGTATTTCGATAAATCCGCATCATAGACAAAGTGGTATCCTTCGTATAGGTTTTGTTTGATTTGTTTCACTGCGTCTTGAGCTCCTCGTTTCGGGCGAAATCCATAAGAGGTATCAATAAAGTCCGCTTCCCATAAAGGTTCTATTAGCATCTTTACTGCCATTTGAGCGACTCTATCTTTTATGGTCGGGATGCCTAAAAGGCGAAATTCTCCCTTCTTCTCTTTAGGTATTTCAACTTGACGAACGGCTTGGCAACGATACGTTTTTGTTTGGAGTTCGTATTGTAGTTCTTTCAGAAACTTCGATACTCCATACTTTTCTATGTCATCAAATGACATATTATCGACACCTCTACCATGGGAATAGTTTTGTTTTACACGACGGTAAGATTCGACTAACACGTAGCCTAAGCTCATTTTATCACTTAGGCTATAGGCTTTAAAACCTTTATCTTGCTTGGCTCGAATGTATAGCTTCCTTTGAAAGACACGAACTTGTTCATCTGTCTTTGTAGAAGATGGACTTACTAATAGAGCGGTGTCAATATAGGTCTTTCTGTCTTTCATATAAGCGTTTCTAAAGTAGAGCCCCTTCCCTAATCCAAGGTTATGTTGTCCTTAGAGTCAGACAGTACTATGGGCTCCTCCGACTTCTGTTATTACCAGGCTGAATTTCGCTATACTTATATCAGCTTGTTTAAGGTGGCCAACCTTTGAAATAACAGATCTCCCACGTTCCATAACTTTCCATCTATAACCACGCCATCCCTATGACTCCGGTAGATCATTGTATTTCATGTTACTGTTAATTCATACAATGTAACAGGGTTCGAGACCGTCAAAACTCTCCCCATCTACGCCTGCCTTTTCGAAGCTACTATGGGTTCACACTTCCGTATTACGGCTTGGTTATTTGAGATCACTGAGCTTCAGCTATCCACCTCACGGCGATCACTGTCAGTGACTCTTCTAAGTGAACAGTAAATTACTTAGGTAGGATTTGCACCTACTGGAAAGCCACAGCATCGTGGCACACCAACGTAAATGCTAAACTACGACCAGCGGGTGCGTCACCCGATGGATGGAGATTAGCTAATGTTAGCACCTGCCTTTTATTCATCATAAATATCATTTGATTGAAGTGGAAAAAGTTCCCATTCAAATTCTGTTAAAATACTTTTTTCGTATTTATCATTTTCTTCATGATATAAATGTCCGTGTGGTACAGGAAAAGAAAAATCTTGTTCCTTATATCTATTTTTAGCTAATCGTGTTCTGAACTTATTTATATTTCCATATGCAAATACAACGTTGTGTTGGTCATAAACTAAAAGTCCATTATTTTCAACAGTTCCAATCCAAATATGGTGTCTTGCGTCAGTCTCAAAATACTTTTGGTACCGATTAAGGAATTCAGTCAATTCTCTTTTTGTTTCAAAAATTGGTGATTGATATCTTCCTAATTCTTGTCCTATTCTCGAAACAACTAAAACATACAAAATATAAAAAGGTGGTTCTAAATCATTCAGTAGGTCAGTTAATAGTTCTATTTGATTTTTACTTGCCGCAATAATTATTGAATTATCTGATTGTTCAAATATTTTTCCGTAATCAAATTCGATTTCTGGCCTATTTAAATCACCTGCAACAAATTTTACTAATTTCTTAGTTGTTTTTTTAGTATTAAATATTCTACTCAGCTTCATTTGTATCGAGGTTGGTGCTAACATTGGATAAACGCCATGGCGTTTATCCATCTAAATTTACCGGATATACGCCATATGGCATATATCCATTAGTAATAATTATTTCCTCAATTTATCAATCAACTTTCACAATTCAAAGTTGATCGTTAACAATTCTAATATAGAATACAAATATCATAACTTACTTATTATAAGTAAAATGTACTTAAATAGTATCATAAGACTATTTACAATATAAAAGGGATATATATTTAACATATTTCAATTTAAAACATTTTACTCTCTTAACCGTGTATTACTCGTTTATACTCGTGTAATAATCGGTTATTTCAAAGATGAAACAATCCACGATATAATTCTACTATGGAAAACATTTTCAACTCATGCAGAAATCTATAACTTTGTATTATGGACAACTTAACAGCATCAGACTTTTTTTTATATATCTCCATCCCATTAATAAGTGGGTTTGTTGGATGGTTCACCAATGCTGCTGCCATTAAAATGATGTTTTACCCCGTTGAATTTTGGGGTATCAAACCTTTTGGATGGCAGGGAATAATTCCTGCTAAATCTATTTCCATAGCATCTAAAGCTGTTGATCTGATTACCAGTAAATTACTTCGTATTGAAGAACAATTTGCACTATTAGATCCTGATGTTGTCAATGATGAAATTAAAGAATCAGTATCGCAGGTGACTAGAAATGCGGTAGATCTTGTGATGCGTTCTGAATTACCTACTGTATGGGAAAACGCTCCAGATACTGTTCGTCTAAAAATATATGAGTCTATTGAGGAAAGAGTGCCTAAAGTGACTGAAAGAGTTTTGCATGATATCGGACAAAATATTCGTGAAATGCTGGACCTAAAAGAACTTACTCTTGATACCGTAACTACTCACCCTGACCTATTGAATACCATTTTCTGGAAATGTGGAAAGGATGAATTTAAGTTCATAGAGAAATCTGGGTTAATCTTCGGATTCCTTTTTGGTTTGATTCAAATGGTGATTGCCTACTTTTTTAATCCATGGTGGTTGTTACCACTATTCGGTATCCTCACGGGATATCTTACCAACTGGGTGGCTTTAAAGCTCATATTTCAACCTAAAGAACCAATTTATTTCTTTGGTATGAAGTTCCAAGGGCTTTTCTTACAACGCCAAAAAACAGTGGCTTTTGAATATGCTCATTTAATTACCACTAGAATTTTAACCATTGAACGTATATTTCGATATACCCTTAGAAATACGGGCAAGGATAAACTATCTGAAATCTTTAAACTTAGAATTTCAGAATTAGTCGATGAAACTTATGATGAGATTCGACTTCCTATTAATAGTTTTATAGACGAAAAACTAACAAAGAAACATCTGGACATCATCAAAAATATTGCACACTTCACATTTATGTCGGAGTTTCATATCTGTATTCGAGATGCTTTTCCATATGCAGAAAAAGTATTTGATCTTCAGCGAAAAATTCAACAAAAAATAGAAGACCTACCCTACGAAGATTTCGAGGGACTACTTCGCCCTGCCTTTCAAGAAGATGAATGGATATTGATTGTTGTAGGTGCTATCCTAGGTGGTTGTGCCGGTCTTATTCAGTTCTTCCTATTGTTCTATTAAAAATCACCTACCTGTTAATAAACCTTTCTATCCCTTAACGATTGTGAGCATTTTTTAATATTTCATGAGAATAATGTTCTTTAATTGTGACCCAGTTATCTTAAATAAGTAATTCACGCATGAAGAACATACTATCCATACTAATTCTGTTTGTATTAATTTCAAATATATCATTTGCACAATGCATCACGGGAAACTGTGATGATGGATTTGGTAAAATGATTTACAAGAACCAAGATGTTTATGAAGGCACTTGGAAAAACGGTTATCCTAACGGTAAAGGTAAATTCACTTATGCCCATTCAGTGTATGAAGGCGAATTCTTAAATGGAAATTTTGAGGGTGATGGAAAAATTACTTGGGAGAATGGCACAGTTTACAAAGGTAGTTTCGAAAAAAATGAATTCGATGGTAACGGTATCATGCTATGGGCAGACGGCAGTCGCTACGAAGGACATTTTGTAGATGGCGAACTTTATGGCAATGGCAACCTTGCCTATTCGAACGGTGATGAATACAGAGGTAACTTTTCTAAAGGAAAACCTGACGGAAAAGGTGTTTACTACTACAAGGATGGTCGAAAATATGTCGGAATGTTTTCTAAAGGCTTCTTTAAAGGCGAAGGTACTTTAATAGAAAAAGATGGTACTTACTATTCTGGAATGTTCAAAAAGGGAATGAAAAACGGAAAAGGTAAATTGGTCGAATCGGATAAAGTGATTAATGGTTATTGGGTAAATGATAAACTGAATAAAAAATTCTCTGAAGAAAAAGTGACTCAAAATAAAGATCAAGACAGTAAATAAAGATGATTTGAAAATGTTATATTTTTCTAATTGTCAGCTAATCACTACGCTTATTTTTTGATACCCAATAAGAAGTATAGAAATTCACCACAATTCAATTTTAATACTTCTAACATGATTAAAAAACATACTTTTATCTTCACCCTATGGAGTCTGTTTATCTTTTCTTTGGTTCAAGGACAAGATAAAGAAGACAAATGGGATGTCAATCAACCTCAAAGAGATACCAAAGAGATTAACTTTACAACCGACGAAGGAACTTGGTTAAATCTTGATGTTAGCCCTGATGGAAAAACTATTGTATTCGATCTCCTTGGCGATATTTACACTATGCCAATTTCAGGAGGTAAAGCAAAACTGATTCGTTCAGGTATGGCTTGGGAAGTTCAGCCAAAATTCTCTCCCGATGGTAAAAAAATTGCCTTCACTTCTGATGCAGGTGGTGGAGATAATATTTGGGTAATGAGCCCCGACGGTTCTGAAGCCAAACAAATTACTAAAGAAACTTTCCGTTTATTGAATAATCCAACGTGGACGGAAGACAGCCAATACATTATCGCTAGAAAGCATTTCACTTTTACACGTTCATTAGGTGCAGGTGCTATGCATATGTATCATATTTCTGGTGGAGAAGGAATTGAATTGGTTGCTCGCAAAAATGAACAACAAGATATCAACCAACCAGAGTTATCTCCTGATGGTAAAATTCTTTATTATGTAGAAGACATGTATCCTGGAGGGTTCTTCCAATACAATAAAGATCCAAACAATCAGATATACGTTATCAAATCGTATAACAGAGAGAATGGTGAAACAAATACAGTGGTCAGCGGTCCAGGTGGAGCTATCGGTCCTAAGGTATCTCATGATGGCAAGAAACTATCTTTTATCAGAAGAGTAAGAACAAAATCTGTTTTGTATATCCACGATTTTGAAACAAGAGCACAAAAGCCATTGTTCGATCAATTGGAAAAAGATCAACAAGAAGCATGGGCTATTTTTGGACCATCACCTAAATATGCTTGGACTCCTGATGACAAATACATTATTATTTGGGGTAAAGGAGGTAAAATCTGGAAAGTAGATACCACTACTGGCCAAGGTGAAATCATTCCTTTCGAAGCAGAAGTCAAACAAAAAGTCACAGAAGCTTTACGTTTTAAGCACGAAGTTGCACCAGAAGAATTTACAGCCAAAGCACTAAGAAACGTCACTACTTCTAAAGATGGAAAAACAATTTATTTCCATGCGGCTGGCTACCTTTATTCTAAGAAATTACCAAAAGGAAAGCCTCAGCGATTAACATCACAAAATGACGCTTTCGAATACGAACCAAGCATTTCTCCTAATGGTGAGCAATTGATTTATGTGACATGGAACGATCAAGAGAAAGGTAAAATTATCATCAGAAATATAAAATCTAAAACGGAGGAAGCTATTGATTTACCAAAAGGTATTTACAGAAGACCTCAATTTTCTCCTGATGGAAAATCAATTGTTTTTGTAAAAGAAAGCGGTAATAATCAACAAGGTTACGTTTATACTGGCGAATCTGGAGTGTATACCCTTCAATTAGATGATATTGCTTCTTTGAAAAAAGTAAGTGAGGATGGAGATTTCCCTAAGTTTAATACAAAAGGTGATCGCATTTTCTTCCAATCAGGTGGGTTCTTCTTTGGTTCTTTAAAGAAAGCATTTAAAAGTGTAGATCTGAATGGACAGGATTTAAAGACTCACTTCACTACAAAGTATACGAATCAATTCGTTCCTTCACCAGATAACAAATGGGTGGCATTTACTGAACTTTTCAAAGTATATATTGCTCCAATGCCGTTAGCAGGTAAACCCATAAACCTTTCTTCGGGAACAAAAGCAATTCCGGTAGCCCAAGTAGCTCAGGACGCTGGATATAATATCCATTGGTCATCAGATAGTCAATCTTTACATTGGTCTTTAGGGGATGAATATTTTACCACAAACCTGTCTGATTCATTCGAATTTGTGGATGGTAAAAAGCCTGTCGATCCATTATCAGAAGGTACTACTATTGGTTTAACCTTATCATCTGATAAACCATCAACTAGTATTTTATTGAAGAATGCTCGCATAATTACTGTGAATGGAAGCGATGAAGTATTGGAAGGCACAGATCTTTTGATTAAAGAAAATAGAATTGTAGAAATCGGTAAAAACCTAACTGTTGGGAAAGATGTTGAAGTCATCGACTGTACTGGTAAAACAATCATGCCGGGTATTGTAGATGCACACGCTCACCTTGGTGCTTTCCGCTTGGGACTTTCTGCTCAACAAAATTGGCCCTATTATGCCAACCTTGCTTATGGTGTCACGACTACTCACGATCCTTCTGCCAATTCAGAGATGGTTTTTAACCAATCAGAAATGGTGAGAACGGGTGCAATGGTAGGTCCACGTATTTATTCAACAGGAGTTATTCTTTATGGTGCAGATGGGGATTTCAAAGCCAATATCAACTCTTTGGATGATGCTCGATCGGCCATTAGAAGAACAAAAGCTTGGGGAGCGATCTCAGTAAAATCGTACAACCAACCAAGAAGAGATCAACGTCAACAAGTCATTAAAGCTGCTGAGGAAAATGAGATTATGGTAGTACCGGAAGGTGGTTCAACATTCTATCATAATATGTCAATGATCTTGGATGGGCATACAGGTATTGAGCACAATATTCCAGTTACTCCAGTATTTAACGATGTGCAAGAACTATGGTCACAAACGAATGTAGGCTACACTCCTACTTTAATTGTGAATTATGGTGGTGTGAATGGTGAATACTATTGGTACCAACATACCAATGTTTGGGAAAAAGAAACTTTATTAAACTTCACTCCAAGAGCCATTATTGATAGTCGTTCGAGACATAGAACAATGGTTCCAGAAGAAGAATATAAAATTGGACATATCGCCACATCAGAATCTGCTAAAATGTTGACCGATAAAGGCGTAAAAGTCAACTTGGGAGCACACGGGCAAATTCAAGGAATTGGTGCGCATTGGGAATTATGGATGCTTGCTCAAGGTGGTATGACTGAGTTGGAAACACTTAGAGCAGCGACATACAATGGTGCTCACTACCTAGGTCTAGACGATGATATTGGATCATTAGAAAAAGGAAAACTTGCCGATCTTATCATCTTAGATAAAAACCCATTGGAGGATATTCATAATACCGAATTCATTCATCAAGTAATGATTAATGGTGTTGTTTATGACTCTAAAACTATGAACGAAGCCTTACCAAACGGTAAAGAGAGAAAGAAGTTCTATTGGGAAGAGGAAGGATACAATCCTCAATTCGAATGGCACGAACAAACCAATAATTTTACAGTTCCAAAGTGCGGATGTAGTTTACACTAATAAAATATTGTATTATACAAAGAAGTCTATGGTCTATACCATAGGCTTTTTTTATTTTTATTGATTCATAAATATCAATCAATATGAAAAAAATTTACTGCTTCACTTTATTATTCCTACTTTCCATTAACTTTTCTCTTCAAGCCCAAAAAGAACTTGATGATGAAGTGGGAGAAACTATTGGTATTTGGACCATAAACAACGGTGGGTTAATCACCAATAATAAATACAATAACAAAGAGGGCAAAAAATACTGGGATTATTTGATGAGTGTTTTACCTCATGAACTGATTAATAAATATGTCGTTCGCTTTCGTCTCTACACCGATGGCATTCAGGACGATCTAGGTGGGTTTAACTCCCTATCTGAATCGAATAAAGAATGGACCATAGAATTTGATATTGCCGATATGGATTTAAAAAACGAAAATCCAGATTATATAGAGGATTATCAGCACACTTTAATTCATGAGTTTGGTCACCTTATTAGTTTAAATGCTTCTCAAATGCAACCTACTGAAGACGAATATCAAGATGATAGCAAAGGGTATTTAACCTCGGAAGGTTATGCTATAAAAGGAAGTTATATGGATAAATATATAAAAGCTTTTTGGGGAGATGATATACTTTTTGAATGGGATAAAATAGCGGCTATTAAAAATGAAAACAAAAGAGTTCGCAAACTTCAGAATTTCTATTATGAATACGATAACGAATTTGTAAGTGATTATGCTTGTGAGAGTCCAGAAGAAGATTTTGCTGAATCTTGGACCTTTTTTGTATTATGTGATATTTCGGAACCTAAAAATATAAAGGAAGATAAAGTAATCTTTTTTCATCAATTCCCTGAACTGGTAGAATATAGAAAGAAAATCAGATCTAAATTAAAGATGATTCCGAATAATTATCTGGAAAGATATATGGCTAAAGAATAAAAAAACTCGTATCAAAAACCCTGAAATTAATTTTTGGGTTATTGATACGAGAAAAGTTGGATTTTTAAGACAGTAGTTTTTTAAAAATATATTGAGTAGGTCTCATCTTGACCAGAAATTTTTAATTCAGCTTTTCTGTCACAACCATCGCCAAAATCCAAAGTGGCAAATATATTTTGATCTTCTGTATTCGTAAATGTAAAATCAATGATTCCTTGAGTAGGAATTCCATTAAAAGAATGAACACAATCAGAAGTTAACAACAAAGGAGTATTTATTTCATTGGCATATGTCCAACCTCCTCTATTTTTTCCAGAAGAAATACCTGCTCTCTCCCATTGCCAATAAACAGATCTATCTTGTAGCTTATATTCGAAAAGAGATTCTTGTCCCCACAAAGATTCGCGTTCATCTATTCTGCTACCGTCCTCAAAATCAACACTACCGTTTGTTAAGAGCACTCTTTCCGATCTTTCGATGATATATTTTGTTCCTTCTTCGTTAAAATAGGTCTTCTCAGAACCTTCAATCATTTTAATACTATTGTATATATTTCCATTTACATAAAGATCTTCATAATTCACAATACGATTTACTTTATTCTGTAAATCATTGTAAGTTACTTTTACAAGGCCTTCAATTTCATTACCCCACTGATCTTTGTAATCTTTAAAAGTATACATATAGATTAAACCATCATCAGAAATTACTAAATCGATCATAGGCGTTAAAAGCTGTCTTGATGCTGAACTTAATAAGGTTTCTGTATTGAATGCTTCTAATGATTGATCAACTAATCGTTCATCACCATCTATCTTACTGTTATTTACTAATAACTCATTGATATTGGGGTTTGACGTGCTAAAATCATCATCAGATAAATCATCTGACAATTCACACGAGCATATGAAAAGACAAAAGAATATTGCTATAAGTATATTTTGCAGTTTCATCTTAAAAAATTTGATGTTCTACAAAAATAACAATTAACTAGGTCTTATTGACAAATTTTAATACAATTATTTACTCTTTTCTTCCAATTTTCCGTCAGGATAAACAGCAAAACGTCCTTTTGACTTCTCATGTACCTTTTCTTTTTCTTCCCAAGGCCACCCACCAAATTCTGTACGTTGGTAATCGCTAAACGCATCTTGTAATTCTTCTTTTGTATTCATTACAAAAGGTCCGTGTTGAGCCACAGGTTCATTTATTGGTTTCCCTTGTAATACCAAAATATACGCTTCCGATTGATTAGTACTTATAGTAATTACCTCATTTTCACTTACATGAATACAAGAATTCTTTGTAATCAATTGATCTTCAATTTGTACTTCTTCACCTCTGTAGAAATACAAAGTCCTGTTAGTTCCTTCCTCTGTAGAAGGTAATTGATAAGTGGTATGAGATGCTAAATGAATTTTCCAAACACCTACATTATTCTCCTTAACACTTGCCCAAGAGTCGTTTGTTGTTCCCAAAGGAATCGTTTCTTTGTATTGTCCTGCAATCACTTTTACAGAAACTTTATCATCGTTTTCTTTAACAATTGGAATATCTTCTGACCAAAGCATCTTATAATCAGGAGCTACCATTTTGCTCTTAGCAGGGAGGTTTAACCAAATCTGAAATAACTCTAACGGATTTTCCTTATCAGTAGCTAACAATGGGAACATCTCGGAATGCTGTACACCTTTTCCTGCAGTCATCCATTGTACATCACCATTTCCAAAACGGCCATAAGCCCCTAAAGAATCCGAGTGATCTGCAAATCCTTCTTCCACTACCGTAATTGTTTCAAAACCTCTATGTGGATGATACGGAAAACCAGGAATCTTTCGTCCATGATACATACTCCACCCATCTTTACTTGAAAAATCGCTTCCTACATTTCTACCCTCTAGAGAAACTGATATACTCATATCGTCATTCCCTTTAGGATATACCTCCTTATGATGTGCTGTAAATAAAAATGGATCTAATGTTGGCCACTGTGCCCCTATACTTACTATTTGATGTATCTTTTTCATAGTGTTTTTAGTTGTTTAAACAAATGTAGGTATTTTATTTGTTTAAACAAATATTGTAACCACTATTTATATTTATCATTTAAACCTACACCTTCTTTTATCATAGGTTTAATCTTCTCCAGTCGGCTTAATTTAGTGGCTTCTCTTTTCGCTGTTTCAATATATTCGGCATATTCCTTTCGCTTTCCTGGAGTTAATGTATCAAATGATGATTTTAATGAAGGATCCTCAGTCAATGCAGTAATTAATAATTCGGGTAACGCAACAGTGGTAGTTTTCTTACTCATTTCCACCTCTCTTCCTGCTTTCTGATTATCAATTGCTTCTTTTACATAATCAATGATCACCTCTTTGGCATCAATTAGTTCTTCTAGGCTTTGAAACCTCCATTGTCTTAGTCCTTTTGTCTTTCCTTCTTGGGCATTGTACAATACTTTTTGTTTGTCCTTCAATAATGCTCCATGATGAAACCACAATCCAACATATTGCTTAAAAGCTGCCATTCCGATAACATTTTTTCCTTTGATCATATAAATTGGAGCTCCCCATTTTACACCTTCTTCCAATTCTGTATCCAATAGTAAGGCTCTGAGAAACTCTAAAGCACTACCCCATTGTTCTGATCCATTAATGTAGGCATCAACCGTTTTATATCCTTTCATACTTTATGTGTTCTATCAGTTTTTATAATTAAAAAAGCCTCCACAAATTAATGTGGAGGCTAAATATATCAATTTTTATTGATTACTTCGTTTGCTCAGCAACCCAGTTCTTAGCATTGACAAATGCTTCGATCCAAGGAGAAACTTCGTCGTTTCTTTCTGGGTAGTGTGCCCAGTTCCAAGGGAAGATCGCACGCTCCAAGTGAGGCATCATTACTAAATGACGACCATCTTCTGAAGCTAAAGCGGCTGTGTTGAAAGCAGAACCGTTAGGGTTAGCAGGGTATGTTTCATATCCGTACTTACCTACGATATTGTATTGCTCTTCTGCGTAAGGAAGATCGAATTTACCTTCACCGTGTGCCACCCAAACACCCAAACGAGTATTTGATAACGATTTCAACATCACTGCATTATTCTCAGGGATTTCCATGTTCACGAAACCTGATTCAAATTTGTGAGAGTTGTTATGTAACATTTTAGGTTTTTGATCATGTCCTTTAGTTACTAAACCAAGTTCGATCATCAACTGACATCCGTTACAAACACCTAATGAAAGTGTATCTTCTCTAGCGTAGAAATTGTCTAACGCTTGTTTTGCTTTTTCGTTGTAAAGGAAAGCACCTGCCCATCCTTTTGCAGAACCTAAAACGTCTGAGTTAGAGAATCCACCAACGAATACAATGAAGTTCACATCTGAAAGATCTTCTCTACCAGAGATTAGGTCAGTCATATGAACATCTTTTACATCAAAACCAGCTAAGTGCATAGAGTAAGCCATTTCTCTATCACCGTTTACACCTTTCTCACGAATGATGGCTGCTTTGATACCTGATTTTTCTTTACGATCAGCATCAATTCCATAAGCAGAAAGTTGACCTGTAAAGTTTTCAGGGTAAGTGTAATGTAAAGGAGAGATCTTATACGACTCATAACGTTCTTTTGCATTCTCAGCGCCAGATTGTTGTCTATCTAATAAATAAGATGTTTTCGTCCATACATCACGTAGTTCTTCTGTATTGAACTCTAAAGTAGTGTCTTGGAACTTCACTTTAGTGGCTCCACCTTCAACAGCAGTACCAATTACTTTGAAGTTGATACCAGCATCTTCTAATTTAGAGAATGCTCTTTCGTCTTCAACTTGGAAAATTACTGATGGCGTTTCAGAGAACAAGATATTCACTAAGCTTTCTTGAGAAAGATCAGTAATGTCGATATCGTAGGCTACATTCTTAGATGGGAATGTCATTTCAAGTAAAGCTGTGATTAAACCACCTGCTGACACGTCGTGTCCTGAAACGATTCTACCCTCTTTGATTAATGTCTGAATTGCTTCAAATCCTTTTGCAAAGTAATCTGCATCCTGAACTGAAGAAACGCGCTTACCTACTTTATTTAATACTTGAGCTAATGATGATCCACCTAAAGAATAACCATCTTTTGCTAAGTCTACATAGATTAATTTCTTACCTACTTTTGCTACTGGCTCAACAACTTGTTTCAGATCAGATACTTCACCAACAGTAGAAATAATTACTGTACCTGGAGAATATACTTTCTCATCACCGTATTTTTGAGTCATAGAAAGTGAATCCTTACCTGTTGGGATATTCACTCCTAATTGAATAGCAAAATCAGAACAAGCTTCCACTGCTCTATATAAACGAGCATCTTCACCTTCGTTCTTACAAGGCCACATCCAGTTTGCAGAAAGAGAAACTGATTTTAAACCGCCTTCTAGAGGAGCCCAAACCATGTTTGTTAATGCTTCTGAGATGGCATTTCTTGAACCTGCAGCAGGATCGATCAAAGCAGCTACTGGAGCATGTCCAATGGAAGTAGCAATACCCGCTTTACCTCTGTAATCACAAGCCATTACTGAAACGTTGTTCAATGGCAATTGTAATTCACCAGCCGTTTGTTGCTTCGCTACACGTCCAGTTACAGAACGGTCTACTTTGTTTGTTAACCAATCTTTTGATGCTACCGCTTCTAATTGAAGTACATCATTTAAATACTCATGAACCTTCACTGCATCCGTTTCTACTTGAGAGAAGTTAGGATCAATTGTCGTATCCTTTAAGATTGTTTTAGGAGCACTACCAAACATATAGTCCAATGGCATATCGATTGGTGCTTCTCCTGTTTTTGAATCTTTAAAAGTAAATTGCATATCGCCTGTTGTCTCACCTACTACGTAGAATGGAGAACGCTCACGCTCTGCAACTTTCTGTAAAGTATCAATATGTTTTTCGTTAATAACTAATCCCATTCTTTCTTGAGATTCGTTACCTACGATTTCTTTTGCTGATAAAGTTGGATCACCTACTGGAAGTTTATCCAAATCAATTCTACCACCTGTTTCTTCCACTAATTCTGAAAGACAGTTCAAGTGTCCACCTGCACCGTGATCGTGAATTGAAACAATTGGGTTGTCTTCAGACTCTGCCATTGCACGAACTGCGTTATACACACGTTTCTGCATTTCAGGGTTGGAACGTTGGATTGCATTCAACTCAATAGAATTAGAGAATTCACCAGTAGCTACTGAAGAAACAGCGCCACCGCCCATACCAATTCTATAGTTGTCACCACCCATAACAACCACTTTATCACCTTTTTCAGGTGTATTTTTTAGAGCGTCTCTTTTTTTAGCATAACCAACACCACCTGCAAGCATAATCACTTTATCGAAACCGTGTTTCTTGTCTGATTCTTCATGCTCGAAAGTCAATACTGATCCAGCGATCAAAGGCATACCGAATTTGTTACCAAAATCCGATGCTCCATTAGATGCTTTAATCAAGATTTCCATTGGTGTTTGGTATAACCAAGGACGTTCTTTCATTCCGTCTTCCCACTTTCTATCTTTTTCAAGACGAGAGTATGAAGTCATATATACAGCAGTACCTGCTAAAGGCATAGAACCTGTACCACCTGCAACACGGTCACGAATTTCACCGCCAGAACCAGTAGCTGCACCGTTAAAAGGCTCTACTGTTGTTGGGAAGTTGTGTGTTTCCGCTTTTAATGAAATTACTGATTCGTATTCCGAAGTCTCGAAGAAATCTGGTTTGTCCTGAGTTTTAGGAGCAAACTGTTCTGCTTTAGGACCTTGAATAAAGGCTACGTTATCTGAGTAAGCAGAAACTAAATTATCTGGAGCTTCTTGAGAAGTCTTTTTGATTAACTTGAATAAAGAAGTAGGTTTCTCTTCTCCATCAATTTCAAAAATACCATTAAAGATTTTGTGGCGACAGTGTTCTGAGTTCACTTGTGCGAAGCCATATACTTCTGAGTCAGTTAGCTTTCTGTTCATTTTTTCACTTACTTCATTTAAGTAAGTTACTTCCTCTTCACTTAGAGCTAAACCTTCCTCCTTGTTGTAAGCTGCAATATCTTCGATAAGCTGAATTGGCTCTGGTTTTACATCAATAGTGTAAATTGAACCATCCAAACCTTCGTAAAGTGCTTGCAACATTGGATCGAATTCAGCGGCTTTTTCCGATGCTACTTGAAGAAATTCTTCAATACGGATCAAACCTTCAATACCCATGTTTTGAGTAATTTCCACCGCGTTTGTACTCCAAGGAGTCAACATTTCTTTACGTGGACCAATAAACCATCCTTCTAGTGAAGTTTGCTCAAGGATTTGAGCGTTTCCGAATAACCAAGATAGTTTTTCTAAGTTATCTTGAGATAATGCCTTACCGGCGTGGACTGCGAATACGTTATCTGTATTGCCTCGAAAAAAGAGTACCATTTTGCGTATATGATTTCAACTGCTTGAATATGCCCCCAAAAGTAAGGTTAATTTTATTATTTATTCATATTTCTGAAAAAAACATCATCAAAAATTAAGTTAATATGATTAATCCAAAAAAAAACAGGTACTAAAATTCATCTAGTACCTGATCTGTTTACGTGTTGATTATTGGTTAAGGTATATAGGCAGAGAAATTAGTCCATCACAATTTCAATTTTCGAAATATCTCTAGCTATTTCAGAATCAATTATTTCTGTGATTTTAAATTTCCCATTTAAATCTTTTATGTCAATTAAATGATCTGATGTGACTGCTTTATTGTGAATCACATTATCATCTGTGTCTTTCCAATTGATGTTAACAATAGAATTGGTCTTTTTGTCAAACATTATTTTGCCATGAAGTTCTAGGGCTGTCTTTTTTTCAAAAATCTTTATCACATTACTGGTGAGATGGAAAAAGTGACCATTCTTATTATTTTGGCTAAAATATTGAACATCTGGATTTACTTTACTGTAGTTTTGAGTTACTTCAGATGTATACGGCACAGATACTGTGGGGACCATATCAAATAGTGTAAGGTAAGCCAAAGAGGTGAAAATTACTGCACCGAAGGAACAAGCTACTAAAAGTGTTTTAATGGATTCTCTTTCAATGATTTTTCTTTGCCTTGCTTCTTTTTTTAATGAGCTTAATAACTGAAGTGACTTTTCATCCAATGGATTTATTTCTAATGCTTTGTTGGCAAAATTGATGGATTGCTCCCTATCTGCCTTCTTTTCGTCCTCATAATATTTATTCGCATAACAAGAGGCAGTGAGGAATAAACATTTTACGTTAAAGGGGTTTATACTAAGTGCTTGATCTAATTCATAAATAGCATCTTCCCAATTTTTATATTTATGGTACCCTATGGCTCTTGCCAAGTGTGATGAAAAAAGATCTTGCATGCGAATCCAATCCAAATCGGACAGGCCCATTTCTAAAGCCATGGATTTTAAATCAGCTTGGGTTACTTTATTATTATTACTCTCTTTTATTTCATACAATCTTTCTATAAAACGAGAAAGATGATCATTCTTGGGCAACGCTTTCATAAGATAGTAGTTGGGTATTCTTAATATACATAAGATAAACATTGTAAAAATGTATTGAAACTTTCCGGGCAAAAGATGTAAAATGTATTAAGGAAATTCTTAGAAAGTTACAATTAACGGGTTACTTATTAATAACTAAATTTTCGGTATGATAGTTTAGTGATAATCAAAAAATCATTGTGTATATCAAAAAAATGAAAAAAGCCCCTATCATCAAATGATAGAGGCTTTTTGTAATATTCAAATAAATCTATGGTCTTTCGAATCCTTCGATCTCTTGATAATAAGGTATGGATGCTTGAACTCCTTTCATAGAATTCATCCACTTAAAGGTTTTATCCATGTATGTCGCATACTCTCCATACATATATGTTTTCACTCTTGCTTTAGCTGAATTATCTAAATTCGTCAAGAATTCTTGTAAAAAGTCTTTTTCACCAGGGAAATGTTCTATTTGATAATCATCATTCTCCAATTCAGCCAATGAAGCAGCCATTTCAATGGCTTTATCAATTCCTCCTAGTTCATCTACTAAACCCACTTCTTTTGCTTGTTCACCAGTCCAAACACGACCTTGTGCGATTTTAAGAATGTCTTCGACTTTCATTTTTCTACCTTGTGCTACTTTAGAAGTAAATGTTTCATACCCTTCTTCTACACTTGCTTGAATAATTTGTCTATCTTCTTCAGAGAAATCATCCAAAACAGACTGAAAGTTAGAAAACTTACCAGTAGACACTGCATAAGTTTGTAAGCCTAATTTCTTATTAACTAATTCTGATGGATTAAAAGCTAAACCGAAAATACCTATAGAACCTGTAATAGTGTTAGGGTAAGCGATAATTTTATCACAACCCGCTGAAATATAGTATCCACCTGATGCTGCATAAGTTGACATTGAAGCCACTACAGGTTTCTTTTCTTTTAATTTTTCGATAGCTCTCCAAATGAGATCCGATGATAATGCACTTCCTCCAGGTGAGTTCACTCTTAAAACAACAGCACTTACATCATCATCTTCAGCCAAATCATTAATATTCTCGATCAAATCTTTATTGCTAATAGCTGTTTGACCACTTTCTTTCTTACCGTAGATAATCTCACCCTCAGCCGATAAAATAGCAATTTTACCTTCTCCTCTTCTTCTTGGTCTAGCATCTAATGCATCCTTATACTTTGAGTAACCTACAGTATTAACATCAGAGAAACTTTCCAATTCAAACTTTTCAGCTAAATATTCTTTTACTTGATCTACGTAAACCAACTCATCTACAAACTTGTAATGAAGAGCGTCTTTAGCGTTACGGATTTTCATGTTGTTAGAAATATCTCTAATCTCATCAAGTCCTAAACCTCTAGAAGCTGCAACACCTTCCAAATAATGATTATATAAGTTATTCAGATAAGAAGTGATTTGTTCTCTGTTAGCATCACTCATTTTATCAGTTAAGAATGGCTCAACTGCTGATTTATATTTCCCAACTCTGAATACTTCAGGTTCAACCCCAATTTTCTCGAAGAACTTTTTATAGTACATTATTTCAGACGACAAACCATTAAATTCTAACCCTCCATGAGGATTCAAAAAGATTTTGTCTGATTCTGAAATCACATAATAACCAGCTTCTGAAATACCATCCGCATAAGCCCATACAAATTTATCGTTCGACTTAAACTCTTCTAATGCTTCTCTAACTTCAATTGCCATTGGCATTGATCCACCAAAAGTACCTCCTTTTAAATAGATACCAGAAATATTGTCGTCTTTTGCTGCTTTATCGATTACATCAACAAAATCATGTATTCCTATTGCCGAATTTGATGGAAAATAACTCGAATTAAATTTTTCGAATGGATCAGTTTCACCGATTTCTTTAAAGCTTTTTGAAATATCGAGAACTAATACTGAATTAGGGTCAATTTTAGACGGTTCACTTTTGCTTGAAGCTGCTATAATCGCCCCAAACATCATTGCTGAAAACAAGAAAATAATTGCGGAAGAAATAAATACGCCTACTATAACTGCAAGGGTAGTTTTTAAAAAACCTTTCATAAAAAATGAAGTAATTTTAATTAGTTGATAATTTATAAGAACAATTTATGACGACTTAGAGATGCTCATTGATAGTTTTTAGAGTTTATATTAAAGTTTCAAAAGCTTGTTCTAATAATTTTCAATTTAAGAAGAAAGATTTTATAAATCATAAAAAATATTTTGATATTTCAACATACCAACACCTTACACCAATAATCAATACTTATTTGTATTTCGTAATTGTATATATCCAACAATGAATTGACTTATCCCTTTATCTTGATGCTAAAAATAGACACAATTTGTTAATATACCGGGTAAGAGTACAATTTTAGTCTAATAATTTGGCAATAATTGTTCAAAATCATAAATTGATAAAAAATTAAGTATTCGTAGGTTAAAAAAATACCAAATGTCGAAAAACGCCTCATTATTTGGTGCTAATTTAAGGTACCTCAGACAAAAAAAAGATGGTAAATTAAGTCAAACTGACCTTGGTGATCAGTTGAGCACAGAAACTGATCAAGTATCAAGAAGTGCTATTTCATCTTATGAGGATGGCCGAGCAGAACCCAATTACACACGATTAGAAAAAATTTGTAGCTTCTTTAATGTTACTATTGATCAAATATTAAAAGAAGATCTTACAAAGCTTGATCCTAAAGAGATTGAGAAAAAGGAAAACTCTAAAGAACATATTTCAGGAGATAATCTCAGAATTTTAACCATTACCACTAATGATAACGGTGATGAAAATATTGAAATGGTTCCTGAACGTGCTAGAGCGGGTTATGCAACAGGATATTCAGATCTTAATTTCATCAGTAAATTAGATAAATATAGTTTACCATTCTTACCGAAAGGAAAGACGTATAGAGCTTTTGAAATAAGTGGTGACTCTATGCCTCCACTTGAAGAAGGTACGATTATCATTGGTGAATATATTGATGATTGGAATAATGTTAAAGACGGACAGGTATGTATTGTTACTACCCGTTCTGAAGGTTTTGTTTTGAAAAAGGTGTACAATAATGTAGACAAGAATAATACATATATCCTTAAGTCTACCAACCTTAGATATTCACCTTATGAGGTAGAAGTTCATGACATTAGTGAAATGTGGAAATTAGTGGCTCATATTTCTAAAGACTTCCCAGATAGTGATCAAAATAACGGATTAAACGACATGCAAGAAGCTATTTGGCGACTGGACCAAGAAGTACTTAGCTTGAAAAGGAAAAAATAATAAAAAAATAAACCATAAAAAGGGAATAGATCATGTAACTTCTATTCCCTTTTTTATATTTGCATAAAATATTATATCACTACTTTTTTGTAATAAAATAATGCTAATCGCTCAACAAAAGAAGGAACAGAATATCTGTGAATACATCATTTACATATATCAATCAGAGGAATTATTAAGAGCTTTCGATTTTAATTTTGAGGATATCAGAGAATACGTAGTAAATCATATTACTAAATTAAACGATAAAGAAAGAGATGAAGTAATTCAATGGCACAAAGACCTTCTTGAACTTATGAAAAAAGAAGAGGTAACAAAAGAAGGACATTGTTCATGGGCCCAAGATGAAGTTGACAATATTACGACCCTACACCACAAATTGTTGAGTGAAGACGAAGAATACCAAAAAGTATACAAAAAAGCTTCTCCTCACATTGATGAAAATCTAAAATTTGCCGATGGATTGATTACTAATCCAATTCAAATTTGTATTAATGGAATATTTGGTTTATTATTACTTAGAACTAGAGGAAAAAAAGTTGATAATGCGACCAAAAATATACTTGACTCGTTCGGTGATGTCTTATCTTATCTAGCATACAAATTCAAAGAAGTAGATAAAAACTAAAAACTAACATCATATGACGTTCTCTAGTAAAATATCAACTTCATTTTACTAACCACTTTATCAAAACATTAATTATGAGTAAAACTTCGCCTGAAAAAGTGACAGAAGAAATTTGGATGGAACTGCCTTTTACTGATAAAAAATATGAAATCAGTAACCAAGGAAAAGTCAAATCATACGCTCGATCTCAGAAAGGAGAAATAATTAAAGGACGAGACATTGGTGGTGGATATTTATCTATAGACTGTAAGGTTAATGATAAAAAGAAATCATACTATGTACATCGTTTAGTAGCTGAACTATTTCTAGATAAACCCAAAGAGGAAAACGAAATTGTCATCCATAAAGATGGAGATAAATCTAACAACAACGTTGAAAACCTTGAATGGTGTACCCTAAAAACTAGATTTGCAACTAAAAGAAAATATATTCCTGACTATTCTGAGAAGTTCGTAAAGAGCTGCAAAGCATCAAAAAAGACAAGTGAAAAGCCACAAGATGGGCACGACTATTTCATGTACAAGAATAAATACCACAGAATCTCTGATAATGGATCTTGTTTATTTATTCGTGTAAATGAAGATGGTAAATGGAAATCTTTAGCCATAGCTGAAATTATTCTTCGGGATATGGGCAAACTAAAACCTTCCAAAGCACATAAGTTGGCCTATAGAGACTGGGATTATAAAAACCTCAATAAAATCAACTTGTTCTGGGAAACACAAGCAGACAAATCTACACGTTTGCTTGAACAAAGACCTCTTCAATTGGATAGAATTAGAAAAATGGGTCAATCGCATAGAAAGGAGATTGCTCAACGTAAAAAAGATCTGATTCACAAATACCTTGAAGAAGGAAAGAGTATCGCAAAAATTAGTCGTTTGTTGAATATTGGTTATACTCGTTTATATAATTATATCAACGAAAATGATCTTTCAGCAATAACTCAATATTCTAAAAAAGAAGAAGAGTACGATTAATGAATTTGGTTTTTATGAAAAAGAGGGACTTTGATCCCTCTTTTTTATGTCTTTACTGCCAAGAATAAGGATACTCCTCATCTAAATAAGGCAAGCAATTTTCAGTCAGATGCAATGGAGCAAAAGTATCTACCATTACAGCATATTCTTTTGTTTCTTTTTTTCCTATACTTTTTTCCATTGTTCCTGGATGGGGTCCATGAGGAATTCCTCCAGGATGCAAAGTAAACGAACCTGTATCTATACCTTTTCTGCTCATAAACTCTCCTTCCGTATAAAATAATACTTCATCGGAATCTATGTTTGAATGATTGTATGGTGCCGGGATACTTAAAGGGTGATAATCAAATAATCTCGGTACAAAGCTACAAACGACAAATGCTCCTCTTGCTTGAAATGTTTGATGCACTGGAGGCGGCTGATGAATTCTACCTGTTATTGGTTCAAAATCATATATCGAGAAAGTGTAAGGATACAAGAAACCATCCCAACCAACAATATCAAATGGATGGTATCCATAAAAATATTGATGTAAAGCATCTCCCTTTTTAATCTTCATCTCTACATCACCTTTATGATCAGAATAATCATTAATTTCTATTGGAGGATGTAAATCTCTTTCACAATAAGGAGAATGTTCTAACAGTTGCCCTAATTCATTTCTATATCTTCCAACTGTTTCAATTGGTGCTTTTGATTCAACAATTAAAAACTTAGGCTTGATCTCTCCTTCCACTTCTATTTGATACATTGTCGTTCTTGGTATAACAATGTAGTCACCCTTTTTAAAAGGCAGTTTACCAAATTGAGAGTTTAGATTCCCCTGCCCTTCATATACATAAATCATCTCATCACCATCAGCATTTTTAAAGATGTAAGGCATAGAGAATTGATCTGGATAACAAATAGAAATTATACAAGATGAGTTCACCATTAAAGGTACTCGACTCTCAAGAAAATCATTTCCTGTATAATTTATTCCACTTGTTTTAAGGTGGGTCATTTTTAAACCATAATCCTTTAGTATTTTATAGGAATAAGGTGTTGAAGGACCAACCTTTTTGACATTTGTAGGAGGATTTTTGTGATAGATGTTGGAGTACACTCCAGAAAAGCCAAGTGAACTCACTAATTCCTCATGATACAACTCTCCTGAGTCGTTACGGAATTGCGTGTGCCTCTTAGGCGGAATTTTCCCAAGGCGATAATAGTAAGTCATGATAGTATTTATGTGTGTTTATAAAAAAGTTTGGTTGTATATCTAATATAGATAATATTTTGGTAAGTCTAGGACAATAACTCAAGTTATTCTACTCTTCTTCCTCATAATCGGAGATTTCCCAATCGTCATCCACCGATTTTCTTATGGCTGACTGACCATAATTTAGTTGGAACAACTGATTCAGACTAGGGTCTAATTTAATGATTTCATCAAAACTTAATACTTTTGCATTATCAAAATCTGGATGTTCTTCACTATGAAATTCCCAATCACCTTCATGAGTATGATATACCCATAGAATAGGATTGCCTTCAAGCGTATTTTTTGTTGTATAAACTGATTGAGACCTTTCTTCATAGAATTTAAAGTCTGTATTTCTATCTAATAGTGGCTGATTGAATTTCCATTGATTATTAAATGATGATTCCCATGGAAAAAATCCTCCTTTATCAGTCCAAACCATTTGATAAGCTTTAAAATCATTCTTTTGATTATAAAACCAAGAAATGTATTCCAAATAATCCGAATAGTACGCTTGATCTACGTCTATAAATTGAACAGGGAAATTATTGATAACTTCTGTATTTATCACATTCGCTTCATATTTCCTCCCGTCCTTTATTGCTTGACATACATTGGTCAGTAGGTTTTGCATCACCTCATTTGGCAATCCAAAAACAATAATTTCTGGATGTTGAAAAGATTTATATAAACCAATAGAAAACGCATAGGAAGGTAAATATTTATCCCCTTCTATCATACCAATATGAAACCCATGTTCCTCAATATTGGTTTTTATCAAATTTTCTGTTTCTAATGGTAACATCTATAAATACTTTCAAGTTATGAAATATCTTTCCTTTTTGCTGTATGGATAAATAACACATCACCAATATCATCATAACCATAGAAAACTTGTTCATTAATTTTCTTAGCTGCTTCTAGTCGAATCCCAATGATAGTCAAATCGGCATCTCTAGATTCTTGGTTGATCATTGTTTTCATATCCATATCATCCGCCCTAGTAAGAAGTCGAACATTGTTTTTAGAAATTGGTAAACGACCTGTTTTAATCAAATCTAAAATTTGAGATCTTCTTTCTTCTAATTCTGGTTCAGGGAAGCATGCCAACAACGTAATTTTGGCTTTTTTCCACTCCGGATGTCCAATAATAATAAAACCTAGTAAGATCATCAAGTTAGCATTTTCTAGATCTTTAGGAGTCAACCATATGTGAATTTCAGTTTTTACACCAAAGTTTCTTTCATCTGAACCTAATACACAAATATCATTACCGGTTACCGACATCAATTTGAAGTTATCGATAAGTTGTTTTAATCCATCATCAGGATCCTTTTTCGAAAACTCAAACATCAACATGTTATTATCCTTACCTGCTACTGAAGGTAACTGAATCACTTGGGCAATTACTGATGTCATCGAAGGACTAATCATTGTATCTAAATACACCTTACTTTTTGATGCTTCAGAAATCTTAATTAGACGTTGTAGGTCTTTTTCTGCATTTTTATTGGTCTCTTTTGATAAGTAACCATCAATAAGGTGAATGTAAGTGGCAAAACCATATTTATGGGCAATCCATCTCACAAGGTTAAAGGCAGAGAACCTTTTGAAAGTATTTCTACTCACACAAACTACAGCCGGTCTCCAGTGATCTTCGACATCGTCTTTTTCAGTTTTCTGAAGGAAAATTTGGAATTGCCTACTCAATTGGAAAATCACACCTTGGAAAATGGCCTTTAACCCTTCCTTATTCGGTGTAAACTGACGGACCATTTGATACAATAATGCCATAAAGATCAAGGCAATAAATGTGTATGTAGCAGAAATCTTAAACATTAAGTACCCACACATTAAAGCACCCACCAAAGAAATAATTGGTCTTGATTTGAATACTGGACGGTAAGCTGGATCTGAAGCAAAATGTTCTAAAAAACTAATCAAACAAATGGCACCATACGTTACCATGAAGAACATAGTGATAATTTGTGCTACTACATCAATATCTCCGATTAATACAAAAATAAGAGTAATAATTGAGGTAATTAATGATGAGTTTACCGGCTCGTTTGATCCCTTTTGAATTTTCGACAACCATTTGTTGACATATCCATTCGGAAGTACCTGATCTTCTGCGATTGCCTGTAAAGTTCTTGGAGCAACTAATATTGAACCAATTGCCGACGATAATGCTGCTGCAGCTAATCCAATTGGAATTAATGGACCCCAAAAAGAAATATCTGTCATGATTAGTGTATTCTCAGCTAAATCTTCTAATGAGGCAGAAACAGATAATTTATAAGCCACTAATAAATAGATGACCATTCCAAAAACACCTGCCAGCATGGTACCAATTGGAATCGATTTTTCTGGAGATTTCAAATCGCCAGACAACCCCACTCCTGCTGCAATTCCGGTAAATGCAGGGAAACAAATGGCGAGTACCTTAAAGAAGTTATCTCCACCCTCTATATGTCCGCTCCAATTTATTTTATCTAAGTTTTGAGAAAACTCTGTTGTTCCAATAAAGAAGGATAAAAGTGAAATGAATAATATAGCTACAACTATATATAGTGTCTTCATTCCTAAATCAGCACCTTTATACATAACCAAACCAATTAGACCTATTGTCATTGGAATTGTGATCCAACGTAAATTAAGATCTACAATTCCATATTGTTCTAATAAAGGAAATAATGGTCTGAAAGCTTCTGCGAAAGCTATAATATAAAATGCTGTACTGATTGCTTGAGAAAGATATAAGGAGATACCAATTGAGCCTCCTATGGTAATTCCAAAAGAACGAGAAATAATATAATACACTCCTCCACCTTGTACTTTTTGGTTAGTTGCAATTTCTGAAATTGCCATAGCCGTCGGTATTGTGACCAAGTGCCCTACTAATACCATTGAAAAAGTAGAAAGCAATCCTAAATTAGATACTGCGTAGCCGAATCTTAAAAATAAAATCGCTCCTAATATTGTACTAATTGAAGTAAAAAAAACTGGTGCAGTACCAAATCCCTGCTGTTGTGTTTTATCTAAGTTAGATCCCATATATAGGTATGTAGTTCATTAAATCAATGTCAAATTAAAAAAAGCAAATCGAAAATAAATATTTTCAACACTTTATTTTTAAAATCAAGTATCAATCAGAAGATTAGTTTTCCTATCCATAATAAATCAATCAATCTGATTATCAACATCAAAAAGTATAAAATATTTTAAGTCTTAATGTTTTTAACTTCTAGAATTTTTAACCTACTCCAATTTCAAATTATCATCCTATAACAATTCATCTTCATCACTTATAAAAGTAGAATAAGTCAAAGTATCTTGAATACTACAATAAATATTAATCTTTCAAAGTACTTTTGTCAGTCTTTTGAGGTTTATTTAAATTGCATCACTTTTGGAGGCAACTCCACAAATGAATTTATTACATCTTATCTATCTAAATGAGCACAACAAACAATTCAGTTAAGAAGAACCCTATCGATAAATTTTTAAGTTTTATTGAAAAGGTGGGTAATGCTCTACCCCATCCTGCAACACTTTTTGCAGGTTTTGCTTTTGCTATCGTCATTTTATCATGGGTATTTTCCCTAATGGATCTTAGTGTTAAACATCCTGGAAAAGATGAAATGATTACAGTAGTCAACCTACTTTCTCAAGATGGTATATATTTAATCCTTACCAAATTGGTAAAGAACTTTACTGATTTCGCTCCATTAGGGGTTGTATTAGTAGCTATGCTAGGTATTGGTATTGCTGAGGGAAGTGGACTTATTGGAACTATCATCAGATTGATGGTTTTAAAGTCGCCTAAAAAAATCATCACTTTTGTCGTTGTATTTGCGGGTGTGCTATCAAATACCGCTAGTGAAGTTGGCTATGTGCTATTAGTACCATTATCTGCTGTTATCTTTCTTGCTTTTGGAAAACACCCCATTGCTGGTTTAGCTGCAGCATTCGCAGGTGTCTCTGGCGGATATTCTGCCAACTTATTATTGGGCACCATTGATCCTTTATTACAAAGTATCTCTCAAGAAGCAGCACAGATTATTGAACCGTCTTATCTTATTAATCCGGCATGTAATTACTATTTCATGTTTGTGTCTACATTCTTTATTGGTATAGCTGGTACTTTCGTTACAGAGAAAATTGTCATTCCTCGATTAGGTGAATACAAAGGTGATGAAGTCGCTGAAGAAATGCATGCACTTACGAAAGAAGAAAGAAAGGGATTAATCTATGCTGGTATTGCAGCAGTCGTTATCATTACAATCATCTTAATTGGAATTATTCCTGATGATGGATTTTTAAGAAGACCTCTAACTCCTGAAGATATTGCCAAAGGCACTAAAGTGACTAGTATTTTTGAATCAGCCTTAATGAAAGGTATTGTTTCTTGGATTTTTATTATTGCAGCAATTTGTGGTATAGCATATGGTAAAGGGTCTGGAACATTTAAAAATGATTCAGATATTATGAAAGGTATGGGTGAATCAATGAAAACGATGAGTTCATATATTGTATTGGTATTCTTTGCAGCTCAATTTGTAGCTTATTTCAAATGGACTAACATTGGTTTAATCTCTGCAATAAAGGGAGCTGAATTCTTAAAAGCTTTAGGTTTGCATGAAATTCCTTTATTAATTTCTTTCATTTTATTAGCTGCGCTGATCAATCTTGTGATGGGGAGTGCATCTGCCAAATGGACTTTAATGGCACCTGTTTTCATTCCTATGTTTATGTTATTGGGAATTTCTCCTGAATTAACTCAGGTGGCTTACAGAATTGGTGATAGTGTAACAAACATTATTTCACCAATGATGTCCTACTTCGCATTAATTGTTGCTTTTATTCAACGATATGATAAAAAAGCGGGTATCGGAACCGTAATCGCCACAATGTTACCTTATTCCGTTGCATTTTTATTGGTTTGGGTAACGTTAATGGCTATATGGTTAATCTTTGATTTCCCTATTGGACCTGATTCGCTTCTAAAATACAACCCTTAATTAATGTTAATTTATCATTATTGTAATAATATTTATAAATATTTTATTACTTTTGAAGTGCAATCAATCACGATTGCAATGAGAAATAGTTAGTTTTTGGGTTGCACAAAGGTTTCGTCTTGCGAAACCTTTGTGTTTTTTTATGCCCTTTTGATTTTAATAAGTTACTTCTTTTAAGATTTATCTTTCATTAATAATATAAATTATTACCCAGCCATTTGCTCAAGTATCAATTAAAATCCTTCTAAACATTATTTACAATAATTGTTTAAACAATATTTAAGTAAATAAATTTGAATTTCTGTCCCCTATTTTCTTTATTTCGACACTTTTTAAACTTTCATTAGTTCAAAGTCAAAATTGATCATATGATTTCAAGTTTTTGAAGAAATATTATCTATTCAGACCTAGGACACATAATTCATAAAAAATAATTTAATCACTATGTTGAAAAGATCAACACTTTCACTAATTGTTACACTACTTCTTGGCGTAGCAAACGTATTCGCTCAAAATCTTCCAGTTCCATCACCTGCGGCTGAAGTTAAACAAACAGTTGGCGTTACTGAGATTTCTGTTAACTACTCTTCACCTGCTGTAAAAGGTAGAACTGTTTTTGGTGAGCTAGAAAAATTTGGCTCAACTTGGAGAGCTGGTGCTAACGGACCAACTGCCATCACTTTCTCTTCTGATGTTATGATTGACGGTAAAGAAGTAAAAGCAGGTACTTACAACATCTTCCTTTCTTTAGAAGAAAATGCAGAATGGACTTACCATTTCAATGGTGCTAACAAATCTATCTTTGCTTACAATAAAGATGGAAAACAAGATATCGCAGGAATTGAAGCTGATGATGTTGCATCATTCAAAACAAAGCCTGAGGCTGCTCCTTTCAGAGAAAGATTAACTTACTTGATTGAATCTGTAAAAGACAACGAAGCAAAAGTTACTTTATGGTGGGACAAAACAATGGTTAGCTTTACAGTAAATGTTCCTACAGATAAATTAGCAGAAGCAAATATTGCATCAAGTACTAAGAATGTTTGGAGAACTTTCCAAAACTCAGCAAACTTCTATGCTTCTTCAAATCCTGAAAAAGCTTTAGAATTAATTGAAAATTCAATTAGCCTTCGTCCAAACTATTTCTGGAATAATTGGGTAAAAGCTCAAATCTTAGCGGGTCAAGAGAAATATGACGAAGCTTTAACTGCTGCTATTGACGCACGTAAATTTGGTGAAGCAAAACCTGATGGTGCTTACAACTACTTTAAAGGTAGCTTAAATAAAGACATCGAAACTTGGATGCCTAATGCTTCTAAAAAGTGGAAAAAAGCTAACAAATCTAATATCTAATATTAGACTTTAGAGGTTTTATAATGATATCTGTATGGACGTTGCAATGCAACGTCCGTACAATACCTCCACTGATTTTCATCGAATCCTTTCATGTTACTAACCAACTGATGAGATTAACATCCTTCCTATTATTTTTTGTTATTACAACCCTTTGTATTGGACAAACTCCTAAACAAGCTAACAAGGAAAACACTTCCAATATCATTCAAGAAATTAACCACTTAAACACCCTAGGTGCAGTAATGTACTTTGCAGCTCATCCCGATGATGAGAATCAAAGAGTGATTGCCTATTTTGCTCGTGCAAAAGGGTATGAAACAGCTTATACTTCACTAACTAGAGGTGATGGTGGACAAAACCTAATTGGTACTGAAATAAGAGAAGAACTCGGTATTCTTCGTTCACAAGAACTTATTGAAGCCCGTAAAGTAGATGGCGGACAACAAATGTTTAGCCGTGCAAACGATTTTGGGTATTCGAAAAATCCCCAAGAAACACTTTCAGTATGGGATAAAGATCAGGTACTAGCTGATGCTGTTTGGAATATCCGACGTTTCCGACCTGATATCATCATTACGAGATTCTCTCCAAACAGAGGAGGAAGAACACATGGACATCATACAACATCAGCTATCATCGCTCTAGAAGCATTTAAAATTGCTGGTGATTCTACTAAATATCCTGAACAATTAAAATATGTAGCCCCTTGGCAACCAAAAAGAATTATGTGGAATACCAACTCATGGTTCTTTAGAGGAAAAGGAGAATCTTTTGATGCTTCACAATTCGTCAGCTTAGAAACTGGAAATTATATTCCTGTATTAGGAAAAAATGTGGGTGAGATCGCCATGACTGCTCGATCAAAACATAGATGTCAGGGATTTGGTGCCGCTTTACAAAGAGGAGAAAATAGAGAATATTTCGAATTACTTGCCGGAGCTGAAATGAAATCCTCTCCCATGGAGGATGTAGATACCTCATGGAAAAGAGTAGCTAATTCTAGTAAAGTCGAAAAATACATCAAGGAATTACAAGACAGCTTTAACCCTTCCAAACCTGAGAAATCTGTCAATCAGCTAATCAAAATCAAAAAAGAACTTGATAAATTAGATCAAACTGATTATTGGGTCAACAAAAAATCAGAAAAGATAAATCAATTGATCTTACAGTGTAGTGGAATATTCTTAGAGGCATTGGTTGACGATGCTCAAGTTGCACAAGGTGATAGCTTAAATATTGAATTAAGAACTATCAATAGATCATCTACTTCTGTTCAATTAAGCAAAGTACAAGTTGGTGCACTATCAGAAAAGGAATTATCAACTGATTTGACTTACAATAAAAACATCAAAACTACTATTGATGTTAAAGTGCCGGCTGACTTCCCTATCTCTCAACCTTATTGGTTACAAAAACTATCATCAAAAGGAATGTATCGTGTAGATAAACAAAAAATGATTGGTCAGCCAGAAAACTTTTACCCTATTCCAGTGATAGTTCAGTTAACAGTACAGGGAGTTAAAGTTGAAGAAACGCTTAACATTTGGCAGAAAAAAGTAAATCCTGCTTTAGGTGAAGTATATATTCCACTAGGTATTGTTCCTGCGATAACTATTGATATTGATCAAAAAACATTGATTTTTGGTGATGATCAATCTAAAAGCATTAAAGTCAGTTTTACCGCAAAAACAGATAATGCAAAAGGCAAAATTGGTTATGACTTACCGAAAGGTTGGTCTATCGAATCCAACGGATCACTTGATGTTGACTTAAAAAATAAGGGTGATAAAGCTGAAATAGTATTAAAGGTCACTCCTTCTAAAAAAGATGGAAAAGAAAACCTTCATCTCTATTTCACTACAGATAAAGGTCAGAAAATTGATCAAGGATTAAATATCATTGATTATGAGCATATCTATAGACAATACTATTTTGTTGATGCCAACATACAACTTATCCGATTAAATATTAATAGAGGTGATATTCAGTCTATTGCTTATGTAATGGGTGCAGGTGACGTTGTCCCTCAGTCGCTAATCACTGCAGGATATAGAGTAGATATTTTAGATCATGACCACATCACAAAAGAGTATTTAAAGAATTATGATGCTGTTGTAGTTGGAATTAGAGCATACAATGTTTTAGAAAACATGAGATACCTTCAACCTGTACTTATGGACTATGTGTATAATGGAGGAAATGTAATTGTGCAATACAATACTTCTCATAGAGTAAAAACGAAACAAATTGGGCCTTATGCTGACCTCAAACTATCAAGAGATAGAGTAACAGTAGAAGAAAGTCCTGTAGAAATTCTTGAAAAGAAGCATCCTTTGATGAACTATCCAAACAAAATTGACAAAGAAGATTTTGATGGTTGGGTACAAGAAAGAGGATTATACTTCCCTAATGAATGGGGAGATGAATATACTCCTATTTTGAGAATGCAAGATCCTAATGAAGACCCTGTAGATGGTTCTTTATTAGTTGCCGATTACGGACAAGGAGCATTTATTTACAGCGGAATTTCTTGGTTTAGAGAATTGCCAGCAGGTGTTTCTGGAGCTTACAGAATTTTTGCAAATATGTTAAACTACAAACCCAATCCTAAAAAAGGAAAATAAGTATGGAAGAAGAAAACAACAAACCTCCTGTAGGCAAAAGTTGGAAGCAATTGTACATTATTGTGATTGCTGAGCTTGTCGGCCTTATCACATTATTTTCTTGGTTCTCAAACGCATTTAACTAAACTACAGTGAGTTATATAGATTGGATAGTACTTACGGGTACACTGGCTTTTATCGTAATCTACGGTATTTGGAAAACACGTGCCCAGAAAGATATGAATAGTTATCTTTTGGGTAACAAAGAGGCAAAATGGTTTACTGTAGCTTTATCAATTATGGCTACTCAAGCAAGTGCCATCACCTTCTTATCTGCTCCTGGACAAGCGTTTGTAGACGGGATGCGCTTTGTTCAATTCTACTTTGGCTTACCTTTGGCTATGGTTGTTCTCTCAGTAGTTGTGGTACCGATATACCATAAATTGAATGTATATACCGCCTATGAATATCTGGAGAAACGTTTTGACTTAAAAACAAGAACTCTTACCGCTATTTTATTCTTGACCCAAAGAGGATTAGCTGCAGGTTTTACCATCTTTGCTCCTTCTTTGATTCTATCCTCATTGATGGGTTGGAATATTAACTACACTAATATTGGTATCGGCGTTATAGTTACTGCTTATACGGTAATAGGAGGAACAAAAGCTGTTAACCAAACACAAAAGTTACAAATGGCGGTCATCTTTGTGGGCATGCTTCTGGCTGGGATCCTTGTTGTTGTGATGATGCCAGATGCTATATCGTTCAATAATGCTTTACATATTGCAGGTGCATCAGGAAAATTAAATGCCATCGACTTTAAATTCGATCCAACTTCCAAATATAATGTATGGTCAGGTTTGATTGGCGGATTCTTCTTAGCCATGTCATACTTTGGTACAGACCAATCTCAGGTACAACGCTATTTAAGTGGAGCATCAATCGGACAAAGTAGATTAGCGTTATTATTTAATGGTATGATCAAAATACCAATGCAATTCCTGATCTTATTTATAGGTGCGATGGTTTATGTTTTCTATCTATTTCAACCATCACCGGTATTATTTAATAAAGTAGCCCTTGAAGACGCTCAAAATAAAGTAGAGAATTTCTCTTCTTATGAATCAGATTATCAAGAAGTTCAACAAGACCGACAAAAAGCGGCATTGGCTTATGCTGATGCATTAAATAGTGATAATGAAGGGTTAATCAATTCCACTAAAAAGCAATTGATAGCAAGTAATGAATTGGTGGAAAGTCAGAAAGCAGAAATCATTTCAAAGATTAATGCTGTTGATGACACAATCGATACTAAAGACACCAACTATATCTTTTTAAGTTTCGTAATTAATTACCTTCCTGCTGGATTAATTGGTTTATTAATCGCTGTTATACTTTCGGCCAGTATGTCGTCGACTTCATCAGAAATTAATGCTTTGGCCTCTACTTCTATCGTAGATATTTACAAACGAATGATCAAACCAGAAGCTGAAGAAAAACACTACCTAAAGGTTTCTAAACTAGTAAGTATTGGGTGGGGTGTTTACGCCATTTTATTTGCCACCTTTGCAAATCAGTTAGGATCTTTAATCGAAGCGGTGAATATTCTAGGATCTTTGGTCTATGGTGTGATTTTAGGAGTTTTTATGATCGCTTTCTTTTTCAAGAAAATTGGATCAAATGCTACCTTTATTGGAGGTTTAATCTCGGAAGGTATCATCATCTACTTATTTAAATTTACTGATGTCCCCTATTTGTGGTACAATGTAATTGGCTGTATGTCAGTGATAATTATTGCATCAATTATACACATGATTTCGCCTCAAAAAGTAGAAGAGAAATTGGATTAATCTAAAGGTCAGTTTAAGATATTTTACAAGCTTACAAATATTTAATTTTTTGGTCGCATAATTTCGAATTGAGATTATTATAAGCCATAAAAATTGATAACTTTGTAAGCTTGTAATTTTATATTTAAAAATCATCAAAAATGGCCAGTGCTTTAAAAAGCCTTAGTGAATACACTAAGAAAAAAAATATTGACATCTCAGGGAAAAAATTTGCTATTGTTGTTTCAGAATACAATCCAAAGATCACTGAATCTTTACATGGAGCGGTAGTTGAAACACTTCTTAATGAAGGAGCAAAAGAGGAAAATATTTACAGAGAAGATGTCCCAGGTGCATTTGAATTAACTTTTGGAGCTCAATTAATGGCTCAAATCGAAGAAGTTGATGCTGTAATTTGTTTAGGCTGTGTGATTCAAGGAGAAACGAAACACTTTGATTTTATCTGTGATGCAGTTGCACATGGTGTAACTAACGTTTCTTTAAAATACAATAAGCCTGTAGTATTTGGTCTTTTAACACCAAACACTGAACAACAAGCTTTTGATCGTGCAGGTGGAAAGCACGGTAACAAAGGTGTTGAAGCGGCAGTAGCTGCTATTAAAATGTTAGGTTTTAATCAATAAAATATATAATAGTGAGGGACATTCCCTCACTTTTTTTGTTCTATACTTATGTGGAAAAAAATAGCAAGTTTTATACTTGGTAATCGTATTCCAATTCTAGTAGTTATTGCATTAACTACTGTTTTTATGGGATATCATGCCAAAGATGTAAAGTGGTCCTATCAGTACATCAGAATTATTCCTGATGATGATCCTGATATGATTGCATTCAATGAATTCCAAGAGAAATTTGGCGAAGATGCCTCTTCTTTTGTTATTGGCGTGAAAGATCCTAAATTATTTCAGCTCGATAATTTTAATAAATTCATCGATTTGTGTGAAGATATCCGTGAATTAGAAGGAATCACAAATGTGCTTTCTATTGCAGATGTCCCTAACCTCATTGCAAATCGACAGAGTCAAAAATTCGAAATTGAGCAATTCTTTAAAAAGAAGCCATCAACTCAGGCAGAGTTAGATAGTGTTATTTCTAAAGTAAAAGAAGTAAAAGCCTACGAAAACAGATTAATTTCTAAGGGTGGAGCTACTGCTATGTTGATCAATATGGACCCTGTTGTTCTTAATTCGAAAAACAGGACCGCTGTAATGATGAAGTTGGAAGAAAAAGCACAAGCTTTTGCTAAAGAAGCTGACATTCAACTTTATTATGCGGGTATGCCATATGTTCGTTCAATTATGGCTAGCAAGGTGAAAAGTGAAACGATGATATTCTTAGGTATATCCATTGGTGTGGTGGCCTTAGTATTATTCCTTTTCTTTAGGTCGTTCTCCCCTGTTTTTTATCCTTTATTAGTAATAGTTGTAGTGATTGTTTGGATTATGGGTACACTATCCCTATTCAACTACGAAATCACAATTCTTACAGGTTTACTTCCTCCGGTGCTGGTGGTTATAGGCATTCCCAACTGTATTTATCTACTCAATAAATACCATCAAGCCTATGCAAGTGGATTGTCAAAAATTGATGCTCTTGCCTTAATCATCAAAAAAATTGGTGTAGTTACCTTAATTACCAATACTACTACAGCTATTGGTTTTATGGTATTGATTACTACGGGTATTAAAGCTATGCAGGAATTTGGTATAGTAGCAGGTATCAACATTGCCGTTACTTTTATCATTTCTATTACGTTTATTCCTATCGTATTCTCTTATTTACCAGCCCCTGATGTAAGACATTTAAAACACTTAGAATTTAGACCTACCAACTGGTTAATTCATCAATTGGAAATCTTGGTATTGCATTACAGAAAAGTAGTTTACTTCTTTACTGCTGCAATGGTCGCTCTATCAATATATGGCTCCTACAAGGTAACAGCTGAATCGTATATGGTAGACGATTTACCAGAGGATTACCATGTAAAACAAGATCTTAAATTCTTTGAGAATGAATTTAGTGGTGTCATGCCATTAGAAATTCTTATCAATACTGGTCGTAAGAAAGGATACATGAAGAAAGGCTACCTTGATAAAATTGAGGAAATGCAAGAATTCATTGGTTCGTTGGATGAGGTTTCTCCTCCAATATCAATTACTACTTTCTTAAAAGCGGCTAATCAATCTTTCCATGGTGGTGATTCATCTTACTATAAACTTCCTTCTAGAAGTGAGATGACTTACATTATGAAGTATGCGAGAAATAGTACTGATGCTGAAACATCAAAAATGGCAAATGCCATGATGGATTCAACAGGTCAGTACATCCGTTTAACTACTTCAATGGCTGATATTGGTTCGATTGAAATGGATAACTTAGTCGATAATGTTATTCGTCCGAAACTAAAAGATATCCAAGGAAAAACAGATATCGAGGCTACGGTTACAGGCTCGACCTTGATCTTTATTAAAGGAAATGATTTCTTGATCAAAAACTTAAAACAAAGTATGTTGATTGCATTTGTATTAATTGCAATCATCATGGGTACCTTGTTTGGTAATTTGAGAATCATTATCCTCTCATTGATTCCGAACTTAATTCCTCTCTTATTTACTTTAGGAATGATGGGCTTCTTGGGTATTCCATTGAAACCAAGTACTGCTATTGTATTCTCTATCGCCTTCGGTATATCTGTGGATGACTCTATTCACTTCCTTGCCAAGTATCGTCAGGAGATTATTCTTCATAATTACGACATGAAACGTGCAATAATTATGGCTATAAGAGAAACTGGAGCATCAATGTTATATACATCTATTGTTCTTTTCTGTGGCTTCGCCATCTTTATGGGATCTACATTTGGAGCGACTCAAGCGTTAGGTTTGTTGACATCAGTTACATTGATTGTTGCTATGAGTACTAACCTTACATTATTACCTTGTTTGTTATATACATTCGATGTAAATAAAGATGCAATGCAACCTGTTATCGAGGGTACGGATACTTTCTATTTCGAAGATGAAGACGAAGAGATAGATATTCACAAGATCAACGTAAACAAAGAAGATTAACTTAAATCTTTTACATATAAAAACCCCTTGATACGATTTGTATCAAGGGGTTTGTTTTTTATCAATAATTGATTTAGATGCAAATCAATATCAAATACTATTTTTGAGCAGAAAGAACTCCTTATTTTATGCAAAGTGACGTTCTGCTTGAGCTTCTGTCATTTCTAAATCGTGGAATACTTGCTGAACATCATCATCATCTTCCAAACGATCAATCAACTTCATCACAATATCAAAGGTAGCATCATCAACTTCTTTGGTTGTATGAGGAATTCTTTGAAGGTTAGCACTTGATACCTCAATATTCAATTCTTCTAATTTCTTATTGACAGTACCAAAATCTTCCATCGCTGACAACACTTGAACTAAGTTTTCTTCAAACTCAATCTCATCTGCACCAGCATCGATCAATTCTAACTCTAGTTCTTCTTTATCTACCTCTTCTGAAATCTCAAAAGAGAACACTCCTTTTCTATCAAAAAGGAATTCCAAAGAACCATTTTTAGCCAAGGAACCTTCCATTTTAGCAAAGTAACTTTTTACATTTTGCACAGTACGTCTTGTATTGTCTGTACTACACTCTACATAAATTGCCACTCCACCTTTTGAGTATCCCTCATAAGTTAACTCTTCGAATACGATATCATCGTTCCCTTGAGTTTTCTTAATTGCTCTCTCAATGGTATCTTTTGGCATATTTGAACCTTTTGCGTTTTGAATTGCTAAACGCAAACGTGGGTTCATTTCTGGATCAGGACCACCTTCTTTAGCTGCTACTGTGATTTCCCTACCTAACTTTGTAAATAGTTTATTTCTTTTTGCATCTTGGGCCCCTTTTCTATGTTTGATATTGGCCCATTTACTGTGTCCTGCCATAATTAAAAATGTTTGAATCCTTGTGCTGAAATTGGAACGATCTGATCACCTACAGTCACCATTCTAGCACCACTTTCTGCCTCATCAATATATCCGATGAAGTAGATATTAGGATTCTTCTCCACTTTCTTAAAGTCTTCTTGATCTATAGTAAATAATAATTCGTAATCTTCACCACCGTTTAGACCTGGAGTTACTGATGGAATCTTAAACTCGTGACAAGCATCAAATGTTCTTTGATCTACTGGAAGTTTTTGCTCATAGATAGCTGCTCCCACTCCTGATGCTTTACAGATATGCATAATCTCAGAAGCTACACCATCAGAAACATCAATCATTGATGTTGGCACAATTCCGATTTCTCTTAAGTCATGAATAACATCTGTTCTTGCTTCAGGACGTAATTGACGACCTACGATGTATTCATAATCGTCTAATTTTGGTTGCATCTCTGGATTAGACTCATATACTTTCTTTTCTCTTAAAAGTACTTGAAGTCCCATATATGCACCACCGATATCACCTGATAAACAAAGGATATCTCCTTTCTTCGCACCTGACCTGTAAACAATCTTATCTTTTGCCACACGACCAGTTACTGAAACAGAAATGACTAATCCCGATCTTGATGAAGTAGTATCTCCACCCACTAAATCGACATTATAGTTCTTACAAGCTGCCTTGATACCTTGATAAATCATATCAATCGCCTCCACAGAGAATCTGTTAGTAATTGCAATACTTACAGTTACTTGTTCAGGCAAAGCATTCATAGCAGCAATATCTGAAACATTCACTGCGATCGCTTTGTAACCTAAATGTTGTAAAGGCATAAAGCTTAAATCGAAGTGAATTCCTTCCAATAGCATGTCGGTTGAAACCACCATATAATCATCTCCACAATCAATCACAGCAGCATCATCTCCGATACCTTTTACCGTTGATTTATGATTAATTTCAACATCTTTTGTAATTCTTTCGATCAGACCAAACTCACCTAGTTGATCTACTTCTGTTCTTTTGTTTTCTGACATTTTATAAAGGTATAAAGAAAATGTTTATCACACCTCTTTTATGTTATAAACGCTTTTTAATGAAGTAATGCTTTTGCAACCATAAAATATACTCCAAGGCCAATAAGATCATTACAGGTCGTTATAAAAGGCCCGGAGGCTAAAGCTGGGTTGATTCCAAATTTACTCAATACGAGCGGTGTTATTGTCCCCATAAAGGAGGCAATCATGATCACACTAAATAAAGCAAAAGAAACCACAATGGCCAATTGATGATTATCTGAGAAAATCATATTAAAACCGTAAACCAAAGCAGCTAATGTAAGTCCATTTAGAATGGCAATTACTAATACTCTTAAGTATCGGTTCATTGCTGAACCTTGGAAACCACCACTTGCTAAACTTTGTACAACAATGGTAGAAGATTGGATACCTACGTTACCTCCTGTTGCTGTAATAAGTGGGATAAAAAAGGCCATTGCTGGAATTCTACTTAGTTCTTCTTCGAAGCCCCCTAAGAAGTTAGCTCCTAATAAACCTCCAGACATACCAACGATCAACCAAGGCAATCTTGCTCTCGCCATAGCAATCAAACTATCTGTCTCCTCTACGTCCTCAGATAAACCCGACATGGCTTGCTGATCCTTCTCCGCTTGTTCTGTAATAACATCGACCACGTCGTCAATTGTAATCCTACCTAACAAACGACCTTGCACATTGATTACAGGGATCACTTCTAAATCGTAGTGCTGCATGATATCAGCTACTTCTTCTTCATCAAGATAAGAATATACTTTAGCAATTTCTGGCTCGTAAAGATCTGCAACTTTAGTAAGGTCATTGGCAATCAAAAGCTTTTTCATGGATATTCTTCCTAAAAGAATATCATGATCATCTACGACATAAACCGTATAGATTTTATCTACATTTTGACCTTGCCTTCTTACTTCTTCAATACATTGAGAGACATTCCAATTGATATTGGCTTTCACCAATTCTTTGGCCATAAGACCACCTGCACAATCCTCTTCATAATGCAAAAGATCAATAATATATTGAACCTTCTCATTATTGTTCATACTGGCTAATACTTCTTCCCTTACTTTGACAGGCATATCGTTTAAGATATCGGCCGCATCATCGGAATCCGTATTGTCCATGTACTTTGAAAGCTCTTGAGGAGTAAATAGTGTTAGAAAATTATTTCTAGTATCGTCCTCAATTTCAGAAATTACATCAGCGCCCACAGATGGGTTGAGTAATTCCAATATATATTTACAATCCTCAGCACTTAACCCTTCCATTACAGTAGAAATATCGGCAGAGTGCATTCCATCAAATTCATTGATGATGTACTCGTTTTCTTCCTGTTCTACTGCTCTAGAAAGCTGCTTGAGATATTTATTTGAAAATTCAAATGACATATTAACGTATTATGCTAGCCACCAATAATCTCGTGTAGGCGACCAAAAAATTCATCCCACAATTCTTTCAACTCATCTATATCATCCATTTCTGAAAAGTCAATTACAGTTACAAAAGATGATTGAGCTAATTCGCTGAAATCAAATTTAAATTCTAAGTAAGATGATTTTTTAGATTCATCATCATTTTTAAATACAAACTTGATATGTTGATTTTGACGCCTAATGGCGATTTTACCTACCTTATGATCATTACCCCAATCAAAAGTGATTGTTTTTAATTCTGCATCTTCTACCACTTTATCTGCAAACCAATCTTTTAAAAGATTAGGCATTATAAAATAAGGATAAAGTTTGTGTAATGGAACTTTGAACTCATATTCCGCCTGATATTTAAATTTTGCCATAACGTAATATTGGTAATGATTATTGATCTATATTTTGGTTTACAATTATCAACATTTAATAGGTAAAGAACAACCTAAAAAATATAATAAAGAATAATTTTAGGCTGTGATTAAAAAAAATGAAACTTATTAATGCATTGAGTGGAAAAGAATATCAAAAAATGCGATTTCAGGGCCTTTTTGATGATTATTTTCGGCTACTCTAAATTTTTTTATATTGCACTTCAGATTTTATTTAGTTAAAGATTAAAGACTTATCAAAGTCTTTACAATAATTTAAAAATTTAAGTTTTTTGATTTTTGCATTTTTAGAATAATCACCCCATATTTGCACACCGAAATGGCGAGGTAGCTCAGTTGGTTAGAGCGTCGGATTCATAACCCGGAGGTCACGAGTTCAACTCTCGTTCTCGCTACAACGACTTAAAATAGTGCATTTGTCCGCACAAACATGGCGAGGTAGCTCAGTTGGTTAGAGCGTCGGATTCATAACCCGGAGGTCACGAGTTCAACTCTCGTTCTCGCTACAAAAATTAAGGTTGTTCAAGTAATTGAACAACCTTTTTTATTATCTAAAGCTTCAAGAATCAGGTTATCATCAAATGAAGGGATGATAAATGAACACAAAAAAAGCCTGTCTAAAATGACAGGCTTTTTTGTGTTATATATTTATGATTATTGAATCATCATATCAGAAATAATCATTGTTGCTTCTTTAATGTAAGCATCTTTCTTGATTACCTCTTTCCACTTATCTTCTGATTGCTGGATTACAGAATCAGGCTTAGAAGTAGGGTAATGATCTTTCATCACTGTAATATCAAATTCTTCATGAACAGTTTCAGCTTCTCTTAATTTCTTAGACTCCTCATCTAATTTTTCTTGTTCAGCTCTAAACTCATCCAAGTTCAATGTAAAGTATTTCTTCTCTTCTTGGCGCTTTAATCTTAAAGCATTATCCTCAATAATCTTGAATACTTTATCATTCGCTACTCTTTCTTTTGATTTAGCATTTAAATCAGCCAAAGGTAGTTGTTCTGCCCACATGTTATATTTAGCTTTTTCAATGCTATCATGAGGTAAAACAAATGGAAGATCTTCTTCACCAACTTTCAAGTAACCGTAAGTATCAGGAAGTAAGATATCCGGTGTTACACCATCTACTTGTGTTGCTTCACCGTTAATTCTATAGAATTTTTGAATAGTCAATTTTAATGATCCTAGAGGCTTCAACTCTTCAGATCTTGTCATTCTATCCAAATCGATAAAACGTTGAACTGTACCCTTACCAAATGATCTTGAACCTAAAACTACTGCTCTACCGTGGTCTTGTAATGCTGCAGAAACAATTTCTGAAGCTGATGCTGACATTCTATTGATCATCACCACTAGAGGACCATCATAAAGAATGTTGTTATCTTCTGGCTTCAACGTCTTCTGACCTGCACCTTTAGATTTTACTTGAACCACTGGAGATTTTCCAACGAAGTGTCCAACAATTTGAACAGCATCACCTAAAGATCCACCTCCGTTATTTCTTAAATCGAATACGATACCATCAACACCTTGATTCTTTAATTTGATAATCTCTTGCTTGATATCGTTACCACAATTTCTACCGTTACGATCGTTAAAATCTACATAGAATGAAGGAAGGTCGATCAAACCTATTTTCTTACCTGAGTTTTCATCAATGATAACAGCTGATTTAGCATACGACTCTTCGATGATGACAACATCTCTAATAATAGGAATAACAGTAATACGGCCATCTGCTTTTCTTACTGTCAAACGAACCTCAGTTCCTTTAGGTCCTTTGATAAGTTTGATAGAATTTTTAAGAGACATTCCACCAATATCAACAGGTTCTTCTTCTCCTTGAGCAACCTTCAATATGATATCATTTGCTTCTAGATCACCTTGTTTCCAAGATGCAGAGCCAGCAATAATACTAACTACTTTTACTTCTCCACCTGTTTGCTGTAAACGAGCACCGATACCTTCAAAGTGACCAGAAATTTCAGTATCAAATTGTTCTTTCTTTTCTGGAGCAAAATATTCTGTGTGAGGACCATAGATTGAGATCATAGAATTTAAGTAATTGGCATAATGATCATCTTCATCTTGCTTTCTCATATAATCGAAAACATCTTTATAATTAGCCAACACTTTCTCTCTCACGTCCTTTTCCATATCTTCATATGATGTAGGCGTAAACTCCTCTCCTTTTTCTTCTGCAGTTTTCTTTTTCGCTTCTTCTGCTTTCAACTTTGAGTTCATTCTCAACAAAGCAGCATATTTTAATGTTTTTCTCCATCTATCATAACGTTCCTTATCATTTTTTGGGAACTTCATTTCATCGGAGTCAAAAAGAATTGTTTCTTTCTTAGTGAAGTCAAAAGGCTTTGCCAGAATCTCTTCAGTCATCTTCTCTACCTCTTGTCTTCTTTCATCAAATATTCTAACTGAAAGTTCATAAAGGTCTGTATTTACACCCGTCTTGATTTCATCATCAAGTTTATCTTTCGATTTATTGAACTTATTAATATCTGCCTTTAGAAAATATCTTTTGTTTGGATCTAATATCTTTAAATATTGGTTGAAAGCGTTTTCACTAAATTCATCATTAACATCAATAGTATTGTAATGAATTCGATCTAAAGCTGTAAATATTAGTTCTTTTTTAATGATATTTTTATTGCTGTTTTCGGGTGCATCGATTCTAGCGATGATTGAAAACCCGAATAACCCTAGCCCCACTAGTAGCACAGGTAAGAAAAGTGCCTTTTTTCTTTTTGACATATATAATTAATTTAATCTATGATATACTAATATATAGAGAAATATTGAATTACGAATTAATCCACTTGTTTTTTATACTTTTTCAAGATTTCTAAGAAGCTTTTAGAATCTCGATAACCCATATATACTTTTTCTTTACCATTTGGATGAAGTACAATTATTGCGGGGTAACTGTTTATCTTATGTTTATCCATGTAAGAATCATAAGTATAATTTTTCCCTTTAAATGTAAAAGAGCCTTCTTTCTCAGGATTTAACTTTACTGCATGGTAATTATTTTTAACGTAATCCACCACATCTTCATGTTGAAAAGTTTTCTTATCTAATACTTTGCACCAACCACACCAATCTGTGTAAACATCAACAAATATTGGTTTATTGTCATTTTCTGATTGTCCAATTGCTATATCAATAGATTTCCATTCTATATTTTCTTTATAGACTGCGCTGATTGAAAAAAATGAGATGATAAAAAGTGATAAAATATACTTCATGAAGATAATTAATAATGTTTTAAAGATGTATTCAAATATAGAATACACAATGGGTTACTTTATCAAAAATAATAAATTTTAATGATTCTTTTTTAATACGAATTAAATTCTTTTTTGTTTAAAATTTAAGATGCACCATTAAGAATTGGTATTATTTGATGCGTAAATGAAATGCAAAAAGTAATCTTACTTGAAATACAATTTTATTTTTTAATTTTTTTTCACAGTTTTACATTAAGTTTGAAAAAATATCAAAACATAAATCCCTAATGAAAATCCAAAAAGTTTATTTCATTTTTCTACTCACCATAACTTCTTTCATTACAAGTGAAACATTTGCACAAGATTCTACAGCTACTGCTCCTCAGGGACCGTGGAAAAAAGAAGGTAAAATTGGTGCAAATTTCTCCAACGTTGGTCTAGTCAACTGGACAGGTGGTGGTACAAGTTCTTACTCATTTGGCGGTGTATTTAACTACAAAATGATAAGAGAAACTGAAAAAGCGATTACCAGAATTAGCACAGATATGGCTTATGGTATGATCAATCAGTCAGAGTCTGCATTTCCAATGAAAAAAACTGACGACCAATTGGTTCTTGGATTTGACTACAGCTATAAATGGACGGAAAAATTATTATTTACTGTCGCTTTAGATTTTAGATCACAATTTGATAAAGGTTTCGAATACAACACCATAGATGATCCAAATAATCCTGGTGGAAAAATCGAAACAGAAACTCAAATCTCAGCATTTATGGCCCCCGGTTATCTAAATGCTAACATTGGTTTGACGTATACACCTGCCAAATGGATCTATGCTACTTACTCCCCTGTTGCCAATAGAATGACTTTCGTTGTTGACACTGTATTCTCCACTCGATACGGCTTGGATACTGGCGACAACTTTAGAGATCAGCTAGGTATGAATTTTAAACTAGGCATTAAAAAGGAATTAGTAAAAAATGTAACGCTTACTTCAACTTATAATATGTTTGCCGAATATGATCGTTTAGATGAGTGGGTTGTTAATTGGGACCTGCTGATTGATATGAAGGTAAATGACTGGTTGTCTGCTAACTTTGGCACACAATTGATATACGATCCTGATGTTACTGTTAATCGTGATGATGGAACAATGGGTCAAGCTATTCAGTTTAAACACGCCTTAAACATTGGTATTGTTTATACATTGCATAAGAAAAAAGAAAAGAAAGAATAATTGATTGAGTTGATTGATCCTCAATCTTGAAATAAATATTAAGCCAAGATAATTGAATATGTATCAAATATCTTGGCTTTTTTATATTTATAAAAGGATCAAGTATTATGAAAATGCTACTCAATAAAAGTAGTAACCATATTAAATTACGAAACCAATCAAATGTTCGATATTAAAATTTTGGAATAAAAAAAACGATTACATTTAGCTTGCAATCGTTTTTTCTACTTCGAAAGCAGTTCTTTTTGTTTCTCCTTCTTCTACGATATTTAATTTAGATTCTTCTTCTCCTTTTGGACCAGACATCATAAATCCCAAAAGTCCGAGAGCAAAAAGAATAGGCATAGAAATGAGAATAATGCCAATAAATAATTCCATAATTTAAAAGTGTAGTTTAAGTGCAATGGTAAATATAACACTTAAACTACACATTTACAATTATTGACAATTGGTATAAGAATACGTTTCGTTATATGTTTCTTTAATTGTATCTGTAAAATCTACTTTATAATTGGAAGAAACAGGATAATTTTTATCGTTAACCTGATAGTTGAATTCCATTATATATTCTGTAGACATCCAATCTGTGTAATCATAATCTTCAGATTGTGTATTGTAAACGTATAATCTGAAGAATTCACTTATACTTCCACTTAGAGTACTTGGATCTCCATAAATATCAAATGAACCCGCTTCAACAAGGGAAATAATGTAAAATACCATTCCTTGAGTAGGGTTTCTCATATCTTCATTATATCTATACTCATTGTAGGCAAATTCAAAATCACCATCCATATATGCCAATCTAGAGACATCTCCAGCATCATTATATGTCATTTTAAAATAAGTAATCTCTGCTTTATCAGAACCTACATCTTCCGCATTTACGATATACTCTACTCTGTTTTGATCATCATATTCAAATACCAATTCGAATGTACCGCCAGATGTAGTTGTACCTTTTAAAGAATATAATCTACCATCAACATTTACAATTTCCAAGAGTTCTTCTGTACCAGATGTTACATTAGAAAATGTACCATCATCGTTGTATGAAAAATCGATTTGGTAACTTTGTGATTGTCTTTGTTCTACCATATTTGTATCTAATACCATATAATCTAAACTATAGGTATAAGATGTTAAATTATCTCCAGTGTAATCAAAGTCTCTGTTGATTTGAATGTTTCTATATGTTACACCTGCACTATCGAGAACTTGTGAATAGGTGTATGTCTGTAAACTACAATCCCCTGAAATAGGAGATGTATTGTAAAATTCTTTTTCATCTTCTGAATCATCACAAGAGAAAGCCAGTATTGATAAGCTTAGAATTAGGGTGTATCTAACAAGTTTGTACATATTTAAGAGTTTAATGGATGAATAGCTTAACATATATTTAATAATACCTATAATTTTTAACTATTAGAAACATTTATCTCTGGAAGTTCATTTTTGACAAATAAATACAACATGATATCAATATAGTGCAATTGTTAATTGAACTATTTCAAGGTCAATACTTATAACTTTTTGTTATAGCTCCATAATAATTGATAATAAATACCCTTTCAACCCAACTTTTTTAGTCTTCAAATCAACTAGGGTATTGATTTTTTATATTTAAGTGTACACCTTTGTAAAAGTAAAAGATCAAAAAAACTTTTTTTAAAGATCTTAGTTTAGTTGTGTAACAAACAAAACGTCACTAAAACGTTAGCGAACCACTAACCAATTGACGCTTTTTAAAACATAAGAATTTCAATATGGCGATCATTATCACCGACGAATGTATTAATTGTGGAGCTTGTGAACCAGAATGCCCGAACACAGCCATCTATGAAGGTGGTGTTGAATGGACATGGGGTGATGGCACTTCTTTAACTTCAATCGAAATGGAAGATGGAAGTTCTATCGATGGATCTGAAGATCAAGAACCTGTTTCTGATGAGTTCTACTACATTGTTCCAGATAAATGTACGGAATGTATTGGTTTCCATGAAGAACCACAATGTGCTGCTGTTTGTCCTGTTGATTGTTGTGTAGACGATCCTGATTACAGAGAAACAGAAGAAGAGCTTACAGCAAAGAAAGAATGGTTACACGACGAGTAAGACGTGTGTATCAAAAAGAAAGGGCAACTAAATGTTGCCCTTTTTTTATTCTTCATCCTCAAACCAACTACTATACATTACATAATTATTAGCTGTTCTTTCGAATACAGCCTTTAATTTATCATCAAGTGGCTTGATTTTTTTCGCTGGAATACCTCCATATAAATAACCTGACTCTAATCTAGAATTTTGCAATACTACGGCTCCTGCTGCAATCAAAACATTTTCTTCGACCACTGCATCGTCCATTACAATTGCACCCATACCCACTAAAACGTTATCATGAATTGTACATCCATGAACTAAAGCATTGTGTCCAACCGATACATTATTACCTAATGTAGTTGCTGATGTTTTATATGTAGCATGGATAACCGCACCATCCTGAATATTACATTTATCACCAATTGTAATCTTATTTACGTCTCCTCGAACAACTGCACTAAACCAAACACTACAGTCCTTGCCCATTGTAACATCTCCAACTACAGTACAATTTTCTGCTAAGAATGTATTCTCTCCTATTTGTGGTTCGATTCCTTTTACCTTTCTAATTAAAGCCATAACAAATTTTTAATTTATAAAAATTGGAATTTATGAAGACAAGGTACGGAATACAGTTTTTACAATTCAATGTTTTTAATCATCAAAAACTAACATAATTTAATGATATCACACATTTATATACCTTTATATGGATATATAAACTTTTAATATTTAAATGAGACTAAAGAGGTAAAAAAATAATTCTTGATAATACTTTTTTTTGTTATTTTTACCGATTGAAATAATAACTATAAAGACAAGTCAGTTTACATAAAATGGCAAGAATTCTAACAGGAGTACAAAGTTCTGGCAGACAACATTTAGGAAACGTTCTAGGTGCAATTGAACCTGCTATCGAGCTATCAAAATCTAATGATAACGATGCATTATTCTTTATCGCGGATCTTCATTCAATGACAACCATTAAGGATGCAGAAACGAGAAAACAAAATGTATATGCAACTGCAGCTGCATGGCTGGCTTTAGGTTTTGACACTCAAAAGAACATTTTTTATCGTCAATCTAAAATTCCTGAAGTATGTGAGTTGACTTGGTACTTAAGTTGTTTGACTCCCTACCCTATGTTGGCTAATGCACATTCATTCAAGGATAAATCAGATAAATTAAGCGATGTAAATGCAGGATTATTCACTTACCCTGTGCTTATGGCTTGTGATATCATTCTTTATGATGCTGAGAAAGTGCCAGTCGGTAAGGATCAAAAGCAGCATTTAGAGATTACTAGAGATTTAACTTCAGCTTTCAACCGTCAGTATGGAGAAACTTTTGTAGTACCAGAAGCCGTTATTAACGAAGAATTAATGACTATCCCAGGTACAGATGGAAGTAAAATGAGTAAATCTTATGGTAACGTTATTGATATTTTCTTACCAAAGAAGCAATTGAAAAAACAAGTAATGGGTATCCAAACAGATTCTACTCCTTTGGAAGAACCTAAAAATCCAGATACTTGTAATGTATTCGCTTTATATAAATTGATGGCTTCTGAAGAGCAAATTGCTGAAATGAGAGCCAACTACGAGGGTGGAAACTATGGATATGGTCATGCTAAAACTGCATTATTAAATTTAATTCTAGAACGTTATGAAACAGCTAGAGAGAAATTTGATTACTATATGACCAATCTTGATGAGTTAGAAAAAGAATTAAGTGTTGGCGAGGAAAAAGCTAGAGTTATTGCTAACAAGAAATTAGCTGAAATCCGTCAAAAAGTTGGTTACTAATAAATTAATTAAAAATATAAAATGAAGTTCACTGCATCAACATCTACTATTCTGAAACAAATTCAGATGCTAAATGGTGTTATTCCAAACAATCCTTCTATGCCAATACTTGAGAATTTCTTATTTGAAATTCAAGGGGGATTATTAAAAATAACTGCCTCAGACATGCATACAACAATAATCTCAGAGATTAATGTTGAAGCTGACGCTGATGCTAATGTTGCCATTCCTGCAAGAATGCTAACAGATACATTAAAAAACTTACCTGAACAACCAGTAACGTTCTCAATTGATTTTGATACTTATACTATTGAAATCGCTTCAGATAACGGACGTTACAAATTGGCTGGTGAGAATGCAGAAGATTATCCTTCGAACCCAGACATCGCAATGTCTAGTTCATTGGCTATGTCTGCTATCACTTTACAAGATGCGATTGGATACACTCTTTTTGCTACAAGTAACGATGATATGAAACCAAATATGAATGGTGTATTCTTCAACTTTACTGAAGATCATTCAGATTTTGTAGCTACAGATTCGCATAGATTAGTTCGTTACAGAAGAAACGATATTGAAGTAAGTGGTATGATGGAACCTATTATCTTAGGTAAAAAAGCACTTACTCAACTTAAAAATATCCTTCCTGCAGACGAAACAAATGTATCATTAGAATTTAATGATCAATATGCAGTATTTACATTTGGAACAATGAGATTAATTTCAAGATTAATCGACGAACGTTTCCCTGATTATGAAAATGTAATTCCATTAAACAATAATAATTTAGTTACTCTTGATAGACAAGCATTACTTGGCTGTTTAAAACGTATTGTTATTTATGCTAACAAAACAACTAATCAAGTAAGATTTAAAATTCAAGACAACGAATTATTTGTTTCAGCAGAAGACTTAGACTTCTCAAACGAGGCGAAGGAAAGATTATTCTGTGAGCACGATGGTGAAGATTTAGAAATTGGCTTCAATGCTAAATTCTTAATCGAGATACTTAATAACATCTCTTCTGATAGAGTAACTTTAAGACTTTCTGAACCAGGTATGGCAGGTCTTCTTGTTCCTCAAGATCAACCAGATACAGAAGATGTATTAATGCTAGTTATGCCAATTATGTTGCATAATTTCTCTTACTAAGCATCATTACAGATCAATAAAAAAGGTCTCAAAATCATTTGATTTTGAGACCTTTTTTATAAACTTTATTTAAAAACGACTATAGTTTCACACCCATTATTGTGATATCGTCTCTTTGCTCAACACCACCTTTTTGATGATCATCTAAAGCTATTTCTAATTTTTCTTTTTGCTGATCCAATGGAAGAGCTGCATTATCTAAGATGATGCTTTTCAAACGGTTGGTACCAATTTTTCTTCTATCCAAATTATTTTGATCAACATATCCATCAGAACTTAGATAGATAATATCTCCTTTCTCTAAGGTTAACTTCTTAGATGTAAAGTTTTTCACTTTACGTGTAGTATAACCAATAGATTTACTATCTCCATTTACAACTTCCAATTCTTTAGATTGTTGTTTAAAAATATAGATAGGTCTTTTAGCTCCTGTGAATTCAACATCTATAGTTTTATCATCATTTTCTACAACACTAACAAGTGCTAAATCCATACCGTCGTCATTTAATGACTCCTCTTGTCTCAATGAATCTTGAACACCCACATTCAAACTATCCAATATTTCTACAGTAGATAACCTCTTCTTAGTGTTCGTAATATCATTTAACAATGCATTACCAATCATCGACATGAATGCACCCGGTACACCATGACCTGTACAATCCACTACCGCAATAAGCTTTCTTAATTTGCCTTCAACTTCTTTTTCTTTATACCAGTAGAAATCTCCAGAAACTAATTCTTTCGACCTGTATAATAAGAAGCTATCGCTAAAACTTTTCTTAATGAATTTATTGGATGGTAAAATGGCATTTTGGATAGTCTTAGCATAACGCATACTATCATAAATGCTCTTGTTCTTTTCTTTTAATTCTTTGTAAGCCACATAATTTGATACTGCAATAGATGCATATGAGGCCAAAGATTTTAAAGTAGAGACGTTTAATTCTTCATATTGATTTTTCGCTAAAGCTTGCATAGTAATTACCCCTATTGCTTTAGAATCAATAATTAACGGCATATAGATTACCGACTTATTTCTAAAATCTCTTTTATTTTCAGTTTGTGGAATGTATAGGTTGGTCTCAGTATCATAATCATTAATAATTAGTTCTACCTCGTTATTAAAACACCATCCCGCTAAACTTTGAGTATCATCAATAGATTCAGAATAGAATGATTCTAATCCAACATCAGATACTTGATTTCTAAACTCTAATCTTCTTTCGTATTTATTGTAAACTCCAATACCAAAAGTTGATGCCGGTAACAATTCGTTTACACTTTCTTGTAGATCCACCATATGGTTTTCAAAATCCAACTGAGAGGTAAACTTCTGTCCAATATCCTTTACAGAAAGCATTTCTTCATGCGATTTGATCACATCATCTTTTGCTTCTTGCAAACGTTCAGTAATTTCTTTTAAGTCGTCTCTTTGTTCTTTTAGCTTCTGAGAATTTTTATAGAAGATGAATATTAGGATTAAAGAAATTGCTGCAATAATAAAATACAACATTCTTTCCTTCTCTACAGATTCTTTCTCCTCTTCTATTTGCTCAATAGTTGATGTCTGCTGATTAATTTGAGACCTCATTCTTTCCATCATTTGATTGGTTTTGAATTGTGCATCTTCATAGGCCAATTCGTTTTCAATCAATGAGGATGTCAATCTTTCTAAATAAGCTTCTAGTGCAGCTTGTTTAGATCGAGTGGTATTATCTTTCTCTAATTTCTCTGAAATTTTCTGAATCTCTTTTCTAAGACTTACTCCAGTTTCTTGTAAAATTTGCTTCTCCGCTTCTAAAGTATTGAAAACAGCTTGGAAATTTTCTGAGTATTCGATGTTCATTTCCTCTTTTGGAGGAGCATTTTCATCGAAGCTAGAGATATACACAAACATATAATTATCTTCATAATCATATTTTGTTTTTACAATTTTGTAGTCATTTATCGCTAAAGTGTTTTCGTTTAATGAATCTGCATATACTTCAAATTCACCATTACTATCCGTTAAAAACTCTTTATCGTTGATATTTACTCTTAATGAATCCGCAGGAGAAATATCTTCATCATAAACTACAACAACTAAGATAGGATCAATTTCAATATCTTTATCTTCAATTATTTGTTGTTGAGTCGGTGTATTAGGTGTCTTTTTTGCTAAAACAGGTGCCTCATTATTAGCATTTTTATCTGCCGGTAGATTAATAGTAACATTATTCAGTTTTTTACTAAAAAAGAACTGACTTGATGAAACAGGTTCACCATCAACTAAAAATATTGTTGACGTTTTTACTATAAAATTTCTACTTACTTTTATCTTGAATTTTCCAGCACTATTGGTTTTTACAGCTGAAAAAGGTTCTCCACTGATCTTTACTAATTTATTTGGAAAAGGTCTTTTTCCTACTAGAACAGTACCTTCGATATAAATTGGGGCATATGATAATAATACAGATATTTTATTTGGACCATTTGTAGCCCAAGTCTGCATTTTATAACCATTCTTGATTACGTTTATCGTATTGATTTTTGTCTTATCCGCTGTCTCAAAAGTGAACTCCCCTCTTAAATTAGAAGAGGCAACTTTTTCACCGTCTACATAAACAATTGCTGATGACACCGGACGATGATCTTCATCCAAAATAGTCCCTTTAATTGTTTGATTTTGAGCAATGGATAGTATTGGTAAAAAAATCAGTGACAATAAATAAAAGAATTTGATAAAAAGTTTATTAACCCCCATTATGAGATTTCTAATTAAAAAATTGTAAATATCTTATACGCTTCTGAACAAATATATAATTTTTGTTCAAATTATTATCAAATAAATGATATAATCAAGAGAAAAAGTCTTTATTAATTTGATTATAAAGATTCAAATTATCATGGTCTTGATATATCAAAGTCTTGTTTTTGTATGTAACATTCCATTCCAATAGTTCATTATCAGTAGAGTACAATAATTTTATCTGAACATCTGCATCTTTACTTTCATCACAACCTTCCGATATAAATTTCTTTATTAACCAAAGAATTCTAATATCGACATCTTGATGTCCAAGATAATCTTTAACTGATACGTCTAATTCTATGCCAAAAGAGAATTGTTTTTCGATCGAACAAAATTTAAATACTCCACTTTCCTTATCAAAACCGACATAATTGGAATTAAACACCTCTCTAATAGTGTTTTTCGATACTAATAAGTCTGGAGTCCCGAAAGTACATTTACCTTTTTGAAGCAACCAAATGTAGTCTGCTACTTGTAAACTCATTTCGATTTCATGTGTGGATAATAGTATAGTTTTTTGGCTTTTTCTTGCTATAATTTTTAATAACTGGAAAACTTCCACACGATTTGGTAAATCAAGATGTGCTGTAGATTCATCAAGAAAGATAATTGGAGTATCCTGAGCCAAAGCTCTTGCAATCATCACTTTTTGCTTTTCGCCATCACTTAAAGTAGTGATATCTCTATTCTTTAAATGCATTGCCTGTACACTTTCCAAAGCACGAATAACCGATAATTTATCGTCATCAGATGTTTTGCCCCACCAATTAATATAAGGATAGCGACCCAACATAACGACTTCTTCTACTGTTAACCGTCCATTGATCTGAACATTTGGCAAAACAAAACTAATCAGCTTAGAACGAGTAATATTGTCTAATTGATGAATAGGTGTTCCATTTATCTTCACCTCTCCTTCAATAGGTGGAATATCACCCGACAATGTCTTTAATAAAGTTGATTTACCGATTCCATTTCGCCCAATTAAAGTAACAAAATCACCTTTATTTAAGGTAAGAGAAGGATAATTACCAACTTTATAAATCTCTTTATTTTTTTGATGATATCCAGTAATTAAATTTTTAATTTCTATCGTCTTCATCTATTTCCTTCCTTTAACCATGGCTAAAATAACAATTGGTGCTCCTATTAAAGAGGTAATGGAATTGATGGGCAAAACAACTCCTGATTCACTTATATGAGAGATCGTGTCACACCCTAACATAATTATTGCCCCAATAAATGCCGACAAAGGTAATAATTTAAAGTGATCAGAAGTTTTGGCTACAACTCTAGCTAAATGTGGTGCCGCAATACCAATAAATCCGATTGGTCCACAAAAACCAGTAATCGACCCTGCTAATAAACTAGCTGATAATATTGACAGAAAACGATATCGCTTAATATTTAACCCCATAGAAATGGCATACTGTTCTCCAAGAATCATCAAATTCATTGATTTACATAAAGTCACACTAACTATAATCCCTAATATAATGATAAGGGTGAGCACAATAATTTGTTCGTAAACGATTCCACCTAAGCTACCAAAAGTCCATAAAATATATTCTTGAAGTGCATCTGGACTTGAGAAATATTGAGCAATACCAACTAAACTCGATGTTAAAGCCCCTACCATAATACCGATAATCAACAAAGCAACATTATCCTTTAGATTGTGAGCAACTATTAGAATGACTAATAAAACCATTGCTGCCCCTGCAGAGGATGCTAGAATTGTCATCCATGCTCCAGAATTTTGTAGAAAACTAGAGCTCCCGATCCCTAATCCAACAGAAAGAGAAACAAAAGCAACACCTAATGATGCTCCAGAATTGATTCCTAATACAGAAGGCCCTGCCATTGGGTTTCTAAAAAGGGCTTGCATTAACAAACCACTCACAGATAACCCTACTCCTGCTAAAAGTGCTACCAATGCTTTTGGCAAGCGTATCAAAGTAAATATGGTATATATTCCACTATTCTCATCCGTCTGATGAATTACTGCTTCCCAAAGACTGCTCAGGGAAATATCTGATGACCCTACACTTATATTCAAAAGAAAAAAGGGTATAATTGCTAATCCAAAAAGGGTTATTCGAAATTTAATCGATTTGGTTTTTTCAATCATAACACGAACATAAAGCATTTAATCTTTATGAAAAACAAATTAACTATTGTTTTTGATTTTGATGGTACGATAGTCCAATCACAATTACTGATCGAAGGTATCGTAAAGTCATTACAACATAAATATAAACTAGCTGAAATCAATACTGTAGAAATTGATGTACGAAAATTAACAGCAAAAGAACTGCTCAAAGCGATAAAAATTAAGAAATGGAAAATTCCTTTTTTTATCTATGAAGTTAAGAAACTGATGAGAGTAGATATTAACTCTCTAAGCATTGAACCGGGTTTAGAGGAAGTCATAAGGCAATTACATACTCTGAACTTTCGATTAATTATCATGAGCTCTAATAGTAAGAAAAATATAAAATCTTATCTTCAAAAACATAAATTAGAACATTATTTTGAAGACATCATTACTTCATCAAAATTGTTTAAAAAGGAGGTTCCATTAAAAAAGATAAAAAAGAGATACTCCAATTGTGTCTACATTGGTGATGAAGTTAGAGACATCGTGGCTTGTAAATTAGCCAACATGAACAATATTGCTGTGGAATGGGGATTTAATGACGCTCAAATTCTAAAAAAAGAAAATCCCAATTACCTTATTAAGGAACCTAAAGAATTAATTCCACTTTTAACTTCTATTTCTGTTGATAAGATGGATTAGGTTAATTAATTTGCATTTTTTATAAAAAGAGAACTTTCGAGCTTTTCGGATTAATTTTTTATTATGAGGTCATCTATTGCAGGTATTATCTGTGCATTTACTTTTTTCTGTATTGTTGCTTTAGACTCAAAAATCAACAACTCCCCCCCTTTTGGTAGATTTTTAGATCCATTTCATGGTTTTTGGCAAAATGAAATTAACGATGACAAAATCACTTCCAACATCATTACTACAGATCTAAATAATAAAGCAAAAGTATATTACGATTCATTGCTCATTCCTCATATTTATGCAGAAAATGAACATGATCTTTATTTTCTTCAGGGATATATCACTGCACGTCACAGACTTTGGCAGATGGAATTTCAAGCGATGGCTGCTGGGGGACGATTATCAGAAGTTTTTGGTAAGTTGACGATTGATTACGATAAAAAAATGCGTCGACTTGGTCTAAGATATGGTGCTGAAAAATTTATCGAAGAGACGAAGAAAGATAAGAAGATATATGGAGTGATAGAGGCATATACTGAGGGTGTAAATGCTTATATCAATCAATTAAATTTCAAAGATTATCCTGTTGAGTATAAATTCTTCAACTACAAACCTGAAGAATGGACCCCTTTAAAAGTAGGTTTGATTTTTAAGTTTATTCAGTATTCTTTAAGTGGTACTGATTATGATTTTGAAAACACCAACGTTCTCAAGCAAATAGGAAAAAAGAATTTTGATCTTTTATTTCCTGATATGCTACCTCACCAAGAAGCTATTGTCCCTTACGATAGTGCTTGGGCACAATGGGATGTACATCACCCTAAAAAGCCAAAAAACTTTAAACCTTTATCGGGTTTAAGAAAAACTGTTGGCTTTAAACCAGACCCTGATAATGGTAGTAATAACTGGGCGTTATCTGCTGAAAAGACGGCCAATGGCAACCCTATTTTATGTAATGACCCTCACTTAAATTTATCATTACCTTCTATTTGGTTTTCAAATCAATTAACCACTCCTTTAATGAACGTAATGGGTATGAGTATACCAGGAATACCGTGTATCATTACTGGTTATAATGAAAATATTGCTTGGGGCGTGACAAGTGCGAGAAGAGATGATAAAGATTGGTATAAGATATTATACAGTGATCATAACCACACTTCTAATTACATTGTAGATGGGAAATATGAATCTTTTGAATTAAATATTGAAGAAATTAAAGTAAGAGAGAGCGAATCAATTATAGATACTATTCAGCAAACTATTTGGGGACCTATAGTTTACGATCACTCATTTGGTGCTGAGAAACAAAGAGCTGGGTATGCATTAAGATGGTCAGCTCATGATCCTTCTAATGAGTTAAAGTCGATTTATTTGATGAACAAATCTCAAAATTATGAGCAGTTCAATTCAGCTTTAGCCTATTTTTCTGGTCCATCATTAAACTTCGCATTCATCTCAAAGGATAATACTATTGCTATGAATATTCAGGGCCGTTATCCAAATAAATGGAAAGAACAAGGAAAGTTTGTGATGGATGGAGCTAGATCAGATATGAAATGGCAAGGTTATATTCCTCAAGAGCATAATATTCGTATCAAAAATCCAAAGAAGGGATTTGTAAGTTCTGCCAACGAACATCCTGCAGGTAAAGATTATCCATATTATACATATGGTCAATATTATGAATTTTATAGAAATAGAAGGATACATCAATTACTTGATTCTGGGAATAATTTTACTATTCAAGACATGACTAAAATGTTAAACGACAATTTTAGTTTATTCGCCAAAGAGAACCTTCCTTTCCTATTAAATCATATAGATCAGCTTCAATTTAATCCTACTGAAAAAGAAGCGTTTGATTCATTAAGAAATTGGAATTACCGTTATGACAAAGATGCTTATTCTCCAATTTATTTTGAAGAATGGGTGAATGCACTGATGGAAGATGTATGGGATGAGTTTCATAATCACCCAACGAAAGATTACAGAATGCCGACTCGTGAGACTACATTCTACCTATTACAACATGATTCTTCTTTATATTTCTTTGATGAATTAGAAACTTCAAAAATTGAAAATATAACCGATATCATTAATCAATCTTTCCACGAAGCTGTTGAACATGTTGAGGATTGGAAAAGAGAAAATGATAATGAGAAATTAGAATGGTCGAAATATAAAAAAACCAATATTAAACACATGGGACTATTACCTGGTTTTCATGCATTGGAAATTAACAATGGAGGCTATAAAGGAATTATTAATGCTACAAAAGAAGGACATGGCCCTAGTTATCGAATGATAGTAGAGATGACGGCAAATGGCCCAGAAGTGTATCAAGTCGTGCCTGGCGGTCAATCTGGAAATGCTGGCAGCCCCTATTATGATGATCAAATTGAGAAATTTGAAAAAGGTGAAATGTATAAAATAAACTTTTATTCCAAAGATCAATTTATTGGCAATACACCTGAAGGTTTATACAAATCAGAAATTCTTAAAAAGTAATGATAAAAAATAACGATTTAATTTACGGTGCCACTATATTTTTTATTTGTGCACTTTTACAAGTGTATTTTCCTTGGTGGATAATTGCTTTCCCATGTTTTATATATGGAGTTTTAAATGAAAAATCCAGCTTTTTCAAAACATTCCTTATTGCCTTTGCCTCTATTGGTTTGTTATGGGGAATCTATGCAGCATTTATTCAGTTGTACACAGGTTCTGAACTAAGCAGACGTATCTCAGTGATGTTCCAAGTCCCATCAAATGACTTCATTGGTATTATAACAGGACTTATTGGAGGTTTAACTGCTGGCTTGACAGCTTTATGTGGTGCATTAGTAAAATGGTCGTTGGTAGATTTAAAGCCTGTAAAAGTGGCAAATACAGAACAAGATTTTGATGATGAGGAAGATTCTTAACATCAAAATCTTGTTCTTATATATTTTATACTCTTGTTCTGCTCTTTGGGCGAGCATACAAACCAATATCATCTATCTTTACTCTTTCAGGCATTTTAAATAAATAAGCTACTGTTTCAGCCAAATCTTCAACTTGTAAAACATTATAATCTCTATCTTCTTCTGAAGTTGGTGCTGGAGTTTGAATTAATGCAGGACATAAACTATGAACAGTGATTCCATGCTCATACACTTCTTCTTGCAAAGCATCCCCTAAACCAACAACACCAAATTTTGAAGCACAATAAGGACCTGCTTGTGCATAGCCTCTTTTAGCGGCCTGCGATGCAATATTCAAAATAAATCCAGATTCTTGATCAATCATTGTCGGCAAAACTGATTGCATCATGAAAAAAGTTCCCTTTAAATTTGTATCAATCACTTTATCCCAATCTGCTTCGGTAGTATCTTTCACTAGACTACCAACACCAAGGCCCGCATTATTTACCAAAAAATCAATTGATCCAAATTCCTTTACCGCTAATTGGGCAACTTTAATACAATTTTCTTTATCACGAACATCTAAAGAAGCAGTAATAGCCTTTCCTTTACCTATCTTATTCAGTTGATTTGCTGTATCTATCAAATGATCCTTAGTTCTGGAAGCTAACAAAACGTTTACCCCTTCTTCAACTAATGTTGTAGCAATAGCTCTACCTACCCCTGTACCACCACCTGTGATGATTGCTGTTTTTCCTTTTAAATTTTTCATGTTCATATTATTTATTGAAGTATATCATATAATTAGATATTGATCTATAATCAAGCATAATGAGTACTTCAAATAGTAGTTGACTTCTAGAGCAATAATTGTACGAAGATTAACTGTGAAGGTGGCAAAAAAGATTTAAACAATTTTTCAAAAAGATAAAACGTGATAAATAGCTTTATATCATATTTTCAATCTCGTTTCTTATTTCTTGATCAGTAATTTTTCCTCCAAAACCTCTAATAACTTTTTTTACGGTTTTATTTTCATCAAGAATAAAGAAAACCGGAAACATCGAAACGGAATAATCCTTCATGATATCTTTTGATGACATCAGAAACTTATAATTGAAATTGTTTTTGTGAATATAATTATCAATAACTCTTAAGTTATCGCTTGAACATTCAATTGCCACCAAGTCAAAATCATTTTTAGGGTAATCTTTCGATAGTTTTTCTAAATATGGAATTGATTTTTTACAAGGAGCACATGTTACACTAGTAAATTGAAGTAATACAACCTTACTATTTAACTCAGATAAAGAAACAGATTGTTTTTTATCATTTTCTAAAATCCAATCAGGAGCTTTTTTGCCTAATAATACTTGTGGATCTTTAAAATTTTTTAATTGATTTAACTCAAATACCGCATAATCATTTGGGTAATGATTAGTCATGTTAAATTTATCTTTATCAAGTTTATTAATATCATAATCAAGTATTTTACTTACAGTAATATCATGAGACATTTCTCTTCTTACTTTAGTAGGTAATTTCGTTTTCTTATCAATCCATATTTCATATATAGACGTTGGATCATCTAACTCTGAGTAAGGAGGAAGGTATTCAGGTTTACCGAAAAATTCAACAAAGTTATCTTCGTTTATAGTTAATTTGATATGTATTTCATCATCTAAATCTTCTTTGATAAGACTTGTCGAATCATTATTATTCAAAATATATCTTATAATACTCTCATTATAATTATAAAAAGGGGCTATTACGACTCTAAAAGTCATCTTCTTATTATCAAATTTATCCTGGACAACAAATTTTGATTCATCATTAATTGATACCTGCATTTCTCCATCATAACCGACTTTAAGATGTTTTTTATCTTTTGTGTCAAATTTCAAAAATTTAGATCCAATTGTTGAATCAGAGGGGTTTCGATAGGACTCTGTATATTGAGAAAATGTAATAGAAGGAACAGTATCACTGGGTAGCCAGCCTTCCTCTTTAGATATATAGCTTACGCTCTCAATACCCTCCAAGTTTGTCAAAACCTCACTCAAAAAGTCTTTAGTTGTTGGTTTAGTTGAACAAGAAGAAAGAAAAGCAAGAATAATTAAAAAAGTAATTCGTTTCATTTTAAATTCCATTTGTTTTTATGTTTGTTCATATAGCAATACACCAAATATTAGCTCAACCCCTAATCGATTGATAATGTATTCAATAACTTGTTTTAATTGGCAATGAAATTTTTGTATTTGAGATAGTATCGTTCAATAGTTTAGTATCACCAACATAGATTTGCTGTTCAGATAGTCTCAATTTAGTTTTTTCTAAATATGAACTATCTAAACTATTTGGTGGAATTACCCCTTTCACATCAGAAAGGCTTAATAAACCACTAGAATCTATATTTAATACTAAATAAATATTAGGTACATCACCTACCAATTGATGAAAATCGGTTTTCTCTATAAATTGAGTAAATCTATCTGAACCAGTGTTTGTCTGATTAAAGTTTTTTCTTGAACAAGATATTAATCCTAAAGTTATCACGATAGCAATGATAGAAATTCTCATATTAATTAAAAGTCAAATTGTGAGATTTAGAACATTAACCTTTTGGTTTGACAACCATTTATCATAAACAAGAACATCCAAATCTATCTATATTAGAAGTCCATAGAGGTAACAATTTTCCATCCCTTAATAACAACAATTCACGACCCGGATAATCAAGAGTATCAATATTTAAAGAATTACCTGCTGAAGAAAAAAATAAATTATCAAACCCCTTAAGTTTAGCAAAAGTATGATGTTCATTTGCAGAATGAGGACAATCTGCACAATCGTTTAATGGATCATTATGTATTAAAGAATCAATATTATTCCAATTACCATATTCTAATTCAATATCATATGGACTGGAAAATAGTAATTTACTTTTTATGGGTGAAAAATTGTAAAAAACATAACCTTCATCACATTCAGAATTTTGTTTGCCTAAGGAAGTTATCACTGCTTTATACTTTTCATTTTCGGTATATATGTAAACTTCTCTATTTTGCTCTTCTATATCATTTATAGCATTTGGAAAAAGTAATTTGGTTTTCCAAATTTCTGAGTATTTTTCTGGATCATCTTCTGGGTTTAAAGGTATTGTATCATGTTGTTGAAGAATACTATTTTCAGGAAACCAATCTTCATAACTTTGTTGCCCATTTTTTTCGATTTCTAGCATAATGTATTTAGAAAAAATAAAAGGAAGTGTATCTAACCCTTCAAAAACGGAAGCAAAAGGTTGATGTATGGCTAATGTAGAATCATTATTGTTTACGATACCTTTTAAAAAACTAACATTGTTGATTGGAGCATCTGGATATTCAGCAATTAATTGATTAATAATCGAGTCTTTAGCATCAAAATTTTTTCTTAACTCCTTCCAAAGTGAATCACAATATTCATATCTATCCACTATTGGTTCAACTTCTTTTTTTATTACAATTGAATTGTTCTTCTCCTCAATTTTAACTTCAGCCTCAATTATTTCATTAATCTGATGATCAGATGGATTTGATTGTTTCTCTTCTTTTTGATGGATTTCATTTTGACACCCAAAAGAAATGATTGATAGTGTGATGAAAAAGTATAGTTTAATTTGAATTTTTGTCATTGTAAATTTCAATATATGAGTATTTAAAAAGAGCATGATATTTATTTAAACATACAAAATAAAGTAATTAACAACTAAAAACTTTTTTAATCTTTATTATCAAATAATCATTTGATGAACCAACTAAACAATACATAAATATTTTTTTATAAGTCGGTTCAGCTTATATTTGCGACTTGATTATTTTTATCACCAAATTCCTACATAAAAATGGAGCTTAATCAACTCACAGCGGTATCTCCTATCGATGGTCGCTATAGAAGTAAAGCGGAATCCTTATCTAATTATTTTTCTGAATTCGCGTTGATTCGTTATAGAGTATGGGTAGAAATCGAATACTTTATTGCATTGTGCGAGAAGCCACTTCCACAACTTAAAGATTTTGATTCTTCTTTATTTCCTGCAATGAGAAAAATCTACGAAGAGTTCTCAATGGAGGATGCTTTAAAGGTAAAGGAATTTGAAAGCGTGACGAATCACGATGTGAAATCTGTTGAGTATTTCATCAAAGAGAAATTCGAGGCATTGGGAATTAAAGAACAAAAAGAATTTGTTCATTTTGGTTTAACTTCTCAAGATGTAAACAATACTTCTATTCCATTATCACTTAAAGTGGCTAATGAAGAAGTAATGATCCCTATGTTGGAAGAAGTAATTGCATTGATTGACTCATTAGCTGATGCTTGGGCCGATCAACCAATTCTTGCCTTAACTCACGGTCAGCCAGCTTCACCATCTCGTTTAGGAAAAGAATTTAAAGTATTCACTTACCGTTTGAAAAAACAATTGGAGACTTTAAAAGCGGTTCCTTACTCGGCTAAATTTGGTGGTGCTACAGGTAACTTCAATGCACATAACGTTGCTTACCCAAGTATTAATTGGGTAGAATTCGGTAACGATTTCGTGAACAATGTTTTAGGTTTAGATCGTTCTCAGTTTACAACTCAAATTGAAAACTACGACAACCTTGCAGCAATGTTCGATGCATACAAGCGTATTGATACTATCTTGATCGATATGTCTCGTGATATCTGGCAATATGTATCAATGAAGTACTTCAAGCAAAAGATCAACAAAAACGAAGTGGGATCTTCTGCTATGCCTCATAAGGTAAATCCAATCGACTTTGAAAACGCTGAAGGTAACTTGGGTATTGCTAATGCAGTATTGGAGCACTTATCAGCTAAATTACCTATTTCAAGATTACAAAGAGACTTAACTGACTCTACTGTATTGAGAAACGTTGGTGTACCATTAGGACACATCGTTATTGCTTTACAATCTTTGAAAAAAGGTTTAAATAAATTAGAGTTAAATGCTGATCAACTTAAATTAGACCTAGAAGATAACTGGGCAGTAGTTGCAGAAGCAATTCAAACAGTTCTAAGAAGAGAGGGTATTCCTAATCCATACGAAATGTTGAAAGATTTAACTCGTAAAAATGAAAAGATTACTGAAGACTCAATTCAAGTATTTATTGATGGTTTATCAGTGTCTGATCAAATTAAAGAAGAGTTGAAAGTTATTACTCCTTACAACTACACAGGGGTATAATTTCTATTTCATAAAAAAGTAATTGATAATAAATCCCACAATCAATTATCAAAATGCTGATGTAAAAACGGCTACCTTAAATCCATAAGGTAGCCGTTTTTTGTCATATCAAAGTTGTTTTTTAAGCCTCCTCTTCTGGTTGAGTCATCACAAATTCAACAAAGAATTGTGTCCCTTCATTCTCCTTAGTTTCAAACCAAATACTACCTCCCATCTGTTCGATTCCTCTTTTGGCTACAGCCAATCCAATACCAGAACCCGTCTCTTTCGTAGTAAAGTTAGGAACGAAAACCTTGTTCTGGAACTCTTCGGGAATACCTTTACCATTATCAATAACAGTAACAATTGCTTTCTCACCGTTCTCGTATAAATCGATAATAATATTCGAGCTCACATCTTCTTTTGCAGCTTGAATACCATTAAGAATTAAGTTGGCTAATATTCTAGTAGTCAATTTCTCATCACCATCCACAAATACATCATGACCTAATTGTGTATTAGAGAATTGAATCTTTGCTTTACTTGAGTGAAGCATTACTGTATCTTTTATCACCTTTGAAAGGTTAAATACTTCCCTTTTCGGAACAGGCATTTGCGCGAAAGATGAGAATGAGGTAACAATACCACTTAATGTATCCACTTGACTAATCAGCATTTTTGTAGCCCTTAGTAATTTAGGATTATCATCTGATGTAGCGACACGCTCTAACTGTTGTAAATAAAGTTTCATTGGAGTTAGAGGGTTTTTAATTTCATGAGCTACTTGTTTTGCAACGTCTTTCCAAGCAGATTCTAATTGACTTCTTTCCAACTCCTTTTTACTTTCTTCCAATTTTGAAAGCATTTTATTGTACTCTCCTACCAAACGACCAAACTCATCATTAGAATGATATTTAATTGGAGCGTTTTTCTTACTAAGTGTGATGCGATTCAACTCTGGAATAATCAACTTAATTGGATTGAGAAGTGATAAGGCAGCATAGTGTACAATTGGTAATAATGTGATGAACAATACCGTGAAAATGATCATGATAGTAGAAATTACATCAACTGTTCTATCGTCAAAACGGTGAAGTGATTTAAAGAATGGAATACTTACCACTCCCATCACATCTCCTGTATTAAATGCTTTCACACCGATGTAAGAAGTATTGTATTCTAGATTACCTATCTTTTCTTTTACTACGAGACGTGTTTTCTTATCCTGCATAATCCCAATATATGCTTCCGGATTAAGCTGTTCGCTTAGTATACCTGCTTCGAACAATTCATCATCACTGGCACTTTTTAAGAAACCTTTCTTATTGTAAAAACGGATATCAGCCTGCATAATGTTCGATAGTTCATTGATAAAATTATCAAGGACTAAATCATTTTCAGGATTCCAATCGGCATTAAGATCAGTGTTCTGAAAAAGGTTCATGGCTACCGTTTGTGCTTTTTCTAAATATTGTCTTTGAATATCATTTCTTGATGACTTTACCATTACTGACCCCATTACAATTGCCAAAGTAAAAATAGGTAAGAATATCGCCACGTTAAGATAGGCTTGTACTTTAGCAGAGAATGATCTGTTGTATTCCTTTGGGTCGGCAATGTAATTTTTGAAATTATAAAAGGAGAAAACAAAGAAAACTATAATGGTAAAATAGGTCGAAAATGATCTTATAAAATCAATGATGTTAAATTCTTTAGAAGAGATAACTACAATACGATTGGCATTGGGTAACATCAAGTGTTCATAGCCATTGAATTCAAAGTTTGATGCTAAATTCGATTCTTCATTTAAATCAATTTCTTTTAGGAAGTCGTTGGTATAATTATAATCACCCGAACTGAATATCAATTCTTTTTTAAAGAAAATAGCGTATGAGTAATCTTCTTGTTTATAGTTGATATTGTAGTTTTCATCAAGAATTGAGGCCTGTAAGTAGTTTCCTTCTAAGGATTTTTTATTCAACTCAATCAAGCAATACCCTATTGTATCGGTATTGGTAAAACGATCAATAATAGGAATATTACAGAGATAGCTAAACGTACCCTTCTGAAGGTCCATTTTATTATTTAAACCGGAAATATCTTTAGGAACATTCTTCTTACCATCGAAGAAATTTTCTATTAATTGATTATATGAATATTCACTGTTTACAACATCTCCATTATCAAATGCCATATACACACTAATATCGTATCGCTGTCCAAACCAACCCATGATATCAGCTTTTATCAGCTTAGATACTTCTACTGCATGAGGTTTATTGAGAAAAGCTACTGCATCTATTACTCTATCATCATCCTGAACATCGTTAATTGTTTCTTCAAGAAAGGCGTTTAGTGTAGCATCATTTGTTATCAGTTTATAGTAGGCAAACTTTTGCTTAAACTCCTCATCTTTCTTTGTATCACTTTTCTCTACCACTACAGCAGCTAATAATGAAAATAGAATAATATGAGACATCAAATACATAATTGCTTTGAACTTCCCACTATTTAAGAACTTTGTCGTATCAAACATTAAGGTGATGCCTGTAAAAATGGCTAACACATTAATAACGACTAGGTCAAAGCTATTATCAAAAAATTGAATACTAAAGACAACGATTATACTTATAAGCATTACAGTTGCTTTTCCATAAAAATCTAACCACCAGCTAATAATCCTGAAACTTACATGTGCATATGAACCTGCAATTAGGAAACCTAAAAGCACAATCATTTGTGAAACAACGTAAGGAATACTTATTTCGAAAACACTAAATTGTGGATTTAAACTTAAGGAATATTCTAGGACTTTCAAGTAGACATTCTCCAATAGCATTACAATAATGAAAAGAAGAATTATCATTATAGAAGATAGGGTTATTCTGACCCTCAATGGTAACTTCTTCATTGAGGTTACCGAAAACAGATCCTTAAAGTTATTCGTCACCCAACGAAAAACTGAAAGTATAAATATTAAATCTATAAAAATCACCCCCATCGAATCCCATGCTGGAAAAGGTGGATTGCTTAAGGAGGATAAGATTTCGTATTCGTTTTTTATGATTGGATTATTTACAATAGAAAATACTACCTCATGTAAAGCAAGCACTCCTATTATAAAAACACTTAGCATTATATAAATTGAACTCCCTTTATGGATAGAATCTGTGATATAAGTACTTAGTGCAGAAAGCAAACAAAATGTTGCCACCAATACACAAAAAATAAAGCTATGCCATGGAAATAATTCAATAGATACTTTTTTTGAGGTGTCTAAAGAGAATAGATAATTGTTTTGTTTGGTATAGATAGGTTTAAAGTTCTCATTTACTTTATACTTATCTATTTTGGGTAGATCTTTTGTACCAAAAATGAAATCGTTTACATAATGTGTCATGATAGTCGTCGGGCTATCTCTTAACTCCAATAATGGAACGATAACAAAGATTTCATAATCTTGATTGTACAACATGATGTTGGACTTCCTAACGTAATAGAAGGAATTCCCTTTTTTAATCACATCTTCTACGAAATAGGTAAATAATTTATCTTCAATATATTTCAGTTTCAGTTTATCATCTGACCAAAATTTTAAAACTCCTTTTTCATAAATATAAACTGGCTGGGCACTTAAAGATAATAAGGTTTTAAAATCTGGCTCTTCCTCACTTACCTCTTTAATATTATTTTTAATATCATAAATAACATCATCTGCGTTTTTTGATAATTGTTGAATTCTATCTTGTACAAACTTATCGTATTCGTCTACATCATAGTATTCTACATTTATTAAAAAAATGAGGATGGAAATCAGGGAAAAGAAAAGACCTAAAACGGCTTTGCTCTTACTGTTAATTAGTTGTTTTAAAAAAATCTTAGCTTGCATAAAGGCAATACTTAACAGATAAAAGTGGAAGTGATTATAAAAAGATCAAATTACAAAAAAACTCCAATATGATGGTAACATATTGGAGTTATCGTTTATGGTATATTGTTAAATCTCTAAAATGTTAGAGAGTAGAATATTATTTACCCAATTGAAGTATTCAATTTGTTTTGTTGTACTTTCTTGTACACAACAAATGCAATACTTGCAATGAGGATATAAGGCATGGACATCAAGAATAATATTCCTGCATTTAATCCTGCTCCTACCTGACTCGCACCATCAGAGATATTGTTCTCTACTGTTGCTCTACACATCGCACATTGTGCATAAATATTCTGAAAGTTGATCAGTAAAAAACCAATCATTAGTATTAAACTCTTTTTCATAATCTAAGCGTAATAAGGGCTGATCATTAAATAAACCAATACACCTGAAACGGCAACATATTCCCAAATTGGATATGCCCATTTCACAATTTTCTTATGAAGTGTCAACCTCTTTGTAATAGCAAAATAAATGGATAATAATACAAGAGGTACCACTGCTGCCGATAGTACAATATGACTTAACAGCAATACTAGATATATAATTCTTGAAGTACCTGCTGTTGCTTTTTCAGAGTCAGAAAGTATACCGTCAGCATTTAAATCTCCAAAAACGGTATGACCACCTTGAAAATGGTAAACTACATAAGAAACTAAGAAGATAGCACCTAATGCAAAAGAAATAAACATCATTAATCGATGTAATTCTTGATTCCCTTTCTTAATGAAGTAAAAACCTAAGAACAAAGTAAGAGCACATGTTCCATTTATAATTGCATTTAGGTGTGGCAAGAAAGAAACGTCTAAGTCTCCAAGTTTACCTGTTTGAGGTATAAAAAGTAATATAGCCACTACAACAGGAATAGCAATTGATAAAATTCCAATTGTAATTAGTGGACCTCTATTTAGTTTCTGATTTAATGTTTCCATTGTCTTCTAACAATAATAATGATATTTCTGTAAGTAGTCGTTTTACATCATCTTGATCTGTACCACTATAAATCCCTCTAATACGTTTTTGTTTATCTACAAGGATTAATTTATCACTGTGTGATAATGATGCAGATTTCCCAGTCATAACTTCTTTAGCAGTGATATAAAAACCACATTGCCCTAAATCCATAATCGTCTGTTTATCACCGGTAAGTAAATTCCAACGATTTGTATCAATCCCATGTCTTTCTGCATAAGATGACAATACTTTAGGAGTATCATAACTAGGGTCTATACTAAAAGAAACTAACTGTAATTCCTTTTCGTTTTTGAAACGTTCTTGAACTCTAAGCATGCTTGACGTCATTGCTTTACAAATGTCGGGACAAGATGTAAAGAAAAAGTCAGCTACATAGATAGAACCTTCTAAGTTTTTGTTTGAAAATTTCGTACTATCCTGATTTAAAAATTCAAATTCAGGTATCCTGTGTACACCATCAATCTCGTTTGGCGTACAGTTTACTGATTTTAGGTTATAAATCTGAAGGCTTTCTGCAGGTTCCAAACGATATTCGTTCTTACCGAAGCTTTTCAGAAAAACTAAGATGACTAAAGGTATTCCAATTAACAGGAATAAGAATACCCATTTCTTTTGATTAGGTTTATTCATTTTATTTTAAAAAAATATGGTTTGATCTCAACAAATTGAAAATCAAACCATATTAAAGATGTTCTCTTTATTTTTAATTATTGAAACTACCAGTTAAGGAAAGCATCAATAATGGCTTGACCTTCAACAAATAGTGCTACACATAGCCAAACTAAAAACAACATTGGGAATAAAATCACGAATTTCAATAAAGAAGTCTCATGACCTAAGTGCATGAATTCCATGATAATAAAACCTGCTTTTATGAACGTCATTCCCAAGAACAAAATGTATAACATTGTTCTTGAAAAACCGTCAGGCCATACAATAGCTAAAATAAATTCAAGTATTGTAATAGCTGCTAAAATTGCAGTTACTTTAATAACTGTTTTCATTTTAGCTGCTTTAATCTCCTCAGGAGTCATTGATGCATCAAAATGTGCCATAGTAGTAATGTTTTTTGGTTTGAATGATAAAATTAAATCAGATTAAGTAGAAGAAGGTAAATACGAATACCCATACTAAATCGACAAAGTGCCAGTAAAGACCACCTTTTTCAATCATTTCATAAGAACCTCTTTTCTCATAAGTTCCCATTACCACATTATAGAAAATGACAATGTTAATGATTACACCTGATGTTACGTGAATACCGTGGAATCCAGTAATGAAGAAGAAGAAGTTGGCAAATAACTGAGGACCATACTCATTTACATGAAGGTTTGCTCCAAAGATTTGAACACCATCTCTAACTACTCCATTTGCAGAACCATGGATAAAGTGTGACCATTCCCAAGCTTGACAACCTAAGAATAAAACGCCACCAACGATTGTCCATAACATCCATTTTTCAACCTCTTTTTGAGATTTTCTTTCTCCTGCTTCTACTGCTAATACCATAGTCACAGAAGATAGGATTAGAATAAAAGTCATCAATCCTACAAAACCAAGTGGTATATCCATACCATGTAAGCCCGGGAAAGCATTAAAAACTTTCTCAGGAATTGGCCAGTACAAGTCGTCTGAACTTGTAGCGAATTCGAATTCCGAGAATGGTTTCTCCCATGCAGGATGCATATAGCGAACTACCCCATAGGCGATAAGTAATGATGCGAAAGTAAAAGCATCTGAAACTAAGAAAAACCACATCATAAGCTTACCATAGGTTGCTTTCATTGGTCTTTCCCCTCCATCCCATTTTGTTATTTCGGGTGTTGTCAAAGTTGTAGATGACGACATAAAGATTGGATGTTAAATATTATAATGTCTTTAAAAAATTATCTGCTTACAAATAAAAATGAGTTTCTTTATAAAAACAACTATTTGATGACTTTTGTGATAATTTTTAATGACATTTGTCACTATTATCTATATAACAGTAAGAATATCAATATACAAACCCATAAAGCATCTAAGAAGTGCCAATAAGTTGCACACATTTCCATTCTCACGATTGTTCCTTTGTGGATTTTACCTCTGAATGATTCAATTAAAATCACAAACAGATAGATCACAGCACTCACAATGTGCAACCCATGCAAACCTGTAAAAACATAGACAAAAGAACCTGAAGGATTAGAATCTTTACCTCCAAAGAAGATTTCCATATCCACTAAATGACTCCATCCTAAGAATTGTAATACTAAAAAGGCAGACCCTAAAAGTGCTGTTAAAGATATACCAATTTTTAAATTCTTAAGGTTATCAACTTTAGTATTAGTGTAAGCCCAATGCATTGTGGCTGAGCTCAAAAGAATTACTGCTGTACTCACGTACATAATGTTAGGCAAATCGAATAATACCCAATTGCCCTCTGCTTGCCTTACAATATATGCACTGATTAGTGCTGCGAAAATCATCATTACACTTACGATGAATAACCACATCGCAAATTTCTTTGGATGAATTTTCACTGGTTGATTTGGCGTATTAGAAACTGAGATGTCTGTTTTCATTATATCTTATCGATAAGGTAAACTATTTGAACAATAGGTAAATAAATAAAGGATGTAAACATTATTTTTAATGCAGCTTTATCTGTTTTTTCTTTGATCAAACCGAATGTTTGATATAAAAATGCGGCCCCTGCCAAAGCAGCTAAAACTCCAGAGAATATACCTGTAATCCCTAATTGTGTAGGCAGAAAACCTATCGGTAAGAGAAACATAGTATAAATTGATATTTGAACAGCTGTATTAACGTCTTTGTTTCCATTAAATGGTAACATTTTAAATCCAGCCTTTTTATAATCACTATCAGCTACCCATGCTATTGCCCAGAAATGTGGGAACTGCCACATAAATTGTAAAGCAAAGAGTGCCATTCCTTCAACACCAATACTTCCTGTAGCGGCCACCCAACCAATCATTGGAGGGAATGCACCCGGAAAAGCCCCTACTAAAACAGATAATGGTGTTATTCTCTTCATTGGTGTGTAAATGAAGGCATACAATACCAATGAAGCAATGGATAATAAAGCAGAATATAGATTTACAAACGCAGCCATTAAGCCAAAACCTACTACTGCAAGTATTCCAGCATATATTGCCGCTTCCTTTCTAGAAATTATACCTAATGGTAAAGGACGATTTTGTGTCCTTTTCATCATTTTGTCATAATCTCTTTCAATAATTTGATTAATAGTATTTGCTGAACCGGTAATCATAAAACTACCAAATGCTAAAGCTAATACTTTAATATAGGAGAAGGATTCCATCCCCAATAAGTAGCCAAAAACTCCAGAGAAAACGACTACACCTGTTAAACGAACTTTCAACAGATCATAGAAGTCTTTAATTCTAGTGTTTTTTGAAGTTTGGGTGGAAGTAGCTGAACCTGTTTCTGCGACAATCATTTTATGCTATTGCGTTTTTTGAGTGTTTTTCCTCAACCTTTCTCACATTCCCAAGAATTCTTGAATGGTTGACTAATAATGCGATGTAAAATTGACAACCAACGATTAGTGATCCAAGTAATAGGTGAATTGGTTGTAAAAATGCTGGTATTCCGAAATGCCCCATGATTGCTCCCGAAAGTACTACTGTAGTTAATAAACCGAATAATACTAACGACCAGAATCTTGCTGGATGCTTTTCTTCTGTACCTATAAAAACATTTTTTATAAAGATGATGTTTAAAATTCCGACTACAATTGAGAAAGATCTATGAAAATAAAAAGCTTCATCTAATTGATCAATCCACAAATGTCTTTGGGCCTCTCCCATAGCAATTGCGATTTCATCAATGCTTTCTCTTACTTGTGTACCCATAATAATCTGAAATACAGACATAGATAAAATGATCATTAACCATTTATTTACCTTTTTCAAATTATGAGGATCAGAATAGCTTAATTCTTGTTTTTTAGATCGGGCCACAGCGTAAATAAGCACACCTACTATAACTAAGGCCAACAACATGTGAAGAGTAATCATGAAGGGATTTAAGTCTGTTGCCACTACTTTAGAACCTAACCATCCTTCAACACCTACTAATACAAATGCGATGAAAGAAAAAACAGTCACCTGTGGATCTTTCTTCAAGTATGAAAAAGAGAATACTAAAGTAAAAAATACCAATAGACCAATAGCCACACCAACTAAGCGGTTAACGTACTCTACCCAAGTTTTAAATGCAGAGAAATCCGCAATCTCTTTACCGGCAACTGCGTATATTGTTTTATAGTCATCTGGTAACTGACTAATATCTGTAGGTGGTATATATTGCCCAAAACATAATGGCCAATCTGGGCAACCCATGCCAGACCCTGTACTTCGAACGATTCCTCCGACTAGTATTAAAAAGAATACCGCAAAAACGGTAACTACTCCGAATCGTCTATAAAAAATGCCTTTGTTTGTAGTATCGTTGCTCTTCATAAGTATAATCTTAAACCCGAATGTTAACTTTTATTATTTAATCAACAAATATCAAACAGGTTTGTTAAGGGCAAAAATACAAAAAACATCTAATTTACATGACATTTGTCATGTTTTATTTCTTAAAATATCATTTAAAAAGGCATAAACGCTCTACCAAGATCAAAAAATCCAAATGATTCTTTATATGCCCTGAATAAATGACCTGTAAATCGGTCGTATATCTCAGCCATACTCATCATCATTTTAGCTTGTATTTTAATGTTTTCTGAAAAAATATCGTGAATAACTGCACTTGGTATGACATAAACGTCGGCATGATCAGAAAAACAAACGGCATTATAAGGTCTATTCGTTCCTTCGAGAATTGCGTTATCACCAAAAGTCTCTGTAGCCTTTAAATGAACCAAATCTTCGAATTTATCTTCGATATCAATATTTAAGGTGACAATTCCACTATTAATAAGATACAAGGCTTGACTTGGATCTTCTCTAAAGAAAATCACCTCCCCTTTTGTATAATGTCTTAAATGTAGATGTGGTGCAAATTTAGCCAACTCTTCATCCGATAATTTAGAAAAGAGAATTCCTCTTCTCATAAAATCAAATAAAGTCCTTTCGTCAGCATTATATGTCTTCTTGAAAATATTAATCATATCCAAACTTACATTTATTTTACAGTAATTTGAAATAGGCTTACAGGAAATTCTTCAATTCTGAGTAATTCGGAGTTCCTAACTGCAATCACTGATAAAATTTCTTGGTTAGTATCTTCTATTACTAAAGCATTATTTCTAAGATAAAAAGGAATTCCTTCGTCCTGAAGTAAATCAAATACTTTTTTTGATTTACCTTTCATACCAAATGGCTTAATTTTATCTCCGTTTTCAATACTTCGAATTCTAAAAGGAAAATGTTTTTGTTGTACATAAGTCAATTGCTTGTCCAACTCACTTAAACCTTTTACCTCTACTTTTTCAATTTTAATGTAAGTATCATTCAGTTGGTATTCCCCTTCTTTTTCTACTAATAGCTTTTCTGTAGTATGATTTGGCTCTTCGTTTTCTATTAAATGAAAAGTAAAATCCTGCAAAGTATATACTACATATTTATGATCTGTTGAATAGAAAGTCAAAGCAGTTTGATCTAACTGATTATATAATTTTTCTATACTCGTAAAATCAAAATTAAAGGGTTTTAAATGATAATACAGATAAATTAAAAAGTAACTTTCGTCTTTGTATGGTTTACTTTTGATGATATACCCTTTATCAATCCTTCTCCAAGTATTTTTCTTAAATTCCTCTACTTCATTAAAAAAGACAGGCTCGATAAATCTAATTTTTCTTGATGTTTCTGCTATCGATTCTTCTGCTTTTGGGTTAATCCGCTTTAACAAAGGAATGACCTCATTTCGAATTAGATTTCTTGCATATTTATTACTCTGATTTGACGAATCTTCCCTCCATTCTTCATTACAACTTTTCACGAACTCTCTTATCGTTTCTTTATCAGTAAATAACAAAGGTCTGACAATATTGTCCCTTTGGAAACGAATCCCATGCAAACCTTCAATACCTGTCCCTTTTATCAAATTATACAAAACCGTTTCCACACTATCCGATTGATGATGGGCCGTTGCAATAAAATCAAATTGATGTTGTTTCACTAGTCCATCAAACCAATTGTAGCGAAGTTCCCTTGCCAATACCTGTGTCGATTGCCCAGTAATATCTTTTATGCTGATTGTATCCACCACTTCAACAAAAATTGAGATACCATGCTTCTCAGCAAAAGATCTAGCAAATGCTTCATCTTCGTTACTTTCCTCCCCTCTAAGTTGAAAATTCATATGGGCTAATGAAAATTGATAACCTGCTGCTTTTAGTAATAATGCCAATGCTACAGAGTCTACTCCACCACTAAAAGCCAATAAAATATTATCTTTTTTGCTAATACCTTTATGATTAATAAAAGTTAAAAATTGGTCAACAAATTGATTTTGTATGTCTAACATATGTGTCAGGTTTTTTAATTAGTAATATTTTCCCTTGATTCTCATATTAAATCATTAATCGCAACTACAAATAATGCAATATTTATGGTTTTTTGATGAAACAAGGATAAATTTGCAGGCTTGCAAAAATAAAAATTTGCTCGATCTATTAAGAAGAAATTTAATTATGAAGAAAAATATTTTTTTCAACATATCTCTAGTTTTATCCATTTTACTTACGTTGAATGTGCATGCTCAAAAACCTAAAGGTGATAGAGTAATCATATCAGCGGCACGTACAAAAGGTGTTTCAGGATGGAGAGTGTTTTATAGTTCTCCCACTCAAAGAGTAAAAATGGTTCAGAAATCTACCACAATTTACTGTAATGAGGCTAGACAAGAAATAAAAACAGAAAAAGTTATTGCCACGGGACGTGTAAAAGTGATTGATAAAAAAACCACTATTACTGGTGACCGCTTGGATTATGATAAAAATAATGGTTTGGTAATCATCACTGGTAAGGAAGTAAAACTTATTGATGATGACGTAACATTGATTACTGACAAACTATATTATTATACAGATACTAAGGATGCTAAATACCTTACTGGTGGTAAGGTACTTCAGGAAACTATGGTTTTAACATCTATAGAAGGTTACCTTAAGAAAAAGGAATTGATCTTTATTAAAGATGTGGTCATGGACGACTCAGTAAAAGTACAACACTTAGAAACTGAAAAGCTAATTTATGATCGTGAAACCAAAGATGCTGTCTTTGAAACTCGTACAAAAATCGAAAGTAAAGACGGTGATGTAGAAGCAAATGCCGGTACTTATAATACTGAATCAGGTAAAGTACACTTTGAAGGTTCTGCAGTTGTAGAAAATGATAAGTATATTCTTATCGGTGATAAGATTGATACAGATAAAAATACTGGTAATTCAGAAGCTGTGGGTAATGTTATCTTTTTCTCTAAGCAAGATACTGCAATGATTTATGCAGATGTTGTAGTAAGAGAAGACAGTTCTACTTTTGCCTATGGTAATGCATTGATGAGTAAACCAATTAAGGGTAATTGGATGGATATGTACTATCTAGCTGCAGATACTCTACACTCAATTAATGATACTACTACAAAAGAAAATACATTATATGCACACTACAAGGTTTCGATGTGGAATAAAGATATGCAATCAAGATGTGATTCATTGATTTACTACTACAATGATTCCATGATCTATTTCTATAATGATCCACGAATTTGGGCTCAAAAATCTCAAATGACTGGTGAAGTCATCAGAACTGACATTACATCAAAAGGTGTTGAAAGATTATATTTAAATAAAAACGGTTTTATTATTTCGGAAGATACAATTGCTAATTTCAACCAAGTAAAAGGTAAAAAGATAATTGCTCATTTCGAAGAAAATCAGTTAGACAAGGTTGATGTTAAGGGTAATGGTATGACTCGTTTCTTCCAATTAACCGATGATAAAAAGAATATTTATGCTTTAAATAAGGCCTCCTGTCCTTCGATGACCATCTATTTTACTGAAGGTAATGAAGTAGAAAACATAAAATACAATGCTAAATCTAATAGTACTGTATTACCTCCTAGTAAAATCCAAGGTCCTGACAAATACCTTCCTGGTTTCAAAAATAGATTTGATGAAAAACCGGAAAGGGAAGAATTATTAAAAAGGGTTCGTGTTAGGAATGACCTTACTGATAGTATGCCTCGTGATCCATCAATTGGAAAGGATGAAATAAAAATTCTTTGGGATGGTTCTCAAGTTTTAAACAAAAACTACAATGGCGAACCACTTTATATCGAAAGATTGAAGATGATGCGAGAACAAAAAGCTCGTGAGAAACAACAAAAACAAGAATTAAAAATAGAATCAAATAACTAAATATTTGATTGGATATAAAAAAACACCTTGAAGTCAATATCAAGGTGTTTTTTTATGTTATGATTAAAACAGAATCATTCAGAATAAATTCTATTTCTGACTTTCATCTTTTTTATCAACCACTGGTGCTTTCTCTCTATTTGCTAGCTCCCATGCTGTTGCAAATACTAACTGTGCTCTATTCGCCATTTCGTTAAACTGAATCTTATCTACTGTATCAGTTGGTTGATGATAATCCTCATGAGTACCATTGAAATAGAATATTACAGGTACATTATGTTTAGCAAAATTATAATGATCTGAACGGTAATAATATCTATTCGGATCGTCCTTATCATTGTAAGTATAATCAATTAGTAAGTCTGGCTTGAATGTCTTTGATACTTCTAAATGAATATTATGAAGATCCGAAGACAACATATCAGAACCAATAGTGTACACAAAATTAGGTTGATCTTTATGTTCAGCATCACCTCTACCAATCATATCTATATTAAGGTCAGCAATTGTATTTTCCATTGGGAAAATCGGATGAGATGAATAATACTCAGAACCTAATAAACCTTTTTCTTCACCTGTAACAGTCATAAAAAGAATAGATCTTCTTGGACCATTTCCTTCTTTTTTAGCTTGAGAAAAAGCGTTTACTACTTCTAAAAGACCTGTAGTACCAGAACCATCATCATCCGCACCATTATGGATTTTTCCATCAATGATACCAACGTGATCATAGTGTGCAGTCACCACTAAAATTTCATCTTTTAAATCTGTTCCCTCCATAAAGCCCAATACATTTTCTGTAGGTACTCTACGAGTTTCATATTTTGCATTAATTGAAATTTTAAATGATTCATGAGCTGGAGCTTTTCCTTTTTTCAAGTTCTTCTGAATTGTTTTCTGGAATTTACTCTGATCTTTACCCATGATCGCCATAAATGAAGATGGTTTAGCTAGGATCACCCCAAAACTACTGGCTGCTTGTTCTGAATTTGGCTTTTCAAAAGATAATTTACCTTTCTTAAGGTACGAAGCATATCTTTTTGTTTGTGTAGTAAACTCTTCATCAGTATCAGCTAATATGATTGCAAAAGCGGCTCCTTTTTCAGCAGCCATTCTAGCTTTCTGACGAAGTCCATTTTTGTCACCACTTTCACCTTTGTATTCTTCGGGAGAATTCTGAAAAAATACTACACCTTTACCTTTTATATCAGCATTTGCATAATCATCAAAATCTTTTGATGTATCTCCAAAACCAATAAAAATAAGATCAGTTTCCTTATTCAAAGAAAAATTACCATATGGAAAAATGTCTTCAAATAATTCTGCTTTATGTCCTCCACTAGTGATTTCAAAACTTGTATATTTTGAAGAATAAAGATCAAACTGTTGGAAGTATGGATTAGGATTGTCTTTTACTGGACCCACTAAACCTTCCGACATAAAATACTTGGCGATGTAATCTGCAGCCATTTTTTGTCCTCTCTCACCTGTTTCCCTTCCTTCGTATTCATCGGAGGCAATAATAGTAAGGTGTTCTTTCAGTTCATTTGGTGTGATGGTAGACATGTACTTATTCACCAGTTCAGGATTCGATTCAAGCTGAATCCCTTGTGCACTTGCAGCACTAAGACACAGTGATAAAGCAGCACTAAGAATTGTTGCTTTTTTCATTAAAAAAGTGTTTCGTTGGAAAATTGAATGTGTATAGAATTAAATATTTTTTTGATGATAATGTTTAAGGCACTGGAATAGTATGTGCATCTTTTGGAGAAGATAATACAATCATTGATTGTAAATCGTCTACTTCTTTAATTTCACTTAGTTTATTTAATAATACTCTTTGATATTCTTCAATATCTGTTGTGATTACTTTTAGTAAGTAATGACTGTTTCCAGTAACATGATGACATTCGATTACTTCAGGTATTTGATCTACTTGTTTCAAAAATGAAGTATGGTTTTCTTGATTGTGTTTTTCGATTTTTACATTCACAAAAGTAGTTACACCAAGTCCCAATGCTTTAGTGTTCAACTTTGCATGATAACTTTCGATAATTCCAGAATTCTCAAGTTTTTTTACACGTTCTAGTGTTGGGGCTGGAGATAAATCAATTTCTTTTGATAACTGCGCGTTCGTGATTTTTGCTTGTTTTTGTAGTATATCAAGAATTCTACGGTCAGTATGGTCTAATCTCAATGCAGCTTTTTTCATTCAATTGAGTTTTTTAGAAAAGTGTTTAATTCATTTACCTATTAAGAAGGAGGTGAAAAATGTGTTTGCTCCTTAAAATATTAAAGGACAATTTATTATTTTATTTTGTGAAAAACCAATTTCACCAATTTAAATTTCGAAATAGACAATTAAATTAGCTTACGGTGTATTTTGTGACTGTCTGTAACTCACATAGTTCAATATCCCTTTAAAGTAACTATTTGCTACTTCTATTACTCTTGGTGATATTTTTTTTGTTTTGAAATCGTTATTATTCAGTGCTTTAAGCTCATTAATATTATCTTGAAGTAAGGGTTCTCCATAACAAATAGGGCTATTTAATAATCTACATAATCTTAGATTACGGGCATATATACCATTTCCTAAAGACATGGCTACAGATTTTAAATACTTAGGTTCGTTATGTGGTCCAACTGCTGGAACATGTAAAGTCTCTTCAAACTCTTTCATAATGAACTTGCTTAGGTAATAGGAATCTTTAGTGTAATCACTCACTAAGATTCTTAAGAAATCGTATCGATCTCTTTTTGTTTTTAGTTCTTTGGACATAAAAGAGCCTGGAACAAATGCCATACTAAAATTTCTTTGAGATGGTTTTTTCCATCCGTGATTTAGTTCATCTGCATTATAGTGCAAAACAACTGTTACATCCGGTTTAAAATAATTTATAGAATCCGCTCTTATTTCTAAATCGTCTTGTAAATAATATTGTCTATAAATTCGAGATTCTGGAGAATGATACAAAACATGTAACATCTGTTTTTTTGTTAGTTTTTTACCGTGAAGCTTACTTTGTAAATTATTTTTCTTCCAAGAATGATATGATTCTTTTGAGGCCCCTGCATTTTTTAATCCTTGACGTGTCATGTACACCTCTGCTCCATACTTTTCTAGGCTATCTTTTAATATATAAGCTGTTGTTAAAGTTAAATCCCCTTCTCTTAATTGAATATGAGTCCCATCTTTTAGTTTCATATCCACAAACCTTCCTTCGATTTTAGCCATTTTCATATCTGCTGCGATATGTCCAGGATCAATTGCCACTCGAATACCTGATAATGGTTTCATTACTGAAGTAGGAGGAATACTTGTCATACCTTTTAATATATTGATAGACATTCTGGTATCGGGATTAAAAGGTCGGACTCCTTTAGTACAATAGACTTGATATTGATAAGAACGATCGGAAAATTCAAACACATCCTTTAAAACAGATAGTTCATCCCAACTAACATAAAATTCGGCTTTATTTTGTTTACGATGAAGTGGTGTTGGGTACATCGTAATGCCACTTTCATCAATAGAAAAATACTCATGTAAATGTGGACTCTTCACTAAATACTTATTGGCTCTTCTTTTATAATATTGTGCAAGTTTCAAATTGATTTGAGCGTAAGATTCCATACTCACAATCATCAAAAAGCTTGTGAATAGCATAAGTTTGGAATATTTACAAAAACGCCGAATCATTTGAACAATAAAAAGTAGTATTTGTTAAGGAAAGGTTTATGCCTACGAATAATAAACGGTGAAATTACAAAAACCTTACCTCAGGTTGTAAAGAATCTACACGAAATGAGAATATATTACCAATAAATATCTGTTATCAGCTTAATATACATTAAAATAGGCTACTTATTAACTATTTAAACAAAAAAATACTCCAACAAAAATGTTGGAGTATTCAGTTAAAGACAGTTTATATTGTTATTTCTATACTAGGCTTTCATTATATAAAGCACTGTGTAATAGATTTAAAGCTTCGTTTTTGTTTTCTGTTGGTATTAAAATAGATATATTATTTGCACTACCTCCATAAGAAATCATTCTTACCTTTAGGCTTTCTAATGCTTTAACAACCCCAGAAACAACTGATGCATCTTCAATTAGATTTTGTCCAACTACACATACGATAGATTGGTTATCGTCTACCTCAACACATCCTAATTTCTCAAGATCCTCTATAATTTGAGGAAGAGCATCTGTTTTATCCACTGTTAGAGATACTGCCACTTCTGAGGTGGTAATCATATCGATAGGCGTTTTATAATCTTCAAAGATTTGGAATACATTCTTTAAAAATCCGTAAGCCATCAACATTCTAGATGATCTGATTTTGATGGCTACAATACCATTTTTTGCTGCAATGGATTTTACAGGAATTGATTCATCACAAGTTGGTCCGATAACAGTACCAAATGCTTCAGGAACCATTGTATTTTTTAAGCGAACTGGAATATCTTTCTTTTTCGCAGGTAAGACAGTTAATGGGTGAAGGATTTTAGCTCCGAAATAAGCTAATTCGGCAGCTTCATCATATGTTAAACATTCTACTGCTTTTGTCCCTTCTACAAAACGAGGATCGTTGTTGTGCATACCATCAATATCTGTCCAAATCTGAACTTCTTTTGCATTTGCACATGCTCCAATAATAGAAGCAGTATAATCAGATCCACCTCTCTTAAGGTTATCTACTTGTTCAAACTCATTTGTACAAATGTATCCTTGAGTAATAAATAGATCAACATTTGGATGCTGAGCTAAAGTAGCAGATAATCTTTTTTCAATCTCATCATACAAAGGTTCTCCATTTTCTGTACGCATGAAATCTAAAGCCGGAATTAATGCAGAATTTACTCCTTTTTCTTGAAGATAAAGATGCATTAATTTCGTAGAGATCAACTCTCCCTGTGCGTGAATTTCTCTTTCTTGAACTTCAGAGAAATCATTAATGTCATAAGATTTTAATAAAGCATATTTCTCCTCCATTAAAGCATTGGCTTCTACTCTTGAAGCTTCATCATGCAATAAATCATAAATATGTTTATCGTATTTTGGACGGAAGTCTTCAACTAACTTATCTGCCAATGTCTTATCTTTTGCATAATAAGCATCGCAAATAGTTACTAGAGAGTTTGTTGTACCTGATACAGCAGATAAAACAACGATCTTTTGCTCGCCACCAGTAATGATATCACTTACTTGCATCATTCTTTCTGCTGAACCAACTGAAGTTCCTCCAAATTTATATACTAACATCGCACTAACTTTTTGTTATTATTCTGTGTGTTTAAATTTATAACGGTACAAAGATGATAATCGATGATTTTGTTAAGAAAAATTCAAACAATAAATACCTAAATAACACATGGTGTTATATATATAACACCATTAAAAGACATTATCCTCCTTTAAATGTATTTGGTGATGAAAATTACTAAATTTGCGTATTAACAATCACTTGATGACTATTTATAAATAACAACCTTGCAAAGTAAAATTAACAAGGTTACAATTATCCTCTCGTTATGGTAAAACTTTCCTATTTCAAGCTTTGCTTCTTTGGACTAATTATGTGTGCATGCAGTCCTGAATCAAGCAATGTAAATAATGAACATGTTGCTCATGAACTAAAACATGAGTACACGATCCCTGATTCTGAGTTTGGTGATATCCAATCTCCCATTAATATTTTAACTGAAAAAGTTGACGGGGTAGTTAAATCAAAATTAAATATTGATGCACATTGTAATGCTGTTGAAAATAAAGGGCATACTGTGCAATTAGATTTTGATTCAACATCTCAATTAGTATTTGATGATGTTACATATAATTTCAAACAATTACATTTCCATACTCCTTCTGAACATCAGATCGATGGTATTACTTATCCAATGGAGATGCACATGGTAAATGTTTTGGCTAATGATGAGTCAGACAAACCACATTATTTGGTAATTGGAATTTTGTTTAAAATGGGTAAAGAAAACCCATTTATTAATGAATTTATCAATAGAATTCCTAAAGATGCTCATGGAATTGCATCAGTACATGACACAGAAGTAAATCTTGAAGATTTATTCGGCAAATATGGTTGTGAAGAAATGAAACATTATTATCATTATAGTGGTTCATTAACAACAGCTCCTTACACAGAAACAGTATCATGGCATATCAATCAAATAATATTTGAAGCTTCTGCGGAACAAATTCAAATATTAAATAAGATTGAAGGAAACAATGCAAGACATATTCAAGCATTGAAAGGACGTCATGTTGAAAAAGAAGATTTAATGGTGACTTCTAAAAAATTCTAAACCGTTTTTAAGTCATTAAAGAAAGGAGTACATTTGATGTACTCCTTTTTTTTATGTTTATGAGAATTGGTATTATCACAAATAATGATCAAATATTAGGTAGTTTTATTCAACCTGAAATTCTTTCAAATCATCACTTAATTCATTTTGATAGTGAAGAAAAGTACATCAATAACACTCAAGAAATTGATGTATTATTTGTAGATGATCAATTAATAGAATATCAAGATGTTAAATCAACCTCAAAAAACTATTTGATCACAGATCAAGATCTATATTCTTATTTTATTAAAGCAAAAAAAGCTGGATACTTAGGTTTTATTTTAAAATCCGATCAACTAGAAAATGAACTCTTAAAAGTAATCAATCAATTTAATGTAAAGCCGGTAGAAAATCCTGAGAGTGATTTCTCTTATCTAATCAAAGGCAAATCTAAAGCCATTCAAAAAGTATTTACGGTTTTAGAAAAGGCAACTTCTTCGAATATTAATGTAAATATTGTTGGGGAAACTGGAACTGGTAAAGAATTAATTGCTCAGGCGGTACATCAAAATTCTTCTCGCAAACATCAGAACTTTGTGGCAATTAATGTTGCTTCAATTCCTAAAGAATTGATAGAAAGTGAGCTTTTTGGTTATGAAGAAGGGGCTTTTACAGGTGCTTCAACAGCACGGAAAGGAAAATTTGAAGAAGCTAATTATGGATCTATATTTTTAGACGAAATTGGTGAATTACCACTGGAACTTCAAACAAAACTATTAAGAGTATTACAAGAAAGAGAAGTTAGTAGAATTGGTGGAAATGAAGTTGTATCCTTAGATCTTCGTATTATAACAGCTACCCATAAGAACTTATTAAATGAAGTAAACAATGGAAGATTCAGAGAAGATCTATATTATAGACTTTTAGGTTTAACTATTGAGCTCCCTCCTCTTAGAGAAAGAAAAGAAGATATTATACCTCTTTCCAATTATTTTTTAGAGGATTATTCTAATAAGAACCCTTCAGTAAAGTTAAAACAACTTAGTGAAGCTTCTAAGTTGAAACTTATGAATTATTATTTCCCCGGAAATATAAGACAATTAAGAGCAGTTATCGAGTTGGCCACCACTTTATCGGAAGGTAATCAAATATCTGATGTTGATTTATTGTTAGAAAAAGTTGAAATTAAGAAAGATCTTCTCGAAAAAGAACGAACTCTGGAAGAATATAACATCGAAATCATCGAATATTTTTTGAAAAAATATAAAGGTAAAGTAAATTATGTAAGAGATGTCCTAAAAATAAGTAAGTCAAAGATTTACCAATTGATTAAGGATGATAAAATAACCCGATGATATTTCTATAAATAATAATCCATGAGTACTATCCAAAATAGTAAAATGTACGACTTAACCCAGTTACAAGCATTATCCAGAGGCGACGATAGTTTTGTTACCAAGATGATTGATTCGTTTCTTACTAACTTAAATGAAGGTATTGAAGAGATCAATGAAGCTGTTTCTTATAATGATTGGGCGACTATCGCTAAAGTTGCACACCGTCTTAAACCATCGTTTCAAATTTTAGGCGTTAATTCTTTATCTGAAGTTATCTTACATCTAGAGAAAGATTATCTAAATGACAACTTTGATGAAAATAGTTACAATGAAATCATTAAAAAATTTGTAAGCAGTAGCGGAGTACTTAAAGGACAAATTCAACAATTTTTACATAATTAATGTAAAAACTGACATACGTCACTATGAGAGCTGATTATAGTATATATTTTTGTGTGAATTATATCTGATTATTATCAACAACTCTCATGAAACAAGTAATCTTTAGTGAGAAGGCTCCAAGTCCTCTTGGACCATACTCACAAGCTATCCTAAACAACGATACTCTTTATGTTTCTGGTCAAATTGCAATTGATCAGTCTACAGGCAATTTTGTCTCTGATGGTATTGAAAATGAAACCCATCAAGTAATGAAGAACCTGGGATATGTTCTTGAAGCAGCAGGAATGAATTATAGTAACGTTGTAAAATGCAGCATTTTTGTTCGAGATATGAACGACTTCGTTCAGATTAACAATGTATATGCCACGTATTTTGACGAAGCTACAGCTCCTGCAAGAGAAACCGTACAAGTAGCTAGATTACCGAAAGACGTGGGTATTGAAATATCTTGTATCGCGATTAAGTAATATTAACCGCATACTACCACATATACAAACAACAATCTCGTAATAAATAAGATGACGAATTCGATTTACATTAGTACTGCCGAGCCTAATAGCGGAAAGGCGTTGGTAGCATTGGGAATTTTAGAAAATTCCCTCCGTAAAAGTTCAAAAGTAGGTTTCTTTAAACCTGTGATTGGCGATTACAATTCTGGAAAAGAAGACGAACACATTTCTTTGGTGATTGACCATTTCGGTTTAGATCTTAACTACGAAGAAGCGTATGGTCTTACACTAAAAAGAGCAAACGAACTTATTTCTCAAGGTAAAAAAGACGAAATGTTAGAGATCGTCATCTCTAAGTACAAGAAACTTGAGGAGAGATTCGATTTTATCCTTATCGAAAGTTCTGATTACAAAAACTCTATTACTTTAGAACATAGTTTAAACATTGAGTTCGCTAAAAACTTAGCTTCACCAGTTTTAGTTTTAACTAATGCTCATAACAAATCAATTGACGATTGTATTGATGCATTAAGAGTAGCAATTGATGATTTCGCTTCTAATGATTGTGAAGTAATCGGTTCTATTGTTAACCGTGTAAACACAGATATCATCAACGATTTAAATACTGAGTTAGCCAAGCAATTTAAGGGTAACAAAATGTTATTATCTACTGTTCCTGCAGACGACAGAATGTCTAGCCCAACAGTAAGAGATATCGTTGAACATACAAATGCAAAAGTCCTTTATGGTGAGAAAAACTTGGACGTTCTAGTGGATAACATCACTATTGCTGCCATGCAAATGCAAAACTTCTTACCTAAGATTAAAGAGAATTCTTTAGTAATCACTCCTGGCGATAGAAGTGATATTCTTTTGGGTACAATCTCTGCTCATAGAGCACAATCTTATCCAAACGTATCAGGTATGTTATTAACTACCGGTTTAGAGCCAGACGATTCTATTAAGCAAGTAATCGACGGTATGAAAGATATGTTCCCAATTCTTTCAGTTCCTGAAAATACTTACTTGACAGCTAACTTTGCAAACGAAGTTCACGCTTCTATGAGAGCAAACGATTTGTCAAGAATCTCTTATGCTAAAGAATTATTTGATAAACACGTTGATTCTAAGATTCTTTCTGAATTATTAGCGACTGTAAAAGTAAAAGGAATGACTCCTAAGATGTTCCAATACACGCTTACAGAAAGAGCTCGTCAGAAAAAGGCAAGAATCGTATTACCTGAGGGTAATGATCACAGAGTTCTTGAGGCTTCAGCTATCTTAGCTTCTCAAGATATTGTGGACATCATCTTGTTAGGTAAAAAAGAAGAAATCGTAGATGTAGCTAGAAAAAATGCTATCACTATCGATTTTGATAAAATTGAGATCATCAACCCTGTCGAATATGTGAAATTCAATGAGTATGTAAATACTCTATATGAATTAAGAAAACATAAAGGCATGAACTTAGATATGGCTACAGATGCTATGTCTGATGTATCTTACTTCGGTACAATGATGGTACAAATGGGTGATGCGAATGGTATGGTATCAGGAGCTGTTCATACAACTGCTGCAACAATCCGTCCAGCACTTCAAGTAATCAAAACTAAGCCAGGTACTTCTGTAGTATCTTCAGTATTCTTTATGAGTTTACCTGATCGTGTATTAGTTTATGGTGACTGTGCAGTGAACCCTAACCCGAACTCAGAGCAGTTAGCTGAAATTGCAATTTCTTCTGCAGAGACAGCTATTGCCTTTGGTATTGAGCCTAAGATTGCAATGTTGTCTTACTCTTCTGGTTCATCAGGATCTGGTGAGCAAGTAGAAAAAGTAAGAGCAGCTACAGAAATCGCTAAGGAGAAACGTCCTGATCTTAAGATTGAAGGTCCTATCCAGTACGATGCAGCTGTAGATCCAACAGTTGGTGCTCAAAAAATGCCTGGTTCCGAAGTTGCTGGTCAAGCCAACGTATTGGTATTCCCAGACCTAAACACTGGTAACAACACTTATAAAGCCGTTCAAAGAGAGACAGGTGCAATTGCAATTGGTCCAGTTCTTCAAGGTTTAAACAAGCCTGTGAACGATTTATCAAGAGGTTGTTTAGTGGAGGATATCTTGAACACAGTAATTATTACTGCCATCCAAGGTAACCAAGCATAATTATTTCATGATTAAATAGTAAATCCTAGATTTACTTTAAACATATTAAGATTACCTCTTACCTAGTGAGAGGTAATCTTTTTATTTTTGTCAAAATATCACGTAACTATCCTTATATATATGAAAATCCTTGTTATTAATGCAGGTAGTTCATCGCTAAAATATCAATTATTTGAGATGGACGGTACACAAGTGTTGTGTTCAGGTATCGTAGAAAGAATCGGTCTTGAAAATGGAATTATCACTCATAAAACTTTCGATGCTGAAGGTAATGCTACTAAAACAAAAAAAGAATTACCAATTCCCAACCATAACGTTGGTTTAACTGAAGTTGTAGGTTTATTAACTGATGCTGACAACGGTGTTATCCAAAATACTGATGACATTCAAGCTGTTGGTCACCGTGTTGTACACGGAGGTGAATTCTTTAGCGAAACAATGGTAATCACTGAAGAAGTGGAAGCTAAAATTAAAGAGTGTTTCCAGTTGGCTCCTTTGCATAACCCTGCCAACTTACAAGGTATTGAGGATTGTAAAGCAATCTTTACAAAAGCAACTCAAGTAGCTGTATTTGATACTGCATTCCACCAAACAATGCCAGGTAAAGCATTCCGTTATGCTGTACCTACTGAATTATATGAAAAGCATGGTGTTCGTGTTTATGGTATGCACGGTACTTCTCATAAATACGTATCTAAAGCCGCTATCGACCACTTAGGTTTAGCCGGTAAGGATTCTAAAATCATTACAGTTCATTTAGGTAACGGTTGTTCAATGTCAGCTGTTCGTAATGGTGAGTGTATTGATACTTCTATGGGCTTCTCTCCTCTTGATGGTTTAATGATGGGTACTCGTTCTGGTGATATTGACCCTGCAGTTGTTTTCTATTTAATGGATAAATTAAATATGAAATCTGAAGAGGTTTACGACTTATTGAACAAAAAATCGGGTATGTTAGGTGTAACAGGTGATTCAGATATGAGAGATATCGAAGATCGTTTCGCTGCAGGTGATGAAGTGGCAATCCTTGCTACTCATATGTACACTTACAGAATCAAAAAATATATTGGTGCTTACATGGCTGCCTTGAACGGTGCTGATGCTATCTGTTTCACAGCAGGTGTTGGTGAAAACGACCACGGTATTCGTCACTATTCATCAATCGAGTTAGAAGGTTTAGGAATCGAATTAGACGCTGAAAAGAACAAAAACTTAAGAGCTTCTGATATTGAAGAAATTTCTACTCCAAGCTCAAAAGTTAAAGTACTTATCGTACCTACTAATGAGGAATTAGAAATTGCTCAACAAACTTTGGCAGTTTTAAACTAATTCTAATGAATTAGATTATTTGATCACTTTTGTGATTGTAAAAATATATAGAGGGAATGTTTTCGAACGTTTCCTCTTTTTTTGTTTAACTTTTTTACATAAATATTAAACAAAATGCTTTATCATCAGTTAGTCTAATATGAAAACAATGTTTACTACTGATGATATTGATAGAGTAATACAAATGGCATGGGAAGATAAGACACCTTTCTCTGCAATTAAACATCAATTTGGACTTTCTGAATCTGATGTAAAGAAGTTGATGAAGAAAGAACTTAGATATAAAAGCTATGTTCTTTGGCGGAAGAGAGTAAACTCTGGAAAAAGTAGTAAGCATGAAATGAAACGGTCCTCTGAAATGAATAAATTTAAATCGAACCATCAGAGAATAATAACACTAAATAAGATAAGTAAACGATAACTCATGGCTTATTATGAAAAAAACGAAACTAAATATCGTATGGTTAAAAAGAGATTTAAGAACTCAAGATCATTTACCCTTAAAAAAGGCTGAAGAAAGCACGCTTCCTTATTTAATAATTTACATTCTAGAACCATCAGTTACTTCATTTAAAGATACATCACAAAGGCATTTACAATTTATTTATCATTCTGTGGTAAGTATGAATAACTATCTTAAGGCTTTTAATCATAAAGTAGAACTACTATACGGTGAGGCATTGGATGTATTCTCTTATTTAAATGACCGTTTTGAAATTAAAGAGATCTTTTCCTATCAAGAAAGTGGAATTGAAATTACGTTCACAAGAGATATAAAGCTCAAAAACGTATTTAATCAATACTCGATAAAATGGAATGAATATCAAAAAGATGGGGTAATAAGAGGTATTAATAATAGATTAGGATGGGATGAGTCTTGGAAAAAAACGATGACTTCAGCAGTAATTAAAAATGAATTTGACCCAAGTAAATCATTTCAATTTGAACACCCTTTTACCCCTCCTGCTTCAGTTATCAATTCACTTAAAAAGTATAATAAAAATTTTCAACCAGCAGGTGAAACTAATGCCTGGAAATATTTAGCCTCTTTTGCAGCTGATAGAGGAAAAAACTATCATAAACACATATCTAAACCTACAGAGAGCAGAAAGAGTTGTGGTAGGATTTCACCCTATTTAGCTTGGGGAAATTTATCTATTCGTCAATCCTATCAGTATTTATACAAGCATCCGAATAAGAAAATATATGGTAGAGCATTTCATGGGATATTAACTCGATTGAAATGGCATTGTCATTTTATTCAAAAGTTTGAAACGGAATGTGAATATGAATACATCTGTGTTAATAGAGGATTTGAAACACTCACACATGAAAACAATAATAAACTATTAAATGCATGGAAAATAGGTAATACAGGTTTTCCTCTTATAGATGCGACAATGCGTTGTTTGATTCAAACTGGATGGATAAATTTTAGAATGAGAGCCATGCTTGTGAGTTTCTTATGTCACCATCTCGACCAAGATTGGCGTAGAGGAGTATTCCACTTAGCTAATTTATTCCTTGATTATGAACCTGGCATACATTTCACACAATTTCAGATGCAAGCGGGCACCACCGGAGTAAATACAGTAAGAATATATAATCCTGTTAAACAGTCGTACGATCACGATCCTAAGGGAGTTTTCATTAAAAAATGGGTTCCTGAATTAAAAGATATACCAGAAAGGTATATTCATGAACCATGGAAAATGACCAAATTGGATTTTGCCTTTAACAACATAGAGGAACCAATGTACCCCAACCCAATTATCAATTTAGAGGAGAGAGGAAAAGCTGCTCGATTGAAAATCTATTCTCATCGTAAAACGGATGCAGTCATAAATGATAAAAACCGTATTTTAGTTTTACACACTATCCGTAAGAACACCTCAAAAGCAATTTAGATGAGTAAATCAGCAGCTTTAATCTACCCTCACCAACTGTTCAAGCATTCTCCACTTTTTGAAAAAGAAGTGGAGTGCTTTTTTATTATTGAAGAACCTTTATTCTTTGGTCAGTATAACTTTCATAAACAAAAAATTGCCTATCACAGAGCAACAATGAAATTTTATGAAGACTATTTAAAGAGTAAAAACTACAAAGTAACCTATCTTGATTATACCTTTTTAATTAAATATGATGTATTTAAAATTCTTCAATCCGAGGGTTACCATCAAGTGGTATGTTTGGATGTGGCTGATGATTGGTTATCTCAAAAGATAATAAAAGGTTGTGATACTAATACATTACAACTGGAATGGATGAATTCACTCCTTCATATCAATTCAAAACTTGATAATGAAACGTACTTTAAAGCAAATAAAAAAAAATACTATCATTCTCAATTTTACAAACAACAACGTACTCAGCTAGGTATTTTGGTTGATGAAAACAATAATCCGGTGGGTGGACAGTGGTCATTTGACACTGAAAACAGAAAAAAATATCCTGCTAAAAAGGCACCACCAAGTATTAAACCTGTACCTAAGAATACTTATTGGGAAGAGGCCTATAATTATGTAGAAAAACAGTTTAAAGACAATTTTGGAGAAATAGAAAAGCAACCTATCTACCCCATTACATTTAATGATAGTGACGTTTGGTTAGATGATTTTCTAAATGTCCGATTCTCGGAATTTGGTATATATGAAGATGCGATTGTCGCTTCTGAATCCTTTTTAAATCATAGTGTTTTAACACCTATGCTAAACATTGGGCTACTTACACCTCATGAAATACTAGCAAAGGCTAAATATAAATTCGAAGTAGATGATATTCCATTGAATTCTTATGAAGGATTTATTCGACAAATAATAGGATGGAGAGAATTTATTAGAGGGATATATGAGGCCAATGGCAGAAAAGAACGTTCTACCAATTTTTGGAAATTCGATAAAAAGATGCCCGACAGTTTATATCATGGAACTACAGGTCTCCCACCTATTGATCAGACCATAAAAAAGATAAAAGAAACCGCTTATTGTCATCATATTGAAAGATTAATGATTCTAGGAAACTTTATGTTACTATGCGAGATCGACCCTGATGAAGTGTATCAATGGTTTATGGAATTATTTATCGATGCCTATGACTGGGTAATGGTCACTAACATTTATGGTATGAGTCAGTTTGCGGATGGAGGATTGATGGCGAGTAAACCCTATATCTCGAGCAGTAATTATATCATAAAGATGAGTAATTACAAGAAAGGCGAATGGCAATTGGTTTGGGATGGTTTGTTTTGGCGATTTATGGATAAACATCGTGACTTCCTCATGAAAAATCCTCGATTGAGTATGTTAATTAAGAATTATGATAAAATGGATCCTGATAAAAAAGAAAAGCTGATGAATCATGCAGAACAATTTCTTTTGACACATCAGCTTCCTCAAAAAGCTCTATTTAATTAGAACCATGCAGTTAGGTTAATAGAGAAGTTTCTACCTGGTTCAGGTAAGTTTAATATTCTATATCTTGATAAGTGACGCATATAATAGGTATCAAAAAGGTTATCTACTCTGAATATCAAATTACCATACACTCTTTTCATATTAAATGCTGTACCGAATTTTAAACCAACAACAGCATAACCTGGAGTCGTTGGTTCGTTAATATCCACTCTATTTTGGTCTCCTGTTAATTGTAAATTAGCACTTGCAAATGGTTTTGAGAAGAAGTTACTCAACACTGTATGAGTATAAGTAAGTTCTGTATTTGACGACAAAGGTGGAACAAAAGAAAATGATCTATTCCTTTCTGTATTTTGAGAATAGACATATTCTACAGAGTTATGTAACTTCATATTTCTAGTCATTTCCCAATTGAGTGCAAACTCATATCCAACAAAATAACCTTGTGCCTCAGTATATTTATAAATCTGTCCCGCATCTGGTAATGGAGATGGTTCTGGAAAAGCCGATAAATAAATATAGTTTGTATAGTAATTGAAATAAGGATTGAATTGTACATCAAATTTTTTCTTTGCATATGACAAATTCAAATCCCATTGGTAACCTTGTTCAGGATTTAAGTCAGGGTTACCTTGTTCATGTCTAAATGTACCATGATGCACACCGTTTGATGCTAATTCATTGGCACGTGGTGCCCTAAAAGTTCTAGCTATGTTTGTAGTTGCACCTATCAAGTTAAACAAGTCAAACTGAACCCCAAACGAAGCCGATAAGTTTTCATATTGATTATTGATATCATCCACTCTTTGCCATGGATTTCCAGAATTTGGTGGTTCTTCAAAATAAGGATCTTTATATTCTTTTGAGTTGAAAGTGATATAATCAAAACGTAAACCACCTAATATCTTTACCCTTTCATTCAATGGTAATCCAAACATTGCATATCCTCCAAAAGTACTTTGGTCATAATTTGGAATTAAAAAATCAAAACCATCCCTTATATTCCTCTGAAATTCATAGTTCGCTCCTACTTCCCAATGCATTACCTTTCCTTCTTTATCAAAATGTACATTTGCAGAAGTTGTTTTAAGCATCAAATAGTTGGCTAAAAATCCCTGTTCATTTAATGGTCTACCATGTCTTCTAGGATCTGACAACTCTTTTCTTTCATTATTCTGGTGTGCAATATCAAACCATATGTTGCCACCCCAAACGTCTACATGAGAATTGTAGGTAATCATATTATGTTGTATTTCTTGCTTTGGTACTTCAGGCTTACGGTTGTCCTCAAAACTTGCTAACCAATTATTGGTCGGAATACCTGTCGCACCAGGAAAAAGACCAACATTTTCTGTGAAATTACTTACTGATAAACTATGCACCCAATGACTCCCTTCGTAACCTATTGCCGCTTTAAAAGAAGAAATATCCCCTCCAGTATTCACTAATAAACCATCTTTTAACTGGTAGATATTGCCTAAATACGTAAACTGATCAGCAGGTACTCGATAATTACCAAAATCTTCGTACCCACCAGATAATTGATAAAACACTTTACCCTTTTGCCCGTTTATCTTGGCATCACCACTAAAATATTGATTATTATTCTTATAATTTAGTCCAAATTTTCCTTCAACACCATCATGCCCTAATGGTTGCGGTGACTTCATCTTAATAACGCCTCCAAGTCCATCAGAACCATATTTAATCGTTGCTGCTCCTTTAGCTATCTCTACTTCGTCAACATTTGGTTGGCCAACCGATAAACCATGATCCATTCCCCATTGTTGATCCTCTAACTTAATACCATCAACACTTACAATTACCCTGGAACCTGCCATACCACGAACGGTAGGTTTAGAAATTCCAACTCCTGTTGAAATAAATGATACACCAGGTGTTTTCGATAATGTTTCTGAAATTGTAGTTCCTTTCTCAGCATCAAGAGTGTATTGATTCAGTGAAGTAACATTCATACTTGATAGTGAGAGTTCTTCGTGCCCATGTTCATGGATTTCAACCTCTTCTAATTCTTGAAATGATTCCTCCATAAACACTCTTTTAGATCTATTAGCTTTGAGTGTTATCAAGTTATCTTTAAAACCTAAGAAATGAAATTTTACTTGAAGCTGTGAAGAATCAGAATAAAATGCAAAGCGACCTCGTTTATCAGTCACCACCATTTTATTTTTATAAAATACCTCAACACCTTCTAAAGGTTGTTCTGTTGATTCGTCTAAGACAGAACCCCTAAAGTTTGTTTCTTGAGCTTCTGAAAGTGTAATAAATGAGATAAAAAATAATACACTTAAAAATACCTGTTTTTGCGACATAATCGCAAAAGTAACATAATTTGTTAGATGATTGATATTTTTTCTGAAAACTTTATGGAAGAAAATGCTAATGTTTTTGATAAAGCGAGTGTTAATTAAGTAAATAAAGGATGAATTTTTACAAATGTATAAAGAAATCTATGGGTATAATTATTTCTCTGATGATTTCTTAAAAAAATATAAAATATATTATCATAATAATAAGCCCATCACTTATAAATAAATAAGTAATGGGCTTATATTAAAGCTGTTAAGCACTATTTTTTCTTTTTCCCAGATCCCATGTAAGCAGAAATTTTTCCACTTGCACGTTGTTTTTCCATAGAGGATTTATTCTTGAGACGTCGATTTTTATCAACTTTATCTTTGTTCTTCTTTTTCTCATGGAAGGCACCTTGATAATTCGGATCTTCGATCTTTTTCTGACGATCGATCTCTCTTGCCATATCTTGACGTTCGTCTTTTGGTGTTTCTTCGAATTCTAAATCAAGTGGCAAGTCCAGTACATCAATCTCTTTATTGATTAATTTCTGTACCTTTTTCAAATGGTATTTCTCAGCATCGTTACAGAAAGTGATCGCTACCCCTGTATTGTTAGCACGACCTGTTCTACCTACACGGTGCACATAATCGTCATACATTACAGGAACATCAAAGTTGACTACATGAGACACCATACTCACATCAATACCACGAGCAGCGACATCAGTGGCTACTAACACTCTTACTCCACCTTCCTTGAAGGCTTGAATGCTATTAATTCTAGCATTTTGACCTTTATTGGCATGAATTACTTTTACTTCTCCTTCTATCTTTCTTTCTAGATACCTGAAAATACCATTTGCGTGGTCTTTCTTTTTCACAAACACAATGACTCTACTAAGCTCACTGTCTTCTTCATTTAATAAGTACTCTAAAAAGTTAAGCTTTGTCTTGAAGTTGGGTAGATAATATAAATATTGATCTACCATTTCAGCAGTAGTAGCTTGAGGGGTAATCTCCACTCTTTGAGGATATTCCAAAAATTCTTCACTTAATCGAACAACAATATCAGGCATTGTTGCCGAGAATAATAAGTTCTGACGTTTCCTAGGAATTATCTCTAGCATCTGACGAATTTGAGGCATGAATCCCATGTCCATGATTCTATCCGCTTCGTCCAATACCATATATTTGATTGACTTCGTCTTCAGCTTACCTCTAGAGTAAATATCCATTACTCTACCAGGAGTTCCGACTAGAATATCAATTCCTTTTTCAATTTCTTCGATCTGAGTTTTTGGTCCAATACCACCATACACTACGGCATGACGAAGTCCGGTATATTTACCTAACTTTTCAACTTCTTTTCCTACTTGAATGGCTAACTCTCTTGTTGGAACTAAAATAAGCACTCTTGGATCGTTACCCTGAGCATATTTAGCTTTAAACAAAAGAGGTAATAAATAAGCAGCCGTTTTACCTGTACCTGTTTGAGCGATACCAAATAAATCATGACCTGCAAGTACTAATGGAATTGCCTTGTCTTGAATAGGTGTTGGTTGATCATACCCCATTTCCTCACAAACTTGATATAATTGTTTGTTAAGTTTAAACTTTCTGAAACCTTCTGTGCTTTGTTCTAAAGCTTTTTCTTCGGCAACTGTCTCTGGAGTGTCCCCTTTCTTTTTAGGTAAGAAAGTAAGCTGTGGATCATCACCTAAATGATCTATATTATTAAATTCGATTAATTTAAACTCTCCTGAATATTCGTTGAATTCGATCGTTGTTACACCCGTATTCTTAGGAGCATAATTTTTCATTTGATCAAAGTCCATATCTAACAATAAACACAGGAAAATTCTGATGGATCTTGAGTGCATACAAATCATCACGTTACGCTCATTTTCGTTGGTCATGATTTTCTCTAATCCTTCAGCTTCACGACGAAGCACATCCATTAAATGTTCTCCTCCTTTTGGAAATGCATCAAAGTTCCCTTTTTCCCATTCATCAGAAATACCCTGTACAGTCATTCCATCAATCACACAGTCATCAATAGAATTCCCTTCATACTCACCATAATCCATTTCATCAAATTCAGGCATAATTTCGTAAGGCAATCCCTTATCGATGAAGCCTTGTGCCGTTTGATGTGTTCTTTTTAACGAAGTCACATACAATTTATCAAATGGAAAGTCTTTGTAAGCATCAAATAATAGAGACGCTTGCTTTTGACCATTCTCATTTAAGTCAGCATTGATTTTTCTTCCTTGAACTATTCTTTTTGTATTATAAGCGGTTTGTCCGTGACGAACTAAGTATATTCTTTTAGGCTGATGCATAAATTCTTTTATAAATTTTACACAAAGTTAATGGCTTCTTTGAGAATAAGGTAAAGTATTGGGGAGAATTAAGAAGAAAGTGAAGAGTGAAGTTATCATTGGATAATACTTAATACAATAGTTAGCGAAGAAAAGATCATTATTAATTTCGATTTTTATTTTTGGCTATTTTAATTGAAAAGAGTTATTATTGTTAGGTATAACTAATTCCCCTTTGCTTTGAAAAACATTATCGTCTCACTATTACTAGCATTACTTTGTTTGCCTATTCATGCTCAAACTATATTTTGGGCAGATACTGTTATTTCTTATAGTTCAGAAATATCTACTGTAAGAAATAATGCTGATCAGGTTTTAGGTAGACCAAATGTACCTAGAAATAGACAGGAACATCCTCATGCATGGCTGTCTTCTGAAGATAGCTTAAGTGAAATCACCGTAGGTTTTTCATTCCCTTTAAATAATATACATCAGCTCATTATCGCTGAGTCCTTTTACCATAATGCCGTTCAGAAGGTATATATCATCACTACTCAATATGAAGAAATTGAGGTATATAGTCAGCTTCCGGGGAAATTAGAGTATGGTAGCCTCATCAGTAATTTCTTTTTTAAGACTCCTGAACACCCCATTGAAGGTGTAAGACTGATATTAAATGCATTATCATCTACTAGAATGACTGGTATTGATGCTATTGGTCTAAGTTCTTCAACAAAGGCAATAAGTATTCTACCTCAGGTGAGTGAGCAATTGGTATCAGATGTTAAGGTGGAAAAACTGCCTTCCCCTATTAACTCTTCTGATAATGAACATAAACCTGTGTTGGATATCAGTGGTGAAAGATTACTTTTTTCAAGATCATCAGAAAATACTCCTCATCTCTTTGATGCCGTTCAAAATGATAATGTATGGAAGGTGACCGAGGTGATGTTGGATTCAAATTCAAATATTCAAGATAAATACATCACAGCTATCAGTCCAGATGGTCTAACGGCATTATCAGTTATCGATGCTTCTGGCACTGAGTTTCAATTGTCTACTTTCGAGCTAAGTGATAGTATTGGAATGGATCAAGAACAGATTATTATTCCTAATGTTGAACTTCTAAAACAAAAGTCTGATTTCTTCCTATCCAATAGTCGAAAAGTGATGCTGATGTCACTTACTGATCATAGAGATGAAAAAAGAACAGATATCTATGTGAGCTTTAAAAATGACAATGGAAATTGGTCAACACCTTTAAACTTAGGAAATACTGTTAATACTGTCAGTAAAGAAATCACTCCATTTTTGTCAGCGGATGAAACCACTTTATATTTTGCTTCGGATGGTCATCAGGGATTTGGGGGGACTGATTTATTTGTTTCTAAAAGGTTAAATGATTCATGGACTGAATGGTCTGCTCCAGAGAATTTAGGAACGACGATCAATACTTCCTATGATGAAAAAGACTTATTCCTTCCTATTTCGGGTGATATGGGGTATTTTGTCAGATCTGATCATCAAAATCAAACAGATATTTACAGTGTAAAATTACCTATTTTGTTACCTCCAGAACCGGTAGCTATTGTTTCGGGAAAAGTATTTGATAAAAAATCGAATCAGCCCATCAGAAGTAGAATAATTTATACGGATATTGAGAATCAAAAAGAAGTAGGTACTGTATATTCAAGTTCAAAAGACGGAAAATATTATATCACTTTGCCATTAGGAAAAAAATATGCCTTCTTAGCTCAAGCTAATGGATATCTTTCCCAATCCGAACATATTGATTTAACCTTAGAAGAAAAAGAAGTAAATGCTGAGCAACAACTTTATCTCATTCCTATCGAAAAAGAGGCTCACCTTACCTTAAACAATATTTTCTTTGATCATAATTCTAGCTATTTAAGCAAAGAATCGTTTGATGAATTAAATAGAATTATAAAACTTCTGAAAGAGGAACCAAGTATTAAAAAGGTTGAAATTTGTGGATATACAGATAACCAAGGTGATGATAAATACAACAAATGGCTATCAGAAAAAAGGGCCAATTCGGTAAGAAATTATTTGATTAAAAAAGGCATAGACGCTAATCGTTTAAAAGCTCTTGGTAAAGGTGAAGAAGATGCAGTTGCTGATAACAATAGTGTAGAGGGCCGAAAAAAGAATAGAAGAGTTGACTTCTCTATATTGGAAATGGATAAAATCAATTAATGGTTACTTAAAAGTACTCATTCTCTTTTTCTGAATATAAGATAGGTTTTCAGTATATACTTTTGATGTATTAATGTAATAATAGATAATAGCATCAAGTAGTATGTTTTTATATTTACTGTAGATAATTAATCTTTCATTTACTTTAAATAGTTGATCGGCTAATTTACCAAACCATAATTCAGGGATTTGTTTCTCCCCTGTATGATTTAGAATATCCTCCATCAGTAATAAAGCTTCTTCTAAATGATTATTTTCAAGAAGTTTTTTCAATTGAATATGTATTGCCTTAACAAAGTTTGTATCCAATTTTCCTATTTTGAGGTCATAAAAGCCCAACTTTAATTGTTTGATTAAAAAGTTAACTTCAACTAGCTTTTCTTCCAATTCAAATATTTCTTCCTCAATAACAGCAATACTTAAAATGGATTGAGCACTATCTAATTTCCCCATGTCAATATAACAATCTGCCCAAAGCTCAAATTCTTTTTGTGATACTTTATTAAAATCATCTAGTTTTTTGGATAAAGTCTCGATGATCGTCAAATAGTCTTTATTTTGATACAGTAATAATAAATCAACGTATTCCATTTTTATGTTATTGGGTAGTTTCGTACATCAATAAAAATCTGCTAATCAATAAATAACCGCTATTGAATGCAGTTATCAAATATACAATTAAAAATAAATACCGTAGTTTGTTATGAGAAATAAAGTGTAAATAATCACCTTTTTAATAATTCTTATATCTCATAATCAGATAAGTAAATAATCATAAAAGCATTGTATATTTACTAATATATAACAATCGTGTTGCGAAAGAAACTGAAAATTAATTCGATATGATTCGAGGATTTATGTTGATATTGGCCATGTTGTCAATTGGAACGCTAATAAATGAACTAACTGATCTCCCCATACCGGGTAATGTAATAGGCATGATCATTTTATTTTTATGCTTACAATTTAAAATTATCCCTTATGATTGGGTCAAAGATGCCGCTGCATCATTAACAAAGAGAATGTCTTTATTTTTCATTCCTGCTGGAGTAGGTATGATGGAATATTTAGACTTACTTAAAGATAATGTAATGATGATCTCTGTAACTATTGTTGGGAGTATGTTTGCTGTACTACTAACTGCAGGGTGGACAGGTCAATTTTTAGGTAAAAAAGATCAGAAGTAATGGTAGAAATCATCAAACATTTATTCGAGAGCGAAACCTTTGCCTTGGCGGCAACGCTTGGATTATTTTTGATATTCGAACAAGTATATCAGAAATTAAAAACGCCATTATTGAATCCTGTATTACTGACCATCATTACTTTAATTGTGGTTCTTATATTTGTGGATGTACCGTATACGACATTCAAAAAAAATACTCATATGATTCACTTTATGTTGGGACCATCTGTAGTCGCATTAGGAGTTTTATTGTATGAGCAATTACATACTATTGGGAAAAATGCCATTGCCATTTTAACAGCTACTTTCTTAGGAAGTGTAGCAGGTGTGGTTAGTGTTATTTTGATTGCCAAACTGTTTGGAGCAGATTACGAATTAATCGTATCTATGGCTCCTAAATCAGTCACAACCCCTATCGCCATGGGTGTATCGGCTCAAAATGGTGGTATACCTTCTATGACTGCCGTATTTGTAATTATTGTGGGAATTCTAGGTGCTTCTGTTGGGCCATTAGTATTAGAAAAAGTGGGTATTAAAAAGCCATTGGCAAAAGGTTTAGCCATGGGATCTTGTGCTCACGGTATTGGCACTGCTGCTGCAATACAAATTGGTATGATTGAAGGTGCAATTAGTGGTTTATCTATTGGTTTAATGGGTATATTCACTGCACTAACTACTCCAATATTGTTAGATATATTTTTCTAGAATTTGGTATCAAATACTCGATATATAGAAAAGCTCAAGATGTTGGATCTTGAGCTTTTTTTATAATTAATTTTAAGAAATCTTCTCTAGCTCCTTTAAAAACCGTTTATAATTCCTCCTATTCTTCCCCCAATCAATCATTTGTGTAGGTAAGGCACAAATTGATTTAAAATAGATAATGGAAGATGAATTTTCGTTAGGTAAAAGCTTCACTTCTATATATTCAGAAAAAGATGAAAAACTAAAACCTGTGTAGGCATATACTCTAAGACTTTCTTTGTCATTCCCTACTTTATGAAAACCTGCATTATTAAGTGCATAAGAAATTTTTGAAATATTCTCTTCTATTGACCCATCTAGGGTTTTACTTGTTTTAAACTTTGCCGTTAAAGCACCCGAATCTTTAGTAAAGTGTTTTACTGCATACAGTATTGCAATGGTTATAACAAATAAAGGCAGTTGAAATCCAATTAGTAAATCCATAGTTAAGTTTTTGATTATGAATTACTAATATAATAATTAACACGAATATTATTTTATACTCTCTCCAAAGAAAGTGTGTCTTTCTAAATACCAATTAGCAGGTTCATCCTCATTATCCCCTTCCATAAAATCATCAAAGGAGTCGTCAGCTCCCCTTGTTTGCACACCCTTTTGTTCAAAAATTGAAGTATCTGTAATAATCTTTTCTGTGGATAACATTAAAATATTGTCCGTCGAAAAAGGTGGTTCTATGTATAACAAATCAGGATCGCTTAACATTACCTTTGATAAATAATCCCCATTATCGTCTTTACAAATTTGCTCAGTGAAGTTCTCCACTGCTCCATGATTTTGAGGAAATAGAAGCGTCATTTCTCCATTACTTTCTAATAAGAAAACATATATATATCTATCTGGAGATTTCCAATTCAAGTATAAGTTTGGATCATTATATAAAACCAAACCATATTTTTCTCCTTCTGTTAAGGCGCCTTCTGTTATAATTTTTTGATCTGATTCTCTTTGTAAACCTAATTTGTAAGGGAAGTTGACAGTATTATTTGGCACTTTTGTCACCAACCAACCTTTTACGTTTCCTAGCCTTTTGGCATAATCAGTGAGAACATATATTTTTTGATCTGTTTTCCAATCCGTTTCATCTGGGAAAGGATTCTCATTGCTATTGTTGTGCGCATGAGCCCTTAGCCAAGCATATTCTAAATTATTGTTTTCATTAAATCGACCAATTAAACGATAATCGTAGTCTTTATCAGAGGCGACAATTTCTACTTTGGGCTGACCGTTTAAATCAGAATACATGCTTTGGGCTACCTTAGTTGATGGTGGCACTTCAATAAAAATCTTTTTCCCTTCCACTTTCTTATGGAGTATATCAACTAGTTTGGATGATTTCGGCAACTTCTTCCCAAAGTCATATTCTTCATTTTTTATGTCAGAACCCATCCAACCTTTATTAGTTAAATATACTTTTAGACTTACATCCTCATCTAAGGGAGAATATGCCAATAACCCTGCCTCGTTCAAAGTCTGAGATAATGATTTGATAGCTTCTAAATCAATATCAGTGACTCCCATTTTCATCACCTTGACTTTTAATCGATCGGGACTAAATGGAGCCCATTTGCTTACGGTAAGTAAATCCCCTTCACTTAAATTATCATCACCCTTTACCAGTTTAGCAAAACAAGTATTAATACCCGATAATTCAGTAACTTCTAAAGTAATGTCTTTATCTTGATTGATTAACTCTGCACCTTCAACCAACCCAATGGCATTACCGCCATCGATGTGTATCTTATATTTATTTTCTGCATCTATTACAGCTACTCTAACCCCTTGATAACTATCCGAAACTTCTCCAAATAAAGGCTTTCCTAAACGTTCTTTTGTCGCTTCGACCACAGGATCTTGACGAGGAACAGAGTTGTATAAAATGATAGAATTTACTCTTTTGAATATATCCTCTGAAGACTCATGTACACTTCCCATCTGCAGTGATTTCATCAAAGCATAAGTAAAAACGCCATGAGATTGACCTCTATCGTCTTTATATTCTTTGGCTAACTGATAATCTTGAGCAGCTGAAACGATTAAAGCTCCTTTTTCAACTAGATTTTTACTTTTAGGGTAACTTCTATTTAAGTCAATATCATCTACAGGTACATATCTTGATCTTAGTTGTTCTAAATCAATTTTACCTCTAGATGATGAACCCGAAAAGCAATTATCAAATACAACTACCAACTCACCTCCTTTGCCTAATATTCTTGAGAAGTAAGTATTGATTTCAACATCTAATAAATAATCCCCTGTTTTTAAAACATCAGAAGGTACCAAAGCCTCATGCTTTTTGTCAGCCTCATAAAATTTTGAGTTTTTGATTTGTGCTCCATGACCCGCATAGTAAATAAAAACATCATCACCTTTATTCACTACTTTAATCAGTTCTTCAAAATTTTTGATGATATTCTTTTTCGTTGTTTGCTTTTCGGAAGTTAGTAAGGACATGTTTTTTGTATTAAACCCATACTTAAACTTCAATAAGTCGTAAATAGATGTCGCATCGTTCACTGCACCATCTAAATCTTGCCATTCTGCATATCGAGCTTTTTTTGAATTAGTATATTTATCGATACCAATAATTAAAGCATGTTTTTCTTTAGCAAACAACGAGAAAGAAAAAAGAAATAGGATTATTGAGCAGTATAGGCTTTTCATCAAAATTTATATTAACTGTTGATAGGACTTTCTTTTATATTCTAAGATTTTTATCAAATTATTGATAAAGGATTATTTCAATATCTAAGATACAATTTTTCTTCCGATATATATGTTGAAGAATTTAAATAATCTTCGAATTTGAATGTAAAAGCTATATTTATATTACATATCTAAAAGAATAAGCCAACAAATAATAAATACTATATCATTTAGAAATTAAGGAATAATTCTTGATCCTAAAAATTGTACTTTACATTGAACATGATTTAACGGAATCAAATCGAATTATGAAACACTTTTTTGTACTACTACTGATAATTTTTTCTGTACAAACATCCAAAGCACAATGGATGAATGAAAACCTAGAGGGAAAATGGATAGGCACTATTGATTTTGAACTATACCCCGACTTGGTTTTCGTAAATATAGATTCTGTCATTAAAGTAAAGTTGTTCTATCATCAAGAAGAAACTGAAAAAGTAGAAAACTATAAAGAAACTTCCGATTCTTTAACTTTCCAGATTGACACCCCATCTATGGCGGCTACCTATAAAGGAGAAATCATTAATGATAGTACAATCATGGGTAAATTAGAAGTTGGTTTTAAAACCATTGATTGTAATTTAATTAGAATTGCTGCGATCAATATTGATGACATGGGCAGTTTGTTAGGTTACTTTAGTTTTGAAGATGGTCGGGTGATTCAAATCGAACCATTCTACATTGATGGTACTACTCACCCATTAAGAATACTCGATTATTACAACGGTAAACAACGTATTTTATATCCCACTTACAAAGATAAAAACAAGGTGACTTTTGCGGCAGGACCAAAAATGGCTACCTCCTATCCAACTGACTTCACCATCACTTTATTTAGGAATGATGCCGGTGAAGCTCTTCGTTTACAATATGATTCTTTTGTAGAGGGCACTTCCTTAAAAGAAGGTAAAAGATTACAAGAGTTGGCGAATACAAAAGAAATCATTGTAAAAAATGATGATGTCCAGATTGAAGGTACTTTAACCTACCCTAATATTGATACCAACAAACACCCATTAGTGATTTTTGTTCCAGGTGCAGGACCTCAATTCAGAGGAAATTTATTTGATGAATACATCAGAACACTTCCATATTATGGTGTAGCCACTTATGTGTACGACAAAAGAGGTTGTGGTTTATCGACAGGAGATCGAAAGTCTGCCAATTTCGATGATTTTGCAAGTGATTTGGAAGCTGTTATCAAGAAATTAAAGAAAGCAAAACATATTGATGAAAATAGAATTGGCATTGTCGGTTTTGATCAGGCAGGCTATGTGATGCCGCTAGCACTTCAAGAAAGAGACGACATTCAATTCATCGTTAACCTTTCTGGAGCAGTAACTCCTTTTGCAGATCAAGAACTACAAGCATTACAGAAAAGGTTAACTGCAGATCAGTTCACTGATGAGGACATTGAACTGACTCTAAAATATCAAAAACTATTCATGAAATTCTTAGAAGATGATCAAAAGACACCTGAACTGATGGAAGTCTACAACAAGATCATCTTAACACCAATGATAGAATATATCACTACATTAGATCAACAAGAATATATTGATTGGTGGAAAAGGTATTATAAATTCGATGCTAAAGCTTCTTGGGAAAAAATCAATTGTCCTGTACTCTCTATTTATGGTGAAAAAGACAATCTATTAGATCCACAATCAAACTTAGACAGAATCGAAACTTTCAATAATCATTCACTATTTACTACTAAAGTATTAGAAAAGTCAAACCACTTACTCCTCATTGGTGGTAAACGTGGAGATGTTCAGTTAACTGAAATTGAAGGATATCACCCATTCTTGTTCAAGACGTTGAATGAGTGGATTGGGGAGAAAATGGGGATGTTGAAATGAAAAATGAAAAGTTAAAAATGAAAAACGTAGTTAGTAAAACTAACGCAAGTTCAAAACGTATATCTCAAATAAATGAGGAGCGTTAGAGCAACATTTCACGTTTTTAATTTTTCATTTTTAACTTTAAATTTTAAACCAAAAAGAGGTGATCCGAATGAATCACCTCTTTTTGGTTTTTATGCGTTTTGCCAAACGATCTTTCTATTCTTAGCATCCACATTTAAGATAATTCTTAGTGGATTTGGAATGATAACCAATCTTGTTGGTTTGTTTTCTAACTCGTCAACTTCTACCGGTACGCCTTGAGCGTGGTTACAGTCGAATTGTTTTCCCAAATCGTTGGCGCCAGTTTCAACGTATTCTTGAGCGATATAACTTAAAGGAGAAAGCACTTCCGTATCTACTTTGTACTCTTCGTGAACATCACCAATGATATCCTCTAAAGTCTCCCCATGCTCATCGATAAAGTCATCTTCTAAATCGTGTAACTCATCTTCGATATCATCATATGATTCGTCTTCATAAGTTAGTGCGTTTAATTGTTGACGCTTTTCTACGATAGCAATAAGTGCTTTGTCAATTGCAGTAGTATCCATAATTATTTTATTAGCAACTAAATGCTTTGGTTATATATAATTTTCAAATATTGAATATCTAAATTCGTTTTGAGCAAACAAAATAAATTTAGGTTTAAATATAAAGAAGTTTAGTTTAATACAACTACTTATAAGCTCCCTTCATTCACAACAATTTGTAATGTGTCTTTAGAATATTGACGCATATACACATCGTTTAAAGACAAATCGAGCTGATTAATAGTATCTTCCTTATAATTTTTGATGGTGACTAATTCTAAATCTTTGATCATTTCTATCTTGAAACGATCTTCAAAAAGGTTCATCAGTTTATCTATTTTATCTTGACGGTGGTTAACACAAATAGAAAGGGATAATGCTGAGTTTTTGATCATATTGACTTTCAGATTCAATCGAGCACACTCAGTAAATATCACACCTAAATCACCTTTTGATACATTCAGATAATCTTTTTCTTCGAAACGAATTAAAGATTGTTTTCCTTTAAAGATAACTGAAGCTGTACTAGGAAAATCGGTAAAGTTACCGATAGCAGTTCCCTTTGCTGCAGGATCAACAAATGAGTTGACAAATAGAGGTATATTTTTAAGTGCTAATGGTCGAATGGTTTTAGGATGTATTACCGATGCTCCAAAATACGTTAACTCTGCTGCATATTTATAAGGCAATTCATCAAACTTTTCTACCTCTTTGATCCTTCTTGGATCGGAACTCATAATACCTGGAACATCTTTCCAGACACAAACTGTTTCTGCATCCAAACAGTAGGCAAAAATAGCAGCTGTATAATCAGATCCTTCCCTACCTAAAGTGGTCGTTTTATTATTGACTGTTCCACCAATAAAACCCTGTGTTACCACAATACCATTTTGCAAATAATCAGGCAAATCAGCTTTTATCATTTTAGTGGTCCAATTCCAGTCGACTGAGGCCTCTCTCCAGTATTCATCTGTTTGAATATAAATTCTAGCATCAAGAAATTTGGTTTCTACTTCTTCTTGATTTAGATAAGCAGAAATAATGTGTGTCGATAATAACTCCCCATAGCATACTACCTGATCATACAGTTCATCATTTGAGAAATATCTTAGTTTTAAATGCACTTCAAGATCATAGATAATCTTCTCTATTTGATTAAATATGCTTGCTTCCTGATTTTTAAATAACTCGTGAGCAATATCTAAATGAAAAGATTTTAGCTTATCTAACTCTTGCTGATAATCATCTCCTTTGATAAACTTCACCACTATGTTTTCAATTAGATTAGTGGTCTTGCCCATTGCGGAAACCACCACAACCAACTGTTTTTGATCACTAAACTCCTTGATGATATTTTTTACATTCTGAACCGATTCAGCATCTTTTACGGAAGCTCCTCCGAATTTAAAAACTTTCATAGGTATGGTTTATTGTTTATGGTTATCAAATAGTCTATCCCAAAATTTACTATTGGAATAATTTAGGTTTTGTAGTATAAAAATATAAAAATGAAGATAGAAAACATATGATCTCACTCCTATTAAACATAAAAAAATCTAGTCCAATGATTATCAGACTAGATTTTTCCATTCCTATATAATAGGTGATGTTATTTTGATATCAAATAATTAAAATTTGATTTTTTCGATTGCCGATTTTGGATCTTCAGCACCAAATACATAGCTACCTGCTACTAAAACTGTCGCTCCTGCTTCAGCTAGTTTCTCAGCATTTGAGCTATCCACTCCACCATCAATTTGAATCAACACATCAGCTCCTGCTGCATCGATCATTGCTTTCAACTTTCTTACTTTATCGTAAGTTGATGGGATAAACTTTTGTCCGCCAAAACCTGGATTTACAGACATGATACAAACGTAATCGATATCATGTAACAAGAATTCTAAACAGTCTAAAGATGTATGAGGATTTAAAGCAACACCTGCTTTTAAACCCAACTCCTTGATGTTCTGGATAGACCTATGCAAATGAGGACAAGCTTCTGCATGAACAGAAATCATATCCGCACCAGCTTTCTTGAAAGCCTCTAAATAACGGTCAGGTTGCTCAATCATCAAATGAACATCCATTGGTTTCTTTGCATGCTTTTTAATAGCTGCACACACTGGCAAACCAAAAGAAATGTTCGGTACAAACATACCGTCCATGATATCAATGTGGAACCAATCTGCTTTACTCTCATTGATTAGTTCACAATCTCTTTGAAGATTAGCAAAATCTGCTGCTAAAACGCTAGGTGCGATAATTGTCTTCATTGTACTATTTTACAGTGTAAGTGTATAGTGTTAAAAATTCGTTGCAAATGTAATTTAATTAATTCTACTCTCAAAATATGAAATGATAATAAAGGTCTAACTAACATTTGTGAACATTTTCACAAAATATAATTATCAATTATTCAATCATTTAAATCGGTTTCTAGGACATTTTCTTTGAAAAAAAACAAATATTATCTATGTGTACAGTATACACTTAAATTGTAAATAGAAAAGAATTAGTTAGTTTGCCTAATGAAACTATATAACTATCCTGTTTTAAGTAATACAATATGAGTAAACAATTACCTCAATTAGTTAAAGATGACATGTGGTTAGAGCCACAAACGGAACAAATTAATGCTCGTATAAATTCATATAATGATCTAAAAACTAACTTGCAAAACAAGTATGGTTCATTACAGAATTTTGCGAGTGCTTATAAGTTCTTAGGGGTAAACTATGATCCCGTCAATGAAGGTTGGTGGTATAGAGAATGGGCGCCTGCTGCTCATGCTTTATATTTAGAGGGTGATTTTAATAATTGGAACAGAGATTCGCATCCTTTAAGAAGAATTGAAGGATCTAATGAATGGAATGGTGTATGGGAGATTTTTCTTTCAAAAGCAGACTACAAAGACACTTTTGTACACGGAAGTTTTATTAAAGTAAGAGTTGTTTCTCAAGCTGGTGATCACGAAAGAATCCCTGCCTACATCGAAAGAGTAGTACAAGAAGAAGGAACTCCAAACTTTGTTGGTCAACTTTGGTTCTCTGAAGAGACTAATTTTGATTGGTCAGGAGATGACTTTAAAACTTCATCAATCAAGGCTCCAATTATCTACGAAGCACACGTAGGTATGTCTCAAGAAGAAGAGAAAATGGGAACTTACAACGAGTTCACTGAGAACATTCTTCCAAGAGTTAAAGCTTTAGGTTACAACTGTATTCAGTTGATGGCCGTGCAAGAACACCCTTATTATGGTTCTTTTGGTTACCACGTAAGTAACTTTTATGCAGCTACTTCTAAATTTGGTACGCCAGAAGAATTAAAACATCTGATTAAAACTGCTCACAGCATGGGAATTGCTGTGATTATGGATATTGTACATTCGCATGCCGTTAAAAACCATAATGAGGGAATTAACGAATTCGATGGTACAGTTTATCAATATTTCCACTCTGGAGATAGAGGTAATCACCCTGATTGGGATTCTAAATTGTTTGATTACAGCAAATGGGAAGTAATTCAATTCCTAGGATCAAACGTGAAGTATTGGTTGGACGAGTATCATTTTGATGGATTCCGTTTTGATGGTGTTACTTCAATGATGTATCATCACCATGGTCACGCTGGTTTTGGTAGCTATGACGACTATTTCAATATGGGCGTTGATGTAGATGCTGTTCGATATCTTCAATTGGCTAATGAAATTGCACATGAAGTAAAACCTGATGTTATCAGTATTGCTGAAGACGTTTCTGGTATGCCAGGACTTAGCCGTGGTATCCAAGAAGGTGGTGTTGGTTTCGATTACCGTTTATCGATGGGTATTCCTGATTTCTGGATCAAAGTTCTTGAAGAACAATCGGATGAGCAATGGAACCTATGGGACTTCTGGTCGGTAATGCTAAACAAAAGAGCAAACGAGAAAGCAATTGCTTATTCAGAATCACATGACCAAGCATTAGTAGGCGATAAAACGATCGCTATGTGGCTAATGGATGCTGAAATGTACACAGGCATGGACAATGAAAGTGGTAGCATGGTGGTAGATCGTGGTGTTGCTCTTCATAAAATGATCCGTTTCCTAACTTGTGTATTAGGTGGTGAAGGTTACTTGAACTTTATGGGTAACGAATTTGGTCACCCAGAATGGATTGATTTCCCAAGAGAAGGTAACGGTTGGTCACATCAATATGCTAGAAGACAATGGTCATTGGTAGAAAATGGTTTCTTGCGTTATCAAAAAATGAATAATTTTGATGGGGCTATGGTTCACCTTGTACGTGAACATCACACATTAGAGCCTAATACTCCTGTAGACTTATTAAACATGGATACTGAAAACAAAACTATCTGTTTCCGTAAAGGAGATCTTGTATTTGTTTTCAACTTCTCTCCTACTAACTCACTTCCTGATTACAAATTCTTTGTTGGTCAAGAAGGGAAATACGAAATGATCCTATCTACAGATGAAAAACAATTCGGTGGATTTGGTCGTAACGAAAGAGGTGGAGAATATTTCACAGACGACGATAAGAGTATCTCTATTTATAACACTAACCGTTCTGCGATGGTGTTTAAAATAGTAGATTAATTGATATAATATTATTTGATAAATCAAGAGGCTGTTTCATTTGTATGAAGCAGCCTCTTTTTTAATATCAACTTTTTTATTAATTGAGTTACAATAAAGCCCGAACCAACTTAATGATTCAGGCTTTACTTTGGCGATTAATATTTGATACTAGATGTTACTCAACAATTCTATAGTTATCAAATGCTTTGTGGTTCCACCATACTGTTTTACCATACATCGTATTTGTGATGCTTTCCGCTGCTGCAGCCCAGTTTGCAGCATTAGTAGTCTGTTCAGAAATAGCATAAGGGAAACGATATGGTAAACCAAGTCCTTTATATTGGGTACCTCCTCTTACAAAAGTAAGTTGAGGATAATTTGTTCTTCTTACTTCTACAAATGACTCAGGACCATTTGTGTAGATAGATATAAACTTTTGCTCAGCAATTAATTGTTCTGCTTTAGACATATCCCAAGCCACAGATGCTTGAGCCAATGTTCTATCAATATGGTCTGAAAGGTTCGACATAGAAATGACTACCTCGTAACCATCCGCTTCAATCACAGTATCTTCTGCAAACGTAATCTGACCTTTAATATCACCGAAAGAAGCCGTTTTAATACCGTATTGATCAGCCAATTTGTACTGTCTTTCAAAAGAAGCTTTGATACCATTTTCATAAGCTGTTTGAGGTGTTCCTGCAGCTCCTACTCCCAATACAGCCGCTGCTTCAGCTTTGATGAACTCCAATTCAGAATACGACATCACATGAGATACACCATTAGGTGTTGAACGGTATAAAACACCAATTCTTGATCTGTCTGCGATGGCAAAAGCTTCACCCTTAGGCACACCGTTTTCTTGACCAGTGTATTCAATATCTTCGTAATTCTTTGTAGAATCAAATAATGCGATTGAATTAGGTGTTGGAGTGGCGAAAATATACATACGTGTATCTTTCCTCTCTTTCAACATATCAATCATAGTCTTTGAAGATGAGAAATCATCACGACCATCACGTACATAATTCTCGAAAAACGGGTGTTCATAGGGTTGAGTACCTGCATAAGTCAACATTGCATCATCTTCGATAGATGAAAATACTGGATAGGTTCCTGGATCACTAAAGATTCTGGTTAATCCTTCCTGTGCAATCGCTTGATCAATTTTAGAAATATGGATATATAATCTAGCAGATAATGAGTTGGCTAACTTTCTCCACTTTGAAGCATCTCCACCATAAATCATATCAGATTGTGGTTCAACCACCCCACCATTTGATAATAGATCGTTTGCCAATTCTAACTGCTTAAAGAAATCTGTATAGATATCTTTTTGAGCATCATATTTAGGTTGAGTAATGGTACGTTCGTACCCTAATGCCACTGTTTTGAAAGCTTCACTGTATGGTACATCACCCCAAACATCGGTCATAATCGAGAAGAAATAAGTCCTCATTACTAGAATAGCTCCTTCCATTGCTTCGTAATTAGCAATCTGCTTTTCGTTACCGGCAGGACTTTCCAATAATGCATTCTTTGTCTCTCTCACTTTATGTAAAGCCAATTCCAAATCGTACATAGATGCTGAACCGTTAGCACTTGATCCCGACATAGCATATTTCCAATATCCATCAATAGCATTTGAACGGTACTCGTACCAATCCTCATCGATATATTGAATCTTAGCAAAATGCTGCGACCATAACCCTGATGCCGTTAAGTTAAAATCTTCCGCTTGGAAACCATAAATACCTCCAATTCTTGAAAATGTAGCATTGGCAAAAAGATTCCCTGGGTTCACATCAGTTGGATAGTTGGGATTGGTTTGCATCTCATCGAAATCTTTAAAACATGAACTCATGCTTAAAGTAAAGATGATACTTGCGATATATATTATTGATTTTTTCATCACTATTTAAATCTATCGTTAGTGTTTTCTTTAGAAGTTCATTTTGATATTGAAACCAAAACTTTGAGGAGATGGTAACTGACCAAATTCGAAACCTTGACCGTCTAAACCAGCACCAAAGGCTGCTTGAGGATCAATATTTGGTGCATTTTTGTGGATCATAAATAAGTTATTTCCTACAAATGCTACACTCATTCCTTTAATTCCGTACTTCTTCGTAAACGTTGATGGAATATTATAGGCTATCGATAATTCAGCTAACTTGATGTAAGTAGCATCATAAATGTACTCTTCATGAATACCATAAAGCGATTGATAGTAATCTTGAGTAGGTACTACTTTGTCGTTTGTAGATCCGTCAGGAGAAACACCAGGCGTTACTCTACCTGCTTCACGATTCATTGCAGTTACATCAAGAACACCGGCATATTCACCAAACATATTCGTTACAGAGAAAATGTCACCACCTACAGAAATATCAATTAAAGCTGATAATGTGAAGTTTTTGTAAGTTATCGAGTTACGGATACCACCTCTCCAATCTGGGTTAATCGAACCTAACTTCACTTTTTCATCTGTTTTCATGGCATAACCATTTTCATCAACCATCACATTTCCTTGATCGTCTCTTTGGTAAGCATATCCATAGAAAGTACCTAACTCCTCTCCTGGTCTAGCTTCAGTAGTTAATCCCCAATAAGAACCTAGCACAAATGAATCAACTCCTTCTGCTAAAGAAACTACTTCGTTTTTGTTTTTTGAAAAGTTGAATGACACATCCCAAGTCACATCTTTGGTTTGAACAGGAGTAGCAAACACCATTAATTCTACACCTCTGTTATCAATTTGACCGGCATTGATATACGAATATCTATAACCTGATGCAGCAGAAACATCGGCAGGAACAATTTGATCATACGTCGATTTCTCATAATATGCTGCTTCAAATCCTAAACGGTTATTGAAGAATCCCATATCTAAACCAACCTCCCAAGATTGAGTAGTTTCTGGTTTTAAATCAGGGTTAGCTTGAGTTGTCTCGTATTTAAACATTGGATAACCATTATACGGTAATCCCGATACATAAACGTTCGATGTTGAGTATGGAGTAGCTCCATTGCCTACTTCGGCCCATCCACCTCTCAACTTACCATTTGATATCCAATTTGGTAATTCTAAATGTTCAGAGAATACATATGAAAGGTTAACCGATGGATATAAAAACGAATTATTTGCCTTAGGTAATGTCGATGACCAGTCATTTCTTACTGAAATATCGGCAAACAAGAAATCTTTATAACCTACTGATGCTGTTCCATATAAAGAGTTGATAATTTGCTCTTCAAAGTAAGTGGTAGACTCTACTTGTCCAGTTGCATTGGCTGGAGTATACACACCTGGTGATGCTAAACCAAAGGCTGTCATCGAGTTTGAAGAATATACTTTGTACATGTTATTACCACCAAAGTTGGCATTCACATTCCAATCCGCACCAAAATCTTTAGAGAATGAGAACAAGAAATCGAAGTTGGTTTCGTTCACAAAGTAATTTGATTCCGTAAACCCACCATCAGGATCGTTGATGGAATACATCGCCGATTTAGACAAACGATTTTCATTGTATAAATCAGTACCACCTTTAACTTTAAAGTTCAGGTAATCAGTAATGTTCCATTTCAATGACGCGTAACCATTTATTCTATCTCTCAGCTGAGAGTTGGTGTTTTCGTGCAGAATCCAATACGGGTTATCGTGGTAACTGTAGTTCCAATTGTAAGGAGTTCCATCAGGATTTTTATAATCCTTCAACATGTTAGTATCTACCTGACGTCCAAACCAAACGAACTGTTGCATCACGTTATTCTCGCCATATCCTTGAGATGGAAGGTTGTCTGATGAACGTCTTGAATAAGTCACTTTTGAATCAAATTGTAGGTTTTCATGGATTTTATGACCAAAGTTCAAAGAAGCAGAATAGTTCTCCAAACCAGTATTTGGTACCATACCTTTCTGATCAGAATACATCATCGAGAAACGCACATGAGATAATTCTGTCGCATTTTGAATCGATAAGTTCGTCGTAGAAACATGACCTGTTTCAAAGAAATCTTCTACGTTGTTAGGATTAGAAACCCACGGCACTGCTTCTCCATTCGAGAAGAATTGTGGAATCATTAATCCAGCATCCAATTTAGGACCCCAAGATTCATCTACCCCATCGTAAGTACCACCATTTGCACCGTCTTCAAAAGAGAATTGTCCATTTAAACCTTGACCGTATTCGTTTTGGTAATTCGGTAATAATAATGGCTTTTGGAAAGTGGTTGTGTTTGATAATGAAACACCTAAACCTTCTGACCCTTTACCTGATTTTGTGGTAATTACAATTGCACCATTCTGTGCTCTTGATCCATAAAGCGCTGCTGCATTTGGCCCTTTCAAAACGGACATTGACTCAATATCGTCTGGGTTGATATCATTAATTGGCGATCCAAAGTCGGTTCCACCACTAGATGTATTCCCAGAGTTGTAAGAGTTATCTACAGGTACACCATCAATTATAAATAATGGCTGGTTGTTACCTGTAAGAGAAGAGTTACCACGTATCGTAATTCTTGATGAAGCACCTGGTGCACCAGACGAAGTGTTGACCATCACACCGGCAACTTTACCATTTAAGTTATTCAAAACATTGTTATCAGATCCTTTCAAATCGTCTCCTTTAACTTCTGATACTGAATAACCTAATGACTTTTTGTCTTTCTCAATACCCAATGCAGTTACTACGACTTCTTCAAGTTGTTCTACATCTTCTTCTAATACAAACTCAAATTTTGATTGTGTCCCAATGTCAACAGTTAGCGATTTGTACCCGATCAGACGAACAATAATTTTTTCAGCATTTGCGGGTGCATCAATGTGAAAAGTTCCATCAAATGATGTCACTGCACCAATAGTGGTACCTTCGATCATTACTGTGGCTCCCGGTAAAGTGTTGGCAGAGGCGTCCATCACTACACCTTCGATCTTTCTTTCCTGAGCATTGGACGTAAAGACCAACCCCAAGAATAAAAAGAGAAATTGAAGTACTCTTTTACTCATGATAATAGGTTAATAATTGATTGATTGATAAATACAGGGATGATTAGGCACTAGGAATCCGACAGAAAAAAAGATCCTTTTTTCTTAAAATTGATAGCAAATAAACAAACCCAATAGTTTTTAATTAGTTAAAAATCAGAGTTATAAAACTCATAAAAGTTATGATGTAAGCGTAGGGAACAGTTTAAAAATTTGACTATAGCATCTTTTGAAATGTTACAGTTTAGCTTTGGATGCCCTGATGATTACACTACAAGTTTAACAACGTGCAGGTCACATTTACAAAATCCTTTAACATTAAGAAAGAAAACCAATTTTGACACTAAAAAAAGATAACTAATTGATATTATGGCAGATACATAATTGATAAAATATGTTTAAATACAAACATTTAAAGTAACACTGTTTCTATGCGTACTACACAAAACAAATACCATAACCTTCTGATTTATAGCTTTCAATCATAAATACATTAATCAATCACGATAGTAACATTGTTTCCTTTATACACAAAAAATAATCTGTAATATCAATTACTTTATCCAAAAGTAATTTTTTAAATAATTTAACTATAGATGACATATTTTTGGTAACCTTTTTCTGAACATAAAAAAACCACTCCTAAAATTAGAAGTGGCTTTATATCTTTTATGATTGCTATTTTACTATTCCATTGGATATCTCAAAGCTCACTTTTCCACATCCATTAGAATAACTTTATGATTACTTGTAATCAATTTCTGGTGAATTCTCAGCGAACCAAACTTTCTTTCCATAAACTGTTTGCTCGATACCTTCAGAAGCTCTCGAGAAGTTCTCGTAGTTCGAAGTTTGCTCAGAGAATGGATAAGGGAATCTGTTAGGTAGGCCTCTCTCATATTGAGTAGCTCCTCTAACAAAATAAATTCTTGGCAAACCTGTTCTCCTTAATTCAGCATATGCTTCAGCACCGTTTGTATATAATGCTAAGAATTTTTGCTCCATGATCATTGTCATTGGGTCTTTTCCACTTGAATTAACTCTATCGATTACGATTTGAGCATCTTCATTTGCAGTACCCATAGTAACACCCACCTCAGGAATTACAGTTGCATTATACTCCTCAACTTCAGAATATTGCTTCTCAAATGACGCCTGAATACCTTGTTCAATTAAAGTATTGTAAGCACCAACTGGAACACCCAATCTAAATGCAGCTTCAGCTTTGATAAACAACAACTCTGAATATGACATCCAGTATGATTTACCCGCAGGCTGATCTTTGTAAAGGCTACCGATTCTTGATACTGCACTCATTACAGGCATCTCATCTCTTGGTACACCGTTCTCTTGACCAACATACTTAGGATCATCTTCCTCAGAGTTTGGCGTTGGTAAAGCATAGATGTATAAACGCTTATCATCATTCTCCTTCAACATATCAACAGTAGTTTTAGATACTGCAAAGTCATCTCTATTGTCAATATATCTGTTGTAGTAGAATGGGTGCATGTAAGGTTGAGAACCGATGTATCTCAACTCAGCATCATCTGAATTACCTTCGAAAACTGGACGGTTAGCATCTGCAAATAATGTAGTTAAACCTTGAGTTGCAAAAGATGCATCAGTATAACTCATTCTAATGTAGATTCTTGCCGCTAAAGAGTTTGATAATCTTCTCCAAGCTGAAGTGTTACCTCTATAGATCAAGTCAGTACCTGTATCCATTTTACCATTTTCAGCTAGGTAACTGTTCGCCTCTTCTAACTCTTCTAACAATGCTTCATAAATCGACTTTTGATCGTCGTAAACAGGTTGGAAGTTTGTTTGCTCGTAACCTAAAGCCATTGTTTGGTTAGCCTCAGTATAAGGGATATCACCAAAAGCATCAGTCATACTAAGGTAAATGTATGCTCTTGTAGTTTTTAACGCACCGATTAACGCTTTTGCATCTCTCGCTTGAGCAGCATTATCTGTCTCTTCTGCAATTGCTAATCTTTCATATGAACCTTTCAATGCTAACTCCAAATCATGAAGACCTGCCATGTGTGGAGTTGTTGGAGAATTAGAAATACCAGCGTACATTCTTTTCCAAATCTCATCCATTACAGATGGACGGTACTCATACCAATCCTCGTCTAAGTATTGGATTTTAGCAAAATGCTGTGCCCAAATACCAGCAGCAGTTTGATTGAAGTACTGACCTTGGATACCATAGTTAGAACCTGTTGATGTGAACAATACGTTCGCAAATAAACTTTCAGGATCCACCTCAGATGGTAAGTTTGGATTCTCTCTTAATTCTTCAAAGTTTTTAAAGCATGATGTTAACGAGAATGCGATAACAACTGCTGAAATAATCTTTATATATTTTTTCATCATTGATTTCAGTTTAAAGGGAATAAAATTCCTTATTCAATTGGGTAGATTTAGAATTGCAATTTGATATCGAAACCAAAGCTTCTTGCTGTTGGTAACTGACCGAATTCAAATCCTTGACCTGACATACCTGCACCAAAACCTGCTTGAGGGTCGATGTTTGGAGCATTTTTGTACATCATCCAAAGGTCATTACCTACTAGTGAGAATGTAGCACCTTTGATACCTGAGTTACCTAACCACTCTTTTGGTAATCTATAACCAATTGATAATTGTGCTAAACGGATGTAAGAAGCGTCATAAACATACTCTTCGTGGATACCGTAAAGCGATTGGTAATACGTCATCGCATCAACTGCTACTTCGTTTGGTACATAACCACCTTTTCCGTCTGATACAACACCAACTGTTCTACCTGCTTCTCTATTTACTGCAGTTACATCAAGTACACCTGCGTACTCACCGAACATGTTCGTTACTGAGAAGATGCTACCACCGAATGACATGTCAATCAATGCTGAGAATACGAAGTTTTTATATGTTACTGTGTTTCTAATACCACCTCTCCAGTCAGGGTTGATATCTCCTAAAGCTGTTTTTTCTTCTTCACGCATTGGAATACCTTGCTCGTTTACAATGATATCTCCTTCTGGTGATCTTTGGTATTTAATACCGTATAATGTACCCATAGCTTCACCTGGACGAGCCTCAGTAGTTAGACCCCAGTATTCACCTAAAACGAATGAATCTACACCGTCAGCCAATGACTTCACTGTGTTTACGTTTTTCGTTAAGTTCAATGAAACATCCCATTGGAAGTCTGCAGTTTGAACTGGCGTACCATAGATCATGAATTCAACACCTTTGTTTTCAATTTCACCGGCATTGATTGTAGTATATCTATAACCTGATGCTGCTGAAACGTCTGCGTTTACGATTTGATCGTAAGTGTTCTTTTGGTAGTAAACTGCCTCAAAACCAATTCTGTTGTTCAAGAATGACATCTCTAAACCAGTTTCCCAAGAGTTTGTAGTCTCTGGTCTTAAGTTAGGATTAGATTGGATATCACCATATTTAAACATTGGATTACCGTCCCATGGAAGTGGAGAACCATAAGTGTTTCTCAACATGTAAGGATTGGCAGCTGCACCCACTTGTGCCCAACCACCTCTAACTTTACCATTACTGATGAAGTTTGGTAATTCGAAGTGCTCAGAGAATACATACGATAAGTTAATCGAAGGATACAAGAAGCTATCATTAGCTGCTGGAAGTGTAGAAGACCAGTCATTACGAATTGATAAGTCTAAGAATAAGTAATCTCTAAAACCTACTGCTGCAGTTGCATACAATGAGTTAATTACTTGCTCTTCAAACCAAGTTTCTGCTCCTACCTGACCTACTGCGTTTGCTGGAGTATAGATACCCGCTGTTGCTAAACCAGTTACTGTCATAGCATCTCTTTTGTAGTTTCTGTACATGTTGTTACCACCTGCGTTAGCAGAAATGTTCCAGTCTGTACCGAAGTCTTTTGAGAATGATAATAAGAAGTCAAAGTTTGACTCACTTACGAAGTAATTCTCCTCTACGAAACCACCTGTTGGGTTGTTGATAGAGTATTTTGCAGTTCTAGCCATACGATTTTCAGAGTAGAAGTCTGTACCACCCTTCACTTGTAAGCTTAAGTAATCTGTAAAGTTATACTTCATTGATGCATAACCGTTCAAACGATCACGACGTTGAGAGTTCGTGTTTTCGTTTACGATCCAGTACGGGTTGTCATGGTAGTTGTAGTTCCAGTTATATGGAGTACCATCTGCTTTTTTATAGTTTTTCAAATCGTTAGTATCGACTTGACGACCGAACCATACGAATTGTTGCATTACGTTGTTTGCACCGTAACCTTGAGAAGGCAAGTTGTCTGATGCTCTGTTCGAGTAAGTCGCTTTAGCATCAAAACGTAATTTTTCATTGATTTTATGACCAATTGCCATTGAAGTACTAATATTGTTCAAACCAGTATTTGGTACCATACCTTTCTGATCTGAGTACATCAATGAGAATCTCATGTTAGTGTTTTCTGTACCGTGAGCAATAGCCAAGTTTGTTGTAGAAACGTGACCAGTTTCGAAGAAATCTCTCACGTTATTAGGATTAGAAGTCATCTCAACAAGCTCACCATTTGAGTTGTATTGAGTTGTTCTGTAACCTGCATCTAAACGAGGACCCCATGATTCGTCAAAACCATCGTGAGTACCGCCACCACGGCCATCAACGAAGGCAAATTCACCGTTCATACCTTGACCATATTCGTTTTGGTAGTTAGGTAAAAGTAAAGGTGTTTGGAATGTAGTTGTGTTTGATAATGTAATACCAAGACCATCTGCTCCCTTACCTTTTTTCGTAGTTACGATAATTGCACCGTTTACGGCTCTTGAACCATATAAAGCGGCTGCGTTTGGTCCCTTAAGAACTGTCATTGACTCAATGTCATCTGGATTCAAATCAGAGATTGGTGAACCGAAGTCAGCTCCACCTGAAGAAGTGTTACCTGAGTTGTATGTGTTATCTACTGGCACACCATCAATAACATATAACGGTTGGTTATCACCTGTTAAAGATGAGTTACCACGAATAACTACACGAGATGAAGATCCTACTGCACCTGAAGATTGTGTTACCTGAACACCAGCAACTTGACCGTTAAGTGCTCCTAAAATGTCGTTATCAGCAGATTTAAGGTTATCTCCTTTTACTTCCGTTACTGAGTAACCTAAAGACTTTTTGTCTTTTTCCATACCAAGGGCTGTTACAACAACTTCTTCTAGCTCTTGAGCGTCTTCTTCCATTGTGAAGTTGATAACCGATTGCGTTCCAATAGCTACTCTTTGAGTTGCGTAACCAATAAGTCTAACCTCTAATTCAGCTGCTTCTTCTGGAAGATCGATAGCAAAATTACCATCAAAGTCAGTTACAGCACCTACAGTTGTTCCCACAACCATTACTGTGGCTCCTGGCAAAGATTCTCCTGAGGCGTCAGAAACAACACCACTTACTTTCTTATCCTGAGCGTACAAAGAAGTAATTGCACACAAAGTCAAAGAGAAGAATAATAAAATTCTTTTCATGAAAAATTTAAATAATTAATTGGTTTTTGTAATGGAGTTTGTCTCCAAAATTGAGTGTACTTAATATTTAGCTGTCTTGAGTTTACAAAATAGTAATTACGACATAAAAGTTATGAGGTAGAATGCCATACGTAAATTGTAAGATGAAGTGCAAATAAAATGTTAAGTGTCTTTATTTAGATCCTACTCTCGTAGGTTGATTTAGGTTTTAGTTTAATTAATTTAAGTGATAACCTTAAAGGGCCATCTGATTTGATTTTAGTTTTAATTTATAGTTACAAGAATACTATAAAGAATAATTTTAGTTCAAATCACTTAACTTTTTTTACCTCAAATTGATGTAACCTTTTAGGTTTTTAGTTTTCTATAACATTTAGTGTTTTTAAATTCTAATAAACGTATATATCACAATTTAATAGATTTGCAATATTTTTCACTTGTAAGTGCTAATTATACAGAATAAATAAACTTTAATTGATCAGTACATATTTATCCTTATGTAAATATGTTATCATTTCCATTTTTAATTAAATTGGAAACATAAATACTTCGAAGAAAATTGAGAGCAAAAAAAAACTCTAGATAATAATCTAGAGTTTCAATGACTTTGGGCGGATGATGGGATTCGAACCCACGGCCCCTGGAACCACAAACCAGTGCTCTAACCAACTGAGCTACAACCGCCATAATTATATAACGAAAAACAAAAATTGGGCGGATGATGGGATTCGAACCCACGACCCCCGGAACCACAAACCGGTGCTCTAACCAACTGAGCTACAACCGCCATTTTGTTTTTTGCTGTGCAAAGGTAATACAATTAAAACCCTTTTTCCTAATTTTATTTCGTAAACGAATCCAAATAAAATACAATCATCTGTTATTTAACAAGATAAATAACAGATGATGTTTAAAAAAAGTATTTTAATCCCTTTTTTAGCGGTCAAAAGTTAATCTCTGACCTTTTACTGAGTCGTTGAACTGACCATTTTCAAAAGCCAAATGACCAGAAACAATCGTGTGAGTAATGCTCGATGAGAAGGTATGACCTTCGAAAGGTGACCAACCACATTTGTAATGTAAGCTATCTTTAGTCACTTCTTGAGGTTTATTATCATCTACCAATACTAAATCTGCCCAATATCCTTCTCTAATGTATCCTCTTTTCTCTACATCAAATAATATGGCAACATTATGACATGCTTTTTCTACAATTTTCTCTAATGAGATTTTACCTTGTTTGTAGAAGTCGAACAATACCTGTAATGAATGTTGTACCAAAGGACCTCCAGAAGGTGCACTTCCGTACTTATTGCTTTTCTCTTCTATTGTATGAGGAGCATGATCTGTTGCAATCACATCAATTTTATCATTAAGAACACCTGCAAGAACACCTGCACCATCTGCTTTAGTTTTCACAGCTGGATTCCATTTGATGAACGCTCCTTTCTCTTTGTAGTCTTCATCAGAGAACCACATATGGTGTACACATGCTTCAGCAGTAATCTTTTTGTCTTTCAAAGGAATATCGTTATCAAACAACTCTAATTCTTTGGCTGTTGAGATGTGAAGGATATGCAATCTTGCACCATGTTTTCTAGCTAAAGCTACGGCCTTAGAAGAAGATGAATAACATGCCTCTGCACTTCTAATTTCTGGGTGACATTCCATAGGAATATCCTCTCCGTACTTTTCTTTATATTTTTCATAGTTCTCCGCAATCATTGGATCATCCTCACAGTGAGAAGCAATAATCATCTGTGCTTTTTGAAATAAATTAGCTAACGTTTGTTCGTTATCCACTAACATATTTCCAGTTGAAGAACCCATGAATACTTTGATACCACAAACATTTTTTGGATCTGCTTTTAGTACTTCATCCAAATTATCGTTTGATGCACCAATATAGAATGAGTAGTTTGCCAAAGATGTTTCTTTAGCAATAGCATACTTTTCTTCTAGCTTTTCAATTGTTGTTGTAGGAGGCTTTGTGTTTGGCATTTCCATAAAAGAAGTTACCCCTCCTGCTACTGCCGCTCTAGATTCTGTTTGAATGTTTGCTTTCTGTGTTAAACCAGGCTCTCTGAAGTGCACCTGATCGTCGATTAAGCCTGGAAGAAGGTATTTTCCAGTGGCATCAATTAGTTTTTCTCCGCTATGAGGAATAGATGCTGCTATTTTTTCAATCTTACCTTCGCTGATTAAAACATCTGTTTGTTTGATTTGCCCTTCGTTGACCATTTGGGCGTTTTTGATCAGAATCTTCGACATATTCTCTTATGGTTTAAAATTGATACACGAAGATACTGTGCAAAACTTCAGTTCAAAAATTTGACATAAAAAAAGACCTCTTAACTGAGGTCTTAATTCGTTTGTTTGTCTAGTCTATATTAGTGGAAAGAACTTTTTTCGCTCTTTGTTGTATCATAACTGTTTAATTAAGTACATATTAAAATACGGCGATATGATACTTGAGGACTATAAAATTCACCCCTCTTAACAAGATTAACACTAATTTAAGATAAATGAATGAATTTTTATTCACATTTAACTTATGTAAAGTTTTGCAATAATTACTTTGAACAAAACAATCAAATGCATGCTTCTCTTGTTATCAAATTATTACTTGAGATAAACAAAAAGCACCACATATTTAATTATTTCTCAAAAAATTGAAGAATCTCCCCCATTAACTCTATCCTTTTGATTTCCAAATTGATAGTCTCAAAAGGAAAACCAATAACAATCACTTTATTTTGCTCATCTTTAAAGGCTATGCCTGCACTTTTGTTACTCCCCAAATACCTCCCTATAACTTCAGTATTTGAATCATAAGGGTCCAAAGCATCAACCGCTTCTACGGCATATAAATGTGTATCGATATTTTTTGCATACGTCAAATCTTTAAAGGAATTAAATGCTGGGTGAACGTTGTACAAGTTTCCAGTTCTATCTGCATGAGATCCTCTGCTTTTAAAATGTAAAGCACTATGAGCAAAAATGACATCTTTATGTTTCCTTCCCTTATGTTTACCATCTTGACTAAACACCAAATCTGAACCTACAAAAGCTCCTGAAATTAATAATTTTGATTGAGGTTTCTTGGTGAATTCATGAATACTCACTTTAAACTTCGGTGTGAAGCACTGATACTCTAATTTATTATCAAATGATCTTAACGTTGATTTCTGCTCACCTAACATGATGTCTACAATTTGATAATCATTTAGGTTTACTATTCCATCCTCAACTGCCTTTCGATTACACGACACAAAAGATCTTTGATAATATAGAAGTGCTTTACCATGTATTTTAGTAAAATCGTGTGTATTTCCTCTAACTAAAATTGTTTCAGCATCAGCATAACTTCCTCCATGTCCAGGAGTATCATCATCCAACCACTCTGAGTTAGGATTATAATCGTATTGCTTGCCTGTAAAACTAACATCTATACCGTCAGGTACTCCATCATTTTCAGAAGTAAAACCTGTGTAATTCTCAGACTCTACATAAGTAGGCCCTCCAATTCTATCGAAAGCATTAACGATCAACACTGGATCATTATGAAAATTAGCCATAGCCAACTCTTCCGTTGGGAAACTCTCTCCACCATCATTTGCTGCGGTGACTTTAAATTGATATAGCTTCCCTTTAGTGACTTTCACTTCAAAAACAGTATCCTTAACGATTGTACCCACATCCCAACCTTCTTTTTCTACTTGAGTGTATACTTTATAATGAGTGGGGTTAGCTGATTTTTCTAAGGGATCAAATTGAGGTTTCCATTTTAATATCGCTTTATGTTTCTCTAATCCAATAGAAAAATGGGTAGGTTTTAAAGGAGATACTACATATTCATAATTATTCTGATAGGCGATATATTTTAATATGCCTTTATATATTGAACGACTGACATCAAAACGGAACTTTGGGTCTAAGGCATATTGCATGTCCTTAAAATTTTGATGTGATAATAACTCAATCAAAACGGATGGAACATTTGGATACACTGCTTCACTGTACCTTTTATCCCACAATTCCCTTCTGTTCCAAATACTATCATGAGTCACACGAAGATCTTCTACTATTTGCGTTTGAATTAAATCGGCTAAATCTCTATTGGTATATCTTGATTGATTGGATGAAAATTTAGTTTCCTTGTCCATATCTGTGGAACTATATATCATTAAAGTACCTTTAGTTGTATCCGATTCAGAGATACCAGCATCTGTATGTAAAGCCACAGCTAAATCTATAGGTATGTTCAGTCCCTTATTTTCGATATCTGGATTTAAGGCATAAGTTGATCCAGTTAACCAATTGACCCATTCTCCTCGGCTCTGATAATCGTCCTTGTAATCGTTTTTATTTTCATTAGGAGTAAACACATTAACTGGCGCCCCACTATACTGTAAATGATATCGTGCTCCCTCCATAAACCTTGGTCTATGACTTGTAGAGGTTCCTCTTTGAATATTACCCACTCCTCCTCCAAAACGAACAGCATCGGAGGTAACCATCAAATTGGGTGTTTTCGAATGGGTTTTACTTGATAAAGTAACCTTCTCAGATGGATGTCCATTGAATTCAAAAGTACCTAAATAGACCCATGTACCTCCACCCATAGTTTGGTTAACGAGAAACTCTTTTTTCTGATTTTGATGATACACAGTGTACTTTGCATCATTTACACTATTTTCTAAAGTCGCATAACTTACATAAACACTATAATCACCTTTTACCTTTCCTTGCGTACTCCACGTAATTACTTCTTTATCGTGATGGTTCGCTTTGAATTTTCTAGATGTACCTAACTGAAACGGCAATTCATTATCGTTATATATATTCTTTTGAAGGAAGCCTTCACCACCAGCAAACACAACTCCCTCTTCTTTATAACCTTTTCTGTCACCATCATTATCTACTACCAATGATTCACTTTGAATATCCCGCTCTCTTGGCAATAATACATTTGCACCTGCATTTTCCAACATTGGAGCTAAATAAGGTAAAACGAACGAAGTGGGTAGTAAATCTTCTACTGTTTGAAATAATCTTGCTCTTTGCCATTCCCATCTATCCAAAGATTGTTCATAATACCAACCATGACTATTCCATAAAGCAATCGTTTTATTACTCAATCCATTTTTAGTAGGTTGATTCCCCAAGTTGATCACTAAAGGAATTTTGATCGAATCATTTTCAGCGTGTACAATATTTCTAGACTCATCTATATTATGTTCACTTCTTAAATAGTTGGGAACAAGATCTTTGAACTCACATTTTGGAGTGATAGGCCAACGTTGTTTTTTTGCAAATCGCACCATCTCCTTTTCTGAAGTTTTACCTACATAAAATTTAAGGTCGTAAGATTGATAGGCTTTGCCTAAAATATCTCTTACTTGATGATACAGATCTTCTACATCTTCGTTTCTTACTGGAGTGTATTCAAACTGTTTTCCTAAAAAGAAATTGACTCTTTTACTTTTAGGTTGAATTTGAGCTGTTTCTAGTTTTGCCGATGAATCAGGTACGTAATGAAATTCTTTATTCTTTGCTTTTTCAAGATACACTTTAAATTTTATGATGGCATCTGATTTCGTTTGAGCAAAACTAAAGATGGGAAGTAATAAAAGGCAGAAAAAAATCCTTTTCATTTTCAAAAGTGTAATTGTTATTTAGTAGATCTGTCGATTGATTCTATTCGATAAATTTATCATCAATCTCTTTTGTGTGTTGCAATAAATTGACCAAAAATAAAAAAGACGGATAAACTATCCGTCTGTTTCACCTTCAGTAATATAATTTAAAGGCTTTCACCTTTATCAAATACAAAAATAATTACTTTAATGCATTTATCACTAAATGAGCTACAATTTTAGCATCATTTTCTGTTAAACGTTCTTTACTAAATACTTCTGTTGCTCTTGACGATGCATATTGAATCGGAATAGCAGGAAATACCGCGTTGAACATTTCTACATTGATATTTTCATTAATCTCACCTGTGTTATATCCTCTCTCGACCATTCTTTTAGAGCTTTCTGGTATTTTTAGAACCATTTCTTTACTCATCAAGAAGGTATAATCATTCATCAGCATATTGATAAATTTTGCTCTTGAAGGATTATCATTCGCCAATGTAAAAATTTCATTACAGAAATGATAAATCACCTCTTCTAATTTGTCATGCTCTTCCATGTATTTGAAGATCAAATTACGGAAGTATTCAATATTAGAGTGATATAACGCTTGAACAAGTGCAGCTTTACTTGGATAATGTCTATATAAATACCCATCTGCTACTTGTGCTTTTTTGGCAATTGACGAAACTGATGCTCCCCCATATCCTTTTGAAACGACCATTTCTATAGTTGCTTCTTTAATTCTTTGTAGTTTCGTTTCGTCTATACTTTTTGCCATATCGAATTACCAACAGTTATAATTATAAATGAATGAACAAATTTTCATTAACCAATTTACAAAAATATACGAAACCTATAAGCATACAAATTTTTTAGAAGGATATATTAAATAGATTTATCAAATTTTCTATTAAAGTAAGTTCTTATTTTTTAAAGTTTCCGAATTAGAACGAACTAAATCTTGAACTGTAAGGTGAAATAATAATTTCTTCCATCAGAAGGAATTATACCAGGACCCGGATAACCTGTGGCTCTACGAGTAAAGTACATATTATCTGTTAGGTTATTAATACCTAATTCTATTCCAAACCATTTAAATGAATATTTAGCAGACAAATCCATTACATAATAACTTGGAATCGGTCCATAAACGGCATCTGCTAAAGGTTCTTCTGTGTTGGCTGCATCTGTGTAATGCTTCTCCACATAAGTATATTGTAAGGAAAGATTAAACGATTTATATCCTGCATTAATTCCTGTCTTAATATTAAATGGAGGAACCAATTCAACATTTTTCCCATCATATACTCTATCCTCAGAAATATATTTTCCTCGAATAAATGCTACGTTTGCAAAGAGATTGAAATGATAATCACTTAATGGAGAGAAAATATCCATCCACTTAATCTCCGTATAAGACTCGATACCTAAAGTATAAGCATCAGCAATGTTAGTTCTTATTGGATTGGCAGGATTAGCCAAACCAATTTTATCGTTATATCTTAAATAGAAAGTACTGACATCATAATTTAACCAAGGAAGTGTTCCTCTCAATCCAAGGTCAGCAGAATAACCTTTCTCATCTTTTAGATTAGGATCTATTCTAACATTAGTATTTAGCGACCTTAAATCTGAATAAGTAATTGCTCTATAATTTTGAGATATATTCGCATACACTTCTAAATCTTGAATAGGTTTGTAGCTGAAACCAACACCTGCTATGAATATATTTCTAGTATTATTGATATTATCCTCAATAGGTCGAGTAATCTCTTCAATCAAACCATCATCACCAGGTTCAAAGAATGTTTGCTGATAATATCCTTTACCTGTTGTTTGAATGTATTCAAATCGGATACCCGGAGTGATTGAAAATTTATCATTGATCTGAAAGATATTTTCAGCAAAAAAAGCATAGTTGTTGATTCTGAAATTATGATCAGACAATAAGGAATCAGGATGAGAAAATTCAAATTTGGCATCATTCCCATCAGAAGCGTCACCTTGTTTTTTATCATCATTACCATGATAAAGACGAGATCCAATTACAAAAACAGACGGCTTTCCTTTCAAGTCATAATGTTGCATGTACCTAATTTCTGTACCTACATTTCTAAACTCATCGGCAACTAACAACCTTGGTTCGTTATAAGGATCTAATTTATTTAAATTGATTCCTAAAGCATCGCGACTAGCCAATAAACCAAAGTTTCGCATTTCTATTTTAGCTTTTGGAGTAAATTGATATTGAAAGTTTACGCTAGCTATATTCCAATTCACCTTAAACCAATTTTGATCCGTGTAAGATGCTCTTGGGTCTCTATAAAATTCATCATCGGTTAAACCACCCGGCTGTTGTGCAAGGTAATCCATATGAGTAATTTCAACGCCTATCTTAAATTTATCCGTTACATCATATTGTACCCCTGTAAACACTGTATTGACATTAAAATCTGAGTTTGGTCGCCAACCTTCACCTTTTTTGTATTGGTACATTGCATAATAATTTACCTTCCCTTTTTGTCCACCAATACTGTTGAATGAATTAAATAGGCCAAAAGATCCAACTGTCTGACGCGTTGTAAACTCAAAAGGCTTTTCGGTATTCCCTCTCTTCATTTTGAAGTTTAATAATCCACCAAATTGAGTCCCATACTGTAAAGACGCCGCTCCTCTCACAATTTGAACCTCTTCAACGGCTTCCATTGGAGGGGTGTAATAACTCTCAGGGTATCCTAATGCATCTGCAGCAATATCATAACCATTTTGTCTTGTATTGAAATTTGATGTTCTATTCGGACTTAATCCTCTTCCACCAATACCCAACTGAATACCTGCACCATCACTTTCCCAAATGTTCAGTCCCGGCACACGGTTATATACTTGTCTTGAATTATTCGTCGCTAAATTGGCTGTTAGGTTATCGACCAAAATCACTTCACTTTTCTTCCCTTCATAAATGGATGTACCTACAACCGCTTCTAATCTTTTGATTTCTGCTGTTGTTGAAGCATCTGTAATATTTACTTCGTCTAAAACAGTCTCTAGAGGTTTTAATGTAAAGTTGATCGTTTGATTTTCATTTTCAACCGTAACCGTTTTTTCAATAGGTGAAAAACCGTACTTAAATACTCCAACTACATAATTACCATTTGATAATCCATCGATGATAAATTCTCCTTTATTATTCGTTGATACTTTCAATGCTTTACTTTTGATAAAAACATCGACAGCATCAAGTTGTTGATCCTTAACATCAACAACTCTACCCTTAATACTATATTGAGCAAAGGCAGAAGTAAGAGATAATAAAATAATACCGAAAATATATAGTAATCTATGTAGCATAAAAATTATCCTTTAAAAGGTAAAATCCACGATTTAGGTTTGAAAGTATCTGAAAGTTGAGAAAGATCGACCGTTGGATCTATGTATCTTTTGCTTGGTCTCCCATTTAAAGAAACATAAGAATCAACAAACACTTTCGGCGATTCGATTCCTTTTTTTGTGAATTCTTCTTTTAAAAATTTAGCGTATTGTAAAATAAAATCTGGTTGAGTGGCCATCATTTTTTCTTGTAATGGCGTGAGATAATCACTATTGGTAATCTCAATTCTATGATTATTCTCTGGGTTTTCTACATAAAAGGTTGCAGCACCTGATTTCTCCATCAACATTACCCTCCATGAGAACCTGAAACCTTGTTCTGTCCAAAATAAGTTATCAGAATAAAGAGCATATCGGAAAGGAAATAGTAATTGAAGTAGGAAGAAGGCAGCAAATCCGATTTTTATCAAATGCTGAGGTAATGAATTAATTCTACCACGAGTCACTTTAAAATCAAGATTTTCTGTACTAAAAATTCTACCCAAGAATAATATGATTCTCTCGTGAAACTCATCAGAAAAGAATATCAGCGTACTGAGAATCATAATGAATGGGAACATTCCAATGGGAAATAGAGCAGAGGTGATGATATGAAAGAATATAACAGCTAGATAGGCCAATACTCTTGTCTTTTTGTTGGCCAAGAATAATGGCACCAACAAATCGTATAAACACCCAGCCCATGAAAAGAAGAACGCCACCCATTTGTATTTGAATAGCGGACCAATGAGCCACATATCTGTTCTTGAAGCTAACCATAACTTTAATGGCTGAGCTTTGAATAACCAATCAGCGTTTATTTTAGCAATGCCTGCATAAAAATAAACGATACCTAATTGTAGTCTAACTACATTGATAGTCCAAGCAGATACTTCTCTTCTAAAAGTTTCGGGATTTCTATAAACATCTATCGAAAAACGTCTGTGAGCAGGAAGGAATATCATAATGAACGCCATCAAACTCACAAAATAATAATGGTTGAGATAATTGGTTAGGTCAATTAGTTCGACATAAGTGAATGTCAAAAAATAGGTGATTGCAGAAATTCTATAAAAAGCACCGAAAGCGACACCAATGGCCGCTATGATCATAAGAATAAAAATTAAATACATCCCAGATTCACCTAAAGGTGAAATCCATGAGAATCCGTAATAATGGAAAAAGAAGGAAGGTTGGATAAATTGACTATCTATCCAACCGTTGGCCCAAAATCTTATTCCACTACCCGCCATCATTAAACCAAAAATGATTCTAAAAACCACTAATGGAGCAATTGAGACTTGTTGGTTGATATATTTATCGATCTTAGTCACCATCGCTATCTTGATAAGTAATTTTTACTGAAAGAACAGATGGCATTTCTGATTTAATCATCACTACCAATTTTGACATTTCAGTATATAAAGTTTCGACTGTTTCGTCCTTTGCTTCTATATGATCTGAAAAGGGATCAGAACATTTGTCCAATTGAGCAAGGATAACATCGAACTGATTATTGATTTTTTCTGAAAGATCTTCTTCTAACGCACCTGCTGTATAGTAAGCTTTTAGGTAATCTGCCAACCCAAGTCCATTACCACCATTAAAGATATTTTTTAATGACTCAACATTTGATTTTAATAAACTTAATGACTCTTCGCTATAATAAGCTTCCACTGACATTGGTGATGAATTACCTGAGATGGAGTTTTTTCCTAAAGAGTACCCTACTCTTTGGTTCTTACATCTTTCGTAAGCTTTGTTATATTCATTGACGATATATGAAATAGAACTACTTGGATCAATACCATCATTGGCTGCAAACTCAACATCATATCCCGATGACCATATGTTATAAATAGAATTTGCTTCATTCTTAACCGCACTTACTACTGCAGTTAGGTATTGACGACGATTCGCCTGATTGGTGTCAGAAGTATATAAGTCTAATGTTGCCTCTGAATTCAATAAATAATCTAAAGCAGGTAAACCTTTAACATTGAATGATGAAATTGATCCAATATTAAAATCTCCAGCTTCTATTTTAGATTCGATATCAGAAAATTTTGTAGGAAATGAGTTTGTGTTCACCAATAAATTCATTGATACAGCCTCACCATACTGATATGCATTTACTTTTGACCACTTTTGATATGTATCATTTAGTTTTACCCTAACATCTGATAATGTTTCCTCGTTTGTGTTTTCTAAAAAGTTTTCAGTAGCCGTTTGTAGTTCAGTAGCACTTTCTGAGTATGCTTTAAATGCTGGTACGATAAGGTTATCTGAATAGTTTTTCAGCATATCCACTTGAGAAAACTCTACACTTAAAGTACCAGAGGAATCATCACATGAATAGAACATTGTACAACATAGAAGTGCTATGAATAGGTTAATTTTGTTCATCAGAAAAAATCAAATTTAGGTGTATGCACAATAACTCAGCAGATAGATTGTCTGCTGAGTTAGTTTATTATTTGTAAATATTTTGCAAAGATAATTATAAATTACTCATAACCTCGTCTGAGAAGCCATAAGTAGACTTAATTACCGCTTTTGCTGCTTCCATTTTAGCATTTAAAGCTGTTTTATCTTCATTTTTGATATCATCAGAATATAAAGCTGCAAGTATGATAGCAATATTTTCATTCGTGATAGTTTTAGAAGTATTGTACTGTAATGCAGTAGCAAAAGCAACTGCTTCCGACCAGTGGTGTAAGATATCTCCTAGTTCAGTATCAGAAATTACAGAGTTAGCATAATGAACAACATTAATAGCCACTAACTCTTCCCATTTTGCTTGAATGATTGCTGCTTGAACATCTCTTTCTTCATAGTCTTTATCTGCTATTGCTTGACGACCTGCAATGAATGCATTAAATATGTCAGCTCTAACATCGTATACAGATGATCTTGATGCTGCATATTTAGCCCAGTAGTAATTAGTAGCTTCTTCGTTTGTCAAGTAATCTGTTGTTGCTCCAAAATAACCAAAAGCTTCGTCCCAATAGTGTTCCATATCTGTACCTTTACCTTCTGTAACTGTTTCATTATCTCCTGCATTTAATTTCTCAGCAGTTAAATAATAAGAAACTGATTGGTAATACAACACCGCACCCATTAATCCTTTACCCACCATTTGAGCAGGTTCGTGACCTTGCGCATCAAATAAACGACCTCCAATAATGTTATCAGCATTACCTGATGCAGCTTCCGCAGATGCAAAATAAGCTGGCACTTGATCATATACATTGGCAATTAAAGTAGGATCATTTGCTGTTTTACTTTCTAAATCCTTAGAAGACCCGAATAGATCGCCTGATTCGTTTGTGTAGATAGCATTCATATGGGTTGCTGTTATAGCAGTTGTACCATCGTTTGCAGACTTAATGTAAGACTCTAAAGAATCTAACATCATGATTCTAGCTGTTTGTCCTGAGTAATCTACATTATCAAAATCATAATTAACTCTTGTTGCAGGAGTAGTGTCTGTATCATCAGAACAAGAGAAAAAGATTGAGCTTAAAGCTATAAGAGAAATGAATAATTTAGTGTTCATCTTTGAAAGATTCATTTTCAAAAAAAGTAGTGAGTTGAAAAATTTTATTGTCATGACAAACCTAAAGCTTATTAAGATTAATTACAAATAATAAACATATTATTTATAATGAGTTTAAATAAAAATAATATTTGTTCCAACAAAAAAAGAGGCTACCTTATAAAAGATAGCCTCCACCCGACTGTAAATGAATTACAGTGCGAAATTATATTTAACTTCTAATTAGAAGTTGAAGTCTTGCTTGAATGCTTTCAAACCTAAGTATTTAGCAGTAGAACCAAGTTTTTCTTCGATACGAAGTAATTGGTTGTACTTAGCCATACGGTCTGAACGTGAAGCTGAACCAGTCTTGATTTGACCACAGTTCAATGCTACTGCCAAGTCAGCAATAGTGTTGTCTTCAGTTTCACCAGAACGGTGAGACATTACTGAAGTATAACCAGCTCTGTGTGCCATTTCAACTGCAGCGATAGTCTCAGTCAATGAACCGATTTGGTTAACTTTGATCAAGATAGAGTTAGCGATACCTTCGTTGATACCTCTTTCTAATTTCTCAACGTTAGTTACGAATAAATCGTCACCTACTAATTGTACTTTATCACCACAAAGGTCAGTCAATTTCTTGAAACCGTCCCAATCGTTCTCATCCATACCGTCTTCGATAGAAGTGATACAGTATTTCTCAGCTAATTCAGCCAAGTATTGAGCTTGCTCTTCAGAAGTTTTGATACCACCTTTCATGTCACCGAACTTCTCGTAGTTGTATTTACCGTCTACAAAGAACTCAGAAGCAGCACAGTCTAAAGCGATAGTGATGTCTTTACCGAACTCGTAACCAGCGTTTGCTACTGCAATTTTAACTGAATCTAAAGCATCCTCAGTTGAATCGAAAGCTGGAGCGAAACCACCTTCGTCACCTACTGCAGTAGAAAGACCACGGTCATGGATTACTTTCTTCAATGCGTGGAATACTTCACATCCGATACGGATAGCATCAGTAAAGTTTGTAGCTGATACAGGTTGGATCATGAACTCTTGGAATGCGATAGGTGCATCAGAGTGAGAACCACCGTTGATGATGTTCATCATTGGTACAGGCATTGTGTTTGCAGAAACACCACCTACATATCTATATAAAGGAAGACCTAATTCAGCTGCTGCTGCGTGAGCTACTGCAAGTGATACACCCAAGATAGCGTTAGCACCTAATTTTGCTTTGTTAGGAGTACCGTCTAAAGCGATCATTGCTTGGTCGATTGCATTTTGTTCGAATACAGAAGCACCGATTAATTCCTCAGCAATAATTTCATTAACGTTTTCAACCGCTTTCAAAACACCTTTACCTAAGTATTCCGATCCACCGTCACGTAATTCTACAGCTTCGTACTCACCAGTTGATGCTCCAGATGGAACTGCAGCACGACCAACTGTACCTGTTTCTGTTGTTACGTCTACTTCTACTGTAGGATTACCTCTTGAATCAAGGATTTGTCTTGCGTGAACGTCTACGATTAAACTCATGTCTTCGTAAATTTAATATTTGTTGATTTTTTAAATAACGGTACAATACTAGACAATCAAATCGGTTTAAAACATGACTATTGTCAGTCTAGGGTATAGATAACAATAGCAATCCACTTTTAATACAAATAACTCTTTGTATTTGACCTATTTACAAATCTTCAAGATTAAAATATTCCAATAAATAATTAACAATTATTTTAAATATTTTTTGAATAAGTGTAATTTCAACACATTAGTAATCAATGTTTTATAAAAAAAATGAGATTGTTTTGTACTTTAAAAACAATCTCATTTTTGCTAAATATATTCTCTTACATCAATTACTCTCATTCCTGCCCTTTTTGCAGCTTCGATACCAGGATTTCCGTCTTCGAAAACTATACAATATTGAGGCTCAATATTCATTCTGATAGCACATTGCAAGAATGTTTCCGGATCAGGTTTTCCATTTTCCACTTGGTCTGCCCCTACTTTCACATCAAACATGTGATAGGCACCCAAACCAGTTAAAGTATGTTCAATAACTTCATCGTTATTACCTGTACCAATAGCCATAGGTAACTTTCCAAAATATTCCTTTACGATGTTAAAAATAGGTTCAACAGGCTTCACTTCACCTTTAGCTACCAATTTAAGATACTCTTGATCTTTTTTATCTGCATAATGTTGAGCATCGACATCAAAACCATGTTCATTTGCTATCTTTTCAAGGATTTCTACTGATGTCACCCCTGCCAATTCATAAAATTCTTTTTCGGTAAAATTGTATCCAATTTCATCAAATACTACTTTCCAAGCTAAATAATGTGTTGGCATTGTATCGGCAACAGTTCCGTCCATATCAAAGATAAGACCTCTGATCTGAGCTGGGATATTGATTTTTTTCATTTTATAAGGATTATTTTTAGCGAAATTAATCAGAAATAACGGATATCAAAACTGCTTTGATGATTAAATAAATCATGATATACTAATGTTAGTTTATTCACCATGAGATTCAAAAATGAATAATCATTATTCTTATTTCTTATCAATAAGAGAAACCAAATACGGATTTTTCTTTAAAATAGAATTGGCCTTAATTGTACTAAAAAAACCATATCCTAAAATCATAAAAAAGGCGATTTTAAAAATTACTCCATCCGTTAAATACCTGGAATCAATAGTAGTTAAAGCCACAATATAGATTAGGTATAATACAATTGGACCTCCGGTAGCGAAAAGAGGGTTCTTCTTCGTCAATAATGAAAAGAAAATAAATAAACCTCCTAAAGCAATACCAAAAAACAATTCAATGCCGAATGATTTTTCAATGATTAAAGAAAATAGAGCCATGCAAATATTGAAGGCCCCTATCCCAAACAGTAAATTTCTAGACAATTGCATCTTTCTAAATGAGTCTTTTACATCTGCTTTTTGTGTGATTTGTTTAGCAATAAACACAGATTGTTCTTTATCTGTCCCGTAAATTGGGAAGTCACAAACTGTACAATTTTCAATATCATATCTGTGAGGTGTTTTACAATTTCTGCAAATCACTTGATCGGTAATAGCTTGTTCCATCAGTAAATAGTATAAAATAATAGTTTGTTGAAGAGTTTAATTTTTAAAATTTATTTATTGCGTAAAATAAATGTAATCGATCCATTAGTAATTCCTTGAATATCGGCATCAGCTCTTGTAGGTGCAAAAGATAAATTCCTTACAGCAGCTTCATACTTAAGAACCACTGCTCTTGGTACGGACCTAAAAACTGTTTTAAGAGCAATAACATCACCGTATTCATCTACTTGAATATCAATAACAATCTTACCTGTAGCTGTAGACGTATCATCTACTTGAGGTGGATCGATCCAATTCCAACCCGGCATACTCAATGCTGAGCCACCTGAACCTCCATCCGATTTCATCATTGTATCACTATTTAATGTACCTTTCTCGGATCCTTGGTTTCCTTTTGCTCCATCAACATTACCTTTATTATTTGATTTTTGTTGATCAGCCGTACCAGTACTATTGGCAGGTCCCATAGTATGTTGAGGTGTCTTAGGTTTAGGTTCTTCTTTTTTAACTACCTCTTTAGGCTTTTCTTTAATTTCTTTTTTCTCTTCTTTAGGAGCAGGCTTTTCAGCTACAGGCACAGATTCTTCTACTTCTTGATCTGTAACTGGTGCCGGATCATTTGAAGGAATTTGTTCAGTAGGTGCTTCTTCTACCACCTCCTCAACGGGTTCTTCAACAGTCTCTTCTATAGTTTCTTGAGGTTCAGGTTCGGGAGTAGGTTCTGATGGTTTTGGCTCATCCAGAATATCATTATCCTCCACAACAGGTGCTTCTGATTTTACAGCTCCAGAACCAGCTTCATCCAAACCAAAAGCCACCTCAATACCATATTGCGGAATAGGTGGATCGGGTGGCGACCAAACAATAGTGTACCATGCAAGAATTAATATCCCTGCAGTGACTAACATAGTAAAGAAAATAGATATCCATCTATGCTTAAAATCTTGATCTCTTTCTGCTTTGGTTTTCTTCAAGGCCATAATTACTTACCCACTTTCGATGTCGGTTTTGTGGCAATTGACACTTTTGCCTTTAAACCTGCTGCTATTCCGGCAACATTCACTAAATGTTGAACAGGAACCTCTTTATCTACTGTTAAAACGACTACTCCCTCCTTTTTTTGAGGTAGTACATTTTTTAATTCTTCCTCTAGATAGTTTAAAGGAACCTCCACTTCGTTTACGTAGTATTTTAAATCTTTTGTAATACTTACAGACACTTTAGGCATTACCTTAGTAGAGGTCTTACTACTTGGTACTGATATAGGTAAACCAGAAGGTGTTACAAAATTGGATGTCAACATAAAAAAGACCAACAACAAGAAGATCATATCCGTCATAGACGACATGTTAAATGATGGGTCAATTTTATTCTCTTGTTTTAATCCCATGATGATTAATTGTTTTGAAGTAATTCAATAAACTCAATTGTCACCACTTCCATTTTATGAACAACGTCTGCCATCGCTCTTACTAAATAGTTGTATGCGATATATGCAAAAATACCTACTGCTAAACCACCCGCAGTAGTAATCATTGCTTCGTAAATACCAGATGATAAAAGCTTAGGACTTACTGATCCTTCTTCCTGAGAGATAGCAATAAATGCATTGATCATACCTATTACTGTCCCGAAGAAACCAATCATTGGTGCAGCACCTGAAATCATACCTACTAATGCCACATTTTTCTCAAGCTTATATAACTCAATTTTTGCAACATTTTCGATACTTTTTTCAATCATATCTAATTTTGAAGTTGTACCAATATAGTTTAAGCCAGTCTTAATCATCTTCCCCATTGGAGTAGGCTCTTTATCTGCATACTTTTTGGCGGTATCAATATCTCCTTTTAGAACATAAGCGGTTACTTTATCCAACATTTTAGTGGGATCTTTTTTCGCTTTTCTAATGGTTAAAAGTTTATTGACTAAAAGATAAAAGGCAATCACGAATAGTACCCCTAAGATTATCATAGTGATACCTCCTTTTTCGATCAATTCAAATAAAGAAAGTGATTCCTCAAAAACTCCTTGCATACCAGTTTCTGGCATTTCCGTGTCTTGTAAAACACTCATTAAAAAGTTCATCTATAGTATGGTTTATATTGTGTCAATTTAATTTCTGATAATCCAAGCACCTTTATATACTTTTTGGACATCAGCTAAATCTGCTTTTGCTTCTTGGTGAGAATTGAATCCTTTAATAGCCACTCTAAATTTATCTTTAGTAGCTATTACTCCTACATGACTAAATCCTTTTGCCTCTGCTTCTTTCACTGCTTTTTCAGCATTTACTCTTGCACCAAATGAAGAAATAACTATATGAACGTTTCCATTTCTTTCACTTGATGAAACAGGAGAAACAATTTCTTCTTTTGGTTCCTCTTCTTGAGTAATCGTTGTTTCTGAATTATCAGAAGTTACCGCAGCGGGTTCTTCATTATCTTCTTCACTAACTTCATCATCCGAAGTTGTAGAAACTTCTTCTTGTTCATTTTGCACCGTCTCCTCTGTTTCATTTTCAGCCATAGGTGTATCTACTGTTGGCTTGAAGAAGAAATAGGCTGCTGCTGTAAAAATTATAATCAATGGAATAGCCACAAATAACCAAATAGGCTTTTTCGATTTCGTTTCTTCCTCAAAAACTTCTTCTTCGGTATCATATATTGGTTCGTCCTCAAGAATTTCTTCTTGAACGAGTGGAGTTGCAGTTATTTTTGGCAATCCAAAGCTATCTGGAATGATATTACTCTCGCTTCTTTGTCTGAACTCAATTTCTTCACCATCCTCCTGAACGAAATAACCTAAATCACCAATTGGTGCGGTCTCTCCGTCCTCAAGACGCTGTTTGATGTTCATAACAAACATACTGATTTGAATCGCTATTTCTTCAGCATCATAATCCTCATTTTTAGAAATAAATTCCACCAAAGAATAGACATCGCTATCTTTGTCTTCAATTTCTGTCTTAAATGAGATATTAACATGAGGTGGTTTAATCAGATTACCTGAAGGCGATAATTCTGCCCCACTTTCTTCTGACCAAAATGTTCCCAAGTCAGGAATAACCACCACGCACCAATCTAAAAGTGCGTTTTTTATTGCATCTGCAATCATGCGTTTATAATTAAAGAGTAAATGCCAAAAAATTGAATAATGGATTTTTTATACAAAACACACCATTCATCATACACTAAATTAAAGAATCAATTGTAAAATGAAAATTCTTTTTGTGTTATATAATTAAATATGCTACACATTATTATATTTTTCTACTGATTTCTACGTATTACAGGAATTAAAATTTATAACTCACCCCTGCCATCAATTGAAATCCTCTAACATTGTATCTATAATACTCTTGGTATTTTTGACTAAACAAGTTGTTGACTAAACCAAAAGCAGATAGATTTTCGTTGAATTGATATTGTGCTGTTAGATTCAAATCAAATATTACGGGCAAATTAATTTCGTTTCTTGCTCCCGTTTGTGGATCAAATTCTACAGCTTTTATCCCTATCTTATTATATACTACAGCACCGAATTTCCAATTGGATAAATATTTATATTTCACTGAAATAGTATTTTCTGAAATTGGTCGATGATACGCCTTACCTATTAAAGTATCTTGAACATTGTATGCGTTCAATCTTGCTTGAGCGATCACTTCCCATTCTCTTTTACTCCACATGCCCTCAAGATCAATTTTGAAATTGCCAGTCTTGTCATTAGTGGCATAGACCATTTCAAATCTCGAAACATCTGTTGGGGAATTTATCAAAAAGCCCATATTGTTTGATAATGCATAACCAATACTACCTTTCACGCCAATTTCATCAGATAAATTTGCTTCTGCTCCTAATTGAATATTTATTGCTTTATCCTCATGTAATAAGTTTAGATTATTATTAACCCAAGGATTCATGCTTGTCACATTATTATAATTGACCAATTCTAAGTCACCATCTACTTTAAAGAAAGCAGCTAGTTCATCCTCACTAATGGTATAACGCACTAGGATATCGGGATATATATAAAAGCCTTTATCATACTGAGAAGTGTCGCCTGAGTAAGCTAATTTCAATCCCGCTTTAATATAAATATCATCTAAAAAAGTCTGGTAATTCACTCCCAATTTAAACCAACTTCTATTTTGGCTGATTTCTGTATCTGTGAGTGTTTTATTGTTATACTGATTATAGGCTCCTTTTAAGTGAGCATTGATTTTTGCATCCTCATTTAATTGATAATCTCCCTCTAATTGAAGACCCAACTCAACTTCATTAGCGTTATAATGATCAAAAGTATAATCAAATAACAACCCTCCTTTAAATGAAAGATCATTCCCAGTTAAATAAGATGGGATTTCATGACTCACATCAAAGCCTATAGATTGAATAATCTGTTTGATGCTGTCTTGAGAAATCATATTCGGATCGGCAGTGAAACCATAAAAGTGTGTTCCCTGTCGATTATAGTTGATAGAAGCATTTGTAATTCCATAATCCGAATATTTTGTTGCAAACGCATCAAATTCGTTTCTACTTTCTGCCGAAAGTTTTCTTCCAACTGCTCCCTCTTGAGATGATTTATGATAAAACTTTACTCCATAATCGAAATTTGGATTGGTATTCCCGTTAATGCCTAACTCAACATATGGAGTGATATAATTACCGAAACCGGCACGGATATATTTATCGTAAAACTTCTTTTCCTCTCTTTGATCTAGTACAGCAGGTAATTGTTGTGGCAAGGAATCAGCCACTTCTTCATTAATGAGAGTAACATTATATTGCTGAGGAACCTTCTTATTTTTACGTTGAATCTTATCTATTTTCTCATAATCTCTACTCATCACAGGTAGTTCAAAACTCGATTGTTTTTCGATCACTACCTCTGCATTTTCCAGATTAGAATTTTGTCCTAAACCTATTGTCGTTGCTCCACAAAAAATGAGCATATATATCATTAACTTTCTCATTTTATCTTAGTTTGTTGGTGCTACAGTACTTTTATCTAATTTGATTTGCTTAATTTCCTCCAATCGTTTAGTCGCGGAAATTTTATCCTCTTGAGAAACCGAATATTGCTGAATCGATTCTAAAGTTGCTTTTGCATTAAAAAGATCATCTATAGAAATATAATTTTCTGCAATTAATAAATACCCTTTCGATGTCCATATTGGATAGCCTGCAAATTTCTTTTGAACACCTAATAAAGCCTGTGTACTTGTTGTGAATTTCTGATCAATTAATTTTTTAGATTCTGAAGTGCCAATCGATTGATTTCCCTCTTGATAAATCAAGGCAACCTTTCTTAAACAAACACCTGTATAATATTGTGCCTGTGCTCCAATTTCACTACTTGATTCCTTCGATAATTGATCAAAACTAGTTAACGCTTTATTATAGTTTCCTTTTTCAAAATCTATTTTTGATAGAAATAACCTTGCTTCTAAAACATAGCGAGACATTTTTTCATCAATTATCTTATTCGCATAAGCAGAAGATGCAGTATAATCCTTCTCTTCAAAATGTGCTTTCATTAAACCTACATTCACTGCCCATTTGGTAGTTCTACGTGTAGCTATTTTATCCAATTCGTTATACGACTCTATAGCTGCTTTGTATTCTTTTTCTTCCAAATGTAAATCACTCACATACCTCAACGACTTTTCCTTTTCTGGCATGTGTTCTACCTTTTCAAAAGCCTTAATTGCTTCCTGATTATTTTTCAACATCTTATGAGAAAAACCTAATGAAAAATAAATATCATCAGAGAATTTTGAAGAAGGCGTTGTTACTAAAAAGTGATTTAAAGTCTGTACAGCTCTAGCATAATCCTTCTCCTGATACGGTTTCATTGCAGTATTGAAATCATCTATCAAGGTTGCGTTACTTTCTGGATTTGCTTCTTTAAAAATAGCTTTATAGTGATCCAATTCAGATACCACATACGTATCATTATCCATCTCCTGAAGTGCTTCAATGGCATTTTCTGCTTCTGGAGAAACCGGATCTTTATCAATCAGGTATTTATAATCTTTTTCCGCTAAATCATTTTGAGCCAACAATGAATACACCAACGCTCTATTAGCAATAGCTGATATATATACAGATGATTGAGGATATTTATCAATTACAATGCTGTATTCTTTAATCGCATCATTGTATTTATATCCTTCTCTTAACAAATTAGCAGCATGATAAGCCGATAATGGAGCGAAAGCAGATGAACCATACTCAGACACAATAGATTTATATTCTCTATAAGCGTCTGTTTTCATTCCTTTTGCTCTTTTTATCTGTGCTCTTTGATAAGCAATATAATCTTGCTCTTCCGAATTATTACCTTCTGCCATAGCATACGATCGATCGGCCACTTCGTATTTATGTGTTCCAAAATAACAATCGGCTCTTCTCACTATAGCTTCTGTTATTCTAGATCTTGGTTCAGAACTTCTGCCATTATTGATATAATAAGAGTAATTATCAATTGCTGATGTATAATCCGCTTCAGCATATTGTACATAGGCTAGTCCGAATCTTGATTTTAAGTAATATTCTGATTCTTGGGGGATTTTCTTGTAATAATAAGCTGCGGTATCAAAATAATTTAGTGCTGAATATCCTTCACCCAAAAAGAAATTTGATGCCTGCAAAAGATCATCATTAAAAGGATATTTTTGAGATTTCCTCAGAAGCTTCACCTCTCCTTCCTCATTATTATCATTCCCTAACTCTACTGCCTTATTAAAGGCTGCTTCTTGATACGCTCTCTGTTCAGCTTCCGTCAAATACGATTTCTTATCTAATATCTTTAATGCTCTTGAGTAATCTCCAGAATTCACAAAAGCAACATTCATTAGATTTTCCACTTCTGAATATCTACCCGAATTAGGGAAGTAAGCCAAAAAGTAATCGCATGCTCGTGGTACTGAAGAATACAATTCAAGATCAAATAATAATTTGCAATAGTTATAAGACGACTGTTCTTGTATTGTTTTATTGAATTCTAATTTGGACGCTTGCTCAAAACCAATCATCGCTTTTTCTTTATCACCCAAACTAAGGGCCACTACTCCTAAATTATAAGCTGATAATTGAGCTAATTTATCCTTTTCTTTACTATCTGCTGCATTAGACAAATAAGGCAAAGCATCCTTCGGGTCATCAATTTTAAACTTTGTATATCCAATTTGGTAGGAGGTTACTCGATCTACAGCGAATAATGGAATATCTTTTAAATATTCATCAAAATACAAATTGGCTTTTTCGAAATTATTCTTTTTGAAATAGACTTTTGCGGCAAATAACATAGCATCTGAAGGAAGGTGTATATCATTACTTCTGGCTTCAGCGATCATTTTTAGCATTTCATCTTCTTGTCCAAGCTTATAATAAGCTAATGGCAATAAAGCATAAGCGTATGGTCTAATTTCAGGGTCATTGACTGCTTTTTCTAAATCAGTGGCAGCAGTTTCATAATCTCCATTATCATATTCTAAATAACCGGCATAATAACTTGATTTATTTGCATAAGGGTGAGTGCCTTTCTTTAATACTTGAAAAAGCTTGTTGGCTTCTTTATAGTTGCCTTGATCAAAATTGGCATAAGCTGCTTGATAGGCTACTTTTCTATCGTTATCATCGTAAAAATCAAAAAACGGATCTTTATTAAACGCCTCCAATGCCTTGGCATACTCCCCTTTCTCAAAATAATGAGACCCTAATGCTTTATAGGCTTTTTTAGAAAACGGATGTACAGGATATTTTTTAACGAAAAACTCAATTTGCTTATCGGCATCGGGATGTGCCAATTCCATCTGACAAAGTGCTAAATAATATTCTGCCTCAATGCATTTCTCGTTCTCTCCACAATATTTATTAGTGAATTGCTTAAATAGCCTACGTGAAGCCGAAAAATTATTCTCAGAAAATAAAACTTTCGCTTTATTAAACATTCTTTCTTGTTCTGAGTAATATAGTTGCCCTTGTGCGAAAAGTGATGCAGTACTATTCAAAGTAAAGGCAAAAAAGAAAAGGTATATGATCAGTCTTTGATTCATTACGTGTATCGGGGATTGAAGTAACTTCTAATTAGTTCAATTGAAAAAGTATTTCAAAATAAATATTTTATCTCATAAATCCCTTAACGAGGTGATAAAATGTGTGTTTTTGTCAATTTATTAAATATTCTTCACGTTATACGATGATTGAAGCCATTATTAAAAGCAGAAATATATATAAGCACTTACATTTCTTAATTATCAACAATTCGTTTATTTATTTATAAATCTACCTTTAAAAACATTTATTTGATGTAATTTTCTAAAAATATAAGTAGATTTGATATAAAATTGATTTAACTAAAAAAGTTAGATCATATAATACGTTCATTTAAAGAACTGAACTACATTATTAACTTTTTAAAGTGTTTGACTATCAAAGGATAACACAAAACAATTATGACAAAACTTAAGATTGCAATCCAAAAGTCAGGTCGTTTGAGTGAGGGATCATTAAACTTGATCCGTCAGTGTGGAATTAAAATTCCTAGAATGAAGGGAGCTTTAAAAGCAGAAGCTAGCAATTTCCCTCTAGAATTTTTATTCCTTCGTGATGATGACATTCCGGGTTACGTACAAGATGGCGTTGCGGATCTCGGTATCGTAGGTGCCAATGAGGCGGTTGAAAAAGATAAAAATGTAGACACTATCCATCATCTAGGTTTCTCTAAATGCCGTTTATCCATTGCTATTCCAAAAGAAAAAGAATATAACGGTCTAAAGGACTTAGACGGAAAGAGTATCGCTACATCTTATCCTAAAATTTTAGGTGATTACCTTAAAGAAAATGGTGTATCTGCAGATATTCATGAAATTTCTGGTTCTGTAGAGATTGCTCCAAATATTGGTCTTGCTGATGCAATTTGTGACTTAGTAAGTACAGGGTCGACATTGATGCAAAACAATTTGAAAGAAGTTGAAAGTATTTTCGATTCTGAAGCATTAATGATAGCTACTCCAAGTTTATCTGACGAGAAAAAAGCCATTGTTGATCAGTTATTATTTAGAATCAATTCGATTCAAACAGCTGATAACAACAAATATATTCTTTTGAATGCTCCTAAGGAGAACCTTCAAACAATCATCAATCTCTTACCAGGTATGAGATCTCCTTCTATCCTTCCTTTGGCTAACGAAGAGTATGTTTCTATTCATACAGTAATTGCAGAGGATGATTTCTGGAGCAAAATTGAAGCTCTAAAAGAAGCAGGTGCAGAAGGTATCTTAGTTGTACCTATCGAGAAAATGATTCTTTAGTAAAAAGAAGGCTTATGAAGTTTTATAAAAATCCTGATAGATCCACTTGGGGAGAATTGCTTCAAAGACCTGCCATGCGAATGGAGGAAATTGAAAAACAAGTCGCACCCATTCTTAAAACCGTAGCTACCGACGGCGATTCTGCTCTTAGAGCATTCTCTCGTCAGTTCGATGGTGCAGAGGTGGATTCTATTATTGTTTCTGAAAAAGAATTTGAGGACGCTATCCAATTGGTGGATAGCGACCTTAAAGCTTCTATAGATATTGCTATCCAAAACATTACTACTTTTCACGCTTCTCAGAAAACAGAAACGTTACAAGTAGAAACTATGGACGGCATCAATTGCTGGAGAAAAAGTGTTCCTATCCAAAAAGTAGGTTTGTATATCCCTGGTGGATCTGCTCCCCTATTTTCTACCGTCATTATGATCGGTGCTCCTGCGATTATTGCAGGTTGTGAAGAGGTTTGTTTATGTACTCCTCCTAACAAAGAAGGAAACATCCACCCTGCTATTTTATATACTGCCCATAAAATTGGTATCAAAAACGTATTTAAAGTAGGTGGTGCACAAGCAATTGCTGCCATGACTTTCGGTACTGAAACCATACCAGCGGTATCTAAAATTTTTGGACCAGGCAACCAATACGTTACTGCAGCTAAACAGTTGGCTACTAAAGAAGGTGTTGCCATTGATATGCCTGCAGGTCCATCAGAAGTTTTAGTTTGGGCCGATGAAACTGCTCACCCAGAATTCATTGCTGCCGATTTATTATCGCAAGCTGAACACGGACCTGATAGCCAAGTAATTCTCGTTTCTTCTTCTCAAGAAGTGATTGATAATACAATGGTTGAAGTGGAAAATCAATTAAAAACATTACCTCGTCAAGAAATTGCTGCGAAAGCTTTAACTCACTCGAGAAGTTTCTTAATTGAAGATCCAAAAACAGCTTTAGATCTTGTGAACGAATACGCCGCAGAACATTTGATATTATCTCTTGATAATGCCGATGACATCTGTGACAAAATTATCAACGCTGGATCTGTCTTTGTAGGTCACCTTACTCCTGAATCTGCCGGAGATTACGCTTCTGGCACTAACCATACACTTCCAACGTACGGTTATGCTAAAAACTATTCTGGTGTTTCTTTGGATAGTTATTATAGAAAAATCACTTTCCAAAAGATTAACGAAACAGGTTTAAGTGCACTTGGACCTCACGTAGAAAGAATGGCTGAAGCCGAAGAGTTGCAAGCACATAAAAATGCGGTGACTGTAAGGTTGAATTCGTTGAAGAAATAATCTTATATTTAAGATAAAAGTAAAAAGGCTTCTTTAAACTGTATATGTTTAGAGAAGCCTTTTAATTTTATAGATCCAATATCATAAATCAAACGCTAACTTTACTCCTGCAACCAGCATATCTGTGCCTATTATTGCCAGAATCAATCCCATAATTTTACCCACAACGGCAATTAAATTAGCTCCTAATTTCTCAAGGATTCTATCACTTAATATGAATGCCAAGTAGGTAAGCAATATCATCACTCCGAAAACAATACAAACAATAGCTATTTTATCATATCCTGCATCAGTCACTTGATTCATAGCTGTGACGATAGTTCCTGGACCTGCTAAAATCGGTATGGCTAAAGGAGATATAGCAATACTGTCCGAACTTTCTTCGGTATCATTATTATGAATCTTTGATTTCTTTGACATCAACATTTCGAAACCAACATAGAAGAGTAATACTCCCCCAGTGATCTTAAATGCTGGAATAGTAATTCCAAATAATTGGAAAATGTACTTCCCGGCAATAACAAAAACAACCACTATAATGAAAGCTGTTAATGTAGATTTCTTGGCGATGTGTTTTATTTCTTTTTTAGATTTACCTTCTACTACCCCTAAAAATATAGGCGTATTAGCAATAGGGTTCATCACAGCAAAAAAGCTTAAAAACACTGTTAGTGAAAATGTCAAATACTCATTCATTATTTTTTGATTTCCTTCATTACTCTACCACAGTGTAGCATTTCATCTCCAAAGTAAGGATTGTCCACCTCATTAGTAGCACTTAACCAATCAGCACCAGTATTATTAAATGCCATTGGACAGTGAACAACATACACATCCATACCTGCATTTCCTTCTTCTGCTACTTTTTGATAATAAGCTGTTACTGCTTGGAACTCCTTTCTCTGAGTTGCTAAGTCGGCACTTGCAATAATATTTTCAGTTGCTGTTTTCACCCCAACATCAATCCCTTCTGGCATTGTAGCTAAAAGACGTTTTGCATAAGTTTGAGCTGCAGTAGGATTTGATTTCACTAAACATTCAGATAACTTAAAATAAGCTTGGTGACCTTTTGCTTTAGCAGTATCATATACTACGGGTTTAAGCTCGACTTTTTCTTCTTCCTTCACTTGTTTTTTACCTTCATTTGATTGGCATGAAAACAACAACGCTACTAAAAAGATAGGTAATAAAATTAATTTTCTCATTCTATATTAAAATAAATCAGTTGAAAGATATTTGTCTCCTCTATCACAAACGATAAATACAATAACGCCTTTATCCATTTTTTTGGCCGTTTCTAAAGCCACATAACATGAACCTCCACTACTCATTCCTGCAAAAATACCTTCTTCTTTTGCTAACCTTCTAGCAGTATCAGTTGCTTGTTCTTTAGAAACATCCATTTTTTGATCAACGCGTGATTCATTAAAAATCTTTGGCAGGTATTCTTTAGGCCAACGTCTGATGCCTGGTATTCTTGCTCCATCAGCTGGCTGTGCTCCTACTATAGTGATATCTGACGATTGTTCTTTTAAATATTTTGATGTTCCCATAATTGTACCCGTAGTACCCATTGCAGAAACAAAGTGTGTCACTTCTTGATTAGTATCTCTCCAGATTTCTGGACCTGTTGTCTTATAATGTGCTAAATAATTATCCGGATTATCAAATTGATTCAACATAAAATAACCACCCTCTTCAACTTTAGATAATGCATAATCTCTAGCACCTTCCATCGATATTTTCTGAGGAGTTAATGTAACAGTTGCTCCATAGGCCTTCATCGACTTCACTCTTTCGATCGTTGCACTATCAGGCATTACTAATTCAATTTCCACACCCATTAGACTTGCCATCATGGCTAGAGCAATTCCTGTATTTCCACTTGTTGCCTCAATTAGTTTCATCCCTGGTTTAAGGTCTCCACGCTTTTTTGCTTCGTTAATCATATTAAAAGCAGCACGGTCTTTTACACTACCACCTGGATTCTGACCTTCTAATTTTGCAAAAATTCTAACGTTTGGATTGGGATTTATATTTTGTAACTCTACTAAGGGAGTATTTCCTACTAATGAAAGTACTGAGGACATATATTTTTAGTTTGAATGTAAGAATAATACAAACGCTAATTTCTTCATTTTTTTGTTGGTTTTCAATATTTAGACCCTCAATGTTTTAGTAAAAGTTAAGTAATGTATATTAATAAAAGTATATGAAATTCGAATCCTATCTCTTACTTTTGGCAATTCAATACAAAGGTCGTCTTCGATCTCTATTTTTGAGCCTATTTTTTATAAAAAGCTCACCACATAAAACACATATATTTAAATAATTATGTCAGAACAAGTATTAAAAACAATTGCCCTAAACGATGTGCATGAAGCACTAGGAGCTAAAATGGTTCCGTTTGCAGGATACAACATGCCTGTTAGATACTCTTCGGACATCGAGGAACATAAAACAGTAAGAAATGGTGTTGGTGTTTTTGATGTATCTCACATGGGTGAATTCATGTTAAGAGGACCAAAAGCATTGGACCTTATTCAAAAGGTTTCTTCAAACGATGCTTCTAAATTGTTTGATGGTAAAGCACAGTATTCTTGTCTTCCTAATGACAAAGGTGGTATTGTTGATGATTTAATCATTTACAAGATCAAAGATGAAGAATACATGCTAGTGGTGAATGCTTCTAATATCGAAAAAGATTGGAATTGGATTTCTAGCCACAATACTGATGGCGTTGAAATGGAAAACATTTCAGATGAAATGTCTCTTTTTGCCGTTCAAGGTCCAAAAGCTGCAGAGGCAATGCAATCACTTACTGATGTAAACTTATCTGAAATGGAGTTTTATACTTTCTCTAAAGGTAAATTTGCAGGTGTTGATAATGTAATCATTTCAGCTACTGGTTACACTGGTGCTGGTGGTTTTGAATTATATGTACCAAACGATGTTGCAAAAACTGTTTGGGAGAAAATTTTTGAAGCTGGAGCTGACTTTGACATTAAACCAATTGGCTTAGGTGCTAGAGATACGCTTCGTCTAGAAATGGGTTATTGCCTTTATGGTAACGATATCGATGATACTACTTCTCCACTTGAAGCTGGATTAGGCTGGGTAACTAAATTCACTAAAGATTTCGTTAACTCAGAAAACCTTAAGAAACAAAAAGAAGAAGGTGTTACTAGACGACTTGTAGGTATTGAATTATTGGACAGAGGTGTACCAAGAGGTGGATATAACGTATTAAACCAAGAAGGTGAAGTAATTGGTAAATTAACTTCTGGCACTATGTCTCCTATGCTTGGTAAAGGCGTTGCTCTTGGCTATGTAAATAGACCACTAACGAAACCTGGTTCTGAAATTCTTATTGAAGTAAGAAATAGAAAATTGAAAGCTGTTGTTTCAAAACCTCCTTTTTACAAAAGTTAATTGATACATATAGATATAAAAAAACCTTATCATTAATTTGATAAGGTTTTTTTATTGTAATATATCTTTGACCTGAGGCCTGAGTTTTTCGAATAAAATGATTAACTCTGATTTATCTTGTAAAAAGTTGTCTACTCTACTATGAACTAATCTATTTTTTGAATCAACATCCAAAGAATCCAAGTCTTTTCCATCTCCTAGGATACTTTGTGCATCTACATACTCTTCATATAGCAATACACCGTCGTATCTGGTTATTGTAAAGTGTAGAACTGATGTATCGAGATCTTCACCTCTTAGTTCAGCTTGAAACGTATCCAACTTAAGTGGCTTACTGTAAGTTAACTCATACTTTTTTGTATATAGAATATCGCCATTCAAATCTCCTTGAATGTCTTCTTCACAACTACTTATTAGTAGTAGCAATAATATCCCGTATAGTAATCGTTTTAACAAAAGCACTTAATATTATAATTTCGTTATGCAAATATACTAAATTTTAACGGTAGTAGATCATAAATGTTGAAATTTTGTTAAAATATTTAATTTTATTTACATGAGGAACTTTTTTATAGACGCAAAAAAAAGGTATTGAATTAACAATACCTTTTGTACCTGGGGTGGGGCTCGAACCCACACGAGGTTTCCCTCACAAGATTTTGAGTCTAGCGCGTCTACCAATTCCGCCACCCAGGCGATTATAAAAACATTATTGTACTCGGGGTGGGGCTCGAACCCACACGAGGTCACCCTCACAAGATTTTGAGTCTAGCACGTCTACCAATTCCGCCACCCGAGCAAATGTTTTTATAATAATATGTTTTTGTAGTACCTAGGGTGGGACTCGAACCCACACGTGGTTACCCACACAAGATTTTGAGTCTAGCGCGTCTACCAATTCCGCCACCTAGGCTTAAAAAATATATTTATTGAAAAAAGTACCTGGGGTGGGACTCGAACCCACACGTGGTTACCCACACAAGATTTTGAGTCTAGCGCGTCTACCAATTCCGCCACCCAGGCATTTCAAGAAATGTATTTCTTCTACAGCTCTCCGTTCGAAAGCGATGCAAATATGCATGGTTAAAAATTAGAAACCAAACTACTTTAATGTAGTTGACAATATCCAATCCTTAACCATTTGAAATTTAGCATTAAAATTTTCTATTTTTTTTCTTGAACACCCCAAAAAACCTATTCTGAAAGAAGTTTTTGAAGATAATCATGGTCTGTTAAGTCAATTTTTACAGGCACTACACTTGCATAATTATTGTTAATAGCCCATTCATCAGTATCATTACCTTCATCAAAGAGCACATATTTACCAGTTAACCATAAATATCGTCTTCCACTTGGGTCTGTTCTTTCATCAAATTCTTCTTGCCATTTCCCTTTAGCTTGTCGACAATATTTAAATCCTTTAATAGGTTCATCACTTACTTTAGGGAAATTCACATTTAAAGCAGTACCGCTAGGCAATCCTTTTTCAATTACTTTTTTAGCAATTTCAGAAACTAATTCTTTTGTATGATCAAATTCTGCATCATAACTATAATCACATACTGAAAAACCTAAAGCAGGCAATCCTTCAATAGTTGCTTCTAATGCAGCACTCATTGTTCCTGAATAAAGAATACTTACTGATGAGTTACTCCCGTGGTTTACTCCACTTACAACTAAATCAGGCAATCGATCTAAGATATGATTCTTTGCCAACTTCACACAATCTGCTGGAGTCCCCGAACATTGGTAGGCTTTAATTCCTAATTCGCTAAAAATATCAGATTCATAATATTTTAATGGATCATGAATTGTAATTGCATGTCCCATTCCAGATTGAGGACTATCAGGTGCAACTACAACCACCTCTCCTATTTGATGCATAATGTTGACTAAAAATCCAATTCCTTTAGATGTAATACCATCGTCGTTGGTAATTAAGATAAGGGGTTTCATATTTTCTTTTAAATTAAAAAACGGGCAATATTGCCCGTTAAATATATAAGTATTTACTGATTAAATTCTGATAATAAGCGTTATTTATTTGTTACTTCAGGTTCAACTAAAGTATCATAGTAACGCACTATTTGTAAAAAGTCTTCACGATCTTGATAATCCAATTTATTTACTTTGATAAATGCTTCCACTTTATCTTTATACTTACCAAAGTACACAAGCATCGTCTCCAATTTTCTAGTATCCACTTGCCTAATTTCAGCATACATATCCATTAAATAGAAATCATACACCAAAACTCTTCTCCTACTATTATAGTTAGATCCCCAATAAGGATCGTAGGATGTCTCAGAAATTTCAGCTATTCTTTCTCTGATCAATAATATATAAGGTTCACCATCTTCTAATAATTCGAAAAAGTGATTCTTCACATACCCTTTAGACTGTTTAAATGGCAAAGAATAAAAATACCTTTCCCTGCGTGTCATGGCATCCATTATCTGAAAAGATCTTACATTTTGAGCACCAAAAGATTTAATAACGCCATTCACTATTATCTGAATAGACTCCACTCCTTCTTCTAAGGAATATTTAAGCTTTCCTTTCAGAGTAGTCCCGTCATTTAGATCTACTTCTCCAAAGTGCCAGTATTCTGATGGAAATTCCTGAGCATTAATATTAAATGATAGAAAAAGAGCACTTATTAGTCCTAGAATTTTGATCCTTAACATTGAATGATAATTGAGTCAAGTTTATATATAAAAATTGAAAAGCTGAAAAGTGATAAAGCAAAAGAAAAGAAACTGACAAATATCTTCATCTGTATTTGACTTTTCCTCATCGACCTTCTAAATAAAAATACATTTATTATTTGTGAAATTGAAATAATCAGACAAATTCTTCTCAATGTGTATCAAATAGATCCTATGTATTCCTTTGATTAATGAAATCGACAAATTGTATTATACTAAGTTGAAATTGTATAAATGAATATTTATTCATTTTTTTAGCGAATTTTCGCTTTTTAACATTTATAAATATATTTACATATTTATATTCATTTATAATAATTTAAATAAGTATCAATCATTCTATAATTATATTTTTTAATGATCAAAAAAATATTTCTAGCGAATTTTCGCTTTTTTTATTCATTTCGCTTTCTATATATTTGTATCAACATCAAATCACCAACAGCTAACGTTTGTATAAATGAATCTTAAGTCTACTTTAACCGAGAAAACCATCGATATCATGGGCGATATGATGATGGATCACGAAGCAATCTTAACTGATGAAGCTTTGAATTTTGTTGCAGCCTTACATAAAAGGTTCAATAAAAGAAGACTTGCTCTTTTAGAAGCAAGAACAAAAAGACAAGAGGAATTGGATAGTGGAAAACTACCTAACTTCCTTGCGGCTACAGCCTATATTAGAAATAGCGAATGGACTGTTGCTGAGGTAAAAAAGGACATTCAAGACAGAAGGGTCGAAATTACAGGTCCAGTTGATCGAAAAATGATCATCAATGCCTTGAACTCTGGTGCAAATGTATTTATGGCTGATTTTGAGGATGCTAATTCTCCAACTTGGACAAATTGTATGGAGGGACAGCAAAACTTGAAAGATGCTGTAAACAAAACAATTAGCTTTACGCATCCGGTCACAGCTAAGGAATATTCTCTAAACGATGAAATTGCTACGCTTTTCGTTAGACCTAGAGGATGGCATTTAGAAGAAAAACATCTAGAGTACGATGGTAAAGCTTGTTCAGGGTCACTTGTTGATTTTGGCTTGTACTTCTTCCACAATGCAAAAACCTTACTTGAAAATGGAAGTGCTCCTTATTTTTATCTGCCTAAGATTGAAAGTCATTTAGAGGCAAGACTTTGGAATGACATCTTTATTTACGCTCAAGAATATATTAATATTCCACAAGGCTCTATTAAAGCTACTGTATTGATTGAGACTATTTTAGCAGCTTTTGAAATGGATGAAATCCTGTACGCGCTAAAAGAACATTCAGCAGGATTGAATTGTGGCCGTTGGGATTATATTTTCTCATACATCAAAAAATTGAGAAATATTCCAGGGTATACCCTTCCCGATAGAGCAAAGGTGACAATGAACGTACACTTTATGAAATCATACTGTGAATTGTTAATCCAAACATGCCACAAACGTAATGCTTTTGCTATGGGAGGAATGGCCGCACAAATTCCAATCAAAGATGATCAAAAAGCCAATCAAAAGGCAATTGACAAAGTTGCGAAAGACAAAACTCGCGAAGCTTTAGCAGGTCATGATGGCACTTGGGTAGCTCATCCGGGATTAGTTTCTGTAGCTAGAGAAGTATTCGATAGATATATGGGAGCACCGAATAACATCAAAAAGCCGGTTGAATTTAAGAAAATCACTGCCAAGGATTTATTAAAGGTACCTGAAGGTGATATCACTTTAAAAGGCTTGAGAACTAATATTGATGTAGGAATCCAGTACATCAGTAAATGGTTAGACGGCCAAGGTGCAGTTCCGATCTACAACCTGATGGAGGATGCTGCTACTGCAGAAATTTCTAGATCTCAGGTTTGGCAATGGATAAAAAACAATGCGAAGACAGATGATGGACAATTGATTGATGAACAATTGTATCATCAAGTTGCTGACGATGTGATGAAGCATTTCAGAACCATCATGGGAGAAGAAAAATTCAACCAAAGTAAGTTACAAAAAGCAAAAGACATATTTGATCAATTGGTATTAACTGATGAATTCGTTGAATTCTTGACGTTACCTGCTTATCAGCAAATTGATTAATTAAGATAAAATCTAACGAGCTTATTTGGGACATGCTCTTAGAACCATCATCTTCTTGATGTTCTCATCCAATTGGATGGTGGTTTAATCACTTTTTTTAATACGTACTTGAAAAGGCTATTTTTTATGCCCTGGTATCGTACACCCTAAATTTTTATAAAACCAAAAAACAACATCGATTATGACTAAGAATGAAAGAATTGAAGCACTAAAGAAAGAATGGGCAAATAACCCAAGATGGTCCAATATTGAAAGACCATATACAGCTGAGGAAGTAATTAAGCTTCAAGGTAATGTTGTCGTTGAACACACTTTGGCGAGAATGGGCGCTGAAAAATTATGGAAGGGTTTACATACTGAAGAATTCATGGCTGGATTGGGAGCATTGACGGGTAACCAAGCTATCCAAGAAGTAGAAGCAGGTTTAAAAGCGATTTACTTAAGTGGATGGCAAGTAGCTGCTGATGCGAATTTGGCAGGTCAAATGTACCCTGATCAATCTTTATACCCTGCCGACTCTGTACCGAAAGTTGTTCAAAGAATTAATAATGCGCTTAGACGTGCGGATCAAATTCAGTCAGTTGCAGATAAAAACGACATTGATTATATGGTGCCGATTGTTGCCGATGCCGAGGCTGGTTTTGGAGGCAATTTAAATGCCTTCGAACTTATGAAAATGATGATTGAAGCAGGTGCCGCTGGAGTACATTTTGAAGATCAATTATCTTCTGCAAAAAAATGTGGTCACTTAGGTGGTAAAGTACTTGTACCTACTCAAGAAGCGATAAATAAATTAGTAGCTGCTCGTTTAGCTTCTGATGTTTGCGGTATTCCAACTATTATTGTTGCACGTACAGATGCTGATGCTGCTAATCTTCTCACTTCAGATATCGATCCGAGAGATCAAGAATTTATCTATGGTGAAAGATCATCTGAAGGTTTCTACAAGGTAAATAATGGTTTGGATCAAGCAATATCAAGAGGTTTAGCTTATGCTCCTTATGCCGATTTAATCTGGTGTGAAACATCTCACCCTGATTTAGGAGAAGCACAAGCTTTTGCAGATGCAATTCACGCAAAATATCCAGGTAAACTACTTGCTTACAATTGTTCTCCATCATTTAACTGGGCATCTAAGCTTAGTAAAGAAGAAATGAGCACATTCAGAGAAAAGCTTGCTGCTATGGGCTACAAATTCCAATTCATTACTCTAGCTGGTTTCCATGCTTTAAACACAAGTATGTTCCAATTGGCTAAAGCCTACAAAGAAAATGGAATGGCCGGCTACTCTGAGTTACAAGAAAAAGAGTTCAGCTTACAAAAAGATGGTTTCAGAGCAGTGAAACACCAAGCTTTTGTGGGTACTACTTATTTTGATGCTGTACAAAATACGGTGACCAATGGTACATCGTCTACAACAGCTATGAAGGGTAGTACAGAGACAGCTCAGTTCTAAAGCATTTATTTTCAATCATTTCTAACAGACAACTTCCAACTAACTTTATATGTTACTTGTTATTAAAAAACCTCGCCTTATTTAGGTGAGGTTTTTTTGTTATTTTTTCGATCTCAGACTTTTTATTTCATCGATCGTTTTAAATTCTTGATTGTTGACATAAATACTTCCTTTAGTAAATAATGCAATTTTTTTATAATCATCAAGAACTATTGGAATTCCTAAATGATCTTCCTCGGCGGTATTTAATATGATATGAATAGGATGATTGACGTTACCTATCAATTCCAAATCTCGTATTTTAGATTGATTATCAGCCACCAATATGAAAGTATTTGCATCTGGAAAATTTGTTTGTGCTTCTATAATGGCCTCTATATCATTTTCAGGAATATCTCCTCCATCCCCTCTCTTTTTCACCTTGGACATTAAGTCCATCACCGGCATCACTTTAGAGCTTTTAATACTATAAATCCCTCCAGTGCTTCCTATTAATTTTTGATGACTCAATTTAGTATCTCCATCATTAAAGAAAACAAAACCGATCACCTGATCTTGAGCTCTTTCTTTAATTAACCATGATAGTAAATCTAGAGTGTAAGGATACATACTTCCGGTCCAATCACTAACAACAACTGCTTTGTTCCAATTATCCCTATTTTTCTCAAATACTTTGGAAGTAGTTTCAGTTAGAACTTGATCCTCTCCTAACCTTTTTTTCACTAAATGATGAAACTTTTGATCGATGTGCTTTCTACGTTTCACTTCTTCTTCAGGAGTTAAATCGTGTCTTTTATGTTTATCGTAATAAACTACGATACCATGAAACATATCTGAAAACTCTTTTTTGGTCTCACCTCCTACTTGTTTTATGATTCTCCAACGAATCACAGGGTCATCAATAGCACCATCAAACCAATTGGCAAATGCTTTTATTCGATCAGTATTCAATTTAGAAAAATCGAAGTCTTTCGGGTGATCCGTATAGACTAACAGGACACTATCAATTTGAAGACGTGAAATATCATTGGCTTCTGGTAAATTTAAAATTTCGGATTCACCATAAGCCATTGGTAACGTAAAAAAATGTTTTGTAGAATCAATATCTAAAATATGCACATCACGATAAGCAGCTCTAAAATAAAGCTGCTCCGCAGATTGTGCATTTAAGTTAAATACAATTATTTGAAGTACACCAATTAACCACCATTGGCAATTTCGTCTAGTTCCATCCATCGCATCATTTTCTCATCAGCTTCCTCCATCACTTCTCCAAGTTTTTCAGAAACTTCTCTGATTTCATCAGGTGATGTTACACTACCATCAGACAATTTCCCTTCCAATTCTTCTTTTTGAGATTCCAGAGTTTCAATTTCAGCTTCTAAAGCTTCATATTCTTTCTGTTCTTTATAAGAAAGCTTCTTCGTTACTGTTTTTTGAACAGTTTTCTTTTCTTCTAATTTTTTCTCCTCTCTTAGTGCCTGCTTCTTTTCTTTCTCCACTTCACCAAGGTAAGCTCTATATTCAGAATACTTCCCATTAAAGTCTTTGATCACACCATCACCTTCAAAAATAAATAAGTGATCTACCAGTTTATCCATGAAATATCTATCGTGGGTAACCACAATAACACAGCCTTGGAAACTTTCTAAAAAGTCTTCTAATACACTTAGTGTATCTAGATCCAAGTCGTTCGTCGGCTCATCTAGGATTAAAAAGTTTGGATTTCTTAGAAGGACAGTACAGAGATACAAGCGTTTACGTTCACCTCCTGAAAGAGTTGAAATATATGAATGCTGTTTCTCTGGCGTAAATAAGAATTTATTTAGAAGTTGTAAAGGAGTAAGTGATGTCCCATCAGACATTTGATGATTTTCGGTAATATCACGTACAACATCAATTACTTTAATGTCTTCATCGAATGACAATCCCTTTTGAGTATAATAACCATACACAATGGTCTCTCCTTTTGTTATTGTCCCTTTATCAATGGATTCAGTACCTGTAAGCATGTTAAGGAAAGTAGATTTCCCTACTCCATTATTACCTACAATACCTACTCTTTCTTTTCTTTTAAAGGTGTAAGAGAAATCTTCAACAATTTTCTTTTCTCCATACGATTTAAATACGTTCTCAAATTCTAGGATCTTTCTTCCTAGACGTGACATATTTACTTGAATCTCTACCTTTTCGTCTTTCTTGCCAGAATGTGCTTTCTTTTTCAAATCTTTGAAAGCATCCATTCTAAACTTCTGTTTTGTACCTCTCGCTTTAGGCATTCTTCTTACCCAATCGAGTTCTTTTCTCATCAAGTTTTTAGCCTTTTCTACAGATGCAGCTTCATTCGCTTCTCTTTCAGCTTTTTTCTCGATGTAATATGAATAGTTTCCTTTATGAGTATAGATCGTTGAATTTTCAAGCTCAATAATCTCATTACAAATTCTATCAAGGAAATATCTATCGTGGGTAACTAATAAAATTGATAGTTTCGAACGCGTTAAGAACTCCTCCAACCATTCAATCATATCTAAATCCAAGTGGTTGGTTGGCTCATCGAGAATCAAAAGATTTGGTTCTTCAATGAGTACTTTACTTAGGGCCACTCTTTTTTGCTGACCACCAGAAAGGGAATCCATTCTTTGAGATGTATCCTCGATTTTGAAAGCAGTCAAGATTTGCTTTACTCTTGCTTCAGCATCCCAAGCCTTCATTTCTTCCATTTTGGCTGTAGCTTTATCCAATTGCTTTAAAACCGCATCCGAATAATCTAATGAGGAAGCTTGTAAAGCTGCCTCGTAATTTTTTACCGCCCCTAAAATGGGAGAATCACTTGATAGAACATAATCCAAAACATTCTGTCCTTCTTCAAACAGTGGCTCCTGCTCTAAAAGACCAATAGTGATATCTTTATTAATGGCAATTTCTCCACCATCCAATGATTCTTTTCCTGCGATTGAATTTAACAGTGTAGATTTCCCTGTACCATTTTTGGCTACTAAGGCTACTTTCTGACCTTGTTGAATTCCAAAACTTATATTTTCATAAAGGGGTTTTTCTCCCCAATATTTTGTTGCATTATCGACTGATAATAAATTCATCCTATCTTTTATTTTAACTTCTCAACAAAAATAGAAGAAAAGAATATTAAATAGGTCTTTAAGGATATAATAATCATTTCTAGAGTGTTTTTGATGTTGATATGGTAAAAAATTGTATCAAAAAACCCCGAAAATAATTCGAGGTTATTGTATAAGTATATTTCTTTGAAAGAAGTCTTATAGAATTAAGAATTCAATTCTACGATTATTGGTTCTTCCTTCATCTGTCGTATTATTATCAATTGGCTTTTTCTCTCCATAACCTTTGGCTGTTAATCTATTGGAGTCTATTCCTTTATCAATTAGATACTGTACCACGGCTTCCGCTCTTTTTTGAGATAAATCCAAATTATAATTATCGTTACCAATATTATCTGTATGCCCACCAATTTCAACATTAATATCTTTGTTTTTCTGCATAAACAACAACACTTTATCCAATTCTGTCTGAGACTTCAGTTTAAGATCATATTTATTAGAATCGAAAAAGATGTTATTGAGGGTCACATTTTTTCCTTTTTCTATTCTATCTAAAAATATATCCATTGTTTTTCCTTCTGTTCCCATATCATGAGTATCAAAAGTTAAACTTTGGAATAAATAACCTGGTCTTGATACATATAAAGCATACTCTTCATTTTGGTTTAACACGATCAAATATTTACCCGATTTCTCATCAGATAATAAAGTAGATTCTGTCTTTTTTGTCTCAAGAAGTTTTAACTCTAATTCTGCCTTTAAAGGTTTCTTAGTAATAGCATCATAAACTACCCCTTCTAAATAACCACTTACTGTTAATGGCTGTGCATCTTTTGGTATATCAATAGAAACTAGATGACTATTCCTTGAGCCATCTTCTTGTATTTCTTCTTTTGAAAAATATCCTTTCGTACCGTCTGCTCCTACAATTAAGGCTACTTGATCGGTATGATCGTTTACCGGATAACCGATATTCTCTACTTTTGACCAACGGTTAATTCCCTCTTTTTCTGACTTAAAAATATCCAAGCCTCCATATCCTAAATGGCCTTTTGATGAAAAATAAAGAGTTTTCCCATTGGCATGAATAAATGGAGAAATATCATCTTCTGTTGTATTTATCTGATCGCCTAGATTTTTGGCAGGCATCCATTGTCCATTTGAACCTAACTCAGACACCCAAATATCTTTTTTCCCCATTCCTCCTTGTCGATCAGAAACAAAATATAAAACTCTTCCATCTGCAGAAAGCGAAGGTTGTGATTCCCAATCTCTAGAATTAATATTTGGTCCAAGGTTTCTTGGTTTCAACCACTGATCCCCGACTTTTCTTGCCATAAATAAATCACAACTACCATAGCCTGGCAACTCTCTCGTACTTTCACATGAAGTAAAAATGATAAATGATCCATCGGCTGATATAGAACAAGTTCCTTCATTAAACTTGGTATTTAATTCTGTCACCTCTTCGGGAGACGCCCATTCCCCATCTACCTTTTGAATACGATAGATGTTTTCATCTGTCTTTTCATCTCTTGCCGTAAAATACATTTCCTGACCATTCGCTGTGATAGCTGGAAAATATTGCTGATCGTGAACATTGACTTCAGCGCCGAGATTAATAGGCGCATAAGGTAGTTTATTTCCCATATTTGCTATGGCATAATCACATGATGCAATAATTCGATGCGCTGTTTTAACTTCTCTATATAACTTTCTATCAGGTTTGAAGTTCAAAAAATCATTAGCATAACCTAATGCACTTTTATAATTTCCTTTTGACCATTCAAATTGTGCTAAAGATAAATGTGCTAGCAAATATTTCGGATTATCAGCACAACACTCCATCAACTTTTCATACAAGTCTCTTGATTTTTGATAATCTTTTTCTAGTATGTATAAATAAGATAACAAATAATAAGAATCTCCATAAGTACTATCAGCATCTATAGATTTATATAACAGCGCTTTCCCATCTTCTAACTGTCTTAAACGAATAGCTTCTTCTGCTTTTACAAAAAATTTATTCGCTTTGCTACTGTTTTGAGCAGAAGTAAAAGTTGATGCAGTGATTAGTAATGAAATTACTATTAAAAGGTACTTCATGAATTTTATGTAAATAATTTTTCTGCCAATTCGGCTACTGTTCCAACTGGTATCACCTTCATTTTTAATTTAGAAAAGTCTATACCTTTTGTATTGTATTTTGATATAAACATTTCTTTGAATCCTAATTTTTCTGCCTCAGAAATTCTATTTTCAATTCTTGAAACTGCTCTCACTTCACCACCTAACCCAACTTCTGCAGCAAAGCAAGTAGTCGATTCAATAGCAATATCTTCAAATGAAGAAATTAAAGAAACGACAACTGCAAGATCTATTGCCGGGTCTTCTACTCTCAATCCTCCTGTTATATTGATAAACACATCAGAGAAATTGAGTTTATAACCGGACCTTTTTTCTAATACGGCTAAAAGCATATTTAATCGTTTCGCATCAAATCCTGTAGAACTTCTTTGAGGATTACCGTATACTGAAGGTGTTACTAATGATTGTATTTCTACCAATAATGGTCTATTACCTTCCATAACTGTACCAATTGCGATTCCACTTAGTCCATCGTCTCTTTGAGAAAGCAATATTTCCGAAGGGTTACTTACTTGTCTTAACCCCGATGAGATCATTTCATAAATACCCAATTCGGATGTTGACCCAAATCTATTTTTTGCCGTTCTCAAAATACGGTAACTCATATGTCGATCTCCCTCAAATTGAAGTACGGTATCTACCATATGCTCTAATACTTTTGGACCAGCCAAGCTTCCTTCTTTTGTTATGTGGCCAATCATTAAAACAGGAGTACCTGTGTCTTTTGCAAATCGAATTAACTCCGCCGCACATTCTTTTACTTGAGACACACTACCTGCTGCTTGCTCTAAAAATGGGGACACCAAAGTCTGTATGGAATCAATCACCATTACATCAGGCGTCATTTTTTCAACATGAGCGAATATCTTTGAAGTATCAGTCTCAGTCAATACATAAGTTTCTTCGGATGAAAAAGGGATTCTTTCCGCTCTTTGTCGAATCTGCTGTCCCGATTCCTCTCCCGACACATAAAGCACTTGTTTGTCATTAAGTGATAAAGCAATCTGAAGCATTAAAGTCGATTTACCAATTCCAGGTTCTCCACCTATCATTACCACAGATCCAGGAACAATTCCTCCCCCTAAAACTCTATTCAGTTCTTCGTCTAAAGTGATGATCCTCGCTTCCTTCTCATACTTTACTTCAGTTATTTTAGTAGGTTTTGCCGTTTCAGCTCCCACATTCACATACCCTCCTGATTTAGGATTAGAACTCATCTTCCAATCCCCTTTTTTGGGTGCCTCTTCTTTCTGAAGTTCCTCAACAAAAGTATTCCACTCATTACAAGCAGGGCATTTCCCTTGCCATTTTGGAGATTCAAATCCACAATTCTGACAGAAGTATGCTGTTTTTATTTTTTTAGCCATTTTTATGCTATTTCGATCTGTACAACTGCTTAATTATAAAGCTAGATCTGAAAAATAAATACTTTATTCTATAATTCAACTAAAAAAAGTTAGTAATTTGTCTGATATTCATTTTTTATACGATCAAACGATCAATAATTTTTTTGTGATTTTTTTCAACACACAAATTTTATAAATGTTAGAGTTAGTTACCTATCACGAAAACAGTCCATTATTATTTACACAAGTTCTTTTTTGGGTCCTTTTTGGTTCCATTATACTGATATATCAATTTATTTATAAAAATATCACGACTAGAAATGTTCTTTTGCTTTTAGCGAGTTTGTATTTCTATTACATGTCGAGTGGTTTTTATTTTGTACTCTTACTTTTTTCAACAATAATAGACTACTATATAGGTAAAAAGATATTTGATTCTAACGATAAGAAAACACGAAAGCTGCTTGTCTCTATAAGTGCTGTCATAAATTTAAGCTTACTGGCCTATTTTAAATATACCTTCTTCTTTACTGATGGGTTGAATACTTTATTCAATTTAGAAATAGAACAAGAAAATTATTTAGCCGCCTTTTTCAATAGTCTTTTTGATGCCGGAATGGATACATCGAATATTTTCCTTCCGATAGGTATCTCTTTCTATACATTCCAAACTATTAGTTATTCGGTTGATATTTATCGAGGCGACATCAAACCAGTGGACAACATATGGGATTTCGCACTTTTTGTTAGTTTTTTCCCTCAATTAGTAGCGGGTCCAATTGTTAGAGCCTCTGAGTTTATCCCTCAAATTCATCAACAATATAAACTAAAGGAAAGTGAGTATGGACATGCATTATTTTTAATAGCAGCTGGGCTTGTCAAAAAAATAATGATCTCCGATTATATCTCTATTAATTTTGTGGATAGAATATTTGAGTCACCTTGGTCCTATTCTGGTTTTGAAAACTTAATGGCCACATATGGCTATGCCATTCAAATTTATTGCGATTTCTCGGGCTATACTGATATTGCTATTGGAGTGGCTTTATTATTAGGTTTCCGATTACCACTCAACTTTAACTCGCCTTACAAAGCAACTGACATCACGGATTTCTGGAGAAGATGGCATATTTCCCTATCTTCCTTTCTAAGAGATTATTTATACATACCACTAGGCGGAAATAGAAAAGGAAAAGTAAGAACATACATCAATCTATTTATTACAATGTTATTAGGTGGATTATGGCATGGTGCTCATTTCAGATTTATAATTTGGGGATGTTTGCATGGAGGTGCTTTGGCAATACATAAACTTTGGATGGAGTATGCTGGAAAAAAAATTGGGCATTTTAAATATCAAAATATAATCGGTGGTATCATAACATTTCACTTTGTGTGTTATGCTTGGATATATTTCAGAGCGGAGGACATGCAACACGCAAATAGTATGATTAGTCAGATTTTAACAAACATGGATCTTTCTATTGCTTTGGAGGTAATTATGGCATACAAATATGTTTTCATTGTAATGGGTTTTGGCTTCTTTATCCACTGGATTCCACAACATTGGAAAGATAAATTAGCCTTAGAATTCATCACAATGCCTGATTTTGCTAAAGCAGCATTCTTATTTTTTGTAGGGTTTATTTTATTTCAAAGTAGATCTTCTGACATACAACCGTTTATTTATTTTCAATTCTAATCACATTCACGTATATTTACATATAGGTATTGTTCAACTTTACAATAGCTTACTTTTACCCAATTCATTCGATTATAACAACTGATAATGAACTACAAATATTTAAAGTATCTAATCTCTCTGTGCTCTATTTTAGTGTGTATAGATCTTAACGCTCAGAGTGTTAGACAAAAAAAAGCACAAGAATTTCTTCGATTAAGTGGATTAACTGATTACACAAGGCAAACTGATGAAATTGCATCTGCAAAAGTTGATGAAGAATTTCTATTTATTGAAAATGCTCCATCAGAATTAGAGATTAAAGCGATTATTAAACTTTATCTCACTAATAAAAATGTAAATCATCATATAACAGAGTACATAGCGACTCAAGTTAATGAAGACTTACTGAATAAATCTATTTTATTCTTAGAGAATCCCATTAACGAGGATATCCATGGCACAAGAAATAGATCTTTAACTCGTTTTGAAAAAATAGACAAAGCAAAGTATGTCAACAATTTCGACATGCATAGTGTTGATCAAGAAAGATTTAACCTATGTGTCAACATTTACCAATTACTTAAAATTGGTAGAATGTCAGAAAGTGTTTTGTATCATACTTTAGTTGATGTTTCTCTTGGAATAAACGAACATCTGCCTACTGATCAGAAAAAAGTCGAAAGTGAAATTATTAGTAATACAGAAGGGATGTTCACAGATCAATACAAACAAGTGATGATGACGAATCAAATTGCTAATATGATGTATGTATTCACAGGAACTTCAGATAATACCCTAAGGTCATATATTAATAAATGGCATACTTATGATGGTGAAAAGACCTTAAACATCATGCAAGAATCTATTAATTATGCATATGCTGAAATTCTAAAAGAGATAAAAAATCACGGTTCTTAATAATAAAGAATAACACATATATAAGACATTGTCATTTTACATATAAAGAGGCAATGTCTTTTTTTATATATCAAGGGTGAATATCAAATAGTCTCTAGACTTATTGAGATATTAAAGCAATTATATAAATGATTCTGTATCAATATTTAAGTAAATTCAATCTCTTTGTCATTAGATAATTCTTCGTAATACATCAAAGATTCCTTCTAGAATTAGCGTCTTTCCGATAACTTTATTTAGTCCTTGATAAAAAAACAACAATGAGGCATTACTTAATATGATAGTAAATCATCAATTTATGGTCTTATCAATTAATTTGTCTACTTCTATATATAAGAAATAATAAAAAAGAGGTTGATTCATTGAATTATGAAACAACCTCTTTCTTGATTAGATATTTTATTAAACCTTAAACCTTATGGAAAGGGTTAAGATTCACTAGAAAATCATTGATCTGCAATAAGGCATCTTGAATACCGCTAATAGCCTCTGGGCTATATCTATAGGCAAGAGTATAAATAATGAATACTACATACAATGTTACGAGGAAATAACCACTTTTGGCTCCCAAACGTTTTCTCTTTGCTCCTATGTAGAAAATAAGAGTGGATACACCTGTCAGAATTAGTAGTATAATTCTAAACTGACCGATAAAAGCCATTGTATCATCACCTTCCATTGGAATAGATCCATTCATTAATGTATATACTGTTAAAGGCATTCCTAATGCAAAACAGATATCAAAAATATTAGACCCTAGAGCGTTTGAAATCGCATCATTGTATGCACCATTGTTGGCACTTTTTACAGAGATAATAGTATCCGGCACTGAAGTAGCAGCTGCGGCAAAGATTAATGCTACGATATACATATCCCATCCCATACCGTGTCCAAGCATTTCACATCCAATTGTAAGGTAATGACAAGCAGCACCTACAATTCCAGTAGAAGCTAATAGCAAGAACCAAGCTCTACCAGTATTCATTTCTTTATTGCCAATGATTGCATGAGACAAATCTAAATGCAATAATGCTTTTAAACGTCCACCTTCACCTGCTTCATATTCATAATCATCGTGTTCGTCACCATGGTCATCCATTTTGATGAATAGTAAAGAAACAACGTAAACCACATATAAACTCATTAGAAAAGCCCCATGTTTCCATGTCAGCTCATTTTCTGAAACAAATATGATTAAACATAAAATGGCTAGCATCAAAGCGATACCATCACGTAAAATAACCTTTGGATTGACATTAATAAAGCTAACTGTTCTATTAATTACAATAACACTAATTATTACCGCGGCTGGGATAATCATGATGTTGAAAACTGCACTACCTGATGTAGTACCAATACCACTGGCAAAACCTTTGGCATCACCTGCAATAACCAAGAAGAAAAAAGTAGTAAAAAGTTCAGGCATCGAACTACCTATAGCATCGATTGTAGCTCCCTTCACACCACCTTTCATATTTCTACCCAGAAATCCAGAGGCATCTTCAAATCCATCACACGCTTTCCAGATGACAATACAAGCAATAAAAATAATGAGTAGACCGAAAAAAATATCCATTCTTTGTTAATCTATTTGACTTATTAGTTCTTTTTTTTCCAATAACGCAATAATCCCGCCACACTCATAAAAGGTGGGTTGGCAGCATCATATTGTTTGAGCGCTTCATCCTTCAAACCTAATGATTTTAACTCATTATTTACATATGTTGTGAAAAGTTCTTCCATTTTTTCTAGAGAATAGTCGTTTTCGCTGTAGTTTTTCACAATTTCTGCAACTTTATATAAGTCTTTTTCAAGTGCAATGAGGTGATTCACTACATCAGTAACGACACCAAAGTGAGTTAAGTATAATTTAGATGGAGAAATTTTACGAATTAAATCAATTGATGCCTGCCATTTCTCTAAATTGATATCTGGAGGAGGACAAGGAGCCACAACAGGGCCATCTCCTATTTTAACACCAGCCACATCTCCTGTAAATAAAAAGTCTTCAATCTGCCATGCGATATGATGATTTGCATGTCCCGGTGTAAACCAAGCAGTAACGTCAACATCACCTATTTTTATCGTAGACCCGTTTTCTGGAGCGATCAATAGATCTTCAGGAATTTCATGCATCTCTCCCCATAATCTATCCATATCGTCCTTATAAATCATTTTAGCTGAAGCCATTAATTTAGAAGGATCGGCCATATGTCTAACACCAAAAGGATGTAAATAAACTTTCGCTCCATGTTCAGCAAACTTCCAAGCTGCTCCTGCATGATCTAAATGAATGTGTGTAATAAAAACATGTTTGATGTCTTCTATTTCATAACCTTGCTTTTTTATAGCTTCTTTTAGGATTGGATAAGTTGAATGAGGTCCAGTTTCAATTAAAATTGGTCCTTCTGAAGTTTCAATAAGGTAAGAGGCGATGGCTTCTTTACATTCTAAAAAATTTAAATCGATGGGTTGAATTGAATTCATTGAATATATGTATTGTATTTAAGTAAAAAACCAGAATTTGATTAAAAAAATTATATTCATCATCGTGTTAAAATGATCATAATAACTAATTTAAGATTTCTGTAATTCGAAATGAATATAACTTGAATTAAAGTATAATTCTAAGAAATAGATAAAATTTGATGATAATTTATCAAAACAACTCACTAAACAATTCAATACTTATTTTGTATCTTGCGACAACTTGACTGTGGTAAGATATATCTTTAGGAACAAGCATTGACCATTTTTTAATTTAATGATGAGTATGAAATTTAAATTTTACTTATGCTATCAAATATTCTTTTTTTTCGCGATTCAATTGTTAGGACAAAACCCGTTTATTTATAAATATCAGATTAATTTAAATGAGGTAAATAATGATCAACTGAAAGTGGAATTAAGTATTGATGATTTAAATGAAGAAGAACTCATTTTCCAATTCCCTGCTATTGTTCCTGGTACATACAAAGTTTATAATTATGGTCGTTTTATATCCGATTTAAAAGCATTCGATACTTCGGGCCAACCCCTATCAATTAAAAAAATTGATGATAACCGTTGGAGAATCCTTTCTACTAAAAACATATCGAAAATCTCTTATTTAGTTGATGATACATGGGATACTAAGCTACCAAAAAAAATATTTGAACCTGCAGGAACAAATATTGATAAGGATGAAAACTTTGTCCTTAACAACCATGGCTTTTTTGGATATTTTGATGGAATGGTCGAAAACACTTTCGTATTAAAAGTAATAAATAATGAAAAACTCTATGGAGTAACTTCCTTAAGTAAAGAAATAAACACCGATAGCTTAGATGTATATACTGCACCTTCCTATCATCGTTTGGTTGACAATCCCATAATGTATTCTAAACCAGACACAGCCAGTATTCAAGTTGGAAATACAATAGTAAAAATTGGATTAAGGTCTCCACAAAAATCAATAACCGCTAAATTGATTAGTAAAGAACTAAAAAAGGTTCTTAAAGCACAACAAACCTTTTTGAAAGGCGATTTACCCACCAACCATTATACTTTTATTATTTATCTAACCGACAAACCTGGTGTATCAGGTGCTATGGGAGCATTGGAACACTGGAACAGTTCATTTTATTTCCTTCCTACTGGAAAGCCTAAAATGATCATTCCAATAATTCAGGAAATTGCTGCCCATGAGTTTTTCCATATTCTCACTCCTTTAAGTATTCATTCTGAAGAAATAGCTCATTTTGATTATATAGAGCCAAAAATGTCAGAACACTTATGGTTATATGAAGGAGTAACAGAATATTTTGCAGGTCTAGCTTTAGTTAAAAACGGTGTAATTGATCGTACGACCTACATGAATTCTATAGGGAAAAAGATTTTAAACTCCACTAAGTTATACAATAGAAACATTGCATTCACCACCATGAGTAAAGGCTGTTTAGATAAATATGGAGATCAATACCCTAACGTTTATGAAAAAGGAGCATTAATTGCCTTAGGGCTTGACCTAGTTATTCTAGAGCATAGTAATGGGACACAAAACTTAAGAGACTTAATGCTCAAACTGTCTAAAAAATATGGCAGTGATAAACCTTTTAAGGATGAAGAACTTTTTACTGTTATTGGCGAATTAAGTGGGATACCAGAGACAACCACATACCTCAAAAAATATGTCGACAGTAACACCCCTCTTCCTCTTGAAGAGATGATGGCTAAAGTTGGTATAGATTACGCAGAAAGTAGAGAAATTGCCACCGGTACATTTGGTAATATCGGAATCTCAATCAATGATCAAGATGAACTATTTGTTGAGGACCTCTCCGATGTAGATGAATTTGGAAAAAAAATGGGTTATCAGTTAGGCGATGTACTTTTAAAGTATAACAAGCAAGAGATCACTATGGAGAACATTTCAGACATAATTAATGAAGTGGTAAACTCTCCTAAAAAAAACACAAATATTAAAGTTACTGTAAGAAGACAAGGTAAAATTGTTAAATTGAAATCGAAAACAGTAATTAATCATCAGACTGAGGATAATATTTTCGAAATAAATGGAAAGCGCTCACCGCAAGCCCTTCATTTAAGAGAATTATGGTTAGGAAAAATCTCTGATGAAAAAAATTAAAAAATAACCATACTACCAACAATGAATTTAAATTTAAAAAACCCCTTAGTAGTATTTGACCTTGAAACTACAGGAACAAACGTTACAAAAGATAGAATTATTGAAATTTCTATGGTTAAGGCGGATATAAATGGAGAAAGAACCATCAAAACATATAAATGTAACCCAGAAATGCATATTCCTAGTACCTCTTCTAAAGTACATGGCATATATGATGAAGACGTAAAAGATATGCCTACTTTTAAGCAAATCGCTAAAGAAGTAGCCGCTTTTATGAAAGGTTGTGACATTGGTGGTTATAATGTGCTAAGATTTGATTTACCAGTGATCACAGAAGAATTTCTTAGAGCAGGGATAGAATTTGATTTTAGCCAAAGAAAAATAGTTGATGCCCAAAAAATCTTCTTTATGATGGAGCCTAGAACTTTAGGTGCTGCACTTAAATTCTATTGTGGAAGAGAATTGGAAGATGCTCATTCTGCAGAAGCAGACACTATCGCTACTCTTGATGTGATCGACGCTCAAGTAAAACATTATGAAGGGGTAACTATCAAAGATAAAAACGGAAAGGATTATGAGCCTGTTAAAAATGACATGAATGCACTTCATGAACTGACAGCTAAAAATTTGGTTGATTTTGCAGGTAGAATGGTACTAAATAACGAAGGTGACCCCATTTTTAATTTTGGGAAATATAAAGGTAAATCAGTAGCAGATACATTAAAAAAAGATCCACATTACTATGATTGGATAATAAATAATGACTTTGCTTTGGATACAAAAAATAAATTGACTCAGATTAGAATTAAAAGTCAGTTTCAATAAAAAAAGGGTTGAATCTTTCGATTAAGATTCAACCCTTTTTTTGTAACGTATGTTTTACATTCCTATTTCTTTAGAATACTTCAATAATTTGTGGTAATCACTTTCAGTATCCACATCTAAGAAAGGTACTCTTGAATCTACAGAGGCATAAGAATGTTTATTCTTTCTAACAATCGATTTTGCACCGAAATTACCTTCTAAAGCCATCAATTCTGGAAATACTGTCTGATCAAAAACAGCTGGCACTCCTGTAAATCCATCATATTTAGACATTACAATTCTTCTGTCTTTAGCTTTTTCTATCAGATTTCCTAAATGAGGGATATCGACTAATGGCATATCAGATAATAAGATCAATACTTTAGAATATTTCTCTTCAGCATCATTAAAAAATTTTACTCCTTTAGCAATACTTCCTCCTTGCCCTTCTTGCCAAGTTTCATTATTGACAATATGAACTCCATCCTCTTTGATTACATCACTAATTTCGTCATAATAAGCCCCAAGCACAACAGCAATATCAACGTTTTGTAGTTGTTTTGCTTTGTCAATACTATGTTGTACTAAGGTTCTTCCTTTATATTCAAGTAACTGCTTTGGTTTACCTAAGCGCTTAGAGCTACCTGCTGCTATAATTAGCACCCCTACTTTTCCGATAGACTGCATGTATGAATTGTATAAAATTGATCTTACTGAACTAAGATTTATAAAATTTGGGTATAGAGATTTCTCTTGTCTCGAAATTATTTTAAAAGATCAACAAAACAAATACTTCTATAATTCTGATGAAAGTGTAAATCTTCCACTTTTTCACAAAGGTATAAAAAAACCCTTCAAAATAAATACTATTTTGAAGGGTTTCGTTTATTAAATCAATATCTGTTTATTCATTTATCTGATCCACAATAAATACGTCCTTATATTTATCTGCATGATCAGCCATATTTTTCAATGTTGGATGCCCCATTCTTGCTGCATTACCTGCATCATAAGCACCATTCATAATCATTTGTAATGCCTGATACAACATTGGTTCTCTAGTATCTTCCCAATTGTAAGTGGGATCATCAAATGCTTCTTGGTTTACAGGAATACCATCGAAATAATCTCCTTCGTTATCTGCATTTAATATTCTGAGTGAAATCACTGAATAGATAAAATCATTATTTTCAAAACCATAACTTCCTACTGGTTTTCCATGTGTTCTCTCACCTACAACTTGTACATCCATAAAAGGACGTAATGCATTTATCATTAACTCACTTGCTGATGCAGTACCACCAGTTGTCAACATAAATACACGATCTAAATTTAAATTGGCATCTTCCAATTCTAATTTATAATCGCTGTTTTGCTCTACTTGAAGAGCATTATGTCTGTATCTAAATAGATCTTTTCCATTTGCTGAAGCTGGAGCTAAGAGCCCTGAAAGTTGACCAGCAATATTTACTCGTCCACCTCCATTGTAACGTAAATCTAGAATCACTTCTGAAACTCCTGCAGCTTTAAATTCAGCGAATGCTGTGTTTAATGCTTCTTCTGCTGTTTCAATGAATGACATAAATACGATGTGTCCAACTTTAACTACTTGTCCATCACGTTTTACATTAATAATGTTTTTATGAACTACTGGAGCAATAACTACAGCCTCTTTTGTAATGTCTACAGTTTTAGTTTCTTCTTCTTTTTTTACAAGTACCCCTTCGTCATCATATACGTATCTTTCAGGAATAGTAATTTCAAATGTATTGGTTACTCCTTTTACATTCTCTCCTAATAAATTATTGAGTTCTTCGTCCGATACAGTATTGACATCAACACCATTGATTTTATTGATTTTAGTGCCACGAGTCAAACCTTTTTCAAAGGCCTCAGAACCAGGATAAGAAAATCTTAAATAAAGATCGCCATTTTCGAAAACCGATAAATAAATACCATGTGCTCCAGAGTTTTCATCTGTTACAGTACCTGATTGGTAATAAGCTTCGTATGCAGCTTTATCTTGTATTAATGACCATCTGTCTTGCTCATTCCTAAGTGCTTGCAGCATAGAGAATTGATCACTGTATGCATTTGTATTAATTTGAGCTGGTAATTCTTCATTCCAAAGATACCATTGACTCATCAACTCTTTTAAATATTCTTTATCATTACTAAACGATGTAACTGGATTTATGGGTTCTTCTTTGCTACATGATGTGATAAGCAGAATAGATGATAGTAAATAAAAAATGTATTTTTTCATGTTAGTTAAAACTTGAATTGATTGTTAATGTTTCTATGTTTTCTCAAAAAATCTGATTTTTCACATATTTCTGAGATATTTATAGTTAAAGAAAAAAATAAGTTAGTACCTTAGCGGTGAAATTAATGATTCCGTTAACTTAATTCAAAAGTAGTTAATTTTAGAATCAAAAATTTAATAATTTTAAAAAATTTTCAAACGAAATTAAGTTCTTAAATGGCAAGAGACTCTCATAGAACCAACCATCAAATTAGAGTCAGAGAAGTTCGACTAGTTGGTGACAATGTAGAAAACGGTGTATTTTCAAGAGACGAGGCTTTAAAACTCGCTGAAAACTTGGATCTAGATCTAGTAGAAATTTCACCCAATGCAAAACCTCCGGTTTGTAAAATCATTGACTACTCGAAATTCAAGTACGAACAAAAGAAAAGAGAAAAAGAGTTAAAGGCTAAAGCATCCAAAACAGTAGTGAAGGAAATTCGTTTCGGTCCTAATACAGACCAACACGATTTAGACTTTAAAACTAAGCACGCCGTTAAGTTCTTAAACGATGGAAATAAAGTAAAAGCGTATGTTCACTTCCACGGACGTACAATCATCTACAAAGATAGAGGTAGAGAACTTTTACAACGTTTTGCTGAAAAAATTCAGGAACACGGAAAAATCGAAGGTCAAATGCGTGTTGAAGGACGTAGAATGATCATGTTTATCTCTCCAAACGTTCCTAAGAAATAATTTAAGTAAATAAACCTTATTAGGTATTGATTTACAAAGAATATTGATTAAATTTGCACGCTTGTTTTATGCAGGTGTGCATTTTTTGTTAGTAAAATAACAAATCAATGCAAGCGAAATACCGAGGCTATTGGCTGCCGTAGGTAATCGCGTAGTTTAATTATTGTTTCACCTTAAGAGTTTAGGCTCTTAATAACTGAAAGGTAAAATGCCAAAGGTTAAAACTAAATCTGGAGCGAAAAAACGTTTCAAGTTGTCAGGAACTGGCAAGATCAGAAGAAAGCACGCTTACAAGTCGCACATCTTAACTAAGAAAACGACGAAACAAAAGCGTAACCTAACTTTGATGGGTGAGGTAGACAAGGCGGATACTGTAAACGTGAAAAAAATGCTTTGGTTATAATCCAAAGATTCACAATTACTTTATCAAACAAATTGATTTACAAAACTTATTAAAATTAGAAAAAAATGCCTAGATCGGTCAACCACGTCGCGTCTCGCGCTAGAAGAAAAAAAATCCTTAAGTTCTCAAAAGGTTATTACGGTGCTCGTAAAAATGTTTGGACAGTAGCAAAAAACACAGTTGAAAAAGGCTGGCAATATGCTTACATCGGTCGTAAACAAAAGAAGAGAAACTTCCGTAGCTTATGGATCCAACGTATCAACGCTGCTACTCGTATGTACGGTGATATGTCTTACTCTGTATTCATGGGTAACTTAAACAAAGCAGGTATCGAATTGAACCGTAAAGTTCTTGCTGACCTTGCTATGAACCACCCTGAAGCATTCAAAGCAGTTATCGAGAAAGTTAAGTAATTAACCTCCTCTAATAACAAAAGACCTATAACATTCGTGTTGTAGGTCTTTTTTTCTAAATTGTAATTCCATTTTTTGATTAATAAATTTCCTTATGTTAGCGATTAGCAATGTATCTTTTCACTTCGGAAGCAGAACCATGTATCAAAATGCTTCTCTCACTGTTTACCCTAAAAACCGCATAGGTATTGTGGGCCACAATGGTGCAGGTAAAACCACATTGTTAAAATTAATCCATGGCGATTTGACTCCTGATGAGGGTTCGATTACAATGCCTAAAGGATGTACTATCGGATTCCTAAATCAAGATCTCCTATCCTATCAAACTGAAGAATCTATTCTTAGTGTTGCGATGGAAGCTTTTGGTCCTGTCTTAAAAATTCAAGCACAGATCGATGAAATCCTTCTTGAAATGGAAACGGATTATAAGGAAGAATTAGTCGAAAAATTAGCTTCATTACAAGAAAAATTTGAAGCTATGGAAGGTTATACCGTTAAATCTAAAGCAGAAGCAATTTTGGCAGGCCTTGGATTTAAAAACCATGAATTAGAAAGACCTTTACATAGTTTCTCTGGTGGATGGAGAATGCGTGTAATGTTGGGTAAACTATTACTTATGAAACCCGACGTTTTAATGCTTGATGAGCCTACCAACCACTTGGACCTTCCTTCAATACAGTGGATTGAAAACTACCTTTCATCCTACGAGGGTGCTGTTTTAATTGTATCTCACGATAGAGAATTTTTAGACAGGGCTATTAATCAAACTGTAGAAGTATCACAAGGTCGTTTAACCTCCTATTCTGGCAATTACTCATTCTATTTAGAAGAAAGAAAATTAAGAGCTGAGCTTCAAAAGAATGCATACGAAAATCAGCAACAAAAAATAAAAGAAACAGAGCGTTTTATTGAGCGCTTCCGTTCGAAAGCTACAAAAGCAAAACAAGTACAGTCTAGAGTAAAAATGCTCGATCGTATGGATATGATTGAGGATGTTAGGAATGACAATCCGGAAATCAACATGGACTTTAAATTTAACCAACAGCCAGGAAAAGTTATTTCTGAATTGGTTGATTTCGACAAAGCCTATGATGAAAAAATCATATTTCAAAATGCGAACCTTCAATTAATGAGAGGTGATAAAGTAGCCCTCATTGGCGCCAATGGTAAAGGTAAATCTACCCTACTTCGTTTAATTTCTGCTCGCGAAGATTTTGACAAAGGTGAAAGAAAAGGTGGTCATAATGTGATTACAGCCTTCTATGCACAGCACCAACTTGAGGATCTAAATGTTGAAAATGAAATTCTTGATGAACTAAAGCAAGCTGGGTCTGATAAAACAGAGCAAGAATTAAGAGGCATTCTTGGATGTTTCTTATTTGGAGGTGATGAGATTTTCAAGAAGATCAAAGTACTTTCAGGCGGAGAGAAATCTCGTGTTGCATTAGCTAAAACACTTATCTCAGAAGCCAACTTTTTGATGCTTGACGAACCGACCAACCACTTAGATATTCCATCTGTAAATATTCTTATTCAAGCTCTTCAGCAATATTTAGGTACTTATTTGATTGTATCACACGACCGTCACTTTATTTCTCATGTAGCCAACAAGATCTGGTATATCGAAGATGGCCAGTTAAAAGAATATCCTGGCACTTATTTAGAATGGGTAGAATGGAAACAACGTCAGGATCAGGAAAAAGAACTTTTGGAAAAGCTTGATCAAGAAGATGGCAATATAGAATCTAAACCTAAAAAGGAGAAGAAAAAGCATGTCAATTACAACTTGAAAGAGTGGCAAAAGAAAATGAAAAAGGCCAAATCTGAAATGGAAAAATACGAAGAATTGGTCATGGAACTTGAAGAAAAGAAAGAAGAAATTGAAGGTTCCTTGGGAGATCCTGAAATATTCGGAAATCCTGATAAATTAGCAGAAACAAATACTCAGTATCAGAAAGTAAAAGAAGAACTTGATGAAGCCACAGAGCTATGGGAAGAATGGACCATGCAGGTGGATGAGTTGGAAGAACTTAAACCAGAATAACCTTAATAATGAATGCCTACGACCACGGATATTTAATCACTGAAGATGGTCATGAACTGTATTATGAGCAATCGGGTCACCCGATGGGTGTTCCTGTGCTCTATTTACATGGCGGTCCCGGAGCAGGTCTAGGCGACTCTTATATAGAAATTTTCAAGAACACCCCTGCCGTTCGTTTGATCGGCATCGACCAAAGAGGTAGTGGTAATAGTAAACCTTTAGGTAGTTTAAAGAATAATACTTTAGCTCATCTTATGAAAGACCTTGAACTTCTTAGAAACACACTTCACATTAATGAATGGTATATCTTTGGAGGCAGTTGGGGATCTACGTTAGCCTTGGCCTATACCTCATTGCATCAAGAAAGGGTAAAAGGATTGAATTTATGGGGAATATTTTTCTGTAATCAAAATGAGTTGGAATGGTTGTTTACAGGTGCTACCCCAACAATGTACGCCGATGTTGCTTCCGTTTTACACGATGGAGTGGATAGAAGAAGCTTAACTCAATTCTTAAATTCATACAGAAAAGCTATGGATGGAGATGATTTTGAGAAATTTTGTACCAATTGGCTTCTTTGGGAGTCTTTTGCTTCAGAACACCCTCATTCAAATTATGAAGAGCTCTATCAATGGAGTCCAACTAAATATGCTATTGCTTGTGCTCGAATAGAAAATCATTACTTTTTGCAATCACCCTACTTATTTAACAATCAATCTATTGAAGATTTAATTACCTCTTCCAAAATTATCTGTCCAGTTTATATCACTCATGGTAGAAATGATTTGGTTACTCCATCAAAATCCGCACTTCAACTCCATGAAATGCTTCCGAACAGTCAGCTGAATATCATTGATAAAAGTGGACATTCTTTATCCCACCCTTACATGATGGAAAGTGTTATAAAATTCGGACAAGAACTCTTGTCTCACTCTTTAGATTAAGCTAGGAATTTATCAAAATCGTTGTACAATTGATTTCTGATAATATCCACTTCCCCTTTCAAAGGAATTTCCTCCAAAAAAAGGTGTAATGCCATCACTTGAGAACGATTTAATTGCATTACCTTTTCCTTATGGATATCAAATATTGAAATATTAAATTTAGCATCATATAACTCAATAAGTAACTGATGACCTATATCTTCCGGCATACGTTCTTTATATGCTTCAGCTAATTTCAATAGAATACTTTGTAAAAATCTAAAATTGATTTCGTTTAATCTTAGTCTATATTTTTTCATAAAAAATGGTCTAGCCTATTCTGCTAAAACGTATGCATAATATTGTTTTGTCAAATTTACATCAACTAGAGGAAAAAAACCTGATACTAACTTTTTGTTTTCTATTTGATAGGGATATTTCTTCCTCATTTCGATTTCAAAAGTTTTAAAGTTAGCTATTTGATGTTTAGTCGTTATCACCCATTTCGCACGATTTGGGTTTAACACAGCCTTTTTTAAACCTAAAGAAATATGTCCCATAGTTGTTCTTGGATTGATTTCTACACAAGGGTGCAAAATCAAATTATCCATAACATCTCTTACAATCATAGCATCCACTCCTAACCTACCTTTAAACCCTTTAAACTCCTTGGTGTTACGAAAAGCACCTTTGAGATCTTCAATTAATTTGGGGATTTGGACTGAAATAGTATTAGGAAGTAGATCTTCATAACTACCTAAAAGACTTCCCCCATATTGACCTGAATCTAAAGACTCAAAAACGGAAATTCCTAAGAACTTAATCTCCTCACTTTCAAAGTTAAATAATACTGAAAAATCAGTAACTTTATCTAGCCAAGGTTCTACCAATATTCTTCCATGTTCTGATAATCCACTTTCAATCCAAGATTCTATCGCAGGGTTAATATGTTCTTTTCTAAGAAGCATTAATCCTCTACCTGAAGAACTAAAAGGCAATTTAAAAACTACTCCTTTATTTTCCCCAGCAAACAATTGCTGAAACTTAAGTATTACCTCTTCTTTAGTTTTACAAAAAGTACCTAACAAATCCTTACTTATATAATTCGTATTTGTAGAGTTAACTAACGATTTTAAGACTTTATATCCTGTGAATCGATCATAAACTTTCTTATCGTTATCACTCCATGTTTCGAGCCCTTTCACTTTAAAGGTTGGTTTAGATAAGATCGTTAAATAATCAAGTGACTTCCCCCATACCTCTAAGTCTTCTATTTTGATTGACTTACTTTTGAGAGTATCAAAATCTGCAAAATCAACTTTAAACTCATGTAACTTTTTAATATCCTTTTTCCATTCTTCACTTACCTGTATATCACTCAAAATCTTTATTTTAGAGTCATACAGCCAAATCATTAAAGGTGATAAATCATTTACTAAAGCTTTAAACTGTTTATTAGGAGTATAAAATTTTGCGTTTTTGACGATTGCCAACTCACAATAGGGATTGAACAAAAAATACTTAGGCATTATTTTTGCACTTTTCGAGGAAATTATTTTCAATAATAAAGTTTTAAATCTTAACGTGATCATTTACCTTCTTACTAATCAATTTATTACAATAAATGACTCACTTTACACTAGAACTTTGATAGTAAATTTACTTCATCTACTTATTAATAACTAAACTCCATCGAAAAAGGATATGAAACTTTTTTTCAAATTTGTAATGTTGGGCATTTTATTCCCAATGTTATCTTTTGCGGCTTTACAGGAGGATGTACTTTACTTATCGGAACAACAAGAATCTGTCAACGGTGCTCCTTTTATTTATTACTACATGGATCAATTAAATGAAGAAGACTTTGAATCAGTCTCAGTCCCTTCGTTTAGTAAATTCACTCCCTGGAATAGTAACTCCAATGTTAACTTCGAATATGGCCAAGGTTCTTTATGGGCTAAAGTTGATATTCAAAACATGGATGAAGAAGTGAGTGATTGGTTGATAGAAGTTCCTTATGCTCCATTGGATGAAATCGAATTTTATCTAGTAAAAAATAAGAAACTCGAAAATCATTTTGTTACGGGTGATCACGTAAATTTTGATGTTAGACCCATAGAGCATCATAATTACATTTTTCCTATCAAATTACAAGCAAGAGAATCTGCTACCATTTATTTCAGAGTAAAAACGGATGGTATTGTAAAGCTTCCAGTATTTTTCTATAAACCTTGGAATTATGCAGAAGTTAACTCTAAGTATGAAGTAACTTACGGTATTATACTAGGTGTCTTATTAATGTTGTGTATTTTAAGTGTAACAACATACTTACCTACAAAAGATTTTTCTTATCTATTATACCCTTTACCATTAATAGCGAAAATATTATTTACCTTCTCGTTAACAGGGCATACGTTCCAATATCTATTCCCGAGTTTCCCGAAAATGGCCAATATGATTACACCACTATCCATTGCTTTATGGATGTTGGGTGAATCTCTTTTTAACTTATACTTCCTAAAAACAAAGAAACTTTCGAAGGTAGCATTTGGTATGAATATCGTTGGTTTCATATTCGGTATAGCCACAGTTTTTACTAGCATTTTCTTATCATACTATGCAGCAATTAAGCTAGTGACAACTATCTCAATACCATTTAGTATTATGTCGTTAATTCTTGGCTTTATTGCTTACAGCAAAGGCCAAAGAATTGCTAGATATTATATCACTGCATGGAGTTTTTACTGTATTGGACTATTTGTTTTTGTGGGATTTGCTACGGGTAAACTTCCTGATAACTTTTTCACGGAACATGCTTTAGATTTCGGCGATTTATTCCTTGCTCCACTTTTATTCTTAGCGTTAAGTAAAAAATACGCCGTTTATAGAGAACAAAAAAATGAAGCGATCAAGCAAATGCTTGAAATGGAAGCCAAAGCCAAAGAAGAATTGGAAGAAAAAGTGGTTGAAAGAACTGCTGAATTACAAGAAGCTACTGTTGAGTTAGAGGAAAGACAAGAAGAGTTAGAAACTCAGGCTGCTCAGTTACTTCATAAGAATGAAGAAATTACTTCTCAGGCAGAAGAACTAAGAGCTGTCAATGATCAAATGACAGAAACAAACGTAGAGCTAGAACAAATTAATGAAGAGATAGCAGCTCAACGTGACATGATGGATGAAAAGAACAAAGAACTTAACATCGTCACGAAGAATCTGCAAGATAGTATCAATTATGCCAAAAGAATTCAAAGTAATATTCTACCTCCATTAGAAGAATTTAAACGTTTGTTCAAAGATTTCTTTGTAATGTATCAACCAAAAAGCACTGTTTCAGGTGATTTTTATTGGGTTGCAGAAAACAAAAAAGAAAATAAAGTTGTTTTAGTTGCTGCAGATTGCACAGGACATGGTGTACCTGGTGCGATGATGTCAGTGATGGGAGGTGGATTCTTAGATAAAATTGTAAATCTAAGAGGTGTAACTTCCCCAGCTAGAATCATTATTGAGATGCAACAAAATCTTACTCACGTTCTTGGAGGGGACAACAAAGACTCCAAAGACGGTATGGATTTAGGTATTATTGTTTGGAATAGAAAAGCTAAGAAAGTCACTTTTGCTGGAGCACATACTCCATTGGTATTTGTTCAAAACAAAAAGATATACACCGTCAAAGGAGAACGCCTAAGTTTAGGTACCGAAATAAATAAAATGGTGATGAAAGAACATAGTATTGCCTTAAATAGCTCTACTAGCTTTTATTTATTCTCAGATGGTTATCAAGATCAATTTGGAGGAGAAAATCACAGAAAAATTTCCAGTAAAAAATTAAAGGAAATGATTCTTGAACTTTCTGAAAAACCAATGATTGAACAAAAAGAAGCATTTAATGTTTATTTCGAGAATTGGAAAAATGCAGATAGTCTTCAACCAGAAAAACAAACTGATGATGTATTGTTGTTAGGTGTAAAAATAGAGGCCTAATAATAATTAAAAAATAAAATGAATGAGCTACCTCCACTTTTGAGGTAGCTTTTTTATTATTAAGACAAAAAGATCTCCTCGTGTTTTTTATTCTCTAAAATTATTTGTGTTCTATTTTGAAATCATCAAAAAACTATTTGATAATAGAAATTATATCAACTAATGTCCTAAATCATTAATAATTCCAAAATGATGATTTTAATCCCCATTTTTTAAGATTCATAATATGATATTGTGACTACGAAAAATTATATACAAAGTAAATTCATTTAAATAGTGAAAATTCTCATACTTAACTCTGGAAGTTCATCAATTAAATTCCAACTTATCGACATGCCTTCTGAGGAAGTAATCGGTAAAGGTTTAATTGAAAAAATTGGACTTACAGACGCGTCCATTACAGTTAAAAACGCCAAAGGCAAAAAAGAGACTCTCCAACTAAACATCCCTAATCATGCTAAAGGTATTGAATTCCTTTTGAGTGTTTTAACGGATAAAGAAATGGAGATCATTTCAGATTTAGACGAATTAACTTGTGTAGGTCACCGTATTGTTCATGGTGGACAAGCATTCTCTAAAAGTGTACTAATTAATGATGATGTCATGCATGGCATTGAATCATGTATTGAATTAGCACCTCTTCACAATCCAGCTAACATTAAAGGAGTTCAGGCTATGGATTTAGCTATTCCTGGAATTCCACAAGTCGGTGTTTTCGATACTGCATTCCACCACAGTATTCCAGAACACAGAGCTATTTATGCATTACCAATTGAACTTTATAAGAAATATGGCTTAAGAAAGTACGGTTTCCATGGTACTTCTCACCAATATGTTTCTTTACGTGCAAAAGAAATTTACGGAGATGATAAAACTTCAAAGATTATCACTTGTCACTTGGGTAATGGAGGTTCACTAGCTGCCATCCAAAATGGTAAATCAATTGAGACCTCTATGGGATTCTCTCCTACTGACGGCTTAATGATGGGTACTCGTTGTGGATCAATCGACCCGGGTGCTATTCCGTTTATTGCGGAACATGAAAACCTAGATTTAAACGGCATCTCTAATTTGATTAATAAAAAATCTGGTTTACAAGGTATTTCAGGAGTTTCTTCTGATTACAGAGATGTATCTAACGCAGCCGCTAAAGGAAATGAAGATGCTAAATTAGCATTACAAATGTTCCATTATGACGTTAAAAAGTATATTGGTACTTATTTAGCTTCATTGGGTGGTGTAGAAACTATCATTTTCACTGGTGGTATTGGTGAAAACTCTGCTATGGCAAGAAGAGAAATCCTAAGAGGATTAGAAGGCCTTGGCATTAAAGTAGATGATGAAAAGAATGATAAGGTAATGGGTATTGAAGCAGACATTTCTCCTGATGATGCAGGTGTTAGAGTTTGTGTAATTCCAACCAACGAAGAAGTTATGATAGCTAGAGATACATTTAATATTGTTTCTGAGCTTAACTAGAATTCATTCTAGAATATATAAAAGCCATTTGATGTCGACATCAAATGGCTTTTTGTTTTATGATGATTTTTTCACTTCAACATCACTTATACTTTTACTACTATATTCTTTTTGTATAAGATATGTACAAATGCATAAATCAAACTACAGTAACTTAAAGCAAAAACAAGCGAACCCATCTCGTTACTCCACCCTACATTCATAATTAATTGGTAAAGATGTTCTTTTACTGAAACCCCTTCTATTTGAATTAGATACAATAACTTAGCACAGAGTTCGGCAACAACGTAAGCGATCATAGGGTTTAAACCAAATGCTCTTGGCACAATACTTACCTTTGGATAATATTGCTTCACATCAAAAATATAGTAACAGATACCTAGAGTAAGATATGCCCAACCTGCTGTATATACTGCATATGTTGAAGTCCATATGCTTTTATTAATTGGAAAAACTATACCCCAGAAATAACCCAAGATAAGAAGGCCTACTCCAATAAATACTAAAAGCTTTACTATTTTATCATCTCTCTTTGTTTTTATCAATATACCTGCAACAACACCTAGTAATGCTGTTGCTATGGCTGGTAATGTTGACAATAACCCTTCAGGGTCCCATGTTTTTGTACCACTCCATAAGTGCCCTCCCATCAATTTAAAGTCTAAATAGGCAGATAAAACTTTGTTAGGATCATCCAAATTTGCCTCTCCAATTCCTGGTATAGGAATGAGTGTCATGATTGCCCAATAAGAAATTAATAGGATGAAAATGATTCCAATAATTTTTTTGATGTCGGAATAAAGGAAAATAGAAGTGGCAAAGATAAAGACCAATCCTATCCTCTGAAGTACACCAGGGATCCTCATTACGGAAAAGTCAAAGAAAGGGAAAAGAGAAATAAATAATCCTATACCAATTAATTTACTTCCTCTCCAAATGGCTTTTCTTAAAAGTTTTGGTCGTTTTAATTTATCTTCCTTCGCATTAAACATAGAGAAAGAAATAGATACACCAACTATAAAAAGGAAAAAGGGAAATACTAAATCCGTTGGTGTACAGCCGTGCCATGCTGCATGTTTTAATGGTGGATAGATAAACGACCAACTCCCAGGGTTGTTTACTAAAATCATGAGGATGACAGTTAATCCTCGAAATATATCAAGTGATAAAATTCGTTTGCGAGTTTCCATTTAATTCAATTCATTTTCAAAAATCCAACTCTTTAAACTTCGATGGTTTTGATCAAAAGAGCGATAATAACAAAACTATATTAATTGAACTATTTATCAGATTAATTCGACCAATTACAAAAAACGACTTACATAAAACTATTTCTTTGGTATCATTGATAAACCTAATATTGTAATACCTGCATTGACTAATAATATTTCAAAGCCAAATTTATATCCGAATAGTAACGTCTCTGAATTTAAATTGATGATATAGGATAGTACAGGAGATAAAAGGCATATAAAAATCACCTTGGAGTCATCTACTGATTTTTTAGTAAAAATTCCATAAGTAAATAGTCCTAAAAGCGGACCATAAGTATACCCTGCCGCTTTAAATACATCAGATACTACACTATCGTTATTAAATGATTTAAATATCACAATCACTAAAAATAACAAGAAACTAAACCCTAAATGCACTAATTTCCTTTTTAGGTTTGAACTTGTGGTTGAGTTCATTCCTAAAATATCAACACAAAATGATGTTGTTAAAGCGGTAAGTGCTGAATCGGCACTTGAAAAAGCTGCTGCGATGATACCTAACAAGAAAACTACCGCTGTAAATGTTCCAAAATAATTTAGGGCTAAGGTTGGATATAGTTCATCTGCCTTAGTTGGTAAACTGATATCGTAATAGCCAGCATATTCATATAATAAAACCCCAAGTGAAAGAAATATGACTGTAGATAAAAAGAACACAGCAGCAAAAGACAATACGTTCGTTTGAGCTTCTTTTGGATTCTTACAGGTCAAATTCTTTTGCATGATATTTTGATCCAAGCCATTCATAGAAATGGTAATGAACATCCCTGCCATAAACTGCTTCCAAAAGAACGTTGGTGATTGCCAATTCCAATCAAATACCTTTGACATTTCACTTTCAGCAATTGTAGAATACAACGTTGAAGCATTTAAACCTAAATCATTTGCAATAGTATAAATTGTCCAAACTGCAGCGAGTAGCAACAATGTAGTTTGCAAAGTGTCTGTCCAAACAATCGTCTTTATTCCTCCTTTGAAAGTATATAACCAAATCAGTAAAATGATGACCAAAACGGAAATGAAAAATGGAATATTAAAAGCATTAAAGAATGCTATTTGCAAGACTAAAGCAGCCAAATACAACCTAAATGCCGCTCCAATAGTTTGTGATAATATAAAAAATAAAGACCCAGTTTTTGAAGCTATCGGCCCAAACCTATCTTTCAGATATTCATAGATACTTATTAAATTTTTACTATAAAATAAAGGGATTAAAACATAAGCGATGACGAGATAACCCACCATATTTCCCATCATAAACTGTAGGTAACCCCATCCTCCTTTAGCAACCATTCCAGGTACAGAAATAAAGGTTACACCCGATAAGGTTGCTCCTACCATTCCATATGCAACTAAATACCATTTAGATGATTTATTGGCTGTAAAAAAAGAGGTGGATTGTTGATCTCCTTTTTCAGAAGTAAAAAATGATATGGCAAATAGTATAATAAAATATAAAAAAATGATAAGTATTACAGTGGATGGTGTCATATGTATTTATAGTTGTAGAATTAACCTAAGGTTTAATGCTTGAAGTCTTGACTTTTAAAAAATCCTATTTAATTACCGACATTCATACTTTAAAACTAAACTATTTACTATGAAATTTAACTAAATCACCTTCCTTTTTTTATACTTATTTCAAATCTTCGAATCCAATAAATTTAACTAACTCTAATTTTGTAAAAATTGTCCTAGACCATTGAAAAGCAGACCTCATTTCTGAAAGTGAAATAACTATTGAGTTGATTGTAAAATAATTTTCTAAAATCTAACACATCATAAACTAAAAAAGGCTCCCAAAAAGGGAGCCTTTATTTATTATAAAGAATAATAATTATTTCTTATCCTAAAGCAATCTGCTTCATTGCAGTCATTGCACCTCTTAATCTAGCTCCTACTGCTTCAATTTCGTGAGATCTTAAAGCTTCGTTTACTTTGATCAATGTCACGTTGTCTACACCGTTGTCTTTACCTTCGTTGTAGTCTTTACCACAAATATCAGCTTCAACACCTTTCATGAAGTCTGCTAATAATGGCTTACATGCATGATCGAACAAGTAACAACCGTACTCAGCTGTATCTGAGATTACTCTGTTCATTTCGTACAATTTCTTTCTTGCGATTGTGTTAGCAATCAATGGAGTTTCGTGTAATGACTCATAGTAAGCAGACTCACCGATGATACCAGCTTCTACCATAGTTTCGAAAGCCAACTCAACACCAGCTCTAACCATAGCAACCATCAACAAACCTTTGTCGTAGAATTCTTGCTCAGTGATTTCAACATCAGCAGGAGCCGTTTTCTCGAAGTTAGTCTCACCTGTCAATGCTCTCCAGTTCAACAAGTTTTTGTCATCCTCAGCCCAGTCTTTCATCATAGTAGATGAGAACTCACCTGAAATGATATCGTCTTGGTGCTTTTGGAACAATGGTCTCATGATGTCTTTCAATTCTTCAGACACTTCGAAACATTTTACTTTTGCAGGGTTAGACAATCTGTCTAACATACCTGATACACCACCGTGCTTTAATGACTCAGTGATTACTTCCCATCCGTATTGGATAAATTTTGCAGCCCAACCAGCATCAATACCTTTTTCAACCATTTTGTCGAAGCAAAGGATAGATCCAGTTTGCAACAATCCACAAAGGATAGTTTGCTCACCCATTAAATCAGATTTTACCTCAGCAACAAAAGAAGATTTCAAACAACCTGCTCTATCACCACCAGTAGCTACTGCATAAGCTTTCGCTTGTGCCCAACCTTTTCCTTCTGGATCGTTTTCTGGGTGTACTGCGATTAAAGTTGGAACACCAAATCCTCTCTTGTACTCCTCTCTAACTTCAGAACCTGGAGACTTAGGTGCCACCATGATTACAGTTAAATCTTTTCTGATCTGCATTCCTTCCTCAACGATGTTGAAACCGTGAGAATAAGATAATGTAGCTCCTTGTTTCATCAATGGCATTACTGACTCAACAACATTTGTATGTTGCTTGTCTGGCGTTAAGTTGATTACCAAGTCAGCTGTAGGAATTACTTCTTCATAAGTACCTACTTTGAACCCTGCCTCAGAAGTGTTTACAAAAGATGCTCTTTTCTCATCGATTGCTACTTGTCTTAAAGCATAAGAGATATCCAAACCAGAGTCTCTCATGTTCAAACCTTGGTTTAATCCTTGAGCACCAGCACCAACGATTACGATTTTCTTTCCTTTTAAAGCCTCAACGCCATCTGTAAACTCTGAGCTGTCCATGAATTTACATTGTCCCAGTTGGTGTAACTGCTCTCTTAACGGAAGTGTATTGAAGTAATTTGCCATTGTATATAATATTTTTAATGAATTGCTTTTTTGTCTATCACAAATGTGGAGATAATAATCAATAAGTTTGTGGTGATTTTAAATAAAGTTTAGGTACTTTTCAATGATTCCTCTCTAAAGGCATTTGGCGTCTGCCCTGTCAGCTTCTTGAAAAACTTACTAAAATAAGATTGATCTTTAAAGTTTAGATAGTGGCAAATTTGCGTTACCGACATGTCAGTATGCTTTAGAAGTCGCTTAATTTCAAGCACTTGCTTATCTTTAATTAATTCTTTTGATGTTTTCCCAGTCAGTCCTTTAACCGTTTGCGTCAAGTGATTTTCAGTTACATTAAGGAATTCTGCAAAATCTCTCACCGATAAATTGTCTTGGTATTTTTCCTCAATCAATTCTCTAAAACGCTTGACAATCAAATGCCCCTTACCTTTTTCGATAGCTCTTTGTTCTTTGGGATAGATCTGATTACAAGTATTTAGTATCAAATCTAAAATAGAATTAGCCATTTCGTGAGAAACTACATCTGTCTGATCCATCTCGTCACAACCCTTAACAAACAACTGAGTGATAAATGCCACATCATTAGGTTTCTCTAATTTAAGGGGAGGGTTCTCCTGTTTTAAATTAAAGAAGAATGGAAATTCAAGCAGCTTGTTTTTATTACTCTTATCGATTAAATAAAACTCCGCTGTAAATAGAAATATATAGCCTGCAATGTCTTTTGATAATTCCAATTTGTGTGCTTGACCAGGACTTAAAAAAAACATACAAGGAGGTTCAACCTTGTATTCGTTGTCGTCAATTACATGAAGTCCTGATCCCTGAGTTAAAAATAATACCTCAAAAAAATCGTGCTTGTGAGGGTATTGCACCTCAAAGTGACGGTTGGCATCAAATACTTCTATTTGGAATGGGTGCTTTGAATTACCTATCGGCTTGAATTTATCAAGACTGTATGTGGGAATTAAATTTTTCAATAAGAAGTTTAAATAACTTTATCATTCATTTGTTAGGTATATCAAAGAAACCAAAGTTGGTATTAATAAGCAAGCTTTGTTCTTCTATTAATATTATTGAATGATAATTAAGCTCTCAATATTTAATAAAGTACTCTTTAAATAGGTTCTAAACCTATATGAAATTGAACGAGACATAGAAAAATGATTTAACATTTTCTTGATATGGTATTGAGGGATTTTAAAACTAAGCAAACTTATTCTTCTTAATGAAACAAGCCAATCTATCTCCACATAGATTGGCTTGTTGTTAAGAGTTTAGAAACTTAAACAATTATCAAGTTCATAATAATGCTTTTGCTTAACATTGTGATTAGTAGAATATTTTATAATTTGACCTATAACTAAATTTTTTAGTTATGCTTTTGTTGGTTCCTACATAGAAACTTCAATTATAATAACATACTCTAAAAAAGCTCTTTTACATTTCATTTTTACGAACCCATTCATCACTCCAAGGGAGAATTGTATAATCTATCTTTGGATTATAATTAAACCAAATTGGGCCTTTATCAAGTGAATAAATAAATTTTCCATAAGTAGCAAATTTCAAATGCTTTTTCCATGTTGTATTTACACCTTCAATAGGTTCAACTAAAAAGGTTACCAAATAAACATCGCTATCATCAATTCTTTTAGCTTCAGATTCATAACAATAGGTTTTCGAATATAAAGGTCCACAATAAGTCACTTTCTTGTTTAAATTGTGGTCATTGAATGAAAAAATTGAATATAAATTATCTGGGTCATTTACCTTTTGGAAATAAATAGTTTTTGATTGCTTTGAATATCCCCAATATCCATTTAATACCCTATTCTGAATACTATCTTCAATTTGATAATAATGCATTGTTAATGTATCTCCTAAAACCTTTTGAGATATTGGATATTTTTTATTTGCTTTTTCACATGAAGAAAAAGTAATAATACTAATTATCAGTATTTTCTTTATTATATTCATCAAGTTTTTTCTTAAATCTGTTCCACAATTTTTTATAATCATTATCATTTGGTAGTTCATCAATTGAGCCAGGTGATAATCTAGGAGGTAAATTATTATTTTTATAAAACTTCTCTGAAAATTCTCTTATATGATCCTTTTCATTATCTGACTCTTCAAAATATTTTGCATGAATATAAAGCTCATGTAAAATTGATTCCATTTGATCATATTCAGTTAATGGCCTACTGTAAACTAATACTAACGGCGTCTGAATATTTTGTTTTTGTTTAGAAACTAAAGTCTTTTTAAGAATATCTTTACCTTTATTGTTTTTATCTGTTAAACCTGCTTGTGATAACATTTTTCTATCAGCATTTATTTCATAACTATCATGATCTCTCCAATTACCGGAATCATAATCATCAATACTTAAACTCATTTCTTTTGCTTCTGATCCTTTAATATGTCTTCCATCAGCACCTCCGATACCAAGTCCACTACCAAAATGTCTTGTTGTTAATAAGTAAATGTGAATTTTGTCTTTAAGCTCAGGTTTGGAAATAGGGTCATATACTCGTTCTTTTAGTATTTTATCACTTTTAATAATTTTAATAAATTTATTGTAAATAGCTTTTGAACTTGGCGTGACAATTAATTTTTCTCCACCCTCTAAATCAATACTTCTAATTACATCATTTTCTGCAAAGGCATATGTACTATTCCAAGGAAATGACATTGCCAAAGGATCCACACTCAAAAACTTCCCAATCACCGGATTATACACCCTAAAGCCATAATCTTGAATCAACTGAGAACTACTTAAATCTGCATCATTTTCTTTCCCATTAAACCCATACCTATACCCTTCTTTCCTCCAAGAACGACTTTCTATATTCAATCCAAAAGGATAGTAATCTGAATAAGACAATATATCACCCTCATCGCTCATAGTAACCAAAACATTACCTAAATGATTACTAAACTCAAATCTTCTTTGGCCTAATGTACTTGATGACCTTGGTACTAGATCGGAGGTTTCGTATTGTCCTAGACGATTGCTGCCATATATAGGCAATTCGGAAATATTGCCGTCTTTTACAATGGACATTATGTTTCCGCTTGCGTCTCTTAGGTACAGTTTGCTTCAAATACTTTTTTTGGATTAGGTCCTTTGAATTATCTATCAGCAAAATTTATTAAAACTGGTTTTGGGAATAAGTTTTTTTTATAGAAACGTTTAAACTTTACCATTTAAAATGTATTAAAAAATAGGAAGCCATCCTAAACTAAAAGTGGTATCTATTATTTGGTTAGTGCCTTTACTTCATCAACTGTCAGTCCAGTACCTTTAGCTACCTGTTCAATTGACAACCCCATTGTAAGAAAGTTCTTAGCTGTTTCAATTGATTGTTCTTTCTTTCCAATTTCCCTCTCTTTAATAATCGCCTCCATTTCCAAAGTACGCTCTCTACTAGCTTCATCCATAAGGTTAACGATGTGATTCTTATAGCTTACCTGTTCAGATTTTGACATTTTATCTACTTTTAAAATTTCTTTAGCATATTCTAGTCCTTTTGCTTTAAAATTGTCTTTAATTTCGTTGTTTTTGAAATAGTAAATCCATTCGTCTAAAGTATTTCTAGCAACGTCATCAAATTGGTTTACCTTAATGATGTAATATTCAGGAAATAGGTCAGATGGAGTTTTATCTTCTCCCAAGAATACTTTTTGTTTACCAGATAGCTCTAGTTTATCATATTGGTGAATACCTTTAAAGTTTGTTTTCCCATGATAAACATAATCTGCACCTTGACCTAAATCAAAATAAACAATATTTACTGAGTAAATTTTCTTTACATGTTGATATGACTCACCTAAAGAAATGTATTCTGTAAGGACTTTAGATGTACCATAAAGCATTCTCTGAAAATAATTGTACTCTAATTGGTTTTGCACTTCAATAATAACATATTCTCCTTTTTGATTTTTAACCAAAATATCAACCCTATTGAACTTATCAGAAGCTGTTTCTTGGTTTCCTTCACTTTCTAATATACTATCAATGATGATATCTTCCTCCATTAATTCTGAAAGAAATCCTTCTAAAACTATATAATCCGCCTTATTTCTTAATAGGCGTTTCATTGCCCAATCAAAACGTATTAAATCATTTTTCATTATTGTACTTTTTTTGTGAAGGGAATAATGGTATTTCAAAAGGTAAATTTAAGAAGAAATTACTTGTATTCTGCTTTTGATTTGATTGTAATTAAACTTTTCTTTTAGTGATTGATTAGACTGCCAAATTAAGTGTTGGTCACTTGACTTGATTTGATAACAGGTTAAATCTATTGACAACATTCAATTGGAGGAGGAAAGTTTTCATTTTCAAGATCCTTTTTCTTTAAACTATAATGTTTTTTATTATCGATGGTTACGTATTCTATTTTCTTTAAATCATCTAAATTACCATCTTCAAAATAAGATTTCCTTATCACTGTCAATGTCGTCAACTTAGGTAATTCATTAACGAAATTAGCAGAAGGTAATGGAGTACTATCTATTATTTGTAGTCTTATAAGTTGTTTTAAGTCCTTTATTGAATCAAACCCAACAATATTTCTACATAATTGAAGTTTTAAATGGATTAACGAGTCCTTAGAATTTGTAATATCTTTGATATCAATTTGAGATTTTGTAGCCACTTGATATAAAAATAAGCATTTCAAGTTTTTCAGTTTTGATAAAAATTTAGTGTTTTCAAATTTTGGTCTAACTAATTCTAACCTTTTGAGTTTTTTTAATGAAATGAAGTCATCTAAAATTTGAGATGTTGCATCATGAATAGTAATTCTCTCTAACATTGTGAGATTTTCTAAACCAATGATATTTTTTGTGTATTTAATGAATAAATTTTTAATATTTTTCAATGAAGAAAAATCAACTTTTTGACCACTTAACGGGTATAAATGTAACATTTCTAATGTTGTCAATTTTTCTAACCCTTCTAAAGAAATATGATATAGACTTGCAATAGATAGTTTTTTTAAAAATTTATATTTAACCAATAACCTTAGATCTATATTTTTTTCATCTGATGAATCTACATTAGATTTTATTACGATATTTTCAATTCTATATTCATTAAATATGTCAATATTTTCTTTCAATTTATCAATAAGCAAAACATAAAAATCCTCCTTTGCTTCATGATTGTATTCTTTTATTAAATCCATATTATTCAATTAATTTTTTATGTCCCTCATTTTTGTTGTAAACGTTATCTATACCATCTTCTTTAATTGCTTTAGCTTCTGCTTTAGCAGCTCCCCTTCTATTATCATACCATTCTAATTCACCAGCTAGTCTAAAAGATTTACCATATTCTGCTTCTTTTGCTTTTATTGATTTTCCCCATCTGTCTCCTCTCCCAATACCATGGTATTTTTTTCCTTCCATATCAACCAATGTGTATTTATATGTTAGACTTAGATCATCAAAATAATAATATGAATGTATCTAATTTTTACTTAGGCAAAACAAAAAAATGTATCTTTACAGCATAAAATTAAACTCATCATGTGTAATTCAAGATATATCAATCCATTTACGGATTTCGGTTTTAAGAAAATATTTGGAGAAGAAGCCAATAAGGATATTCTAATTGATTTTTTGAATTCTGTTCTTCCTGCAGAAGATCAAATATATGAATTGAATTATAAATCTACAGAACATTTACCTTCTAATGATACTGACCGTAAAGCAATTTATGATTTATATTGTGAGAACGAATTAGGTGAAAAATTCATTGTTGAATTACAACGTGCTGAGCAAACACATTTTAAAGATCGAACGATTTATTATTCTAGTTTTCCTATTCAGGAACAAGCTAAAAAAGGGAAAGGATGGGATTATGAATTGAAAGCTGTGTATGTTATATCCATCATGGACTTTATTTTTGATGAAAATGACGAAGACTTTCATCACATTGTTGAACTAAAAAACCAGAAAAATAAAGTATTTTATGATAAACTGAAGTTTGTATACTTAGAACTTCCAAAGTTCAGAAAACAAGAAAATGAACTAAAATCAAACTTCGATAAATGGCTCTATTTACTTAATAATATCACCACTTTCGAACAAATGCCAACTGTTTTAAAAGAACACATATTTAGAAAGGTTTTAAAAATTGCTGAATATACTGCCTTACCAAAACAGGATCAGGAAATATATGATGAAGATTTAAAACGATTTAGAGATTATATAAACACTTTGGATACCCGAGAGAGAAGAGGTGCTCAAAAGAAAGCAATTGAAACTGCCAAAAAAATCTTAAAAATGGGGTTAAGTATTGAGCAAGTAGCAGAAGCTACCGGCTTATCAATTGATGAGGTAAAGCAATTATCTGAAAATAAATAAAGGTGCCCTATCCAAAAATAAGACACCCTTTCATATGTTATATATCGAAATATTAAACAGTCTCTGCTGATAATGCTTCTTGTAATGCTACTGCAACAGCTACTGATGCACCTACCATTGGGTTATTACCCATACCGATAAGACCCATCATTTCTACGTGAGCTGGAACTGATGAAGATCCTGCAAACTGTGCATCTGAGTGCATTCTACCCATAGTATCTGTCATACCATATGAAGCTGGTCCAGCACCCATGTTATCTGGGTGAAGTGTTCTACCTGTACCACCACCTGATGCTACTGAGAAGTATTTCTGACCAAGCTCGTAACGTTCTTTTTTATAAGTTCCTGCTACAGGGTGTTGGAAACGTGTTGGGTTGGTAGAGTTACCAGTAATGGATACATCCACTCCTTCTTTATGCATAATAGCAACTCCTTCACGTACATCATCTGCACCATAGCAATTTACTTCACCTCTTGGGCCTTTAGAGAAACGACGTTCTTCTAAAACATTTAATTCTCCTGTTGTGTAATCAAATTGTGTTTTCACATAATTGAAGCCATTGATACGAGAAATTAAATAAGCGGCATCTTTACCTAAACCATTCAAGATTACTTTTAGTGGGTTTTTACGAACTTTATTAGCTGATAAGGCAATTTTAATTGCACCTTCTGCAGCAGCAAATGATTCGTGACCCGCTAAGAAAGCGAAGCATTCAGTTTCCTCATTTAACAAACGAGCAGCTAAGTTACCATGACCTAAACCTACTTTGCGTTGGTCAGCTACTGAACCAGGAATACAGAAAGCTTGGATACCTTCACCTAAAGTAGCGGCAATATCATACGCTTTTGTTTGTCCTTTTTTAATGGCGATAGCTGCACCTAAAATATATGCCCATTTTGCATTTTCGAATGCAATTGGCTGAGTTTCTGTCACAATGTTGTAAACATCTACTCCGTTTTCTTCTACTAATTTTTTTGCATCTTCGATAGACTCAAAACCATATTGATCTAAAACAACTTTAATACTTGCTTCTCTTCTATCGTATCCTTCAAATAATGCCATGATTGAAATTCTTTTTGATGATTGATTAATTAACTTTAATGTACTGAGGATTAGTTATGACGTGGGTCAATGTATTTCACTGCTTCATCATAACGACCATATGTACCTTTTGCTTTTTCCATAGCATCGTTGGCATCTTGACCATCCTGAATCATTTCCATCATTTTACCAAGGTGAACAAATTGATAACCAATCACCTCGTCGTTTTCATCTATAGCTAATTGAGTAACATAACCTTCTGCTACTTCTAAATATCTAACACCTTTTGCTTTAGTACCGTATGAAGTACCCACTTGAGATCTTAAACCTTTACCAAGATCTTCGAGACCTGCACCAATTGGAAGACCGCCTTCAGAGAAAGCTGATTGTGTACGACCATAAACAAATTGTAAGAAAATTTCTTTCATTGCAACGTTAATAGCGTCACAAACTAAGTCAGTATTTAATGCTTCTAATATTGTTTTACCAGGTAAAATTTCTGACGCCATTGCAGCAGAGTGTGTCATACCTGTACAACCAACTGTTTCAATTAAACATTCTTCAATAATCCCATTTTTAACATTAATAGTAAGTTTTGATGCACCTTGTTGTGGAGCACAAGCACCTACACCATGAGATAAACCCGAAATATCTGTAACGTCTTTGGCGTGAACCATATTTCCTTCTACTGGAATTGGAGCATTTCTATGCGCATTTCCCCCCATCTGTGCCAACGGACACATTCCTTGAATTTCTGCTGTGTAGTTCATAATGATATGAGATATTTTTTTAACTTATATCATAATGAACGGCTATTCATTTAAGACGATCACCTTTTTCTGTTAACAGATTTAAAATATTTTAAGGTATTTTATTATTTAGAATTCGTATAAATTAAATATTTATTTCTCATTGATTTATAGTTATCTAGGTCACTTTTCCATGAGATTTTAATCTTTTTTTCTGATTTCCCCTCTTCTATTTGCTTTCTTAATTGATCAGTACCTGATAATAAATCCATCCATTTCTTTTTGGAGATCACACTTTCATTGGTCTCTTTCTTAAATTGTTCATTCCATTTGATAATATAACTAAGATCTAATCCTCCCTCAGCTACTTTTCTTAAATCTTCGCCAAAACATTGTTCCCCTTTTAGAACTGGATTACTAGCAGCTCCCTCTATAGATCTTGGAGTAAAAGTAAATTCACCCATCTCTTTGTTGTTATATCCAATCACTTGAAAAGGAAAATCAGTTCCTCTACCGATACTTACAGGTGTCGCTTCGAAGAAACACAAAGAAGGGTACATTAAGATTGATTGATCGTTAGGTAAATTGGGTGAGGGCTTTACTGGTAAAGAATAAGCCATAGAATGATCATAGTTTTTGACTGGGACAACGGTTAAGTCACATTCTTCTTCACTTCTTAACCATTTCTCCCCATTAATCATTTTGGCCAATTCACCCACAGTTAGTCCATGTAAAATTGGAATAGGATGCATTCCAACAAAAGATGAAAATTCTTCTTTAAGCACTGGTCCATCAATGTACATTCCATTAGGATTTGGTCGATCCAATACCAACATTGGAATATTGGCTTCTTGACAAGCCTCCATCATATAATGCATGGAACTGATGTACGTATAAAAACGGCAACCTACATCTTGTATATCAAAAAGTACTATATCTACTTGTTTTAAAAGTTCAGGACTTGGTCGTTTATTTTTCCCATAAATTGAATAAATCTTCACTCCTGTCTTGGGATCAACTGCATCTTTTACATGTGCACCTGCATCTTCATCTCCACGGAAACCATGTTCAGGAGCAAAAATCATTTCGATATTTACACCTAAAGCATATAGAGAATCAACAATATGTCTTCCTTGTATCTGTGAGGTTTGATTGACCAACAATCCTACTTTTTTATCCTTCAATAAAGGTAGATAAGTTTCAGTTTGCTCTGCCCCTACAATTATTTCTTTAGGTTTTTGTATCACCTCTTTCTTTTCATCAGAAGCTTGACATGAAAATAAGATAGATACTAATAGGTATATAAATAGTTGTCTCATAATTACTTTTTGATTCCTGTCCCGACTTTAAACCTTTTATCAATAGATACTGGCAACACTCCTTTGAATGGTATTTCGTCAGTGATGGCTTTAGCATATGCATTTCTCAACTCAGGTAGATCCTGATAAGCCACTGTACAAGATGAAAGATGTTCTATATTAGGAAATGATCTTAATACATAAGCATTCCCATAAAATACTGCATGATGCTGTGATAACTTTTCAGTAAGTTCCATATATTTCAACATACTATAAGTTATACCATATGGATATTTCTGATTAGGATCGGCTTTACTTCCCTGCCCAATTTCTACGGCAATAGTTTTCATTCTAGGACTCATATAAAACGATCCAAATTGAGTGATAATTTGATCATATTGTTTGAGTTGTTGAACAACTTTCTTCAAGTCAGTTTCCGAAGCATATTTTGAGAGGTAATAGGACTTTACTGTACACCCTTGATTACTTAATTTATCTTTTAAATGAGTATCGCTATTCTTGCCGATGTTTACAATTGCCACTTTATCTCCTTTAGAAAAGGCACGCTTTTCACTATTATCAAAAAGTAAGGTCACTGCCTCATCACATAATTCTTGTTTAAGCGTTTTGGCTTTTTGGATATCAAATCGAGGTTGTGTATTCATATTTCCTTTTTGATGATCCAACATCGCCCACCTTTTCAGTAATAAAAACTTCCATCCTTTTTGATCAATTTGATCCCAAGTGAGTGTACCTGCATTAATTCTCTTTTTTACCTCTTTTATAGCACTACCCACATGATTGGTAAATTCAACAACATCGTTTCCTGCTTCCAAAGCTAAAGCATCTCCTTTGCCATAACCATCATATCTTTTGGTGATGGCATCCATTAAAATTCCATCTGTGAAAATAAGTCCTTTAAAATTCAGCTCTTCTTTCAACAAGTTATTGACGATATTTTTTGATAATGATGAGGGATAATTTTTATCTAATTGAGGTACGGATAAATGTGCTGTCATCACACCACCAACTCCCATTTGAATCAGTTGCTTGTAAGGAAATAACTCTAGACTATCCAATCTGTTTTTATCAAAAGGGATAATAGGCAAATCCTTATGAGAATCAACATTGGTGTCACCATGACCTGGAAAATGTTTAATCACCGATAATACTTTATGGTCTTCCAAGCCTTTGAAATACATTTCAGCTTTACTTGTCACTCGATCTCTGTCCTCTCCAAAAGAACGATAACTGATAACAGGGTTTAAAGGATTATTATTGATATCCACCACCGGGCCGTAACTAATTCCAACGCCTACTTGCTTTAATTGTTCTGCAATCTGAGAAGTCATCTGATAAATAAGAGAATCGTTTTCTATTGCCCCCAAAGTCATGGCATAAGGATAAGATATCCCAGATTTAGGTAACCTCATACCTAAACCCCATTCTGCATCTAATGTGTGTATTAGTGGAGTTTTTGCTAGCCGATTCAGTTCATTTATAGCTTGTATTTGATCTTCAACATTCCCTTTAAAAAAAATCACTCCTCCCACATTATACTTTTTCACCAACATTTTCACTTCCTTCAAACTCCCTTTGGTATAATGTGGCACTACAAATAGTTGAGCAATTTTTTCATCTTCATTTAATGATTTCCAAACCGAGTCTACCCATACGATATCTTCCCATGATGCTTGATAAAATTTAGGATAATTTGTTTGTGCATGAACTCGAACAAAGCAGAAAAAAAGTAAAAAAATTAATGCTTTTAGATTGGACATATTTTAGAATTTAGTTCAATTATTATTAGCTTACACACTAAATTACTAAGCTCGCTCTAAAAATACTCTTTAAACCTGTTATTTTTCAAATATGTATTTAAAATTCCTACTAGCTACTATTCTACTTTTCTATTTTTCTACATTCGGTTTTTCTCAAGGCTGTAGTGACGCCGGGGTGTGTTCTACAGGAGCCTTAAATCCGGTAAATGACAATGTCACCAAAACATCTGTTGTAAATAAATTTGCTGTAACTTATAGTGCTTACTATCAGCATTACAAACATGATTTTAAAGATTATGGTGTGGGCTTGAGTTTTGATTACTATTTATCAGAAAGAAGTACTTTACAAGCTAAAGGACTCTATTCTATAAAAGAATCTGTTTTAACAACTACTCAAGGTATTGGCGATATCACTTTATCATATTCATATCAATTTTTTAAAAATTCAATTTGGTCTGGTAATGTAGTTGTTGGTGGAAAAATCCCTACCAATGATGCTAACTTAGAATTAGATGGCAGACCTCTTCCCATGTTTTATCAAACCTCTTTAGGTACTTATGATGCACTTATAGGTGTGTCATTTTACACCAAAAATTGGCATTTTTCTGTTGGGTATCAACATCCTTTAAATGCATTGGATAATCATGAATACGATCCTTTCTATTGGAGAGATCACCCAAGAGCAGATTGGATTGCAAATAGGTATGAATCCACTAGACATTTAGATAGAAAGATGGATGTAAGTGCTCGTTTAAAATATACTATCAAAACATCGAAATGGTCTATTGCTCCAAGTGTTCTAGGTATTTATAAATTGGAAAAAGGATATGTGGAATCGATAGAAAATGGGAATTACCTTGTGGATGGCAGTGAAGGACTCACAATCAATACTTTAATTGAAGGGAGTTATTATTTCTCACCACATTTATCAATTACTCTATTGGGAGCGTATGCTGCTCAACAACGTCCCAAAAACCCTGATGCTTTAAACAGGGATTATGTTTTTAATTTATTCATCAAACATCAGTTTTAAAAGATGAAAAAAGGTATCACTATATTATTTTTTTTAATATCCTCTACTCTACTAGCGCAAACTAAGTTAGACTCCGCTAAGCTGCTGTATGAATATGGTCAGTTGAACAAAGCTTTATCTGTATTATCTAGTATTGATGATGACAATTTACTCAACCAAAAAACCGCTTTAGAGGGTAAGGTACTCGGAAAACAAAATTTGTATACAAAAGCCTATCAAATTTTAGATAGAGATGTAGATATCAATGATGTAACCTATTTAAATGTAATCAATACAAAAGCCTACTTATTACAGAATGAAGGCTTCCCTGCTGAATCCATTCAAATTCTTATTAAAGGCTACAGACAATTTGAGAGTTTTAAAAAGGACCTTGCTTTAAGTGAGATGTTTATTGAATGCTTATCGTTATTGGGTACTGCCTATTGGCAAATTGGAGAAAATAACAAAGCAGAAGACTATTTAAATCAGGCTCTCGTGTTATCTAGAAGCAGCAAAGATCCAGTTGTTCAGGCCAACTGTTTGGTCAATATTGGCTTGTGTCATTCTAATGATGATACATTTAAGGCTCAAGTAAATTATGAAAAAGCTCTAGAAAGCTATTTAAAAGTTTATCCTGATGAAAACCATCCAACAATAGCTTCAATTTATATCAATTTAGGGATTTTACTTCAAAAGAACTTTTTCTTGGATAAGGCTATTGAGGTCTTCGAAAAAGCCTCTGATATTTGGGCAAATACTTTTGGAGACGATCATCCTAATGTTGCCTTTACTTATATTTTTATTGCAGATGCCTACTTGAAGAAAGGACAAGCAGATCTTGCCAATGAATATTATGGATTTGCTTTAGAATTGTATCAAAATGTTTTTGGAGAGAAGCATCCTGAAATTGCGAATATATATATCAAAAAAGGGGATCTATTTTTTGATAGTGGGGATTTTAAATCGGCTCTTGAATTATATCAAAAAGCACTTATTGCCAATAATCAATCATTTAATTCTATAAGTAAAAATGATTTCCCAGACTTAAATAATTATTATAACCCATTTATTAATTTAATCGCTTTACAGAAGAAAGCCTCCACTCTAGAAAAAATTCATTATAGCAAATCTTTGAACCCACACGATTTGGCAATTGGTATTCAAGGTTTAGAATTGGCGCATCAACTGACAAAAAAAATAAGGGGTAATCAAAAAAGTGAGGAAGATAAATTAAGGCTTTCTGAAATAACCAATAAGATTTATGCAAATGGTATTAGACTATCCCTTGCTCTCTCGGAAGCTTCATTATCAAAAAATAAGTGGAAAAGTAAAGCTTTTGACTTTATGGAGTGGAGTAAATCGGCTTCATTGCAAGAAGCAATACAAGAAAGTCATGCAAAAACGTTTGCTGGAATTCCATCAGACATAGTTGAGCAAGAAGACAAATTAAAAGATGATATTACGGCATTGGAAAAAGACATTATCAATGCAGTAAATTTAACGGAAAGAGATTCTTTAAGAGAATTACTTATCAATGCAGAATATGAATTAGAAATATTTATAAAGAATTTGGAAGCAGAATTTCCAGAATATTTTGCTTTAAAATATAGTGATCAGACCATTACTTTAAAGGAGGTTCAAAAAGCTTTACCCAAAAACACTGCTTTGGTAAGTTACTTTATCTCTGATGCAGAAGAATTACTCTATATATTTTTAGTAACAGGAGGCAAACTATACCTCTATACCGAAACTTTCGATAATGAGTTTAAAGATGAGATTGTCAGCTTACAGACAGGGTTAAAATTTAATTTTGATGAAATTATAAAAATGTCAAGCGTCTATTTAACCGATAGATTATTACCATTTAACTTTAATAAAAACATAAGTAAGGTTTTATTTATTCCTGATGGAAAGATAAATAATATACCCTTAGACATTTTATATTCTTATTCAATCAATGAAGATAGTGATATCAAAGATTTACCTTACTTGGCCAAAGACTATGCGGTTTCTTACAACTTCTCCTCTACTATAGCACTTTCTCAAATGAATAACGAAATGGAGTACCAACATACACTTGCGTGCTTTGCTCCTGTTAATTTTTTAGATAGCTTAGGTAACAATGAATTTGATCCTTTAACAGGTACATTAAGTGAAGTGAACGAGATAAAAACCATTACAAAATCAAATGGATGGGAAACATCAAATTATGTTTATGAAAATGCTAAAATTGAACTATTAAAGGATGAATCCATTCAGAATTGTAGCTACTTACATTTCGCAACACATGGAGTGGTAAATGAGGAAAACCCCAATCAATCTTTCATCTATTTATTAAATGACAATCACGAGAATTTATTATACACCTCTGACATTTATAATTTAAAATTAAAAGCTCGATTAGTGACTTTATCTGCTTGTGAAACAGGATTAGGTAAGGTAAGTAAAGGGGAAGGGTTAATTGGTTTATCTAGATCATTGAAGTTTGCAGGAGTTGAAAATTCCTTAGTTTCTCTGTGGACAATCAATGATGTATCCACCGCCTTATTCATGCAATATTTTTATCAAGAATTGGCAAAATCAGATGATATATCATTGTCTCTTCAAAAAGCAAAAATTAAACTATTCCAAGGTGGAATATACACATCTCCATATTATTGGGCCGCTTTTTCATTAATTGGTCAGTAAGGAAACTTATTATCAGCAAACAAGTGTTAATGTTTTGAATTTACCCCATTGACCTAAATAACGCCTGATAATGAAGGATGCTACTGTACTTGTTATCGACGATGAAAAGAACTTACTGGATAGTATTGTTGATATACTAGAATTGAACGATTTTACTGTGTTATCTGCCCAAAGTGGTGTTGAAGCCTTAGAAATTTTAAAGAATGACATTCCTGATATCATATTGTGTGATATCATGATGCCTGCCATGAACGGCTATTTATTTCTTAAAGAATTAAGAAAAAATCCGTTAGCTGTAGGTGTACCTTTTATATTTTTATCTGCTAAAAGTAACAGAGAAGATATAAGAAAAGGCATGAATTTAATGGCCGATGATTACATCACTAAACCATTTACAAGAAAAGAACTTTTGGATAGTATAACTGCTAGAATAAAACGTATCGATGTTTTAAAAACTGAGATTATGATGTTTATGAAAAACATTCAACATAATCTTGATGAATGTAACGTTGACTCAAAAGAAATTACTGCCACAACCAAAGAAATTCAAACGCTAAAAACGTTATTATCTACTCAAAATAAAGCCATTGAAAAATACTGCTACCTTAATTCTCATAAAGTAAGAGGTCCCTTATGTAGAATTATGGGACTGATCGAATTATTTAATACTTCAGATGAAATTATGGCAAAAGAAATCTTAGATCACTTAAAAAGTAGTGCAGACGATTTGGATAAAATCACAAGAGAAATAACCATGGTAATTTCGTCTCACAAACCAAAAAGTGCATAAAAAAAAAGTATCAATAGAACATGAATTGATTCATGCTTATTGATACTCTTCTTATATATCATGGGTTTGCTTAGTCTAATGGATAACCCATTTCCCTTGCAACCATTTCTTGAACCAATCTCTTAATTGGCTCATTTTTGATCTTCTCGATAACATCTCCAGCAAATGCATACGTTAATAATGCTCTTGCTTTATCTTCTGAGATACCTCTAGCTCTTAGGTAGAACATTGGGTCTTCGTCTAATGCGCCTACTGTACAACCGTGAGAACAAGATACGTCATCTGCCCAAATCTCTAATTGAGGTTTAGTATCCACAACAGCATCAGGAGATAATAAAATGTTCTTATTCGATTGGAATGCATTTGTTTTTTGAGCATCCTGACGAACAAAGATTTTACCATTAAAAATCGCCTTTGATTTACCACTTAAAATACCTTTGTATAACTCATTACTGTATGAGTTAGGCATCTTGTGATCTACCATTGTATGGTTATCTACAAATGATTTCTCATTTAATAGATATAAACCTGTCATATGACCTTCACAATGCTCACCTAAAGAGATATTTAAATTATTTCTAACCAATTTACCTCCTGTAGTGATTGTTACATTATCGTATACAGAATTATCAGCTTGTTTTGCTTCAGTTACTGTCACAAGTTGAGTAGATTGATCCTCATCTTGAATTTTGATATGTGCAACATTTGCTCTTTCAGCAACAGTTACTTCAGAAACTGCATTTACCAATGTACCTTCAGCATTATTGATTACCGCATTTCTTTCGGCAAAAGAGATTTGTGTTCCTTCTTCAGAAATTACCAATAAACGTGGTTGAATCACCAAGTTTGATTGAGTAACAACATTCAAAATCATCACAGACTCTTCCTTAATTGCATTTCTTTTAGCATGAATAAATACACCCTCAGTTGTTGATGCAGTATTCAAAGCTACAAAAGGAAGATTGTTATCAGCATGCTTTCCGAAGTTATCTAATAAAAGTGATTTCTTATCAGAGTTTAAAGCTTCAGCAAAGGTACTGATGTAAACTTTTTCAGAAGAAGTGAAATTAGAAAGGTTCTGATTGTATTTACCATTGATAAATACCAATACCTCTACTCCATCAATTAAATATTCCTTGATATCTTCTGTAGTGATATTCACACTATCAACATCAAAAGAATAGTTAGCAGAAACTAATTGTTTAACATTAGTGTACTTCCACTCTTCATCTTTGATAGAAGGAAAGTTATTTTCAGCAAATCCTTCTGCAGCTGAAGTTCTCACTTCAACTAATTCAGGAACTGCTTCAATAGTTTCTTCTATATATTCTAAAGCACTATTTTTAAGTGCTGCGTTTTCAATTACTGTACTCATGTAAGATGGTAGTTTAGTTGTTACCTTCTACTTCTTGGATAATCCAATCGTAACCTTTTTTTTCTAGCTCAAGAGCTAATTCTTTAGTACCAGATTTTACAATCTTACCTTTGTAAAGAACGTGAACAAAATCAGGAACGATGTAATCCAACAATCTTTGGTAGTGAGTTACTACAACAAATGATCTTTTACCATCTCTAAGAGTGTTTACACCATTAGCCACGATACGTAAAGCGTCGATATCAAGACCTGAATCTGTTTCATCAAGAATAGCTAATTTCGGATCCAACATTGCCATGTGGAAGATCTCGTTTCTTTTCTTTTCACCACCAGAGAAACCTTCGTTAAGAGAACGGTTCATTAAAGACTTATCGATAGATACAATCTTCATTTTCTCTTTCATCTCTTTCATGAAGTTGGCAGCATTGTAAGGCTCTTCACCTCTAGCTTTTCTTACCTCGTTTACTGCAGTTCTCAAGAAGTTAGTATTACTAACACCTGGAATTTCAACTGGGTATTGGAAAGCAAGGAATAAACCTTTTTGTGCTCTTTCTTCAGGTGACATTTCTAACAAGTCTTCTCCGTCGAAATCAACATCGCCACCTTCTACTTCATAATCTTCTCTACCTGCTAATACAGAAGCTAAAGTACTTTTACCAGAACCGTTTGGTCCCATGATCGCGTGAACTTCGCCTTCCTTTATCTCAAGGTTGATCCCTTTAAGTATATCTTTGTCTTCAATTGAAGCTTTTAGATCGTTGATCTTCAGCATTTTTCTTTATGATTAATTGTTAGAAATTCGTATTAAAAAATCTTAGTAACTCGACAATCGAACTTGTATCAAAAGATACTATGACTACGGTCGGCAAAGTTATTTAGAATTTTTTTAAATAGGAACTATTTTATGAACTAATAGTTTAAATTTTTCCACTTTTTTTTATAAAAAAAGGCCTTGTCATTGACAACACCTTTAGTTCAGTAAATATGAAAATGAAAAAAGATAACTCTAATTTGAGGTAAAGTCACTTGATAAAATGATTTTTTTATACAAGTTTTGAACTTTACATCGTAAAATTAATGATAATATTTTTAAAAAAGAGACTTTCATCATCTTTTTATGAAAATTTATCTCAATTAAATCATCAAAATATAGAAATATGCTAGAGATTGGACAATCTTATCAAGTCAACTTTAAGTTTACTCAAGAAGAAGTAAACGCATTCGCTCAACTTACAGGAGATACGAATCCAATTCATATAGATGAAGAATTTGCGGCTCAAACACCCTTTAAAAAGCCTATCATTCATGGCTTTTTATCTGCATCAATTTTCTCTAGAGTATTAGGTACAGAATTCCCAGGTAATGGATCTGTATATCTATCTCAAACAATGGATTTCTTAAGACCAATGTTTGTAGAAGAAACGTATTCAGCAGAATTTGAAATCAGTGAAATTGATTCAAGAAGAAAAACGGCAGTTATCACTACAGTAATCAAGTCTGAAGCGAATAAAGTAACCGTAAAAGGTTCTGCGAAAATTATGCATAAAACTTTAATTGATTAACTACATTTGTTAAATTGTTCATTTGACAATGTAAATTGATAATTAGATTTTTATGCCTAAAAAGAACTTTTCTCAATCCAATTTCTTTTTAATATTTTCCTATAAAGGATATTTAATAAGAAGACTCGCTGTTGATTTAATTTGGATTGCAATACCAACAACAATTCTATGTACTATACATGAATTAGGACATGTGAACATAGAATCAAATTTTACACTACCTGGTTTAATGGGTGCTATTCTAGGTATACTATTAGTATTCCGAAATAATACTGCTTATGATAGATGGTGGGAAGCGAGAAAAGTTCTTGGTGGATTAGTCAACACTTCAAGAAACTATGCCTTACAAATCAATCAGTTATTACCTGACAGTAAGGAAAAGACAGAAATATTGAACTTAATAGCTGCATTTCCCTATGTTTTAAAAGAACATTTAAGAAGTGGAGTTATTTATATAGAAATTGAGTTTGTTGGAGAAGAAATCTCTAATGAATTAAAGAAGTGGGAACATGTACCTAATGGTATTAATCAATTAATTATTAAACGATTAAAAACCGTTTATGAAAGAGGCGAAATCACAGATTTTCAATATTTAAAATTAATAGAGAATTCTGATGAGTTAATTGACATTATGGGTAAGTGCGAGCGTATCCATAAAACGCCAATGCCACAATCGCATAATTATTTATTAAAAGCATATATCTACATTTATGCGATTATTATGCCTTTAGGTTTAATTGAGAATTTAGAATGGTGGACCATACCTGCTGTTATCATCATTTATTATGTGGCGATGAGTATTGTTACCATTTCTGAAGAAATTGAAGATCCTTTTGGCAAAGATCCTAACGATCTCCCAGTAGATAATATAGCTAACAACATTTACAAAAACATCCAAGAAATTATCAACAAATAATGACAAAGATATATCACCTATCCACTTGTTCTACTTGTAAAAGAATTATTGAAGAAATCGGTAAAGATAAATTTGATGAGTTTCAAGATATCAAAACAGAAGCTATTACTTCAGACCAACTAGATGCAATGAAAGCATTGAGTGGTAGTTACGAATCTTTATTTAGCAGAAGATCACGTCAATTTAGACCAATGGGCTTGCATGAAAAAGAATTATCTGAGGAGGATTATAAATCGTTAATACTTCAGGAGTACTCTTTTTTAAAAAGACCTGTTATTATTGCAGATAATCAAATTTTTGTAGGGAATAGTAAAAAAGAAGTCGAAAAAGCGAAGGCTTCATTATAATACATATATGGGAAGGATTTTAGCCATAGATTACGGAACAAAAAGAACAGGGTTTGCCGTTACTGATCCATTAAAAATTATTGCTTCGTCTTTAGAAACAGTACAAACAAATGTGATTATGAAGTTCATCAAAGAATATGTTCAGAAAGAAGATGTAGAACACTTCGTTATTGGACTTCCAAAGGGTTTAGATGGAAAAGCAACAGACAACACAAAGCCTACTCAAAATTTTGGAAAGAAGTTAGCGGCTGAATTCCCCAATATTCCGATTACTTATATCGATGAACGTTTTACTTCTAAAATGGCTGAACAGTCTATGATTAGCGGTGGAATGAAGAAAAAAGATAGAAAAGTAAAAGGAAATGTGGATAAGATAAGTGCTGCTATTATCTTGCAATCCTTTTTAGATCAAAATAGTTTTTAATCCATTAAAATATATATAAATGATTTATCCAGTAGTCGCATACGGAGATCCAATTCTTAAAAGAGTTGCCAAAGATTATTCTAAGGAAGAATTAGAAAACATAGGGGAACTAATTGATAGTATGTTCGAAACTATGGGTGGTGCCTCTGGCGTTGGACTTGCAGGCCCTCAGATAGGTATTGGCAAAAGAATTTTCGTTATCGATTCTAATTTAATGATTGATGAGGAAAGTGAAGAGAAAGGATATAAAGGTGCTTTCATTAATGCTGAGATTATCGAGGAATTTGGAGAGGATGTAAGTTTCGACGAAGGCTGTTTAAGTATTCCTGGTGTAAATGGTGATGTTATTCGTCCAGAAGGAATTATCATTAAATACTTAGACGATGAACTTAACGAAAGAGAAGAAGAGTTTACAGGGATGACGGCTCGTGTAATTCAACACGAATACGATCACATCGAAGGTATTTTATTTACAGATCACCTTTCTCCTATCAAAAAGAGATTAATCAAAGGAAAGCTAAATAATATCACTAAAGGCAAAGTAGCCCATGGTTATAGAATGAGGTTTCCAAAAAAATAATTAAATTTAAGCTCCTAAGATTTAGGAGCTTTTTTTTATAATAATTATTTTAAATGAGATTTTTTTTACTGCTTATCGTCCCTGTTTTATTCTTTGGTTGTAAAGAAGAAGAAGTAAGTTGGAACACACCAACTTCTCTTGATAGTTATTTTATGGATGAACTAAATAAATACAGAGAATCTAAAGATTTGACTACTTTTGAATTTAACGCTGCATACTTTGAAGAAGCGAAAAGATTCGCTGCTAACTTAGCAGACAATCCGATGAATAGGGAGCAACTGACTAAAGAAGAAGAAGAAAACGGATACCACAAAAAAAGAATTCAAAGTGTCACAGGAAGTAGTGACCTAAGAGGTTGTACAGCCTATGCCGCTTATAATATTCTTGATCCTATCCCTGATATCGTCAATATTATGGCTTCGAGATGTAGAAATACACTTGAAAATAGAAATTCAAACACATTTGGTGGTGCAGTATTTCAGAATGCCGCTACAGGTGATTATTTTTACGTTGTTTTTACAGGTAGATTAGATAATTAATTATATATGTCACACCATCAAGAAAACTTTAAGGTTGCTATCGTTCAATTTAATCCTGAGTGGATGAATCCTACAGCTAATCTTGCTACTTTAGAAGAGAAGTTATGGACCATTGAGGAAAATGTTGATTTGGTGGTGCTACCAGAATTATTTACTACTGGCTTCCATAATGAAGCTGCTGAAAAAGCAGAGCCCATCGGTCTTACAACGAGTAAGTGGATGTTACAGCAATCAAAAAGAATGGGTGCCGCAATATTGGGTAGCTATCCTGTTCGACAAGATCGCAAAGTGTACAACCGTTTGATCTTTGCTAGACCTAATGGTCATATATCACATTATGACAAGCGACACTTGTTTAGAATGGCTTCAGAACATATGGCTTTTGAACCAGGTAATTTCCAGGTTATTGAAGAATGGAAAGGCTGGAGAATAAACCCCATCATCTGTTACGATTTACGCTTCCCATTATGGTGTAGAAACACTAATAATGATTATGACATTCTTGTATGTGTAGCCAATTGGCCAGCACCAAGGATTGATGCTTTCAATACTTTACTGAAAGCTAGAGCAATTGAGAATCTAAGTTACTCAGTTGGTGTAAATAGAATTGGACAAGACCCTAACCAAGTAAATTACAATGGTCAGTCTGCTGTTTATTCAGCAAAAGGTAAAGCACTTAATGAGTTAAATGAGAATGATGAAATAAAAATAGTTACTCTTAACTATAAAGAACTTCATAATCTAAGAGAGAAGTTTCCAACTCATCTAGATGCAGATCATTTCACTTTACAACTATAATATTTTTTGGATACACTTCTTTTCCATATTTTTTTAGGTATCTCTGGTATTCTACTAATGAGATATGGTGCCTTATTACTAACAAAAGGTGCTACAGCACTAAGTGGAAAATCTAATTTTTCTGGGGTACATATTGGTCTAACAGTAGTAGCATTAGGTACTTCAATTCCTGAAATTTGTGTTTCTACCATATCCGTCTACAAAGATGCGGAAGCCTTGGCTTTTGGTACTATTATAGGTAGCAACACCTTTAATATTGTATTCGGTTTAGGAATTTCGGCTCTAATCATAAGAGTTAGAGTGTTATCAAAAAATATCTGGAGAGATACCCTTTTTGCCTTAGGAAGTGGTTGTCTCTTATTTTTTCTACTGAATAAGAAACTCTTTTTTAACGCCGAAGATAACTTCCTCACTCCTTTTGATGCATTTTATTTGATTGGGTATTTAATCACTTATTATATTATCATATTCGCGAGTAGTAAGAATAAAAAAGAAATCTATTTAATTAAAAAAATACCTCAAGGGTTATTACATCATCATAGTATAGCCCGTGATATTATTGTAGGCTTACTTATTATTGGAGGGGGTGCTTATATTTCTGTGATTGAAGCACTACTACTAAGTGAATACTCTAATTTAAGTGCTCGATTCATTGGGGTAAGTATCATGGCAATTTGTACCTCTTTACCTGAGATTATCACTACTATTTCGGTAATGAGAAGAAAAAGACAAGATATTGCCTTCGGTAACATTATGGGTTCATACATCATCAATTACCTTCTTGCCTCTTCTATATTAACAATAAAGGGTCCAATCCATTACGATTACACCCTTAATTATGACTTAACTTTTTCTATCCTAGCTTGTCTATTATGTGCTATGCTAAGTCTCTCAAGTAGATATTTAAAATTGACGAAGATGACTTCTTTCTTTTTACTATCACTTGGTATTTTATATTATGTCACCACTTATTTAAGAGGATAATTATTTTCTTTTCCTTCTTCTCTTCTTCTTAGAAGAATTACTATTATTTGATTTTGCAGTTGAAGTTGCACCTTGTGTTAGTACATTTCCTGCTGGGATTTTTACATTCTTAAAAGCATCTGGATATTTTTGTTTTAATGGACGAACGTTAAATCTCCCTTTACAAAGTGTATTAATGGTATTGATCACCACCTCATCTTCGATTTGGTCATTTACTTGCATAGAATAGAATGATTTCATCAACTTAATGATTTTCACCATTGCTTCTTCTATTTTATCCTCGCCTTCTTGTTCTAATGCACTCTCCACCATCTTTTGCAAGTTTTTACCGAAGTGTTTAAACCTGATGTTGGTTTGAGAATATGCCACTTTACGTGGTTTCTTATGCATTTGGTTTTCTGTTGGCAATGGATAAGGTGCGTCTATATCCAAATTAAATTCAGACATAACTGTCAGGTGATCCCATACACGCTGTTGGCTATCGCTTAATTGCTTTTGAATTGGATGTAATTGTTTCATCAAAGCAATTAAAGTATAAGCATATTGAGTTCTTAAAGCTTTGTCATCCAATGAAGAAATATACTTTACTAGTTTCTCTACATTTCTTCCATACTCTTTAAGAACAATATCAGATCGTCCTGTGTTATAGCTAAATTCTTCTTGCATAATATTTTTATATGAGTAGCCTCCTTTGAATTAGGAGGCTACTTATTGTTTTACTCTACTGTTACTGATTTTGCCAAGTTACGTGGCTGATCAACATTACATCCTCTCATCACTGCAATATGATAAGACAATAACTGTAATGGAATACATGAAATCATTGGCATGAGTACCTCATGAGTATCTGGTACTTCAATGACATGATCCACCATACCTGGAATTAAGGCATCTCCTTCTGTAACTACGGCAATCACTCGTCCACTTCTTGCTTTCACTTCTTGAAGGTTGGACACTACTTTGTCATAAGAACTATCACGAGTAGCAATAACTACTACTGGCATTTCTTCATCGATAAGTGCAATAGGACCGTGTTTCATTTCAGCTGCAGGATAGCCTTCAGCATGAATATAAGAAATTTCTTTTAATTTTAAGGCACCTTCTAATGCTACAGGGAAATTAAAGCCTCGCCCTAGATACAAGAAGTTCTTTGCATCCTTGTACAAGGCAGACATTTCTCTTACAGCATCATTTGTTTTAAGCACTTTTTCAATTTTAGATGGAATGTTTTCTAATTCCACCAATAAATCGTGTAATTGTGCTTCAGTTAAAGTTCCTTTTTCTTTAGCTAACATTAAAGCCATTGTTGTTAGAACTGTTAACTGTGCTGTAAATGCTTTTGTACTTGCTACACCAATTTCTGGTCCAGCGTGAGTATAAGCACCTTCGTGTGAGTTTCTTGCAATTGAAGAACCTACTACATTACAAACTCCAAGAACAACTGCACCTTTGGATTCTGCTAAACTCATTGCAGCCAAAGTATCCGCTGTTTCACCAGATTGAGAAATAGCAATTAATACATCTCCTTTTCCGATGATTGGATTTCTATATCTAAATTCTGAAGCGTATTCTACTTCTACTGGAATTCTTGCTAATTCTTCAAAAATATACTCAGCAACTAAGCCAGCATGCCAAGAAGTACCACAAGCGGCAATAATAATACGTTTCGCATTTAATAAATCATCAAAGTGATTAAAGATACCACCTAACTTAACGTGGTTTTTCTCAGAGATAACTCTACCTCTTAAACAATCAGAAACTGATTTAGGCTGCTCCATAATCTCCTTCATCATGAAGTGATCATATCCTCCTTTTTCAATAGCTTCTAATTCTAGTTCTAGTGTCTGTAAGTAAGGAGTTTGGACCTGATTCTTAACATCAGTAATTGTCATATTACCATCCTTAAGTAATACAACCTCCTCATCTTTAATATAAACTACATCTTTTGTGTACTCTACGATTGGAGTAGCATCCGATGCAAGGAAAAATTCTTTTTCACCAACACCAATCACCAATGGAGAGCCTTTACGGGCTGCTACCAATTGACCTGGTTTATCTTTTTGAGTGATTACAATAGCATATGCTCCCACAACCTCGTTTAAAGCAATTCTTACTGCTTCATCTAAGTCGCAATTGTTATCTTTTTGAACTTGCTCTATAAAGTGAATAAATACTTCTGTATCTGTGTCACTATGAAAAACATGTCCTTTTTCAATAAGTTGACTTTTTAAAGCCTCATAATTTTCGATGATACCATTATGCACCATTGCCAAATTACTATCAGAAGAGTAATGTGGATGAGCGTTAGCATCATTAGGGGCACCATGTGTCGCCCAACGAGTATGACCTATACCTGTCGTACCTTTAGTGTCTTTATTATCAATTTGTTTTTTAAGATCGGCTACTTTGCCTTTACACTTAAAAACTTTAACATCATCTTGATCGATAAGAGAAATACCAGCACTGTCGTAGCCTCTATATTCTAAACGTTCAAGGCCTTTAATCAGAATATTTAGAGCATCTCTATGCCCAACATACCCGACAATTCCGCACATAATTAAAAAATTTTAGATGAATAATAATTACTTGCACTGAAAGGACTCGTCATTAAAAACAGCATAATAGACAACGAGTCTCATTCGCATAGTTTGTCCATTTAATGGGTTTAATAAGGTACTTTTATCATCCGCAAAAAACAATTTCCTAACGTTTTGATTTTGTTGTGCAGGGATGATAACTAAACCATCATCGCTCAAAGGTACGTCATAAAATTCATTTATTGTACGTTCTTGAAGATATTGTGCAAGTTTAGCATGAGAAAATGCTTGTATATTTCCACTATATGAAATCGATTGGTCACCAGAAGCTGGAGATTGTGCTTGCAAATATCTGTAATTTCTATTATCATCAGATATTCTTTTAATATTCTCTCCTTCTCTAAAACCAAAAAACATTGTCAATGGTGGTGGGGTATTATCATCAGGGAATATTCTTCCTTGGTCATCATTTACACCTACCGGAGAAATAATCAAGTCGGCTCGGTTTAAATGCACTTCCCTTAAACTATCTCCATCTACACCTTGTGGCTTTTTAAATAAATCGATTAGTGTAGGAAATCTTAAACTAGCAACCATACCTGTACCTTCAATGACATAACCTAAGTTATTCGTTTGTTCGGTATCTACAATATCTCCGACATTAATACCTGAAGTAAGCGTTCCTGGTTCGTATTTTATTTGATTAAAGCGTTGGCTAAAACCAAAGTAGTATTGTGTTCTTAGCGTATCTTCTCCGTTCTCTGCCATGTATGACATATTCATAGTTACCACTGTACCGAAGTTATCTAATGAATATTTACCACACCAAGCTGATTCTTGCCCTTGTCTTACTTTAATAGCTAAACCTTTGATCTTACTTCTAAAGTCTTCTTGATCTGCATACTCGGCATTATCAATAATCTTTTGACCAAAAGCTTTATCTAGAGTAATTCTTACTGTATCTGTTGATCCGATATCAGATGGCTTAAATGTTCTGAAACCAATCGCATTGGCATCTGTAGCCACAGAGTCTTCTGCAAAATACAATACAGAATCGCCTTCGATATCTTCAGTGATCTCATATACCTCTAATGTGATATTCTTTGAGGTATCTCCATAAATAGATGTTCTTTCTAATGCAATGGCAAATTCAATAGAATCTAAAGTCCTATCTTCAAAATTAAGTCCTTCCTCTGATCCTATACTTAATTGTGTATAAGTTGCAGTAGTTGTCTTACCTATCTTAGTGCCTTCGTCTATATAGCCCGCTAAAAAGTAATTTGAATTTTTTGTAATGATTGAATCGACGTGCATATTTTGGATTTCAATTTCCAAAGTATCCACATAACACATCTTAGTTTGATCGTCAATTAAGTCACCTCCAATAACAATTGTCTGTAAATCCGTTCTCGTACAAGAAAAAGATAATGTTATAAAAATTAGCGAAAATGCTTTTAATAAAAATTTATTACTCATTTGATTTTTTTACTCAAAAATATAAAGGCTTTCTGTTCTTACTTTGTAGACAATGGTAATACCAAAAAGGTTGAAAGCAAAGTATAAATACGGTGGGACAAAAATTGTAAATTATCTAGACGTACACAAATAAAAAAAGGTTATTGACATATTCAATAACCTTTTTTTTGTGAAAATATGATTTATAGGGTAACTATTCCGTCAACCCAGTATAAATGTCATAATAAGAATCAGCATATTCCTCTCCTTCAGGTTCCGTTTCCGTTACCTTTTCACCGTAAGTAGATAATACTTCTTCTACTTCTCCATTGATAGAATTTGATCCTTTAGTTACTTTATCAGCATACTCAGAACCAATTTTAATGAAACTGTTATAATCTGCAGTAGAAAGCTCTGTCAACATTGAATCGTCAATGTCTAACATTTTTACTTTTTTAGCTAACTCCTCATGATCGAATTTATGATCAAAATGTGTATCATAAACAGTAAATACTGTTTTAGCATTTTTGAACATTGGATCATTTTTGTAAGAAGTCTTTAAATACAATGGAATGAAACTAGTAAACCAGTCATTACAATGTACAACATCTGGAGCCCAACCAAGTTTCTTCACTGTTTCAATTACACCTTTACAGAAGAAAACCGCTCTGTCATCATTGTCTGAGAAAAACTCATCGCTCTTCTTATCTCTGAAAACTGATTTTCTATGGAAATAATCCTCGTTATCTATAAAGTAAACTTGTAATTTAGCACTTTGTATCGAAGCTACTTTGATTGTAAGTGGTTTTTCATCCTCGCCCACGGCAATATTCATTCCCGATAGTCTTACCACTTCATGTAATCTGTTCTTACGCTCATTGATTAATCCAAATCTAGGAACCATAATTCTGATTTCCATACCTCTTTCTTGCATATGTTGAGGAAGCTTTCTCACATAATCTGCAACTTCAGAAGTTTTCAAAAATGGATTTATCTCACTTGAAACGTAAAGAATTTTTAATTTCGACATATTTTACCGTATTTACACCTTTTCTACGCAAAAGTACGGAAGAACTTACTTAAATTCAACCTTTGAAAGTAAACTATACTAAATAAGTCTTTTTACTTAATAAATAAATTTATAAAAATCAAGCCTTAAAATGGACATTTTTGATCAAGTTCGCACGTTAAAAAATTTTATTAATAACTGTAGAAAAACGAATATTTCTGTTGGATTTGTCCCAACGATGGGTGCATTACATGATGGACACCTCACATTAATTAAGAATTCTATTAAAGAAAATGAGATAACGATTTGCAGTATTTTCGTTAATCCAACCCAATTTAATAATGCGATCGACCTAAAGCATTATCCCATTCAGCATGAAAAAGATTTTAAATTATTAGAAGAAGCAGGTTGTTCTGCTGTTTTCCTTCCTAATGTCGAAGAGATGTATCCTAATGGCGTTTCTCAGGACAGTATGTTGGGTTTCAATTTTGGATCTTTAGAAACAAGATTAGAAGGTGCATTTAGACCTGGGCATTTTAATGGTGTAGGCATTGTAGTTAGTAAGCTATTCCATATGGTACAACCGGACAAAGCTTATTTTGGTCTGAAAGACCTACAACAATACCTTATTATTAAAAAGATGGTGAAAGATCTATCATTTCAAATTGATATTATAGGTGTACCAACTGTGAGAGAAGAAACTGGCTTAGCCATGTCTTCAAGAAATTTAAGACTAAAAGCAGAAGAACTTGAAGTTGCCCCTTACATATATCAAACAATTACTAAAATGAAAGATATGTTGAAGGATAACCAAGCACCTAAAGAAGTACTTGAATGGGGAATTTCTACAATTCATAAAAATCATTCTTTCCATTTAGAATATCTTGAAATTGTCTCTACTGATACTTTAGAAAAAGTGGATGACTATCAATTACCTGAAGGATACGCAATTGTTATTGCCGCACATTTGGGTAAGGTTAGATTAATTGATAATATATTAGTGGAATAGGAAACCTAAAAAAATAAAACAACAAAAAAGGGATGTTACTAGATAACATCCCTTTTTTGTTGTTCGAATTAACTACTAATTATTTCGAAATTTTTTCAGCATACTTCACTGCCTCATAAAGGTTTACAACACCTCCTGAGATAGATAAAGAACCAAATTTTACTTTTTCTGGCTCCTGACCTTCTTCTAAGCTATTGTAACCTGGCAAGTATACCTCTTTATTTTTTAATGGAGTTACTGTTTTCATTAATATCTTCTTCACCTGTGTAGCTGAAAGCTCAGGATAATATGACATTAATACAGCTGCACAACCCGCAACTACTGGACAAGCCATTGAAGTACCATTTAAGTTTTGGTATTCAGAACCTGGAACAGTAGAATAGATATCAAAACCTGGTGCAAATAAATCTACATTTTTCTTAGCATAGTTTGAGAAATACGCAGGTAATTTCTCATCTGTGTGCCAAGTTGAAGCACCTACTTCAATCCAGTTTTTAGCAGTTTTACCTGAATTATATTTATCTCTAGGGAAGTTATTTTCTACATCTGTGTTTTTGTGATCATTACCAGCTGCATGTACCAATAAAACACCTTTAGATTCAGCATATTTAACTGCTTTATCAACTGCTTCTTTTGAAGGAGAAAATGGCTTACCGAAGCTCATATTGATAACACGAGCACCGTTATCCACAGCGTAAATGATAGAGTTAGCAACATCTTTATCTCTTTCATCACCGTTAGGTACTGTTCTAACTACCATGATTTCAACATTATCAGCAACACCATCCATACCGATGTTATTACCTCTTGATGCTCCGATTATACCTGCAACGTGAGTACCATGCATTGCATCAGGACCCATTACTTTATTGTTACCGTAATCTTTTTCAGATTTATCATCGATATTATCACCTACGATTTCACGAGTATTCAATTCGTGGTTGTAGTTATATTTAACCTGACCTTCGAAGTACTCTACTCCTTCTTGGATTTGCTCATCAGTCACACCTTGAGAAAGGAGACCTAAAGTCATTTCTTTCATTCCTAATAATACTTCATCTTCTGATTCTAAAGATTCTAAAGCACCAGGAATTTCACTTTCATCATCTAAATCGAAGTAAGCCATAAATAAAGCTTTACCTCTTTGGAATTGATGTAAGAAAGTAGCATAACGGCTATAATTGTTTTCCGCTTTTGTTAAACCTTCTTCAAAAGATTTCTTTACTTCTAACCAAAGTTGATAATCTTTCTTATCAGCTTTAGCTACTTCTTCTTCAGCAACACCTTCAAATCTTTTGCTTAATGTTCCATATAAACGAGCAACTTCAAGGTTTTCTTCATTGACCATTGAGCCATCTGCTCCACCAATAAAGTTCCATCCGTTTACATCGTCGATGTATCCATTATTGTCATCGTCTTTTCCGTTACCCGCAATTTCTTTTTCATTTTTCCAGATAACATCCTTTAAATCTTCGTGGTCGATATCAATACCGCTATCAATAACTGCCACTACAACTTTTTTAGACTTTTTATTTTTAAGTATTTCAGAATATGCTCTTTCAGTTCCTACTCCGTAAACACCGTCGTTTTCATAATTTAGATTGAACCAATTTTCAGGAGCCTCCTTTTTTGGAGCCTCTTGTGCATTTGCTGCGAATCCTATTGAGGTAAGTAAAGCAGCACCCAATAGAACTTTTTGAACTTTATTTCTCATAATTGAATATTAATCCCTACTTTTTCTTTTTCGGGAAAGAGTTATTAAAATAAGATCTGATTGATAAAACTAAGGCAAGAACGATCAACAAAGAACCAAGCTGTCCTAAGATCAGACCCATTTCATCGAATACGATCGGCAAGGTAACAAAAATGCTTGCGAAAATAAAACCTAAGCCCAAATCTATAAACATCCTTTCCTTATCAGTATATTCGGGATGTTTTTTACAAATAGGACATTTAGATTTCTCTAACCTAAAACCGTAAATAACTAAATGCTGCCACTTATATTTTTTACAAGTGACAACATTCTTTTTATCTTGAAATCCTTTTCTTCTCTGAGACATAAGGATTATTTAATAGCTTCTAATGATTTATCTACAGCATCGATGATCTGATCTAAGTTTTCATCAGTTAATGCATTTGACATGAACCAAGATTCATATTGTGATGGTGGTAAGTATACACCATTAGCTAACATCTGATGGAAGAATTTACCAAATTTAGCCGTATCAGTAGTTTGAGCATCTGCAAAGTTTACTACTTCTTGATCTGTAAAGAAGATACAAATCATAGAACCTAATAGCGTGACCTTATAAGGAAGACCATGTTTATCTAATACTGATTGAACACCTTTTGCAAGTTTCTCACCTTTAGCGGCTAAATCAGTATATACTGATGGATTGTCGTTAAGGTATTTCAACATATTCAATCCGGCAGCCATTGCCACAGGATTTCCTGAAAGTGTACCTGCTTGGTATACTGGACCTGCTGGAGCAACAAAATCCATAATTTCTTTCTTTCCACCGTATGCACCTACAGGCATTCCGCCTCCGATAATTTTACCAAGAGTTGTCATATCCGGAGTAACACCGAATACTTCTTGTGCGCCACCTTTAGCCAAACGGAAACCAGTCATTACTTCATCAAAAATCAATACGATACCTTCTTCTGTACAGATATCTCTTAATTTTTGTAGGTAATTATCCTTTGGAAGCACTAACCCCATATTACCTGGAACAGGCTCAATGATAAGGGCAGCAATCTCATCCTTATTTTCAGCTACAAGCTCTTTAATTTTTTCAATATCATTGTAAGGAGCAAGTAATGTATCTTTTGCAGTACCTTCAGTTACACCTGGGCTGTTAGGTACACCCATAGTAACAGCACCACTACCTGCTGCAATTAAGAATGAATCACCATGACCATGGTAACATCCTTCAATCTTAATCATTTTATTTCTTCCAGTATATCCTCTAGCTACACGAACAGCAGACATTGTCGCCTCCGTCCCAGAGTTTACCATTCTTACTTTTTCAATAGATGGAACCATATCACAAATTAATTCTGCGATATCGATCTCTTTAGATGTTGGTGCTCCAAATGATAATGAATTATTTACAGCATCTTGTACAGCTGAAGTAATCACTGGGTGAGCATGACCAAGAATCATTGGTCCCCAAGAGTTAATTAACTCAATGTAACTGTTGTCGTCTTCATCTGTAATATATGCTCCTTGAGCACTTTTGATAAAAAGAGGAGTTCCACCAACAGATTTAAATGCTCTTACTGGAGAGTTAACCCCACCCGGAATAGTATGTTGTGCTTTGTCAAATAGAGCTGCACTTTGCTTGTTATTCACGATCTATTGAAAATTTAATTGATTATTCTTTTTGTAAAAGTAACTCACAAAGTTAAAGAATCGCATGAAAATTAAAATTTTCTAATGTTATAGAATTCTAATACTATTATTTGATTCAATTTTCTACGTTTAAGCAAAACTTAAAAAAATTCAACTCGTTTGATAAAATTTTACCGTTATAGTGTCTATGATTTAAAACTATATCTTAATTTTATTATGGTGATAATGAAATAAATATCATTCTCTATTAAATACAATTTTAACAATTATCTCCTTGATTAGTTTATATAAAAAAAGAAACCCCCGAAAATCAGAGGTTCCTTCCACTTTAATAAACTAAACTAACAAACAAACTTCGAGAATGAAATTAACATCTATTAATTAAAATACCTAAACTCTTATGGAGAAATTTGAAAAAAAGATTGAAATATCTTATATCAACTATATTTCGTCTAATTCTAAAAGGCCAAATAATATAAATGAGTTAATTAAGTCTCAAGAAATAGAAGTTGATGATTCTATCAATTTGACAAATTATTCACTTATCACTTTAGAAAATAATATCTGGAACAACACGATTCACAAAGCATATCATAATGCGAGTACCGATCCCAATTTTGGAGAGTACTCAATCAGAGAGAAACTGTTATCCTTTTTCTTTAATTACACTGTATGTTTAAATCAATATGATAAATTCTTTACGTTCTCATCAAACATTCATTCATTATTTGAGTTAAAGGAGATAAACGATCGAAGAGAAAATATTGTTGATACTGTATCACCATATTTTAATCAATTGATACAAGAAGGCTTATCAAGTGGTGAGATCGAAGACAGAGTATTTGTACAAGATTATTACATTAATGTGATGCTGACTCAATTCTTTTTAATCACAAAATATTGGACAGAAGACTCATCAAATGAAAAAGAAAATACCGATGAAGCAGTAGAGAAAAGTGTGCATTTAATTATGGATCTCATTGGACCAAACTTCGCAGATTCGGCTTTTCAACTCGCTAAATTTATATTCCAAAAATAATTATGACCGAAATTGATAAAAAAATCCAAAAGACTATACCATCTTCCAAAGTTCAGAGAGTATCTCGTTTTGTGAAGGTAGGTGCGAAAGTGAGTACGAATTACATCAAACATTACGCAAAAACAGTTCTCGATAACGATTATTCAGGCAAAGAAGAATTACACAAAGAAAACGCTACTGATGTGTACGAAGCTTTGAGCGAACTGAAAGGAAGCGCCTTAAAAGTTGCTCAAATGATGAGTATGGATAAGAATATGTTACCTCAGGCTTACATTGAGAAGTTTCAGATGTCACAATATTCTGCCCCACCTCTATCGTTACCGTTAGTCAATAAAACTTTTATCAAGTCTTTTGGTAAAGCACCCTACGAACTATTTGATACTTTCACTAAAGAAGCAGTAAATGCAGCAAGTATTGGTCAGGTTCACCTTGCTGAAAAAGATGGAAAAAAATACGCAGTAAAAGTTCAATATCCTGGAGTTGCTGAAAGTGTTAGTTCAGATTTGAAATTAGTAAAACCCATTGCTGTTCGAATGATGGGTCTTAATGAACAAGATGTAAATCATTATATGAAAGAAGTTGAAGTGATGCTACTTTCTGAAACTGATTACGAACTTGAATTACAGAGATCACAAAAAATTACTGAAGCTTGTAAGCACATCAAAAATATTTATTTCCCAAACTATTATAAAGAGTATTCTTCACAGAAAATCTTAACTATGGATTGGTTGGAAGGAAAACACTTAAATGAATTTTTAGAAACGAATCCATCACAGGAAATTAGAAATAAAGTTGGTCAGGCTTTGTGGGACTTTTACGACTTCCAAGTACATCAACTAAAAGAAGTACATGCAGATCCTCACCCCGGTAATTTCATTATTTCAGAAGATGGCCTTTTGGGAATTATTGACTTTGGTTGTGTTAAAGAAATACCATCAGATTTTTACAGAAATTATTTCGATCTGATGATTCCTGAAAACATGAACAATGAAGAAAAAAGGAAGTCAGTTTTTGCTAGTATGCGATTTATATATGATGACGATTCTGAGTCTGACAAACAGTTCCTTGATCAGTTATTTAAGTCTATGATAAGCATTTTGGCTAGACCTTTCCATCATGATACTTTTGATTTTGGAGAGGCTGCCTATTTTGAAGAAATTCAAGCTTTAGCAGAAAATCAGGAAAACCAGAATATCTTGAGAAAATCTAAAAAACCAAGAGGTATAAGAGATGGTTTGTATTTGAATCGTACATATTTCGGATTGTATTCAATTCTACATCAATTGGAAGCAGAAGTAAAAACAGATTCCATATTTTTCAAATAAAAAAGAAAGCTCGGATTTAATTTCCGAGCTTTTTTATTTTTTTGATATTAGAATATTTCAATCTCCTTATTATTAGCTATTGCACTTGTTACAAAATCTATGTATTCTACAAAACCAGTATCGTAATCCTGAAGCAGATGACGTAAAGATCTTAGTCTACGAAGTTTTTCATTATCATTTTGAGATTTTGTAATCGTTATCTCTTTTAATTCTTTAATGATTTCCTTATGCTTTATTGGATCGAGGTATTTCATCTCTTTATTTTCATTATCCAACAAGTATTTATCAAGAATATGAATTAACGATGGCCTACTTAAAGGTTTTGTCAAATAATCGTTCATGCCTGCAGAGAATGCATCAAACCTTTTATCCCAATAAGTATCTGCTGTTAAAGCTACGATAGGAACATCAAGTAGTCCTAATTCAAATCGTATGATTTTAGTAGCATCAATCCCACCAAGAATAGGCATGTGTAAATCCATCAAAATTAAGTCGAAAGATTTCTTCTGTATCATATTAATAGCTTCTTCTCCATTATTGGCAATAGCTATATTTACTTTAAGTTGATTAAGAAGTGCCGACATCATCATTTGATTCATCTTATTGTCTTCTACAACCAAAACATCAAAATTAAAATTATAATCTTGTTCTTCTTTGGCTACATTAGACTGATGAGCAATTTTAGACTGATTTACATTTAAAGGTAAGTACACAGAAAAAGTGGTCCCAATATTTTCTTCACTGTAGACCTCTACTCTACCTTTCATCATGCTTGCTAATTTCTTAGTAATCGCCAGTCCCAAACCTGTTCCTCCAAACTTTCTAGTGACAGAGTTATCACCCTGTTCAAATGAATCAAATATTAGATTTAATTTATCTTTCGGTATACCTATACCTTGATCCTTTACTTGAATAAGAATCTGTTCTTCACTTCTAACAATATCCACAAATATTGAAGTGTCTTTTTTAGAAAACTTGATAGCATTAGAAAGTAGATTGGTTAGAATCTGTCTACTTTTCGTTGAATCTAAAAGAACTTTTTCTGGAATCTTCTCATCTATGTGAAGATGAATTTTGATAGATCGTTCATTGGCTGTTACTTCATGAATTTTGACAACCATATTGATAAGATCTCTTATATCAATATCCTCCAGATAAACTGATAGTTTGCCAGCATCAATTTTAGATAAATCCAAAAGGTTATTGATGAGTTCTGATAAATATTCTCCATTGAGGTAGATATATTTCAACTGTTCAAGGTATTCATCAGAAAGTTGTAATGTTTCTGATTTCTTAAAAAGAATATTACTAAATCCGATGATTGCATTTAATGGTGAGCGAATTTCATGTGACATATTGGCTAAGAACATCGATTTAGCTTGATTCGATTTTTCTGCTTCTTCTTTGGCCTTTTCTAGTTCAAATTCGGAGTTCTTCTGTTCTGTAATATTCCAAGATACACCATACATTTCATAGCGATCATTATTCGATGATCTTCCATATAATTGAATATATTGCTCACCTTTTTCTGGGTGATCAATTTTTACAGTCAAATCAAACTCCTCTATCTTTTTATTTCGTATTTGACTTACAATATCAAGAACTCTTTTCTTATCCTCATCTAAAACTATATCAATAATATTATTGAAATTAGCATATTCTATTCCATGAACAAAACCTAAAACTTCTGAGAACTTATCATCCCATTCAAAACCAACACCCTCAATGTAAGACCAAGCGGCAATTTTTGCGGCATTCATGGCTAAATCGAGCTTCAACCTCTGTTCTTCTAATTCAGAAGTTCTCTCCCTTACCTTTTGTTCTAATGAAGTATTAAGTAAATTAATTTCTCTTCTCTGAGTGATTTCTTCTGTAATATCAATACTGTAAACTGCTACACCAGAAACGTTGTTTTCTTTATCCAATAAAGGAGATATGGCAGACTGTAGAATTAAATTATTGGATATTTCGTATTCTACTTCGTGAAGTTTCTTCGTCTCAATTGCAATTTGAATTTGCTCAATATAAAAGTTTAAATGTTTTACATGATCAAAAGACTTCAAATTCATATTGGGACTTAATTGCACATTCAATTGTTCCTCTAATAATTCTTTAAATTTAGTATTGAAGGTCTCAATTTTAAAGTCTGTATTAATTGAGAAGATATAACTTTTTGCCGATTCAATTAATACTTGTCTTTGTAGATTGACTTTAATTAATTCTTGTTCTGCTTTGTATTTACTTGTAACATTTTCGATAAAAACCGTTTGATGATTTTCTTTAAAATCAAATACTGTTTGTTCTCTAATGACAAAATATAACTTCTCACCACTTGGGTGGATATAGGTAGTAAAAAATTCTTTGATTTGATCTTCAACTGTAGCATCACTTTGAATCTGAAATAAATCCGAAAGCGTATTACCTACTAACTCGTGGGTTTCCATTCCAAGAAAGCTCTCTGCTTTATCATTCGCATCATTAATTACACCATCTTTCATGATTAATGTACCCAAAAAGTTATAATGGAATAACAGCTTATACTTTCGTTCAGAACGTTGAATGTTTAAGTTTGATAAATGTTGTTCTGTGACATCTCTTACAAAAACGGCTGCACCTCTTACCGTCTCGTCTACCTTTATAGGTGTATAGGTAGCCTCAAAATGTGACCTTTTATGATCTTCATCTCCATATGTTCTTATAATAGAAAATGATTCACCATTTAATGCTCTCTGAATGTCTTTTTTTGCATTATCATCATCATCTTTCACCCTCATGTAATCAAGGATATTTTTACCCAATTCTATCTTCACTCCATAAGAATTTTTCATGGTCTTAAAGTGTGAATTATTAAAAGCGAGGTAATTAAAATTTTGATCAACTGAAAAAATTACATCAGGAGAATGTTCCATCAAAAGATTGAGCATCTTATAATCCCTATTTACGGTATTATCAGACTCAAACTTCATCTTTTTTATGATTCTATATTGATGAAAAATTAGAAGTGCCAATAATAAGAAAATAGATACTAAAAATATGGAAGACCATATATCAGTCATAGTTGTGTTGTTTGTGTAATTATAATAATATAGCAGGAGCTACAAACAATATAAACAAACCTAAGCCTAAAATAAAAATTATAGGTTTACTTAGAGAAGAAATTGCTAATTCAGAACTACCTTTTCTGTAATAAATTGAAAATGGAATTTTAATATAATAGGCAATTGAGATGGCTGTATTTAATAGACCTAGCATCATGACGACCATATAAAATGTATCACCATTCATTTGATATACCTCCCAAAGCGAAGTAAAAATCAATAATTTTGCTGTAAAACCTGCTGCTGGTGGTAAACCGATTAATGATATGACGACAACAACTATAGCAGGCCCCCATGCTAGAGAACTATTCGTCCAACCTGTACCCTTAAGTGAAGTAATATAATCGTTACCTTTTTGAACTTCGATTTCATTAATAAAAAAGAAGAAGGCAAAATTTGCGATCACATAAGTACACAAGAAATAAAATAATGCGTTGTATGAAATCTCTTGCGTATTAAGACAAGCAATTAAAATAAAACCAGCATGTGCAATAGAACTATACCCCATCAATCTTCTAAGACCTTTTTGATATAAGGCAGAAAGATTACCAACAAACATTGAAGCAATGGCTGTAATCAAGATAAAATAACTTAGGAAGTTGTTCTGAGTAATATCGATATTTTCGAAAAAACGGAATAAAAATACAGCTGCTGCTACCTTTGGTAAGGTAGAAAATAGAGCAACAGCTTCAATAGGAGCAGTTTCATAAACATCTGGTACCCAAATATGCATTGGGAATCCAGCGAGTTTAAACAAAAATCCAATGGTAATTAATATTAATCCTATTGAATACAACAAGGAGTGTTGAACAGGCGGATTTTGTAATGAAACCAAATCTATGGCTGATGAAATACCATAGATTAAGGAAACACCATAAATAGTGATAGCTGTAGATACTGCACCAAATAGGAAATATTTAATCGCAGCTTCTGTGCATACTTTATTGTTTTTGAATGCAGTGAGAATGTAAGAGGGTAAGGAAATCAATTCTAATGCTAAAATGGCAAAAATAAAATCATTCGATACTATTAATGCATGACCTCCCAATAACATTCCAAGGCTCAAAGCAACCCATTCTGATTCGCCTGATACTTTTTGATTTTGATCATCGTATTTCGTCTTATTACTCCACAAAAAGTAATAAAATAAAATACTACAGACATCCAATAAAACTCTTGTCTTAACGGTCCATGTAGAATTGACTATAGTAAAAGAGGTAAATGTAGAACTGTTAGCATCAACAAAGAATAACAATACAATTATATCAAGACAAACCCCTAATAAAGACACTAAATAAAGGTTTCTTCTATTGAAATTTAAAGGAAGTAAATCAATAATGATACATCCTATTATCAATAGTACAATCCATATTTCAGACTTTAAAAAAGGTAAACTTTTTAAAATAATATCTAGTTTCCCTGATAATTCTAACTCCATCGTTATCCCCCTATTATTGTTTTAATATAATCTGCACCAACAAAGTTGGCAAACTCCACTAATTCTGTAATTGATCCTTCAATTAAGTTGATTAATAGTTTCGGATAGATACCTAATAGAAGTGTCATTATAGCCAAAGGAGCCAACATCAACAATTCTCTTGAGGTAAGATCTCCTAATTTCTCTTCCCAAGACTTATTTTTGATAAAATATTTACCAAGGAAAATTCTTTGCATTGCCCATAAGTAATAAGCTGCACTAAGAACTAAACCTAAAACTGCTGTAATCGTCATCCAACGAGGGATTAGGTGATTGACTGCTGAGGAATTAAATGCTCCCAAGAATACAAATAGTTCTGCCATAAAACCTGAGAAGCCAGGTAAACCTAAAGAGGCAAAAAAGGCTATTGTTGCCAACATCGTGTACCTTGGCATCTTAGAAGACAAACCACTATAACTTTCTATTTCTAAATCGCCTGTTCTATAATACAATACACCTGCAATTAAGAACAATGCTGATGAGATAATTCCGTGAGAAAACATTTGGAACATTGCACCCGATATTCCTTCAGCTGTTAAAGAAGCAATACCTAACATCACAAATCCCATATGAGAAACTGATGAGTAGGCAATCAAACGTTTTAAATTATGAGTACCTAAAGCTACAAAAGCACCATATAAAATGGATATGACTCCAAAGAGGGCAATCCACCAAGCAAAATACTGTGCTCCATCAGGGAATACTGAATAAGCAATTCTAAGCATACCATAACCACCAATTTTAAGAAGAACACCTGCCAACACAACAGAGATAGAAGTTGGTGCTTCTACGTGTGCATCAGGTAACCAAGTGTGTAATGGAACCACTGGTAATTTGATAGCAAAACCAATAAACACCATTAAAAAGGCTACAAAACGAACATTTGTACCAAAAAGTGTTGCTCCATAATCTAATGATAAAATGGAATCAGGAATATAGTTCTTAGCGTCCATCATGTGGACTAAAGTAAACGTTCTTACATAGTCAGATTGTCCGATATTACCAGAAATAAGCATTTGCTGTACTTTAGAAATAATATCTGGTGTGACTTGATCTAAATTGCTCACCAAACCAAGTTGAACAGCTGTTGTTGCAGGGTCTATCACTGATGCAGCTAAAGCAATCATAATGACCAAGATAAAGATAGATCCAACTAAAGTATAGATAAAGAATTTTATCGATGCATATTCACTGTTCTTACCACCCCATATACCAATTAAGAAGTACATTGGAAGTAACATAAACTCAAAGAATAAATAGAATAGGAAAAAGTCTAATGCTAAGAAACAACCCATAATTGTTCCACTCAACAATAGATATAAAGCATAAAAGCCTCTTCTCTTATTTTTAATCTCTAATGATGATATAGCCCCTATCAATAACACTATAGCTGCTAAAAGCACCATTGAGTTACTAATTCCATCGACTCCAAGAAGATATTCGGCAGATAGTCTACCAAAACTTCCCAAATTTAATTCGATCCATTGGTACTTTTCTAAAAACTGAAAGTTATCCAAAGATAAAACGCCATTCATCGTTTCATGGAAGCCCTCGTATTGTAAAACGATATAAGAAGCTACCACTAACTGAAAACTATTTATTGCAATAGTAATTTTCCCAAAATGATCTTTAAAACTATTTGGGAGTAGGAGAATAAAAAGTGTTCCTAAAATAGGAACGAATACTAATAAAGTGAGCAATAATTGACTCATAATCTATCTATAAACGTTTGTTTCGTTATTTCTAAATAAGGATACCTAATATGATGGCTAATAATATCACAGACCATGCGATCATACTCTGAGATCTTTCACCTTGAGGTTTTCTAAAAACATCACCAAGTAATTGCATAAAACGAGTAAATAGTTTTACACAACCGTCCACAATATCTTTATCAAACCAAGCTAAGACGTGACCAATCACCACATTTCCAACTGCAAATACTTTCACAAAAAAATCAACTACTTTATCATCAAATCCTCTAACAAATTCAGAGGTAACAATAGCAGAATTCACAAAATACTCATCAGCATGAGGTATTTTATCTAACCCCTCACCTGTTTTAATCAGCGATTTTGCTCCAAACTTATAAAGTTCATTAAGGTAAAAGAAGTTGTATGATAATTTATATAAAGTTGATGTTTTGAATGATTTCTTAAAAGCAATACCTTTTCCTAAGATAAATATGAAATAGGCTACACCTAGTCCAACTATCAACATAGATACAGATAATATCACTGCTAAAGTATGGTGTTGATGATGATCTATTTGTGGCACTCCTATTCCATCTTGTAACCAAGAATGTGAAGTTTCGAATGGATTGATAACCATAGTAAACCAAAGTGTACAAAATCCTAGTATCATCACAGGCAAATACATCTTACTGTTTACCTCTTTTGGCAATACTAAACAATCTTTACACACTTTATGATTGGCGATTCCTAAATCTTTTAGGAAGACATGGTAAAACATTCTTAAACAATAAAATGAAGTAAGGGCTGCAGCTGAAAACCCTAATATCATAATGAAAATCCAAATACCTCCATCTTCTAAACCTCTTGCTAGTACAGTGGTTAGGATCGCATCTTTTGATAAGAATCCAGTTGTAAAAGGCACTCCTGCCAATCCAGCTAAACATATTGAAAAACCAATAAATGTTTTAGGCATGTACTTTCTAAGATTGCCCATCCATCGAATATCTTGAGGATCAAATCCCTTACAGATATCACAAGACACTTGATGCATACTATGAATTACTGCACCTGCTCCCAAAAACAAACCTGCTTTAAAAAAGGCATGTGTAATAAGATGATATACTGATGAAGAAGGATCTCCCACTCCTATCGATAACATCATATAACCTAATTGAGATATTGTTGAGAAGGCCAAAATTCGTTTGATGTCGTATTGAGTAAGAGCGGCAAAAGCTGCTACAAATGCTGTAACACCACCAACTAAAGCAATACATAATAGAATTTCTTCTGGCAAGAAGAAATAACATCTCACTAATAAATATATACCCGCAGCGACCATGGTTGCTGCATGAATTAAAGCTGAAACTGGAGTTGGTCCCTGCATGGCATCTGGTAGCCAAACTGCAAAAGGAATTTGAGCAGATTTACCCATAGCAGCCAACGTTACACCTACCCCTGCAATCATCAAAAGGTGGACATGTAATTCTGAAACTGCAAATTGACTTTGAATCTCTGAAAGACTTAAAGTATTAAATTGGGAATACAAGGCAACTAATGCTACCATAAATCCAGCATCACCTATTCTATTGACTACAAATGCTTTTTTAGCTGCAGAAATAGCCAATTGTTTCTCTCTCCAAAATCCAATGAGCATATAAGAACAGAAACCTACTAATTCCCAAAAAAGATATAAAAATATGAGATGATCTGAGATCAACACCCCAAACATTGAGAAGGTAAAAAGTCCCAATAAAGAGTAATATCTCTTCAAACTAGGATCTCCTTGCATGTAAGAGGATGAAAACACATGGACGAATAATGAAATAACGCTCACCATACTTAATAGTATAGAGGTAAGTGCATCCCATTTAAAATCTACGTTAAATTGATGCTGACCGATTTTTAACCAGTCTATACTTAAGACAATAGGCTCCCCGCCCCATACATTTGAAAACACAAATAAATGACACACTATACTTACTCCAATAAGAGTAGTGCCTATTTTATCTACAAGTGCTGATTTACCTATTAGTTGAATTAAGAACATTCCAAGTAAGGGTGAAATGCATCCTAATAGTGTTATGAATACTATAAAGTTCAATTCGATATTGTGTTAGCTCAGTTTGGAACTAATTTATTTTTCTTTCAGCTGATTAAGCTGATGTAAATCCACAGATTTAAAATATTGAAACAATTTAATGATCAATGCTAAGGCAACACATACTTCTGCTGCTGCAATTACAATTACAAAAATTGCAAATACATGACCATCGGCTAAAGAAGGATTTTTCATATTAAAGGCAACCAAATTGATGTTTGCTGCATTCAACATAAGCTCAACTCCCATTAATGCTACAATGGCACTTCTCTTTGTTAGAGCAATAGCCAACCCGATACTAAATAAAAAAGCGGAGGCCAACATATAATGTAAAAAAGTTACCATAAAGTTTGTCTTGTTTCAATTAACAAATATGGTCGATATAATATGAGAATTCAAATAAAAGTAGGGATTCGTCCTAATAATTCGCTTTTTTCTACGTCTTTTATTCGAATTTCTTCAATTGACATTCCTTCTTCCAACATCTTTAGTTTCATGTAATGGTCAACCGTCAATGTAGCAATAGGTGCACAAATCCCATCATAATTCACCCCAATATTATTATCTAAAACAAACATCAAGTGATCTGAAACATGATCTGCAGCTTGCCCAATAAAAGATAACATACCATTCTTATGCAAGGGAGCATCGTAATCAACTCTTGTCACCGGCCTTTTGTTATAAGAAACATCATCTGATACTGGACCGATTTTAATAAATTTATCCTCGGCAACATATATCACTTTCCAACCTAAAAAGATATCTGAATCTACTAATGCTAGAAATCTTTCAGTAGCAATTTGAGATCGTCCATCAATTAGAATTAAATCTATCTGAATTCCTGAAACAATAAGTTCGATTAATTTCATATTGCAAAATAAAAAAAGCCTGATCACTTTTTACAGCAATCAGGCTTAAAATATATTTTTTTAATATTTAGTCTTGTACTAAGAACTTAAATCCAATACCGTGAACGTTCAAGATCTCGATAGTTGAATCGTCTTTAAGGTATTTTCTAAGACGAGACATAAATACATCTAGTGAACGACCTTTGTAGTAGTCATCATCACCCCAAACTTCTTGAAGAATGTATTCACGTTTGATTAATGAATTTCTATGACGGTGCAAGAATCTTAAAAGTTCTGCTTCACGAGTTGTTAACTTACGTGTATCGTCACCGATAGCTAATTTTTGATAAGGGAAGTCTAAAATGTAGTTACCAATTTTGATTTCGTGTGGATCATCTTCTGTACCCACTTCAACTTTTGGCTCTGATTTTTGACGTTTTAAGATTACCTCAATACGAAGTAAAAGCTCTTCAACATTAACTGGCTTAGTTACATAGTCATCTGCACCAATTCTAAATGCCTTAATTTTATCTTTTGGAAGATTATTTGATGACATGAAAAGAATTGGAATATAAGGATCTTTTGCTCTGATTTCTTCAGCTAAAGTATAACCATCTTTATGAGGCATCATAACGTCCATGATAATCAGATCGTAATCTGCTTTATCATATTCTTTCATACCCTCTACACCGTCTTCAGCGTGGTTCACTGCGTAACCTCTGATATCTAAGTACTTTTTAACAAGTGAGGCTATGATTCTATCATCCTCAACAAGAAGAATCTTTACTGCATCCATAGTATTATATTATTAATGATATTTTGTGTTATTAAATGATGTATCTTGTATTACCTTATAGATATACGCACATCTCTTTTAATGGTTTTATATAATGAATTATAACATTGGTTAATCCTCTTAATATTATTTAACGGGAAAAGAATCTAACCAATATTATTTATTCTTCTTCATTAAAATAAATCATGTAGTAATTCATATTTCTCTCTGTGTCAAAACCTTTTTCTATATTTTGTTCATTACCAGAGACAGTAATACTTATTTTCTTATCTAATTTGATCAAACTTTTAAATTCTTTTTTTGATTTTTTCACCGCTTCCTTAGAAACTTTAAATTCATCAAAAAGTGGCACTTCCTTCTTTTCTTGGAAATCTACCTTGTATTCGTTGAATGCCTCAATTACTTCTGGCTCCTCGATTACATTATTCTCAAAATCAACGACATTGAAATCTTCTTTTTCAGAAAAGAATTTTACACTTCTGTTTAACAAGTCAATTTGAGCTGGCTTTTCTACGGCATGCTCTTCATTAAACACTTCCTCGACAAAACCTTTTGTCAATTCCATGTAATTTTGTGTATGGAAGTAATTATCCTCTCTTGGTTTAAGCTGCAAATATGATTCTTTCCAATAAAGTGCTTCAACAGATTTTGTCGGACTGTCTTTCAACATCACTTTAAAACCTTTCTCTTGCTCGCATTGGAAAATCAAACAACCTTTATCCAGTTTCTTTACACTTACACCTTCGTTTTGTTGCAATTCAAAGTTTCCAACATCAGTCTTATCTCCTACTTGTAGGAATAATTCCTTATGTTCTGCTTTGAATAGACCAATGGCATCAACTAAGTCACCATCTACAACACAATCTTTTAAATGAGCAACAAACAACTCCCCTCCTTTAATTCTAGGATGAGTAGATGCTTCGTATAATAATTCTGACATTTCTCTAGACCTTGCCATAAACTGCTCAAAAGGATTGACAAACATTGCGTCTGCAGCAGAATACATCTCATTTTCAGAAATGTTTTCTTTCCCTTCTGGAGTAGCAAAATGATACATTGGTCCTGGCTTAAATGACCTCAAGAAGTAATCCATTACTGATTTGTACAATGGACTAAAGTTTTCGAGTTCTATTTCAAACTCTGAAAGTTCGATGGGCTCTTCTTGTGTTTTATTACCTACTTTATGTATTACTAATTGAGACAACTTGACATTTGACAAGTCGAACGATTTTATTTTGCTCATATTTTGTATTGAGAAGGCGTAGCTTCAATGATCATTAATATTAACTGACCGCAATATTAACAATTCAAACTACAATCTTTCTAATAAAAATCAAAAAAAATTGGGAAGAAGTATTAACAATTCTTACTGATTTTTTTATTGACCTTAATTTCAGGCATTAACAACATTTTTAATGATTAAGTTAATATCTAAGAATAATTATAATTCGTGTTGATATTATCTAATTTTTGACTCGTAAGGTTTGTGGCATTTTTTATTTTTTTGATAACAATGTGCAAATTCTTAGGCACCATTGTAAAGGCAAATTCTTCTTCTACCTTGTCTTCACTTTGAGCAAAATCTAATTCGAAATTCTTCATTAGTGTGACTAGGAATACGGCAAATTCGACTTCTGCTAAGTATTTTCCAGGGCATAACCTTGGACCACCTCCAAAAGGCTTAGCTGCATCTGGTTTCATGTGCCCACTAAATGGACAAACTTTATTAACAGATGGTTCAGTTAACCATCTTTCAGGTTTAAATTCTAAAGCATCTTCAAAGAATTCTTCAGATCTTGATGCAAAACTAAGTTGTGTGATAAAGAAATGACCTTTTGGGAAGAGTATATCATTAATGACAATATCTTCATTGGCCTGCATATATAAATTTGGCGTAACGGGTTTTAATCGTGCCACTTCTTTCATAACTGCATTCACATAACGAAGATTTTTCAATTGATCGATATCATTCATCTCTCCATTTGGTAGAGTAAGTGCAATTTCTTCTCGAATTTTATTCTGAACATCAGGGTGCTTTGATAAAAAATAAGAGGTCCAAGTTAATGTGTTAGAAGTAGTATCTTCTCCAGCCAATAACATGGTATATAAATTACCAAAAATTTCATCCCATGTAAAAGGATTATCTTTTTCCTGAGAAGCAATCATTGCTTCTAAAAAGTTGGTAGGCTGTTCTATTAATTCAGGCTGATCATTTAACTTCTCCTTCGTTATTTTGATGATTTCACCTAACATCTCTCTCAAGTAACTCATCGACTCATCAAATTCTTTATCTGATTTTGATTTAAAGTACTTATAAAAGGGTATTGGTGAATTTACTCTTTGATTCATCTTTGGGAAAATCTTTTCAACATGTTTTTGCGTGATATTTTCAAGATTTTCGACCGTATTCATATCATAACCGAAAGCAAGATTTGTCGTAACATCAACTGTTGCACGAATAAAGTCTTTAGGAAGATCTTCATGTGATTTTTTAGTCTTCAACTGTTCGTTCCAATAATTTTCTAATCTAGATGCAACTAAGAGTATTTTTGGAAAAAATGTCTTGATATGTCTTTTATCTAATGCCTTTTGTGTTACTTTTCTTTGTTTCCTCCAAGAGTCAGCTTCAGCAGTAAATACTCCTTCAACCCCTACTTCATTGATAACATCAGCTAATTTTTTTAACCTTCTAAATTTTATAGGTCTATTTTTTAAAATGTAAGCATTAATGTCCGGGTCAGTGCATACAGTTACATTTGTCGACAAAAATTTAAGGTTATACATTTTACCATAAATCCTAGACCAATCTTCATATTGAAGGTGAAGTCTTTCTTTTTCAAGGTCTAAGACGTTACCAACAAAAGGCTTTCCTTTTGGACCATCAAGGTCTTTAAATGTTTTAGAGTAATTCATTAGTAGCAATAAAAAGTAGTATTCAATAAAAAATAAAGAACCGGTAAGTTAATTAAATGTTGGACACAAAAAAAGCTGTTGAAAAAACAACAGCTTTTTTATAGACTATCTCCCTTGTTTCCAAACTTTATATGGAGGAAGCATTCCTTGATTGTATAAAATCTCTCTATAATCATCACAAGGATAAGCCTGCATATCAGCTAATTTCCCTTGAACTAATTGACCTCTATCTGTTAAGTTTAAGGCCTTTGCTGATCTAAATGTCATTCCAGCGAAAACTTCTGCAGTAGAAAGTTTTTCCATTGCACCTAGCAAAGCACCTTGAGTCAACATATCACCCATTGGAGCGGATCCAGGATTCCAATCGGATGCAATTGCAACACACGCTCCCGCATCTAATAACTTTCTTGTCGGTGGATATTGCATACCCAACCCTAATGACGCACCAGGAAGCACTGTAGCCACTGTATCTGAATTTGCTAATAAATCAACTTCTTTATCTGTACTTGACTCTAAGTGTTCTGCAGATAACGCCCCTAATTTTACTGCCATTTCAGATCCTCCAGTAGAAAATTGATCTGCATGAACAGTAATCTCAAAACCCATTGCTTTTGCTTTCTCAAGATAGTATGTTGATTCTTCTACATTGAAAGCGGTCTCTTCTGTAAAAATATCCACTCGATTACTCAAGTTTTCTTCTTTAATCTGAGGAAGAAGCTCATTCAATGCTCGATCTAAATACTCGATTGATGAGCCTTCAAAATCCTTTGGCTTCATATGGGCTGCTAAACACGTAGAAACCAACTCAGGTGATGTTTGACCGTTTGCTTTCTTAATTGCACGAAGCATCTTTAGTTCGTTATCAATATCGAGTGCATAACCACTTTTCACCTCTATAGTAGTTACCCCTCTTGAGAAATGACGATTGGCTCTTTCTACTGTTACATCTATTAATTCTTCTTCAGAAGCTCCTCTCGTCTTCCTCATAGAATCTTGAATTCCTCCACCTGCTTTCGCAATTTCAAGATAAGGCTTCCCTGCCACTCTCATAGCATAATCTCTTGCTCTATTGCCTCCCCAGCAAATATGGGTATGACAATCTACAAAGCCGGGCAATAAAACCGCTGCTTGATCGATATGTTCTACTTCATCAAAATCACTGTGATTAAATGAAGTAAACGCTTTCACCTCGATGATATTACCATTTTCATCAATACTTACACCTGCATTTTCGATGATCTCCAATTGCTCATCTTCAATACTTCCTTTTAAAGGAAGCCCTGCTAAAGTGATTACTTGTGAAAAGGGTCCAATTAATTTTTTCATATCTATTTTATGACAAAAAAGGTTATCGTACACCCATCACTAAAATGGGAGCAGATAACCTTTAGTTCTATTTCTCTATTTGATAATCAAATCATGATCTTCGCCTACCTGAGTTGCGATATCATAACCTGCATCATGATGACGGAAAATTCCCATTGCAGGATCGTTATGTAAGACTCTACGAATACACTTCTCTGCACGGTCCGTTCCATCTGCAAGTACAACCATACCAGCATGTTGGGAATAGCCAATACCTACTCCACCACCATGGTGGAATGAAATCCAAGTTGCACCACCTGTTGCATTCGACATCAAGTTCAATAAAGGCCAATCAGATACTGCATCCGAACCATCTAACATTGATTCTGTCTCTCTGTTTGGTGAAGCTACAGATCCACAGTCTAAGTGATCTCTACCAATTACGATAGGAGCTTTCAATTTACCTTCTTTCACAAGATTATTGAAGATGACCCCTGCTTTTTCTCTCTCTCCCATTCCTAACCAACAAATTCTTGAAGGAAGGCCTTGGAAAGCTACCTTTTCATCCGCTTCTTCAAGCCATTTGATCAAGTGTGTATTTTCAGGGAAAGCTTCTTTTAAAGCTTCATCAGTTACTTTGATATCTTGAGGATCTCCTGATAATGCTGCCCAACGGAATGGTCCTTTTCCTTCACAGAACAATGGTCTGATGTAGGCAGGAGTAAATCCAGGGAAGTTATATGCATTCTCACAACCACCTTGTTTAGCGAACTCACGTAGGTTATTACCATAATCGAAAGTAATCGCTCCTTTTGCTTCAAGGTCTAACATGTATTGTACGTGTCTTGCCATCGATTTTAATGACTTCTCTTTGTACAACTCAGGATTGTTATCTCTTAAATCAGCAGCTTCATCTAGAGTCAAACCGTTTGGCACATAACCATAAACCGGGTCGTGAGCTGAAGTTTGATCTGTCAATACATCTGGAGTAATTCCATCTTTAATCAGACGCTCTAACACATCTCCGATATCACCTACTAGTCCTACTGATAAAGCCTCTCCTTTCTCTTTAGCTTCCATTACCCACTGGATAGCTTCTTCATAAGAGTGCGTCATTTTATCAATATATTTAGTATCAATACGCTTTTGAATACGAGCAGGGTCAATATCAACGCCTAACATTGCTGCACCACACATTGTAGCTGCAAGTGGTTGAGCTCCACCCATTCCACCCATACCGCCAGTCACTAACAAACGACCTTTTAAGTCGCCTCCAAAGTGCTGACGTGCACAAGATGCAAATGTCTCATAGGTACCTTGAAGGATACCTTGAGTACCAATGTAGATCCATGAACCCGCTGTCATCTGACCGTACATCATCAAACCTCTTTCTTTTAATTCTTGGAAATGCTCCCAAGTTGCCCAAGCAGGAACCAAGTTTGAGTTCGCAATTAATACTCTTGGTGCCTCTGAGTGTGTTCTTACTACACCCACTGGCTTACCTGACTGTACCAATAATGAATGCTCATTATCTAATTCTAATAGAATTTTGATAATTTTTTCTAATGACTCTCTATTTCTTGCTGCTTGACCAGTTCCTCCGTAAACCACTAGGTTGTTCGGATCCTCTGCTACTTCTTCTGTTAAGTTATTTAAGAACATACGAAGAGGTGCCTCTGTTTGCCAAGATTTAGCATTTAGTTCAGGTCCTGTTGGTGGAATGTAATTTGGGTGATTAGCATATTTTTCCAAAAATGCCTCGAATTTTTGTTGTGATGATTGTGACGCTTCCATGTCTATATGTTTTGTATGTGTTTTTTACTTTTTAGAATTTGAATTCTTCTTTAAAATCCCCGTTTAAGTCGATTTTTTCGACTTTAGCTACTTTATTCGCTATATCCACCAATGCTCCACTTTTCACAATGCTATGCATAGCTGCAATATCATAGGCCAATACTCTATCTTGATCAGCGTGCGATACTCTTTCTCTTACATATGAATGTGTTGCTTCTATAATAGGTGATGATTTTAATGGACGACGGAAATCCAATGCTTGAGCTGCATAAAGTAATTCTACAGCTAAAATCTGCTCTAGGTTTTCGATAATTTTCAATGTTTTTCTTCCTGATATTGATCCCATTGAAACATGATCTTCCTGACCTAGTGAAGTTGGAACACTATCTGCCGACGCAGGGAAACAAAGTGTTTTATTCTCTGTAACCAAAGCAGCTGATGTATATTGAGGAATCATGAACCCAGAATTCAATCCAACATCTTCCATTAATAATTTTGGCAAACCGAAACGTCCTTCGATCATCATATAACATCTACGATCGGCAATATTTCCAATTTCTGATGCTGCAACACCTGCATAATCCAATGGAAGTGCCAATGGCTGACCATGGAAATTACCTCCTGAAATCGCATTATCTGCATCTAAAATGATAGGGTTATCTGTTACTGAGTTCAGTTCAACTTCTACTAATTCTTTTAAATGTAACCAAGCATTTCTAGAAGCTCCATGCACTTGTGGCATGCATCTTAAAGAATAGGGATCTTGAACACGGTCACAATCTACATGTGATGCCAAAATCTCTGAACCATTTAGCATTTCTCTAAGTCGAGTTGCTACTAATTGAGTTCCTTTATAAGCACGGATAGCATGTAATTCAGGTTCGAAAGGTCTAGAAGAACCCATTAAACCTTCTAATGACATTGCTCCGATTACGTCAGCCGTATCTAAGGCGTTGGCTAATCTTTCTACTACTTTAACAGCATGTGATAAAATGAACTGTGTTCCATTGATTAAAGCCAAGCCCTCTTTTGGTCCTAAAGTAAGTGGTTTTACTCCTAATCTTTTTAAAGCATCCAAAGCCAAAGACTTTGAACCATCTTCTTGATATACTTCACCTAAACCAATTAATGGTAAACACAAATGAGATAATGGAGCCAAATCTCCTGATGCCCCTACCGAACCTTTTTCTGGAACTGTTGGAACAACATCCTTATCAATGTGCCAAATGATTCTTTCTAAAGTAGTCAATGAAATACCAGAAAATCCTTGAGCTAGAGCATGTGCTTTTGTAATCAACATCAATTTAGATGTTTCTTTAGGAATAACTTCCCCTACTCCTACACTATGACTTTGTAGGATTTTATGCTGTAATGTAGAGGTATCTTTTTCAGAAATTGTTGTTGTACAAAGTGGACCAAAACCTGTATTCACTCCATACACAACATCCCCTTTTGTGACAATCTCTTGTACATCCGCTTGGGACTTTAATACTCTCTCTTTTGCTTTTGCATTTAAAACTCCTTGGATATTTCCTCGTGCAATATCCAAAGCGATATTTACCGTTAAACGGTCAATACCATAATTAAATTTTTTCATGTTAGTGTTATATGCTTAGTATGTGGTAAGTTCTTTATAATTTACTGATGACTCTATCAGAAAGATTTTCTTCTTTTAAAGAGTTTTCTAATACTGTCAGTTCTTTTAATAATTGCTGATCTCCTAATTCAGATACCTCTTTCATTGTTTCCTGAAGTGCCTTCCAAATAGGTTTTGACTTCTGTAACAATGCATTTCCTTGATCAGTAAGTTGGATAATTCTTCGTCTTCTATCTATTTCACATTTTTCCATTTGAAGATGCCCCTTTTTAATTAAGGCAGTAGCTAATTGTGAAACAGCAGAATGACTTACTCCTAACTGATCTGATATCTCCCTTAGAGACATCGTTTTATTTTGGTCCAAAAGATAAAAAAATGGGAACCAAGCAGGATCAAAATCAATTCCTTGACGTACATATACCTTACTTACTTCCTGGAGAAATTTTTCTCCTAACCTTTTTAAACGGCTTCCTATAACAAGGCTACCTGCTGATTGATAAAAATCCATAATGTAATTTCATTTTCACTACAAAAATATATAAGTACTTATATATTTACAAATGTTTTAGACGATTTTGTGTAAGTGCTTATATATTTTTTTAATTGTGATAATGTTAAATAAAGCACTTCCTTGTCTATATCATTAAATCATTGGTCAAATAATTGTATTATTGTAAATAAATGTCAAGTATGGAAGTTGCTATTACAGAAGGAATAAAGGTTACAGTAGATAATTATTATATGCCCGAATACTCGGTACCCGATAAAAGGCATTATGTTTTTGGATATAAGATTAAAATTGAAAATTTAAGTGCGTACACGGTTCAGTTATTAAGACGCAATTGGGAAATTTTTGATATTGTCGGCGATAAACGTGAGGTAATAAAAGGTGATGGTGTAATTGGCCAAACCCCTATTATAGATCCGGGTGAATTCTTTGAATACGTATCAGGTTGTCATTTTATCTCACCAATAGGTAAAATGAAAGGAACTTATGAAATGAAAAAAGTAACAGAATCCACTCTTTTTGATGTCGAAATACCTGAATTCACATTACAGCCAAAATTTTCAATTAACTAGTATAGTCTACATCCATCTATCATTAAACCTAAATTATTAGTATCTTGAGTATAAACCTATAGCTGTTTTTTACTCATTATGACTACATTTAATAATACTATCTCTTTAAATCTCAACGACCCTTCATTGCATCAATTAATAGTAGATAAACTATTACATTTTGCAATTTTAGATGGGATAGGCACAATTCTCGACTCCAATCATTATTTCGACCTTAAAAAGAATAAAAATAGCATTCACTCATTTTTTGATTTTAGTAAAGAAAAAAATAAGACTCCTAATGCATTATTAAAACGAACAGAATCGTGGATTGGTCAAATACATTGCAAAATTACACATAGAAAACACGCTGTACTTATCACAAAAATTGATTCAAATTACCTTTGGATTTCTTTTCCTACCAAAAATAAAAAAGAGGTAAACCATCATAAAGAAGTCTTAGAACTGAGGTCAAAAATCATTCAACTTACTGCAAAAGAAAAAAAGCTCCACGCCCTAATTCAAGCCCAAGCACTACCACAGTTGATAAATAACGACAAATCTTTATTATCTGATCTACCTTTGGAACAAGATTTTTCTACTCAAGATACACAAGCTATCTATGATAATGAAGAAAGACAAAGATTGTCGATACAGGCCTCTAAAGAGGGATTATGGGATTGGAACCACCTTACCAGAAAAGTATTTTACTCTAAAGCATTTTTTAATATGTTAGGGTATGATCAACCATCAAAAGAAAAAGATATCACCACCTTATTGTCTATGATTCATCAGGAGGATAGAGTCATAGTAATGAAAGCTTTACAAAGAGATATTCTTGTCAAAGATGGATTTCAGCTCACTTTTAAAATGATTGATAATGAAGGAAATCTTATATGGACCTTATTAAAAACAGCTGTTCAAAGAGATATCAATGGAAAAGTGACTAGAGTAATCGGGAAACATTCTGATATAACGAGTATAAAAAGTCAGTCTGAAAATATACAAAAAGCAGTAATTGATACTGAAGACAAAGAAAGAGAACGGTTTGCAAAAGAGATTCATGATGGTATGGGACAAACATTAACGGCTTCCTTGTATCTATTGGATGAGTTCATAAAAAATTCAGAGACGATCAACTCAGAGGAAAATAAACAACTCTGCAACATAAGAGAAAAGGTAAGAGAAGCCATCAAGGAAGGAAGAAATATTGCCCACAACATTATGCCCACCTCTATTGAAGAAAGAGGATTATGTGGTTCTATTGAAAAGATTGCAAATTATTACAAGGATATAAGCGACAAAAGTTTGTACTTTTTCCATAAGTATGATCAAAAATCTTTATCCCTTTCCAAACAACTATTGTTATTGAGAGTCACTCAAGAAGCAATTACCAATTCTTTTAAACATGGTAAAGCTGACAATGTCAATATCTCGATAATTCAAGATATTGATTTGTTACAGATCACTATTGAAGATAATGGCACTGGTTTTAATGTTGAAGAGATATTAAACGAAGTAAAAAAATCCGGTTTAGGATTACAAAATATGAAACAAAGAGTGAGTTCGATTGGTGGAAAAATACACTTTGAATCTTCCTCTAATTATGGTACTTGTATTCTAATTGAAGTACCAATTTTCACGAATTAACCTGTAAAAATGAAAAAGCATAGAGTACTATTAGTGGATGACCATAGTGTTATTAGACACGGTATCCGATCATACTTTAAAAACTTAGAAGATTTTGATGTTGTAGCTGAAGCCGATTGCGGAGAAAGAGCGTTCAATGCACTAAATTCTATGGATGTCGATTTGATCTTTATGGATATAAGCATGAAAGAAATGGATGGTATTTCTGCTACTAAAAAAATAAAGGAATTATTTCCCGAAATCAAAGTGATCGCATTAAGTATGATGATGGACAGTAGCTACATTAGAAATATGATTGATGCTGGTGCAGATGGCTATTTATTCAAAGACTGTAAGGAAGAGGAAATTTTAAAAGCGGCAAGATCTGTGATGGACGGAGACAGTTACTATTGTTCCTCTGCCACCAAAAATATTATTAGTAGTTATAAAGATCATAAAACCAATGAAGCAAGTGTCAACGATCCTCATTTGATTCTCACTCCTCGCGAAAAAGAAGTTTTACGATTAATCATTGATCAAAAATCGAATAAAGAAATATCTGAAGAATTGTTCATTTCCCTCAGAACTGTAGATGCCCATAAACGTAACTTACTTGAAAAAACAGGGCAAAGAAATGTAGCCGGTTTAGTGATGTATGCCATTAAACACAAGCTATTTGATGACATCAAAGTGTAATATAGGTATTTCACCTATGCCATTTAGGTATTATACTCATTTACAAATGTTTACTTATCTATACCTTTGTAATGTCAGAAAGATAAAGTCTTCCTGTTAAATCTAAAGAACACAAGAAGGTTAAGTATAATAGATAGATAGCACAATAGTTCATCAGTTACAGAATGAGGGAAAAGTCCAAGCTTTTAGCGTGGGCTTTTTTATTTATACAAAAAGCCACATATACATAGAGTATATGTGGCTTTATATATGAACTCAAGTTCTGCTTATTCAGCAGATTCTTGTGGTTTGTAACCAACCAACGCATAGTAAACAAGGTAAGCCTCACAAAGGATAACGATTACCCATGTCCATTGCCAGCTTCCTCCTAATGCATCTGCACTAATACCTTGAATCCAAGGAAGGATTGCACCACCTGCAACACCAATCATTAATGCACCAGAACCTTTTGAAGTATATGGTCCTAATTTATCAATTGCTAAAGCGAAGATCGCTCCCCACATAATAGAGTGCATTAAACCAATACCAACCAATAACCAAAGTTGCTCAGTAAACATACCAAATGCAGTTAGCACTAAAGCGATACCTGCTGTGAATAACAACTGTGTTTGACCTGGAATTTTTGCTAAACCAGATCCGAATAAACGTCCAACTAACATAGAACCCCAGTATAATGTTGCCATTAATGCATGTGCTTCCATAGTAAACTCAGTAAATAATAAGTTTACTGTAATATCTTCTAAACCTAATGTTTTTGCATGAAGTACAATGTTTGAACCTACTGCTACCTCTGCTCCAACGTAAACAAATATCGCAACTACCCCTAAAGTTAAGTGTCTAAAACTCCAAACTGATTTCGTTAATTTAGAAACATCAATAGTTTCCTCATCACCTTCAGCAGCCATTGGGTTTGGTAACTCTAATTTACCTAAAACACCTGCAACTACCGCTACAACAATCATTAAGATCGAAAGTGGAAGTAAAATTTGAGCAACCTCAGGAGTTACACCTCCAAAAATAATACTTGCCACAAAGAAAGGTGCAATTGTAGTACCAATCGAATTTGCCGCACCTGCAATACTTAAACGAGTAACAGAAGATGTCCCTGGTACTTGACATACAGCCAAGAATGGGTTAATAACTGTTTGTAAAACTGCTAAAGCACAACCTAAGCCATAAGAACCTACTAAGAAAATAAAGAACGCTTGAGGTACTTTATTTTCGCCAAAAGCAATACTTGGAAGATCAGCAAATTGAGCTGATAAAGCTTCAATACCTAAAGCAACTACCAACATAATCAGACCTCTGATCAATGTTGTTTTGTGTCCTTTTGTATCTACCCATCTAGAGGCAATGTTACCCATAGTTGGATATCCCATAAAGAATGCGAACGTAATAAACGTTGCTAAAGTGTTTTCAATGTCACCAGCTTCAGATAATAATGCTTCTTTTAGTGGTGCTTGAAATTGTTGGTTAACTACAGTTAAAAAACCAACAATAAACATAAGGCCTACCATTATAAGGAATGGTCCCGTATGATTCTTTTGCTTTGTAGAATTTTCCAAAACGTTTTTATCTAATGTTTCACTCATTGTTTGTAAATCTAGCTTGTTGCTAAAAACCTGCTAATGATGCTAGTAAAAAATTTAGTAGAACGATTAAATTTATATATCTAAGTCACATTTAGCATAAACCGGTTGCAATATAGAAAAAGAATAATGATAGTAGTAATGACACTTATCAGTTTTGTGTAAATGTAAGTTAGCCAAATGTTCTTTTAACATATTTTTTGAAACCTTATTTTTTTTGGTATTTCAACCAAAGAATAAAATCACTACCAAATAAATAACTAAACCTCTTATAACTCAATTTACTATCATAATTATGTTAATAAATAAAATTTGAAGTACAATAATGATCATTGAACTTAAATTTATTTTGGGTTTTTCGGCGATTATTGCAAATTTATATTATGATCAGTGAATTATTTCTGAAAATTATCTCAGGTGCTGTGGTTGGTTATACTACCAACGACTTAGCGTTAAGAATGCTTTTCGAAAAAGTATTGGGTATTCCAAGTATTGTGGAACAGACAAAAGATACTTTTATAAAGAATATCTCTCAGTTGGTAGAATCTGAGATTATTCGTCATGATAATATTAGCGAAGAGGTAAAAAAAGATAAATTTCGAGAAGCTTTTCTGATCATGTTGACTGAATTTATCGAAAATCAGTTAAGAAATGAATTTTCTGAAGACGATAGACTCAAAGACATCCCTGCCATAGATGAATCAATTGATAAACTAATTCTTGTTCTAAACGATCATTTAAGTGATGTCATTAGAAAAGCCTTAGAAGGGGTTTTACCAGAATTAAAAATAGCCGACTTTACCTCTCAACAACAAATTGGAGTAATTAGTGAATCTATTTATGATATTGCTGTAGACACTCTCCATAATCATCATTTTCTCGAAATTTTAAGTAATGATATCTGGCAGGAGTTCAAAAGAGAAAAAGTTTCTGATGTCTTCTCTCCTATAATTTTTGATAGTGTTTCAAATTATACAGGACATTTTTTTGATGAACTACACGATTCATTAAAAGACGGAGAGTTACCCATAGATATATTCCTAAAGAGATTTCTTGATAACATTGAGGCCAATCAATTGATTTTTGACCTCAGCGAAAGTGTATCCAAAAAGAAGTTATCTGAAATACTTGGTTCAGGTGATCATCAAAAAATAGCTAACGAAGTACATAATGTACTATCTAAGGAATTCAGTAATACAAGTGAAAACGCTCCTTTTCGCCGATTGATCGCTATTTTCATAGAAGTTCTAAAGCAAGAAGAAACCACCATTTTCCAGATCCTCCCTCCTGCTATCAGTGATAGTTTCGAAAAATTCATCCGTAAGAATATCCCTATTCTAATGGATGCCGTCATCGAATGGATTCAAGAAAATAGAGAAGAAATAAATCATTTAGTCGATCAGTCTTTCGAAGAAAATTCATCTTCTATAGGAAAATGGCTGGCTAAATTATTTACAAGTTCTGTGGCCGAACAATTTAAAGCGGTAGATGAAATTATTGCTATTGCTAGCGAACATAAATCGGAGGAGAACAAACAAAAGTTTGCACAAGAAGGTACGGAATACATTGTTCAATATCTGAAGCGACATAGTATTGGAAGCTTACTTCAAAAATTTAATCAGGATAAATTAACTGAGGGGTTACATCAGTTAATTATTTCTGTGATTGATGACCGACTATTAGGTAAAGGGGCTGACTCTATGTCTATGATATTAGAGCGAAAGGTGGGGCAAATTTGGTCAGCTGATCGTCAGAAAAATGACTTATTACAACTGACGCAATACCTTATTGATGAAAAATTAGTAAGGGACTTTCTCTATCAGAGGAAATCAACTGATAAAGGAAAGGCTATTGTAGTGGATCGTATTGATCGTATTAAAAATCAGCCTTTATATACCATATTTTCTGATCAAACCATATCAAAGTTTGGCCAGAAAGTACAGAACTACTCTTACAAAACTCTTAAAAACGAGAAGAAATCCTTGCTTCCAAATTTGGAGAAATCTGTTTGGAAGGAAGTTAAACATAAACATTTTTCAGATTATTTTGGGGCTTCTCAAATACAGAGAATCACACCTAAATTAAAAAAGCTAGGGACAAAGTTTTTGAGAAAATTTAGCCACCAAGCTAAAGAAAGACCTATATATGATCTGATTGGAGTTGTTGAAAAAATAGCTTCCCTTCCCTTAAAACTGACCAATGCTATTTTTGGGTATATCGATAGAAATATCAATCGATTAATGCAAGGGCAAGTGAGTAAGATTGTTGAAAAGAACCTTCATAACAAGCACCAACAACTTCCTGAAATGGTCAAAGGTTTTATGGGTAGTAATATGAAACCCATTACTTATTTTGGTGCTATTCTAGGAGCAATTGCTGGTGGTATTACTGCTTTTGTACATTTTGGAGACAACCCTACTTTTATGGCTTTAGGTATTGCTGCAGTATATGGTATAACCGGATTGGGTACCAATTGGATTGCCATAAAAATGATATTCCGTCCATACCGTCCAAAATATCTTTTTGGATTACAGTTGCCTTTTACTCCAAGTGTAATCTCTAGCAACCAATCTAAGTTTGCTCAGAATATGGGTGATTTTGTTGGTCAGCAACTACTCAACGAGGAATCTATAGGATCTGATATTGAAGAAAAATTAGCTTCTCTGAAAACTTCAATTTTCAATACGTTTGTCGAGAGCGATTATAAAACTGTAGATACATTATTAGATACGGAGAAAAAGAATATCAGTAAAAAAATTAGTAAACTGATTGCTCAAGAACTGTTTGCACATCGATACGACTATGCTAAAAAGGCGATCACAGTCTTAGATAAAGAAATTGATGACCTCACTGATATTGACATTATCACTCTAGAAAATACACTTACTAACCTGTCTCAGAAAGAGATTGTTTACACCACTTTATCAAATTATCTAACTGCAAGAGTTATACGTCTGTTAAAAGATGATCTCATGCTAATGGATGCACTTCCAGATAAATTTATTGAGCAAATATTTGAAGGAGTTCGCGAAATTCTAAATCGACAAATTTATAAAACAAATCAGTGGATTCAAAACGATCAACTTTTTGATGAACTCAAAATTATTTTTAGAGATAAGTTGATGAATTATCGATCAAAAACACTCGATGATATCGCTCTATTTTCTGAAAATAAAGAGAAAATCAAATATAAAGTTTGGGACTTTATGAATGATTCTATTCATAATTCTGAATTCCAAGAAAAGGTATTCCGTTTAATTGAAAGAGAGATTCATAAATACTCAGAAAAAGACCTTCCTATTCGCGATCTCTTTGGAGGTAGACCTTATGCTTTACTTCAGGAACAAAGCATTGAGATGATTGACCAACTGATGGAAAAAATTATTGGCCGAATCAGAAAGAATGATGAAGAATATGCGAATAAGGTGTATAATAAAGCAAGAAACAAACAACCTTTAGCTGTCCTGTATGAGGGAATTATCAAGAAGACTACTAAGGATTTAGTAAATAACAAAATCCCAGAATTATTAATTAAAGGACTTCCGGATATCACTCAAAAAGTACAAAATAAGATTTCCATCATCGCTAAAGAAACAAAAGTAAAAGAGCTAGAAATCAGCATTCAAAATGAAGCTTTAAAAGACACAGTGAAGAGCTTGGTTAAAAACCAGCGATTAACTACCTCTATTCAGTATGTTCTAAATCGTATAGTGGACGAGGTCTTTAAAACTAAAATTGAAGATATACTTAATGTAGGAGATGTTACTGAAGGAGAATTGTATGATTCATTAAGTAGAAATTTAGCTCCAGAAATAGAAATAGTCAGAAAACATTTAGATGTTCAATTATCTGATAATCAAAAAACAGCTTTAATCGTTAATGATTTGCTTGTAATGATTATCGATATTTTCAACAAAATTGTATTGACCAAGAAGGTGAAGGACATTTTTGAAGGTGTAGATGAACACAATTTAGAACTTGGTATTCAGGACACTTTCAACCTTCTACTCAACTCAAGATCATTCCAAAAACTTACTTCACAATTGGCCTCAACTTTGGCTCAGGATATAGGTAGTAAGGGTATGCATCAAATATTTGATAAACAACAATTGCTACATGATTTAGAAAGAGGAATTTATCATTCCTTAGAAAACCATAAGATACAAGAGCAAATTCGAGATATCACAGGTGGATTATCCCATATCATCTTGGATAATTTCAATCATTCACTAAAAAGAGAAACGAAAGATTATTTATTGAATAAGATGTTAGACGGTTTAATGAAGTCGGCTATACCACATTCAAGTAAATTAATCCAAAAAATTGACTTTAAAGGCATTGTTGTCAAAGAGATCAATATGATGGATCCTCAAAAAATTGAGGAGTTATTTTATGGCTTTGCAGGCATGTATTTTAACCGTTTAATTATTTATGGTTTTATACTTGGTCTTCCTATTGGTGCCATGTTAGATTTTGGCTTAATTCAATTGGTAAGTTTCCTATTAAAAGACTAATTTTATATAGACTATTAATCCGTTGATAACTACTGAGACGTCTTATAAAATAATACTATGAAAAAGTTTCTATTGTGGCTCGCTATTGTAACTCTATATTTTTCAATCCCTGTTTTTAGTCAGAATTCTGCTTCTGAATTGATGTTTTCATACGATTCATCAATTACTAAAATGAGGAAAAACATTATTAGATATAATGTCACACCTCAAATTTTATGGGGTAGTAATAATTTTGTTTTAGGTTACGAAAGAAGATTAAGTGATTTTGAATCGGTTTCACTTAATGTGGGCTTTTTAACCTTCCCTAAATTGGCTCAGTTAGCCATTGCTGATTCACTTATAGCAAGAGATCATCAGAATACTGGTTTTTCCGTTGCAGCCGATTATAGAAGGTATTTCAAGAAAAGAAACAGAGGTTTCGCCCCTGATGGTTTATACTGGGGACCTTATATCGCCTATTACAGATATAATTTTAAAAATCGATTGAACTTCATAGACTCTTTAGGGAATCAGGTGACTGGGTCTTATGCAGAATTTCAAGGTTCTGCAAATATTATCAATGTTGGTGTAGAATTAGGATATCAATTTGTCATCAAGAAGCGAATTGCCGTAGATTTAATTATGGTCGGTCCTGGGTATGGATTTTATGGAGGCAAGCTTAAACTAGATTCAAATGTTGAAATATCTGATGAAGATGAAATTTTATCTGAAATTAGAGATCGATTAGTGAATAAATTTCCTGTTTTAGATGGTTTATTGGAAGGACAGGAAGTAGAAACGAGTGGAGATTATGGAACTTGGACCGGAGGACTCAGGTTTGTGATTCAGGTGGGATATGTTTTTTGATGAATAATAAAAAGGAAGTCATTTTAGCCTGATATTGTTTTGAAAAGAATAAGATTTAAACCTTATCATATAATATCTTTAAGCTGAAATAACTCCCTGGTCTTATCTATTTTAACCTAATTATTAAAAGAATCGACCACAAATTTCTTGTGGAATTTCTACTTCACCACTCATGTTGGTGGAGGTAAAAGTCATGTCAAATTCATATGTTTGTCTTTTGTAGTATATCTTAAATTTATAGTTTTTATTTAGTTCAACATTATAGATCCTTCCATAACCTCTTCTAATCCAACCTGCCCAACGATAATACCCTTGATCATCGTAAATATAAAGGCTTTGCGATCTTCTAACTGTTCTATCTCCACAGTAACCAATATAATTTACATCTACATTTACATAATCTGGAAGGGACCTGAATAATTGGTTCAAATCCACACTTACTTGTGCATTTGCACAAGAGGTAAAACTTGAAGATCTATATAAAATTTCACCTGGGTTTCTTCTACTTCTTCCAGAAAACACAACCATCTGTAATGGTCTATTAGCCGGTGCATTCAATAAATTAATTGATTGTCCATCATATAAAGTGTAGTTTTTTGTCGCCCAATAAGAAATAGGTTGATTGGTTCCTGCCCATACCACAGACATTAAAACTCTTTTCCCATTGGTAGCTAAAGGATAATCACTTGCTGAGATATTAATATTCGTCGGGGCATAATTTGGATTCCTTTGCCAGGTGTATGGCCACCACCATCTTCCTCTATTAGGACTGTATACTCTTATATATTTACTACATCGAATTCCATAAAAGTCTAGATTGTACCAGCTAAGATGATCTGTTGAGTAATTGACTTCTAAATTTCCATTATTGTTCGTTACTGTTTCTGTACTATGGTACTCCCATGTACCATCATCTCTACTGTAAGACCAAATTGGCACCTCATCTCCTGCTTTTATTTGCTCTTGTGTATCTGGATTCATCACTGATGCATTTACCTGAGTGGTAATTTGAATAGGTTGAGAAAAACCCTTCACTTCTGTTTCTCCAATAAACATATCTATGGAAGCAAATCCTGCTGTAGCAAAATCAATATCTCCCCTCATATTTCCTTCTTCATCTAAAACCCCAACAGGAGAAAAGCCTCCCGGGAAAGATGATAAGGCAGATTGTGATGAGGCATCAAAATTGACGGCCGTTAAAGATAAATCAGAACCTGAGATAGGATTACCATCGGCATCAAAGAAAGTTGTACCAGCAGGAATAGTCACTTTTGTTGACACTTGTCCTTCTGATGAAGGAGTGGTCGTTACATTAAAGTCACTTGATACTGCATTATTGATTAAAGTGACCGAAGCGGTAGTCACATTTACTCCCTCGGGGGCATTTTCTAAATTAACAAGATTTGCAGAAAGAAATACAGTAGAATCTTCAGCCTCTATGGTTAAAGGTATAGTTGTCGTTAAATATCCTTCACCTGACACCTTTAATATCACACTTACAGGTTCTTCTTGATTAGCTAAAGGATTAACGACCATCGATAAAATACCATCTACAATAGATAATTCTGGTTCACCTCCATCGTTTAATATCTTTGAGGCATCATCACCTAATACTTCTACAGTAAGTTTATCTGTCCCATCAAGTTTAGATTGATCTGTTGGATCAAAGAATTGGACATTAGCTCTTTGTTCAAATACATCTGCAGAAACATCAAGGGTAATTCCTTCAATAGGATTTTGACATGCCCATAACAAAAATGGTAAAGTCAGATAAGGCAAGTAGTTTTTGTACATAGTTTTTGGGTAAAATGAGAGTTAGTAATTAAAATTTTGTGTAAAATAGATCTAAAATTATAAAGTTGAAATCCCCCAAAAGAGGGATATTATAAAAAAGGTCAACCCACTTAGTAGGTCGACCTATTCATTTCAATTTCTAACTTGCATTATCTTTGTGCAAAATTGATATTGAAAGTTGTTCTAAACTCTAAACTATTATAGTTTACATTTACTTTTTCGTACTCGTTGTTGTACACTTTTACATCAGGTACGATATGATAAATAGCAGCTAAACTAAACCATCCGAAATCAACACCAAACTCGGGAGCATAACCTACTGTAGTTGATTTATTGAAGGTTAACACAATAGGATTGTCACTATTTTGAATATTCATTTTACCTGGTGTAACTGAGTATGAACCAACTCCAAAACCTAAATATGGTCTAATTCTACTTTCACTAAAGTGATATAATACTTTACCTGAAAAATGTTTAAATTTTGTCGCTTCAAAATTTGCCTTATCTAAATTTTCTGGTGCTAATACTGCATATGAACCACCATATTCAGCTCCAACTGATAATTTCGGTGTAATATTAAATAAAGCCATTACATGGTAATTTCCTCCTAATCCGTTCATATCTAGACCAGAACCTTTTTCTGATACATTAGATATACCACCACCAAAACCAACTGTAACTAATTTATCTTGTGCATAAGTAGTAATTCCTAAAAAGGACAGAAATAAGATGATTGCTAACTTTTTCATGATGAATATTTTTTGAGATAATAAAATTTGTTTTGTAGTATGATCAAATAAACGAGTTTAACATCGTGTTAAGTTTTTTAACAATTTTTAATTTCTCGAAAATATGCCTTAAATGGCATAAAAACGCACAAAAATAATTGTTAATAAAAACTCCTATTTGAAATACAAATAGGAGTCTTCTTTAAAAGTTAAATTTTTCTTTCCATTTAGAAGCCAAAATAAATATTATAAGAAGCTCTAAATTCTAGATTGGTATATGTTATTAGATCATTAGAAAAACTTGTATCAACTCCAGCTACAACATGATACAATGCTGCCACATGAAAACCTTTATAATTTAAGCCTACTTCTGGTGCAAAACCTCCTGCAGATTTAGTTTCCGCTTCGATAACGATTTTTTCAGGTCCATTAGGCAATGGATTCGGAAAGGATGCTTTACCAGGGTTTACAGTATAATAACCTGCTCCGCAACCCACATAAGGTCTTAAATCATTATTACCAAAATGATAAAATCCTTTTATTGAGATATTGGTAATTGTTGTTCTTTCAATTTCTGCTGCATCGTAAGGGGGATAATCAAATTTTAAATCTACACCCACCCACTCGTACTCTATACCGCCAGAGATTCTAGGTGTAATTTTATAGAAAGCATTAAAAAAGTAATTGAATCCAGTTCCTTTAGATTTATCTACACCACTTTTAAAGTTAGTTATTGATACACCAGGACCTAATCCGATAGAAAATTTTTTATCTTGAGCATGTAACACAGTAGAAAATAAGCCCAATAAAAAAAAGAGAGTTAATTTCTTCATAATTAAAATTGATATTTCTCCTCTACTAAGAAAAAATTGCACCAATTTTTAATTATATAAATTATCCAAAATAAGTCTATTCATTTTTGAGCAAAAAAAAAACCGATAACAAATCAATGTTATCGGTTTATCAGATCACTGTGATCCGACCAGGACTCGAACCTGGAACCTACTGCTTAGAAGGCAGTTGCTCTATCCAGTTGAGCTATCGGACCATCCTTAAGGTTCTTCGTGTCGGGATGGCAGGATTCGAACCTGCGACCCCCTGGTCCCAAACCAGGTACACTAACCGGACTGTGCTACATCCCGAAGAAACTCCCAAAAGGAAGGTTTAATATGTTGTGATCCGACCAGGACTCGAACCTGGAACCTACTGCTTAGAAGGCAGTTGCTCTATCCAGTTGAGCTATCGGACCATCCTTTAAGTTCTTCGTGTCGGGATGGCAGGATTCGAACCTGCGACCCCCTGGTCCCAAACCAGGTACACTAACCGGACTGTGCTACATCCCGAAGAAACATCCTAAAGGAGGTTTAATATTTCAGTGATCCGACCAGGACTCGAACCTGGAACCTACTGCTTAGAAGGCAGTTGCTCTATCCAGTTGAGCTATCGGACCATCCTTATAAAGGTTCTTAGTTGTCGGGATGGCAGGATTCGAACCTGCGACCCCCTGGTCCCAAACCAGGTACACTAACCGGACTGTGCTACATCCCGATAAGAACCTTCCATAAAGGAAGGCACTAGACAAAAACGTGATCCGACCAGGACTCGAACCTGGAACCTACTGCTTAGAAGGCAGTTGCTCTATCCAGTTGAGCTATCGGACCATCCAATAAAGGTTCTTCATTGTCGGGATGGCAGGATTCGAACCTGCGACCCCCTGGTCCCAAACCAGGTACACTAACCGGACTGTGCTACATCCCGAGTACCCTTCAACAGGAGCGTTTTTGTTTAATGCGGTGCAAAGGTGGTTGTTTTGTGTTTAATACGCAAGTATGCACCTAACTTTTTTATGCTAACCAATGTAAACACATTAATTATCATCGGTTTGTATTTAGCTTTTTTATTGCCACTACTCGATCAGCACGGTCTCCAGGACCTCTATAGTATACAATTATGTCGTACGTATTCCTTGTCAGGTTGAAACTTCCTTCGATAATTCGGTCGTCTCTTTTGGTCTTTGAGGGATCAAGAACAGTGTACATATAGTCGTATCTACCTTGTTTTAAAAGTGCACTTCCTACATATGATTTCTTCTGCGGATCATAAACAAGTTTGTATTCTTCATTTAATTGCCATTCGGAAAAGCTACCATAAGCATAAACATCACCTTGATATGGACCATCCACTTTTAAATTAAATACTACTTCCATGTAATCTGCTTCCAACCATGGTTCCTGCTTACCAAAGGCATGAATTACATATCCACCATTGTAATCGTTTTGTTGCTGATTAAATGCTTTACCATTTCTCACTAAATCGTTATGTAATCGAACCCTTGTAAAGTTTTTCAAAACGTCTGTAGTAGAAATAGAGGGACCTCCTCCATTAATGCTACTTGTTTCAAATACTCTAAACTCGTTTGAACCTAAAAATGAATTTTCTCCATTTGAATAAGAATAGTCTAAGGTATTTTCATGTCCTTTGATAAATCTTGGTTTTAGATTTTCTAATGAATTATCCCAACGACCGTTTTGTAAGATGGCTACACTAAAATCTCTTTTTAGATTTACAGAAACCAAGTTTTTATAATTCACTGAGAAATCAATTTGTTGTTCATATCTACGTTGGCCTCCAATTCTATCTACTACTTTTGCTCCAATTGCAGCCGTCTCTTCTGATACAACAAAGCGTTTAGTAATAATCAAATCCTTTTTATTTCCTTCTTTATACACCATCAATAAGTAATTACCAGACATCTGTACTTGTGGTAATTGGAACTTAAAGTGAACAAAAGGAACTCTTGTATTTATCGAAAAATCAAAATCATTTAATTTGAAAGAATTATAATCTTTCATGAATTCGATAGGTTGCAACTCTGAAGGCGTCCAATCCCTATTACAATGAACTAATTCTGCTTCATAGTAATCCGCATCATCACCAAATACATCAAATTCTAATATAATTGGTACTCTTTTTCTTAAAGAAATGATAGGCAAATTCAACTGTTTATCAACTAAATTTCCTCCTAAAGTATATAGCTGAACTGTTCTAACATTTGGATCATAAATGAAGTCAGCGTATCTAATTTTTTTATTTTTATAATCAGACATACTCACTAACTCCCACTTTTTTGATTGTGCTTGTATTTGATATGAAAAAATGAAAATCAAAAAGAAGGAGAGAATATTTTTTATATAATTCATTTGATAAAGTTTAATTCACCTTAAAAATACAATTTTGATACAGAGGATTAAAATAATTTAGATAATACAACATTTATAGTTGATTTTTAATCTACTACAGTTTTCAATTTAGAATCAATCTCAATAAGTGTAAAAAACACTTTATTTCAGAATATTATCCTATTTAAATCCAAAACTTCTCTTAAATTAGTTATACCAACTTTATAGTAAATATTTGTAAATCTCCTTTTAAACTACTTTATTAGCAGAAAATACTCTGCTTGCATAACATTTTTTATACACATAAAGTTATACAGGTAACATTAAACACATAAAATACAACACTATGATGCAGATTGTGCAACAACTTCTTTTTGTCGCCGCAATCGGATATACAGGTTTTTTAGTATCCAAACGAGCGAGATTCATATACAGAAATATCAATTTAGGTAAAGGCATCGAAGACCAAGAAGATAAAGGAAAGCGATTTGGTAACATGATGCGTTTGGCGTTTGGTCAACAAAAGATGTTTGACCGCCCTATCGTTGGTTTGCTTCACTTTGCAGTTTATGCTGGATTTCTATTAATCAATATCGAAGTTTTAGAGATTGTACTTGATGGTGTTACTGGTCAGCATAGAATATTCTCTAACGTTATACCGCAAGGTACTTATTACTTTTTAGCAAGTTTCTTCGAAGCAATGGCTGTTTTGGTGACAGTTTCATGTTTGATTTTCTTAATCCGTAGAAATGCTTTAAGAATTCCTCGTTTTCATATGAAGGAAATGAAAGGATGGCCATACAGAGATGCTAACTATATTCTGTATGCAGAAGTAATTTTAATGAGTATGTTGTTATCTATGAATGCATCTGATGCAGCTTTACAAGCATTAGGCAACGATCATTATCCTCAAGTTGGAGCATTTTTAGTTTCCCAATATTTAGTTCCTCTTTTTAGTGCTTTACCAGAAACAGCATTAGTGGCTGTCGAAAGAAGTGCATGGTGGGTACATATTCTTGGTATTTTTGCCTTTGCAGTATACGTAACTTACTCTAAGCACCTTCATATTTTCTTGGCCTTCCCAAATACTTATTTTGCAAGGTTATCTCCAAAGGGAAAAATGGAAAATATGGAGTCTGTGACCAATGAGGTAAAAATCATGTTAGGTATGCCTGTGGAGAATGCTGATAATGGTGATTCTGAAGAAATGCCTACGTTCGGTGCCAAAGACGTTCAAGATCTATCATGGAGAAACATCATGAATGCCTACTCTTGTACTGAATGTGGACGTTGTACTTCTCAATGTCCTGCAAACATTACAGGAAAGAAACTTTCACCACGTAAAGTGATGATGGATGTAAGAGACCGAGCAGATGAAGTAGGCAAAAACATGGATGCCAATGGAGGTAAGTTCGAAGATGATGGTAAAATGTTGTACAATGACTTTATCTCAAAAGAAGAATTGATGGCCTGTACGAGTTGTAATGCTTGTGCTGAAGCTTGTCCAATTAATATCGATCCATTAAACATTATCTTGGAAATGAGAAGATATGTTGCAATGGAAGAGTCTGGAACACCACAAGAATGGAATATGGTATTCCAAAACATAGAAAACAACCAAGCTCCATGGGCATTTGCTGCTAGCGACCGTTTCAAATGGGGCGAAGACCTAAGACAGGTCGAAAAAACACAAAAACAAAAACAAGACGCTTAATCTAAACACACATGGCTGAAAATAATTTCTTAAAAGTCCCTACAATGGCCGAAATGGTGGCCGAAGGCAATCACCCAGAAGTATTGTTTTGGGTAGGATGTGCAGGGTCTTATGACGATAGATATAAAAGGGTAATTACTGCCTTTGTAAAAATATTAAACGAAGTAAATGTAAACTTTGCTGTTCTTGGTCCGGAAGAAAGTTGTACTGGTGATCCTGCAAGGAGAGCCGGAAACGAATTCCTTTTTCAAATGCAAGCAATGCAAAACATTGAGGTACTGAATGGATACGAAATCAAAAAGATTGTTACAGCTTGTCCTCACTGTTTTAACACGATCAAAAACGAATACCCTGCTTTGGGTGGTAATTATGATGTCATGCATCACTCTCAATTCCTTCAATCCTTAATTAATGAGGGAAGATTAAAGTTGGAAGATGGTGGTGTTTATAAAGGAAAGAAAATCACCTTCCACGATTCATGTTATTTGGGTAGAGCAAATGATGTATACGAAGCACCAAGAAGTGTTATTCAAGCATTAGATGCAGATTTAGTAGAGATGAAACGCTGCAAAACAAATGGGTTATGTTGTGGTGCAGGTGGATCTCAGATGTTCAAAGAACCTGAAGAAGGCAATAAAGACATCAATATTGAACGTACGGAAGAGGCCTTGGATACTAAAGCAAAAGTAATTGCTGCAGGCTGTCCTTTCTGTATGACGATGCTAAGTGATGGAGTAAAAAACAAAGAAAAAGAAAAAGAAGTCCAAGTACTTGATATTGCTGAATTAGTTGCAGAATCAAAAGGACTATAAATCACTATTTTTTTCAATCGGATATTAAAACGAGATCATCTTAATGGTCTCGTTTTTTATTTATCATTTGATGAAATAGTAGGATTACTAAACAAAATATTTTCTTTCTCTGTTTTTAAGTTACGTATTTCACATGTGTTGAACTGTGATTATTATTTTTTTCATTTTTTGAATCTATATTGCATAAAATTTATATTATGTACACACCAATATCAAACCTTTCCGACAGTTCTAGACTTTGGATATACCAATCAAATAGAACATTTACTGACAATGAAAAAAGTCAAATTTCAGAAGCTCTTAAACAATTCACTTCTACGTGGAATGCCCATGGAAGTGATCTACAAAGTAGCTTTGAAATCGTAAAAGATTTATTTATTGTGATTGCTGTAGATGAAGAAAGTTCTGCTGCATCAGGTTGTTCTATCGATAAATGTGTTGGTCTTATCCGACATTTTGAAGAAGCGTTTGGTTTATCTTTATTTGAAAGAACAAATGTGGCTTATGATACAGGAGATAGCATCAAAATATTCACGATGAATCAAGCCAAAAGTCTTATTGGAGATAACGTGATACAACCAACTACTCCTATTTACGACAACACTGTAAATAATCTTGGAGAATTCAGAAAAAACTGGATCAAAAATGCTGATCAATCTTGGTTAAAACGATTCTTTGTATCAGCATAAACCATTATCAATATATTAAAAATGAGTATTAAAAATTTATTAATCGTGAGTACCTCTACTGTACACGGTAAAGGATACTTGGCGTATTGTGAAGAAGCCATTCAATCTTTTTTCAGTGGAATTGAAGAAGTGATTTTTATTCCATACGCACGTCCAGGTGGAATTACTCATGAGGAATATACAGAAGTAGCCTGTAAGAAATTTAATGAATTAGGTTTCAAAATGAGAGGTCTTCATGAATTTGACAACCCTATTGAAGCGATTGAAAATGCTAAAGGTATCTTTACAGGAGGCGGAAATACATTTGTATTGCTAGATCAATTGCAGAAAAATAATTTGATTCCAGCCATTCAGAAAAAGGTATCAAAAGGGTTGCGTTATATGGGTACAAGTGCAGGTTCTAATATTACTGGCTTAACTGTAAATACAACGAACGACATGCCTATTGTTCACCCTGAGTCATTGAATGCACTGGCCTTAGTTCCATTTAATTTGAATCCTCATTATTTAGATCCGGATCCAACTTCCAAACACATGGGAGAAACTAGAGAAACTAGAATCAAAGAATTCCATGCTTATAATAATCAAGTAGTTGTAGGTTTAAGAGAGGGTTCTTGGCTACATGTTCAAGACAACAAAATCTCGCTTGAAGGCCCCCTATCCGCTCGTATTTTCGAAAAAGACAAGACTCCATATGAGTTGAATCCTTCTGATGATTTTTCATTCCTATTGAAATAAAATCATTCGATTATTAAAATAAATCTGAGACTGTTTTATAAGAAGTTGATAATATCTTTAGACCTAGAGCTATGGAGAATTTATCATTTATAAAACAGTCTCATTTTTAATACATTGATTCATCATTATTTAATTGATCAAATAATCTTTCATCAAATGATAGATTAAATTAAAAAATTGTATTTTTGCATGAATTAATAGTGGATTTCTTCAAATTTGAATCCATTTACTTCTTATCAAATAGACCTATTTTAACCCAATCGAATAATTAGATAAAACGTTAGATGCGAAATTACTACGATATTTTAGGTATAGATCAACGAGCTGATAAGCGACAGATAAAAAAAGCCTACTTAACACTAGCAAAAAAATATCATCCTGATCTTCATGGTAATGATGAAGAATTAGGTGAAAAATTTAAAGAGGTCAACGAAGCCTATGAGACCTTGAGTGATGATAGTAAGAAATTTCACTATGATCATGGCTTAACTTCGTTCACTACATTTTCGAATACCCCTACTCCAACAGAGGTGGCTGAGGAAGAAATTCGAACACAAAGAAAATCTGAAGTAAAAGAAGAGATTCTTAAAGAAAAAGCTAAGGAGAAAAAAAGTAAAAAGTTTTTCGTTCCTTTTACTGTAGGTGTATTTACCTTAGTAGTTGGTGGGATGATCTCTTTTTTCGTTCAACGCCAGAGTAAACTGGCTGCATCTACCTTTGAAGATGCAACAACAAACCTTGAATTGAAAGATTTTAATGCGGTTAAAGGTAATATCGATGCCTTATATCATTTAGAATCTCCTCTTCTTGCAGATATTATTGAGGCTGGTTTATACGTCCAACTCAACCAAAGTAATGAAGCTATTGATTTAATAGAGCCCAGATTATATATGATAAATGAGGAACCTAAAAATATTGTTTCTCAAGCATATCTCTATTTAGGTATTGCCTACTATCAAAGAAAATTAGGGAATAAGGCAGTTGATTATTTAGAGAAATCAATTTCATACAATAACAAAAACAAACAAGTATATTATTGGTTAGGAGTCACTTACTCAGAACTTAATTTAAACTATCAAGAAGCTATCAATGCTTTAAAAAAAGCGAAAAATGTTTTGGGTTATGAAAATCGATCTATTTTAAGTTTAGGAATAGCATATCAACGTTCCGGACAATATAATGCTGCCGAAGATAATTTTGAGCTTTTATTGTTCAACCCTGATTTTAAAAAGGAAGCCAACTATTATATGGGTTGGAATTATTTCCTAAGTAACAAAAACACCAATAAAGCTTGCCTTTTATGGGAGAAAGCTGCTAAAATGGGTTCTCAAGAAGCTAGATACCAAGTACAAAGACATTGTGGTAACTAGTAAACTACTTCAATTGACTACATATTTTTACAAAACGTTCTTTTCTATCATTAATAATAATTTCATCCTTTCAAGTTATTAATTCCAACTAAAGTTATTTATATTCAGACTATTAACTCAATAATTAATAACTCAATGGAAACTATAATTGACGAAATCTATGCTCTCGAGATTTTAGACTCAAGAGGCAATCCCACCCTACGTGTTTATGTTGAACTTTTAGATGGCACTAAAGCCTATGCTAGTGTACCCTCTGGAGCATCTACAGGACAAAATGAAGCACTAGAACTAAGAGACAATAAAAAGCGCTATGGAGGCAAAGGAGTACTAAAAGCTGTCAACAATGTCAATACCACTATCGCTAATGCACTTATCGGAATGGATGCCACCAAACAAAAAGACATTGATTACAGCATGATCGAACTCGACGGCACTGAAAATAAATCAAAGCTTGGTGCTAATGCAATTCTTGGAGTATCTATGGCCGTTGCTAAAGCTGCAGCCAAATCATTGAACCTTCCATTATACCAATATCTTGGAGGAACTAACGCTGTAAGAATTCCAGTTCCTTGCATGAACATCCTTAATGGTGGTGAACATGCTGATAACAGTGTAGATTTTCAAGAATTTATGCTTGTCCCTCATGGTGCTCCTACTTTTGCAGAAGGTTTAAGATATGTCGCAGAAACCTTCCACTCACTAAAAGGTATTCTAAAAAAGAGAAAACTTGCCACAAGTGTAGGTGATGAAGGTGGTTTTGCTCCCGACTGTGAAAGTAATGAAGCTGCCATTGAATTAATTATTGAAGGAATCAAAAAGGCAGGTTATAAGCCAGGGAAAGATCTTTCAATAGCTGTAGACAACGCTGCCAATTCATTTTGTACCAATCTAAAAGACAATTACAATTTGATTTGGTCAGGAAAAGGTAAAATGACCTCAGATGAAATTATCGACCTAGCAGGAGAATGGCTTGACAAATACCCAATTATATTATGGGAAGATCCACTGGCCGAAAAAGACTATAAAGGATTCAAAAAATTCACTAAAAAATATGGTGATAAGATTGAAGTAGTTGGCGATGATATCTTTGTGACCAACACGAAATACATAAAAGACGGTATCAAAAAGAATTTAGCGAATTCCTGTTTAATTAAATTGAACCAAATAGGGACAGTAACAGAGAGTATAGAAGCTGTTCGAATGTGTAGAGATGCCGGTTGGAGATACTTCCTATCCCATCGATCAGGAGAAACTGAAGATACATTCTTAGCAGATTTTGCTGTTGCTATGGATGGCGGACATCTCAAAACAGGTTCTGCTTGTAGAGGGGAGCGAATAGCAAAATACAATCGACTCCTTGAAATTGAACATGAATTAGGAGAACGAGCTGAATATAGATGGGATTAAAAAAGAAATGCCGATGACTTAAAAATCATCGGCATTTTCTATAGTAGTATATTTCTTGTCATAAGCTATTAAGCGGCTAATGTATCTACTCTTTCCATTGCAAGATCCGTAGGTTCTGCAAATATTCCTTTAGGGCTAACGTCTACATTTGTTAGCATTCCTTCAGCTTTCAGTTTCTCCACAATCTTGTTCAAATCGTAAGAACAAAGTGATAAACCTAATAATTTCGAAATCTGTTGCATTGACTTCCCTTTGTTTAGACACAATGCTACCAGAAGTTTTGATGATCTAAGTTCGATTGACATAATTAATACAGTTAATAAAAGACAGTTATTTAACCAGGTAAAAATAAATTGGTTATCTCATTTCCGACACAAATATAGAATCGTAAATCTAAATTCTAGCGAATTTTCACTCCCTATTAAATTAGTTTAACATCCCTTGTGAAAAATTCAATAATGAAGTTTTCTAATCATAAATAAACCATTCTATTTTCATTACCAATATATTATTGTAATTTTGTCATGACATTTAGTCATCCTTGAGAATTCCTTTAAATTCAGAAATTAATAATGGAGAATAGAGAAATACTATCAATCAAACAACGATTCGGAATTATAGGTAACGCACCTAGCCTAAATCATGCTATACAAGTAGCCACCCAAGTAGCCGCAACAGACTTAACTGTTATGATTACAGGTGAAAGTGGTTCAGGTAAGGAATCATTCTCAAAAATCATTCATCAATTAAGTGCGAGGAAACACGGTAAATTTATTGCCATTAACTGTGGAGCAATTCCTGAAGGTACAATTGATTCAGAATTATTTGGACATGAAAAAGGATCTTTCACGGGAGCAAACGAGGCTAGAAAAGGTTATTTTGAAGTCACTGATGGAGGAACCATATTTCTTGATGAAATTGGAGAAATGCCTGTAGAAACACAAGCTAGATTACTTCGTGTTCTAGAAAATAAAGAGTTTATTCGTGTTGGATCTTCTAAAGTGATGAAAACTGATGTTCGAGTAGTTGCCGCTACCAATGTCAATTTGCTAAAGAATGTTCAAAAAGGAAAATTTAGAGAGGATTTATATTATCGTTTAAATACAGTTCCCATTCAAGTTCCTCCTTTAAGAGAAAGAGGAAATGATATTGAGCTTTTATTTAGAAAGTTTGCCACCGATTTTGCAGAACAATACCATGTTCAACCATTAAGTTTAACGGCAGAATCTAAGCAGATTTTAATCAACTTCCCTTTCCCAGGAAATATCAGACAACTTAAAAATCTAGCAGAGCAAATGTCTGCATTGGAGTTGGATAGGGTTGTCGAAAAACAGACTATGTTGAAATACTTACCTTCAACAAGTAATCAATTGGCTGTTTTGGAAAGTGATGATAAAGGTTTAAATGAAAGAGACCTCCTATACAAAGTACTTTTTGATATGCGTCAGGATATGACCGATCTGAAGAAGATTGTACTTCAATTGGCAAAAGGAAATACGAACATCAACAGTGTTATCCAGGAAAACCCCCAATTATTTAGTGGGGTGATGGAAGATCAGCCGGCAGCATCAAAAAGCACCCCTACAGAAACTTCTTTGGCAGTTCGCCAAAATACGTCTCCTGTAAACTATACTCCTACTACAAGACCACCCCAAGAGAACCAACCGATTATCATTACAAATGATGATGATTATCAAAATAATACGTATGACATTGATAACATGGTTGAAGTTGAGGAAGAGGAAGAGTCGTTATCAATAGAAAAGAAAGAAAAGGAGCTGATTATCAAAGCTCTTCAGAAAAACAATAATAAAAGAAAGTACGCTGCACAAGATTTAGGTATCTCTGAACGTACATTGTATAGAAAGATCAAACAATATGAACTTGATGAATAAAAACAACTTCATTAAATATTTATTCCTATTATCAACACTCGTTTTATCGGGTTGTGCTGGAGTAAAATTTACTTTTTCTGGTGTTAATATCGATCCAAATATCAAAACATTTTCGATTGAGCCTTACACCAATGAAGCTGGAGATGGTCCTGCAACTATGGCCTTTCAATTCACCGATGATTTCACTCAATATATTTTGAGAAACACTTCTCTTTTACCTGCAGAACAAGGTCAGAAAGGTGATATAGAATTTAGTGGTGCAATTACAGGTTATAGAGTCACTCCTGTATCGCCTGGTGGTGGAGAAACTCAACAAACGCAACAACAACGTTTGACTATCACAGTAAAAACGAATTTCATTAATAACTACGATGATGAAAAAAGTTTTGATCAAGGGTTTTCATTTTTCTACGACTTTTCAGGGAACCAAACGGTTCAACAAGTAGAAACAGAAGCAATTGATGTGATTTTTGAACAGATTATTTACGATACTTTCCAAAAAGCATTAGCAGATTGGTAAAAAACTGTATATTTGGATATGGATGTGTACATTCATATCCTTTTTTATTTATCCCCCATCACTACATTATTTTTTTCTTTAACTGTGGAACTACCTCAAATTGAAATATTACTTAAGAACCCGCAATCGGTTACTTATAGAGAAATAGATGATATTAAAGCCGCTATTGAGAAATATCCCTATTTTTCAGCTCTTTACGTTCTATTAGCTAAAGCTGAAGAAGGAAAGGCAGAATATGTAAAAAAAGCTGCTGCATATGTAGCACATCGCCCTTCTCTACAATCTTATTTAGACACCTCTTTTGATGCTGATATCAATCTACCAAATACAGATGGAATAGAATTTCAATCAGATGATCATCAAACGCTAGACATTTTGATGAACGAAAAGTCAGAAGATCTATTAGAAGAAGAAAATGATCTAACTGTCGAAGATGAAATTGATTCGAACAGTAGTAATGATCAAGAAGAAGACACAAATCCAACAGAGGGTATTTTTGAAGAGCATCAAATTATTGATGAATTTGGAACAGCTGATGAAACTCAAGAAGAAGATCAAGGGGAAGAATCTTCTATTGAAGACAATGTAGCATCTCAAATTTTAAATGACCTCGAAAATGCAGAACCAGAATTAGATCAAGTAGAACCTGTTGAAACAAGTGTTGCGGATCAAATTCTAGCAGAGTTAGCGGCCATGCAAGCAGGTCAAACACTAGAGCCTGATACAACATCAGAAAATGAAGAAGTTGAAGAAGAAGAACCTATTACTGAAAACTCAATAGAAGTTGCAGAAGATGAGGAAGATGATCTTATATCTGATGTGATCAACGAAATTGATTTGACAGAAGAGGATGTTCAAACAGAAGAACCTACTCAAATAGTAAACGAAGAGGGTCAAAGTGATGATGAAGAATCTAATTTGATCAGTGAAGAGGAAATGATGAACCGTTTTAATGGATATCTTCAAACGAAAAACCAATCGGAAGAAGAAATTGTTAGTGGTTTAACCGAGGAAGAAAAAGAAAACGAAGATACAAAAACACTTACTGATTTATCAGAGGAAGAAAATGTAGAAACTCAGTTTTTTGATGAGGGCATTGAAGAATACAACTTCCCGAGTTATGATACTGCCTCTTATGATGAAACTATAAAAGATGAAGATTATCTTCAAAATATAGAAGAATTGAACGTTGACAATATCGTCGAGTTCTCACAATTTGATCCCGTTGAAGTTTCTGAAAAGGATCATCAAAAGGATATCATCAACCACTTCATCGATAGTTCACCTACATTAACACAAAAAAATGTAGACGACCAAGATGTACCGGAAGATCAAATTGATCTAACTGAGGTCGATTTAGACGGATTTTCTACTCCTCAAACAGAGAGTTATGCTAAATTATTGGAAAGACAAGGAAAAAAAGAGGATGCAATCTCAATTTATCAACATCTAATCTTGAAAAATCCAAATAAAGCTAGTTTCTTTGCAGAACGAATTGAATTCTTAAAACAGAATTAATATAAAGCATTAATTTCACAATACAATGATGACATTTTTTATAATCCTTATCGGTATTGTTTGTGTGCTTCTAATCTTATTAGTATTAGCACAAGACTCTAAAGGTGGTGGATTTACAGGAGATATGGGCGCGGCAAGTAGCTCTATGATGGGTGCAAGAAGAGCATCAAGCTGGATTGAAAACGCTACTTGGGTGTTAGCAATTTCTTTAGCTGTATTGTCGATTGGCGTAAACATGTTTATCTCAAATGGCGACTCAGCAAACGTAAAGACTTCTACAAGTGTAGAGAATGCAACTGAAATGACAGTTCCTACACTTCCTGAAACTCAACCTGAAGCTCCAGCGGAAGCTCCAGCAGAGTAATAAAGAGAAGAAATGAAATGAAGCCATTCCTTAAGGAATGGCTTTTTTTGTGCCTATACAAAAAGGAAAAGGTTCAACTGTTTTATTATTTTTTGATTTTAAATCACATTATTAAGATTTAAAAACATTTTACCCCCTCAAGATCTAAACTAGCTTAATTTATTTCCGTTATTACATTTAAATCTTACAAATTTTAACAAATATACAAAATGAAAAAAGCTAGTATAATCACTCTACTAGCGTTGTTTTTTACAACGTTTAGTTTCGCACAATCATTTGTCCCCACTTTATCTGTAAACGGAATGGTGCAATCAAAAGAAGCCTATGTTATTAAAAATGACGGTTCAAAAATTACAGGTAAAATTACTGCTGCATCATTAACGAATAATGTACTGAAATCTGTATCAATTAAAACTGCTGATGGAACTAAAATGAAGTTCAAAGCTGCAGATATTAAACAATTAGGAGTTAAACCTAAAGAGTTTTTCAAATTTGAACAATCAATGACTGCTGGGTCTATAAAAGAATTAGCGGGAAGAAATTTCGAAGATGTAGTCGATCAAGAATATGTTTATTATGAACAAGCCCTCCTACCTGGTAAGAAAAATAAATTTGCTTTAATGCAATTATTGAACCCTGGTTTTGATCATGTAGTGAAAGTGTATAAAGACCCTAATGCGAAGCAAACAGGTGGTTTAGGCGTAGCTGGCGTAAAAGTAACAGGAGGCATTGATAAGTCTTATCTAGTTACTGATACAGGATCAAATAGAGCGATTTTAATCGAAAAGAAAAAATATAAAAAAGAAGGTCAAAAAGTAATCTTCACAAAATGTCCAGAGGTATTTGGTAAATATTATGCAGGCGATAAATTCCAATGGAAAGACTTTGCAGAGCATGTTTATGTTTATGATCAGTTATGCACTGATAAATAGATAACAATATTAAAATTATAAGACTCAATAGCAATAATGTTATTGAGTCTTTTTTTTGGAAATTATTTTCATTAAAATTGTAATACATTTTTAGTTAGAAAGTATTACAATTTTTTCTTATTTATTCTTCGATTAAAGCCAATTACTCATGAACAAACTAATAGAACTACTTTATGGAGTTTTTTTACCTCCAATGTATGCTGTTCACACACTTTTTAGAAAATTAAGCTGGAAACAAAAAACATTAAGAATATTACTTTCTCTTTCGAGTCCACTTATCATTCTATTTTTAGTAGAAATATTCTATCCTAATCCAATTATAAACTACGATACGGTAGTTTATAATCTATTTACTAAACACTTTGAGGAAGAACCTCTATTTATTGCAGAAAGTAACGACACTAACCTTGTTATTGAAAATCATGAATTTGATATGGGACTAGAGATAGCAAATCATGATGATCTAGACTACATTTATAAAATAATGTTGATTTATGGTGTTTCTAATTTTTACTCAAGTGATGAAGATATCAATTCAATTGAGTATGAAGGGAATGTCAACAAAGAGTTTATCGGAGGCTTAAATACTTTATATTTAAGTGACTTTCTGAATAAATCAATTCATAGTTTTGTAAAACTAAAAAGAAAAAACAATAAAGATCTTTATAATGAATTTGATGACATAAACTCCATTTGTGAATATTTTACTGGTTTTCAACTATTTTATAATGATGGTATAATTAAACGTTATAATAATACGGCTTTCATTTGGGCAAAAGAAAACATTATTCCTGATAAAAATAAACAGTTAGGTAACCATACCTATCAAGAATATTATGATGTTCTAGCAAAAAGATTTATAAGACTTTATACTGAAGGGTACCTAATTGCTAATTTCTATAATTTACCAAAGTTAAGTGCCTCTTATGAAGAATCTGTTTTATCAAACAAGGAAAATTATTATGATTGGTATATTCGACTAATTAATGAACCTCATGAAGAATATTACACTAAAAATACTTTTTCTGTTCATTCTACAATGGATCAGTCTGTTACTTTTTGGGTAAGGCGTCATATTACTCAAAATGATAAGGCTATATTTGATCTATTTTCATCTATCGCCAAAGAGTTCGACTACGAATGGTATATTCAAAAATTATCAGAATACAATTTCCAAAACAGCAATCTTGACAAAAAATTTGAATATGAAAATTGGTTGGGAGCTCCTGATACTTTCCCTAAAGAAAATCTAAATTTCTTGTACGATCAGGTATTAAATCAATCTTTCTATTATGATGAAATTGAAAATGCAAGTAGTTTAGAAAAATATAATCAAAACTATCTAACTACTTATTATCAAGGACATAATAACTTATTACGACACTCTGATTTTTATAAAGGGATTCTAAGATATCTTAAGGCTGTGGAGTGTTTTAAATATCAATCGGAAAATGAAAGATATTATAATGAATGGACACATAATTTTTTAGGAACTAATATACAACAACCTAATAAAGAGCTTCCATTTACCACTGTAAACCCAGAGCCTATAAAGTGGATACACTCCAATTTAATTCCAAACCCTAATGATCTATTAGATCAGTTTACTTATCAAGAAATCTATCATTTAACCATGAAAAGATACTTTAGACTAAGTGTCGAGTCATATTTATCTATTCAAAGGTTTTCGCCCATTATACAAGCACAAGAATATTATCATTTTACAGTAGATAAGAATGTAAAAGCTTCTGATTATTTACAAGAGTATTATTCTAATATCAAAGGATATGAACATCCATTAGGACCAGAAAAACGATCAAACACTTATTATAGTCCACAAGTAGCAAGTGGTTTCTGGCTTAGACGAATTCTAGATGGTTCTTCTGATGAAATCTATAAAGGTTTCGAGAAGGTAATAAAATTATATGATAGCAAATGGTATACTGAAAAATTACAAGAGTATAATATAGAAACTGAAAATGATAATTTGCTCTTTGAGGATAAGAAAAAGTTAATTACACAATTATTTGAGAGTACTGATTTTAAAGATTATGATCAATATTATAATGATGTTAATACAAATGAATTTATAAAAAATGAGAATCTATTTGTAAGTAATCCTCAATTAGCTGATGCTATTGTAAGTTTTTCAGCAGATTATTTTTTTAAAGAAGATACACCTTTAAAAATTGAAAAGATATATATGAAAGACATCAATGAAATCACTTTGAATGGTCTGTATAAATTTGATGGCATTGAAGTTTTATTGTTTAATTTATTTTCCGAAAAAATTGAGGCAAAAATTCAAATTGGTATTGTTAAAGTAGATGAAAAACTACTACCTGATCCATTAATAGGACATGCCGTAATACATGAATCAGATCAGCCTTATAAGTCAATTGCTGGCATATTTAAAAAGGATAATAAATGGATTTGGTTTAACGGTTTCAAGAAAAGAGAAGATGAAAATAGATTTGGCAATGAACCTGTTATTGTAACATTAAAAGAGATCAAAAGTCTATAAGAACAAAACCCCGGTAGTAAAACTATCGGGGTTTATCGTTTTTAGAAATCTAACATCTTTGCTTAAGTATTCTCTTGGTTAGAAGTATTCGTTTAAGCTCAAGTAAAACGCTCCTGCACCATCTGAACCCCAACCATAATCTAATGCTAAGTTGGTTCTTGATCTCTTATTAATCATTACTCTAGCACCCACACCGACTGCTGCTTTTAAATGATCAAATAATTGTACGTTCAAATCGTGTGACGATACTGTTGTACAGTTAGCAAAAACTACTGCTCCTAACAAATCTTTATTTCTTTGAATGATTGGCACTGGAATTCTCCATTCGATCTCAGAATAGAAAATATCATTACCTCTAAAACGACCTTGAGGGAATGCTCTACCGGAACGTCCCATTTGATCCCATCCTAAAGATGGCAATGCCATATAGGGTAAGTTACCTGATGTATGGAAGTTACCATACGTCCAAATTGCCAATACATTTCTTGGGTTCTTTTTAGAAAGACTGAAGTAGTCTCTATATTCCAACCATAATGTTGAAGCCGTCTGATCACTACCTAACCAAGTAGGCATATATCTAAACTGTGCATTAAGGAAACGACCTGTGTAAGGGTTTGCTACATTATCTCTACTATCATAAACCGCGTTTAATGACACACCTGATGTTGTATAACCTTCGTGATCAAAACCATGAATTTGGCTATAAGCATAATGGTTTGTGATTACTTGAGGATCGCTTTCCAAATCAAGTAATTGATCATTAATATTAGAATACATATCCAAGTGGTATCCTAAACCTAAATATACATTTGGTTTAATTTGCTTTAAGGCTGTTTGATGGAATCTTACAAGATCAAATTCCATTAGTTCTCCTTCATGAACACCATCTTTATAATCACCTAATTTGAAACCTCCATCTTCAGTTACTAAGATATCTGATTGAGGACCTGTACCTAAACCATATGTAGGCTGTGAAGAATAAAATAATCTCCAGTCACCTTGGAAGAACCACTCATTATTTGCTGAATAAGCATTTGATTTAATGGTGAACATCAATTGTTTTTTAGTAGAATATGTCGCCGTAACTAAAGCACTTGACATTTTCGTAGTACTAGGATCTCCCAAGAACATACCACCTGATGCAGCAAATCCATAAATAAATCCAAAAGCTGGGTTTGATGCTAATACAGGCAATGGTGCCATGTACAATTGCCCCTGCTTCACTTCCTCATCCTTTTTCTTTTCTTTTTTCGTTTCATTGTCGTTAATACCATTTGCTAAAACACAAAACGATAATAAACTTAGTAAGATCGTTGTAGTTACTCTTCTCATTTTCGATCAAGTAGTTAATTGTAATTAAGTAAATTTGGAGTGTTATAAAACACCTGACAGAGTGTTGAATTAATGATTACATTTAGTGAGATAGTAAGGTTGTTTTTAGCTTTTAACATTTAAAAATTTCCTCTTTTATCTATTTTGTCATTTCCTTCACATCAAAAAATTGTTTTTGACCAAAAAGAAAATAACACTGATTTTATTTAACCTTTTTGAATTAATATAGGTCATATTCAACATTCTATTCTATCAAAAGTATATTTATTGGCTACTCAAACAACCTGAATTAGATATTTTAATATTCTTTCATTCAATTTATGTTTATGACATTGAATGAAATTCTATGAACGAGAAAAAGTGAGACATAAAAAAAGGCCGCCAAATGGCGACCTTTTGTCTGAATAGATCAGATATATTCTTCGTTTGATAATTACATATTTAATGCTCTATCTCCTGTAGCTGCTAAACAAGCTTCCTTGATAGCCTCAGAATAAGTAGGGTGAGCATGAGACATTCTAGAAATATCTTCTGCAGACGCTCTGTATTCCATTGCAACAACCCCTTCAGAAATCATATCTGCAGCACGTGGTCCGATGATGTGCATACCTAAGATTTCGTCCGTTTCCTTATCAGCAAGTACTTTTACCAATCCATCGATATCCATAGATGCTCTTGCTCTACCTGATGCTCTGAATGGGAATGAACCCGCTTTATAAGCTCTCTTTGATTCTTTCAATTCTTGCTCTGTATAACCTACAGAAGCTACCTCAGGCCATGTGTATACAACACCTGGAATCAATTTATAATTGATATGTGGTTTTTGACCATTGATGTGTTCTGCTACGAATACACCTTCTTCTTCAGCTTTGTGAGCCAACATTGCTCCTTTGATCACATCACCGATTGCATAGATTCCTTCTACAGCAGTCTCAAGGTTTTCATTTACTTCAATTCTACCTTTCGCATCAAGTTTACCACCGATTTCTTCAAAGTTTAATTTATCAGTGTAAGGACGACGACCAATAGAAACTAAGCAATAATCACCTTTAATTTCTACTTCTTTGCCTTTCTTATCCGTAGCTTTCACAACTACTTCTTCACCTTCCACTTTTACAGATTCAACTTTAGTTTTTAAGTTAAATTTGAATCCTTCTTTCTTTAATACTCTTTGCATTTCTTTACCCATGGCTACATCCATAGTTGGGATAAGAGAATCTGCGTATTCAACTACTGTTACTTCAGCGCCTAAACGAGCATATACAGAACCTAATTCAAGACCAATTACACCACCACCGATCACGATAAGGTGCTTAGGAATTTCTTTTAGCTCTAAAGCTTCTGTAGAAGTAATCACTCTCTTCTTATCGAATTCGATAAATGGTAACATCACTGGCTTAGAACCTGTAGCAATAATTGTCTTTTTTGAGTTGATTACTTTTGATTCTTCACCATCGATTTTGATTGTGTTCTTATCAACAAAAGAACCGAAACCTTGGTAAACCTCAATTTTATTTTTTTTCATCAAAAAGCCGATACCATCTGTAGTTTGCTTTACTACCTCACCTTTTCGAGCGATCATTTTACCAAAATCAATCTTTGGTGTCTCTACTTCAAGACCATGATCAGCAAAACGGTGAACAGCTTGATGATACAATTCAGACGAATCTAAAAGCGCTTTTGATGGAATACATCCAACATTTAAACATGTTCCTCCTAAAGTATTGTATTTTTCAATTAACGCTACTTTCATTCCTAATTGGGCTGCTCTAATTGCAGCAATATAACCGCCAGGACCGGAACCGATAACTGTTAAGTCGTATGTCATAACTTTCCTATAAAAGGTATTTTTAAGAATCTTAATAGTAAGCTAAGAAGATTCAAATGTTTGTTGTGTAAAATTTAAGAGAGGACTACAACAATGTGTAGTCCTTTTGATAAAATGTCTATTGATTAAACATCCAATAATAGTCTAATTGGATCTTCTAATAACTCTTTGACTCTCTTCAAGAAGCTAACAGACTCACGACCATCAATAATTCTGTGATCATATGATAATGCCACATACATGATTGGACGAATGTGAACTTCTCCGTTGATTGCTACTGGACGTTCCACAATGTTGTGCATACCCAAAATAGCTGATTGAGGAGCGTTGATGATTGGCGTTGATAACATCGAACCAAATACACCACCATTTGTAATAGTAAATGTACCTCCTTCCATTTCTGGAATTGTCAATTTGTTATCTCTAGCTTTTAACGCTAAACGTCTTACCTCTTTTTCAATATTTGCAAGACTTAAAGACTCTGCATTTCTAATGACAGGAACTACAAGACCTTTAGGTGCTGATACGGCAATCGAGACATCACAGTAATCGTTATATACTAACTCATTACCATCAATGTATGCATTTACTGCAGGCCACTCTTTAAGTGCTACAGTTACTGCTTTTGTAAAGAACGACATAAAACCTAATCCGATTTCGTGCTTGTCCTTAAACATCTCCTTGTACTTCTTACGAAGATCCATTACAGGTTTCATGTCGACTTCATTGAATGTAGTCAACATTGCCGTTTCGTTCTTCACAGAAACTAAACGACGAGAAACTGTCTTACGAAGAGCAGTCATTTTCTCTCTTCTTTGAACTCTTTCGCCTGGAGCAGCAGTTGGTGCTGCTGGAGCTGCTTCTTTCGATGCCGCTGCTTTCTTAGGAGCAGGAGCTGATTTTTGTGCTTTCTCAGCATCCTCTTTAGTGATACGACCATCAACGCCAGTTCCTTTAACTGTTGAAGGATCGATCCCTTTTTCTGCTAAAATTTTCGCTGCTGCTGGCGATGCATGACCTGTTGCATAGGTATCGTTTCCAGATACAGCTGCTGTTGGAGCTGCTGCTGCAGGAGCCGCTTCTGATGAAGCCTCAGAAGGAGCAGTACCTTCCATAATTTCAATCTTACAAATTGGAGCACCGATTTCTAATGTATCACCCTCTTGAGCAATAACTCTTAGAATACCTTGTCCTTCAGCTGTTAATTCAAAAGTTGCTTTGTCTGACTCGATTTCACAAAGAAGATCATCCAATTCTACAAAATCGCCATCTTCTTTTGCCCAAGTCGCAATAGTTACTTCTGAAATAGACTCACCCACTGTAGGTACTACCATATCCAATACTTCGCCAGTTGCTTTTGGAGCATCTGTTGAAGCAGGAGCCGCTTCTGCAGCTGCAGCAGCTTTTGGAGCACCTTCACCTTCCTCAATAGTACAAAGTAATGCACCAATCTCTAAAACAGCATCTTCTTGTGCAGTATCAGCGATCTTGATGACGCCATCTGCTTCTGCTACTAATTCGAAAGTTGCTTTGTCTGATTCTAGTTCACATAGAACATCATCTAGTTCTACAGTGTCGCCGTCTTCTACCAACCATTTTGCAACGGTTACTTCAGTGATCGATTCACCGACAGCTGGAACGGTCATTTGTAAGCTCATAGTTTTATTATTTTGGGTGATGGAGGAATATCCCCCATCACGATAGTTCTAGACTAATTTTTTGATAAACTTGAAGTGAGGTATTCCCACTTCTTCAAATTGATCACCTTCTACAGTATATTCTAATTTTTCATAGAATCCTTTTGCTACTTCTCTAGCATGAACTGTCAACAGTTCATATCCATTATCCATAGCGAATACTTCAGAGAATTGCACCATCAAAGAACCTAGATTCTTTCCTCTTTGTGTATCCTTTACGGCTACCTGACGCATTTTAACTTCCTGAGGAGAGATTGGTTTTAAAACTAAGCAAGCAACCACCTCATCTTCATCGTTCATTGCCACAAAATGATGGCTATCGAACTCTTCAGATAATTCCTCTTTAGAAAATTCTAACCCTAAAGGTTTTCTTAAAACCTCATCACGTAATTCAACTGCTTTAAGGTATTCCGGAGAATCAAATGCTACTTCTTTGATAATGTTCATGATCAATTTTATAATTAAATAGGTTCTTTCTTATTCGAAAGCTGCAGTAACGATTCTGTCTGTCTCCCTCTTATGAACTTTAGGGAAGCCAGTTGCAGGAGATGCACTTGGTTTACGAGATACTAATCTCATCTTAATCAATTGCTCTTCGTTTCTGTAGGCTCTCAAAATATACGTCCAATAACCCATGTTCACAGGTTCTTCTTGAACCCATTTCAACGAGGTATGCTTCGAATATTTACTAAGAATATCGTTAACTTTCTTTTCTGGGAATGGGTGTAATTGTTCTACACGAACAATTGCAACATCCTGTCTATTTTCCTTTTCTTGCTTCTCAAGAAGGTCATAATAGATTTTCCCGGTGCAAAGTAACACTTTCTCTACTTTTTTAGGATCTTTTATTGAAGCATCATCATAAACTTCTTCAAATTTTCCTTTTGTGAAGTCCTCAACAGGAGAAATACACTTAGGGTGACGAAGCATTGACTTAGGAGTCATGACAATTAATGGCTTTCTAAAGTCCCAAGTTAACTGTCTTCTAATCGCATGGAAGAAGTTGGCTGGAGTAGTAAAATTACCCAATACAATATTGTATTCAGCAGCTAACTGAAGGTATCTTTCCGGACGAGCATTCGAGTGCTCAGGTCCTTGACCTTCATAGCCGTGAGGAAGTAACATTATTAAACCATTTGATCTACCCCACTTACTTTCTCCTGAAGTAATGAATTGGTCGATCATTGTTTGAGCACCATTTGAGAAATCACCAAACTGTGCTTCCCAAATTGTTAAAGCACTTGGGTTAGCCATTGCATAACCGTACTCAAAACCAAGAACACCATACTCCGAAAGTAAAGAGTTGTAGATATAGAAAGGTGCTTGAAGTTTACCAATGTTATCCAGAGAACTATATTTCTCGTTCGTCTCTGCATCATTCAATACAGCATGACGGTGAGAGAAAGTACCTCTTTGAACATCTTGACCTGTAATACGAACGATCTTGTTATCCAATAAGATCGAACCATAAGCCATAAGTTCTGCAGCTGCCCAGTTGAATACCTTTTTATCAAAGAACATTTCTTTTCTTTCAGCAATCAATTTATCAATTTGCTTCAAAGGCTTAAATCCATCAGGTACAGTTGTCAAAGCATGACCTACAGCTTCTACAGTAGTTGCAGAAATAGATGTATCTGGTGAGTTATCAAAATCATCACCATGACCTCTCTTCAATTGTTTCCATTGAATCTCTAATTCTTGAGGTCTATAAGGAAGTGGATTCTGACGTACATCATTCAAACGATCTTGAAGTAGACGACGGAATTCCTTATCCATTTGTTTTGCTAATTGAGCATTTACTTCTCCTTGTTCTACCAATTTCTTGATGTAGATCTCACGAGGATTTTGGTGCTTAGCAATAATGTTATACAACTTCGGTTGTGTGAATTTTGGTTCGTCAGATTCGTTGTGACCATGACGACGGTAACATACCATATCCACAAAAATGTCTCTATTGTAACGTTGACGGAACTCAACCGCTAATTTCATAGCATAAGCTACTTCTTCAGGGTGATCACCATTTACGTGAAGTACTGGAGATTCAATCAACTGAGAAACGTCTGTACAATAGATAGATGAACGTGCATCATCAAAGTCAGTAGTAAAACCTACTTGGTTGTTAATCACAAAGTGGATTGTACCACCTACATCATAACCTGCAAGGTTCGACATTTGTACTGTTTCATAAACAATACCCTGACCTGCGATAGCAGCATCACCATGTATTAAGATAGGAAGAATACGTTTTGAATCTTTTTCGTAAATCGAATCCACCTTCGCTCTTACTACACCAAGAACAACTGGATCAACAGCCTCTAAGTGAGAAGGGTTTGGTGATAAATCCAAACGAACTTTCTTTCCATTATGTGTTTCAATTTGAGATGAGAAACCTAAGTGATATTTCACATCACCGTCTCCCATTGTTTCGTCCGGCACTGCTTGTCCTTCGAACTCGTTAAATACTTCATCATAAGTTTTACCCATGATGTTGGTAAGTACGTTCAAACGACCACGGTGTGCCATACCAATCACTACTTCTTCAACGCCTAAATCAGCACCAGTAAAGATAGCTGTATCTAAACCAGCAATTGTTGATTCACCACCTTCTAGTGAGAAACGTTTTTGACCAACAAATTTAGTGTGAAGAAAGTTTTCGAATACTACTGCTTCGTTCAGTTTACTCAAGATTCTTCTCTTGTCCTCATGAGAAAACTCGTGACCAGGGTATTCGTGTTCAATTTTTTCTTGAATCCATGATAGAACTTCAGGCTCTCTGATAGACATGAATTCGAATCCGATATATCCGTAGTAGATTTTCTTTAATCTATCTAGAATATCAGATAATTTCGCACTACCCATTCCCAAGTATGAACCTGCTGAAAATACCGTGTTCAAATCAGCAATAGATAAACCAAAGTCCTCTAAATCTAATCTTGCTTTACGGTCTTTTCTCTTTCTTACCGGGTTGGTATCAGATACTAAGTGTGCCCTAGATCTGTATGCATTGATTAATTGACGAACTCCAACTTCTTTTTGAAGCATTTCTTCTGAAATTGATCCAGAAGATGGTCTCGCCTGACCATTACTTGTAGTGTTTGTGTCTAGTTCGGGGTTCTCTCCGAATTTTTCCAAAGAAAATTCGAAACCCTCAAAAAATCTCTTCCAAGACTCATCTACGGAGCTTGGGTCTTGCTTAAATGACTCATACATCTGCTCGATGTAATCACCATGAGCATTCGCTATGTAGGAATATTTGTCCATGTGTTTGAGTGAGGTTGATTACTTGCTCACAACAAACATAATAAAAGTATTTGATTCCGTATATTTGAATATACAACTACACGAATACTTATGATTATCTTCCTATCCGATAGATTTATAACTAAGAAATTAATAATTGTGATATTTACATGATTTAATAATTGTAAATAATTTATTATCAGTTATTTATACATTTATCAAATTCAATAAAATGATCGACTAGATATAAAATATCAAAGATTAACCCATAATAATTAACTGATAAAATTTTTTATTATTAATACTTTTTTATCTTTATGAACGGAATTGTAACCAATCTGAAAATCTACTATTGAATGAAGAGACTCCTTCTGCTTTCTTTTTTATTAAGTATTTCAATTATTTCATTTGCTCAATCTAACTTATCATCGAGAGATAAAATCGTTAAAAACAAAATTTTACGAGTTGGCGTGAGACATGACCCTCCCTTTGTTATAAAAGGTGTGGACGGCACTTTCTATGGGTTAAGTATAGATCTTTGGCATATGGTTGCAGAAGATATGCATTTAGTTTATGAATTTGTGGAATATGAACATATGCCCGGTTTAATCTTGGCACTTTCTAGAAAACAAATTGATATTTCTGCGAATCCAATGCCTGTGAGTAGCACAAGAATTCGTCAGTTAGATGTTACCTACCCTTTTATGACAACATCCCTTGGTGTTGTAGTGAAAAAAAATAAGCAAGACGAAATAACAATTTTCTTCTCTAACCTTTTCTCCATAGGTTTTATGAAGCTATTTTTCACATTAATTGTAATTGTTTTCCTCTTTGGAACATTGGTGTGGTGGGTAGAAAAGAAATACAATGCTAAAGATTTCAGAGATGGCATCGAAGGTATTATGGATGGAATTTGGTGGTCGACGGTTACCATCACTACAGTTGGATACGGTGATAAAACTCCAAAAACAACCTTAGGGAGAGCAATTTCTATGGTTTGGATGTTTATTGCTATCAGTTTGATATCAAGTTTTACGGCAACAATTACTTCAACTCTAACTTTAAATCAATTAGAAGGAAAGATTAATACGGTTGAAGATTTAAGAAGAATGAAAGGAAATATAGGAGTAACAGCACATTCTGGAGCTGAAAGCTACCTATTAAAACATCAAATAAAACCACTAACATTCACCACTCCTGAAGAAGGATTATTGGCATTAGAAAACGGAGAGGTTGCTGCTTTTATGCACGACAAACCAATTATGCGTTACGTAATTAAAGAAAGCGGAAACGAAGAACGATTCGATATTTTACCATCCAATTTCAAACAAAATTACTATTCATTCTTTATGCCTCGAAATAGTAAATCTTACAAGAAAATTAACGCCGAAATAGTCGATAACATTGATAAAGACTCTTGGCATCGACTTCTCATAAAATACAATATGGATGACATCAAATAAAACACAAAAACAAGAACTAGGAACAAAAGGTGAAGACATTGCTTACGATTATTTAAAAAACAAAGGCTATACGATTCTAAGAAAAAACTTCAGATCAGGTAGAAACGAAATTGATATTATCTGTAAAAAGAATCGGTTTCTAGTATTTGTTGAAGTAAAGACAAGGACCAATTTATCTTTTGGAATGCCCGAACAGCATTTAAGCAAGCAGCAAGAAAGAAACATTATAAATGCAGCAGTAAATTACATGGAGTTTAACAAATTGGATTTTCTTCCTTTAGTTAGATATGATGTAATTAGTGTTATTTTAAATAATGGAGAATATTCTGTCAGACATTTTACCGATGCTTTTTATTAAACGAAAAAACTCTCCCTCTTTTCAAAGGGAGAGTAAAATCTTGTGATTTTGAATCAGAAATTATTGCTTAATAATTTTAGTACGAAGTACTTCTTTCGTATCTGAATTCGTTAATTCAACAATGTAAGCCCCTCTAGGAATATCATTTACTGATAATGATACACTTTGATTGCCATCCGAAGAGATTGTCGCCTCTTTGTAAACATGACCCATTGTGTTATAAATTCTTACCGTTACATTCGATAAATTGAAATTAGTCGCTAATGTTAAGTGACCATTCGTTGGGTTTGGACTTGCAAGAATTGTTGGCTCTTCATTTAAACTAGTTGCAACTGGGCTTGCAATTCTTGAAGCTGAAGCACTTGAAGAAACACTATCACCTCCGAAGAAGAATCCATATTCAGCATTTGCTAAAGCCACTTCTATTTGTGCCCAACCTCTATGATAACGTTGAGTGAATGGCTCCCCTGCCAAATAAGCAGTTTCTAATCTTGCAAACTCAGGATCTTCTTTATATTGAGGACGAATATCTAAGAATTTAGCTCCCGTTTTAATCGTATCACCTGTTGGTAAAGTACCTACAAATGTTTCTGGGATATACACTTCTTCCTCAAAAATTCTAGCAAAATCAGCTCTTTCTTCAAGTGATGCAACACCTTTATCATCACGATAAGTTACCCACATTCTATCCAAGATTTCTTTTGCTAAATACTGTGCTGCAGTATCTAAAGTTGCATACTTTTCAGTAGCTGCGGCATAGTAAATAAGTGTTTTAGCTAAAGATGCTGCCACACCTAAATCTTGGTTATAGCTAGTTACTGTAACATGAAGATCTGCATTTGAACCTGGGTTCGTTGGATTCCAAGTATCCGGCTCACCTGTCCATTCTAAACCAGCAGGAATATCGAAATCATTCTCTCCAACAAGAACTGTTTCTTTCACAGCCCAATTCGCCCACTTCGTAATCAAGTCTCTAGCTCTAGGATCGTTGTTGATATAATACAACTCAGCAATACGCTCCATAGACCATACTTGCCATCCGAACCATCCACCAGAACCTGGATCATGATAAACAGGGTTTTCATCGTAAGCCATTTCATAGAAAGTAGACTTACCTGCTGGGTAAGCACTGTAATCGCCATTCCAGCTATTTGTTGCACCACCTGCGATACCACCTTCAGCAGATTGTAACCAAGTATAGAATTCTAATTGACGGTCTAAACTTGTTGTCCAATCTCTCACACCATTTGCAGATACAGGCTTTAATTCTTCCACTTGTGATAAAGCGTAGGCTGCAACTGGATTTTGGTAACCGAAGTGACAGTGAGATGCTCCAATTCTGAACGCCCATGCTGCTGAAGCATCAGTTGCTCCACCCCATGACATATACCATGACATTAAATAGTGTACATTATCATAGCTAGTTTGTGATGTTGCACTTGGATCTTGAGCTCCTAGCGGTTTGAAATACTTATCAAACATTGCTAATCTTAGGTAATCACCCATTTTAGATGCTTTATCAAGATCTAGGTTACTTAAACTCACACCTTGCTCTTTCGCATATTCATATGCCCAATACATTACTTGTACCGCTCTAGCGTCCGCATCTGGAGCTGAAGTATATCTCCATTGTGTTGAGTAAGATCTATCATCAGTAAATAATGGTAAGAAACCATCTGCACTACCCCACTTAAATGCTTCCCATGATGGATGAGGTACTGTTTCGAATACTGATTCTTGTTCACCTCTTTGGAAAGTATTGATATAAGATGGAGCACTCACGCCATCTCCACGATTACCATATCCATAGAAGTTATCATTATCCAATAACCAGTGCATTTGATAAATATGAGGATTACCGTATGCTACTTCTAACTCTGCTGATACATAATCACCTTGCACTGGATTCGTGAAATCCAATGGTGCAGGATACATACTTGGAAGAGGGAATTCAGGAGCATAAGCCGCTGGGCTTGATGGATCATACGCACTATTTGTTGGTTGATCTTCAGCCGTTGGGATAATAAACTGTTCTGTTTTTCTCCATACTTCTTTTAGAGGTTCCCAATCGCCTGAAATTCTACCGTGCATTGCTTCTAACCACATCCAATAAGAATATAACTCTGATGTTGATTCGTGGCCATGATCTGGTGCTTCCACAATTAAAGTTTCAATAGAATGATGAGGTGATCCTTCTGGGCTAAAGTAGCCATTTGCAGGATCTAAATACATGTTTCTCATCTCAACGAAACGTTGAATATACTCATTATCTGTATTTGGAGGAGTTATTATTACATTATCCTCTTGAGCAGAAATAGTAATGATAGCAGCATCCGAACCTCCCTTAGTATCTGATACTGTTAAAGTAACATCATAATTTCCAGCAACAGTATATGTATGAGTTGCCATTGCACCTTCACCAACAGCACCATCACCAAAGTCCCATGCATATGATAAAGTATCCCCATCTGCATCAGTTGATCCCGATGCATCAAAACTTACTACAAATGGAATATTACCTACTGTAGCATCAGCAAAGATATTCGCTACTGGAGGAGTATTTTCCACTGGAGGATTAGTACCACCATCACAATTTGGAGCAGTAGCTGATGTACTGAAGTATATAGTAAATCCACCCATCTTTGAGACCATCACAAAGTTACCCTGATCAGAAGTTACCCAATAATCACCATCAAAACCTGGGATACCAGAACCTACAATACTTACCGCTGGCTGAGCCGCATCCATTGTATGTGTAATTTTCCCTAAAAGGTCTACATACCAGTTTGGCTGACCATTATTCGAGTTAAATGAGAATTGATACAATCCCTTATTTGGTAAATCCCAGTTGATTGTGAAATCTCTCATATTACTTAAATCAGGACCTGCATTACCCAATACAAAGATATTTTGATAAGCTGTATGTCCAGTTGAACCAAATGCTTCTGCTTGAGGTGCTCCAAATGAGCAATCAGAAGCCATTAATGCCATCGTTCTCATTGATGAAGAAGCCGCTAAAGAACCTCCACAGTTAGGAGCTGTAGCAGAGTTATTAAAGTAAATCGAGAACGTTCCTGTTTTAGATACTAATACAAAGTTTGCACCATCCATAGTTGCCCAATAATCGCCATCGAATCCAGGAATTCCAGAAGCTGCAATAGTCACTGATGGCTCAACAGCATCAAAAGTATGATTCACTTTGCTTAATAAATCAACATACCAGCTTGGTTGACCATTATTTGAGTTAAATGAGAATTGATACAACCCTTTGTTTGGTAGATCCCAGTTGATTGTAAAATCTCTCATAGTACTTAAGTCAGGCCCACCTTCACCCAATACATGGATATTCTTGTAAGCTGTGTGACCTGTTGATTCTAAAGCAGTTGCTTGAGGTGCTCCAAAGTTACAATCGAAGCTACCATCATTTACAGAAATCACTTTAGAAGTAAAATCACTCTTACCAGATACATTTGTAACAGTTAATGTAACTGTGAACTCACCTACTGCATCAAATATATTTGAAACTGTCACACCAGTTCCCACTGAGCCATTTCCAAAATCCCAATCGTAAGTCAAAGCCTCATCATTAGGATCAATTGAAGAAGAAGCATCAAAAAGTACATTTAAAGGAAGTGTCCCTCCATTTGTTGATGCCACAAAAGATGCTACCGGAGGTGCATTTGGATCTAATACAGTAACTACTTCTGTCACTGGAGTTGATACATTTTCACCATCACTTACAGTTAAAGAAACTGTATATTCACCTGGCGCAGTATAAGTTGCAGATGGATTTACTAAAGTTGATGTAGTACCATTTCCAAAGTCCCATGAATAAGTGATAGGATCATCATTTGGATCAGACGACATGGATGCATCAAAGTTTACAGTCAATGGAGCAACACCTTGATTCACGTCCATAGTAAATTTAGCTACCGGAGTTCCTCCACCATTAGGCTCAGATCCGAATACTAAAACACCATTATCGTATACTGGAATTCTTGGCGATTCATCTTCCGTATCTAAACCAAATGCAGACCAGTCATTTGATGTATCATAAGGCACACCGTTCGCTACTCTAAAGTTGATTTGAACATCACGACGGAAAGCAGGGTCTCCGATTGGAGCAATTTGCTCACCTGCTAAAGAAACTTCAGCATAATAAATATTATTTGCCGCATCCCAAGCTGCTACTGTCATTGTACTTTCACCTTGAACAGAGTTCAATTCTGGCTGATAATCTGCGATTGTGTAACCTTCTGCAACACCCTCAGAGATATCAAAGAAGTAACGGAATGATAATTTATCTGTTACTCTTGCTGGCCAAGCTGTTCTGTTTTGTACTAATACTCTAACAGTACTACCTGACGCATTGTTGCTGTTGAATTTAGAGAATGTTCTGATTTCAGAACGAGTTGGTACTTCTGGAATTGGGAAATCAGCCAATGGCTCACCACCGAATTCTTGATACATTCTTGCTAATGCTCCAGTAAAACATGCATTGTAATCACACGCCACCTCGTTTGCTACATAGTCAGAACGATCATCAACAAATTGATCATTAGGCTCGCCAGGACCACCTACAAGTGCTCCATACAGTGTATGACTTGGATCAATTGGATTGTTTAAAAGATTGTTTGCCCAAGCACCATGTGCAGATCTATGGTGAGGATTATATGCAGGATTATTTCCATAACCCACCATAAAACTTCTGTTAATTGGGTTATCACCCAAAGCATAGTTGATCTGATTTACAGCAAAATCGTGGTACTTCGCTTTTTTCTCAGGCGTTGTTGCCACTCTATCACTATAAATAAACGCAACTAAAGCCGTATTTGAACTGTGACGTAATGAACCCCACTGCATTAAGTGAGCTTGTCCCCCTGGGCTATAAGGAATTCTATCTCCAGCATAACCGTCTGTCCAATAATCAAGATGTCTTTCAGCATCAGCTTTGTACTCTGCCTTACCTGTTAATTCCGACATCAAGACATAGATTCCGTAGGCTTTATCATCCCAAGCTAGACCCCATTTGTAAGCCTTTAGATCAGATTGACCTTCGTTTGACAATAATGGATATTCCAATTCAGCTTTAGCTAAGTAATCTGCATTACCAGTTGCTTTATACAACCATGCAGCACCCCAAACTAATTCGTCTTGGTAACCACTGAAAGAACGGTAAAATCCTGCTGCATCTGTGATTGATTCTGAATATACACCTCTATAATTATCAGCAAAAGAATACAATTCTTCAGCATGTTTCAGAAGTAAAGCACTATATGCAGGATCTGAATCTTTAAAAACGATACTACAAGCTGCCATTGCCGCTGCTGTCTCTGCCGCAAGGTCTGAACCAGGGTTCGCTGCATCAATTTTATATGCTGGGCGAGCCATCGTCATTACCTCTGGAGAACCCCAGTAAGCATGGTCAGGACCACCTGCACCTACTTGACCGTAGAACTCTGTTGGACCAGTATGACACTTTATAAAATAGTCTGTAACGAAACGAAGGTTACGCTTCATTACATCTAACTGACCACTTTGTCTGTAAGCATCTTCATACTCAACAACACCCCAAGCTAAAGCTGTAACACTGAACGCCATAGGGAAACCAAATTTAACGTGATCTCCTGCATCGTACCAACCACCGGTTAAATCCAAACCGACATCGGATCCGTCTGCTAGTGCTGAGTCATCTCTCCAAGTGACTCTATTCCAGTCTGGCAGCTTACCTGATTGCTGTGCCTCGTAGAAAAAAATGGATTTCTGTAATGCCTCACCGTATCGGTGTTGCGCGAAAATCGTAGTAGTAGGTATGGAGGCCCACAGTAGAATTATCAATAACTGCCTCCAGAAAATGTTGTTATGTTTCATTTAATTAAGCAAATAATTAGTTAAGTAAAAATTCATTGGCAGTACTCTCCCATCCACTAAAAATCAATGAGGCGCCTTCATCATAATTAGTGTATGATCAAATACTTATTATTCATTTAGATTGAATACAAGAAATAATATGCAGCTTATGTTCTATGAGAATAATTGTTTTTAGTTTCTGTCGTAGATTTCATTCATACATTTAGTAGTTGTCCCCAACTAAATTATTACCATATCGATAGCTAGTCATATTTGGTTTTATTTATTTTAAACTGATGTCAAGATTGTATTTCTTTGCTTATTTGTCAACATTTCCGTCTTATCTTTTTTACTTTCAATTTACGTCATTATTACAACTTATTTTTTCAATAAATTGATTTACTGATAGTTACACTGTTTTTATTATGAATTTCAAATTGCTAATAATTCAATCAATAGTATATAAATAAATCAAGACACAAAAAAAGGTGTTGAATAAATCAACACCTTCTGTTTGTTATGCTTTTACTTGATCGTCCTTGACGACCCCTTCTTTGATTGCTTCCACAATACTCGGATCTAATAACGTTGATGTATCACCGAAGTTATCCGTTTGCCCTTCTGCAATTTTTCTAAGGATCCTTCTCATGATTTTACCAGATCTAGTCTTAGGTAATCCTCTCACAATTTGTACCTTTTCTGGTTTTGCGATCTTACCAATTTTTTCTATAACTACATTCAAGATTTCATCTTTAAGCTCTGTGATAGTTGAGAATTCCAATTGTTCAGAATCACAAACCACATAAGCATAAATACCTTGTCCTTTGATCTCGTGAGGATAACCAACAACAGCTGATTCCACCACAGCCTTATGCATATTGATAGCATTCTCTACTTCTGCCGTTCCTATTCTATGGCCAGAGATGTTCATTACATCGTCCACACGACCCATAATTCTGTAGTAACCATCTTCATCACGACGACAGCCGTCACCTGTAAAGTACAATCCCTTAAAGGTAGAGAAATAAGTATCCTTACAACGCTGATGATCACCCCAAGTGGTTCTTAACATAGAAGGCCAAGGATATTTCACACATAGGTTACCTTTTACTCCTTTTCCTTCGATCTCGTTACCATCCGCATCCACAAGAATTGGTTGAATTCCCGGCAATGGCAATGTCGCATAGGTTGGTTTTGTTGGAATTACTCCGGCAATTGGTGATATCATAATACCTCCAGTTTCAGTTTGCCACCAAGTATCTACAATTGGACATTGTCTCTTACCAATATGTTGGTGATACCATTCCCAAGCTTCTCTATTAATAGGTTCGCCAACCGTACCCAAAACTTTAAGGCTATCCAATTTATAAAGTTCCACATACTCTAACCCTTGTGCCATTAATGCTCTAATAGCCGTAGGAGCAGTGTAGAATATATTTACTTTTAAACGATCTACAATTCTCCAGAAACGACCTGCATCTGGGAATGTTGGAATTCCTTCGAACATTACCGAAGTTGCTCCTTCTAATAATGGTCCATATACTATATAAGAGTGACCAGTAATCCAACCAATATCAGCAGTACACCAATAGATGTCGTTCTCTTGATATTGGAACACATTTCTGAAAGTGTACCATGTATACACCATGTAACCACCTGTAGAGTGAACCACCCCCTTAGGTTTTCCGGTTGACCCGGAGGTATATAAAATAAAGAGTGGATCTTCTGAATCCATTACTTCTGGGTCACATGTGTTTGGTACAGATTGAATTTCGTCGTGCCAATACACATCTCTTTCATCATCCATCTTCACTTCGACCCCTGTTCGTTGGTAAACAATTACTCTCTCCACTCCTTCACATTGGAATAAAGCTTCATCAGCAATTTGCTTCAATTCTACTACTTTGTTACCACGTGGACCTTGATCTGCAGTGATTAAGATTTTCGCTCCTGCATCGTTGATTCTATCTGCTAATGCTTGAGCAGAAAAACCTCCAAAAATAACAGAATGAATTGCTCCAATTCTAGCACAAGCTAATACAGCAATTGCTAATTCAGGTACCATAGGCATGTAAAGACATACACGATCGCCTTTCTGAACTCCATTTCTTTTAAGCACATTGGCAAAAAGACACACTTGTTCGTGAAGTTCTTTATAAGTGAAAATACGGTCTTTTTCATGAGGATCATTCGCTACCCAATGAATAGCTGTTTTGTCACCTCTTGATAGTAGATGTCTGTCAAGACAATTTTCTGTGATGTTTAGTTTTCCATTGAGGTACCATTGAACATTGTAATCGTCGAAATCATATTCGACTGTTTTGTCCCACTTTTTTCGCCAAACAAATTGTTCAGCTACTTCTGACCAAAAGCGCTCTGGTTCGGACACGCTTCTTCTATACGCAACAGCGTAATCTTCTAGGTTGTTAATTCTGCTAATCATAGTGTTTAATTTGTTATTACTGAAGTTTCCGATTTTGAATATATATAGTTGACCACTTTTTAAACACCTTAAATATATACCTTTGCTAATTATATATATCTATGATCTTTTTTCCCATGAAATAACCATATACTTAGCACCTACATTTGTGATCATTGCTGTACCCTCTTCTAAATTTTCTTTATTGATAACAAAAGTGAGTAATTCGCTATGGTTGAGCATTTGATATTGTGGGTTATATCCAATTTTCTCCAACTTTGGGATATTATATTTTTTCACCCAATTCATCACTGTAACATGACTAACGCCTAAAATTCTTTCGATTTCTCTGTAAGAGACTCCTTCTAAATACAATTGCAACGCTTTTATCACATATTTATGATCGATCTCTTTTCCAAGCTTTGGAACGGTGAAATTATAACTACATTTTTTACATTTATACCGTTGTTTTCCTTTCACCATTCCACTTTTAGTAATTTGATCGTGGTGACATTTTGGACATTCTGATTGTAGATATAGCATATTAGTGAATGGATATTTCTGTAATTTAATTCTTATTTAGGATGTAGTTTAGCTATACATTTTAGCATAGCTATACCTAATTAGCATTATTAATGTAAAAACTACACTATTTAATGAATTTTAACACTCTCGAATCCTTACTTAAGTGTTTACACCTATTAAAAGTATCGAGAAAACTGGGTCGTGAAATAATATATTTGGATTAATAGTCATTAGACAAAAATTGATTAAGCAGTTTTCGTTATTATCAATAGATTAAATAAGAAGAAAATATATGTTGCTCTCAAATACTTTTCGCTTAAGTTCCACCCAAAATCAAATCAAACTGTGAAAATATTTTTCATCGGGCTTAGGTTTATAGTATATTCGTTTATAATATCTAGATCATATGCGCCACAAAATCTTTTATAACTGTACTCTATTACTCCTCTTTCTTTTGAGTTTTACTCACCAAGTAAAAGCACAAGAAGAGAGTATTTTATACTTTATGAATGATTTACCTCAGCGACAACATCAAAACCCTGCCCATAAAAGTGTTTACAAAACTTCGATTGTACTGCCAAGTATGTATGTAAACAATAACTCTATCATTTTACCTTTTGATGTAATTATTAATGGAGATGAATTCCCCGGTAGTTTTGACTTAGGCAAGATCATTAACGAGTTAAATCAGTTAGAACAAGACGAGGACCATGCGACTTTAGAAATTGCTGGTTTATACATTTCAAATGATAAAATTAGCTTAAGTTTTTTCGCTAGAGAGAAAGCCAATTTTTTATCTTACAATGAAGAGCTAGCAATTCCTTCAACATTTGGTGTATCGGACGCCAATGAAACAAAAACACTGGATATTAATCATTACAGAGAATATGGTTTAGGATTTAACTATAATATTAAAGATCGTTTGACCATTGGTTTTAATGCAAAATATCTTTCAGGACTTGATCAAGTGAAGATCAATGGAGCTGAATTGGATAGTGCGAATCAAAACATTAATTCAGGACTTGTCGCTTTTGAAAGTGGAAAGAATGGTCATGGTTATTCTGTTGATTTAGGTATTTCTTATCAGATTACAGATCGATGGTTGGTTGATATTGCTGCTACTAATTTGGGACAAATATATTGGAATGAGGCTTATCAATATGCTGAAATAGGTGATCTCTACCCTACTCCTAGTACAGATGACAGTAGCATAGAATCGAAAGATCCTTATACCACCAATTTACCAATGCAATTTGTTTTGGGTGGTAGTTATGATTTTGGCCACCGTTTCTTGATTGGTGCCACAGTGGGTGGTGGATATTACAAAGACATATTCAACCCTAAGTTTTCTATTAATATGCACAAACGTTTTGCTGATTTCTTAGGTTTAGGTATAAACTACTCTAGGGAAGGCACTGGTTTGGAAAGAGTTGGTGCTTCTGCATCAATTGGTTTCCCTGGTATTAAAGCCTATGCAATTACCGAAAATGTATTCGGAGTAATTGATCAATGGGATAGCGATCGATCATTAATGGTAAGAATTGGTGTTAATCTCAATTTCGGATACGTCAAAAAGAACTACTTGAATAAAAAGGAAACTAGGTCAAGCAAAATCATGGAAGCGGAATGGTAAATTTTACAAACTGCTTCATTTTGGAGCACTTTGTTGCATAGCATGTCATTTACGCCACCTTTCCTCAACCTCAAAAACACACATAAACATATACATATCAGATAGTTATCTATTTATGGGTAGATATTTTCATAATGATTGGCATCACATTAAAATTCAGTCATTATGGACAAGGTTATATCAAAATCAACTCAGAAAAAAGCTAAACAGAAAAAACAGATTCAATATGTTGCCATTATCATAGGAATATGCGCTGTTGCCTATTTTGCTAATTCATTCTTAGGAAAATCAATTAAAAGAAAAGACATCTCTATTGGAGTCGTTACTAAAGGCAGTATCTCATTAACAGTAAATGGTAGTGGTAAAATCGAGCCTGTTTATCAAAAGGCTATTACTTCTCCTTTCTCCACGTTTATAGAATCTATCCATAGCAGTATTGGTGAGAAGGTGGATGAAAATACTTCAATATTACAATTAAATACTACGGCAGAAGAAAGCACTTTATCTTCTTTAATTGATCAAGCCAACATAAAAAAAGCAGAATTAGAAAAAGAGAAGTTAAGATTAAGAAAAGAGTTATATCAATTAAATAAAGAAGTGGAGATTAACGCTTTGCAATTAAAAAGTCGTGAGGAAGCTTTAAAAGGTGAAATGACTCTACTTGAAATTGGTGGTTCTACAGAGGAGAATGTAAAGCAAGCGAAAACACTTTTAGAAATTGAGAAACTGAAGCAAGATCAATTACAAAATGATTTAAAGATCAAAGAGAAAGCGATCGAACAAGAGATTAAAACATTGTCATTGTCTCTTGGTATTCAGCAAAAGCAAATTAAAGAACAAAGAAGAAAACTTGATAAAGCACAGGCACATGCGGGTATCGACGGTGTAATCACTTTCTTAAATGATAATGTTGGTGCAAGTGTAGCAGAAGGAGAAATCTTAGCGAAAGTAGCTAATATCGAAAAACTAAAAATTAGAGGTACGGTAGCAGAGCAAAATGTAGGTCAAATATCAATTGGTATGGAGGTGAATATTAAATCTTCTAAACACAATTATGTTGGTCAGCTGACTTCTATCTCTCCAAGTTCAAAAAATGGGATGTTGACGGTATTTATCGATTTACCTCAGCAAGATCATCTGGATTACCTACGACCGGATATGGTGGTGGATATCAACATCATCAAAGAGCAAAAAGAAAATACACTAAAAATAAAGAATAGAGGTGCTTTTGAAGGGAAGAAAGTGGAAGAACTATTCGTGATTAAAAACGGAATCGCTGAAAAAGTTGCTGTGAACACAGGAATGAGAAACAGTCTCTGGGTGGAAGTTACGTCAAACTTACAAGAAGGAGACTCAGTGATTATCTCTCCTTATGAAAAGTTCAAAAATGCTAACCAAATTCAACTTCAATAGTCATGAAATACCTTATTCTTATTATCAGTTTAGTTTGGGCGAGTACTTATGTTAAAGCTCAAAAAACTTTGACACTTACACAGTGTATCGATTTAGCGCAGTATCAATCCAACCATATGCGTATTGCAAAGCAATCACTAATTATTGAAAGAAGAGAATATGAAGCTTTTAAAACAGAGTTGAAACCTCAGTTGGTATTAAGTGGTTCGCCGATGGCTTATGGAAAGAATTACAATCCGATTACTCAACCTGACGGAAGTATTATTTATCAGCCGATTGAACAAAATAATACGAGTATGGAGCTGAATTTAGAGCAAAGAATTTCAGCGACTGGCGGTACTATTTTTATGGGGAGTCAGATGAGTCGATTTGATAATATTCAGAACAGTTCTCATCAATATCAGGCTCAACCTTTCTATGTAGGGTATTCTCAGCCAATTTTTCAGTTCAACCAATTAAAATGGCAAAAGAAATTAGCACCGCTTCAATTGCAAGAAGCAGAAAAAGGTTTTGTGGAAGATATGGAGTTTATCGCTTTACGTACAACAGAATTCTATTTCAATGCCTTGACTGCTCAATGGAATATGGACATTGCGGCTCAAAACGTGAAGGATAACAAAAGAATTAAAGAACTGACAAAAGCCAAAAAGGATTTGGGGAAAGCTAGTGATAGTGAAATGTTACAGGTGGAATTGAATGTTATTTCTGCTGAACAAGCCATGACTTCTGCTCACCTAGACTACAATATAGCATTAAGAGCCTTGCTTAATTACCTACAACTTGATTATGCCACTGAGACGATATCACTTATCGTTCCTAGCGAATATCAATTGAATGATGTGAATCAAGATGTAGCTTGGGACAAAGCACAATTGAATAGAAAAGATTTTATTTCTTATCAAAGAAGGTTATTGGAAGGTGAAAGTTTGATTGTAAAAGCGAAAAGAGACAATCGTTTCCAGGCCAATGTTGAAATGGCTTTTGGTACAAGTAATCAGGCCACTGATTTTGGTGAGTCTTATAAAAACTCTGTGGAGTCACATCAGGTGAATGTTACGTTACGAATGCCAATTTTGGATTGGGGACGTGCTAAATCTAGAATAAATGCGGCTACTTCAAATTATGAGTTGGTTCAGGCACAGATAGATCAGGAAAAATTAGACTTCCAAAGAGAGGTGATTAATGCCAGTGAACAAGTGGAAACTATGGCGAAGCAAGTAAAATACATTCAGAAGGCGGATGAAGTAGCACAACAGAAATACAATATCGCTTTGCAGAGATATGAACTGGGTGATATTAGTATCAGAGAATTGGTATGGTCTACTGACGAAAAAGACCAAGCTAAAAATGCTTACCTCAATACTTTAAAAGGCTATTGGATGAGTTACTATCAGTTGCGTACGGTCACTTTATACGATTTCGAGAAAAACGAGAATATCTGGTATGTGGTCCAGTAAAAAGTAAACTGCTCCAAAACGGAACACTTTGCCACTGACTGAATCATTTTAAAATAGAATAATTTGAAATAAATACAAATCAATAAATTCATTATCAGTTAGTTACAAACTTTTGAACACTTTTTTCATATATAATAGTGAAATTTAAATCACTAAAAAGCTAAAACAAAATGGTAGTAGGCTACCCTACTAGTGTCAAATAAAAACATTAAAAATTATCATTATGATCGAGTTAAAAAACATCAGTAAAGTATTTAAGACAGACGCCGTAGAGACTTGGGCGTTAGAGGATGTATCGTTAAACATCAAGAAAGGAGAGTTCATTTCAATTATGGGACCTTCGGGATGTGGTAAATCCACTTTATTAAGTATCATGGGTCTTTTAGACTTACCTTCTGATGGATCTATTACTATTGATGGCAATAATCCATTAAGCTTATCTGATAGAAAGCTAGCTAAATTCAGAAACGAACATTTAGGCTTTGTATTCCAATCGTTTCATTTGATCAACGATTTAAGTGTTAGAGAAAACGTGGCCATGCCGTTATTATACAGAAAGATCTCTTCTAAAGAAACAAAACTACGCGTAGAAGAGGCACTTGAAAAAGTAGGTTTATCACATAGAATGGACCATAAACCTTCTCAGCTTTCTGGTGGTCAGCGTCAGAGAGTAGCGATTGCTAGAGCCATTGTTGGAAATCCTTCGATCATCTTTGCCGATGAACCAACAGGTAACTTAGACTCAGTAATGGGTGAAGAGGTGATGCAAATGTTGATGAAACTAAATAAAGAAGGTGCTACAATTGTGATGGTAACTCACGATGAACAACAAGCGAAAATGACCGATCGTATTATCAGAATCTTTGATGGTCGACAAGTATCTATTCAAACTCAAGCTAACTTCGAAACTGTATAATTATGATTACCTACATTAAACTCGCTTGGCATTCTTTACAAAAGAATCCGTTCTTCTCTTTCATTATTCTCTTTGGCATCAGTATGACCATTATGGTGGTGATGTTCATCGGTTCTATCTTAGATACGTCTTTTGGCAGCAATGGTATTTACAAAAATATGGATTTAGTCCTTAGTGGTGCAAACGTAAGAGTTAACCGTGTGGAAGGAGAAGGTTATTCTAGTGGTCATTGGCATTACCAATCATACAAAGAGTATTTCTCTAAAATGAAATCTTTTGAAGTTTCTACAGTTACTTTAAATCACTATTTCAGTAATGTGTACTATAATGAACTGGGTAAAAAAATCACACGTTTAGATATTGATCAGAATTTTACTGAAATTTTCCCTCTACAATTCCTAAAAGGCAGAAGTTTTTCATTAGATGATATTGAACAAAAAAGACAAATTGCCATTATCACAGATGAGCTTGCTGCTGATTTATTTGGGAAAGAAGATCCGATTGGAAAAAAAATCAAAACAAACTCTCAGTTCTATGAAATAGTAGGTGTTGTTGAAAAAGAAAATAAACTAAGAAGACAAGCTTTTGCAGATATCTATACACCTTTTGATATTTATAGAAAACCTAATCCTAATTGGCATCAATATCTTGGAAGTTGTATTTTCTTTATGAAGTTCAAAGACAAAGATCATTTGCTACAAGGACAGAAAGAATTTCAGCAAATTGTAAAGAGTTTACCCATCGATTCATCAAAAAATGAGATGAGTGTTGAAGCTGATTTTCTATCAGAGAAAGGTTGGATGTTTGATTTCCTTTTTGATATGGGAGATGAAAACATGTACTATGTCTACCTTTATTCAATTGTATTGATCTGTATGGCAATTCCAGCTTTAAGTTTAATCAACTTAAACATTACTAGAATTACAGAGAGAACTGCAGAAATGGGCATAAGAAAAGCCTTTGGTGCCTCCTCTTTCGACTTATTACGACAGTTATTAATTGAGAACGTTTTCACTACGCTTATTGGTGGAGTAATCGGAATAATCCTGGCTTACATCGCAACATTCTTATTTAATACTTACAGCTGGATGGGTGCAGATGAGCGATTAGAAATCAATTATGGATTACTTGTATTCGGCTTTGGTTGTACATTATTCTTTAGTGTATTATCAGGTTTCTATCCAGCACTAAAAGTTTCCAATTTTGGTATTATCAACTCCCTAAAATCAGACAAGCAATGATAAAGCATTTAATATATATTTTGTGGACTCGTAAAAGAAAAAATTCTTTGATGGTCATAGAGATTGCCTTCTCTTTTTTAATTCTATTTTTGTTATTTACTCTACTTATTAATAAGTACAAAAACGCATCACATCCTATCGGATTTAATACAGAAAACATTCTGATTTTGAATCTTGATCAAGATAATGTGGACAAAGAGGATAAAACAAAAGAAAAACAAGACGAATTGTACAATGCCATTTTCCAAACTATTAAGCAAGAAAATGATGTGATTGGTGTTTCAGAAATAGATTATTCCCATCCTTACTCTGGAAGTAGAAATACTACTAGGTTGGTCGTTGGAGAAGGTGTTCGTTTTGATCCAACTGAACAACGCTTTCGCCCTTCTGCATTTGATCTAATGGAAATGGATTTTATCAAAGGAAGAGGATTCACGTTTGAAGATGCACAATTAGGATACAGCCCTATTGTCGTGAATAATCAGTTTTACCAAAAACTATTGCCTTTCTTAGATGAGAATGAAATGTTTGAAAGTGAAGGCACACCATACAAGATTACTGGTGTTGTTAGTTACTACAACAAGCAAAGTGATTATAGTGAACAAGAAGATATAGTTATACGATCAGCTGATTATTTAGATTGGCTTAAAGATACACATCAAGGTCGCCTTTTTGTGAAAACTAAAAATGACCCAAGAAAATTGGAAGCTAGTATAGTTAGTTCAATAGAAAAACTGAATCCAAAATTAGTGGTGAGTACAGACTATTTTGATAGTCTTCAAGATTCATACAACAAATGGGAAATCCTTCCTATTTTCCTAATATCATTTGTTGCTTTGTTCCTTGTATTAAATATTGCACTAGGTCTTTATGGTGTACTGTGGTACAATATCAGTAGAAGAAAAAGTGAAATAGGCGTACGAAGAGCAATGGGTGCTTCTTCTGGTGAAATCTTCCAACAAATGCTTTTAGAAGTAGTATTGTTATTCATCATTGGAGTAGTAATAGGCGGTATTTTCGCTATGCAATTCCCTCTACTAGGAGTGTTTAATTATACCACAATGGAATATACAATGGGTGCTTTAATCGCTTTTGGTTTTGTGTTTATCATCATTTTAATCTGTGGTTACTACCCAAGTAAGTTAGCCACTAAAGTAACGCCTAATGAAGCGTTGCATGAGCTTTAAAATATTAGAAGAATTCTCAACAGAACTAAGATACAAGTTTTGTAAGATCTTCAATCATAATAGGTAAATAGACAATATAGTGTGGGTGGAAAGTTTCCATCCATACTTTGTCATAAAATTATATTTCATAATAAATCATCAGCAGAAGAATGTTTAGCCTTAAAAATTGCAGAAAAGTTGCTGATAAAAAACGATAAATCAGAGATCATTTGTGGCATTAAATCATCATCTGATGTATCTTTATCGGTTTACAATTTTAATTATGACAAACTCCCATATACTAATCATCGATGATGACGACGCCGTTCGTAAATCCATCGGTCTATTTCTTAAACTTCAGGGTTTTAAACCATTATTAGCCCCACATCCAAAGGATGGTTTGGCATTACTCAAAGAATTTGATTTTGCTTGTGTTCTTTTGGATATGAACTTTAAAGTGGAAACCACCGGTGAGGAAGGATTAGAAGCTTTAAAACAAATCAAAAAGGTGCAACCCAATCTGCCTGTAGTATTGTTTACTGGTTGGGGTTCGATGCAATTGGCTATTGAAGGTATGAAATTAGGTGCTTCTGACTTCATCAATAAACCTTGGGAGAATGATCATTTATTGAAGTGTATACAGGGAGCTATTGAAGTAGAGAAAAATAAGCACATCCCTCAGAAAATAGAAAAATCGGCCACACGTAAGCAACTCGAAAAAGAATTTGATATCGCTTCTATTGTAGGTCAAGATCCCAAACTATTACAAGTCTTACAAACAGTTGGACGAGTGGCTAAAACTGATGCTCCTATTTTAATTATGGGAGAAAGTGGTACCGGTAAAGAATTAATTGCCGAAGCAATACATAAAAATAGTAGCCGAAAAGATAAAGAATTCGTCAAAGTAAACCTTGGTGGTATTTCCTCTTCCCTATTCGAATCGGAAATGTTTGGTCATAAAAAAGGTGCTTTTACTGGCGCACATTCCGATCGTGAAGGTCGTTTTAGCATTGCCAACGAGGGTAGTATTTTCTTGGATGAAATGGGTGAATTAGACCTTGCCTCCCAAGTAAAATTACTTCGAGTATTGCAAGAACGTAAGTATGAACCTTTGGGATCATCAAAAACGGTTTCTTCAAACTTTAGAGTAGTCTCTGCAACGAATAAAGTATTACCGGAATTAGTAAAAGAAGGGAAATTTAGAGAGGACTTATTCTTTAGAATCAACCTTATTACGGTATATCTTCCATCTCTAAGAGAAAGAAAAAGTGATATTCCTTTGTTAGCGAATCATTTCTTAGAGAATATTTGTAGCACTTATGGAATTCAAAATAAAGTGATTACGGATGAAGCCTTAAAATGGCTTCAAAAACAACCACTTAAGGGAAATATCAGAGAGTTGAAAAACTGGGTGGAAAGTACTGTTTTGATGAGCATCAATGATCAACTTCAGATTAGTGATTTTGAAAATAACCCTACCAACATCAATGCATTCCAAAACGATGAAATCAAAGAAGAAATCGTTCCTGAAGGCATGACTTTAGAGGAAATGGAAATCATTATGATCAAAAATGCCTTAAAAGAAAATCGTTATAAGATTGCACCTGCTGCTAAGCAATTAGGGATTTCTAGAAATGCACTTTACAGAAAAATTGAAAAATACGGGATAACGGATGCTCAAAATTGAATATAGTTTACTGGCTCTTTTTACAGTAGGAACACTTATTGGAATCACTTTTCCTATTCGCGAAACACACCCTCACTTGTTTTTACTTGCCGAGGTGGTTTCTGTTGCATTATCTATTTGGATTCTTCGCCTTTGGTTGTTTATCAATAAGCCGCTGAAGGAGTTGAACAATGCTTTGCGATTATTAAAAAACAATGATTTCCAAAGTAGATTACTCCCTACTCCTCACCCCGTGGTCAATCAATTGGTTGAAGTCTTTAATCAGATTATCGATAGAATTCATAAAGAACGGTTATCACAAAGAGAGCAAAGCTACTTTCTGGATCAGCTGATAAAAGCCACACCTCAAGGCATTATCATTTTAGATCACGACGAAAAAATTATTCAAGCTAATCCATCGGCACTTCAATATTTAGAAATAGATTTTGATAAAATACAATTGTTAGGTCTTGAAGAAACCAATATTCTTTTATTGGATAAACTTGCTAAAATTCCATTAAACTATCCTTCAGAAATACAATTAAGTGGAGGCAGAAAGTATAGATGTTTTAAATCTTCCTTTATTTTCCAAGGTTTTCCTCAGCAATTCATTATCCTTCAAGACTCTTATTTAGACGACTTGAAAACGGAAAAACAAGCGTATAGTAAAGTGATTCGAATGATGAGCCATGAAGTTAATAACTCTGTGGGTGCCATCAATTCTTATATCGATTCTTTAAAATATTTTCCATTAGCAGACGAGGACTTAAAAGATGATTATGATGAAGCTTTGGAGGTAGTAAAAAACAGAAACGATAATATGGCGACATTCATGAAGAATTTTGCTTCTGTTGTGAAAGTCCCTGAACCGGTTCTAAAAGAAATCGATTTAAAAAGTAGTATTGATGATATCATCAGAATCTACGCCTCTACTTTTGAAGCTGATGACATCTATATTGTAAATGAAGTCAACAACTCTATTGTCGTGAAAGGTGATGAAACACTCATTGAGCAGTTGTTTATCAACATCCTTAAGAACGCTAAAGAGGCTTTATTGGAATCGGAGAATGAACGTGTGATAAAAATTTCTACTGAAGGAAACGTATTGAGTATCTGGAATTCAGGACCAAAAATCCCTGAAGAAGTTGAGCAAAAATTGTTTACTCCGTTTTATAGTAGTAAGCCTACAGGTCAGGGAATTGGTTTAATGATTTGTAGAGAAGTCTTAGTGAAACACAAATGGGACTTTAAACTGCATTCCTTACATGAAGGAGCACAGTTTGATATTTATTATAAATAGTTACATTCTTCTTCCTGTATGTACTGAATCTCTGCCGAGTCTTTGTGACTTTAGTTGATAATTCTTTTAGACTTTGCCTAATAGATTTTTGGTTAAAAAAATACAAGATTCCTAAACAAGAGAATATATAATTCTTTAAGATTTTATCTTTGGAAAGAATTAATAATGAGAAATGAACGACTTACTTAACATAGGACTTATAGGGATTGGCTATCGTGGAATTATTCATCTAGAAAACTGTTTACAAAGAAATGATGTGAGAATAATTGGTATTGCAGAACCTAACAATGCTTCAATATCAGACGGAAAGCTTTTATTTGATAAATATCGAAAAGAACACCCTAAATTTTATTCTAATGAAGATGGCTACAAAGATTTATTGAATCATCATTCTTTAGATGCTGTGATTATTTCAGTCCCTTGGGATTATTTTTTTGACATCAGTTCCTATGCTTTATCTTTTCCAATTTATGTAGGTATTGAAGCAGCAAGTGCCACTTGTTTAGAGCAATTGTATCGACTCAAAGAAATTAAAGAAAAAAGTGGTGCTGAATGTATGCTCCTGGAAAATACCTGTTACCATAGAGATGTGATGGCTGTAAAAAACATGGTGGATAAAGGAGTGTTTGGAGAGTTAGTACATTGTAGAGGCGGTTATGAACACGATTTGCGTCCAATAAAATTCGACAAAGAAATGAATTTCGGAAGAGGCGTAAATGGAGAGGCAAGCTGGCGAACGAAACACTCGATTACGAGAAATGGAGATCTTTACCCTACTCATGGCATTGGGCCAATATCAAGTATTTTGAATATCAATAAAGGCAATAAATTCACGTCTATTGTTTCTCATGCCAGTAAATCAGTTGGATTAAAATCTTATGTAGAGAAAAATGAAGGAAAGCATCATCCAAATGCTAAAGATCAATACATTTTGGGAGATGTGATTACATCAACAATAACCACCTCAAATGCCGAAACTATACTCCTAACACACAATACTAACCTGCCAAGACCTTATTCTCTAGGGTTTAGAGTTCAAGGTACAAAAGGAGTTTGGATACAGGAACATGGTAATCATCTTCATCTAGAGGATTACTGTGATAACGATGAATGGATGAAAAATTCTCATAGAATATTTAATGAGTTTGATCATGATGATTGGAAAAACCTCCAATATGAAGCAGCCAAAACTGCTCGTCATCAAATGGATTACTTTGTTTTGAGAGAGTTTATTTCTTCCATTAAAGCACAAAGAAAACCTGAATTTGATTTATACGATATGCTAACATGGTTGGCCATATCACCTTTATCGGAGGAATCCATTAGAAATGGAAGCAAAACATTAGAATTCCCAGATTTTAGTCAATAAAAAGGCGATGTTTCCATCGCCAAAATATTTATTGTATTACTTCATTTTCTATGGTATCAGGATTAAATGAAGGTGGTGTTTTTAAAATACTTTCTCTTTTAAATGGTAATCCAATAGCCGTTGTATTATCAAAGAATCCACAACTTCTCAAATATAACTTTCCATCAATTAATCCTCCTTGATAATCAAATCGATGTTTTTGTCTCGCAGTAGCATCAGCAGAAAACTCAGCATCTGTCACCTCATACCAATTATTGTCTTTATCCATCACCCACTGATTTTTATAATATGCTATTCTTGATTTGTTCCCTTGACTTGGAATAAAATTCTCTAGGAAGGAATAAAAGTTGGTTAAATAAGTGTGCGTTTTAGGCCTAGAAAAGCTTGCGATAAATAACCATTCTCCCTTCTCTTGATCATGGAAATAAGCAGAGAATTGTGTGTGATCTTCATCGATTGGTTCTCCTTTTAATAAGAATCCATACGTCTTAGCTGCCTTCCAAGGATACACTAAGTAACTTTGACCTCCTGATCCTTCATTTCCAAATTTACCTGTATAAACATCTTTTCCTTTTCCAAGAAGTTTGATTTTTTGTCCATCAGGAACATAGTCCGGATTATCTGTTTCAAATGGACTCCAAACTGAAAATAAAATTCGTCTTTCCTTTTCGCTGTTTACTTGTATACCATAATAGCCCTGACCAAAACCATTGGCCATATAATAAGAACCAATAACGTCTTGCCCTTGCGGTACTTCTATTTCGCTGTAATACCATTTAATATCTTTGTCCTTTGCTTCATTAGGAAGCACATATTTCCAATGAGTGGATGGTCCTCTTTTTCCAAAATGTGAATTTTCTGGTGGCACACCGTATATAACATTTGATACATCTATTTCTGCTTCCACATTTACGATGGATGTCGAAATATTATTCAAATTTTTAATAATTACTTTTTGATATCCCTTTTCTTTAATTTCAAATAAACCTATGTCATGTCTTCCAAACTTTGGATCCAATTTCAATGTCACTTCTTTATTATTAAAAATCACTTTAAGTGAATTTTCTTTTTCTGATTTACCGTTGAAAAAAAGTCGAACATCACCTTTATTCTCCATATAAAAATAAAGTTCTATGTCTTTATCTCCATTCCAATTGATCATCTCCTCTATAGATGGAGAGATGTCATCATTTTTATAAAATGCATTTGATGCAAATTCGATGGAGTAAATATGTTTTTCAGATTGATCGTTAGCAGTACAACCCCAAAAAACGATGATGAAAGAAAGATAAATCAGTTTTTTCATTGATAATTAGTTTTAAATTAATACAATTTAGGTGATCTCTTTTAGAGTGTAAATAGTTGATCAATCAAAAATTCCTTTCAATTAATGAACTAACACCTCTTAATATATAATTTTTATTATAAAATATTTCTAAGTGATTCTGATGATATGATTTCACTAAACTGTTAAACGTATTGTAATGCCGCCTTTGATGGCAAAAAGATCTTATTACTTACAAGAGTTGTTGCCCCTAAACTACCCGCTTTTCTTCTAATCTTAGAGTACGAAATTGTGGTTTGTGCAAAAGATTCTGGTAATGAATGTTTGATTACAGATGATTTCACAGGGAATAAAATATACTCTTTTAGTTGACTTAATTTTCCTCCCAAAATTATTTTTTGAGGATTGAACAAGTTTATCAAAACACCCAAAGCTCGCCCAATAGAAGTACCGGCCTGTTCAATGTATTCTATACCTATTTGATCACCTGATAATACAATTTCTACAAAAGCATCTAGGTCTACTTCTTCTTTATTTAAATCAGACAGTATTTTTTGAATACGAGGAGACGGATTATTGGCAAGAAAGTCTTTCATTTTGTTAGAAATAGCCTCACCAGAAGCATATAGTTCGAGGCAACCTCTCTTTCCACAGTAACACATATCGTTATTATCTTCAAAACGAATGTGTCCTAACTCCCCAGCAAGACCATTTGCACCCGTATATAATGCACCATTTATAATTAAGCCCATACCAATACCTTTATCTAAATTAATAGCTAAAGCATCATTTACATCTTTTGCATCACCAAAATACTTCTCTCCTAAACTCATAGCATTCACGTCGTTTTCAATTTCAACGTTCACACCTAAAGCCTCAACCATATATTCTTTTAATGACATATTCAAATCATTAAAATAAGATATGGAGCGACCTAATTTATTGTTCACTAAGCCAGGTACAGCTAACCCAATTCCAAAAAGTCGGTTTTGAGGTATTTTCTGTGATTTGATAATGTTTTTTACAATTGAAATGACATCATCTATACAGGCCTTTGAATCTTTTAAATTTAAAGTATCTTGAGAATGGAAATGTCTTTCTTTATTCTGTAGATCAAGTAGTATCACTCTTGTTTTTCTTAATCCAATTTCAACACCTATAAAAAATCCTCCTTCAGGATCAATACTATAAGAAGTAGGTGGTCTACCCACATTATTTCCATAATTGTTTTCATCTAACTTGATATATCCGTCCTTAGCTAGTTCTTTCATTAACGAAGAAGACATTGGTAAAGTCAACTCCGTTTTTGAAGTCACTTCCGAAGGTGACAACATCCCCTCTTTTAGTAAAAGTTGTAAAATTTGGTTCTTTCTAATTTGATTTTTGATAGTTACTTTTCCAACTTTCTTTGTATTCTCTTGTCTAGTCATTCAAATAGTTATTTGTTCAATATAAAATTAATAAAATAAATTATTTATTATCCCTAATTGAAAAAATAATTCAAAAAAATAACCCAATTCAGGTTCAAAAACCCATTTTAAATAGATTTTACTATGTTTTTGAAGCACATTTAATTAATAACGAAAAATCTGAAGCGGTTAATAAATTCAAAACAAAACAATTATTTATTTTAATATATCTTTCGTCATCATTATTAATACTAAAGAAAAATTATATTTGTAGCCGTTACATTTTATTCAATTATCATCAAAAAATATGAGTTTAAAATTACGCCTTACGATCATGAACTTTTTACAGTTCTTTATTTGGGGGGCTTGGTTGATTACAATTGGAGGCTATTGGTTTAAAACCATGGAATGGTCGGGTACTGAATTTGGTGCCATCTTCTCAACTATGGGTATAGCGTCTATTTTCATGCCTGCAATTTCAGGTATTATAGCAGATAGATTAATAGGTGCTGAAAAACTATTAGGAATTTTCCACATTATTGGTGCGGTAATTCTTTGCTTACTTCCAGAAGTGGCTTCTCCATCTATGTTTTTTGTGGTGATGTTGATTAACATGATATTCTACATGCCCACCATTTCTTTATCCATTACAGTCGCCTACTCGGCACTGACAAAAAACAACATGGATATTGTAAAAGTTTACCCTCCTATTCGAGTTTGGGGTACAGTAGGTTTTATTGTGGCAATGTGGACAGTTAGTTTAGCTAAAATTGAAACTTCTGCGGCACAATTTTATGTTGCTGCTGCTGCTTCTGCATTACTTGGTATATATTCTTTCTTTTTACCTAAATGTGATACAAACAAAGGTGGATCTGAAAAGTCATTTGTTGAAGCATTAGGTTTAGATGCATTCCAGTTATTCAAACAAAAGAAGATGGCATTGTTCTTTATTTTCTCAATGCTTTTGGGGGCTGCATTACAATTAACGAATGCGTACGGAGATATCTTCTTACACGAATTTGATAGTAATCCTTTATTTGCTGATAGTATTGCTGTAAAATATCCAGCCATCATCATGTCAATTTCTCAGGTTTCTGAGACTTTATTTATCCTTGCAATTCCATTCTTCTTAAAGCGTTTTGGTATCAAAAACGTGATGCTCATGAGTATGTTTGCTTGGGTACTTAGATTCGGATTGTTTGGTATTGGTGATCCTGGAAGTGGTTTAGTTTGGATTATTATATCTTGTATTGTATACGGTATGGCCTTCGATTTCTTCAACATTTCTGGTTCTCTTTATGTGGAATCTCAAACAGATGAAAAAATTAGAGCATCAGCTCAAGGTTTATTTATGATGATGACCAATGGTTTTGGTGCTGTTTTAGGTTCATCAGTTTCCGGAGTAGTTATTGATAAATTCTTCACCATTACTGAAAACGGAAATAGTGTACGCGATTGGCCAAACATTTGGTTTGCATTTGCTGCTTATTCATTAGTTGTTGCCATCTTATTTGCGGTTACATTTAAGCACAAACACGATCCAAAAGAAGTAGAAAGCTTTAGTCATTAAGATATAAAGTATTTATATATTGAAAGAGGTTGTTCCATTTAGTTATGGAACAACCTCTTTCTTTTTTTGTGGAATTACTTTAAAAGCATTTTCACAAAATTACTTTCTCACTCAATTCTGATTGCACATTAGATAAGTCTGATACTTGCATTTTTTCAATCTTCAATGATTTGCTCAATACATCTTTATCTATCTCATTCTCTTTAATGCTCACATTTTTACATCCAATAAGATGAAATCCTGGGGAGTCATTTCTCCATGGCATAAAAGCATTTCCTTTGTTGATAATATTAGATTCAAATTTTAAATGATCTACTGATATAGCATATAGTAATGCTTTATCTGAAGGAGAAAATGTATTGCCAACAATTTGTATATTTTGATGATAAAGAGAAGATTCATCAACAGATGGAATTTCTGGGTAAATGCTTATTATAGCCTTACAAAACTGATAATTTGAGGAATTACATTCTGCTTCAAAAGTATTGTTTTTGATAAGCACATCTTTCACAGCACCACTCTCATACCAATAATTTGCATCTCCGGCAATTAGAATTGCACTACCGCTTGTCTGAAAAACATTATTCTCTATAACTACTTTTTTGGGTGTTGAAATCAGATAACCTCTTGCCCTATTACTCCCAGCATAAGAATTTGTAATCAATACTGAAGGGGTCCATGTTAGGTTTTCCAATGAATATTGAGAACTAACATCTTCAGGAAGTTTCTCATTAAAAGTAAGCTGGAAACGTTGATCATCCAATACATCAAATGATTTTAGGGTATTGATATGATCACTTTTCATATTTTCTTTAAATACTATACTAATTGAATCACCATTTTGCCCCCATATTAATCCTTTACTCATGTCATGTGCATAATTACAAATCAAAGTGTAATCGTCCACTCTTTTTGATACTGGCACATAGGTTCCATGAATATTAATGGCGTCATCCATTAAACCCATTGCTTTATAATTATCAATAGTAATATGTCCTTTACAACCCATAAAATGTAAGCCATCATCATGACCTGATAAATATCGATTCTTCTTTGGGTTAGGTACTATATTGACGTCTTTTATGACAACATTATCTGTGTATTGAAAAAGAATACCTAGACCTGCAGTATGGTAAACATCCACATTTTCAATGTGAACGTTTTTACTATGAAAACTAAAAATACCGGCATGGTCACGAGTACTATGTCGCATAATCCAATAATTACCTTCCGTTGGATATTTAGTAAAATCACCACTTAACTGAACACGCCCATTTCCTAAATCATTATAAACCACATTTTTCAAATCACCTTTAACAGAACCTGCATCTCCAGTGTTCGCTGGGATAATTTGATCGGGAGTATATTCTATTAGCCAAGAACCACCTGAAACCCTCCATTTCTCTTCCCAATTAGCTGTTTTGAATAATATTCCATCTTTTTGAACTTCATATGGAAACTGTTTCTGATCAATCTCTAACACAATATCTTTTTCATTAGAATAAACGATTCTTCCTTCTGCAGTTAAAGGTTGCTCCCAATCGATAGAGAAATTGATAAGCTGAACATTCTCACAATTATCTAAAGTGAAAGGCTGAATATGGTCATGAAATATAAATTCACTTCCTTGTCCATTAATAGTAATGTCCTTTCTATTTGATAAAAAGACTGCTAAATTTTTAGGGTTAACATCATAGGTATTCGTTTCGAAATATTCTTTCTGATACTCTTTATTGGGTCTAAAATGATAATACCCTTTAGAAAACACTAATTCTACAGGTTGATCAGGTAAATCCTTTATGACTTGGTTGATCTCTTTTGTGATGGATTGATTTTGGTTTGGGAGGATTCCATATTCTTCCAAGTTAATTATTAAAACCTCCCCCGATTTAGGAATAGAACATCCCATCATTACAAAGAATAATAGATAGTAAATTGATTTCATGTTTTGTATTGATTTAAAAAAAGGGCACCGGCTGAAACCAATACCCTTTTGTGAAGAATTTATATATGTGTTTATAAATAAAGTTCGTTATTTCCGAAAACGGGCTTTCTCTTAAACCATTTTCCTCTAGTGAAGTCAGGGAAATGCTGTACTGCTCCGCCTTCTTCAATAGATCTTTCCGATAAAGGAGTAATTGCTGACCAAGCCGCTGCATCATAAGCATCCATTGGAGGGGCAATGTTGTTCTTGATGGACAATACAAACTCATGCATAATAAAGAAGTCCATACCTCCATGGCCTGCTCCTTCTGCAGTTTCTCCATATTTTTGCCAGCTTGGATGGTCGTATTTATCCAACCAATCTTTCGCTTGATCCCATTGGTGATCCTTTGATTTTCCAGCAATGTGCATCAAATTACCTCCTGGTCCAGCAGCATAACCATCTTCATGTTGCCATAAACCATTGGTTCCTTGAAAACGGAAGCCTAATGAATATGGACGAGGTAAGTTTGTATCATGAGTAACGATAATAGTTTCTCCATTTGCTGTTGAAATTGTTGAAGTAACAATATCACCTAACTTCCAATCTAAATTTGCATTAGGGTGATCTTTACCTCCATTTTTAATAATATAATCATTCAAGCCTCTCGCTTTAGTTGCAAAAGAGGAGATTGTATTAAATCTATTTCCACGGTTGATATCCATATACAAAGCAATTGGTCCAATACCGTGTGTTGGATAAAGATCTCCATTTTTATGAAGTGAATGATACGTTCTCCATTCTGCTTCTGAGAATCCTTTTTCACCAAACTCTACTCCTCCACCGTAAGGTTGTTCTCCGTTATTAAATTTCACATGGCGTAGATCGTGCTGATAACCACAACGTGCATGAATAGCCTCACCAAACAAGCCTTCTCTAACCATTCGGAGTACTGCCATTACATCTCTTCGGTAACATACATTCTCCAAAATCATCAAATGCGAACCTGTCTCCTCATGAACATTGACTAGATCCCAACATTCTTGTAAAGTCATAGCCGCAGAAACTTCAACACCGGTAAATTTCCCAGCTTTCATAGAGTCCACAGACATTGGTGTATGCCATACCCAAGGAGTTGAAATAATTACCCCTTGAATTTCTTTCATCTCTAACATATTACGGTAATCGTGCTCATTCTTACCGAAAATCTTAGGATGTTTTTTGCCATGTTTATCAAAATATTTTAATGATTTTTTAATGGCTTTATCACTAATATCACAGATTGCTACTACCTCTGTATCATCTCTATACAATGCATTATTCAAGTGCCATATTCCTCTTTCACCTACACCAATTAGTGCTATTTTCACTTTCTCTCCTTTACTCTTTCCAAATGCCATAGAAGGTGACATCATAGTGCCTAACCCTGCAATAGTTGCTGTTTTTAAAAAGTCTCTACGATTGTGCATGTCTTGTTAATTTATGATTCTATTAAGTAATAAATCTGTTGTTACTAAGTTTGACTTAAATTTATAATATTTATTATTTATTAGTCAATAATTAGAAATTTAATTTCTTAATATTAACTAATATCTTGATTTTTCATCAAATATCAGATAGAAATGTTTTCATTTGATGTTCATTTAAAGGATTGAGATGTGACAACATTTCCTTTAAAATCTCTTTCCCTTTTTTTCTTATATCATTATTAATTTCCATCTCCTCTTTTCCTTCAGGGGTTGGAAAAATTCCTTCACCACAAGCTTCTATCACACCTATTCCCTCATATTTATATTTTAATAGATGAGTTGGTGTTGTATAATCAGGATGTCTAAAAATTAAATATGCTTCTAATTTTTGTTCATGAAACCTCAAAACTGTATTGAATGAATTTCTTTCATTTTGGCTTCTCCATTTTGTTAAAAATGAATCAAACGATTTTAATAAGATTTCTTCGGAATTTGCTTTAATTTTTACAACCGTAAGAGGAAAGTCTAAGACTGATACCTCAGCTTCATTATTATTTGTTTTGACTTGTCTTTCTCTAGCCTCGAAAATAGGCAAGTGTAGTTGTTTAAATACTTGAAAGTGAAGATGTGACAAAATTGATGCTCCTGCTCCTTCTCTATCCGAGTTAGAACACACAACATAATGAGGCATTTGATGTAAAAACATTAGCTGTTTTTTAAAACTATCAACGCTCACTTCCATTGGTCGATGTTCTTTGGTAATCAACACAAAATGATGATGATACAAAGGAAAAGGTGTCAGTTGAATGAAGAATTCTTCTTGTTTTAGATTGAATGCCAGAATCTCTAAATTTTCCTTCCCTTCTGCTCCTACATTTTCGATACAAATTGGACATTTGGCTCCTTCGGGTAAAGCAGGTTTTTTAGTTCCTGCCATTGCTTTACTATAATTTGATCTTACATGATTGATCTGAATTCTATAGGTGATTTCGTCGTCTACATCAAAAAAATGTAGCCTATCATTCCCTTCCAAGGCATTTTTTGATAAATAACCCGAGTTAAATGATCTCAGATACAGATCATCTAATTGTCGATCCAATTTTTCGTTTATTTGAGAATATGTCGGGCTATCAATTTTATTATTTATAGTCATCATCTTTTGATTATCAAATGAATATTTTAGAGAGTGATCTTAACAATTTACAGTCACCTCTTCCTGAACTACTCTTTGCATCTCCTCAAATTGTCTTTCCATACTGCTCACCAATTTAAATTGGGCTTTTGCTCTTTGAAGGTTATGGTGTTCATGATGAGTTTTAAAATAATTATCGCCATCCAAATAATCCGTAATAAAACGTAGACCAATAATGAAAGTCATGATCCTAGCCGATAAAGGAAGGTATTCAATTTCTATTGGAGTTAAACTACTAGCCGTTTTCGATAAGAAACCTTTCGTATATGCAGTAAACAATTTGATATCCATTTCCACATTATCCAAGTTGGCATCATCTTCATCTCCTGTGTTTGTAGAAGTTCTAATCGCATCACCAAAATCATAGAGAACAAAACCTGGCATTACGGTATCTAAATCGATCACACACAATACTTCATCGTTCTCATCCAATAAAACATTATTGATCTTTGTATCATTATGTGTTACTCTGATTGGAAGCTTTCCTTCTTTACCCAAACGCACCAATGTTTGCATTTCTTCAGCTCGATTTTCGACAAACTGAATTTGTTCTTGAGCAAGCCTAACTCTTCCTACAACATCCTTTTTGACAATTTCTCTAAATGTTGCCAATCGAGTTTCCATATTATGGAAATTAGGAATGATTTCATATAAACTACTACCATCAAAATCAGATAATAAGGCTTGAAACTCACCTATTCCAACTCCGGCTTGAAACGCTTGTTGCTCTGTTTCGACCTTATCGTATGATCTAGCAGGTGTAATTGTTTCCATCACTCTCCAGTAATTCCCTTCTTCATCTTGATGATACTTTTCTCCATCCAAAGTATTGATAAATGTGAGGGAATTTACATTTGGATCTTTCCCTTCCATTTCTTCAAACTTTGTTTTTAAATGATTAGTCACACCAAAAATATTATTCATCAATTCCGGTACGTTTGGAAAAATTTGATGATTTACCCTTTGCATAATAAATGTAGTCTCACTATCGTCAATCGTTACCATATAGGTATCATTGATATGTCCTGAACCGTATTTTGCAATTTTGTTTACTTTAAACTCTGGTAAAAACTGATAAAAAATCTCGTTAAGTTTATTCATTGTTCCATTGTTTTATTAAGGGAAGAAGCACATGACTTCCTCCCTACTTTTGGTAATAGTTAAGCTATTGAATCGAAAGTCTCTTGTATTTCTTCTTAGCTGTTTGAATGTACTTATTTACTGATGCCGATTTGATAGGCACCAAAGTAAATTCATACGTAATATTTTCGTTTGGTTGGATAACATATTGATCCAAAGGCATTGAGTACCAGCTGTCAGTACCCGCAACACCTCTTTGCTTATAATCGATATGCCATTCCACAAGGTCTTGAGCTTCAATATCACAATTGTGTTTATTCTCCAGTCTCACTTCTGGATATTTGTAGCCAGGACGTGCATCCAAATCTTCAGAAGTATAATGTAAAGCTGTTGTCCCTAATTTCATGCTACTCTTAAACATTAGAGCATTTCCTTTAGAGTTTGCTAATGCCGCCCACTGTACATCCGTTTTATGACCGTTTTCTTGAGGACGTTCATAAGCGACAAACTGATCTTTCACTTTGCTTGAATATACACTTACAGATGCTCCATCGTTACGATCTATATAGTTTTCGAATGGCCCTTTACCATAATAAGTAAACTGATCAAACTGTTTTTGCAATTGCATGACCATACCAAATCTTGGTAAATCAGGTAGATCTTCTTTACCCTCTAAGGTTGCTTTTACATCAATGCTTCCATCTCCGTTCACCAAATAGTTCACATTACAAGAAGTTCCAATCTCTCCTAAATCAAATGTCACTTGAATACTTGCAGTTCCTTTATTCAACATCTCTGATGAAACATTACTTACCTTACTTTCATAAGTTGCTTTCTTCCAATTGATGTTTTTCACATCCATCTTATTGCCATAATCGTTGTCTACGATTGGTCGCCAGAAAGTTGGTTTAGGACCTTTGCCATCTTTTAGGTAAGCTACTTTATTGACTGTATATTCTTTGATGATACCTTCTTTTTTATCAAATACTAGATGCAACCATCTATTTTTGATAATTAATTCAGCATCATTTTCATCAAGAGTTAAACCTGCATATATAGGAAGTGGCTTCTCCTCATTCTTATAAATTGGTAATAAGAATTGCTCTTTAGCTACCTCAAAATTCTTAGGTAAGAAAGGCTCCTCATTGATCAATTGTAATGAAAGATTAAGGTAATATTCTGTATTTGCCAAAGGCTTAATTGCAGAAACATCAAAAGTAAGTTCCTCTGTTTCTGTTGGCTTCGTTTTTAATATTTGAGAAGGGAAACGTTTTACTACTTTACCATCTGCAGTCACCGTGATTTCTAAATGATATTTGCTAAGATCAATAAAGTAATTCCAGTTTTTCACCCTCACAATACCTTTTTCTAAGTCTACAGCCTCGAATTTCACATTTTGATATTGCTTTTTAACTTCATATAAAGCCGGCTGAGGTGTTCTATCCGAATTCACTACTCCGTTTAATAGAAAGTTTCCATCTGTAGGTACATTTTCAGGTCCAAAGTCGCCACCAAAAGCATACATGATCTTACCATCTTTCTCCACTTTGATACCTTGATCTACCCAATCCCAAATAAATCCACCTTGAAGATTCTCATACTTCTCAATCACATCCCAATAGTCTTTCATGTTCCCCGTAGAGTTCCCCATTGAGTGCTCATATTCACACATAATCAAAGGACGATCTGAATATTCTTTTGCATACTTTTCGATATATCCAACGCTTGGATACATAGGCACATAAATATCTGTATTCCATTCCAAGCCTGCTCTTTCATACTGCACAGGACGATCGTCAACACTTTTCAAATACTGATAACCTTTATAGAAATTGTATCCGTTACCTGCTTCATTTCCTAATGACCAACCAATAACACTCACATAGTTTTTATCGCGTTGATACATTCTTCTAATACGATCTACATGTGCCAATTCATACGATGGAGTATTTCCTAATGAACGTCCTTTTGCCAAATTATAGCCCATACCATGAGATTCAATATTGGCTTCATCCAATACATAAATACCATATTCATCACACAGGTCGTACCAATATTCTGGCTGAGGATAGTGAGATGTTCTCACTGCATTGACATTGAACTGTTTCATTAGCTCTAAGTCTTTTCTCATCAGTTCTTTTGTCATAACATGACCAGTTTCTGCATTGTGCTCATGTAGGTTCACTCCTTTCAATAGTACAGGCTGACCGTTTACCAATAGTTTTCCATCTTTAATTTCTGATGATTTAAATCCTAAACGTTGAGAGGTAGACATTAACACCTTGTCGTTTACATCTGATAAAGTGATAATCGCTTGATACAAATTAGGTGCTTCAGCAGACCATGCCTTGATATCTTTGAATTCTTTTTTCTCGAAAGCAACATCAAATTGACCTTTTGATAAAGAAACTGATTTGTTGTCTTTTTGGATTTCTTCACCTGTTTCTAATTCAAATAATTGATATTTAACCGAGGCTTTTTGATCCACATCAGTCGTATTGATCAAATTAACAGACAATTGGAATTGACCATCTTTATACTGATTCGTTAGTCCAGAAGTAATCTTGATATCGTTAACAGCTACTTTAGGTTGAGCGATCAAATAGACATCTCTTTCAATTCCACTTAATCTCCAGAAATCTTGACATTCCAAATAGGAAGCATCCGACCAACGGTATACCTCGAAAGCAACATTGTTTTTACCTTCTTTTAGGTACTTTGTGATATTAAATTCTGAAGGCAATTTAGAACCTTGTGTATATCCAACTCTTTCACCATTCACAAAAATAAATGCAGCAGATTTGATGGCTCCGATATGTAAAATCACATCTTTACCCTTCCAGTTAGCTGGAATATCAAAAGTTCTTTTGTAAGAACCTACTGGATTTTTCTCTTGAGGAACATAAGGCGGCTGTGCTTTTCTTAAATCAGTATAATCATCATTTCTCCAATCGGCGAACTCGTGAGGGTGATTGGTATAAATTGGCGTCCCAAATCCTTCTACCTCCCAATTTGAAGGCACCTTGATATCGTTCCAAGCGGAAACATCGAAATCATTCTTGTAAAAATCTACTGGTCTTTTATCTGGGTTTTCAGCATAATTAAATTTCCAGATTCCGTTTAATGACAAGTAGTTTTTACTCTTTTCAAAAGTATTGGTTTTAGCTTCAGGATAAGTATCGAATACCCCAAAATGTACTCTAGTATCCATCTTATTTTCTTGAATCATGTTAGGATTCTCGATGTATGGATGTGGGGTTCTGTCTATTTTACCTTGTGCATTCATTAACAAAGGCATTAGTAAAAACAAACAGTATAGGTTAATCTTTTTGGTCATATTATTTATGGATAGTTTAATTATCTTTTTTCTTAATAAGTAATCATTTTATTTACTAGAGAACTTGACATGAAAGTCTAGTTCTCTTTGTTATGTTTATCTCCATGCAGGGTGTTGTGTAATGTTTCTCGAAACATCCAAAGCAGATTGTGGAATAGGTAAAACGTAGTTTCTATTCCCCATGCTACCATTTCGTCTACCTCTAATGAAATCTCTGCTTACAGAGCCATCTAAATGCTCATATTCTACTGATTCGACATCCACTTGTAAAGAGTTTTCTGTCCAATGTTTAGGGTTACCAAATTGATTCATACCCCATCTCCATGAATCCCAGAAACGTTTTTGCTCACCAGCAAACTCTACTCTTCTTTCTCTCTGGATCAATTCTCTAACAGCAACTTGTGTATTATAGATCGACTGATTTACCTTTGGCATACCTGCTCTTTCTCTTACTTGATCTATTGCATTATACACTTCTGATGATGGACCTCTTACTTCGTTTTGTGCTTCTGCAAAGAATAATAATGTTTCGGCATATCTATAAATGTAGTTGTTCACATCGCATAGAGATGGTGATATCTTATCTAAATCAGTATATTTTCTATAGTTATAACCAGTTACAGTACAGTTATTACCACCAATTACATTTGGGTTATTATCATCTAACCTTAAAGGCTCATATAGAATGCCTCCATAGACTGTTCCATTGTAAAGGATCGATTGCTCAAATCTTGGATCTCTAATTGTGTATCCTTGCTTATCATTTACAGCATCATATAAAGGTGAATCTGTAAATGGATAAACACCATCTTTGGCTTCATAAGCATCTACTAAATCTTGAGTTGGTGCTACAGATGACCAACCACCAAGGAATCCATTTGGCAACAACATATAATTTGTATAGTTGTCCCAATCTGCGTTTACACCATTTTTATACTCTCTCCAAAGAATCACTTCCTTAGTACCACCCTGTGTACTTGAATGAAATAAATCTTCATAGTGAGGTTCTAAAGCATAATTTCCTGAATTGATAATCGCCTTAGTTTGTTCAATAACACCTTGATAATCCTGATTCCAAATCAAATAATCAGCTTTAAGCATTCTTGCTGCTCCTTTTGTTAATCGACCTTCTGCACTTGTTTCTGGTAAACCTTCTATTGCTAAATCTAGATGTTCTTCGATAAAAGCTTTAATTTCTTCTTCCTTTGAAGTAGGTACATCTGCTTCTTGAACAGTTAAAAGACGATCAACAAGCGGCACTTCTCTATAAGCTTTCCACATATCAAAGTATTTGGATGCTAAGAAAAAATAAGTCTCCGCCTTCATTTCTTTATTTGATTCGGGAGAAACACCTGGCACTTCGTCTATCTTTGCCAAGAATTCGTAACAGTTTCTGATATCCTTATAATCAAACCACCAATCACAAAAACCTGTAAAAGCATTATGATTACCAGTTGTATAATCTCTTAAATCAGAACCCTCCCAAGCATATTTTAAATACCCATTATCTGAAGCACTTTCTAAATAAAGATGCCAAAAAGGAGTTAAAGAGTTATAGTTATTATTTAAGAAGGCTCTTGCCTCTGCTTCATTCTTCCAGAAGGTTTCATCGGTTACTGCATGTAATGGCTCTTTGTCTAAAAGATTACAGCTATTTAATAAACCAACTAAAAGAAAAAGTATGAATATATTATTTTTAATGTTTTTCATTTGTTTATCAGTTTAGGTTAGAAGTTTAAGCTAATTCCAGTTGTGTACACAGAAAGTTGAGGATAACTTGCACCTCTACTACCATTTGAAATTTCAGGATCAATGGTTGGTGACCATAAAGCCGATGAGGTCCATAAGTTATCACCTGAGACATAGATTCTTGCTGATGTAGCCCCTACTTTTTTCAATAAATCCGCACTAAAAGTATAACCTACAGTAACGTTCTTTAAACGAATATATTTACCATCTTGAATCCAGAAATCTGAAAAATATCTACCCGGATCATTTACTGTATATTCTTCTCTAAACTTTGGATATTCATTAGAGTTTGGCCATGCTTTTTCTACTTGCCATTCTTGAGGTGTAGCTTGTAAGAAGAACGGTACAGCTGCTTCATTTATTAAAACAACATCTCTTTGTAAGGCTCCATTAAATAAGATATTGAAATCGAACCCTTTAAAACTACCTCCTAGGTTAATACCAAACATGTATCTCGGGTTTGGATCACCTAGTAATTCTCTATCATCACCATCAATTACACCATCGCCATTGATATCCACCAATTTGATATCACCAGCTCCAATATTATTATTTAGATTATAGTGTGCAGTATTGGCTTTTGCTTCTTCATCCGTTTGATAAATTCCATCTGAACGGAAACCATACCATGCTCTCATTGGTGCTCCAACATCAGTAAAACGCATATCATCAATCCATGGACCAGTTTCTAAGATGTCCACCACATTGTTTCTATTATCAAATAGGTTTAAGTTGACAAAATAGTTGAAATCACCTATTTGATTTTGGTGTCTTACTGAAACTTCCCATCCATTATTATCTACAATACCTGCATTTACTCTTGGAGCATCATAACCAAATTGAGGAGGTACTGGTACATTCATTAAGATATCTGTCGTTCTGTTGGTAAATACATCTACCGTAAATCCGATTAAACGACCAAAGAAGTCTGCTTCTAAACCAAAGTTTGTTGTTGTTTTTGTTTCCCATTTAATGTCTGGGTTGGCCGTTTTATCGTAATAAACAGCAGTCACACCTTCTCCTCCAATCACAGCAGATGAAGCAGCCAAAGTTGGAGTCCAATCAAAACTACCAATATTTTGGTTACCCACTTTACCCCAAGAACCTCTTACTTTTAGGTTAGTTACCCACTCCACATCTTTTAAGAAACTTTCTTCACTAATTCTCCAACCTAATGAAAGAGATGGGAATAATCCGTATCTGTGACTAGGACCAAATTTAGAAGAACCATCTCGTCTAATATTGGCTTCAAAAAGGTATCTATCTTTGAAAGCATAATTGACTCTTGCATAAAGAGACTGGATAGCCCACTGATCAGCAGTACCACCCATCATCCAATCTTTTGGATCACGAGAACCTGCATCAATAATATGAATATTATCCGTTAGGTAATTGTAACGAGTCATTGAACCTTGTTCCCATAATTGCGTCTCGTTTGAATAACCTACCATGGCTTTTAGATAGTGGTTATTCCAATGTTTCTCATAATCCAATCGAGCTTGTAAACCACTATATGTGGTTGCGGCGTTATAGTCCTCGTACCAGTTTGGTTCGGTTTTCACTAACTTACCATCCCCGTCGTAATAGTCATGTTTATTATTAAATGCCTTTCCTCTATCATGAGAGTATCTAAAATTATAATCTACAACTGCTTTTAAACCATCAACAATTTTGTATTCAGCTCCTAACATTAACTGAGTGTTCACCCAATTTGAAGTTCTATCACCACCTTCTTCCATCCATCTAACTGGGTTTCCGTTTCTTACATAATTCCATTCTCCGTTGTCCCATTTGATTGGATCGATTGGTGAGTAAATGTTTGCATTATAATAAGCAGAACCAATACCTCTAGTTGGTTGTTGTCTCACTGAATTATCAAAAGCTGATTTGAAATGTGTTGTTAATCGATCATTCACTTTCGCATCTACATTCATTCTGAAGTTATATCTCTGAAAATTAGTATTCGGTGTTAATCCACCTTGATCGAAAAATGAACCAGAACCATAATACTTCACCTTTTCACTACCACCTGAAACCGTCATATTATGTTGTTGCTGCATTGCTGTACTAGACATGATCGCATCCCTCCAGTTCACACCTTGTCTTGATCCATTTCTATATTCATCAATTTGATCTTGAGTAAATACTGGATTTGAATTTACTCCATCATTTTGTCTAGCTAAGTTGCTTAGCTCCATAAACTCTACAGCACCTACAAACTTATGCTCCATTGTTGGAGTTTGTACACCAACATAACCGTTGTAACCAAAAGACACCTTTCCTTCTTTACCTCTTTTTGTTGTGATTAGAATAACACCACCTGCTGCATGTGCACCATAAATAGCTGTTGCAGAAGCATCTTTCAACACAGTAATGGACTCGATATCTTGGGGGTTGATATTATTCATGCTCATTGGCATTCCATCGACAATTACCAATGCTGGAGTATCATTAATTGATGAAGAACCTCGAATTAGGATATCCATGTTATCCGCACCCGGTTGTCCTGAAGTTTGTGTAGCAACAACCCCTGGAAGTGTCCCTTGAAATAAAGCTGATGTAGAAGTAACAGGTCTATCTTTAATAGTTTCTGAACCAATTGTTTCTAAGGAACCTGTTACGTTTTCCTTTTTCTGTTCACCAAAACCAACAACAATCACCTCTTCTAGTTGCTCTGAACCTTCTGAGAGAATGACATTCATTTTCGTTTGTGAACCTACTTTCATCTCTACAGTTCCAAATCCAATAAAACTGAAGATTAAAGTACTTTCGGAATTTGTTTCGATGTGGAATTCCCCTTGCACATCTGTAATAGTTCCTGTTGTTGTTCCTTTAATAGCAACATTTACCCCAGGTAGTAATTCGCCTGCTTCTGTTGATACTACTCCGGTCACCATTCTATTTTGAGCGAATGTAAAATTCACCAAAAATAGAAATGTGAAAAGTAATAGAGTTTTAAGTTTAGTAATAATTCGCATAGTTGTTTACGTAATTAATTGGTAGTTCATGTTTCATTTCGAAGCAAGTTAATAATATTTATTATTTATAAAAATTAGTTTATTATTTTTATTATTAAATAATGATAGCCAAAAATCATTTGTATTGGGTTCAAAATATTAGGAATGATTTAAAAAACATCTATTATAACCATAAAATGAATATTTATTGATTAAAAACAGGTATCTTTATTATTAACATTTATTATATATAAATCATTTTCATCATAAAACAACTACTGAAATATATTCTCAATTCATGATTTATATAGAATATTATTCATTATATCTTTTTTTAATAAGGTACAATTTAAGATATTTACGCAACAACCAATTATTATATAATTTTTATTACTTATACAGAAATGAACAAACTCCAACTAAAATTATTATTACTTTTCTCCTTTTTGATGCATCAAGTCTATGCTCAAGTAGAAAGAAATCCTGACCCTTATATTGAAAACCCTGATATGATTGGGGAAAATAAAATGGATCCAAGAGCTGCATTTTTTCCTTTTACAACTCAAGAAGATGCTTTAAAGAATAAATATGAGGCTTCATCAAATTATTTTTCTTTAAACGGCACATGGAAATTTAAATTGCTAGAAAATGGAATCAATATTCCAAAAGGATTTTCAAAGTCCGATTTTAGTCATGACAAATGGGATACAATTAAAGTCCCTGCCAATTGGGAAGTAGAAGGATTTGACATCCCTATATATAACAATGACTATTATCCATTTGCTGATGTAAGAGAACGTGCAAAAGGATTTACTGAAATGGATAAGCCTAACCCTCCTTTTGTTCCGGTACAAAAAAATCCAGTCGGTCTTTATTTTAGAACTTTTGATGTAAACGATGATTTCCTATCTCAAAATGTTGTTTTACATATTGGTGCTATAAAATCAGCGGCTTTTATTTATATCAACGGACAAAAAGTAGGTTATACTCAAGGATCAAAAACTCCTTCTGAATTTGATATTACCTCTTATTTAAAGAAGGGTGAAAACACGATTGGATTTCAGGTCTACCGTTGGTCAGATGCTTCTTATATAGAATGTCAAGATTTCTGGAGATTTAGTGGAATTGAAAGAGATGTATTTTTAATTGCTCAAAACCCTGTGCATTTGCAAGATTTTGGAGCGATTACTACTCTAAAAAATGATTATAAGGATGGTGTGTTAGATTTATCTATCAAGGTGGAAAACACTAGCAATCAAGTAGAAGAAGCGACCATATCCTACCAACTTTTTGATAATAAAACGGTTACTTCGAATGCAAATGTTATTCTACAAAAATCTCAAAAAATAGAAATTCCTGCTCATGGACATCAAGAAGTAAAATACAATGAGTTTGTAGAGGATGTAAAATCTTGGAATGCAGAAAACCCTCAATTATATACTTTACTTATCACTGTTGAAAAAGATGGGAAGGTCCTTCAAACAACAGCAGAAAGAATTGGTTTTAGATCTGCAGAAGTAAAAAATGGTCAGTTTTTAATTAACGGTCAGGCAATCATTGTGAAGGGAGTTAACCTACACGAACATAATGCCTATACTGGACATGTGGTGGACGAGGATATAATGAGAACGGATTTAGAGTTGATGAAGAAATTAAACATCAATGCTATTCGTACCTCTCACTATCCTCAACCTAGACGTTTTTATGAATTATGTGCTGAATATGGTATGTATGTCGTTGATGAAGCCAATGTAGAATCTCATGGTATGGGTTATAGTCTTGAAAAAGGGAAGTCGATTAGTAATAACCCATCTTTTGAAAAATCGATTGTGGATCGTACACGAAGAATGTATGAAAGAGACAAAAACTACCCTTGTATAGTGACTTGGTCGTTAGGTAATGAATCGGGTAATGGGTATAACTTCTATCAATCGTATTTGTATTTAAAAAGTGTAACAGACATTCCTGTTCAATACGAAAGAGCTGGCTTGGAATGGAATACGGATATTTACTGTCCTATGTATGGCGATCATAAATTCATAGAAGATTACGCTAAAAAGTATACAGATCGACCATTGATTCAATGTGAGTACGAACACTATATGGGTAACTCTGGTGGTGGTCTCAAAGAATACATGGATTTATATGAAAAATATGATAACCTTCAAGGTGGCTTTATTTGGGATTGGGTAGATCAAGGACTTTACACAAAGGATGCAGATGGAAATGCTTTCTTTGCTTATGGAGCTGATTTTGGTCCTGAAAATGTCCCTTCAGATGGAGCTTTCCTTGCAAATGGTATTGTTGATTCAGATAGAAAGTTAAAGCCGAGTAGTTTTGAAGTAAAGAAGAATTATCAAAATATTAAGTTTAAAGCTTTAGACGTAGCGAAAGGAGAATTTGAAATCAAAAACTGGTTTGATTTTACGGATTTATCTGGATACTCAATATATCCATTTATAAAGGCCGATGGAAAATACCTCAAAAGACTACCTACAATTAAATTAAAAACTGCTCCACATCAGGTAGAGAAGATTCTATTAAATTATGGTACACTTCCTCAAAACAAAGAATGTTTTATTCATTTTGAAGTAAGAAATGATAATGGGAGTCATTTTGTTCCATCTAATTATACCATTGCTTTAGATCAATTTGAAATCCCGAATGATATTCAATTACAAAATGTAAATATTGAAAAGTTAGCTTCTATTTCTCTAGATGAAGGTGATAATAAAATTCAGATAAAGAATAAGAATTTCAGTTTTGTATTTGATAAAAACGAAAGAACTTTCACTTCTTATAGTTTCAAAGGAACAGAATTTATTCAGGATAAATCAGGTTTAACTCCAAGTTTCTACAGAGGTTTAACTTGTAACGATATGGGTGCTTACGCTTTCCAAAAAGCGAAAGATTGGAATGTGGCAACTCATGAATTTTCTATTGAAAATATCACCACAGAGAAGATTAAAGATAATGTAGTACAAATGAATATTACTTATCATTTACCAAATGTAGAGACCAAATTCGTTATGGAATACACTGTTTTTGGCGATGGTTCCTTGAAAGTAAAAAGTACTTTAAAAGGCATGGAAGAAAAAGAAAAATTGCCTGAACTGATTCGAGTCGGTCTACGAATGAACTTGAAAAAAGAATTTGATAATATGTCCTTTTTTGGCAGAGGTCCTGAAGATAATTATGCTGATAGAAATAGTGCTAATAATGTCGATCTTTTTACCAAAAAAGTTAGTGACCAAGAAATACCTTATATCCGTCCACAAGAATTTGGGAATCATACTGATGTTAGATGGATAGCATTACAAAATAATAAAGGAGTTGGATTATTGGCTTATTCTTCGGATCAATATCAATTAAGTACTAGCGCTATTAATTATACCGACGAATCTCTTGATGCTGGAGATGCATCATACAATTACCCTAAAAATTTGAGACATGATCAAAGGCATCCTTATCAAATTGAAAAATTGGATGGTGTACAGTGGCATATTGATCATCTTCAAGAAGGTGTTGGTGGTGTGAATTCTTGGTGGTCGAGAGCAATGGATCAATACATGCTTGACCCAACTCAAGATTATAGTTATGAATTTATGTTAGTGCCTTTCAAGAAATTAAAATCGAATCAACTTTTTGAAAAGAGTAAAATGAGATATTCTAACAACATTAATTAAATGTAGATTGTTATATCGATAAAAATGGGTGGTTTTAATTCTAAACCGCCCTTTTTTATTATTTTTGATGAAAGCATTCTTCATTAAAAATGGAATAACAAATCTTCGCACTTCAAACAGTGACTTCTTAATATTTTTTTCAATCAATTTTTTCAAAATGGAACAACTTAGAGTAAACAATCAAAGAGCATCTATTGCTAAAATTTTCCTTGGATTTATGTGTTTTCTTTCCTTTGTAATGATGGTGAATCACATTATTATTTATAATATTTTAATAGACATTGAAGACCAAAGTGCTCTTGCTGATGACTATATCATGTTTTTTGGCATTCCTTTAGGATTGAATGCTTTTGCTCAATTTGGTTATGTAATCGGACTTATAATTACAGGTATCTTATTCATCAAATGGATGAGAAGAGCATATCATAATCTAAAATTAAAAGTGGATTATTTGGGTTACTCAGAATCTGAAACAGTTTGGAGTTGGTTTATCCCATTCTTAAACTGGGTACGTCCTTATCAAATTATGAGTGAATTATTTCTGGAATTAAGGCAATACTTACAAAAAAATGGACAGGAAATAAAGGATAACTCTTTTATGGTCAATATTTGGTGGGGCTTATGGGTTGTAAACAATATCCTTAACACTATTACTTCTAAATTATATACTTTAGAAGAAACCGTAGAAAAATTAAAAACGGGGACTGCTGTTGAAATATTTAGTAGTGCAGTTTCTATAATTGCTGCATTATTAGCTATTAAAATGATCAGTTATTATAACGAAATGGAGACTAAAATGATTGATACAAGTTCTGAAGCTGAAGAGGGAAATATTTCCTTAGCTTAGAAATAAACAAGGGTTGTTGTCAAATAATGAACAACAACCCTTGTTTGTTAAGTTCCAACAGGTAAACCACCATCAACAGAGAGGGCTACCCCATTTACGTACGACGATTGATCGCTAAGCAAGAAAACTACAGCTTTTGCTATTTCCTCTGGCTGACCATACCTTCTCTGAGGAACAATTTCTGTGAGTTGTTGAATAGCTTCTTCTTTATCCAAACTATTTTCTTCCATAAAAGCATTCACTTCAATGTCTGACATAGAGGTATCTATCATCCCCGGACATACACAGTTTATCCGAATATTTTTAGGCCCAAATTCAGCAGCTAAATGCTTTGTTAGACCAACTACTGCAAACTTTGATGTTCCATAAGCTGAAAACTCGGGCAAACCTCCTAACCCTGCCGATGAGGCATTATTGACTATTACACCTTTCCCTTGTTCTAAAAAATGAGGCATTAAGGATTTACAAAGTCGTTGCATTCCTAAAACATTCACATCAAAGGTGGTCTTCCAAATGTTTTCATCCAACATCAAGAAATCTCCAACGCCAATAGGTGTTCCCGCATTGTTAAAAATGCTATCAATCTTTTTGTACTTTGATAATACTTCTGATATCATTCGATCAATATCATCTTGAGAGGTGACATCCATAACCACCCCAAAAGCTTTCCCTCCATTGTATCGAATTTCATCCACCACCGTAGCCATCAGATGTTGATTTCTTTCAATATCCGTCACAATTACTACTGCTCCTTCTTTCGCAATTTGATGTGCAGTCGCATTTCCAATACCTCTTTCTGATGCTGCTCCTGTAACGATAATCACTTTATCTTGTAGGTGTTTTATTGCTGCCATAATCCCTCTTCAATTAAATCTTTTATCGTTCTTTCAATACTTTCTCTCATGATATTGATGGTATTATCAATCGCCTTCTGATCATACGTTAGTGGTGGCGACAGCACATTCAAGTTACCAATCGGACGGATAATCAATCCCAATTGCTTGGCGTGGTGATAAACTCTTTTTCCTATGTTCACTTCAGGAGCAAAACTCTCTTTGGTTTCTTTATTTTGCACATATTCCAATGCCAACATGTAATGACTTCCTCTTACTTCACCTACTATACCGTATTCACTCAGTTTTCCTAATTCTTCTTCGAAATAAGGACCCCACTTTGACACATGTCCGCAGAAATTATCTCTTTCTAGAATCTCAATATTCTTAAGACCTACCTGACAAGATAAAGCATGTCCTGAATACGTAAAGCCATGAGAGAAGTAAGGATTATCCTTTTTTGGTTTTGAGATGACTTGATGAATTTGATCTGAAATCATGGTTGCTCCCAGTGGAATGTACCCTGAGGAAATACCTTTCGCATAGACACACATATCGGGTTCCACATCAAAAAGATATTTTGATGACACCATCTTACCTAATCGTCCGAAAGCAGTGACCACCTCATCAGAAACATAGAGAATATCGTACTTTTTACAAAGGGCATGTGTTCTCTTATGGTAATCACCTGGAGGGACAATTACACCTCCAGCACCCATGATAGGCTCTGCAAAAAACATAGCGATATTATCTGGGCCAATCTTGATGATCGCTTCCTCCATTTCATCCACTAGAAAATCGATAAACTCTTCTAAAGTTCGATCCCCTTGATTACGATAAGTATATGGAGCCGTTAAATAATGTACCAATTGATGTGGTAAATCAAATGACATGTGTGTAGATGAAATACCCGTAATCGCATGGGCTAAATACGTGCTTCCATGATACGCCAAATCTCTTGATAAGATCTTCTTCTTATTGGGTTTCCCTAAGAGATTAAAATAATAGTGCGCAATCTTTACCGCTGTATCATTTCCCATCGATCCACCTGTACCATAAAATACATGGTTCAATGCTCCTGGAGAAATTTCTGCTAACTTCTCTCCAAGTTCGGCCATTGGTTTTGAACTAGCATCTTCAAAAGTGTTGTAATACGCTAACTTCTGAGATTGTTTCGCCATGGTCTCTGCTATTTCTTCGTTACCATGACCAATATTTACACACCAAAGACCTGCAATTCCATCCAAATAAGCTCTTCCTTGTTCGTCATAAATATGATGCCCTTTTCCTTTAGCGTAGATGACCGAACCTTCATCAGAGAATTTTTCGAAGTTGGTGTAAGGATGAATGACATGTTGTTTATCCAACGTCCAATAATCCTTTTGCTGTCTTTTGATGTTTGTTGAATCCATATTCATAATGAAAAATGTTTAAATTATTATGGGTTAAACTTGAATTGTTCATCCGTTTGGTTAAGGATGTATTATGATTTTATGGTATTGGCAAATACTTGCTCCATCAGTTGCTGACTTACCCCTGCCGTCCATCCGCCATCCACGTAAATCGCTTGTCCGTTGATGAATTTGGCGGCATCTGAGGCTAGAAACTGATAAACACCAACGAGATCATTGGTCTCTGCCACTCTACCTAAAGGTGAAAATACTTCGCTCATATACTGAGTGTAATCCGCATCCTCTGCAGATTCCATCATCGGCGTTTTTGTATTGGACGGACATACTGCATTCACACGAATTTGTCTGTCTGCCAGCTCTAAGGCCAACGATTTTGTGATGCTAATCAATGCTGTTTTGGAAGCACTATAGGGTTCCATTCCTCCTACCTTAGTCTCTGCCGATTGGGAGGAAGTATTGATAATCACCCCTCCATCATTCATTAATGGCACTCCATATTTTGCACAATACATGGGCCCCAATAAATTGATATCGAAAATCGTTTTCCAATCTTTAGGATCACTGTCCACTATATTCCCTGGAAGGAAACCCACTCCTGCATTATTGATTAAAACATCTATTGGTTTATTCAGCCTTTTGATGTTATCAAATGCTTTTTTGACAGCATATGCCTCTCCTACATCGCATTGTACAAAATGATGTATGGAGCGTGGCGGATCTTGAGGAGGTTGTATATCAAGTGCAATCACAAATGCCCCTTCTCTATCAAATAAATGACATAAGGCGAGACCAATTCCACTACTCCCTCCGGTGATGACCACCGTTTTATTTTTTATTGAAAATTCATTCATTTGTTGCTGGCTTTTTGATTAATACAGATAGATAAGTGATGTATACCATCAAGAAAATGGACACACTTACTATGCTTAATACTAGATAATTACCATCTGTGGTAATCATCGATAAGAATAAAGGTCCCATCGCAAAACCTATGGAATACATGGGGGTAACCATCACGACTCCTTTTCCTGATTGGTCTTGATCTGCTATGATTCCGGTGAGATAAGGGATAATTAAATTCACCCCAAAACTACCTGTAAGCACACCAATAGTAAAATAGACTTTATCGTCTGTACCCACGCATAAACTATAGATAATCAGACCTAAAATGGAGATAGAAATAGGCAACATTCTTCCATACTTACTACCAATAAAAAGTGGAATCATTAATGCCGGAATGGCAATCAACAAGCCAGAAGAAAGGACAGTAGAAACAAATTCGGGATCGAAGTGGTTGGCCACAGCTATTCGTTCTGTGAACGACCACAATCCACCATATCCTACAAACATCAATAAAACACCTAATAAACATAAAAAAACGAGGATTGGTATTCTCTGACTACTGCCTTTTTCTTCCAGTTGACGACCGCCTTTCGGCATAAATTGTATCACAAATGGCAAACAAATTATTGCAAGAATAATCTGCATGGCATAAATGACGTCTGCTTTTTCATAATTGGGGAAGAAAGATATTCCTTCCATACATAGTGCTCCAAATACAAGGGTGATGATCAAATAAGCAGCAAAATTCCGGTCGGTATCTCCAAACTTATTGATTACTGCTAACGTTAATGCCACCCCTATACCTTGACCAAGACCTGTAAGCCATCTTATCAATAATAAAACCGGAAAAGAACCAACGATTGTTGTCAAAGCATTTCCACAAATCATCACCAACACACTGATTATTGCCATTCTTTTCCAATTGGTTTTGTTGATCCAAAAGAAAGAGGAAATCGAACTCATGCTGTAACCAATCAGGTCACTTGCAGCAAACAAACCCGATTGCTGTGGTGTGAGATTAAATTGCTCAGACACTGCTCCAACCATAATCGGTAGAAGGTAAATCATTAAAAGACCTGCATTTCCGAGAAGAAACGCTGCCCATAGTTCTTTGTTGAATTTCATTGTTAGTTATGTCTTAGTGCCCTTTTTAAAATTTTTCCAGTTGCCGATACTGGCAAAGCATCGAAGAAATCGATTTCCCTAGGATACTTATAATCGGCTATCTTACTTTTTGTCCATTGAATTAAATCTTCCTTTGATATATCGTGTTCATCTTCTAATACCACACAGGCTTTAATCTCCTCTCCTAGACGATCGTTATGAATGCCGATAACAGCTACTAAAGAAACAGCTTCATGTTGTATCATCACTTCCTCAATTTCTCTTGGATAGATATTGACACCACCTCTAAGAATGACATCTTTGGTGCGATCGACAATGTAGTAGTAGCCTTCCTCATCTTGTCTTGCGACATCTCCAGAATGCATCCATCCATCTATTAGGACTTTTTGTGTGGCTTCGGGGCGTTTGTAATAACCTTTCATCACATTGTGTCCACGGTAGAGTAATTCACCTCTTTCTCCTTGCTTCACTTCTACTCCTTGTTTATCCACTAACTTTACCTCAACCCCCCAAACAGGATAACCAATAGAACCCGATTTTCTTTTCAAACCAGGGTGATTAAAAGAAACCACAGGTGCTCCTTCAGACATGCCGTAACCTTCATAAATATGGATTTCAAACTTGGCTTCAAAATCATTCATTACCTGAACAGGAAGTGATGCTCCTCCAGAAATACATAATCTTAAATTGGCTTTTACCTGTTCCATATTTACTGTTGATTTCTCATTTTTAAAATGAAGTAATCCCCAATACATGGTTGGTACACCTGCAAAAATGCTCACCCCTTCTTGTTGAATAGCACTAAGTACCAATTCAGCATCAAACCTTGGAATAATCACGTTGGTAATTCCGTGCATTATGCTTGTGTTCATCAAGCAAGTCTGACCGAAGATATGGAATAACGGAAGCACGGTTAATGCCTTATCCTCTTCCTTCAACTTAAAGAGGTGACGACACATACTTGCATTCCAACCTAAATTCGAATGTGACAACTCCGCTCCTTTCGGCTGTCCTGTTGTTCCTGATGTATAAATGATGACTGCCGTATTATCGGATTGAATTTGAGGAGTAGAGTACTCTGTATTGCTATCCTCAAGAAATTCCTCCAACGTTAGCTCATTTTCCACCTTATTATTTGATGTCCCATCCAGAGTAATTAATAACTGACAACTCTGAGTGGTATCAAATGCTCTCCGACCATATTTACCCATCGGTAATTGTGCATCTCCTTCGAAACAGAAATAAAATTTTGCATCTGCATCTTCCAAGTGGTATTTGATTTCATCATTTTTTAATAAAATACTTAATGGAACCACCACACCACCTGCTTTTAAGATGCCATAATATATCATTGGAAAGTAATGTAGATTAGGACAACTTAATGCTACATGATCTCCTTTTTGTAATCCATGTTTTTGGAGTGATGAAGCAATTTTACTTGCTTCATCATTCAGTTCTTTAAAAGTTAGTCGTGTTGGACCGCAGACAATTGCCTCCTTGCCTGGAAAACGTCTACTTGCGTCTTCAAGTCCAATAGATAAATTAAACATAAGTGATAATTTAGATATGTGCTGTTTATTGGATGTAATGTTACTTGTGGAGTGCGACTTAGAAGATGTTGATTTTTAAATCAGCACCATAAGTTCTTGCTTGGTTGATGGAAACGAAATCGCCAATTAAACCTTGGAAACCGTGTCCGAAGTATAATTCATTCGTTAAGTTTTTGCCCCATATACCAATGTTGTAACGACTGTTCTTGATAGAATATCCCAAGCGAGCATTCACTATGGCTGCCGCTTTTCTGGAGATACTTTCTGTATTGTAGATATCGTTAAATGACTGTCCATTATACGATACATTCAACATGGCAAAAAGCTTAGAACCGTTGTTAAATATTTTAGTGTATTCTGGTGTCACCGACATGGTGAATTCTGGTGCCTTGGCCATTTTATTACCACTCAAATCGACATCACCTACTTTGAATTCATCGTAAGTCATCTTTTGGATACCACCATTTAAATTGACTCTAAAGCCTTTGAATAGCATGGCATCAACTTCAATTTCACCACCGTAACCCGTCGATTTATCAGCGTTAGCAATAAAGTTGGTTAAACCTGCAAAAAGTAATTCCTGCTTATTTTCATAATCGATGTAGTAAGCAGCTACATTCAATCTCAGACGATTATTAAATGATGATTTATAACCAATCTCATAGCTATTGATGTATTCTGGTTTGTATAAAACATTCGCTTCTTCTACTGGATCGATCATGAATGATTCTAAGTTTAGATAACTTGATACAGCAAAGTTGTAACCTGTTCCTTTGAAACCTCTGGCGAATTTACCGTACACCATATGGTTGGGGTTGATTTCATAACTCAACCCAAAATCACCCGTAATAACATTATCTTCCGATTTGAATTCTTGATTGTCGTAAGGTGTTCCCAACATATACACCAATGGGAATCCTAACATATCGATGGCATCTTGAGATTCTACCGTAGTTTGTTGAGTGTTAAACACCTTCGATTCGTGTGTGAAACGAACACCTGCCGTTGCTTTAAATTGAGGTGTAAATTTAAAAGTACCTGATACAAACGCAGCCAAAGAAGTATTATCAATAGTACTCAAATTATTTACTTCCTCTGTATAACCAGGAATAAATAGATCATCTATACCAAAATCAGGTCCTAATAAAGGAGGTAGAAATTCTTGAGTAACACCAATATCATTTCCCTCAATCGTTTCTTTTACTCCATATAACCCTCCGATATAACTGAATCTTTTCGACTTATCTGAATTATATCTCAATTCCTGAGTGAAAGTATTAAACTTCTGACCTCTATCAAGATATACGGCTGGAATTGGTGAAACTTCTACATCCTGAATCGAACGATCTGATGATGCTGAATAAGCTGAGATAGAAGAAAAAGTTCCTGTGCCCATTTGAGCTATCACTTTGGCAGATGCACCATATTGATCTCTACTAAACGTAAACGGTTCACTAAATGATGCTTTTCTGTTTTCCCAGTCATCTGCTGCAAATAAATCAGGATCTACTGCCACTAAATCAGGAGAACTTAAATATGTCATTGATGCTTCTGCACTTGCATCATTATAATAGTATCCTTCCAAAGTGATATCGACCTTAGAAGAAGGTTTGTATAATAATGCTCCTCTTGCTCCACCAAACTTTGTTTTGTTCGCCTCTTGTCCTTCTTCAGATAAATGCTCTACATAACTACCTTGTCTATAATTATAAGCTCCTGTTACTCTAAATGCCAACTTATCGGGTACCAACATCACATTTGCCATACCTCTTGCTTGCATATAGTTATAGTTACCAGCAGACAATTCGATAGATGCACCATTATCCATATTTGGTTGAGCTGTGATGATATTTGCTACACCACCTACCGTATTCTTACCAAACAATGTACCCTGTGGACCTCTTAAAACTTCTACTCTTTCGATATCCATCATAACCGCATTAAAGCCATAGGCTCTGGATTGATATACATCGTTGATGTACATACCCACTGCTTGTTCAAGACCTACTCCATCGAAGTTGGTTGAAATACCTCTAATAGAAATATTTGTTTGAGATGGACCATAAGAGTCCGTAATTAAGTTAGGTACTGTATTTAAAGCTTCTACTGTAGACTTTACAGACATGTCTTCTAAATCTTTGCCTGTAATAACAGTGGCTGCCACACTTACTGTTTGTAGATCTTCTTCTACTCTATTCGCAGAAACCACTACGCTTTCTAATGTTAATTCATCGGGAGTTAGTTTTATATCTAAGACATCACCCTCTTTTACATCTTTAGTGATGTCTTCAAATCCAATAAATTCTATTTTAACCTGAGTCTCTTTTTTAGATAAGACCAAAGAAAATTTTCCTTCAAAATTAGTAGTTGTACCATTTTGAGTACCCACTTCTACAATTGTAGCCCCTACGATAGGTGTACCAGAATCCCCATCGATGATAGTCCCTTTGATATTTTGTCCATGTGCGTTGAGTGAGATAAAAAATATAGCAGAAATGAACAATAGATAGTTAAATACTTTCATAGTATTGTGTGTTTGGTTGTATTTCTATTAATGTTTATTTCAGTTAAGCCGTTACAAGAATACAAATATTTTATTTTTTATCAAATTATTTGCAAATATTTTATTTAATACAGACATTTATAAAAATTATACACTCACATGGATATAACGCACGCTCAACTAGATACTATGGACATTCAGGTTTTATCTCATTTAAAAGAAGATGGGAGAAAATCTTTTACAGATATTTCAAACGAGATGAATGTTTCAGTAGGAATGATACGTAATAGGTATCAAAAGTTAGTAGAAAGTAAAATTCTACATATCGTCGGGTGGGCCGATCCGTTAAAAGTAGGTTTAGAAGCGTATGCGCGTTTAAACCTTAAGGTACACCCTGCAGAAAAGATAAATACTGTCTGCGATCAGTTGGTGAAAATTCCAGAGGTAAGTTTTGTCGCTATCACTTCCGGGAATTACAACATCGAGATCAATATGACCTGTAAAAACAATAAGCATTTATTAGATACCGTAATTTCTAAGGTTCATGCAATCGAAGGAATTACCGATTCTAATACTACTATGTATATGGATGTTCGAAAGTGGGCCGCACACGCAATTGAACATGCTGATACTGTTGAAAAATAATTTCTCATTACTGTAATTCCCGCCGCTAAGATTACGTGATGATATCAAACACACTGTTGGTTGACAGTGCCTCTTTTTTATGCTCTTTTTGAAAGAAAAGTAGCTAATCAAGGCCTCATTGTCATACCCAAACTTTAATAAGCTAATTATCAGCTTTACGCATTAATTAAATTTTTCGATTGTAAATCAACGAATTGATATGATGAAAATTAATGGTGACCGATTATGGGATAGATTAATGGAAATCGCCCAAATCGGTGGCACTCCTAATGGTGGGGTATGTCGTCTCACGTTATCAGAGGAAGACAAAAAAGGAAGATTACTCTTCGAGGATTGGTGTAAAGGTTTAGGCTGTAGTATTCGAGTGGATGCTATGGGAAACCTATTTGCGACTTACCCTGGAAAAGATCCTTATTTACCTACCCTATTGCTAGGTAGTCATTTAGACAGTCAACCGACTGGAGGGAAATACGATGGTGTTATGGGTGTATTGGCTGGATTGGAGGTAATACATACTTTACACGATCAAAATTATGTTCCGGATAGAAATATAGTGGTGGCCTCTTGGACCAATGAAGAAGGTGCCCGATTTACCCCTGCCATGATTGGTTCAGGTGTTTTTTCGGAGACATTCAGTTTGGACTATGCCTACCAACAGAAAGATAAAGAGGGTATCACTTTGCATGATGCTTTGAACTCAATCGGCTATAAAGGTACTGATTCAGTTAAGCCAAATGAGTTTCAATATGCTTTGGAACTTCACATTGAACAAGGTCCAATACTCGAAAGAGAAGAGAAGCAAATTGGTATTGTTACGGGCGTTCAAGGTATCAGATGGTATGATATTCATATTAGCGGCAAAGAATGTCATGCGGGCCCTACGCCTATGGACTACCGTATCGATCCCATGCAAAGTGTCCCTCTCCTTTTAACAGAATTGTATAAAATTTCTGAGGTTTTTGGAGAGGATGCCCGAATTACTATTGGGTATATTGATGCCTCTCCTGCAGTGAAGAATACAGTTCCAGAAAAGGCGAGCATCTCTTTAGATATTCGCCACCCTAATGAGGATCAGCTTACCAAAATGCATGAATTTGTTCTAAGTGTTATTCAAACGATTGATAAAGAATCAAAATCATCCATTGAATTAGAGGAAATATGGCATTCCGAATCGGTAGTCTTCGATGACAACTGTGTGCATGCAGTTCAACAAGCCTCTGAAACATTAGGCTATCCGCATCGAAGAATCATTTCTGGTGCGGGACACGATTCGGTGTATACCTCAAAGGTTATCCCTACTTCGATGATCTTCATTCCTTGTAAAGACGGGTTGAGTCATAACGAATTAGAATCAGCCAAAAAGGAAGATGTGATCGCAGGTACAAATGTATTATTACATGCTAGTTTACAATTACAACACAAATAAATAAAGCTATGATTATTGGTATCCCAAAAGAGATCAAAAACAACGAAAACAGAGTGGGTATGACTCCCTCAGGTGTTTTTGAGTTAACAAAAAATGGACATCAGGTATATGTGCAATCGACTGCCGGTTTAGGTAGTGGATATGCTGATCATGATTATCAAAAAGTTGGTGCAGAGTTGTTACCAACCATTGAAGAGGTTTATCAAAAAGCAGAGATGATTGTGAAGGTGAAAGAACCTATTGAGGCCGAATATCAACTGATTAAGAAAGATCAATTGGTGTTCACCTACTTTCATTTTGCTTCATCAGAAATATTGACACATGCGATGATTCAATCCGAAGCTGTTTGTTTGGCTTATGAAACTGTTCAAACGAATGACAAAAAGCTTCCACTTTTAATTCCAATGTCAGAAGTAGCAGGTAGAATGTCGATACAGGAAGGGGCTAAATATTTGGAAAAACCGATGGAAGGCATGGGTATTCTGTTGGGTGGTGTTCCCGGTGTACCTCCGGCTAATGTGCTTGTTCTTGGTGGTGGAGTTGTGGGTACTGAAGCCGCAAAAATGGCTGCAGGAATGGGTGCAAACGTCACTATAATGGATATCAATTTGGAACGTTTAAGGTATTTAGACGATGTGATGCCGGCCAATGTCAATACCGTTATGGCCAACGAACTAAATATCAGAGAGCACATACAAAACCATCATTTGATTATCGGTGGCGTACTTATTCCCGGAGCAAAAGCACCAAAATTAATCACAAAAGACATGTTATCTTCCATGCAAAAAGGAACTGTTTTAGTGGATGTAGCCGTAGATCAGGGCGGATGTTTTGAAACTACTCAACCTACGACACATGCTCAACCCACTTATTTAATCGATGATATTCTACATTATACGGTAGCCAATATGCCGGGGGCTGTTCCTTATACATCGACTATTGCGTTAACCAATGCCACATTACCTTATGTGCTTCAGTTAGCCAATAATGGATGGCAAAAAGCGTGTGATGAAAATGAGGCTTTAAAGTTAGGTTTGAATATCATTCAAGGTCACGTTGTTAACCAACCTGTGGCGGAAGCTTTTGATCTTCCTTTCGTTCCTTTAAATGAATTTTTTGAAACTGAAGAAGTATAATATGGAAAAGATAATTATTCCTTCTCGTTTGCAAATGCTTATTGGAGGCGAGTGGGTAGATGCCAATAATAAAGAAAGTTTATCAGTCATCAACCCAGCCAATGCTCAGGAAATTACTACTGTTCCTTTGGCAGCTAAAGAGGATATTGATATAGCAGTTGATAGTGCTCAACTAGCTTTTGAAAATGATACACTAACTCCTGCAGAAAGAGGTCAGTTACTTCACAAAGTAGCTGATTTACTGGAAAGAGATAAAGAATATTTAATGCATCTTGAGTCATTAGACAACGGCAAGCCATTTGATAAAGCCGCTTACGATGTCGATTCTTGTATCCATCATTTTAGATATTATGCGGGTTGGACCACAAAGATTCATGGCGATCAAATTCCGGTAAGTTCACCCAACAAATTGGTCTATACTCGACAAGAACCTCTTGGAGTGGTTGGACTCATTGTTCCTTGGAATTTCCCATTAATGATGTCCGTTTGGAAAGTCGCTCCTGCCCTTGCTTGTGGAAATACATGTATTCTTAAACCTGCTGAACAAACCCCACTTACTGCACTTCATTTAGGGAAGTTGATTATGGAAGCCGGTTTCCCAAAAGGGTATTTCAATGTGGTAACAGGTACTGGTGCGATTACTGGAGAAGCCATTACTCGACATCAAAAAGTAGCCAAAATTAGCTTTACAGGTTCTACGGATGTCGGCAAAAAAATCATGGTCGCTGCTGCTGAAAGTAATCTCAAGAAAGTGAGTCTAGAACTGGGTGGTAAATCACCTAATATCGTTTTTGATGATGCTGATATTGATCAAGTGATAGAAAGTGTGGTTTGGTCAAGTTTCTATAATAGTGGACAAGAATGTACGCTTGGATCGAGATTATATATCCACGAAAAAGTCTATGATCAAGTACTCAAAGGACTAATTGATAAAACTTCTCAGTTAAGTATCGGAAAAGGTATCGACTCACCAGATCTTGGACCGCTAATATCAGAAACCCAGATGAACAGAGTGCTTAGTTATATAGCATTGGGTAAAAAAGAAGCACAACTCGAGTTTGGTGGTCATCGTTTAGAAGGCGATTTAAAAGAGGGTTATTTCGTTTCTCCAACTATTTTCTCTCATCAAAATGACGATTTAAAAATAGTACAAGAAGAGATTTTTGGACCTGTGGTGGTCGTCTCCTCTTTTAAAGATGAAGGAGAAATCATCCAAAGAGCCAACCATTCCATTTTCGGATTAGCTGCTGCTTTATGGACCAAAGATGTTTCGAAAGCACATCGTGTAGCCCATCAAATTCAATCTGGAACTGTATGGATTAATGGGTACGATATGTTCGATCCTTCTGTGCCTTTTGGTGGCTATAAACAGTCGGGTAACGGTCGAGAAATGGGTAAAAGTGCCATCGACTTATACACTCAGGAAAAAGCAGTTTGGTTATCACTTTAAACTCAATATCAATATGAACACATTAATGGATACAAAAGAATTATTATCGCCGGTTTGGACGCACCTTACTCAAATTAATGCTGTAAGAGGCAAAGGCATTTATATATATGATGAGGCTGGAGAGGAATACATGGATTTCACTTCTGGAATTGGTGTGACGAATACTGGTCATTGTCACCCAAAAGTGGTACAAGCTATTCAAGATCAGTCGCAAGAATTGATTTTTGGGCAGATGAACTGCGTGATTCCATCAAAGACAGTGGAATTGGCTGAAAAACTGAATGAGTTACTCCCCAATCCTCTCAACCGTTTTTTCTTCTCCAATAGTGGGTCGGAAGCAACGGAAGCTTGTGTGAAATTAGCCAAGCAATATACTGGGCGTCAAAATGTAATTGTGATGCAGGGCAGTTTTCATGGGCGAACGCATTTAACCATGGCGATGACGACCTCAAAAACCGTGTACCGTTATAAATATCAACCTCTTCCATCGGGCATTTTTGTTACACCCTTCCCAAATCATTTTCAATATGGATGGACGGAAGATCAAGCCATTGATTTTGCAATTAAACAATTGGATTTGGTGTTTAGAGGGCAGTCAGCTCCAGATGAAACTGCCGCCATTATCATCGAACCTGTTTTAGGTGAAGGTGGTTATGTTCCTGCTCCAAAACGCTACCTTCAACATCTCAGAAAAGTATGTGATGAACATGGTATTTTATTAATTATCGATGAAGTACAAAGTGGTTTTGGCCGTACAGGTACTTTCTTCTGCTTTGAGCAAAGTGATGTTGTTCCAGATATATTAGTGATGGCCAAAGGACTCGGTAGTGGAATGCCTATTTCTGGGATTGCTTCAACGGAAAAGATCATGAAAAAATGGGTTCCTGGAACGCATGGCGGTACTTACGGAGGTGGATCTGTCATCTCTATGGCTGCAGCATTGGCTACCATCGATACCATAAAAGAAGAAAATATTCTTGAAAACGTTCGCCAAAGAAGTCATCAGTTAATCGAGGGGTTGAAGAAGCTACAGCAACAATATCCTATGATAGGTGATGTTAGAGGTCGAGGGTTAATGGTGGCTACAGAATTCATCAATGAAGATGGTACACCATCACCAGAATTGGCAAAAAAAGTATTGACCGAATGTGTCAACAATAAGTTATTGATGTTGGCTTGTGGAAGTTATGCCAATGTGATCCGTTGGATTCCTCCTTTGGTGGTCAATGAAGCACAAATCGAACAAGCATTACGTATTTTTGAAAACGCTTTAGCAGAAGCAATTTGAATTTTTTCCATTAACTTCACTCTCAAAGTAACATAACCATGGAATTAACAGATAAATCACTATTTAAAACCTCCTGTTATATTAATGGAGAATGGGTCAATTCTAAAGAAGGAAAGGACTTTCATGTACACAATCCATACAATCAAGAAATTATTGCGGATGTTCCTGATTTAGGAAAGGAAGAAACAGAAGAAGCTATTAAAGCGGCTGAAGTGGCCTTTCACTCTTGGAAGAAGAAAACTGCAGGAGAAAGATCTAGCATCCTTCGAAAGTGGTTTGATTTGATGATGGAATACAAAGAGGATTTAGGGAAAATCTTGACTTTAGAGCAAGGAAAACCTCTACCTGAGGCGATTGGAGAAATTGCCTACGGTGCCTCTTTTGTAGAATGGTTTGCCGAAGAAGCAAAACGTATTTATGGGGACACGATTCCAGGTCACCAAGGTGATAAGCGTATCGTGACCATCAAACAGCCGGTAGGTGTTGTTGCTGCCATTACTCCGTGGAATTTCCCGAACGCCATGATTACTCGTAAAGTAGCTCCTGCTTTGGCTGCAGGTTGTACAGTCATCGTCAAACCTGCTAAAAATACGCCTCTATCTGCTCTTGCTTTAGCCGAATTGGGAGAAAGAGCAGGAATTCCAAAAGGTGTGTTGAATATTATTACTTCCAATAGAACAAAAGAAATTGGTGAGGCATTAACCTCTAGTCCAATTGTTCGAAAACTATCGTTTACTGGCTCAACTGAAGTGGGGAAACAATTGATTAAAGATTGTGCTTCTACAGTTAAAAAGGTATCGATGGAATTAGGAGGAAATGCTCCTTTTATTGTTTTTAAAGATGCAGATATTGATAAAGCAGTTGCCGGTGCAATAGCTTCTAAATTTAGAAATGCTGGTCAGACATGCGTTTGCTCCAATCGTTTCTTTGTTCACGAAGAGGTATACGCTGAATTTACAAAAAAGCTAAGTGATGAAATCAAGAAGTTGAAGGTCGGCAATGGATTTGATGAGGACGTACTTATTGGTCCTATGATAGATCAAGGAGCGGTTAATTTTGTGAATTACATTGTGAATGATGCGGTAAAGAAAGGTGCTCAATTGCTTGATGGAGGAAAAACTGCATCATCCAACGATCATATTTATCTTCCTACCCTACTTACTGATGTTGACAGTAGCATGTCGGTCTACCATGAAGAGATTTTTGGACCTGTTGTGCCGATTTTCAAATTCTCTTCTACTAAAGAAGTAATACAATTGGCAAACGATACTCCATTTGGTTTAGCAGCCTATTTTTATGGCAGAGATTACGCCGTGATTTGGAAAGTCAGTGAAGCATTGGAATATGGAATGGTTGGTATCAATACAGGAATGATTTCTACCACTGTCGCCCCTTTTGGTGGTATTAAAGAAAGTGGTTTCGGGCGAGAAGGATCAAAGTATGGTATTGATGAATACCTTGAAATAAAATATCTATGTTTCGGGGAAGTCGATGATGACGAAGAATATTAAAAATAAATTCGAATAGAATTGATACTCTCCTTAACATTTTATTGTTTTGGGGAGTTTTTAAATACTAAGACCTAATCTAATCATAAATTAATGAAAACTAAGTTTCTCTTATCAATAACACTTCTCTTATTATTCAGTTGTGATTATAATACTCCTAAATTATATCAAACTGAAACATTAAAATTACAAGCTATATCTGAACATGTTTGGCAACATACTTCCTATTTAAACACACAAAGTTTTGGGAAAGTGGAATGCAATGGGATTTTAGTGATAGATGACGAGGAAGCCGTTTTAATCGATACACCAACAGATGCAGAAAGTACAGAAGAGTTATACAATTGGCTTCAAGAAAATGATATTGAGCTAAAGGCTGTAGTGCCGACTCACTTTCATGTGGATTGTACTGCGGGTTTAAATTTCCTACATAAAAAGGGAGTAGAAAGCTACGGTTCATATCTAACTTTATTAAATGCATCTAGACATCATCAACCTATCCCTCAGAATGCGTTTAAAGATTCCCTCACAATTATGGTCGATGATCATGAGGTGAAATTCAAGTACTTTGGTAAGGGGCATACTACAGATAATATTACGGCTTATATACCAAGTGACAAAGTCTTATTCGGAGGTTGTTTGGTTAAAGCATTAGGTTGGTCGAAAGGAAACCTTGAAGATGCTGATACTATTGCATGGCCAGAAAGTTTATCCGAATTGAAATTAGCATATCCTGATGTGAAAAAAGTTGTTCCAGGACATGGTAAAATTGGAGGTATGGATTTGATTGATTATTCAATTGAGTTATTTACAAAAAAGTAAATCCAATTTATTAAAGTATGGTTTTCAGATAATTGTATATTTTTTGACAAACCACACTCAAAATAGTGACAAAGAATAAATAGGCTAATGCAAAACCAATAACTTCAAGTATAGATTTTTCTATTGTAAGCGGAATAAAAATATTCCGAAAAAAACCATGAAGTACGAAAATAAATAGACTATAGTCCCCAAAAAATTCGATCAAAGCTTTCATCCAATTCAAAATTGATCCTCTATACTGAAATAGAAACAAGAAAATTATTATTATTGAAAGAAAAGTGAATGGATAAAAAACAAAAAAAATATTCCCTAAACTAAAAGTAATCAATGCTATAAAAAACCAACTTTTTCGAATGCTTATCACTTTTCTTGATGCAATGAAGATACCTAAAGTAAACTCGGGTAAATGACCTATCACATTGGCCATAACATAAATTTTATGTTCTAATAATGGCTCAAGTAATAGAAATATAAGTAAATAAGCGCTAAAATTAATTCCAAGAAAACCGCTAATACCATATCGATTTATAAGCCTCTGAAGGGGAATAAAGATGAAATAAAAATGGATTATTAATCCAAAAAACCACCAAGGACCGTTTATACTTAAAGCTTCTTCTGGCAAGAAAATATGGATTGATAATAACTTATATATAATAGATAGACCCCATTGAATGGATAACACCTTTTTATTTAAAAAAAAGGTATAAAGACATAAAACAAAAACACCAATCAAAAATGGGGGGTAAACTTTCAATAATCGATGTTTTATAAAGGCAAAATAAGTTGAGGTTTTAATAGAATACGATGTACTTAAACCATATCCACTTATGAAAATAAATAATTGTACTCCATAATGTCCAAAAAAAGAAAATGATAAGTTGACAAATTGTTCTGGATAATCTATTAATAATGTAGCATAATTTTTAAAAAATAGGATATCAAAAAAAAATTCATTCTCTCCAGTTGAGGGCTGTACCCAATGAAAAAAATTGTGCAAAACAATAAGCAAGATACCTATTCCTTTTATTTGTAATGTGTCATTTTTGGAAAAAAGAATACTTTGTTTCATAAAGAAATTAGCTAATCTTTTTCATCTTAATCTGTTTATTCATCCACTCCACAATTGCCTTTAAATCTTCTAAGCCAATTTTAGCATATGGAAAGACATTTATTTCAACACCATCCTTTTGAACTATGACTAAATAAAAGTCTTTATCTTTATTCTTCTTATTGAAATCTAACCGCTTTGTCTTTTTGTAGATACTAATATTCTTAATTTCAGAAAGTTGTAGGGTGTGATTTTTTTTTAGAAATGTACTTTCATTAGTAATTACAATCTGTTTTTCATCTATACCTAATACTGACTTCCCTTTCGTATTTTTCACTAATTGGATCCCACTAATTACAGCAGCAAAAGCACTGATCATCAACATTAAAGAAAAAGACAATTGTTTTGTCAGAGAATCTAAATGATAATTGTATAAATACACAAAGATGAAAAATACTATTGTTGAAGCTGCCAAATAAAGTATCTGAGTGGAAGCTTTCTTTTCTCCCCAAGTAATAGTGGTTGATTTCATGAATTCTGAATTTCAGATGAAAAGTGTATGGACGTTACAATGCAACGTCCATACAAGTATAATTTACCAAGCGTTAATCAAATCGATCAGCTGGAAATAAAGTTCTTTTGAGTGTGTTGGGAAGTTAGCAATTCTAACTTGAGTAGCCTTATTTGGTCCATAACCTGTACTCACTACTAAACCCTTCTCTTCTAGATAAGCCATAAAATCTTTAGGCGAACGTCCGTTTAATATTTCAATCACAATGACTGTTTTTGAACGAACTCTCTCCTCTTTTACTGCATAGTCTAGATCTTTATGAGCACCAACTGCAGCATAAAGCATTCCTGCTTTATATTCAGTTTCGCTTCTAACGATATCCATCTTACGACGCAATAGATCTTCAGAAACTTTACCTAAAAGGTAAATTCCTAAAGCATTTGGCGTTGCAGGAGTCATGTTTTTCTCTGCATTTTTAAGCAAAGTAAACATATCATGGTAACCACCTAAATGTCTTCCAGAAGCTTTGATTTCTTTGGCTCTTTCTAGGCATCTTTCGTTGAACAACCAAATCCCCAAACCTGCAGGCATTCCCATTCCTTTTTGAACAGAGAAATACAAGCTATCGACTTTTGTCAAATCAATATCTACGAATGGAATCGACGATACAGCATCGATGGCTATCAATTTGTCTGGGTTTTCTTCTCTGATTTTATAGATATCCTCTAATGGAAACTGAACCCCTGTTGAGGTCTCATTTTGTGTGATTGAAATAAAATCACTATCCGCATCAATAGAGAAGTCATCAGCATTAAAACCTTCACCCAAAGGTTTTTCAATTTTTTGAGTTTGGTGTCCCCAAGCCTCAGCAAACTGATGAAAACGAGTAGAAAAAGATCCGTTTACAAAGTGTGTACTCTTTTTAGAAATACAGTTCTGTGCTAATCTCTCCCATACTTCGGTTGCTGAACCTGTAAATACCATGTAATAGTCCTCTGGCACATTTAACATCTCACGCACCTGAGATGCTGTAAAACCAAACATGTCTTGAAAAGCTTTACTTCTGTGGGAAATAACAGCTACATTCTCTTTTAATGCTTGCTGAATATGTTGCTCCACAGTAAAATACAATTCACTTGGGCCCGCTGTTAAGTGAAATTTTTTCATAAAGTGTTAATTGTTAGTTGTTAGATCATGTTTGAAACATGTGCTTACAGAAAATGGATTAAGTCCACTTCTGTAATATTAATTCTTCTGTATCTATATCCATAGAACATTTAAAATGTCCTTCTGGACAACTCTTTAAACCATGTAAACCACAAGGTCGACAAGAAAGTTTTTCTTTAACTTCAACAATTTTAGAATCAGACGATAAAGGTCCGAATCCTAATTCTGGAATTGTTGAACAAAATATAGCTGTTACTGGAGCATTCATTGCACTAGCCATATGCTGGGGAGCCGAATCATTCACGTAGTTCATCTCCGCTCCTTTCATCAATGCTGCCGACTGAAGGAAAGAAAATTTCCCTGCCCAGTTATATATATTTTCTCTACCCGATTTTACAGCAATTTCATCACATAAATCGCCATCTCCAGGTCCGCCGTTTAAAATTACTGCTACACGTGTTGGAATCTTATTAATTAATTCCACCCATTTATCTTTATGGAATTGTTTTGTGTACCAAACCGATGATGGAGACATCGTTACATAAGGCTTATCAAAATGTGCCTTTTCGTAATCAATTTCTCTTGGATACATTTTTGGACCAACAAACTCAGCGTCAGTAATGTCTTCAATTAAAGAAAGGTAACGACTCACCTCGTGGTGCTCTCTTTCTCTTCCTTCACCCATTACATGTTGTTTGGTTAAAGTAAACGTTGTGCTAAGAGGGTTTTTATCAAACCCTGCCGTTGTTTTGGCACCAGAAAGGAACGTCATTAAACCCGTAGAGAAATAGCGCTGTAAATTGATCACACGATCGTATCTACGACGACGAATTTCCATAGAAACTCTCCAAAGGTTTTTGTTTTTATTTTCCTTTTTGTTCCAAATGATTACTTCATTCACATGAGGGTTATTTCTCAGCAATCCCTCATTACCATTACGCACTACAAAATCGATTTCAGCATCAGGGTAAAACTTAATTAGTTTTTCGACTACAGCTGTTGCCATAATTACATCCCCAATGAAAGCAGTTTGTATCACCAAAAACTTATTCATCCCGTAAAATTCTAATAAGATTCTGTAAAATCCAATTTAAAATTGAACTTAGAACTACTTTAAAACCTCTCTTAATTGATTATTTTTATATCTTCCATTGAAATTGATCATCGATAAAGCTTAAATGAAAACATTCGACGCTTTTAAGGGGCACTTTAAAGTCCATATTCAACCACAGTTGGAAGAATTAGAAAAGAAGAGGTACGCCATGCATAATAAACGTTTGCAGTTTGGTGGTCTCACATTTTTATTCCTTTTCTTTACTTGGATACTTATTTACTTGGATCAAATCAATATTTATGGTTTATACTTCATGATCATTTTTGCTCCTTATTTTTCTTACACCTATTTCAAAGAAAATTATCAAGATGATACGATCGAAATTGAGTACAAAGAATTAGTCGTTCGAGAAATGATGCGTTTTATGGATCCATCTCTTCAATACGATCCCGAAGGCTACATTCCTCTTGATAGATGGAAAGAATGTGGTTTCCATACCTTAATTCCTGATGTTTATACAGGTGATGATCTCATAGAAGGAACAATTGAGGGTACTCCAATGATGGTTTCTGAAATTCAGGCAGCCACACAGTTACCTCCAAAAAAGAACAAAGTACTTGATAAAATCAAAGAGCCTGAGTTAAAGTACAAGACCTACTTTCATGGTTTCTTTATGATTTTTGAACTTCAAGAAGAAGTAAAAACGGATGTTTATATATTTAATGATGATATCCAACATCAATGGGGACATGTGGGTAGATTAATTGAAGAAACGGATACTCGATATGGTGATTATGTTCCAATTAGGGATATCAATTTTAGAAAAAACTTTAAAGTGTATGCTCAAAATAGAGCCTTGGCTGAAATCACTTTAAAAGACGATTTTGTATCTAAACTATCAGAAATAGCAAAGCATTTTAAAGCCAAAGTCAGCTGTATATTAAAAGGGAATCATATGTATGTTTTTCTTGATATCAGAAAGGAGCTTTTCAAAGTAGACACAGCACACTCTTTAACCCGATCATTTATCTTAAAGAATTTATATAAAGACTTGAGTATGATCATCTCTGTGGCTCACACACTAAATGATCCTGTTCCTCAAGATGAATCCGAACATAGTTTTAGTAGCATTGATAACAACTTTGGTGGTTCTACCAATGAGTTTATTCAAGATGAAGTACTCGATTTTCAACCTCAACAAGTTATGGAAGAGGAAGAAGAAGACGAAGACTCAGAATTTGATGACTTTGATGATGAATTGGGTGATCATACTGAAAAATCGGAAGCCGAATTATTTGGTATGGAAGATCAAATGATGGAAGATGAAGAAGTCTCGCCGTCTCAACACATGGAGCAATTTGATTTTGACCAAATGATGAGAAAACATGGCGATCAACTCCCTTTAGATTTTGATAATGATAATAATTATGAAGATGATGAGAAAGAATAGTATCAATTGCCTTTATAAACCAATTATTTTCCCCAATTTTGTATGATAGTTATTTATTTAGGCTAATATGCCTTTACAGAAGATTATTCCGTCGAATCTTCATTTTCAAACTGAATTCATATTTTACATACAATGGATAGTAAAAGACAACATAAATTTTCAAGATTAATTCAAAAAGATTTAGGTGAAATCTTTCAACAAAACTCAGTAGCCATGTTTGGTGGTACTTTTATCACTGTAACACAAGTTGAAATTTCTCCTGATTTGGGTCTTGCAAAAGTGTACTTAAGCTTCTTGTTGGAAAAAAATCCTGAAGCTAAAGTAGAAGAGATCGATAAACAGAATAAATCTATCAGAAAATTATTAGCACAAAGAATTCGCCATCAGGCGAGAATTATTCCTGAATTAAGATTTTACTACGATAACACTGCTGAAGAGGCGGAAAAAATCGAAGACTTATTCAAAGATCTTGATATCCCAGATGACAAAGGGGAGGAAGATGATGATGATATTTACACAAGATAGATTCTTATCAAAAGATATATGGTATGGACGTTGCACTGCAATGTCCGTACTCTATTAAACCATTTTTTGAATTACATTTAGCATGCTTTCATTTTTTAAAGTTAACGACCCGCTAAGAGTCATTTTTATTTTCATTCTACTTGTAATTATTCGTCTACCAATTTGGCTAAGCGATATTCCTTTACTTACAGAGGAAATTCATTGGCTTACCTTAGGAGCAAAGTTAGCAGAAGGTAAAGCAATGTATCGTGATGTTTGGGACAACGTTGCACCTATATCTGCAGGCTTTTATTGGTTAATAGCAAAATTTTTTGACGGTAGTAGAACGGCTTATTTTATTATAGCAGCCTTCTTGACCGCCTTACAATCCATCATGTTTAATTCCATGATGAACAGAAGTGAAGCGTATAAACAAAAAACATTCGTTCCAGGTTTTATTTACCTTATTGCTTCTAATTTCAGCTTCGATTTCATGACCCTTTCGCCTACCTTAATTTCTTTAACCTTCTTATTGATAGGTCTTAGAAGTTTATTAAGGATGGAACGAACCGATACAGAACAAAGTATATTAAATACAGGTGTATTCTTCGGTTTAGCATCAATGGCTTATTTACCAAGTTTTTCATTTTTATTGATGGGTATTTTCGCCTTGGCTACCTTTAGAGTATCCTCTTTTCAACGTCTTTTCTTAGCTTTTATAGGCTTCTCTTTAGTATGGGGAAGTTATTTGATATATCTCTATTATAATCAAGCATTAGAAAGTTTTGTACAAGCTAGTTTAATGTCAATTGGTTGGAACGAGCATGACTTTATACAAAGTTGGGATCAAATATTGATCATACTTGGCTTCCCATTATTGATGTTTATCTTTGGCTCATTCAGAACATTTTCAAATAATGCCTTTATTAATTATCAGCAATCCATTCAGCAAGTGATGTTAATTTGGGTGATTACGGCCATAATTAGCCTTATTTTCTCTATATACACAACTACTTTCCAATTAATATTATTTGTACCTGCTATTGCCTTCTTCACAGCCCACGAGTTACTGATGATCAGAAGAAGTTTAATCGGCGAAATCACCACAGCATTTTACACCCTTTCTCTATTGGGTATAATGTATGCTACCGCTTTTGGCTTTTTACCCAAGAATTTAGATTCACCTTATCAAGATGCCCTTTCACAACCTATTAATGGTATGGAAACCCTTGGTGAACGTGTTATCGTATTTGGGGACGATTTTAATTACTTAAAAGGAAAAAAATTAGCAACAGGTTACCTGAATTGGGAAGTTTGTAACCGTTTCTTTGATCAAGTCGATTCTTACGACGAAATACGTTCTATCTACAACTCTTTCGAAGAAGATATGCCTGATGCCATTGTCGATTTGAATGGAAAAGGTGAACAAGTCCTTTCCTATTTAAGTATTATCAAGGAACAATACGAGAAAGTAATCCTTGATAATGGTGCGATTATCTACAAAAGAAAAAATTAATAATCATTTTATTTTGTGCTTATGAAACTGTGTGTATATTTGCATTATAAATGTAAATTTTACGTTTTATAAATAAGATACACACTACCAATAAACACATGAAAAACATTATTGACCTTTTATGGCAGAAGTACATCAATGTAACTCCTTCTGCTGCTAAAATTCATGATATTTTCAAGAAAAAAGGAGAGAAAAACATAGCAAACGACCATATTGCTATCCGTACCTTCAATCATGATTTAGTCAACAAAGAAAAGCTTGCAGAGCCTTTCTTGGCTATGGGTTATGAGAAAAAAGGAGACTATATCTTCGAAGCCAAAAAACTCAAAGCCATTCACCTAGAACATCGTATTGATAAGGATATGCCAAAAATCTTTATCTCAGAACTTCGCTTAGAGTTGTGCAGTGAGTTCCTTCAGGAAGTAGCTGATACTTGTGTAGAGATTTCTCAAATCCCTCATTACAGTAGCGAAGATCTTCTATTACAAGGAAGAACATGGGGTACTCCATCTCACAAAATCTACGAAAAACTTCTTGCAGAATCAGAGTATGCAGCTTGGATGTATGTGTATGGATTCAGAGCCAATCACTTTACAGTGTATGTCAACAAATTGGAGAACTTCGATACACTTGAATCAGTTAATGATTTCTTAAAAGACAACGGCTTCCCTATGAATACTTCAGGAGGTGAAATCAAAGGTTCTAAAGAGCAATTATTAGAGCAATCCTCTATCCTAGCAGATAAAACGAAGGTAAACTTTATAGAAGGAGAGTACGAAATCCCTTCTTGTTATTATGAGTTTGCTAAAAGATATGAACTTAAAGACGGGCAACTTTTTGAAGGTTTTATCGCCTCATCAGCAGATAAGATTTTTGAAAGTACTGATGTTGCAACGGCTTAACACCCTTTTCTACCAATTCAATTAACTAGCTTAGCACCTCAAAATTTTATTTTGGGGTGTTTTTTTTATACTTGAAAGAATTTTGAAGTTTCAATTATTAACCTATTACTAAAGAATTAATCGTTTATGAAAGTTGATAAAACATAGTATCGATTTACAAAACTTAAATGAAGTCACATTTTGATACTACTTATTGATGTCGTAAATTTGTTTTATTATAAAATACCTACTATCATGAAAACAACCACATTAAGAGCAGATGAAAGTTTGCTAGAAGAAGTAAATGAAATCGTCAACTCTTTTAATTATAAATCAAATAATGAGTTTTTTCTTGAAGCTATAAAAGACAAAGTAAAAGAGTTAAAAGAGGAATTGATAAAAAAGCAGTTAGAAAAAGAGTTTTCGAATCTTCTGAAAATCAATTCTGAAATCATGGATGAGTTTGAACAATTAAATGATAATGATATTCTTTAATCATAATGCTAAAAAAATATCAGATGTATTGGGTGGACTTGACACCTCAAAACAATAAAAAAAACGAAATGACAGGCAAAGAAAGACCTTGTGTCATTTTCGAAAATGATTTGATTTTAAATGCAAATGGAAATACTGTTTGTTATGCTATTCCTATAACTACAAAAGTTACTGGTAACACAATTTTAGGTGTTCAACTTAGTAAATTAGTGACTGGCCTTCCTCAAGATTCAGAAATTGTACTCACACAAATGAGGGTAATAAGTAAAGATAGACTCAGAGATTTTATAATTTCCCTTCCGAAAGAAAAACAAAACGAATTAGATAAAAAAATGAAGTTTATGTTAGATATTTAATATCACATAAACTTCATTTTTTACTTAAACAAACACCATCCCTACAATGCCTGCTAACATATAATACTTTATCCATTTACTGATATCATGATAATTCCTCACTGAAGATGCTCTATGAAGCATAAACATCAAGAAAAATGCTGGAATTATCAAACCAGAAAAATAGTATTGGAAATATTCATTTTCAATGCGCTGTATGATCAAGGCAGATAAGATGACGAACAACGCAAACAGAACATATACGAACTGTTTTGTTTTTTTATCACCCCAAATAATTGGTAGTGTCTTGCATCCAAATTGTGCATCTCCTTCTTTGTCTTCTAAATCTTTGATCACTTCTCTAATAATAGAGACAAAAAAGGCAAACAAACCAAATTGATACACCGCCTTATTGTGTTCTATAAAATAGATATTGATCAAAAAGATGGACATAGAGGTCATTGCTGCAACACTAAGGTTGCCAATAAATGCTCTTCTTTTTAGATTATTAGAATATAACCACAACCAAAAAGTCGTAAAGAAAAAGATAGTCCCAATTTCTTTTGATAGAAATAGACCAATAACGATAGCAACAAAATTGAAGACCGTATGCGTTAATATCGCTACTCTCCTTTTCATTACTTTTCCCACCACCTGTTTCTTTGGCTTATTTACGGCATCAATTTTTATATCATAATAATCATTGATGATATAACCTGCCGCTGCAATCAACATGGTTGAGAATGTCAATAGCCAAAAACCAATATCAGTAAAATGGTCTTTCCATTCTTGATAAGGACCTATTAAGAAAATTCGGCCCAACCATTGGGTCATAAATATGATCATTAGGTTATTGAACCTAATTAATTTTAAGAAGTCTTTCATACCAATGAAAAAAGACTTCTCTTTTGTTGGCGTCATCACTTTATTCATCTTAATGTGCTTCTAACCAATTTAAACCTTCACCTACTTCTACTTCCAAAGGAACTTTCATTTCGTAGGCATTTTCCATCAACTCTTTGATTTTTGATTTCATTACGTCCAATTCGTCTTTATGAACATCAAAAATCAATTCATCATGCACCTGCATGATCATTTTGGATTTCAAATCTTGCGTATCCATCCATTTTTGAATATCAATCATCGCCTTCTTGATGATATCGGCTGCTGTACCTTGAATTGGAGCGTTAATCGCATTTCGTTCAGCCATACCTCTAACCGTAAAGTTTCTTGAGTTGATATCTCTTAAATATCTTCTACGGCCCATCAAAGTGACTACATATTCGTCCTCACGTGCTTTATTGATTACGTTATCCATGTATTTTTTCACAGCAGGGAATTCCTCAAAATAAGCATCGATCAATTGTTTTGCTTCTGTACGAGGGATGTCCAATTGTTGAGATAAACCAAAGGCTGAAACTCCGTATATAATACCAAAGTTGGCTGTTTTGGCTTTACGTCTCATATCTGCATCCACTTCTTCTTCAGCTACTTTAAAGACTTTTGCTGCAGTTGCAGTGTGAATATCTTTTTTCGCTTTAAATGCATTGATCATTTCCTCATCGTTACTGAAGGCAGCCATAATTCGAAGTTCTACTTGAGAATAATCGACAGCCATAAATACGTGATCTTCATCTCGAGCAACAAAGGCTTTTCTAATCTCCTTACCTCTTGATGAACGAATTGGAATGTTTTGTAAGTTGGGATCTGTCGAACTTAAACGCCCTGTAGCTGCTACGGCTTGATTGTACGTTGTATGCACTCTACCATCCTCTTTGATCAACTTAGGAAGCGCATCTACATACGTACTCTTCAGTTTGTTTAACTGACGGAAGTCTAAGATTTTACCAACAATTTCATGTTGTTTTAAACCTTGAAGGATCTCCTCTCCAGTGGCATATTGCCCTGTTTTAGTCTTCTTTGGCTTATCGACCAACTTCATTTTTTCGAATAAGACAATACCCAACTGTTTTGGTGAAGAAATAGTAAATTCCTCTCCTGCTAGTGCATAAATATCTTTTTCCAATTGAACGATTTCTTCTGCCAAGGTCACAGAGTACGTTTCTAAAGACGGAACATTTAGATTTACTCCTTCTTTTTCCATCAATCTCAATGTTTCCATCAATGGCATTTCGAGATTGTTGAATAACGTTTCTGCTTCTTTTTCTTTGAGTTGATCAGCTAAAGCATATTTCAATTGTAGCGTGATATCTGCATCTTCACAAGCATATTCATATACTTCTGAAGCAGGGATATCTCTCATATTTTTCTGTTTCTTCCCTTTTTTACCTAGAATAGTTTCGATAGAAACAGGCTTATAATTTAAATAATGCTCTGATAACGTATCCATACCATGTCGTTTATCTGGCTCAATTAAGTAATGCGCCAACATGGTATCGAAGAAGGGTCCTTTGACCTCTACACCTACATTATCTAAAATTTGAATATCATATTTAAGATTCTGACCAATTTTCAAAATCTTCTCATCTGCAAAAAGTGCTTTAAAGTGAGATAAGATTTTTTGATCTTCCTCTTCGTTTAATGTTAAAGGCACATAATAACCTTCATCTTTTTTAGCGGAGAATGAAATACCAACGGGTTGAGCCACTAATGAATCTAGAGAAGTCGTTTCTGTATCGAAAGCGAATTCCTTTTGTTTTATCAAGTAATCTACAAGTTCTTGATATCTCTCCTCAGAATCGATCATTCTGTAATTTTTATTGATAGAATTAATCGTATCAATAAGAATTTCGATCTCTTCTTCAACCACTTCTTCAGGAGCAGCTTTTGCGGCTGGAGCACCACCTCCAAACAAAGATGTTTGTTCACCCGGCTTTGGAGTCACCTTTTTTGGTGCCTCACCTGGGAACACTCTTTTCAATAAAGTTTTAAACTCAAGATCATTGAAAATCTTCACCAACTCTTCTTTGTTTGGCTCTTTTACTTTCAATTCCTCTTCATTGAACTCTACCGGAACATCAATCTTAATCGTCGCTAATTCTTTAGAAAGAATCGCTTGTTCACGATTATCAGATACTCTTTCTTTAAGCTTACCCTTTAGTTGATCTACATTTTCGATAATGCCTTCAACAGTAGAATATTCTTTTAGAAGTTTACATGCTGTCTTTGGTCCTACACCCGGAACACCTGGAATGTTATCGACTGCATCACCTTGTAAACCTAAAAGGTCAATTACCTGATCTACTCTATCTAGATCGAATTTCTCTAATACCTCTTTTGGTCCTAGGATTTCGATTCCACCTTTTGTAGATGGACGGTATAGGAAAGTATTATCATCTACCAACTGAGCATAATCTTTATCGGGTGTCATCATATAGGTTTGAAAACCTCCCGCTGCAGCTGCTTTTTTAGCAATTGTTCCAATCACATCATCTGCTTCAAAACCTTCCATTTCGATTCGAGGGATATTAAAGGCATCGACGATTTTCTTTACAATTGGTATGGCGATGGATATATCTTCAGGTGTTTCCTGACGATTTGCCTTGTACTCTTTGTACATCTCATGACGAAATGTTGGAGCAGATAAATCGAAAGAAACGGCTATATGTGTAGGTTCCTGCTTTTTTAGAATTTCCAATAAAGAGTTGACAAATCCCATTGGGGCACTTGTATTTACTCCTTTAGAGTTGATCCTAGGATTACGAATTAACGCAAAGTGAGCACGGAAGATCAAAGCCATGCCATCAAGCAGAAATAATTTCTTCATAAATATTCTATTCAAAGGACAATTACATCCTAAAAGTTGATGTTGTTTGTCGTGTTTTCTATTGATGCGAATATACGAAGTTGAGAAGTATTTTGATGGATAATCACAAATGATTTTTAATTGTTGTACTTTCTCTACACTAAATCAAAGTAATTCATTTTATTTGCCATTTGAAACTACATTGAGCGTAAAAACAATTAGACCTTGATAGGAGAAGCTATACTAAATATTCAGCAACAATTACAGTTTGCAGGCAATTTCAGAAACGAAGTAGCACAACATGGTGATCACTTGATAAAAACATTTAAGAAATCATTTTTCCCTACATTTAATGTGGACGATTTATTAAAAATGTTGAGTGAACATATTGTCGCTGACTGCATTTCATCCCACCTTTTCACATCAGATGAATTGGGGGAACTGAAAGCTGACCCTATTTATTTAGCATTTCACAATTTGCTTCAATTTCTAGAGCAAAAAGATGCGTTCAATGAAGCCATTCATCAATTAAAAGAAAAAATTGATGTGCTTCTTGATAACGGAACGGATCGGAATGAGCTATACACTCAATTAATGGGTCGTGAGGAAGGAGAAGAATTGCCCGATTATTTTAACGGCATGTTCAAATCTCTGATGAAGAAACACTTAAATAATGCAGGACAACATGCTCAGTATTTATATCCTTCATTTACCTTACCTCCATTTTTAGACAATGAAGCTAAATCAAATACCATCGTTTGTTATGATTTATTGGTCTATTATTGGTGTGCAGTCGTGATCTCGGAAAGTAAGCGATCTTATGGCAATAGTTTAAGTTTTGTAGACATTCAACCTAAAGGTCAAACACACTTTGAGTTTACCGAAGAGGATTCTAATTTGGACAAACTCATCAATCTCAATAGAGAACCTGTTCAAATTGTATTTGGTACGATTCAACAGATGTCGTTGGGAAATAGAAGTGCTCATAAAGAATGGACGAATAAAGTTAAAAAGGCATTTTCTGGTGATCAAAAAAGAAACCCTGTCTCCTATTGGTTACTTTGGGCAAAAAAACGTTTGGGAAACAATGGTATTCTAGTCATTCGAGGTGATCATTCTTTAGCAGCTGCTCCTGAATATAAATTTTGGAGAGATAAAGTGACTGAAGTCTGCCATAGAGTGTATATTCAAGCACATCAATATTCACAGCAATTGGTCTATTGTTTTATTTTCGATAAAGAAAATGATTTTGATGGGGTGTATTATGCTCCAAGTTACCTTGAGGACTTTTCAGAGATCAGTCAGGATTCTGGAGATTGGATCACACTTTCTTCTGAAGAATACACTAAGTTTTTGTGTATGTATTCTCAAAAGGAAAAGAGTATTTTTCAACAAGCGGTCTCTCCTATACAATTGAAAAATAAATCTTGGGTCACCGATTTCAATAAAAAACAATTGGTTTCTAAAGTTGCAGATTTACAGAAAGAATCTTCTAAAACAGTAGCCCAGGCAGTTTTACCTGATAACAAAAAAGAATTCGAAGAAGCTTATCTCAAAGTATATCAAAAGCCCTTTGTAAAGAAATGGGTATACTTATCTGAAGAAGATACGAAAGCTTGGACGAATGCACATTCTTTTGGATTGGATAAAGAACAACCTGTCTTATGTATTGGGTCTAATGCTGCTACAGGGTTTGATATAATTTCGACCAATGCTCCGGTTTTATCCGACTTTTTTGATAGAAAACATCAAGTCACTCTCTTACCATTAAAGATGTATAAAGAAGATGCCTCTTTTGATGATAATGTTAGTGATTGGGCGTTACAACGCTTTAAACAATACTATATCCCACGTCTGCCAGAGGCAGGTAAGAAAAGTACTGTAGCAAGTTTAAAAGGGCTTCTGATATACGAAATCGGACTGATCAGTAAGCACACACAACGCTTACCTGTGCTTCATAAGTTTACTCAAAAAATTGAGGGAATTATTGAAAAAGAGGATAACGAATTAGATTTAATTCAAGTTCAACTTCAAGCACTTCAAAATAAAATGCTTCAGCTCTATCGTGGGGCTACAGAAAAAAAATCAATGTTATCGGCGATAAATTCTAGTATCAGTAATTTATCCAATGAGATCAAAGATTTAGAAAAAATTCAAATCGAGCGTACTTTAAAGGAGTCTGAACTGACGAAAGAAAATATATTCTTTTACTGTTTGGCTATTCTCAATCATCCTACTTACCAAAATGATTATCAGAAAGAATTAGTGGCCATGCCGCCTAGAATTCCTTTATTAAACGATTTCTGGAAGTGGGTCAAAATTGGTAAGAAGGTATATGCTTCATCCATTCAATTGATGAATGAAGAGGTAAACTTAGAAGTAATTGGTGAAGATGAATACGAAAAAGGGAAAGACATTAAATTGAATAATACCCAATATCTTCGTAATGCCGATTTGCTTTATCATCAAATGCATTGGGGAAACACTGATCTAAAAGAATTAATCATTCAACAGTATAAAGAAAGAAAGCCTTTAAATAGAAGCTTAAGAAAGTATTTTAAAGAAGAAATTTCAAATATCAACCTTATTGAATTGGTGAAGAACTTGGAAACACAATCTCAACTGCAACAAGTGCTTGAAGAAGTGATGCCAGAGGAATTGTTTGAAAATAAAAAACCGGTGCTGAAGTTGAGAAAAAGAAGCTAAAAACAGAAAAAAGACTTACTGATTTTAAAATATTATTATGATGAAAGTTTTACTTTATAATTCCAGATTCTAAAGTATACTTTTTCTTGGCTAGTGGCCTCTGGGTTAACATCAATTAATTCAGGTATAATATTTTCTCCTTTATCGATGTAATTCGCAATAACTTCTGAATGAGTTTTAGGAACATAGCCAATCATCATAGAATTGGCAAAAACAGCAATGGCATTTTCGTCATGCGGGTTTGTTGCATGTCTTATTAACTTCAAATTCTGACGCATAATTTCCCACTCTTGATCATCAAGTGCGTAATGCCTGAATCCAGACAAAAATCCCTCAAACAACAACTCTTTAGAGACATTGTCTACTAAATTATTTATGTGATTAGGTTGTGCCATCATTAGCAATAGGGTAGTTAATTAGTGTTCAGTAATGATTGTATTTGCAATATACAATTATTTATTAATATTGTGCAATAAAATAATCGTGAAACTGCTTTTATGAAAGTAATTAAATGATAATTTTACACTCAGAAATAATATTTAAGAATAAATTAATGAAAACAAGTTCCGTTTTAAAAGTTATCATTGGGGTAGCAATATTGGGTTATATTGGAAATATTTTGTTCTCTTCTAAATCAGAGGAAGGCCAAACAAAGTATACTGAACGTATATTAAAAGAAAGAACTGACAAGGATAAAATCTTTAAAAATAAAAATGAAAGTCCTTTAAGTGAGGTAGAAATGGCTTCTTTTGAGCATTTAAATTATTACCCTGTCGATTACTCTTACCGTGTAAATGCACAATTAGAATGGGCAGATAAACCTAATAAAATAAGAATAAATACTACTCAAGAAAAAGCAAGAGAATATTATAAATCTTGTGTTGCAACATTTAAAGTAAATGGAGAAACTGTCAAACTTACTTTACTAAAAGCTGTTCTTCCTACTCCTCTCACAAAAGATTTATTGATGGTAATTTTTAGAGACCTAACGGCTGATACAGAAACTTACGGTGCGGGAAGATATATTGAATTACACGGTATTAAAAAAGGACAAATGCAAACGTATATTGATTTTAATATGGCTTACAATCCTTATTGTGCTTACAATGACAGTTTTGACTGCCCTCTTCCTCCTTTTGAGAATATGATAAATGTAGAGATCAAAGCGGGTGAAAAGAGATTTAAAGAAGAAAATCATTAAAATATATATGTCTTCAAATTTTTTAGACTAAATTAATAACTTGATATCGATAAAATATTTTGAGTCGTACTCAGGAGAATAGATAATTTTTTAATAAAACTTATTCTACATTGGCTTTAGAATCAATTTTCAAAAAACTTGGTTTTACAGGTGACAAAACCGCTTATGCTGAATTGCATTTCTGGATTATGTGTTCATCTATGATACCAATCATTAATATCTACATTACATTATCCTCTGTCGAGATTGTATTCTTAAGAACACTAGCGGCAACGGTTATTGTATTTGGTGTAGTGTTATATAAAAAGGTGAATCTAAGAGTAAAGATGTCACATATTGTAATGTTATTCTTTACAGGTTTACTTACTGCAATCTATTGGGTATTATTTGTAGTAGCAGCAAAGAAGTCGAATACATCTGTAACATTAGTTGGTATTGCCACAACGCCAATATGGGTTAGTTTCATCTATCCGGTTGTTAGTAAAAAAAGTCCAACATTCACTGAGGTCATGACAGGACTATCTGCCTTATTTGGAGTATATATGATTTTCAGTTCAGGATTTGCTTATAGTGAGGGTATGTTTGCAGCAATATTAGCAGCTTTCTTTGCAGCTGTTGTTACTATCCTAACTTCGAAATACTCAAAAAAGTATCATTACTTAGTCATCACTTTTTATCAGATGTGTGGTGCATTCGCAGCAACAGCTTTGTTCTTACCTTATTTCTTAAAATATATATCTAAATCAAGCTTTCACACTCCGACATCATTAGATATTGTTCTAATCATCATCTTAGCTGTTATATTCTCTATAATAGCCTACAGTTCAATCGTAAAAGTGATGCAAAAAATTACTCCTTTTAGTGTTTCATTAGCGAATAACGTTTCACCTATATATGGTGGTGTGATTGCCTATTTCTTTTTTGGAGATAGCGAATTAATGGATATCTATTTCTATGGAGGAGCTTTTATGATTGCTTTTGCAATACTTGCCATGCCACTAGCAAGGTTCTTCTTTAAATTAGATGAATTAGACGATAATAAATCGACTACCTAATTTTATTGATTAATTCGTTTGTAGATAAGCTTAGTACCAATAAAACACAGACGGACAATGTGCCGAAGATCACTGCAATCCATCGACTTGTCGACATCCACCAATCTTTATTGTATTGAGCTTTTTTATACATCTCATCAGATAATTTGATGATTGCCTCTGTATTATTTTGCAATGTTAGGGTTAAACCAACATCTCCTCTAAAACCGATTCTATCATCTACCTGAACAATTCTCAATAAAATAGAATTATACCTTCTCAAATGGTTCAAGATATTGTGTTTTCTTCCATTTGGCATCTCAATTCCCTTCACTTCCCGCTGAAGACGATGGTTCAATTCACGTATCTTGTAGAAGTCGGCTGTATCTGCACTCAATAGATAACTTTTTTCTAAAAGTCGCATTTCTTCTAACAAAACATTATTTACATAGGGATCTTCCTGCAGAGATTTCGTTCTTTTTTGTAAATCACCAATCATTCCTGAAGTTTGTGAACCTCTATATTTCAATTGAGTAACAATTTTTGAGAATGTTTTTCTATGCTTCGCCAATAAATCACTAAAAAGTTTTAGGTCATCTTCATAAGCCATTTTCCATGAATCGTTCGATTCCATAATATCACCAACATAAGCTTCAAGTTTTTTATCCACCTTATGATACTCTGTCATAATAGGCGTAGCCTGCCTTGATCTATGAAACTCTTCATAATGAGCTTCATATGAAAGAAATTCTTGAGCAGCTAATGTCATAGACATCGTCATCTGACGTAAATCAATCACTTTTTCTACGATTACGTCTTGATCTTCAATTTGTCTAAACGCAGAAAAGTTACTAACAGCTATCACAAAACAAGCCACAAAGTAGCCATAAAACCACTTTACGATTTTTCTCCATTTATATGATACTGTACTTTTTTTCACTTAGGCTTGTTTCAATTCATATTAAACTTCAATTCTAATCGCAATAAATATTCCATAATGAAAGGAATTTTCTACTTATAAGATTGTGTTGAAGACATGAATTAATTGTTTACTCAAAATCAGTTACTTGTAAAAAATTATACCACAGATTATATTCTAATCTGTGGTATAAAAGTATTGATATTTTTTAAATTTTAGTGTTGAACTAAAATTGCGTTACGTTCATCTTCGTTACGACCAATTTTCTTAAAGTTTTCCATATAAACCTTAGCTTGATCTTCGTATTTTAATGTGCCGTAAACAACACTATAAATTTGTTCTCCGTTATCTTCTGTTACTTTAATGTAGGTTTTCCACATTTTATAATAAGACTCGAAGTTCTCTGCATAACCTTGTGCATCACATAAGCTTTTTGTAGAATACACTTGTACTCCCCAACCATGAACAGTAATTGTGCTAGAAAGATCTACAAAATAAGATTTATTACCCATTAAAGCACCTTGCTTACTAGAACAATTTGCACTGTTTGCAGGCATATTATTTCCATTTGCTACAGCACCAGAGTTTGATTTACTATTTTCAAGTGTAGTTACTAAACCTTCATTTTCGCTTTCAAGTTCATCTATTTCATTTTTTAGATTACTATTTTCAGCTTGTAATTTACTTACATCAGATTTTAAGCTTTCCATTTCATATGTAAGCTGTTCATTCATTGCTGCAAGTGAATTAGATTTCTTTTCTAAATCATCTTTACTTCTTCTTAACTCTTGATTTTCAGAAGTAAGTTGAGCATTCATTTGTTTTAATTTCTTTTTACTTTGTCCATATGTAGTAAAGGAAAAAACGAAAGCAAATAGAAAAAGAAAAATTGAGTAATTCTTTGTAATCTTCATCGGAATAAGTAATTGATAAACTATTAATGAGTTATAAATGTCTCATTTGACACCATTGGAACAGAAAATTATGAAATCTGTTTAAGATAAAGCTAATCATTATACATTAAATAACCATTAAAGAAGACAATTAATTTATCATACATATAAAAAAATACTCACTAGAAAGTACATTTTTTAACTATTTGAAGTAAATAATGTATTTTATAGTGAGTACTATTAAATGTATGACGTTGAAGTATTGTTAATACTTATTCGTCTTTCTTTAGCTGTTGTTTCAACTTATCTAAATCAGATAACTCTTCTCCAGCATTAGTTTCTGTTGAAGATTGTTCTGAAGTTGATTCAGAAGAAGTAGAACCATCACCTAACCTCATTTTTTGTTTTAACTCTTCCAAAGCTAATGATGAAGTTCCAGAACCTGGTCCTAACGCTTTATTGATTTCTTCGTCAACAGTGACATTTGAATCTGCAATATCACCATAAGATTCCGCTAAAGCTTCTTGAGCTTCTACTTTATCTTTCATTCTTTCTAACATAGCAACAGTGCTAGAAGAGTCGATTGATGCCAACTGCTTATTGATTTTTGAAGAAGCTTCACTTACTTTAGCACGTGCTTTTAATGTTTTCGCTTCATTCTCCCATTGAGAAATCTGAGATTTCAGCTTTTGCACATTCTGCTCCATCTTTGCTACCTGAGAATCGTTTTGTTTTACCATTCCCTCATGTGCTGCTGCTGCTTGAGCAGCTTGTTCTTTTTTATTTAAAGCTTCAGTGGCTAATCGATCTGCTTCGCCAGCATCAATTTGACCGGCTTGTGCTTTCTGCAACAACATAATTGCTTTTCTTTCCCAATCTTGAGTAGCTTGTTTATGTTGTTCGTATTCTTTTCTTGTACGTATAGCGATGGCCTTCACCTGTGCTAAACCTTGTAAACTTTGATCTAAATCCTTTTTAAGATCTCTAATTCCTTGATCAGTCATCTTAATAGGGTCCTCTAATTTATCCATTGCCGAGTTTGCCTCGGAAGACATCCATCCAAATAATCTCTTAAACATATCCTTTCCTCTTTTTTAGTTTTGTGCATAATCTAGTAACATCGAGTAATTTTCGCTAATTACTAATTTCAGAGCATTTAACGTTCCCTCTAACTCGTTCTCATCAAGGTTTTCTAACTCTAATGTATCTCTGTATAACAAACGATTCCCTTGTTCATCAATAACAAATGCACCATGGACAAAGTTTCTGTTTTTAACCAGCAATTGTTTGTAGAAATCTGGTTTTTCCTGATTTAAATCAATCAGATGCATTTCTACAATTAGAATAGGATCTTCACAGTCAACTACTACATTAAGAAGTCCTTCTTCTTCATCAGAGATAATAAATAGTTCTTCTTGCTCATCCTCACTTTTAATATCGTAACCTAGATTTAGCAAGTATCCTTTAACTTTTTCGAAGTTATTCATTTCGTGCTTTTTAGTTTTATAATAATAATTAATACGAATATAAAATTTTTTTGATGTGATATGTAATCAATTTCTAAATAAATTTAAATTAACCCACTCAACATCAAACAATTATGGATTATTAAAAAATGATAAAATATTTGATAACAATCCTGAATACAACTTTCTATATAACTCTGATTGAATTTATTAAATAATAAATTAAAAACAGTCGTTATATTTGTGCAATCGGTTGAAAATTAAGTAACGATACTTAGAACAAACATAATTAACATTATACACAACTTTATATGCCAAAGAAAGTACATTTGAAAGAAACTCCATTGCTCATAGAAGGTGCATGGGAGGTTTGTAATCAAGTTGGGGGTATCTATACTGTAATCAAGTCAAAAATCCTGAACGTTTTACAACAAGTTGGCGATGACAACTATTGTTTAATTGGCCCCTACGTTAATAATAACATATCTGCTGTTTTTGATCCTATTAGTGACGATGGTGATGATTTAGTATCAAGAACTGTACGTTCTTTGAGAAACAAAGGCTACGAAGTACATTATGGTAGATGGTTAGTTTCTGGTAGACCTCGTGTGGTATTGTTTAAACCACACAATGAAGCATGGAAATTGACTGACATTAAAAAATCTAATTGGGAGTCACATAATATCCCTTCATTTGATGGTGATGACTTATTTGATCAAACGATCATGCTGGCTTCTCAAATGACTGACTTCTTCCAGGAATTAGATAATTTAAATAATTCGGATAAAAAAGTTGTAGCACATATGCACGAATGGATGGCTGGTATTCCTATCCCAGAAATCCGTCGTAGAAACCTAAATATTAAAACAGTATTTACTACCCACGCTACCCTACTAGGTCGTTACCTAGCCATGAACGACCCTGAATTCTATCAAAATCTTGAGAAAGGAACCTATAATTGGACCAAAGAAGCAGAACACTTTAATATTCTACCACAGGTTTCCATTGAAAGAGCTGCTGCTCATGGATCTCATGTTTTCAGTACAGTAAGTAGGTTAACAGCTGTAGAATGTAAGTACTTATTGGGTAGAGAAATTGATGCAATCGTACCTAATGGTATCAATATCAATAAATTTGAAGCTTTACACGAGTCTCAAGTACTTCATCAAAGATATAAAGAGAAGATCCACGAATTTGTAATGGGTCACTTCTTCCAATCGTATTCATTTGATTTAAACAATACTTTATATTTCTTCACCTCAGGTAGATTTGAGTATAAAAACAAAGGATTCGATTTAACTTTAGAAGCACTTGCTCGTTTGAATCATAAATTGAGAGTCAATAATATCAATAAGACTGTTGTTACTTTCTTTATCACAAAGCAAGATTATCACACTATTAACCCTATCGAATTAGAATCGAGAGCCGTTTTAGGTGAAATCAGAAAGATTTGTGATGCCATGGAGAAGAGTGTGGGTGAACGTTTATTCTATGTTGCATCAAAAGGCGACATGATTGAAACACCTACCATTGAGGAGTTGATTCCTGAAAACTTAAGACTTCAGTTAAGAAGAACTGTTCAATCTTGGAAAACTTCTCGTCTCCCTTATATCACTACACACAACTTAAAAGATGATGCTAAGGATGATATCTTAAACTTTGCACGTAATTCTGGTTTATTAAACTATGAAGGCGATAAAGTGAAATTGGTATATCACCCTGACTTTGTTTCTTCTATGAACCCTCTTTTCGGTATCGATTACGATGAGTTTGTAAGAGGATGTCACTTAGGGGTATTCCCTTCTTACTATGAGCCTTGGGGATATACTCCAATGGAATGTGTCGCAAGAGGTATCCCTGCTATCACATCTGATTTAGCAGGCTTTGGTGACTTCGTGATCAATGACTTGAAACGTACAAAAGTAGAAGGCATTGAAACTATTCATAGAAAGCACAGTGATTACACTCACTCAGCAGAAGAATTGGCTAATTTCATGTATGATTTCGTTACTATGGAAAGAAGAGACCGAATTGCTCAACGTAGTAGAGTAGAACAATCGTCATATCATTTCGATTGGAATGAATTGTATGATTACTATATCAAAGCATATAATATGGTGATGACTCGATAAGTCACACTTTTAAATATAAAAAGCCGATGGAATTTCGTTCCGTCGGCTTTTTTTGTCTAAATATTTTGAAGAATTAGTCTTTCAAGATACTTCTTGATATAACAATTTTCTGAATTTCTGATGTTCCCTCATAGATCTGAGTAATTTTAGCATCACGCATTAAACGTTCTACATGATACTCTTTCACATACCCATATCCCCCGTGGACTTGCACCGCTTCTACTGTCACCTCCATAGCCACTTCAGAGGCATATAATTTAGCCATCGCCGAAGCTTCAGAAAAGTCTTTACCTTGGTCCTTTAACCAAGCTGCTTTAAATACTAAATGACGTGCAGCTTCAATTTTAGTGGCCATATCAGCTAATTTGAATGCAATAGCTTGATGTTCACTAATTGGCTTTCCAAAAGTCTTACGCTCTTTAGAATATTTCAATGCCAACTCATAAGCTCCTGATGCGATGCCTAAAGCTTGAGCAGCGATTCCGATACGACCGCCATTTAAAGTAGACATAGCAAACTTAAATCCGAATCCATCTTCACCTACTCTATTCTCTTTTGGCACTTTTACATCTGTAAAACTCAACATGTGTGTATCAGATCCTCTAATACCCAATTTGTCTTCTTTTTTGCCTACAACAAAACCGTCCATGCCTTTTTCTACAATCAAACAGTTGATACCTCTATGACCTTTTTCTCTATCTGTTTGTGCTATGACAAGGTATATCGATGCAGAATTACCATTAGTGATCCAGTTCTTTGTACCATTCAGAAGATAGTGATCACCCATATCAATAGCTTCTGTTACTTGTGAAGTAGCATCACTACCTGCTTCGGGTTCGGATAAACAAAAAGCACCTATGGCTTCACCAGAAGCTAACGGTTTAAGATATTTTTCTTTTTGAGCGTCAGAGCCAAATTTTTCAAGTCCCCAACATACAAGTGAATTGTTTACAGACATTGAGACCGACGCGGATGCATCAATCTTTGAGATTTCTTCCATTGCAATCACATACGATATGGTATCCATACCTCCTCCTCCATATTGAGGATCGACCATCATTGCCATAAATCCTAATTCCCCCATTTGTTTTACCTGTTCTTTCGGGAATCGTTGTTCTGTATCTCTTTCAATAACGCCAGGTAATAATTCATTCTGAGCAAAATCACGTGCAGCATCTCTCACTGCCAACTGCTCCTCAGTTAGTTCAAAATTCATGTGTGTAATGGTATAAGGTGTTTATTGTGTGTGTTTCAATTTCAAATATATCACTAAAAATAGAAATTAAAAGCTTAATCACTGAATAATCATTCATTTATATAAATAACTACTTGTTTAATGATTTGTTTAGTACATAAAACAAAGAATATTCTATCACATTTAATCAATTGATTAGTATTTTATTCTTTAAAGACTGAAGTTCTCAAATGGTGATAAAAATCAAAAAAACACAAAAAAAGCCCCCAGAATCTGGAGGCTTTCACGTACAATAGATGTACAATATTTTTTATCTCAACTGTTGACCGATTGTAAAGTGGAATTGGCTACCACTTGGATCAGATCTACCTGGTGCGGCATCGAAACCGTAAGCCCAGTCAATACCTAACATACCAAATGCAGGCATGAAGATTCTGGCACCAAAACCAGCTGATTTATACATTTCAAATGGGTTGAACTCGTCAATTGTTGCCCAGTTATTACCACCTTCAGCAAAACCTAATAAGTAAATTGTTGCTGCTGGGTTTAATGACACTGGATATCTAAGTTCCATTACATATTTGTTATAAACTACACCACCTAAACCATTCGATTCGTAAGGAACTATGGAGTTGTTTTCATAACCTCTCAAACCAATAGTTTCCGTACCTAGTAGTGCGAATTGTTGAGTTAAACCGTCACCACCCATAATGAAACGTTCGAATGGACCTAAACCTTTATCTTGGTTATATGCAGCCAAGAAACCAACGTGGGCTCTTACTGCCATTACTAAGTCACCAATGATTGATTGGTACCAAGCGTTATCAAACATCCACTTATGGTACTCTACCCACTTGTAACGCTCTTCATCAGAAATTGATGGATCTGAGAAGTCTTTGTCACCAAATGCAGAGTAAGGAGGAGTTAAACTCACACTCAAGGATACTTGTGAACCTCTACGAGGGTAAGTTGGCTGATCAATACTGTTTCTTGATAGAGTAGTATTGAACGTTAAGTTATAAGATTTACCGTTGTTATAATCACCGAAACCAGTAGCATACCAGTTATTCAAATCATATACTAGGAATGACAATGAATTAGACATTGTAAACCAGTCATCCGGCCATTGTAATCTTCTACCTAATGCAACAGTTGCTGCATTAATACCTAAACTACCAATTTTTACATCACCGCTGTATGAGTTTTGATTTGAGTAGTTATAACTTACTGTTAATGAGTTAGGCTTACGACCACCTAACCAAGGTTCAGTAAATGATACTGAGTAAGTTTGGTATTGAATACCTGATGCTTGAACCCTCAATTGTAGTCTTTGACCATCACCAGCTGGTAGAGGTCTCCACTTAGAGAAGTCCGTTACGTTTCTTAATGAGAAGTTATTGAATACTAGACCTACAGTACCTACGAAACCATAGAAACCACCCCAACCACCGGATAATTCGATCTGGTCATTGGCTTTTTCTGTTAATCCATATTGGATATCTACAGTACCATTTGACATATTTGGCTTAGGTTGAATATCAATAGTTTCTGGGTCAAAGTAACCTAGAGTTGATAATTCCCTCTGCGTTCTAATTAAATCAGATCTAGAGAATTTCTGACCTGGCAAGGTACGAATTTCACGGTAAATTACGTGATCGGATGTTTTCGTGTTGCCATTAACGATAATCTTTGAAACATAAGCTTGCTCACCTTCAAAAACTCTCATTTCAACATCAACCGAATCTCCTTCGACCATAATTTCTGTAGGAGTTACGCTAAAGAATAGGTAACCATCATCCATATATAAGGCAGAAATATCTTGACCGTTCGGGTTAAAAGAAAGACGTTTGTTTAGTTCAGTTGTATTGTATACATCTCCTTTTGTTATACCCAATACTTTACCTAACTCTTCGTTGGTATATTTATAATTACCTGTCCAAGTAATATTTCTGTAATAATAACGAGTACCTTCGTAGATATCCATATCAATTGATACCATCTTAGGGTCTACATCATAAACAGAATCTCTTAAGATTTCAGCATCACGGTAACCTTCTTCGTTATAATACTGAACAAGACTTTTCTTATCGTTTTTATATTCTTCTGCAACGAATTTTGATGGTGTAAAGATTCTACCAAATCTCTTTTCCTTCGTCTTCTTTAACTTACGTTTTACCTTCTTTTCAGTCAGCTTTTCTACACCAGCAAGATTAATTTCTTCAATCTTAACCTTAGAGTTCTTTTGAACATCAATTCTTAAAACTACAGAGTTGGCTAAAACAGGATCTTTTTCCTTTACAATTTTAACTTCTGTGTTTTTAAAACCTTTTTCAGCGTAGTGATCCTTAATGATATTCTGAGTATTACGAATCATAGACTCCGTTACGATTCTACCTCTCACTAACTGTACTTTATCAGTTAAGGTTTTGGCTTGACCTTTTTTGATTCCCTCAAAATAGAATTTTGATAGCTTAGGACGTTCCTTCAAAGCAATTTGAAGATAAACATCGTTTCCTTGAATCTCAGTGATGTTGATTTGTACATCACCAACAATACCAAGTTTCCATAATTTCTTTACCGCTTTACTAATCGCGTCTCCAGGGATTTTAATTTTTTCTCCCACTTTAAAGCCAGCGATATTGATAAGGGCATTTTTGTCGTTAAAGTCTGCACCAACAACATCAATACCTGCGATAGTATACTCTACCGGAGTACCGTAGTCTACATTATACTTGTTGCTTTGCGAACCATAGTTTGTCCCAAATTGAGCATAAGAGGATGTTATTGCGATCGTCCAAATTGAGATGAACATCAACAGTGTCTTCACTGTTTTATTAGATGATATCATGCGTCTTGCTTGATGTCTTTTAAATACTTTAATAATCTGATTATGTAGTTAGTTGTTCACTAGTCTTACCATAACGGCGCTCTCTATTTTGGAAAGCCATTATTGCATCATGTAAAACGTCTCTACGGAAATCAGGCCAGAGTATATTCGTAAAAAATAATTCAGTATAAGCAATTTCCCATAACAAGAAATTACTAATTCTTTGTTCTCCGCTTGTTCTGATGAGGAGTTCAGGATCAGGCATAGTAGCAGTTGAAAGATATTGTTTGATCGTATCTTGTTCAATACTATCAATTTTACCTTCTTTAAAATCTTCACTCATCCGACGTGTCGCTTGAGTTAGATCCCATCTCCCACTATAGCTTAATGCCAACACTAATGTTAGACCCGTATTTCCTTCTGTTAGTTGCATTGCTTCTTGCAATTCTTTTCGACAGTCGGATGGCAACTTAGAAAGGTCACCAATTGCTTTGAGCTTTACATTATTCTTAGTCAGGGTTTTAGTTTCTGAGCGTATAGTAGAAACTAATAATTGCATTAAACCTAAAACTTCTGCTTTAGGTCTATCCCAGTTTTCTGTAGAAAAAGCGTAAAGTGTAAGAAAATCTATTCCCAACTCTGCACAGCCTTCGGTAGCTTCACGTACAGCCTTGATAGCATTTCTGTGACCAAAAATTCTTTTTGCTCCTTGCTTCTTTGCCCACCTTCCGTTTCCATCCATTATAATGGCAACGTGTTTCGGTAGATTTGCTTTATCTATGTTTATACTCATGGTAAAAACCCCTTCTTGAACAATAAATTGATATGTAGATTAATTTATAAGCTACTGAACGGCGAAATTAAAGATAATTCGAACAGTTATCAACCAAATTTGTATCAAAAGTAGAAAGATTTATAAGTAATTTAATAATATGAACTATTTTTGTTGTTAATAAAAAGACATTTTTCAAGCTATTTTTTCCTATTCTATCGGATTATCAATGATATAGACCGATAATAGCATTTTTTACTATGGACAAACTTATTCGTTGGATTAATTTGTTAAATAAAACTATTGGGAAAGGAATTTCACTTTTTACAATACTTTTAATCTTGATTGTTTGTGTGGATGTGGCACTCAGATATTTTTTCAACTTTAGTACGGCAGGAATAACAGAACTAGAATGGCACATTTTCGGGTGTATTTTTCTACTTAATGCTCCCAATACTTTATTAATGAATAAACATGTTCGCGTAGATGCCTTGTATCAGAAGTTTTCTGATCGAAATAAGCGATGGGTAGATATTTTTGGCATTCTGTTTTTTCTTATTCCCTTTTGTCTTTTTGTTATCCATGCAAGCATTCCATATGTATATAATTCATGGGTGATTATGGAAAAGTCTACTGATGCCGGTGGATTACACTTCAGATTTATTATTAAAGCCATCATCCCAATATCAATGTCTTTGCTTCTTCTTCAAGGAGTCAGTTTGATGTTGAGTAAATTATTCGAATTAAAAGGAACTCCCACCTCATGATATTACTACTTTTATTCCTCTGTTTATTTGTCACATTACTTTTAGGGTTTCCTGTTGCATTTACTTTAGCAGGTATTTCTCTCCTTTTTGGCTACTTTACTTTCGGAACAGATATTTTCTATCTCCTCCCATTGAGAATATATGGAACGATGAATAATCAAATTCTTATTGCCGTTCCATTATTTATATATATGGGTGTAATGTTGGAAAAATCAGGCATTGCTCAACGGTTATTACAAACTATGGCGATTCTATTGGGTAGATTGAAAGGCGGACTTGCCATCTCTGTAGCCATTGTAGGTGCTATGCTTGCAGCCTCTACTGGAATTGTTGGCGCTACTGTAGTAACTATGGGTTTAATGAGTCTCCCTGCCATGTTAAATCGAGGATATGATAAAAAATATGCAACAGGTATCATAGCAGCATCTGGTACATTAGGGCAAATTATACCTCCAAGTATTGTATTAATATTAATGGGTAATGTGATGAATATTTCAATTGGTGATTTATTTGTCGCTGCAGTTATTCCAGGAGTTGCATTGGTAACATTATACATCCTTTTTGTATATATATATGCTGTTTTAAATCCTGAGAAAGTCCCCCATTATTCTCAAGAAGAAATACAGCAATTTAAAAGTGAATTATCCTACAAATCCTTATTAAATACTTTTGTCCTCCCTTTCTTATTGATAATAGCGGTATTAGGAAGCATATTCCTAGGTATCGCCTCTCCAACAGAAGCTGCAGGGATTGGAGCATTATGTGCCACAATATTAACTCTATTCGAAAAGAAACTTACTTGGAAAGTAATGAAAGATGCCGCCTATGAAAGTGGACATTTGAGTAGTATGGTTTTTATGATATTAGTAGGTGCTACAGCATTTGGTTTAGTTTTCAGAGGATTAGGAGGAGACGAAATGCTCGTTCACTTTATTCAACAAGCTAACCTATCTCCATATGCCTTTTTGGCCATAGTAATGCTGGGCATTTTTATCACTGGCTTCTTCATTGACTTTATAGAAATCATATTCATATTCATTCCAGTAGTCACTCCAATCTTCTTACTTTATGACATGAATTTATTGTGGATAGGAATATTGATATCATTAAACCTACAAACCTCTTTCCTCACCCCACCATTTGGGTTCTCCCTATTTTATCTAAAAGGAGTTGCCCCAAAAAGTATCAAAACATCTGATATCTATAAAGGAATACTTCCCTACATAGGCATCCAATTGATATTGATTTTGATTGTAGTGTTATTCCCAGAAATTGTGACTTGGTTACCTGGATATTTGAATGATTAGTGCAGCCAAGATTGATATTTTATGAATCCACTTTGATACTGAGATACGTAGAACTTCTTATAAAATTACAGGTTTTTATAACCTAGAGACATCACGAGGGGTTTCACCACCTCTCTACCCAAAGAAGAGAATCCCACTTAGTTCCTTAGTTTAAAAACGAGGTCGGGAGACCTCTAACGTTTATGGGCAAAATGGCGCTATCGCTTAACATTTGCACCAGTTTTACTTCTACATTAACTTAGCTAACTCCTAACTCAAATTCCCCAAGAATTACAAAAATCTCAACTTCCCTCTTCCCTCTTCCCTCTTACTTTTTACTTTTCCCCTTACTTCTTTTCCATCCAATACCACCCTTTAATACAAAGTAACATCATCCCCAAAAGATAGATAAAGTCCTCTGTGGGAATTGTTCCTAATCTCACTCCACTAAAAGCAGCTTGATTGTACCAAACCACAGGTGAAGGGGTTATGCTTCCTGTAAGGATTCCATTAAAAATAAGGAAAGGAATTAGTGTGATGGCGTAACTATACCAAAAGGCTTTTGTTAGACTATTTCTTGTGATCAAAAAAGCAAACAGGATAACAACAAGATTCATATAAGAATAGATACCTCCATGAAGCGTTTGTGAAATAGCTACCCCGAGCAATAAATAAAAAGGCATTTCCGTCTTCGAAGTTGTCGAAGGAAAATAAGTTTTTATACATTCATAAATAAATAGGAAGCAGTAAGGTATGATGAGAAAGAACATCCACTCCTCTATAGGTAGAAAAGCAAACTCAATACCCATCAAATAATTTGGGTTGAAGCCCCATTGATCTGTTGCTGCGAAGAAAATATCCCAAGGAAGATAAATTGTCCAAAGGAATATTAATGAAAATAATAGTTTTCCCCAATGCTTATAAAAGGCCACTTTTTTATCGAAACTTAAAAAAAATGGCCCTGCTAATGCTATGAAGTTTATGATTAAATATAAATTAAACTGCTCCGGCATTTCTGTGTTTTTGTTTATTTCTTGAAGGTTTAGCTTTTGCTTCTTCCCAATATTTCTTTGGTACAATCAGCATTCCAAAACACTTACTATCGTATTTCCCTTGGTTTTTATGATGTACTTTATGTGCTTTTCTAATGGCTCTAAAGTATCTGTTATTGGTTTTATCAAACCATTTAAAACGACGATGAATTAACACATCGTGTGTTAAAAAGTAACACAACCCATATAATGCAATGCCAACACCTATCCATACAAATACATACTGATTGTACATCATTCCTAACATAATACCCAACCAAGACGGTACTGCAAAAATGAGGAAGAAAGCATCATTTTTTTCAAAGAAATGATCATGTGGTTCATGGTGATCTTCGTGTAAATACCACAGAAATCCGTGCATTACATATTTATGTGTAGCCCAAGCTACAAATTCCATAAAAAAGAAGGTTGTTAGTACGATTAGTGAATTAATAATAATTTCCATAATGATTATAGATTATGAGCAATAACTTGTAGGAAAAAGTATCCTAAAATTAGAATAAATAAAAATATCGATAAATTATTTCTGTTAGGAATATATTTCAGTTTTAGATAGATAAAGATAGACATAAAAAACCACCATGTGAAATAGTTTTTGAAGGGAGGCATCCCATCATCCCAAACCCAAAAACCAAGTGGTTCACAGACAATCTCTATAAGTACATCTAACATTACGACTATCACACTGCAAATAAGAGCTATAGGTAATAGTGGTAACTTTCCTTTAAAAGAACTTCCTATATTGAATCCTGCAATCGCTAAAATGATCCAATTGATAGGTATGACCAAAGGCACATCGAATACTTTGGGTCCTAGATTGTTTAGATAAACATATTCCCCAAAAAGCAATCCATATGTAGTACCATGCCATTCGACAAAGAAGCTGACGAGGTAAGTGAAAATCAACCAATAGTAAAAAGGTTGACTCCGATTTTCTTCAAAAGAAAATAATACAATAAAAGATGCAGTTAATAAAACGGGAGTGAAAGGTAGTAATAGTTGATTTAAAGGTGTGAAAGCTACTACCCCTCCTACACTATAAAAAATGAGTAGGACGACCTTTACCTTTAATGCAGGACTATAGGATTGCAATTTCAATATCAGTTCTTTACTACTCATTGATTAAACTTTCTACAATTTTAGAACTATTTAAACAAAGTGGGATACCTCCACCAGGATGTACACTACCACCCACAAAGTATAAATTCTTGTAATGATTCGATTTATTTCTTTGTCTGTAAAGTGCATGTGTTAATTTATTACTATTTAAACCATACAAAGCACCTTTCCAACTTAATGTATCCTCTTCAATTTTTTTAGGTGTCCAATTTTTTGAACAAACAATTTTTTCTTTTAAATCAACGTTCAAAAACTCACTCAGTTTTTTAATCAAAAGAGCTTCTATTTCTGAAACTTTCTCTTTTGTAAATACTTCTGGTAAAGCAGGTACATTGATCATCACAAACCAATTCTGAGAATTCTCTGGTGCATCATTCTTATTCAATACACTACTAATATGCACATAGATAGTAGGATCCTCAGGAATCTTCAGTTCATCAAAAAGTTGTTTAAACTCTTTCTGATAATCGTTTGAGAAAAATATATTATGGAGATCCAGTTGCTTAAAATCATGATCAATACCCCAGTAAAATACCATTGCTGATGATGATAATTCTTTTGGTTTAGGTGTTTTGATTTTCTCTCCCAATACTTCAGGTAAAAAGAAATTCACATCAGCATTACAAATAAACACATCTGCATCGTAAGTATTATTTGATGTATTTACTTCTTTAATTTCACGTCCTAAATACTTTACTCCTGTTACTTGTTCGTTCAGTTTAAACTCAACACCTACCTCTTCTGCTAATTTAGTTAAGGAAGTGATGATAGAACGCATACCCTCTTTTGGAAAAAAGACTCCATCATCATGTTCCAATGCACTTATCACCCTCATAATTGATGGTGTTTTATAAGGACTAGATCCATTATAAGTGGCATATCGATCAAAAAGCTGTACCAATTGATCGTTCTTAAAATATTTTTTATTGAATTCATGAAGTGATTCAAACCAACCTAGTCTAGTAAGTACTGGCAGCGCATCAAATACTTCTTTGGTGAATAAGTCTGTAATTTTGGTTAGTCCGCTTTCTAAAAAAATAGGTGATGTTTTCTTATAATCATCAATTATCTGATGCATTACTTCACTTACATCTACACCCCATACTTTTTTTATTTCATCTGCAAATTTTTCTGCATCCGTATAACTTGTAAATTCAGTACCATCTTCGTAGAAGTATTTGGTGGCAATTTCATGTTTGTTATACTTAAAGTATTGATCAACATCACGATCGTATAACTCAAATAGTTCCTCTACCAAATGTGGTAAAGTAAATAAGGATGGACCTCGATCAAAACGAAATCCATCCATAGAAAATTCTTTTAGCTTGCCGCCTACCGTATCGGTACCCTCAAGCACAGTTACCTTGTATCCGAGTTTGTTAATTCTTAAAGCTGCAGAAACTCCACCGATTCCTGCTCCTATGACAATGGCTTTTTTCATAAAGTTATTTTTGATTGGATTTCCTGCTTCACTATATCAAGACATAATGGGAACCAAGCAGTAAAATCATTAGGTTTATTTGCGAGCCAATCATCCAAATCTTCCAAAGAAATGTACTTTACAGTTTCTACTTCTTCTTTATTAATTGTAGGATGACCATCGTATTCTCCGATAAAAACATGATCATATTCATGTTCAATTAATCCATTACCAAACTCCGCTTTATACAAAACAGAACCTATTGCAGTGGTATCTGCTGTAATTCCTAACTCTTCAACCAAGCGTCTTTTTACAGCTACATTTAGATCTTCATTGGGCATTGGGTGACTACAGCATGTATTTGTCCATAAACCACCTGAATGATACTTACTTAATGCACGTTGTTGCAATAAGAGCTCTCCTTTTTTATTGAATAAAAAGACTGAAAAAGCTCGATGTAATACACCTTCGACATGAGCTAATTGTTTACCCATTGTCCCTACTTCATTATCTTGCTCATCTACTAGTATTACCTTTGGCTCCATTTTATAAAATGTTTACTTGATGTCTAACATAAGATTGAAAAAACAATGCATATTTCTTAGGATCAGGAATCCTTAATCGTTCCTCCAAAATCACATGTGCAGGTGTATTTTTCACTTTTTTGAATAATCTAGTGTAATAGATGTACGCTAAATAAACACCAAATCTTGATTCTTTAGGTAATTGCTTTATACCTTCAAATCCAAAATCAAAGTCTTTTTGAATATCCGATTCCACATCTTTTTTTACTTCCTCGTTCCATGAAGAAATATCAATATTAGGAAAGTACACCCTGCCTAGATCTCTAACATCTGCTTTTAAGTCTCTTAAGAAATTAATCTTTTGAAAAGCAGAACCTAAGGCCATTGCTGAAGGTTTTAAACGTTGATACTCTTTTTCATCCCCATTTAAAAAGACCCTCAAACACATTAATCCTACCACTTCTGCAGAACCAAGGATGTAATCTTTGTATTCTTGTTCAGTATATTTCTTTTTACCTAAATCCATACGCATACTACGTATGAATAACGTAATTAATTCTCTTTCAATTCCAAATTTACGAACTACTTCTTGATAAGCATGTAAAACAGGATTGGTACTAATACCATCGTCTATCGCTTTAAAGCAGTCCTTTTCAAAATCGTTTAGTAATTGTTCTTTGTCAAATCCGTGAAAGGAGTCAACAATTTCGTCCGCTACTCTAACAAATCCATAAATAGCATAAATAGGGTTTCTTAATTCTTCAGATAAAAATCGAATTCCAATAGCGAAAGATGTGGTGTATTTAACAGTTATCTCTTTTGATAACTTGTAACTGAGATGATCATAAATTTTTTTCATAGTAATACGGGAACGTTAGTGTTTAAGCGTTGACAGATTGGATACTTGGTAATTTCTTTAAAACTTCGTTAGCGACTAATTGTCCTGAAATGATTGATGGAGGAACTCCAGGGCCAGGCACAGTTAATTGTCCTGTCATCATAACATTATCAATCTTCTTTAATTTTATGGAAGGTTTAAGGAATGCTGTTTGAGTAAGAACATTAGAAAGGCCATATGCGTTTCCTCTGAATGCATTATAATCCTCTACAAAATCTTTGTAAGCAAATGTTCTTTTACAGATAATATGTTTAGAGATGTCCAAACCGGTAGATTTCTTTAACCTTTCTACCATTATTTGGAAATATTTTTCACGTATTTCTTCAGTATCTTCTAAGCCAGGTGCCACCGGGATTAATAATACCAAATTTTCTCCTCCTTCAGGAATAATAGTATTGTCTGTTTTTGAAGGTATAGAAGAGTAGAATAATGGTTCTTTTGGCCATGCCGGTTTATCATAAATTTCTGATGCGTGAGCATCGAAATCAGTATCAAAAAATAAATTGTGATGTAAAATTTCAGGAATTTCAGTATCTAGGCCAATATAATACATCAAACAAGATGGAGCCATTTTTCTTTTCCCCCAGTAAGAGGGAGAATAGTTTCTATGGCTTTGGGGTAATAACTTCTGATCAAAATGTTCATAATCGCATGAAGCAATCCATTGATCATGCTTTAATTTCTGTCCATTGATCACAAAATCTGTTGCTTCTCTACCTTCACAAATTACTTTTTCCACATTGCTGTTGAAGTGGAAAATAACTCCCTTTTCAATGGCTAATTTTTCAAATGCTTTTGCTACAGAACCAAAACCTCCTGTTGGATACCATGTACCTAATTTAAGATCAGCATAGTTCATTAAGCTATATAAAGCAGGTGTACGTTTTGCTACATCACCAAGAAATAAAACGGGAAATTCTAAAATTTTAAGAATCTTCTCATGTTTAAAATACTTTCTGATATAGCTAGCAAAGTTATTCACCAGGTTTAACCTTGGAATATTTTTCACCACTTGCCATTCTGCAAAATCCAAGAAAGAATAAGATGGTCTGTGAACAAAATCGTCCATCCCGATTTTATATTTGATTTCCGCTTCATCGATGAAATCAAGTAAATGTTGTTTCGCTCCTTTTTCCCACGATTCAAATAAATCACCTAATTCATCTAAATCTGATGGTATATCTGTATAGTCCTCTTTAGACCAATAAATTCTGTAAGAGGGTGATAATCTTTCTAATTGATAATAATCCGAAACCTTTGCACCATTGTCTTCGAAAAACTTTTCGAATACCTCTGGCATCCAATACCATGAGGGACCAAGATCAAAAGTAAAACCATCTTGAGTCCAAGTTCTGGCTCTACCTCCTGACATTTCATTTTTTTCGTAGACATGAACTTCATGGCCTTTATTTGCTAAAGTGATTGCCGCTGAAAGCCCCGAAAAACCTGAACCTATAATACCGATTGAACTCATTATTGAATTGTTTAATAGTCTGAAAAAAGTTGTTCAACTATTTGTATAAACAACAGGGTTAAAAAATTGTTTTGTTGAATCTTAGAATCACAAACATTCAACAAATGTAAAATACTAAAAATTAATGGTTTAGTCTAGTTAGAAAGCTTCAATAAGGTTTGAAGATTTTTTCGAATTTAATAATATTATAAAAATAACTCAAAAAAATCTTCAATGAAAAGATAAAAAAAGGGTTTTAACTACGAATAGTTAAAACCCTGTTCATATTACGTATTTCTAAATTTATTTTTTAATGAGATATACATTCTCAATCAATGCTGTATTTACATCCACATTCATGTTTTCATTGTAATCTTCAAATCGTAGAGAGAAGTTGTTGACCCCTTTCTTTAATTTTACAGAAATATGGTTGGTTTTACCAATACTCGACCATTCGCCAGTACCTCTTTGTGCCATTACTAATGCACCATAATTCGTATTGTTTACATAAAGTGTTCGGATAGCACATTTATTATCGGTATTCCATGGTCCACTACCATTAGTATACGACAACCAAACCATATAATCACCCGATTCAGGTACGGTCATTTTAAATGAAACTTTTTTATTGTTTGATTTAGATAACTCTAGAACTCCAGAAGGTGCATCATCAATTTTCACCCTCTTACTCGCCCTCGCAATTCTTGAGATATTTTTAGTCATGATTTTACCTACTTGAATTGGTTCTGACAAATAAGATACATCTCCATCAGTATCGATGGCACGAACAGCAATTTCTGTTAGCTTTGCGTCCTCCGATAAATTGAATGATGTTTTGTTGGTTTTGGTAGTTGATTTTCCGTTGACGAAAACTTCGTACTCATTTGCACCCTTCACTTCCTCCCACACAAATTCACCACCTTGCAACTTAGCTACTGGTGTTCCTAAATGGAACTTATTAGGTACCTTGTTTGAAGATGAACCCTCAGTAATGTCATTATCAGCTAATACAATTTCTATCGTATGCTTTCCTCCTTTTGATAAATCAAATTGTGGTTTATTTACTGATTTTCCATCAATGGTAATTGATTTCACCTGATTACCATATCCTGACAAAGTGATATCTAGGTTATTCTCCCATAGCTTTACATTTTTCAATTCTTTCTTTCCACCATATCTCTTTGGAACAACTGGATTAAAATGTAGCATACCTTTTTCATCGATATTGATACCGAAATACACACGATATATCATAGCCATGTTTCCTGATAAACTCCACAACATCTCGTCTGAATTTACTTCAGTATCCATATAATCTCCATCTTCTGCCACAAAGTTTTCTTTGTTTGTCAAGAACAATGCTGCAGGACGATAAATTGATGCTAAACCATGTTCTAGGGCCGTTCCATTACCCGCTTTTGCTGTTGCAATATTCCAATAGGCCTGAACGAATGGCCAAATTCCGTTATTATGGTAGGGTCTAATTCCAGGAATCTGAGGGTAAACGCATGCCGCACCATATGGTGTTATTGGCGACTTTTCTACAATCGTTTTGGCTTTTTCTTCAGAAGCCACATCAAATATTATGGATAACGCTTCTCCCAAAGCTTCGAATTTGGGGGATTGCACCATATAATCTCTACCGTATAAATATTGAGCGTAATATCCTTTATCCTCCATCCATAGATGATTATTGATGGCATTTTTTAAGTTTACTGCTTTTTCCTTAAATGCCTTTGCATCTTTCTCTTTACCTAATAAACCAGCCATACGAGCCGCAATTTGCATTGCTTCATAATGGTCAACGTTCGTACCTAAGTTTAATGATCTATAGATATCTACATTATCCATCCAACGCGGATACGTTTGCTTTCTCCAATCTAGGAAAGACGACTCTCCTCTCATTAAGCCTGTTTCGGCATCATATACCACCATCATGTCATCTTCGATAGTATTCGAAATGACAGCATATGCTTCCTTTAACCATTTCTTATCTCCGGTTGTAGTGTACACATTCCAAGCTGCCAAAGCCCATGTTACACGATCGGATGATACTGGCCATGCTCCTCCTGAACCCGTATCTTGTATGATTCTATTTCTTTTTACTTTTCTTCTTAAAGATGTCTTTGCTCTATCAGGATCTAAAATAGATAAACTCAAAACAATAGAATAAGAAATATCTCTTGTCCAAACTCCACCCCATTCTTTACCTGTTCTAAATGTACCGTCTGCTTCAGAGTCCGCTACTAATTCGTTCAAAGCCAAGTTATATAAAGCATCTACTAAAGGTATATCAGAATTATAGGTTGGGTATTTGCTTAAATTTTTAGAAGATTTCCATACTGGAGATGTTATTTTTTCAGGATCAGGCTGATTCATTGTTAGCGTAATTTCATACACTCCATCTCCATTTTCATCTTTCAATTGTTCGAAATCACCAAGGTTATCAAAGTCCCATTTCATAGGGGCACTACCTCCTGCTACATATAACCCTTTAAAATCTTTCTTATAAATTTTTTCTCCATGGATATCTTCATAATATCCTTTGTTTTCAAAATCCTTAAGTACTTTAGAAAAATCAACACGAATGGTTACAGATGTATTTTTCTCCATCCAATCCATTTTATCCAATTGCTCTGAGTCTGCTTTCTGTTCTCCAAACTTTATAACCGGAGAAGTATATTTACCATTTTCAGAACGAACTACTAAACGGTGATTTTTACCATAAGGCAATTCATCGTCTTTTCCGTTGATACTAAATTTAAATTCAATTGCTCTGCTGTAGGCATCTTGCAAAGGACTTTTGTAAGTAGAGTTCATTTCTTTACTCGACACCACATTTGCTTTGTACTCTCCTTGCTCTACATGATCTTTAAATACAGAAAATTGATCCGATTCATACAGGGTATTTTTATCGTCTTCACAGCTAATTAACAGAACACCCAATAATAAAGGGATTAGCAATCGTAAGTTTTTATTCATTTTCTAAATTTTAAGTTTTTGTGTTTATACGGGCTAAATTTAGTAACAATTATCTTTTTTAGTTAATGTATTTAACGAATTTATAGTATTTTATTAAATCATTGATGATTAGTCAAATAGTTTTGAAATACATTTATAATTGAAAACATCTCCTTTTGCCCTTTGTTACATTATCACGTACTTTTGCAAAGTCATTTAACCACCCTTTCATTATGAAACTAAACATCATTGATACTTTCGCTTCTGAATTACCAGCTGATAAAGAAGTGAATAATACGATTAGACAAGTGGAGAACGCTTGTTACTCTTATGTGACTCCTACGAAAACGTCTTCTCCCCAATTATTACATGTTTCTAATGAAATGGTTGAAGCACTTGGAATTAATAAAGAAGATATCGATTCCAAAGAATTCCTTGATATTGTCACGGGCAATGCGGTTTTCCCTAATACCTCACCCTATGCTATGTGCTATGGCGGACATCAATTTGGTCAGTGGGCAGGACAATTGGGTGATGGGCGAGCAATCAATCTTTTTGAGGTTGAGCATGACCATAAAAATTGGGCAGTACAATTAAAAGGTGCAGGCCTTACTCCTTATTCTAGACATGCCGATGGATTAGCTGTTTTAAGGTCTTCTATCAGAGAATATTTATGTTCGGAAGCCATGTATCATTTGGGTATTCCAACTACTCGAGCGTTATCACTTTCTCTTTCTGGCGATAAAGTTTTAAGAGATGTGATGTACGATGGTAATTCTAAATACGAACCGGGTGCTATCGTTTCAAGAGTTGCCCCATCATTTATCCGATTCGGAAATTTTGAAATTCTTGCCGCCCAACAAGATCACGCTACTTTAAAACAGTTGGCAGATTATACAATTACTCATTTTTATCCTGAATTGGACATCAATAGTGAGACGATCTATGTCGATTTCTTTAGAGAAGTAAGTAAAAGAAATTTAGAGATGGTGATTCACTGGCAAAGAGTAGGATTTGTACATGGAGTGATGAATACCGATAATATGTCAATTTTAGGCTTAACCATTGATTATGGTCCTTACGGTTGGTTAGAAGGCTACGATTTTGGATGGACACCTAACACGACCGACAGGGTTAATAAACGCTACAGATATGGCACTCAGGGTGAAATTGTGGGATGGAATCTATTCAAACTTGCCAATGCTTTATTCCCTTTGATTGGTGAAGCAGAAGGACTTCAAGATGCGTTAAATGAGTATAGAGATAGTTATGATACGGCATATTATACAATGATGTCTGAAAAGCTGGGTCTTTTTGAAGGCGAGCATAAAACATTAATTGATGAACTAAATAAGGTACTTCATAAAACAGAAACAGATATGACTATTTTCTTCCGTCAGCTATCTGATTTTGACCCTCATGAAACAAAGAATTGGCTTTCTGTTATTCGCCCTGCCTTTTATGATATTGACGAAGTGGCTGAAGGCATTTATGACCTTTGGGAATCTTGGTTTACAGCATATCGTTCGAAATTGATAGATCAAAATATGGATCAAAAAGAAAGAGCGGAGAAAATGAATGGTATTAACCCAAAATATGTACTAAGAAATTACATGGCACAATTAGCCATTGATGATGCCGAAAAAGGAAATTATGAATTAATCGCTGAACTATTCGAAGTATTGAAACATCCCTACGATCATCAAAAAGATAAGGAGAAATGGTATGCTAAACGTCCTGATTGGGCAAGAAATAAAGTGGGTTGTTCGATGTTGTCTTGTAGTTCTTAACACACATCTTTCTCAATCTCAATTATTTATTTTTTCGGCTGACTACTTGGATAAATTTAGAATGAATATCACTTCATTATTGAACGATATTTCTCTATTTTTACCTAATTTATTATACCAAGTAGCAAATAGCATTATGACAAAAAAAGAATTATTTGAAGAAATAAAGAAAAAGGAAAGCTTTCTGTGTGTGGGATTGGATACAGATCCAAACAAAATCCCTGCTCATTTACACAAAGCAGACGATCCCATTTTTGAATTTAATAAGCAAATAATTGATGCAACTGCTGACTATTGTGTATCTTATAAACCAAATATCGCATTCTATGAATCTTTAGGTCCTAAAGGCTGGGATTCTTTACAAAAGACATTGGAATACATGCCAAAATCTCACTTCAGCATTGCAGATGCTAAGCGTGGTGATATTGGAAACACCTCAAAAATGTATGCAAAAGCATTTTTTGAAAACATGGATTTCGATTCAATTACCGTAGCCCCTTACATGGGTGAAGATTCTGTAACTCCTTTCCTAATGGACGGAAAATGGGTAATTGTTTTAGCACACACCTCAAATAAAGGCGGTTTAGATTTCCAGAAAATTGTGAACCAAGAAACGGGAAATTTCCTGTTTCAAGATGTGATGCTGAAAAACCAAGAATGGGCTTCTACAGATCAGTTAATGTTTGTAGTAGGTGCTACTAGAGCAGAGAGTTTATTGGATGTTAGAAAAGTAGCTCCAGATAATTTCTTGCTAGTTCCTGGTGTGGGTGCTCAAGGTGGCGACTTACAAGGAGTAGCAAAATACGGAATGAACAAAGAATGTGGTTTATTGGTCAACTCATCTCGAGGAATCATTTATGCTTCTAATGGTGAAGATTTCGCCACTGTTGCCCAAAATGAAGCCAAGAAATTACAACAAGAGATGGCTGATCTTTTAGAAAAGTATCTTTAATTTAAGTATATGTAGCGAATCAAAAGTGATTGCGATCTTTTGATTCGTTACAAACAATTATACATTTAAAATTGGAGTAAGCTCAAAAAGTATGGAACAACAAAAATTGCTTACTTACTAACCAACACATATTAACCGAGTAACATATGAAAAATGCAATGATTTCTGGGTTAGGATTTTATGTCCCAGAAAATGTAGTCACAAACGATGACTTGGCAAAACAGATTACAACGTCGGACGAATGGATTCGTGAGCGATCTGGTATTGAAGAAAGACGTTATGCCGCACCCGATGAAGCAAACTATCATTTAGCAGCAAAAGCTACTGAAGAAGCATTAGAAATGGCAAAACTTACGGCAAATGATATCGATTTGATTATCTATTGTACGCTAAGTGCCGATTACATCTTCCCTGGTTCTGGTGTGCTACTTCAAAGAGAAATGGGCTTTAGAACAATTCCTGCATTGGATATCAGACAGCAATGTTCTGGTTTTGTGTATGGCTTATCTATTGCTGATCAGTATATCAAAACTGGTATGTATAAGCACGTACTGGTGGTTGGATCAGAAATTCACTCTAGAGGTTTGGACTTTTCTGATGAAGGTCGTGCTGTGACTGTTTTATTTGGTGATGGTGCTGGAGCAGCAATCGTTTCTGCCACTGATGAAGATAGAGGTATTCTTTCTACACACATGCACTCTGAAGGGGAACACGCAGAGAAATTAGCCGTTATTGATCCTGGGTTCACTAAGCCTGAAAGAAACAATCCTGATTACTGGAAGCCAGGTGGATCTGCATTCCCTTACATGGATGGTCAGTTTGTATTTAAAAATGCTGTTGTGCGATTCCAAGAGGTTATTGGCGAAGCATTGCAAGCGAATAATATGTCAGCAAACGATATCGATTTATTGGTGCCTCATCAAGCAAATCTTAGAATTTCGAACTTTGTACAAGCAAAGATGAAATTACCGGATGATAAAGTGGTGAATACTATTCAGAAGTACGGTAACACTACTGCCGCTTCCATTCCAATCAGTTTAACGACTGCATTTAAAGAAGGTAGAATTAAGAAAGGTGATATTATTTGTTTAGCTGCTTTCGGCTCAGGGTTTACTTGGGCAAGTGCTATCATCAAATGGTAATACTTTAACGATATATATACGAAGGAGTCTTTATTAAAAAGGCTCCTTTTTTCATACATAACACTTTGATAAATAAACATCTACCTCAATTTTTATCAAAAAAAATGATATTTTGATAAAACCTTCTCATTCAACAAATGTTGAATATATGTAGATCTAACTTATCAATGTAAATTATGGCAAAATCGAATCAGCTACTTATCAATAAATTAAGAGAGGCCGCAGAGAATATTACTTCGGGGGATTACATGTGGGGGCATCCTGGAAAATGTAATTGTGGTCACCTTGTTCAAGCAATCACTCCAATGAACTCTAAAGATATTTACCAAACAGCACAACGTCAGAAATTGGATGAATGGAGTGAATTTGCCAATGACTATTGCCCTGCTAGCGGCATGCCTGTCGACAATATGATTGACACACTACTCGATATAGGTTTGGAGGTAGATGATATCCCACATTTGGAGTATCTATCAAACAAAAAGATATTAAAAGCTTTGCCTGGCGGATTTAGGTATTTGCAAAAAGGAAACCGTGAAGATGCTGCTGAATATATGCAGACATGGGCAAATGTTTTGGAAGAAGAATTAGTTTAAAAATAAAAAAGGACGTTGCGCTGCAACGTCCATACTATGTTATATTTTTATACTTCTACTTATTTGATATTGAAATGACCATTTCGGTACCCTTACCTTGTTGAGCATTCATATCGAAACTAGCATTTTGCGCCTTTAAAATCTTCTTAGCTAAATCTAGTGTTTTGATATCTTCAGATGACTGACCGTCGAATCCCCAACCTCTACCGTTATCTGAGATTGAAATCTGTGCTTCCCCTAAAGAGGCATACAAAGAGATAGTGATTTTACCGTTCCCCTCTATGGTATGTGCTGAACAACGAATTAAAGCGTTAATTGCTTTTGTAAAAGAATTCGGATTAATTTTCACTTTTGGAGCACCACCAATTTGAGCATCAATACTGACGTTATCTGGTAATTTATCCTTCACTTCTTCGATCAATTCCTCCATAAATTCTTTAGGCTGAATTTCTTTTAGTTTACCGAAGTTATGTGTCGAAACCATCGTTAATTCACCTACATCATCGTTCTCAACTACTCTTAAGGAATCTCCATGCACCCCTTTTAATCGAGAAGAAGTGTATTCTTCATCATGATGTTCTTCTGAAGTGAAAGTTTGTTGAGGAAGATTCTCCCCAGACATTTCTACAATCTCTTCCTGAATTTTAGGCTTATTAATTCTTGAAGGCTTGGTTTGCATTTCCTCCAGCTCTTTGATCTTATCCTCTAGAAAATTGATCTTTTCTTTTTGAGCATTGTAAGACTTTCGCCCTCTTTTCTGCTGACGCCTCCTTAAAACATCAATAGAAACACAAAGAGTGAATAAGAAAATAACGGCTGCAATCCATATCAAACGTTCTTGTTCGTAGGCTTGAAGTCCTAACTCATTTTGTGCATTGGCGTTAGAAGTGACCAAGAAAAATGATGCTATAAAAAGAGTTTTATGCAAAAAGTTCTTCACTGTCAATTAAGTTATGTTGGTTTCTAATTATAGAACATCAAAAAGTAAATATTATTTGATGCCGCTCAAAAAAATCAATTATAAATTGTCAATCCCTCTGTACAGTTTTTACATATATCAATGTTTTCCCTTCCCTTCAAAATCTGTTTTCTAAAATTGATATAAGATTGACTTCTCCATATTTTTCTAAAGCCAATATAGTCATTTTTTATAGTACCAAGAACGTATTTAGCATCTTTATCAAAACAACAGGGCACTACTTTTCCATCCCAAGTAATCACTGCAGAATTCCATAACCTCCAACAATGTCGCTCCCATTTTCCTTTAAATTTATACTTCCCTTCTTTAGTTTTCTGATATCTAGAATATTGATCGAGTGATGGAATTAAAGGCGATCCATTTTCATAATCATAGATTTGGGCTGTTTTGAACTGAATATCGTCCACCTCAAGTTCTTTAGCCAATTGCTTCGCCTCCTCTATTTGATGTTCATTAGGTCGCACCACGAGGAATTGTATCACTATTTTAGGTGTAGACGAATTGAGCTGCTTCTTAGCATCCACCACATTCTTAATTCCCAAAATCACTTTATTGATATCGCCGCCTATTCTATAATTCTCATAAGTTTCTTGGGTGGTACCATCCAATGAGACAATCAAACGATCCAAACCCGATGCTACCGTTTTTACCGACATTTCTTCATTTAGGTAATGAGCATTGGTAGACGTAGATGTAAATACTTTTCTTTCAGAAGCTATCTTCACCATATTCAAAAAGTTCTTATTTAAATAAGGTTCTCCTTGAAAATAGAACGTGAGGTTCATGAGGGTGTCTTTTAATTCATCGATTACTTTCGTAAATAGATCTTCAGACAACATTCCTGTTGGTCGAGTAAACGAACGAAGACCACTCGGACATTCGGGACATCTAAGGTTACAGGAAGTAGTCGGTTCGATAGCAATACTTATTGGGTTACCCCAATGAATTGGCTTGCCTAATTGCTTCGACATTTGATAACTTAAAAAAATTAAGCCTGCGTTATATAGTTTTTTTAGTGAGAGTTTCTGCATTTCACTTATTATTCCTCAAAAAATCAATTTGTTTATTCATTTTGTTTTTAGGCCTAAAGATCTTTCGCCAAACAGCGTAAATGTCAACCAATATTTATCAAAATAAACAATTGTTTAACGCAAGATAAATCATTTTTCTTGGTAACTTTAATGAAGCATTCAAAAAAAGTGATTAGATGAAAAGTAGTAAACTTTCTTTTTTAAGATATCTATTAATAGATCGCTGTATTCGAAATAAACAGAATCCTTACCCATCAAAAATGTATTTACTTGATAAATGCAGAGATGAATTTGGTGTCAATTCGCCTTCAACCATAGAAAAAGACTTACAGGCTTTAAGGCAAGAATTTGATGCCCCTATTAAATACTCCAAGAAAAATGACGGCTATTTTTATAGCGACCCCAATTATAAATTATTAGGCGTACATCATCTTACTGAAGAACATTTAGATGCTCTAAACTTTGTGGAAACTTTTCTCTACGAGTTTAAGGCCCTTCCTGTTTTAAGTAATTTTTCTGATGCTGTGGACAAAGTATTGGATGGATTGGACATCACTAAGAAATTTAATGATGGACAACAAAAGCAGTTTGATAATTTTATACAACTAGAAAAGTCGATTTATTCAAAAGGAAACGAGCTATTTTCTTCCCTTATCAATTCGACGAAAAATCATGAGGTCATCCGTATTCATTATCAAAAATTTGATGTAGATGAGGTCGAGAACTATGATTTCCACCCTTATCTAATCAAAGAATTTAAGGGACTGTGGTACATTACTGGATATGCAGAGAACAGAGAAGGTATTAGAACTTTAGGTATTGACCGAATTAAAAACATCGAGATATTATCAGATAAAACGTTCTCTTACGAGCATCACAATGTTAACTTTGATAGAGAAGCTTATTTTAAAAATTGCATTGGTGTTACACTAAAAGGAAAACCTCAAGAAATACGTTTATTATTGAGTCCGATTGCTGCCAATTATATTAAAACAAGTAAGATTCATGATTCCCAAGAGATCATTAGAGAAGATAAGGATGGGGTTGAAATTCGATTAAAATTAGTCGATAATAACGAATTGAGATCGATTATATTAAGCTGGGGAAATCAAATTGAAGTTCTATCACCTTTTAGCCTTCGCAAAAAAATTGGGGAGGAAATCAAACAATTAGCACAGAAGTATTGAATTATTTAGCACACCTATATTTATCAAGAGATGATCATGAAGAAATGTTTGGCAACTTTCTGGGTGATTTTGTCAAAGGCAAGAATTTATCGCACTTACCTCAGAAAGTAGGAAAAGGTGTGCAGTTGCATCGATTAATTGATGAGTATACAGACAATCATGAGGTCACTAAGGAAATTCAAAATCACCTGAAACCTGTGGCTGGAAGGTATTCCTTAATTGTTGTCGATATTTATTATGATCATTTTCTGGCCAAACACTGGAATGAGTTTGAACCTCACCTAGCACTTTCTACATTTGCAGATAATTTTTACACCCATAATTATTGGAAAGAAGATTGGGTTCCGCAAAAAGCATTAGACATCTACCCTTTCATGAAGGATTATGATTGGCTCAATGTTTATGCAAAAATGTATGGAATGCAGCGGGTTTTTAACGGCATGCAACGTCGAATAAAAAATCGAGTGGAATTATCAAATGCTGTCCAATGGCTGGAAAAAGATTATGAATTTTATCAGTCACAATTTTTTAAATTCTTTCCAGACTTAGTAACTTTCAGTCAACAACACCGACTTTAATATTATGGTCTTCAACCAAACGGTTTACGATAAACTTCAAGAATTAAGATATATACTTTTATTAATTGCCTATATTCTCGTTTTATGGGCTCCTGTCATTTTTCAATCATTAAGTCTTTCAGATGAGTTTAGTGATGTATCTCTAATCATCTTGATCTTTGCTATTTTCAATTTTATTAGAAAAACGAAAACAGCGAGTAAAATACTTACTTTCATCACATTTTCTCTAATTTTTGGAAAAAGTGCAACAGTTGGCACAGAAAATGACAATGCTAGTATACTAAGTTGGTTAACCTTGCTTATTTATTTCATATTCTTTTTAAGAATTTTATTACTTGATGTATGGAACTCCAAAAAGGTAAATATGAATACCATATTAGGGGCAATAGCCGGGTATATTCAAATAGGAGTAATTGCCTTTATACTTTTTAAAGTGTGTGACATACTTTTTGATGGTCAAGCTTTTTCACAACCTGTGCAAGTTTCTGATCTAATATATTTTAGTTTTGTTACACTAACTACAGTAGGTTTTGGAGATATTTCTCCTGTAGCGGATGAGGTAAAAGCCTTTACTGTAATTTTTGCAATGGTAGGGCAATTTTATATGGCAATACTTATGGCCCTTCTTGTAGGCAAGTATCAACAAGAACACGGTAAATAATCGTACTATAATTAAAAGGAACTAAGGTAAAAACAATTAAGGGTAAACGTAATTATAAACCATAGTTTTATTATTAACTGAGAAAATAACGACTCGTGGAAAAACTATTTATTAAAAAGAAAGAATTCGTTCCAGAAGTAAACTTTGATCCAGCGAAAGGTCTTTTGGAAGTAAGTGGTCAATCATATCATGAATATACTGCTGAATTTTTTGAACCATTATTTAATTGGGTAGAAAACTACTTAAAGGTATCAGGTCTTGATATCACGCTTAACTACAAAATGACCTATTTTAATACGGCATCTTCTAAAAGTTTCTTCAGAATTATTGAAATGCTTCAAGCATACGAAGAAACCGGCAAAGGTAAAGCAATAGTCAATTGGTACTATAAAAAAGACGATGAAGACATGTTAGAAACAGGCGAAGATTTTATTTCTGATTCTGGCTGGAAGAACATCAACTTGATCGCTTATTAATTTTTTACTTAAAAAAAATTAAAAAATAATCAAAAATACCTTTCTCAAAAAAAGAAAGGTATTTTTGTACAATAATGCCCATTTTATGAGCGTTATAGAAGTGAAATATAAATATTCGATGAACTACCTGTAATAATTTTAAGAAATAAGAAATACTATTAACAGATTTCAAATTCAAACTTACATTGGTAAATAATTGAAATTCAACTTTTTAAGTGACAACTCGTAATGAAAAGCAACTTAATTTTTAATTTTTGCATTTTATTACACACATAACAACATTATGATTTGGTTTTTTAACTTTTTACTTTTTGCATACTTGATCGTTTCTAATGTAGCGATCTTTATCAGACTATACCGTTCTTTCTTACAGTACTTATCCCCAGTTAAAGGTTACGCATCAATGATCTTATTACTAGGTGCATTAGGCGGAATAGATTATTATGTATTTGACTTCTCGCACAATAAGTTCCAAATCTTCGAAGAGAATCAAGAAGTATATAAGCAAATTAAAGAAAGAAGCATCGACTATAAAGAATTAACTAGTCAGAAGTGATTCTTTGGTGCTTGCTAAAAGATATTTTATGACCCATTGTTTTAAGGAACAATGGGTTTTGTTTTTTAAATGAAAAATTAAGAAAAATGAAAAACGTGAAATGTTGCTCTAACGCAAGAACTCTCGCCCATTGAAATACTAAGGGCGAGAGTTCTTGCGTTATTTTAACTAACTACGTTTTTCATTTTTAACTTTTCATTTTTAATTTTTTCATCTAACAAAAAAGGGCTGTTTCGTTATACGAAACAGCCCTTTTTTGTTAGATGAAAACCCTTAGTCTTCTTTCTTCCCTTTCTTCTTCGCCGCTTGCTGTGCTTTTTGTTGCTCCTTCATCGCTTTGTCTAAACGAGCTGCAAAACCACCTGCTTTTTTGTTAGCGTTCTTCTTTTTGTTTTCATCCATTACCTTACGGATCTTGTCTTCGTTTACAAAACGTTTAGAAGCCAATTGTTGGATGATAGTGAAACAGTTTGAAACGAAGTAGTAGTAAGTTAAACCTGCTGCAAAACTGTTAAAGATAAATAAGAAGATGACTGGTGAGATGTACGAGAAGTACTTCATTTGTGGGTTAGACTGTACTTGAATCTGGTTCTGGAAGTAAGTGTAACCTGCCATTGAAATGGCCCACAATAAAGTAAATAACGATACGTGATCACCGTAGAATGGAATACTGAATGGTAGATCTAAGATCGAATCATATGCCGATAAATCGTCTGCCCATAAGAATGCTTGACCTCTTAATTGGATCGCATTAGGGAAGAAGTTATATAATGCTACGAAGAAAGGCATTTGAGCAATCATTGGTATACAACCTGAAAGTGGGCTTGCTCCTACTTTAGAGTACAATGCCATTGTTTCTTGTTGCACTTTCATTTGGTCGTCGCCATATTTCTCTTTCAACTCATCCATTTCTGGCTTCAATAACCTCATTTTGGCCATTGACTTGTAAGAGTTGAATGTTAATGGATAAAGTACTGATTTCACTAATACCACCATGATAAAGATGATCAAACCATAACCTAATTGGAATCCTTCTAAGAATTCAAAGATTGGAATGAAGATGTATTTAGACAAAGGAGTCGTCCATGACCATCCTAAATATACATTGTCTTCGAATCCTGTTGCTACCTGCTCACATACACGGTACTCATTAGGTCCAAAGTAATATCTCAAGTTTGCTTCTGACATTGAAGCCAAAGGAATTTGTAAAGAGATGTCTGCCGTCTTTACAATATCAAGGCTAGCTTCGTCTGTTGTTTCTTTAAGATTCGCAGCGTTAAATTGCTTATCTGTAACGAAACCAACGTTAAAGAACTTTTGCTTTGCTGATACCCACTTCAAAGGAGTTGAAATTGCTTCTTCCTCTGTTTTAGTAGATGCCATCGATAAGTAATCAAACTTATCTTCTGTAGTATAGTAGTTTACTGTTGTTTTCTGACGAGAAGTCTTCATATCCTTCTCAATTGCCATCATCTTAGAGTTCCACTTGTAAGAGATGTTATCACCTGTTACAAATTGTTTTGCTGTACCTAAGATTAGCTCGTAACCTACTACATACTGATCGTCTTCTAGAGTATATACCCTTCTTAAAATTTCCTGACCATTAGGATCTCTAGCGACCATGGCTACTTTATTACCCGATTGCTCTGGAGTATAGTATAAAGTATTCAGGTCGATATTACCGAAAGTTGTCGGAAGGAATTCCTGAACTGAATAATTATCTTTATTAACTAAGTGAAGATCTTTTTTATCATATGTTTGGTGAGTTAGGATTAAAACATCTTCTACTCTACCGCCTTTTGAATTAAAAACAACTTCAACTTTTTTATTGCTAAGGACTAAATCTTTTTCTTCTCCTTTCATCACAGCAGAGAACAGACCATATTGTTGTTGTAAAACTGAATCTGAAACTACTGTTTGCGTTACTTCTGTTTGTTTGTTTTGACTGCTTGTCTGACCATCAACTTGCTCTGTTGTATTTGTCACAGTTTCTTCTGTTGGTTCCGGCTGGAAGAAGAACATGTAAGCAACCAACATGGCAGATAATATCAGAAAACCAGTTGTTTGATTTTTATCCATAATTAACTTTTCTATAAAAAACTTTTATATGAGTATTAGAGAGAAATCATAGTACTCATTAAAATGCTTGCAAATTTACGTTTTTTCGATTTAAAATTTATCAAAAAATTGATAAAAAGGTGAGATCATCCTAAAAACAGTGGAAATTATTTCAAAGGTATCCATTGGCTATTCCACTTGTTGCCCCAAAAAAGGAAACCCCTTGATGAAAACATCAAGGGGCAACAATATCTAAATCAAAGATTAAGCACTAACTACTTCACCTTTGCTATTTTTCAATTCTTTTACTGCTTTTACGAAAGCCACAAATAATGGATGTGGATTTTCTACAGTTGACTTATATTCTGGGTGGAACTGTGCTCCAACATAGAATGGATGATCAGGAATTTCAACGATTTCAACCAAGCCTGACTTAGGGTTGATTCCTGTCGCTTTCATACCTGCTTTCTCGTACTCCTCTAAATATTCGTTGTTAAACTCATATCTATGACGGTGTCTTTCAGAAATCTTCGCAGCTCCATACGCTTCATATGCTTTTGATCCTTCCTTCAATTCACAAGGATAAGCTCCTAAACGCATTGTACCTCCCATTTGAGAAAGGTTCTTTTGATCTTCCATTAAGTCGATCACAGGATATTGTACATCTTCTTCCATTTCTGAAGAGTTAGCACCTGCTAAACCAACCATATCACGACCATATGCGATCACTGCAGATTGCATACCTAAACAGATACCGAAGAAAGGTACTTTATGCTCTCTTGCAACAGAACAAGCATTGATTTTTCCTTCCATACCTCTTTCACCGAAACCAGGGGCAACCAATAAACCGTCTAATTCTGTAACAGTTTTAGCAGCCACTTCTCTTTCGTCTAGGTCTTCTGCTTTAATATATTCTAAACGAACTTTTACTTCGTTCACTGCACCTGCATGAACAAATCCTTCTACGATTGACTTATACGCATCAGGTAGTTCTACATATTTACCAACTAAACCAATTCTAACTTCTCCTTTCGGATTTTTCAACTTCTGTAAGAAGCTCAACCAATTGTCTAAGTTAGGTTCTTGGAATGCAGGAAGACTTAATTTCATCAATACGATTTCATCAAGTTTTTCTTTCTGCATTAATAATGGCACATCATAGATTGTAGAAGCATCACACGATTCGATTACCGCGTTTAAGTCTACGTTACAGAACAATGCAATCTTACGACGCATTTCCATTGGAATATGATGTTCAGTACGACAAACTAAAATGTTTGGCTGTACCCCTGCCTCTAATAATTGTTTTACTGAGTGTTGTGTCGGCTTCGTTTTCAATTCACCCGCAGCTCTTAAATAAGGAACTAATGTTAAGTGAATAACCATTGCGTTCTGAGAACCCAATTCTAATCTAGCCTGACGAACAGCTTCAATAAAAGGTAGTGCTTCGATATCACCTACACAACCACCAATTTCAGTAATAACGATATCATAATCGCCATTTTCAGCAACTTTGTAGAAGTTTCTTTTGATCTCATCTGTAATATGAGGAACCACTTGAACCGTCTTACCTAAGTAAGCACCTTCACGTTCTTTTGTGATTACGTTGTTATAAACTCTACCTGTAGTTACGTTATTTGCTTGAGATGTAGGAACGTTCAAGAAACGCTCATAGTGTCCTAAATCTAAATCTGTTTCTGCACCATCATCAGTCACATAGCACTCCCCATGCTCATAGGGGTTCATAGTACCTGGATCGATGTTAAGATATGGATCAAATTTTTGGATGGTGACAGAATAGCCTCTTCCTTGTAATAGCTTTCCAAGTGAAGCAGAGATGATTCCTTTACCTAATGACGAGGTTACCCCACCGGTAACGAAAATGAATTTGGTTTGTGTACGAGAAGACATACTTCGATGATTTCACATTATGTTTGCACAAAACTAAAAGAACGAATTAGATTTAACAAATAAAGTATGTCAATGCTTGTAACTAGATTAAAAAAGAGCCCTTTGTTCTACCTTTTCCCTTAAAATTGGGTAGGTAAATTTCCAATTGTACTCAATTTCTGATTTTCTTCCGATATGATTTCCGATTTCTGGACATAAAATATCTTCCGGTTGATGGGCAAAAAAGTAGACTTCCTGAAGTCCCTGAGCCTTGAACCTTGCTAATCTTTTTAGCCAATCATCCACTCGGGAATAGTCGGTAGGACTCAACTCGTTCCCAACAAATCTGATGATGATCGCCGGAGTGGTGAGTCGCATATGCAACACATCTCTTCTACCTGCTACATCGGTAATAATCATCGCCTGACTCCTCTCTGTCATTATTGAAGAAAGTTCATCGAGTACTTCTTTATCATTAAACCAAGAATCGTGTCTTAGTTCTAAGGCTAACGGAATATCTATGGGGTATTTTTCGAGAAATTTAAAAAGCGATTTTCTCTCTTGAATATCAAAATCTGGGGGCATTTGCAGCCATGTATATCCTAATTTGTGCTCGAAAACACGCATGGTATCTGTAAACTCATCAACTTCAGACTGCACATTATTCAATCGTTTTCTATGAGAAACATTCTGAAGCATCTTGGGACAAAAACGAAAATCGTCACCTACAGAAGATTTCCACTTGGATAACGTTTCTAATTTGGGAATACCATAATGCGTACTATTCAACTCAATAGTATCAAAATGTTCGGCATAATAATGAAGAAATGTAGCGGGGTTGGATTTCTCTGGATAAATTTTCCCTTTCCAAGCAGCACAAGACCATGCAGGTGCACCTAATCGGAAATCAAAATTTCCCACAAAGTTGGGATGATTCCTCAACACCATCTGAGAATACGGATCCTCTTCTGGTAAGGCGAAATCTACTCCTGCTATATCTTTAAGTCGTCCGAAATCCATACACATAGTAAAAGCTTTTGATCAAAGATAAGAAATAGTAGGCGATGTAGGTCTAGTCTTTTGATGCTGTAGCTTGTTCTGCAATAAAGTTTTCGATCTCTTTATAATGACACTGACCTACTAATGCATCAATTTTTTTCTGAATCACTTCATCTGACTCATGATTTCTACTTCTTAAGGCTTCCTTCATTAAAGCAGAAATTTCTGAAGTATGTGCTCTTGCCAAATCCAACAAAGGCAATTCGATTAAATCATGATACAAATTTGATTCCCTTGGAGAGAAGCTTATTTGCCTTGCTGTTTCTAATAATGATTGAGTGTATTGAGGTGCAATCTGAAGCAGTTTACCTATATAGATATAATCGTTCAGGTTGACATCACTTGTTTCGATGTAATAACGCAACTCTTGTAATCCTCCTGTGTTCACTTCACTTTGAGCAATCATTTTCTGAAATTCCTCCATGGCTTCGTCGTGTGACATTTGATGAATTTCTTGGGCATATGAAGCGATACCAATTAGTAAACAAACAGATAATAGAAGATTTCTCATTTTATTTATTTCTAGTAGACCCGGCTTAGGGCTAATTAAATTCGGATTCTATAATTTATGACAAATTTAAACGAAAATGGTTTTCTGATAATCTTCAAATAATTGTTTTTAACATTGTTTTGGTGATTTTAATGATTTCAGACAATACTTTATATTTACACTATGAATATAAAACACCGATTCCACTTCCATTTTTTTATCTACCTCTACTTCTCCTTCTTTTATTTAAACGCTCAAGGTTTGAAGGTGAAACAAAATGAAAACATTAGTAGAAAATTTGCACTCATTATTGGCACAGATCAGTATGATGGAAAACCTGATTGGGCGGATCTTCAAAATCCTATTTTTGATGCTGAAACAATAGCTGATGTTTTAATTAATGACTATGGCTACCAAACTCAAATTCTGAGAAACCCTACTACAAATGATCTTCTAAATAGTATTATCTCTTATCATGAGATCCTTAAGAAGAACGATCGCATGATAATTTACATAGCGGGTCATGGCGATTATGATGAAAGAATCTTTGATGATGGCTTTATAGTCTGTAAAGATTCTAAACCTTTAAAACAAGACATAAATCGTAAATCTTATCTTTCCTTTAAAACTTTAAGTAGCCTAGTGAATAAACTCCCATCCAAACAAATACTTTTATTATTGGATGTCTGCTTTAGTGGATCTTTTAACACGAAGATGAGAAATTATAGATCTGCCCATCGTTCAGACATCTATTCCGATATTGATGCAGAGGCATATGCTGCCAAGAAAATTAAACTTAAAACCAGAACCGTAATAACCTCTGGCGGTTTAGATCCTGTGTTAGATGGTATAGCAGGACAACATTCACCTTTTGCCTATAAACTCATTGAAGGTCTTCGTGTTCTACCTGATCAAAAAACAATTGTTACTTCGAATGATTTGTATGCATATGTATCAAGAGTTAAATCTCAACCAATAATTGGTCATTTTGGTGATCATGAACCTGCTGCAGAATTTATTATTGGTATGTCAAATTCGGCCAAAGGAAATGCAATAAAAGTAAAATACGAACCTACAATAGAGGACTTCCTTCAGTCCCGTGGATCTTCATCTAGTTTTGAATATGATAAAATATATGACTTAACTGGTAAAGTGGTACAACCTCAAAAATTTTATATCCAACTATTATCTGAATCCAATGAAAAAGAACTTATAGAAAGTATAGATCTATACAATCAAAAACTAACACAAAATTTATTAGTACAAAGAACATCGATAAATAATAAAGATTGGTATAGATTATTTGTTGGTGGATATGAAAAATTGAGCTTTGCTGAAAATCAGTTAACAGAGTTAAAGGAAAAATATATCAATGATAAACATTTTGATGCTGCTTATATCAAATCGTTTAAAACGAATAATCAAGACTTCTTAAAAGAGAATATTCTATATAACCTTGAGCTTAAACCAATCTATTTTGAGGGATATGGAATTCAGGCTTTTTCAGATCCTTCTTTATCTTTCACAATGGAGAAAGCTAGATCTTATTACACTAGTGATGTTCCTGTTTTTATTGAAAAGGCAATAGTTAATTCACAAACATACTATCGTCTTATCATTAATAAATTTGATTCTTATTACGATGCTGACCTTTTTCTGAAAGGGTTAAAAGCTATAGAAGATGATGATGTAAATATTCAAGGGGCATTTATTAGATCATTCAATTTAGATAAATAAAAAAGCATATCCCCTCTAAAAGAGATGATATGCTTCAAACAACTTGAATAGGTACTTAATTTCTTAATCTTCTATTCAGTAAAGGAGAGTACATTCTATTTGTACTCATCATTTTGAAAAAAAGATCAAATAAAAAAGGGAGCACCGAAGTACTCCCTTTCTATATATTCAATTGAATGTTATTTCAATTACTTGCTCACTTTTAGCTTCACCTCAACTCCGTCTAAATCTAGAACAGTTGCATCTGCTACTGAAGATTCAACAGTTAGTGATAATGCTTGAGTTTCATCACAGATATATCCTTTGAATGACTCGAAAGCTGCATTGACTAAATCTTCACCTTGCTCAGCAACGATGTTGATTTTGTCTTGCACTTCTAAGCCCATGTCTTTACGGAGATTCTGAACTCTGTTCACGATATCACGAGCGATACCTTCTTTACGAAGCTCATCTGTCAATGTAATATCAAGTGCTACGGTAATACCTTGATCTTTCGCCATTGACCAACCTGGGATATCATCCGACGTGATCAATACATCTTCTACACCAAGAACTACTTCGTTGCCATCCACATCAAAAGTATATGAACCTGTTGATTCGATATTTTTGATATCTTCTTGTGACATTTGATTCACTGTGGCCGCGATACCTTTCATCAATTTACCATACTTTCTACCCAAAGTAGCGAAGTTTGGTTTGATGTGCTTAACGAACATACCCTCGTTTTCTTCTGTCAAGAATTCGATTTCTTTGATGTTTACCTCATGAGAGATCACATCTTGAACCGCTTTAATCTGACCTGTCACTTTTGCGTTTACATCTGGAATTAGGATACGCTGTAATGGCTGACGTACTTTCATCTTCTCTTTCTTACGGATAGAGTGAGTTAACGATGAAATTACTTGTGCCAAGTGCATCTTCTCTTCCAAGTCGATGTTGATTAACGCTTCGTTTACTTGAGGGAATTTCGCCAAGTGAACCGATTGTGCTTCGTCTTTACCTGTTGCTGCATTCAAGTCTTGGAACAAACGATCCGAGAAGAATGGAGCGATTGGCGACATCAATACTGAGATGGTCTCCAAACAAGTGTATAACGTTTGGTAAGCGGCAATCTTATCTGCTGCATATTCGCCTTTCCAGAAACGCTTACGGTTTAAACGAACGTACCAATTCGACATATCTTCGATAGTGAACGATTGGATGGCTCTAGCCGCTTTTGTAGGCTCGTATTCGTTTAATGCCTCGTCTACTTCTTTGATCAAAGTATTTAAACGTGACAAGATCCAACGATCCGACTCATGACGATCTTCCATTGGTACTTCAGCTTCTGAGTAAGTGAAGTTGTCCAAGTTCGCATAAAGCGAGAAGAACGAGTAAGTATTATAAAGTGTCCCGAAGAACTTACGTTTCGTTTCTTTTACACCTTCCAAGTCAAACTTTAAGTTATCCCATGGGTTAGCGTTTGAGATCATGTACCAACGTGTAGCATCTGCTCCGTGCTCGTCCATTGTTTCGAATGGGTTGATCACATTACCTAAACGCTTCGACATTTTAGTACCGTTCTTATCCAATACAAGACCATTAGAAATTACGTTTTTAAACGCCACATTGTCTTGTGTCATACCTGCAATAGCATGCAAAGTGAAGAACCAACCACGTGTTTGATCCACACCCTCTGCGATAAAGTCAGCAGGGAAAGAACCATCAAAAATCTCTTTATTTTCGAATGGATAGTGCCACTGTGCGTAAGGCATTGCCCCTGAATCGAACCAAACGTCGATCAAGTCCAACTCTCGGTTCATTGGTTTTCCATCTTCAGATACTAAGATGATATCATCTACATACGGACGGTGTAAATCGAATTCCTCTACCAGTTCACCATTCTCGTTGATGTACTTAGGATTCTTAGGCATTACCCCTGCCGCTACAGATTTTTTCACTTCTTCCGCCAACTCAGCTACAGAACCGATACATTTTTCTACTGCCTCGTCTTCTGTTCTCCAAATTGGAAGTGGAGTACCCCAGTAGCGAGAACGAGATAAGTTCCAGTCTACTAAGTTTTCTAACCAGTTACCGAAACGACCTTCACCAGTAGCTTTTGGTTTCCAGTTGATGGTTTTGTTTAACTCTACCAAACGGTCTTTTACTGAAGTTGTACGGATAAACCATGAGTCTAATGGATAGTACAATACTGGTTTATCTGTTCTCCAACAGTGAGGGTAACTGTGGACATATTTAGCAACTAAAAACGCTCTATTTTCCGTTTTTAATTTGATGGCTAAACGAACGTCCATCGATTTGTATTCCTTCGCTCCAGATACTTCGTCCTCTTCGTATTCTGCTTTAACGAACTGCTCACCGAATTCTCCCATTTCTTTTACATAGCGACCAGTACGGTCTACTAATGGAAGAGGCTTACCTTTTTCATCAAATACTACGATAGCAGAAATACCTGCTTGATTAGCCACTCTCTGGTCATCTGCACCAAAAGTTGGAGCGATGTGAACGATACCTGTACCGTCCTCAGTAGTAACATAATCACCAGGAATTACTTCAAATGCTTTACCTTCAGGTTTCACATATGGCAATAATTGCTCATATTTTACACCTACTAAGTCAGCACCTTTATATTCTCCGATCACTTGAGCAGGAATTAGTTTAGCACCTTTCTCATATGCATCGAAATCCGCATCCAATTGCTTTTTAGTCACATAAGCATTTAAACGATCTTTTGCTAAGATCACTGTAATTGGCTCATGTGTATACGCATTGTATGTTTTTACCTTTACATAGTCGATCTTCTCACCTACTGCCAAAGCAGAGTTAGACGATAACGTCCAAGGAGTCGTCGTCCAAGCTAGGATGAATACATCACCGTGAGCACCTTCAAAAAGAGAAGCAGACTTATCGTCTTTTTCCACTTTAAACTGAGCGGTCACCGTAGTATCCGTCACATCTCTATAACATCCAGGTTGGTTCAATTCGTGAGAAGATAAACCTGTACCTGCTGCTGGAGAATAAGGTTGGATAGTGTATCCTTTATATAGAAGATCTTTGTTGTATAACTCCTTAAGCAAGTGCCAAAGAGTTTCCATGTATTTTTTATCAAATGTGATATATGGATCATCAAGGTTTACCCAATATCCCATTTGTTTTGTCAGCTCATCCCACTGCGATTTGAATTCCATTACGGTCTTCTTACACGCTGCGTTATAATCATCGACAGAAATTTTAGTACCAATATCTTCCTTAGTAATACCAAGTTCTTTTTCAACTTTTAGTTCTACCGGAAGTCCGTGAGTATCCCAACCAGCTTTACGCTTTACTTGGAAACCTTTCAACGTTTTGTAACGGTTAAAAAGGTCTTTTACAGCACGGCCCATCACGTGGTGAATACCCGGAGCACCATTTGCGGAAGGAGGACCTTCATAAAAAACAAATGATGGATTTCCCTGTCTTGATGAGACAGACTTATCGAAGATATTTTGCTCTTCCCAATATTGGCGAATCTCTCTGTTCGCTGCTACAAGGTCGAGACCTTTGTATTCTTTAAATCCCATTGGATGATGTAACTGTCAATTATTATATTAAAAACTTGTCCCGTACGGGTACAATTCGCACAAATATCGTAATTTGTTTGTAAATGAGAAACTAACTTTTGATGATCTTCGATATTATTTGCAACAAGAGATTAATAGTCAAAGAAATAGTGATTTTTAAAAATGCTTTTTGAGGTGATTGTTAGTGTTTGTTTGCAGAATAACCATTATTCATTGAGGTGTTTTGTGGCCAATCAATTTAGTACATCAAACAGCTCCTGACGCTACCTTTTACCACTTCAACACAGATTAGGAAATCTAATAATACCAAACTTTATAAATAGTTACGAAGTAAATCTTGATGATATTCTTTTGAAAAATCATCCCTAAATATATCATCATTAATAGAATGAAATGTATTTGGGATTTCAATATCATTACTGATATAATAATTTTTGTTTATCATTATATAAATAACATTACTATCACAATCTATTAAGATTACAAAATCTTTAGATAAATCATAAATAAGCACAACAGTACCAATATCTGTATGAGAAATATAAAAATCTGGTTCTGATTTAAATAATTCTAAATCACTATAAATCAGATCCTCTATTTTATTATTTTTTAAATCCACTTCATATTCTAGTTCAAAATCATTTAGTTCCATTGGGGACATTGTAGACATAAAAAACCTTGACTCTTTATGTTTATAAATCATGTTCTTAAATAATAATTCAACCTCGTCACAAAAATCAAAGTCAAATGAAATAAACAAATTATAATCGTTATTATTTAAAATTTTATCAGGGAAATACGCTTTATTAGATAGAAAGTTCATTGTGAATATTTCATTTTTAAGCTTTTCATTTAACTCAATAGTTCTATTATCCTTAATTACTTTCATTTGTCACCCATTTTTAATTCTTATTCTTGATTTCTTATTTACTCTTGTGCCTTCTTGCATGAGGTCAACTAAAAAAATAGTTTACTTTTAAACGTATTATTATCAGTTCAACCCCAAATTGTGAGATACTTTTGCTAAAACTTTAGCAAATGTCATATTATCAATGACTCCCATTTTTTTAATCAACCTTTCATTACTAAAAGATTTGATTTGTACTGTATCTATAAAAGAATCTTTTATTAGGCCATTATCTTGAGAAGCTGTAATGGCTACATGTGTTATTCTTTGAGTTCCGGTTATTGGAAGTATGATTCTAATTGGCAATCCGTTTAAATGATCACTACCAATAATTAATGCAGGCCTTACTTTCTTTTGCTCCTTTCCTCTACTGGGGTCAAAATCAATTAACCATATTTCGCCTCTTTTCATTTAATCAATTACATCAAAATCATTAAATTCATCCGTTTCTTTAGTATAGGCTTTTAATTCACTTTCACTTAAAGTATGAATTTCATTTTCAGCCATTTTAAGGTAGTTATTCTCCTCTAATTTTTTCTTTTCCAAATTAATTAGATCATCCATAGAATACTCTTTAACACTAGAAATTAAAACTCCCCCCTCAACTGGCGTAAGAATAATATCATCTGTTAATTCTTGTTCTTGAAGCATCTTTTTAGGAATTATCACCCCTTTACTATTTCCTATTTTCTTTATTTTTGTGGTTATTGGTTTCATATATCTATCATTTTGTTATTACAAATTTACAAAATGTTATAACATCAAACAAAAAGCTTGATACATTTTTAAAGCTCTTTAAAATGATAGTCAGAAGACAATTTCTGCTAATTGTAATAAGTCAAAGACTATTACTAATAATAGTTCGAAGTGACGCTGCCGCTTAACACTTCAAATAGGAATAGGAATAATTATTTTATTTATTTTTAAATTCTTCAATTAATTTATACATATCTGTGCCTGAATCAAATTCCAAAATTTGAGAAAGCTTTCCTTTATTATATTCAAATACTAAATTATATCTTCCACAATTTGATTGTTCAGAAACAATAAGTGAATCATAATTATAAGTTTTATTAAGACCAAAATAAAATGATTCTAAAAATTCACTTTTTTGAGCCCCAAAATATATTTGGTAAAATATAGTATCCCCTTTTTTAATTATAGTATCCTTATATAAAATATTTTCAATAAAAGTTCTTTCATAAATGAATTCACCTTTATAAATTTTAAATAGAAATATAGAATCATATTCAATCTGATTAATAGAATCATAATCAGATTGAATATAGCATTTCAGTTTATTTATATTATCTGTACTTACATCTTCATCTTCAAAAGTAATAAATATGTATATAACAGATACAAACAATGATAATACTGCTACTATGTTAATCATTTCTTTTACTTGAAACCTCATCATCATTTGCTTTCATTTTTTACCTACTTCAACACCAAATAAATTCATATATTCACAAAGAAAAGACTATTACTATTAATAGTTCGAAGTGACACTGCCGCTTAACACTCCAAACAGAAAAAGATTATTCCTCAAGTGTTTCTAATATCAGCTCCGAATGTGCATTAGCTAAAAAACTAAGTAACTTAAGTCTATTTTTAAACCAACAAAATAATATATTCTTCAGATCGGTTTCATTAATATTTTGATAATCTAACCCAAGTGAATTATCCCGGTAATAACACAAATAACCTATCGGACACAAATTCATGAATATTTTTTCTGAATTCTCGTAATCTAAAACATCAAATACTTTATCAAATTCAGTTGGAAAAACTTCGATATAATAAAAAGGTAATACAATGTAATTATTTGTTAAATTCCCAAAGAATCTTGACATATCAAATTTTATTGACATTGAATGCTCCTCGCTAATTTTTTTTGTATAACGAAACCAATAATTATCAGATTTTTTTTTATCAAAAGTAAAGTCATTTTTAATTAGTTTGCCAAAATCTAAAAACAGTTTTTTAAATTTCTTTTTATCATACACGTTGCCTCCACTAAACATTAGCTCCTCTCTCATTCCTTTAGGTTTTCTTGTCAATGGATAATCAAGATGTTTGATTTCACTATAATTAGGAAATTCAATATTTGGACAAATTTCCGAACGGTAACCTTTTGGAAAATTATGATTCAATTCTAAATTATTTTTAAATAATTTAGTTTCATTCATTTCGAAACACTTCTTCAAAAATTCAAGTGGATTTTTTGATGTATAAAAACTATCAAAATTATATTTATAAAATTCATCAAGGTCATTTTGAGAATAAAATCCAATTATTTCATTTTTAATATTTTCTAAAAATAACTGTGACTTTTCAATATATTTTCTCTTTATAAAATCATCTCTGTGTTCCATGTTGTTTACTAATTTGTTCAATTAAATATATAAATTATTATACAATTTTCGTTTCTGATATCTTCTATGATAAACCAGATAAAACTCTTATTTTTAATCACTGAATAAACTATTACTCCTTTATCCTCAAAAATGACAAACATTCAAAAAAAATCTACCACAGAAATCAAAAAAAGAAAATCCACTCTCTTCAATTATAAAGTTGATGGAGAAATATTTATACCTTATACTCAAGATGGGATTCAAACTGAAAACAGAAAAGTTTTAGAAATAAAAAGAAGTTTAAATGCCTTTTCTTTTGTCTTAATTGTCACACAAGTTGGTTATAATTTTTATGAGCTTTATACTCATGGATTTGATTATTTCGACATGTACGATTGGATGACTTTCATACCTGATATTTTAGAATTAGGTTTTATTGTTGGGTTGCTTAACATTGCTCGTCGGGTAAATAAAAAGTCTTTTCTATTTAATTTCTTTGGGTTAACAAATGATGAAATTCAAATCAACTTATTTTTTAAAAAGCACAGAATTAAGATTAAAGATGTAATCAGTTACAGGTTCTTTACTTCTCAGTACAATGTCAACTATTTGATATTCGAACTGAAAGATGGAAAAGAACATAAGATCAAATGGCTTCAAACCTTCCTTATCAAAGAACAACAAGAAGTTGTGAATGATTATTTTGATGAAATCGATAAACGCATTCACCTACCCCACAGGAATAGTTAATTGAAACTTCGATCCTTCATTCAATTTTGAAGTTAAAGAAATATCACCCTTTAATAGTTTTACAAACCTTGCTGTCATGGGTAAACCGAAGCCTAAACCTTCCCTATCTGGGCTAGGTGCTATAAAACTTTCAGGCATCAGAAATATAGTTTCCCTCTGATGTTCTCCAATTCCAGGGCCATTATCAGATATTGATAGTGAAAAGCTCGTTTCCTTTCTTTTGGATGAAATTTCAATTTCACCACCTTCTGGTGAATATTTCAAGGCATTAGAAAGCAGGTTTCTCACACAAAAACTTAGCAACTGATAATCGGTATCCAAGATAGTATTTGATGGCAAGTTGATATCAAAAGCAATATTTTTACGATCAATGACTTGTTTGTAAAGACTTAAATTCGTTTCTAAGATCTCTTTAAAATCTACCTTTTCGATATTCAATTCAATCTTTTCGTCTTGCAACATCGCCCAATTCAGCAAGTCATTAATTAGTCGGATGACGTTATCAATAAGTATTTCGGAGTTGACAAGTTCTTCATAAACTGAAGAATCTTTATCCACTTTTCCTATCAAACCAAACACCTGATTTCTTACACTAATCAGCGGTCCTTTTGCATCATGTCCAATTACAGAGAACATTCTATCTTTAATCTGATTGGCATTGAGTAATTCCTTCTGAGATTGAGACAATACATCATTGATGAGCATTAATTCATCGTTGTGTTCTCTGGCAACTTTTGCTTTCTCCCTTTCTAACTTTGCATTTTTTCTAGTCTGAAGAAACCACAAGACTAAAAGAACACCTCCCAATAAAACGACAATTAAAATGACAATTAAGAGGTTGGTTTTTACTTTTTCCTGTTCTAGGATCAGATCTTTGATGTATTTATCTTGTCTTAAGTCAATAATCTGTAAATCCTTAAAATAGGTATCAAAATAAGCATTGGAATACGATATTGCCTCCATCTCTTTTTGCTCGTTACTTTTTGCTTGAGCAATTTTTGAGTTCTTGAGTAATTCATTCGACAGCTTATAGTCCTTCCTTCTTTCTGCTATATCAGACAATCCAACAAGTGCTTCTTCTAAGTTTTTAAAATCCTGAAAACGTTTAGAATACCAAATAGCAGAATCATAATACATTTTACTTTCGGATAAACTATGATTAATAATAGAAAGGTCTCCTAATTCGTTAAAAATGAATGCTTTTTCTGCATCGAAATTATTACCCATACTTTGTAAAGCCTTGTTATAATAAGATCTACTTGTGGCATACTTCCCTTGATTGAAATGAAATTTTCCTAAGTTTTTTAGAACTAAATATTGATTTTCATTCTGTTGAGAAGAATATGATAGCGCCAACTGAAATAAAGAATCAGCAGTGATGTATTCATTTAAAATCATCTGACTTTCTCCCATATAGGAATAGATTTTTGATGCCCGAACAGAATCATTAGAAGCTAGAGTATAAGGAAGAGATTTATTGAAATAAACCAACGACCGATCGTATTTTTCTATAGCAACCGCCAATCGACCTATTTGATAATTCACCTCAGAAATATAGGTGCTGTCCTGTAGATTTTGAGCTAATACCAATGCTTTTTGGAGATTATCATTCGCATTTAAATAGTTGTAATTATTATAATAGTAAGCAGAAAGTTTGATTAATACATTATAGTTTTTTCTCCAAAACTTCTCCTCATCATTACTATTAATAAACTGATCGAAAGTAAGGTTATCACTATGAAGTATCACATGGTTTTGACTGATTGAAAGCAATAACTGTTCGGCTGTTTCTCTTGGAATATCATTAATATATTCTACCCCAACATATAAACTATCCAAAGATCGTTGGTAGTTCTCCTTAAAGGTATAATACCTAGAAAGGTTAACATAAGCTCTAACTATTTCGTGTGTAGACGATACCTTATGTGCAGCTGCCAAAGCCTTTTCTGCCATTTTATAACTCTCCAAAGGAGCATCGTAAAAAAGATCTTCTGCAGAGTCATTATAAAATTTCGGAGTTTCTTCTGAGTAGGCGTTAGTTGTGAATAATAATATCAGTAATGAAATAAAATATGGTAGTTTGTTAATCATGAGATAGAATAATTGAATTATATTTAAATAAGCTGGAATTGAATATTGTAATACTTGATTATATCAAAATTTTCAATTAAATAACACTATAAACTTAACAATCTCCAAAATAATGTGTAATACCAATTCAATTTTACTTGTTGACGACCATCCAATAGTACGTTCTGCTCTTATTCCTCTAATTGATGTTATTCCTGATACTCAAATTATTGGTCAGGCAGAAAATGGAGAAGAAGGTTATAATAAATTTGTCTCACTATCACCTCAATTAATTATTGCAGACATCGAAATGCCTAAAATGAATGGTGTTGAGATGGTCAAAAAAATTAAATCAATAGCACCTAATACAAAAGTTATTTTTATCACTAGTCATAGTGACTTGTTTACATTTGAAGAAGCATTAAGCCTCAACGTAGATGGTTATATCTTCAAAGAAAATGCGATGAAAGAAATAAGAAATTGTATTGATGTAGTTTTACAAAATGAAAAGTTTACTTGTGAGAAATTTAAACAATTCATTGAAACCAATCAAAGAAAAATAGATAGAATAAGAAAAAATAAGCAATTAGTTACCCAATTAACGAAAACGGAATTAGAAGTCTTAGGACTAATTTCTAAAGGCAAATCATCTCCACAAATCGCAGATCAACTATTTAAGAGCATTAAAACGATTGAGAATCATAGATACAACATCTGCAAAAAGTTAGAAGTAACCGGTAATAATCAGTTATTAACTTTTGCCGTAAAGCAACGAAAAATTTTAGCAGAATATTTAGAAGCTGATAAAATATAAAAAAGTGGACTACAAAATTGTAGTCCACTTTAAATTACTGATCTATTTTCACCTATTTAACGATTAATTTCGTTAACCATAATTCAGATGTCTGTCCTTCAAATCTGATAATATACATACCTGATGACAAATGATTTAGGTCCAATTCTTTTTGATTCATTCCCAATTCTTTCACAAGTACTTTGTTACCGTTTAAGTCCATGACAAATATCGTCCCTGCCTCTTGATGTCTGATTTTAACATCACCAATTGTTGGGTTAGGGAAGACATTAATTACATCTTCTGATAAAGTAATCAAAGCTGTTGGATCGGGATCTGTGCTTTCCTTTTTCTTCACAGAATAAGTCTCATTCGATAATTTATCTTCAGAGATCACCTCAAATTGTACACCTTCTGTTAGAGCTACTTTATCTTCTCCAGATACTTGAATCCACTGATTATGTGTCATCATTGCTCCAGTAGAAAGTTTGAAGCTGATGATTAACTCTCCTTCAATATCAAATAGGGATTCGTCGAAAAATATTTCTTGATCTACTATTTCTGCATAAATATCTTCGGATACATTTTCATTCAAATCAGCTAAGATCATAAAAGATTCTAGTACTGCATTATCATTCTCTGGTTTAGCTGTCGATACCGTATAATAGTTCGTTTTACTCTGATCTTCAGATACTACTTTCAACATAAAATTATTAGCATGATTTACCATAGTTTCATCAGTGATCAGAGTATCGGTACCTATTAAGATGATCGACTTATTGGCTTTTTCAATAGAAACAAATGCATTAGTAAGATCATCTTCTTTGTGAGCATCAATTGATATTTTATTTGATGAAACCTCCCCTATTAAATCTTCTGTAAGATCGTTATTCATTGCTACTGCGATATCATAGGCTTGAATTTCAGCTTCATCATTTAAAGGAGGAAGACACTCGATTGTCCATAATGAGGAATGAGAATTATCGTATGATCTCACTTCGACAACAATTGGAGCTGTTAGGTCATAAACCGATGAAAATTCCATTTTTTGACCTTTGTAATACAGTTTAGCTCCTGGAGAAATTGAGAATTGTAGCGTTAATTCTTCAATATTCATTTGCTTTGCTGGAATTAACTTTACTTCCTTGTTCACCTCGTCTATTGTTCCAAAAGATGTCAAGCCTTGAATCTTTACACTATTAATCGAATGTAACGACTCCGCTATTTCTTTATCATAGTACATAGAAAAACCAATCGCTTTACTAAGACCTTCGTTAACTGCACCCTCTTTTAGAGCACCCGACCATGGATCTACTTCCCAAATTTGGTAGTAATCTGTTGTCAGCTGATTATCTCTGGAAGCCAGGTACATTTTACCTATGTTATGATCGAAGAAAAGATGAGGATGTGGAGATGTTCCAGTATAAATTGGTAATGTACTAATTTTAGTGGTTGTCCAATCCTCATCATCAATAATGTAGATATTTCCGAGATTATCCATTCCATACAGCAAACCAGAAATGTCACAAGTAATGGTCTTAATAGCAGCATTAGAAAGCGTACCTTCTAAAGTAGATGCTCCAGTTAGTTTATCAATACTGTAAATCTCTGCTGTGTAATAAGCCATGCCGTACAACTTGTCCTTTGGTTCGCTGTAACACATATCTCTCAACTCAATATCGGAAAATCCAATATTATCGATTTCTCCTGTAAATGGATCTATAGTAGAAAGTAGTCCTCCTGTAGAGCTATTGTACCATTTATTCTTTGCAATTGTACCTGCATACACGTAGAACCCATTCACTTGTTTTATGTTTCTAGGTTGCTTAATATTTTGCATATGAAAGCTAATTGGTCCTGGATAAACTCCTTCAGCTCCTAAAATATTATAGGCAAAAACAGTGTTTAATGGCTGTACATTTATGGTTCTAAAAATAGAATCGTTAGTAGGTACTTCATCTGTAGATGAAATAATTTCTACATGAATTTTTGTAGTCGATTGCTCTAACTTTACACTTGAAAACAAGATTTCTTTTGTTTCTCTTCCTGCATGATCGTTGATATCAAGAACTTCCTTTTCGACATCATCGATATATAGCTTTAATTGATACGATTCGGTATTCGATGTTTTATTTTCGATAACCACTGGAATCTCATAATTGTCTGGAGTGACAAATTCCTCCATATCAATTCTCTTAATTGCTAAATCATGAATTGGAGCTTCTCCTTCCAACAAGATAGAATAATCTTCTACCTCTCCTGTAAATACAATTCCTTCTGGATCCATATCACCAAAAGACAACACACGAATTCTAAGTCTCTTTTTCCCTGGAGCAACATCATATGGTGGATCGATCACTCCTTTCATTTGTCGAGGATTAATTGGTTCAAATTCAAAACCTTCATCCTCATCAAATTTTCCGTTAAAATTCCAATCTATCCAATATTTTCCTGCTCCAGAACCATCATTTTTGGTAACAATCAATTCAACCGTTTCGCCGTAATTAATTTTCAGTTCTTGATTGGAATAATCTTCATACATGAAATCTCCAGAAGTTTGGTTGATATCACCCATAGTTACATTGGTAATATATACTCCACCAAAACCTAAAGCGGGTTCATAATCTGATTTAAACCTTACTGAAGTTGAGTCATTTCTTTCCACTTCATCATTCTCTAAAATGGTATATGCTTTTACTTCGTATTGAACACCAAATGTGTTGAAAACATCTGCCTCATCAAATTCGATATCTGCAGATCTGCCTGCTTCGATAAGACGATCTACCTCTTGTATTTTCGGTTCTCCACCATTAATTGTGTAGGCAATTTTAAAAGATGAAATATCTTCTTTACCAAAGTTGGATACTGAAACTACTACCTTTTCTACATCAGTAAGCCCCAAATGTGTTACAGGATGAAGAATTGATGTGATACCTGCATCGTAATCAATTGTATGTTCTTCTTGTGTGACTGTTGCAATCCACCCTTCTTCGTTTACCGCCTCATCTGAATAAAATAGAAAGCTTAATGCTCCACCATTTACTGTAGAAGTAAAAGTTGTTTCTTTATTTTGACTTAAACTGCCATTTAGTATTGCAATAGGATCACCTTTAGCATCTGTTCCTTCAAATACATAGAGGTAGTCGTACCTTTCCTCTAATTGCAATGAAGTAAATTCTACTTTTACTTTTTTATTAGGATCTGAAGGAACAAAGTTGTGTACACTTCTTGTATTATCAGGGTAATTGAAAATTCTTGTTCCTCCATCAGTAAAGATGATTTCATCACTTACTGTGGAGGTCTGAGTATAATCGTTTGCAGCCATTGGAACAATATCTCCAAAATTGAAGAAACCGCTTCCTTGCAATGTGTTATTTTCAATATTTGAGTCTCCCGAATGTTCTGCTTTTCCTTTTACATAATACAAGGCATCCTCTTCAGAAAAATCGCCTAAAGCAATAAATGTATAATTCTTTGTTTCGAATGATGATAAAGAAGTCGTGAACGTTTCGTCTGCTCTTTGATTGATTAATCCGTTTTTGTAAATTTCAAAAGAAAAATCAAATGCACTTAAATCTTGAGAACCAATATTGGCAATTAGAAATTTAAGTTCAGCTTCTTTCAATCTCAGAGAATGATTAGGATGTTCGATTTCCAATAAAGCAATATCAAATTCTGCTTTTTCTGACAGATGTAAATTATCTATTCCCACTTGATCACCTTCAGGTGCCCAAGCAATTACTCCAGAAGGATAACGACAAATGGCTTTCAATTCTATTTCAATTGGCCCTCCAAGAAAACTGCTAAGATCGAAATACATTTTATCTCTTTTAAGTAAAGCTGTTTCGCTACCAATAAAATAACTTTCTCCTTTAATATCAGAGATAGGTTGACCATTTACATACACTCTAAAAATACTTTGATTTCTAGAAACAGAATAGGCTAATTTTGCATCTAATGTGAATAATAATGATTGAATGCCGTCTGGTATTTCTGTATTTAATTTTGCTGTTGATATGAATGATGGGTTAGCATTCCAAACTTCTTGAGTTGTCCCATCGCCGTAGAAAGTAGCACCAGTAAGACCGCCCTCAAATTTTAAATAATGTGAGTTTGTCTCGGTATCGTAATTTATTGTTGCATTTCCTTGATCCGACTTTTCGATAGAAATATAATTTGATTGTCCATCGTCAAAGCCTTCATCAAACGGAAAGTTGCTAATAGCCCCTTTCACACTTAAATCAATTGCCTTAGAGCGTAATCCAACTATATTTTTCTCTTTATTGATGGCTCTTACTGCATACCAATATTGGCCTGGTTCTGGTGAATATTGAGTAGATGTAACTTCTTCAACAACTTTCATTTCTCCATCCTCAATTCTCATTACTTCGTATGAAGTAGCACCAGAAATTGCTGACCAAGAAATACCATTTGATGAATTAGCAGTAATAATTGGTCTGCCGATGATGCTAAATGAAGCACCACTCTGATCGAAATATTTGCCGTTAATTACTCTAACTTTTAGATCACCTTTAGCTTCTGAAGGAGTTGCATATGTGTAGTTTCTAGCTTTCGATCCTAATTCGGCTACCGTTTGATAATTAGCTCCATTATCTTCAGAAATTTGAACTACAAAACCTTCTGTATTATTTTGTGGTGCTGACCAGTAGATCATCATCGAATTATCTGAAATATATGATTCTCCTCCTACTGGTGATAGTAAAGTCACACCTTTTTCTACAAAATCCCATGTAATACTATAGTTCTGTGGTCCGAAAGGAATTGATGTTCCATCCACTACAAACTCATAATATCCCGATTGAGGAAGATCGATCACTACTTGTTCGATGTTATTTAAATGATCTTCTTTGTTAGTAGCCAATTTTGAAGGATATGCTGCATCTAAAACTAGAGGCAGTGTTGTCTCTCCATTTTTCACAACAGTTAAATCTAAATCGTTAATCAGTGTATTTGATGTAAATGGAATACTTGGGTAATCACTCCATGTTAACATCACTTTTAATTGACCTGTTCCTTCTGGCACCCAAATTTTATAGGTTTCCTTCTCTCCTGTTTCAAGTTCTCCCGATTCAAAATGATTGTTTTTAACCACTTTTGCCGCTCTTAAAGCATTCATTTCACCAAAACCGTAAGCGAAGTCAGGGCCAACATCACCTAAGTCTGAAGCTGTGTTACATAAAACCCCTTTAATTAAATCTGCTCTGGGTAACTCATCATTTTCTCTTTTGTATAATTCGTATAACTGTATGGCAACACCAGATACCAATGGAGTGGCTTGAGATGTACCGTCCATCAATTCGTAATCATTAAAAAAAGAACATGAGTATACATCTACACCTTTTGCAGTGATATGTGGACCATGTCGACCGTCATCTACAGGACCCCAACTGGAAAAATCGCTCATTGCTCCAGTTTGAGTCAAAGCTCCAACTGTAAGGATATTCTTTGCCGTTTTAGAACTTGTTCCATATTGAAAACTTCCTCTTGAGTTACCAGATGAAAAAACATGTAATACATGAGGTTGGGTCCATGTTACTAAATCCAATTCTGCATCACTTTGTATATAGGGCCAAAGGAACCCTCCAGGGTGAGGAATTCCGTAAGAATTTTGAGTGATGGAAACATCATTATTTAATGCTGCTCCCATCATCTCATCACCAGTAGTTAGTCCGTTTCGACCAATGTTAAAATTCCAAGA